>CAWGUE010000009.1:0-73598 GCA_963825595.1 uncultured delta proteobacterium | reverse complement strand
ATCTTTGATGGCGTGGATAGTCTCTTCGACGTCTTCGAGAAACATGACATGCACGTACAGGATCTTTTTGTCTTCGGAGACATCGATACTCAGCGTACCGGGAGTCAAAGAAATCAGGTTCGCCACGAGCATAATTTCCAGGTTGGTTTTGGCGTCTAATGGCACCCCGATGATTCCGGGATGGCTGATATGCTTTGGTGTGATCACATCCCACAAAACCCGAAAATTTGAAACCAAAAGTTCTTTGACGAAATAACCGATTAAAAGGAGCACCTTTGGCAACCGTAGAAAGTATTGTTTATTCCTATACAGCGGTTTGGTCAGCCATAGCGCACCGTACCCGACAATGAAGCCGGAGAGCAAACCACCGAGGGAAAATTCCCCTAAAACGGCACTGAATCCGATAGCGAGAAAAATATTCAATAAGAATAAGTCGATCATTTATACCCTAAAACAGCATTGTAATAAATTTCGGGATGCAAAAGCTCTTCGGCCGTCTGCATGGCAATCGCTACAAAAGTCTCGGCCCCCAAGCCGATCATCACTGTCAACAATGCCAGACCGGCAATCGGGGTGAGCATCCAGAAGGATGGCCTGGCGGATAACGTCGTTTCATCGATTTGGATGCCGCCAGGCATAGGCTTCCAAAACACTTCCCCCCAAATTTTGGTCATTGAATATACGGTCAACAGGCCGACAGCCGCCGCAATCCCTGCCACCAGATACTGTTGGATGTCGAGGCTGGCACGAATCAGCATCATCTTGGCCCAGAAACCGGACAACGGCGGAAATCCGGCGAGTGAAAACGCCGGGATGAAAAACAATACCGCAACCCACTTGTTGGTTCGGTAGACACCACCCAGTCGTGACAGCTCGAGTGAACCTCTTAGTTTTTGAACGACGCCGCTGACAAGAAAAAGATTGGCTTTCACAATGATATGATGAATCAAATAAAATACGGCTCCGGCCAGCGCCAAAGAGGTATGGAGCGCCAAGCCCAGTATCATGTAGCCGACCTGACTGATGATATGAAAAGACAATATACGTCGAAATTCGTTATGGGATGCCGCCCCCAGTACCCCGGTTATCATCGTGAGCGTTGCCGCGATGAGTAACACCGTGATTGGGTATTGCATATCGACGGTAAAAATCAGGGTGAACATTCTTATCAGTGCGTAAACGCCCACCTTGGTCAACAAGCCCGCAAAGATTGCCGATACGGCAATCGGTGGGGTATGGTAAGCGGCCGGCAACCAAAAGAAGAGCGGAAAGAGGGCCGATTTGATACCGAATGCCGCCATAAAGATCATCGCGACAGCCGTTAGTATCCCCTGATCTTGAATTGTTTGAATCTTTATATGCAGGTCCGCCATATTCAGCGTTCCGGTCAACCCGTAGAGCAGACCGATGCCCGTTATCAATAACAACGTGGAAAAGAGATTGATGACGACATATTTAACACCGCCATCGAGTTGACGCCTTTCCTGGCCCAAAACCAGAAGCCCAAAGGATGCCATCAACATGACTTCGAACCAGACATAGAGATTAAAAAGGTCTCCGGTCAAAAACGCCCCGCAAATGCCTCCTACCAGCGTCTGGAGCAATGGATAATAGCCACGGTTAGCAAGTGATGGTCCGATGTCGGCTCGGGAATAAACCACCACAGCCAGGTTGATGATGGCGGTGATCGCCAACATAATCGCACTCAAGTGGTCGGCAACCAGGGTAATCCCAAACGGTGCCGGCCAGTTTCCAATCTGTGACGCAAAAATACCATTTTGATGAACCCGGAAAAAAACCATCCCACAAAAGAATGCATGCAAAGCGGCACTGCTTAGCACGATGTTCTGAGCACTCTTCCCTTTCGATTTCACCAGTAGGATGGCAACGGCCGTCGCAAACGGAAGTATTATGGGCCAAACCAGAATACTGCTCATCCCTGCTCACCCGGTTTTTGAGTCGAATGTGTCGAGCTTTCCGCACCATCATTCGGTTCGGCAAACCGCATCAATTCAGTATCCACGGTACCGATTTCCTGGTACGCACGATAGAACAAAACGAAAATAAACGCTAAAAGGGCAAACCCGATAACGATGGCCGTCAAGACGAGTGCTTGCGGAAGCGCGTTAGCCATCGGCACTAAGGGAACTGTGCCCGTATCGGGAATCAAGGGCGGGCGGTTGCTGGACAATCCGCCTACCGTAAATATCAACAGATTTATGGCATTGCTGATCAGGACCAAACCAAAGATAAACCGGATGAGGTTTCGTTCCAGCATGAGGTAGATACTGCCGGTAACCATTGCTCCAACTAAAAAGGCACAAAGCGTTTCCACGTCAGTTTTCTTCCAAAGCTAATATGAGTGTCAGTATGGTTCCCAAAACCGTCAGAAATACGCCGATGTCGAAAATCAGAGGGGTTCCGACGGCCAAGGTCTGTGAATGCCCATTGCTCGGGATCCACCATAATCCTGTCAGAAACGGCCGGCCGGCAATCCATCCGGCACAACCGCACAGGATCGCCAATCCGAGACCGAGCATGGCGATTCGCCCCGGATCGATGCGGATCGCGTCTCTTACAACGGAAGGGCCCTCGGAAATGGCTGCGAGGGCAAACCCCGTGCCGGCCACCAGGGCGGCCACGAACCCTCCGCCGGGGGCATTGTGACCCCGAAACAACAGATAGACCGCAAAGACGAGAATTAATCCGACAAGCAGACGCGTGGCGACTTTTAAGATCAATGAGTGCATTATTCTTCTCTTTGGGCCCGAATCAAGGCAAAGGCAGCCAACCCCGCAATGGCCACTACAGTAATTTCACCCAAGGTGTCCAGACTTCGGAAATCGACCAGAATCACGTTGACGATGTTGCGTCCATGGGCGGCAATGTAACTGTTGGCTTCAAAAAAATCGGTCACGTATCGATCAAGGTCGCGATGATTCACAGCCAAAACGAGAGCGGTGATCAGGGCACCGGTCGCGGAGGCAATGACGAAATTAAGCAATTTCCCGAAATAATTCTTTTTCCTCGTAGGTTCCAAGCGCGGCAATCGCAGAAGCACCAGCGAAACGATAATCACCGTCAATGTTTCAATCAACAGTTGGGTCAACGCCACGTCCGGCGCACCGAAAATTAAAAACAGCATGGCAATTCCAGCGCCGATGACACCCAAACCACAAACGGCAAGGAGCCGCGATTTTGCCAGTACCACCAGAATGACAGCGGCCGCAATGATGATAACCAGGAGCGATTCCGTTGGACCGACCACAAAATTATCGAAACTGCCAAAAAGAGGCAGATGTTTCAGGAACGGCAAGCCGATGCCAATCGTCGCCGAACCGATAATGACGACCAGGTATCGATGCAACGAACCATTTTGAAGGATGCGGGTTTGCGCTTTGGCGAGCCAGGCAATGGCATCGAGGGCAAAGGTATAAAAACGTTCCGCCTTTACGGGTAGGAAACCAAACACCTTTTCGAGTCCCTGTCGAAAAGGTCGACGGCCAAAATACAGCGTTGTTCCGAGGCCAAGGGTAAGAATACTCAGGAGCAACGGTTCGTTGATTCCATGATATAATTGTAATTTGATGTCTTCCGTGGTCCAATGAAAGGCTTTCACCGCCGGCTCGATCAACCAACGGGCAACCCACTGGGGCACGATTCCAAATACAATACCCATGCATCCCAGGATGACCGGACCCAACCACATGGCCAAAGAGGCCTCCTTCGGGACAAGAGGCGTCTTTCTCAATGGCCCCATGAATGTTCTGAGCGTTATGATACCGGCCACCGCCGTCATCATTGCATTGGACAGCACAGCGGCAGTCGTAGCAAATGCAGGAAACATATCCTCTGTCAAAGCGCCTTTGTACAAGATCTCTTTGCCGATAAAACCAAAGAAAAGAGGAAACCCGGCCATCGAAAGTGAAGCAGCGGCCGCAGCAAAAGCCGTAATCGGCAGTGGTTTGAATAAACCACCGATGTCCGCCAGCTGACGTGTTCCCGTCTGGTGATCGATAATACCGACAACCAGAAAGAGAGATGACTTGTAAATTGAATGAACCAGGAAGAAAGTCATCGCGGCAGTCAATGCAGGCGTGGTTTTTCCACCAAGAAACATCGTCAGAATACCTAGCGCCATTACCGTCGTATAGGCCAGTATCCGTTTTAGATCAGTTTGAACCAGGGCCTGCACCGAGCCGATTAAAGCGGTAGTGCCCCCGATGACGACCAGGGTGCCCATCCAGGGAATCGTACCGCCTAAAATGGGATGCAGGCGAGCCAGGAGATATATGCCCGCCTTGACCATGGTTGCCGAATGCAGGAAAGCACTGATCGGTGTGGGAGCGCTCATAGCGTTGGGAAGCCAAAAATGGAAGGGGAATTGCGCAGATTTCGTAAATACACCGAGAAACACCAAAATGAGGATCCCGACGTACAGCGGATGTTGCTGTATCATTCCGGCATGCAGCGACAAATTGGAGAGGGCATAAGTGTCACTAACGATCCCTATCAGTAAAATACCGATCAAGAGCGCCAGCCCGCCGGTACCGGTAACAAGCAAGGCCTGCCTTGCGTTGTCCCGTGCCATTTCCGATTCGTGTTCGAACCCGATCAGGAGATACGAAAAAAGCGTCGTCAATTCCCAAAAAACGAACAAGGCCATCAGGTTGTCCACTAAAATCAACCCGAGCATTGCCAGCATGAATCCATGCAGGTAGAAATAAAATCGTCCGGACTGGGGATGATCGCCCAGATACGCAGCGGCATACAAACCGACAAAAAAGCCGACGCAACTGATCACGAGTGCAAACAGCAAGCTCAAGCCATCGATGACAAGCGACAATTGGATTCCCAAGCTGGGAATCCAATTGATGTTGACATGGTAAATCTGTCCGTGGATCACCTCAGGCAAGAGGGTGGCAAACAGGCAGAAAAAACCAAGAGGGATCGCACTGGTGATCAGCCCGATCCAAAATGTTGGTGTTTTTCTATCGGCAGCAACCATTTTTCTTTTTCGTCCTACTGGGCCAGGAAGAGCGGGCGGTCAGCGTTTTGAATCGTATTGAGGGCGGTATCACCGAGAAGGTGGCGAAACAGCAAACTGCGTATACTGTTACCCATAACAATGAGATCGAATTCGTTCTTTTGGGCATATTCGATTAGGCCGTTTTTAGCCGAACCTTCAACCACGTCGGTTTCGGTTTCAAATCCGTGAGCGCGGCAATATTCGTGGGCCGCTTTCAAACGGTTGTCCGAACGGTCATTCTTTTGCCCGAAATGTACAACCTTCAAACTCACGTTCGGCCAGGGTCGCGATTGAACGTAGCGTCGCATCGCCTTCGCGGATTCCATAGAACCGCTGTAGGCGATCAACACCTTTCGAATTTCACGATACTCGGGTGACACCGCAATAATCGGTCGAACGCCTTGCATCACGAGCCTTATCAGGGTATCCCGCGGTTCAGGCGTAAAGCCATAATCGAAAAGGCTCCTTAGCCCGAAAATGGTCAAGTCATTGTAGCGGGCGTGCGAAATCATCAATTCGAAGGGGTCTCCGGCTTCGCGCTCGATTTTGTAGGGGATGTTGGCTTCCCGACACGCTTTCTCGAACTTTGAAAGAGCTTCTTCGATCCGCTCTTCGGTTAAGTCGGTTCGCATCTTGCGTAGCTTTTCTGCATAAGCTCCGGCTCCCATAGGTACCGGCCCGATGTGTTGAAGACGTTTTAAATCGACGACAGTAACACCCGTAAGAACAGAGCCATGAATGTTTGCCAGTTCAATCGCCCTTTGAATGGCGACGTCCGTGAATACCGTCCCGCCTATACCGACAAGAATGCGTTTGATCATAGCAGGTATTCTCCTAAAGTTGATTTTGAAACGTGTTGTCAAGGCATTGAGATGCAATCCGTGCGAGATCTTGCGCCTGTCGACTTCAATTCTGTACTTGGGAAGACCTGTAATTCCGAAAGACGAATGAATACTTAAACTAATTTTCCGTCGGATTGTAAAGCTGTCATGTATTTCGGAACAATTTTCATCAAATATAACTGCAAAGGTACGCCGATCAAGACCCATCCCACACATTTTCGCCATTATTTCGGAAACAGATAATCAAACCATTAGTCATTCGGGTCTGTCGCTGGATTTTCCATCAGGATGTCGGTTGGCAACTGAAAAACCGGCCTTAAAATTATCTCTTGCAAAAGATGGAAAGAAAAAAGGGGCGACCGTTCCCTGGCCCATCAAATGTTTTAGTAACTATAAGAGGACCTGCGGTTTCGCCGGTTCGGCCGGAAAGTATCGAATCTGCTACAGGCTAAGGATTCAGGACCGCACCCAATTTCGCCAGGCTTTCGCTGCAGCCGACGACGATGAGCGTGTCGCCGACACCAATTCGGGTATCGGCCGAGGGATTGAAACAGAGTTCGCCACCCTCGTTGACGATGGAAAGGATGATCAGATTAAATGACTGGCGTATTCCGGATTCCTTCAGAGGCACGCCGACGAGCCCCGACGATGCGCCCACGGAGATCTCTTCGATATGGATGTCGGTGTCCTCGTCTGCAAAAGCCAATTCGAGGAAGCGGATGACATTGGGCCGCAGAATGGCGTGCGCCATTCTGCGGGCCCCGATGTCGAACGGTGATACGACCACGTCGGCACCGGCGGCAGACAGCGGTTTCTTAATGGTGTTTTGACTGGCCCGGGCCACAACCTTGATCTGCGGATTCAATCCCTTGGCCAGCAAAACGAGAAAGACATTGTCGGGATCCGTACCGAGGGCCGTGATCAAATGGGATGCCTTTTTGATGCCGGCTTTGAGCAGGTTCGACTCCTCGGTCGCCGCCACGGCGAGGTAAAGGATGTGGTCTTCATTCATGACCGGGATACGATCGGTATTCTTCTCGATGACGATAAACGGAAGATTCTTCTGAGTGAGATAGCGGCAAAACGCGCGCCCCATCCGGCCGTATCCGCAGACGATGAAGTGATTGCTTAATTGACTTATTTGCTTGTCCAATTTACGCCTCCCCAAGATGAGCCGGATGCGTCCTTCCACTAAAAACTGCACCACATTGCCGATAATGTAAAGAAACAGGCTGGCCCCCAGCACGATGAGGACCAACGTAAAAATACGCCCGTTTTGGCTGATCTCGTGAATTTCGCCATAGCCGACGGTTGAATAGGTGATCAGCGTCATGTAAAGCGAATCTAAAAACGGCCATTTCTCGATCAACATGTATCCGGCTGTACCGAAAGCAACCAGGAACAAGGCGAGCAGAACGGTTATAATGAGGTGGGTTGTGCGCTCCAAAAGGCCGTCCGATGTCGATTGTTAACAGTGTGTCCATAAAGAATTAAACAGAACCAATTCTTATCTGTATAACGATATACGAGATGCTTTTCCAGCACAATGCCGAATTTCTCTTGTATTTTTTACCCAATTGGGATGGGGATCAAACAGAAAACCGGTGTATGGATCAGAACAAGGCGGGTGAGTAAATATTTGTAAGGCTAGAATTGGCTTACCACAGGCGTGGGAGTCCAGATTCGTTTCCAAATCCAAATCAGCTGACGCAAATCCCGGCGCGTCTGCAGTTTTTCATCCTTGACGGGCAAGGGGTGCGGATTCGCCGCTTCCGCGACCTTGAAACGAAAGACATAATCCGGCTCTGACCCCATGCGCAGGTCGGTCACCACAATGTCGTCTCCTTCCATAGCCAGGGCATAGTACCCCCTGGTGAACCACCGCAATTTGGCGACCGGTGGATGTTGCTCCAGTCCCCGGGTCAATTCGAGATTTCTGGGGTAGTGGTTGATGGAAAGCGGTGCATCCCCATCAAATATCGAAAAATAGGTTTCGAAATAGCGGTCCTGGTCAATACCCACAAACCGCCACAAAAAGGTGTTAAACGGAGCCGGCGTGGAGATGAGCTGGCTGTAGGGCACATTTTGGCGTGCGAGCTTATCTGTGACTCTTTGATCCACGAACTCCCTTACCCCAACGGCCCAGACCAAATAGACCATGCTGATAACCAGGCCGATCATGTTCAACCGATGTCCCAGGGACGTTTTTCTCGTAAGCACCAGCGCTGCCAAAGAACCCAATAAAAAAGGCAAGGTAAAAAATGGATCGATAATAAAAAAAATCGGCCATGCCAGTGGCGTGGGGTAAAAAGGCCACAGGATCTGAGTTCCGTAAACGGTCAGAAAGTCCAGCAGGACGCTGGTTTCCAAGACAAGAAAGGTCAGGAATAACCACCTGTTGAAATACACTTTGGTGTCCGGGTGGACTCTGGTGATCAGCCAGGTCAGGAGCAGTGAAAGAAAAGCGAGGACGAAAATGGAGTGGCTGAAACCGCGATGGTAAACAAAATCATCGACCGGCCCCCCGAGGGGGATAAATATGTCCAGGTCAGGAAGGGTCCCCAGCACCGCACCCCAGAGCATCGCCTTCCGGCCAACCTTGGGGCCAAGCACAGCTTCTCCCAGAGCAGCCCCGAAGGTGAGCTGGGTCACAGAATCCAATGTAATTTCCTTTCGTAATTTATCGACCCCGAATGCACAATGGTTACAAGCATTAAAATGGGCCTTTGGCCCAGCTTGTCAATATTCCATTCATCCCATTCCTATCCGATATGTAAGCCTAAAAAGCAGCCAACGATGATCCCTGCTTAAAACGCGGTGATTGTTAAACGGGTTCGCCTCAAAACGATTGGGTAAAGTTTGCATATGTTAAAAAAAGTATTAGATTTCCCTTTCAGCGGTTTCTATCGAAAAGAATTCGGCCTTCATCTACGCACGATCATTAAGACCATTACCTTATGTTATTAAGCGAATGTATCGAATATTTCTACACAGAAAGGATATGACATGAAGAGTTCGGATAAAGACGTCTTCGTGAAGGTAACCGATGCTGCCGGCAACGAGTTTATTTGCCCGATTGATGCTCTCAAAAACAGGGCGTCTGCCAGCGAAGAAGAGCTCGAAAATTGCGTAGACGATGGAGTGGTCGGCCGTTACGCTTCAAACATCGATATCGAAGAGTAACATGTCACGCCAGTTACGTAACAAACTATTGTTGGCCGTAATGTTTACGATATGCATCGTCATGGGGAGCAAAAGTGCCGTGGCTATCGAAGAAATACCCTATACCGTCTTAGAGCAAAGCGGCGAGTTCGCGCTCAGGGAATATCCAAAGTACATCGTGGCCGAAACTTACGTCGAGGGTCCATTCGAACAGGTCGGAAGCGAGGGCTTTCGCCGCCTGGCAGCATATATCAATGGAGAGAACCGTAAGAAACAATCCATCGCCATGACGGCACCGGTGAACCAGGAAGTCCTTTCGGAAAAGATTGCCATGACCGCACCGGTAAATCAGGAGAAATCGGCCGACACTTGGCGCATCACCTTTGTCATGCCTGAAAAATACTCGCTTGACACACTTCCCGAGCCTAATGACCCCCGCGTATCGATAAAGCAGGATCCCGGCCGACTCATGGCCACCGTCCGCTATTCGGGCACCTGGAGCCGCAAGCGTTATGAAGAAAACAAAAGACGGTTGCAGGCTTGGATGGAAGAACGGGGATTCAAGCAAACCGGAGAACCGGTGTGGGCGCGATACGACCCGCCATTCATGCCCTGGTTTCTGCGGCGCAACGAAGTCTTGATACCTGTCGATCCCCTGTAGCTATGCGGAAAAAATCGTACGACACCGTACCGTTTTTTATTTGTGAAAATAGATATTCGCAGCAAACACGCAAAGGTGTAGAGTTTAATTTTTTGTCCGGACAGAGAGTGTAAACTTTGTTTGTATATCCATTTAATTAGATTGAAAGACCTCTGAGGCCCCGTATTTCTGTCCGAGGGGCGAGTTGCTTTTTGCTTTTCGGCGTCTCAGCGTAAAGCTAAAAACGAAATTCTCTGCGCCCTCCGTGTCTCGAACGAGTGAAAGCGAGTGGGCGGTGAGATTATGTCTAAATATCAATGATCTCATTAGCTTCAGCGACACATTATTTTTCCCCGCCCACCGGACGCGACCGGGCTGAAGGGGCGCTCTTCGGCCTGTTTATCGGCGACGCCTTGGCCATGCCGGCCCATTGGTACTACAATACGGCCGCCTTGCGAAGGGACTATGGCACCATAACCGACTACCTGCAACCGCGCAATCCGCACCCTGACAGTATTCTGTGGCGCTCGGTTTACACTGTTTCGGATCCCCGTTACGACATCCTCCACGAACAGGCCCGTTTCTGGGGCCAATCCGGTGTGCACTACCACCAGTTCCTCAAGGCCGGTGAAAACACGCTCAACCTGAAGCTTTGCCGCTTGCTGCTGCAATCGCTGAGGGAAAAGGAAGTATACGACCCCGACGATTACCTCGAGCGTTATATCGACTTCATGACGACAGCGGACAGCCATCGGGACACATACGTCGAGGAGTATCATCGCCACTTCTTTAACCGCCTGGCGGAGGGTCGATCACCGCGGAATTGCGGTGTTCAGGAGAAACATATCGGCGGCCTGGTCGGTCTGGTTCCGATTATCGTCTATTACCGGCACGAACCGCAAACAGCCGGCACTGCCGCCCGAAAACACATGGCTCTGACTCATCGGGGACCGCGGATGGAAAGGGCAGCCGATTTTTTAATCGAAACCCTGCTGCGGGTGTTTCAAGGAGAAACTCTTCAAGAAGTCCTGGCGGCAGGGATGAAGACACAGATAAATCCGCTCTTCGGCCACCCCTTTGCGAAGTGGCTTGATCTGCCCGATGACGTGGTCGTGGGCCGACGCCTTAGCACGGCATGCTATATTGAGGATGCCGTGCCTGCGGTGATCTACCTGGCTCATAAGTATGCCAAAAATCCCGAACGAGGACTTGTCGTCAACACAAACCTGGGTGGCGACAATGCGCACCGGGGTGCAATTTTAGGCGCACTTTTCGGTGCGGATAACGGTTGGGCATCCTTTCCTGAACGGTGGGTGGAGGGGTTAATTGATGTCAAAACGCTTCGTCGACTTGTAAAGGACCTATCGAATTATACAAAAAAGTAATTGTTCCCCGGCGGGTTCTATCCATAACTTCTGTTGCCCTTTATCGTTACAATCGTATGTCGACAGGGTAAAAAATTCCACGGAGAAGACCCGCCGCATAAGTAAAACAGGCTTTCGGATAAAGGATCCCATACACATGGTCGTTAAAAATAGCACCACAACCAACAATATAGAGATGCTGCGTCTCATCGATAACATGATAAAATCCGAAATAGGCGACATCGAACAATTGCCCCAGCAAGTTGTGTCCCGAATTCGCGATGTGTACACAGAATTTGTACCGGTGTACGTCGAGATGATCCGTATCAAGAAAAACCACCCTATAGGTTGGCAACCCACTGATCTCACAGCCGACGCTGAAATGTTGGAAGATATGCTCCATTTCTTCTCGGATTATCAACACATCACCCGGGCATACAAACGACTCAACCGTCATGTTAAAGGCCTTTTAGCCTTGGACAAACAGGCGTATCCGCATCGTTACGACGAGTGCGTAGAAAATATCGTTTCTGGAAACAAAAAGCACTCGCTCATGAATTCGATAATCGAAGAGTAGCTCACAAGAGTCCGATATTGGTTCAGCGAATCGATTATCAGACTCAGAAAGGTGTTAATGATACAGAAAAGAACGGTCGGCATCGTCGGTACCGGCAACGTCGGCGTCGCTGCCGCATATGCCATTTTCATGCGCGGTTTGGCCAGCGAGATCATCCTGATCGACAAAAACGCAAAGCGGGCCGAGGGTGAAGCCATGGATTTGATGCACGGGCAGGCCTTCGCCGGAAGCATGACAGTCAGGGCCGGCAGCTATGGCGATCTCTCATCGGCGCAGGTCGTCATCATTACCGCCGGCGTGTCCCAAAAACCGGGAGAAAATCGTCTCGATCTCTTGAATCGCAACGCCGCCGTTTTCAAGGATATTGTCGGTGAACTGGACCGTCATACGCCGCATTCGATATTGATAATCGCCAGCAACCCGGTCGACATACTCACCTATGTGACGCAAAAACTCAGTTCGAGGCCTCCCTGCCGTGTTATCGGAACCGGTACCATGCTCGATACGGGTCGCTTCCGGGCCTTGCTGGGCCGATATTACGGAGTCGATCCCCGCTCGGTGCATGCGGTCATACTGGGAGAACACGGCGACACGGAAGTGCCGATATGGTCCTCAGCCAACATCGGTGGAATGCCCCTGGTCGACAACTCGGTTGTGGGAAAACCATTTGACGCTGATAAAATGAATCGACTCTTCCAGCAAGTGCGCAGCGCCGCCTATGAAATCATCGATCGTAAGGGTTACACCAACACGGCCATCGGAACGGCCATTGTCCGACTTGTCGAAGCCCTGCTCGAGGACCAGAAGAGCGTGTTGACGGTGAGTCGGATGCTGACGGGAGAATACGGCTTAAAAGACGTTTGCCTGAGCATTCCCTCCGTGGTCGGCATTGCGGGCGTGGAAGACGCTATTCTGCTGCGACTGGACGCTGCAGAGCTGAAAGGACTGCAGCGGTCGGCGGCGGTTTTGAAAGAGAGCATCAGCGGACTCAGTATTTAATTAAGCGCTCATTTGTGCCTGTCAGCATATGCCCCCGTATTTTTTACCCCGGCCGTGAAGAGAGCGAAACCTTTGAACGACATCCTTCAACTCAACCCGAAAGGCCTCTATTGCACCGCGGGTGACTTCTATATCGACCCCTGGCAGCCGGTGAACAAGGCCGTTATCACTCACGCCCACGCGGATCATGCCCGCTGGGGCTGCCGCAGCTATTTGTGTGCGACAGAAGGAAAAGTCGTCCTGCAGGCGAGGCTTGGAAACGACGTCCCCATCGAGACGCTGGATTATGGGGAAGTCAAGAGCGTTAACGGCATCACGCTTTCCTTGCATCCGGCCGGGCACATCCTGGGATCGGCCCAGGTGAGAATTGAACAAGACGGCCGGGTTTGGGTGGTATCCGGCGATTACAAGCGCGAGCCCGATCCGACCTGCACCCCTTTGGAGCCGCTTCGCTGCAACGTGTTTGTCAGCGAATCGACTTTCGGGCTGCCGATTTTCCGGTGGCCGGGCCCGGAGGAGGTCATGGCAGACATCAACGCGTGGTGGCAGTCGAATCGGGATCAGGGCCGCACCAGCATTCTGTTCGCTTACGCGCTGGGTAAGGCCCAGCGGATTATCGCCGGTCTCGACACGACCATCGGACCGATTCTGACTCACGGTGCGGTCGAAAAATTCAATTCATGCTACCGCGAAGCCGGGATCCCGCTGCCGCCCACCCAGTATGTCGGTGCTCTTGATGACAAGCAGATTCTAAAAAGGTCCCTGGTCATCGCCCCGCCGTCAGCCGACAACCCCAATTGGATGCGCCGATTCCCGGACCGGGTCCGGGCGTTTGCATCGGGCTGGATGCGCATCAGGGGAAACCGCCGCCGTAGATCGGTTGACCGAGGCTTCGTGCTCTCGGATCACAGCGACTGGGACGGACTGGTCCAGACCATCGCGGCCACAACTGCAGAGAAAATCGCCGTCACACACGGATATGCGACCGAAATGGCACGCTGGCTGCAGGAAGAGGGCCTTCAAGCAGAAGTGATTCCCACGGTGTTCCGCGGTGAAGAAGACGATGCCGAAGGCGAAACGGAATCATGAAAGCCTTTGCCGACCTGTACCGCCGTCTGGATGAAACCACCAGCACCAATCGTAAAATTGATGCCATGGTGGCCTACTTCAGGTCTGCACCACCGGAGGACGCCATCTGGTCGCTCCGTTTTCTCATCGGGCGCAAACCGCGTCAGGTGGTTCCGACCCGTAAATTGATGGAATGGGCGGCAGAACTGTCCGGCGTTCCAGGCTGGCTTTTCGAGGCGTCATACGATGTCGTCGGTGACCTGGCCGAAACCATTACGCTGTTGCTGCCGAAAGCTTCAGGCTCGAGCGATCGACCGCTGCACCGCTGGGTTGAAAAGCACCTGCTGCCGCTTCGGGGCCAAGACCTTGAGATCCAGCAAAGAGCGGTTGGTGCGGCGTGGAGCCAGATGGACGACGTCCAGCGCTTCGTTTGGAACAAGTTGATCACCGGCGGCTTCCGGGTCGGTGTCTCCCAGCGGCTGGTCGTTCGCGCCCTGGCTCAATTCAGCCATATCGATGCGGCCGCGATTTCCCACCGGCTGATGGGGGAATGGCCTCCCACAGCCGATTACTACCGCCAAATCCTTTCGCCGGACACCCACGATGCCGACATCAGCAGGCCCTATCCGTTTTATTTGTGCTACCCCCTAGAGGGCAACCCGGAAAGTCTCGGTCCTGTGAAAACCTGGCAAATCGAATGGAAGTGGGATGGTATCCGCGGGCAAATCATCAAGCGCCACGAGCAGATATTTATCTGGTCCCGGGGTGAAGAATTGGTGACCGACAAGTACCCGGAGTTGAAAGATGCGGCCGCATCTTTACCGGACGGTACAGTAATCGACGGGGAGATCCTGCCGTGGAAGGAGGGCCGCCCGATGCCGTTTTCGGAGCTGCAGAGAAGGATCGGCCGCAAGACCGTGGGCAAGAAACTTCTGCGGGAAGCACCGGTGGTCTTCCTCGCCTACGACCTGTTGGAATCGGGTGGCCGGGATATCCGCCAAACCGCACTCGACCGCAGGCGTGCAGCGCTTTCAGGGGTGATCTCCCCTCTTCCCGGCAACCGGATACAGATTTCCCCGGTTGTGGTTGCCGGAACCTGGGAGGAATTCTCTGCTCTGCAGCGGGAGTCTCGCAGCCGGGGGGTCGAGGGCTTTGTGATGAAGCGGTTCGATTCGGTGTATGCGGTCGGTCGTCGGCGCGGCAGCTGGTGGAAATGGAAAATCGACCCATTGACCGTGGATGCCGTTCTGATTTACGCCCAGAGGGGGCATGGTCGCCGGGCCGGTCTCTATACCGACTACACCTTTGCCGTGCGCCGGGGCGACGGCCTGGTGCCGTTTGCCAAGGCGTACTCGGGCTTGAGCGATGCCGAGATCCGGCAAGTGGATCGCTTCATCCAGCGCAACACGGTTGAACGGTTCGGGCCGGTCCGGGCCGTCACGCCCCGGTTGGTTTTCGAAATTGCCTTCGAAGGGATCCAAAAATCGACCCGGCACAAGTCCGGTGTGGCCGTCCGGTTTCCGCGCATCGCCCGCTGGCGCCAAGACAAAACCGTGGAAGAAGCGGACACCATTGAAACGTTGACGGCGCTCATGCCGCTTCGAAAATAGCAGTCGTTGGTCGCCGACAGTTCAAGCGCTGCAGCCTTTGACCAGAAATCCTCGGTTAAGATAAGAATCCTATGATCACTTTAGTTGTCTTGTTGTCGTCACAAAAACGTACCGTTAATCGAACGTTTTTTTCTACAATTACTGATACCGCCCTGCCGTTTTTCGAATTTTGTTTTTGAAAGCGGTGTAAAAACCCGGTCCGCCGGCGCCATGTACAGGTTGCCTATTATCGCTAACCTTTGACGGGCCATGACGAGAGTTCGATCACCGATGAATGCCACCGCCAGAGAGCAGGCGGATCGATGCCAGGCCGCGCTGGATAAGATCTGCCAGTGGTTCAACGCCAAGTCTATGCAGCCGTTCGATTTTCAGCGTGAGGCCTGGGATGCGTATCTGGCGGGGCAAAGCGGTTTGATTCACGCCCCGACCGGAATCGGTAAAACCTACGCCGCATGGTTCGGGCCACTGATCGAATGGATGACTGGTCACCACCGCAAATGGCTGACCGACGGGTTCGACAACCGGCGCGCACGGGATCAATCTCCGCGTTTGAGGGTGCTCTGGGTCACGCCGCTGCGCGCCCTGTCAGCGGACATCCACGATGCACTTCTTCGCACGGTCGAAGACCTTGAGCTCCCCTGGTCGGTGGAGTGCCGTACCGGCGACACGCCCGCATCCGTGCGAAACCGGCAAAAAAAACGCCTTCCCACCGCCCTGATCACCACTCCCGAAAGCCTTTGTCTGCTGCTCTCCTATCCGGGAGCCCAGGAGCAATTCGGTTGTCTGCGATCGGTGGTGGTGGATGAATGGCACGAACTCATGGGCTCGAAACGCGGCGTGCTGATGGAACTCGCCGTCGCACGCTTGAGAAAATGGAACCAGGGCCTGAGAACCTGGGGACTGTCCGCCACCCTGGGCAACATCGCAACGGCCATGCAGGTGCTTTTGGGACCGGCCCATAACAGGGGTCACCTTATCGAGGGGTCGCTTCCCAAATCCATCGGAATTGAATCCATTATACCCTCGCAGATGGACCGCTTCCCCTGGGCCGGTCATTTGGGCCTCAAATTGCTTCCACAAGTGCTGGCAATGATCGAAACCGCCTCGAGCGTGCTGTTGTTTACGAACACGCGCTCCCAGACCGAGATCTGGTTTCGAGAAATCCTGGAAGCCCGACCGGACTGGAAGTCAGACATCGCCTTGCATCACGGCTCCCTCGACCGCGCCGAGCGTGAAGCCGTGGAACGGGGATTGCGCCAGGGGCGTCTTAAATGCGTCGTGTGCACGTCGAGCCTCGATCTGGGTGTGGATTTTACACCGGTCGACCGTGTCATTCAAATCGGCAGCCCCAAGGGGATTGCCCGGTTGATTCAGCGCGCCGGCAGAAGCGGACACCGTCCCGGGGAGGAAAGTCGCGTGATCTGCGCCCCCACCAACGCATTGGAGTTGATCGAGGTGGCTGCGGCCCGGCGTTCGGTCGCCGATGGCGTCATCGAGCCGCGTCATCCGGTATCACGCTCTTTAGACGTGTTGGCCCAGCACCTGGTTACCGTCGCCCTTGGAAGCGGCTTTTGCCCGGATGCGCTATTCCAGGAAATCCGGGATACCCATGCCTTCCGGCATCTTTCCCGGCAAGAGTTCGACTGGGTTTTGGACTTTGTATCCACCGGTGGACCCTCTCTGGGCGCTTATCCTGAATACGCCAAAATCGCACCGCAAAACGGAAAGTTCACCGTTTCCAACCCAAAGACAGCCGCTCGCCATCGCATGAACATCGGCACGATCACCGCCGATGCGGCCATTTTGGTCAAGTTTGTCAATGGCCGTCGATTGGGATCGGTGGAAGAGCGGTTTGTATCAAGACTGAAGCGGGGGGATTGTTTCGTCTTTGCCGGACGCCTTCTCGAATTCGTTCGGATGAAGGATATGACCCTCTGGGCCCGCAAATGCAGTCGGCGCAAGGGCTCTATTCCCCAGTGGCTGGGCGGTCGGATGCCTTTGTCCACCGAACTGGCCGCCGCCGTCAGAAATCGGTTGGACGATGCCCGCAGAGGCATTTTTGAATCGCCAGAAATGGAAGCCGTGCGTCCGCTACTCGAAATTCAGGCCCGCTGGTCGATGATCCCCGGATGCGGCGACTTGCTGATCGAGAAATTGGCATCCCGCGATGGGAACCACCTGTTCATTTTTTCATTCGATGGGCACCTGGTCAATGAAGGCCTCGGCGCGCTTTTAGCCTACCGGCTTTCAAAACCGGCCCCTCTGACCATTTCCATAGCCGTCAACGATTATGGTCTGGAGATGCTTTCCGATCGGGAAATACCAACGGCGCCGTTTGAGAACGGAAGCATTTTCAATACCGACGAGCTCATGATGGACATCCTCGAGAGTCTGAACGTTTCGGAAATGGCGCAGCGACGATTCCGGGGAATTGCCCGGGTGGCCGGTTTGGTATTTCAGGGGTATCCGGGCCGCCGTAAATCCTGGGGACAGATTCAAGCCTCCAGCAGCCTGCTTTACAAGGTGTTTCGTCGCTATGACCCCGGAAATCTGCTGATCCAGCAATCAACCCGAGAGATCCTCGAAAGGCAGCTCGAGTTTAGGCGTCTCTCACAAAGCCTGAACCGAATGGCCGCCTCACGGTTGCATTTGATCGAAACAGGGCAGCCGACGCCGCTGGCTTTTCCGATCATGGTCAACCGCCTGCGGACCCGGATCAGCTCCGAGAAACTCGCCGATCGGGTTCGGCGGATGCAACTGAAGCTGGAAAAGGCCGCCGATAGACCGACGGTATCGAGAAAACCCTAACTTTGAATGGTATAAAAGAAATAAACATACACGGTCAGCGTCTTACACTACTGCCGGAACGCGCCGTTTATTGGAAGCAAAAAAAGATGTTGATTGTGGCCGACCCCCACTTCGGCAAGGGACACGTGTTTAGGAAAAGCGGGATACCGATTCCCGGTGGAACTACTGCCGCTGATATCGGCCGCTTGGCATCTCTTTTGAAGCGGCTCGAGCCGGATGAGCTCCTCGTGCTCGGTGATTTAATGCACGGGCGGATCGATGTCAGCCAAAAATTCAACACCATCGTTGACAAATGGCGCCGGCGGTGGTCCGGTGTTCATTTCACCCTGGTCACCGGAAACCACGACCGCAGCGCCGGTCCGCCTCCGGCCGCATTCCGGCTCGACCGACATATTGCACGACATATTGCCGGCCCTTTCGTCTTTAGCCACAAACCCGAAACAAACACGACGTGCTACACAATCGCCGGGCACGTACACCCGGCCGTCTCCGTCTCGGGAAGGGGACGCCAAAGTGAAATCCTTCCGTGCTTTTGCTTTGGGGAAAAAAGAGCATTGCTGCCGGCGTTCGGTAGTTTTACCGGAAATCAGGTCATCCGCCTCGAACCGCAGGAGCGGGTGTATGTTGTTGCGGGCAATGAAGTGGTTGAAATAATATAGACCCACGTTGAGCGTTTCATATTTTCGAAATGACTTTGACACTTTTGAATGCTAATCTTGGCATCCGTATTCATTTTAATGTAGCAATTAAAGCACACAAAATGCCATTATGATTTTAAAAGTTGCAAAAAAATGATTTCTAAAAATCACTTTTGGGGAAAATTGTTATTGATTTTAAATAATAAATATGTAACTTTAATACATAAATACGAGTATAGTGTTATTATAATGTATCATTATGAAACTTAATTCGATGAACAACCAGGCAATGTTGAAAGAAATTGGTCGACGTGTCCGCAGGGAGCGGCTGAATCAGAATACGACTCAGGCGACACTGGCCCAATCGGCCGGCGTATCACGCCGGGTAATACTTGATCTGGAGGCCGGCAAGGGTTGCGGTCTCAGCTCCTTTATCGAAATCCTGCGTGCACTTCGTAAACTCGATCAACTGGATGTGCTCTTACCCGATCCGGGTATCAGCCCTCTCCAGCTGGCCAAGCTGAAGGGCAAGGCGCGACAGAGGGCAACCGGTCGACGTGTCGGGGTCAAGGAATGATCAAAAATGGCCGTATCCGTTGCCAAAGTTAACCTGTGGGGCGATTTGGTCGGCGCCGTGGCCTGGAATGACGATCAGGGTTTTGCCGCATTCGAGTACGACCCGGCATTCCTTGGCAAACAACTGGAGATTGCACCGCTCACGGTACCATTGAACCCGGCGATCTATTCTTTCCCTGAATTGAGTCGAAAAACATTCTACGGCCTGCCGGGCCTGTTGGCCGATTCGCTGCCCGATCGATACGGCACGATCCTCATCGAAGCCTGGCTTCTCGAGCAGGGGCGCTCCCTCGAAGATTTCAACCCTATCGAGCGCCTCTGCTACATGGGAAGCCGCGGCATGGGCGCTTTGGAGTTTGAACCGGCCCTTGTTTCGCGGCAGAAATCAGTGCGCGTGGACGTTTCCGAGTTGGTCGAGCTCGCCGGTGAAATTCTCTCGGAAAGAAAGAACCTTTTTGTGAATTTGACCGCGCACGAATCAACCGCCCTGGACACGATCTTTCGCGTGGGAACATCCGCCGGTGGAGCCCGGGCCAAAGCCGTCATTGCCTGGAATCCGGGGACCGGGGAAGTCAGATCCGGTCAGGTGCGTGCCCCCGACGGCTATGAATACTGGATTTTAAAGTTTGACGGAGTGAATCAGGACACCCTCGGAGATCCTGAAGGCTATGGCAAAATAGAATACGCTTACCACCTGATGGCAACAGCTGCCGGCATCGATATGACCGAATGCCGCCTGATGGAGGAAGGCGGACGATCGCATTTTATGACACGCCGGTTCGATCGAACACTCGCAGCCGATAAAATCCACATGCAATCCCTCTGTGCCTTGGGGCATTATGACTTCAACCTACCCGGGCGCTATAGCTATGAAACGGCCATGTCCGCCTGTCAGCGGTTGAACCTGGGCCATCCGGCAGTGGCGCAACTTTACAAGCGAATGGTTTTCAACGTTGTGGCCCGCAATCAGGATGACCATACGCGCAACATCGCTTTTCTGATGGATCGGAATGGACATTGGCGCCTGGCGCCGGCCTTTGATGTCATCTGGAGTTACAATTCGAAGGGTAGCTGGACCAATCGCCACCAGATGACCATCAACGGAAAAACGGACGGATTCGAGCGGCAGGACCTTATCGAGGTGGCAAAACGCTTCAACATTAAAAAACCCCTGGACATCCTGGCCGCCGTCGGATCGGCTGTGCGCCGCTGGCCCGAGTTCGCCGATGAAGCCGGTGTAGCGCCGGAGCGGATCTCGACGGTCGCGGCCACCCACCGGCTGAACCTGCTGCCATGAAAAAATCGCTTACCTCACGGTCCCCCATCCAATTCAGCGCCCTTTCGTATACCCCATCATGCTCCAGGCGAAGAACAGGAGGCATGGCAAATTGATCACTGCGGCCAGGAAAAAGCCCCCGGCAAAGCCGATGACTTCGATCAGAGGCCCCAGGCCGATGGAGCCTGCCATGAGACCGAAATAGATACAGGTGTTGTAACCTCCCATGGCAAGCCCCCGAAACCGGGACTCAACCGTCTCCGCTATAAGGGCACCGATGGAGGTAAAAGCGATCGCCATGCTCACCCCTGAAGCGAATGCCGCAGAAAGAAAGTGCAAGTAGGTTGTGGCCAAAGCGAATCCGGCGATCGAAAGGGTCACCATGACGATGCCGACCAGGGCCTGGTATTTACGTTGCCCCACACGATCGCTGAAGGCGCCGAAAGGGATGCGCGACAGCGCGTTGGTCACCGAGTGAACCAGAAAAACGATACCGATCTGCCCCACATCCAATCCCTGGTCGTGAGCATAAAGGGGCATGAAAGAAAAAAACATACCGGCCATGATGCAGGCGCCGAAAGCCGATACCCAACAGCCCATGAGCGGCCAATTTGTATAGATACGTTTGATATCCGCCAGCCAGCGACTTTTGCTCTTCCTCGCATCGGCACTCGGCTCTGACGCCGGCAGGTACCGCAGAAGCACCCAGATAGTGAGGGCAACGAGACCGGTGCCGATCAGAAATACCGGACGCAAACCAAACCACTTGCCCATGATGCCACCGGCAGCAGGCCCCATACCCAAACCACAGAACAGAGCGGTTGTGTACCACCCGTAGGCACGCCCCATGTGGGTGGAGGGTGTAATTTCGGCAACCAGAGACATCATGGTGGGCCCGAACGCGGCTGTACCGACCCCCAGAAAAAGGTAGAAACCTGCAAACTGTATATAGGATCGACCGAAATAGAGCAGTAACATACCGGCGAAAAGAATGATCGATCCGATAGCGGCCAGCTGTTTGCGCCCGAGAAGATCGGACAAGATACCGGACGGCAGGGATAAAAGTCCGGCCATCAGGTAAAAGGCCGCATTGATCACTCCGATCTGGGCGGTGGTGACCCCGAAGCCGCGGGCATATAAGGGCACCACGGGCAAGCGCATGGAAACCGCGAAGTAGCAGCCAAAGGTGATCAGACAGCAGACGGTCAGCATCGCGGCAAAGGATCGCCGCTCAATGCCGATTTTTTCCTGAATCATATCGACATACCAAGCAGAATTCTTGTCTGCGCGCAACCATATTATCAAAGGCCCCATATGGCTGGCAAAACAATCCCGATGAATCAGTGGTGCCACCCTCCCCGGGCGGGAAAAAATACGCGGGAAACTCCCGGTTCGCCTTGATTGGAGCGCGGCAGTGTGATTAATTGAACTCTTGGAGATATTGCATTAACCGGGAGCGGAGGGAATAATCAGCGACTTCAGCGCCGCAAACTCAGGCATAGGGCAACCTAAGGAAAGAATGGAAACCAAATGAGAAAGGAGGTTGACTTTGGGTAAATTCAGGGAGAGTCAAACAGCGAAAAATCTACTGACGTCATTTGCCGGTGAATCCCAGGCCCGTAATCGCTACACCTATTTTGCGGACCGGGCAAGAGATGAAGGCTACATCCAGATAGCCGACATTTTTGAAGAAACCGCCAACCATGAATGCGAGCATGCCTTGCGATTCTTTAAATTCTTCAACGGCGGCGAATTGGAGATTACCTGGAAATTTCCAGCCGGGGTCGTCGATAACACCTATAAGAATCTCATACATGCCGCTGATGGCGAAAGGTACGAACACACCACAATGTATCCGGGATTTGCCGAAACGGCCCGCGATGAGGGATTTCAGCGGGCCGCCGATACATGGGAAGCCATCAGTGTTTCCGAACGGCAGCACGAGAAACGCTACCGTGAGCTGGCTCGCAACTTATCCGCAAAGAGCGTCTTCACCCGCAGCGAAGACAAAACCTGGCGATGCAGAAATTGCGGTTATTTGCATCAGGGCAATGAGGCCCCCGACGAATGCCCGGCCTGCGTCAAGCCCCAAGGGTATTTCGAACTACTCTGCGAGAATTGGTGAAGATTCGATATCGATGTCTCCTCTTCGAACCATCGGGCCTTTCCCGTGCGGACGTCGACACTTCACCGAATGACCGGCTTAAGACGTGGCAGGCCCGAACCGCTCAAAGAATTTCGGCGTTGAGGTTGTGCAAGGAACCCACGACTACCACTGATTGTCCTTGGATGGATGATGAAATAAAGGCAGAGTCCCGTAGAACTCTGCCTTTAGTGTATAAGCGAGAAAAGATATTGCCTCGTTATGACTCTGCCATTATACGTTATCCGGCAACGTCGATCCCGGGGTCGCAACCGAGATTTGGATCCGGCTTTTCGCACTCGAAATTTTTCTTACGGGCATCGGCGTGACCTTCTTCTCTTTCCTTTTCGGTTTCAACATAACTTTGCTCTTTCTTAGACATCTTAGACCTCCTGAGAAATTTTCGTTTATTAGCCTTTACTCTGGACTAGTTTGTAATATAACCATTTAGCGGAAAAGGTCAATCTGAGCCAAATAAGGTCAATATGGTAGAAAAAACTATCATCTCGACCCCTGAAAAGAATTCATGGAATTCCCGGATTTGCAAATCTGCCGATGGCAAACATGGACAAATCGTATGCCGGCGCAATTCCCAGGGTCATATCTGCCAGGAGTTCTCCCAGTACCGGTGCGAACTTGAAGCCATGGCCGCCGAGAGCAGCAACGAAAACATTGCTATGGCCGGGAAGCGGCCCCAGCACAAATTCCCCGTCTGGTGTCAACGTGTAGAGACATACATCGGCGGTAAAATTGCGTGTAGCCAGCGCCGGAATGAATTCCTCCAGAAACAGGCGGATCGTGGCCATCTCTTCAATCTCAACCTCTCGGATCATCGTATCAGGATCACAATCGGCAAGATGGTTATGGGCAGCCACTTTCACACGTCCACCAGTCCTGGTAGAAGGCAGGGCGTATAGTTCAAGACAATTTGGGCTGCCGGCATCTCCAGCTAAGGGCAGCTGCCAAAAATTGACGGGTAAGTTTCCCAGACAAAATTCCTGCGGCTGCGGGGGATCCACCCAAAGGACAGGAACGCGCTTGGGTGACAAAAAAGTACCTGCGGTTTTCAGCAGCGGCTTGTTCCGGGCTCCGGCCGCCAGAAGCAAGCGGCCGCTTTCATATGCCCCCTTCCTGGTGTGGACGATGACTCGGTCGGCGGCTTCAGCCCAACGATCAACACGCTCATTGAACCGAAGCGTGGCTCCCGCTTTCTCTGCTTCTGACAGAAACGCAGAGATCGCAGATTCCGGAAAAAGCACACCGGCTTCCTTTTCCAATCCTGCCGCAAATCCGTCGCGCGGTGCCAGCTGTGGCCAGCGCCGACGAACTTCGTTTGCGGTCAGTTCTTCATATGGGATGTCATATGCGCGTGCGCTGGCCAAAAAACCCGCCACTGCTTTACCATCGCGTGGCCCGAGGGTTAGGTTACCCGTTGTAACAAGGAGATCTGTACCGGCGTCTTTCTCCAATCTTCGCCACAGTTCCCAGGCCCGAAGTGCCAGGGGGACATAGCCGGTGCCTTCCATGTAGGCCCGTCGAATACTGCGAGATTCGCCATGATGGCTGCCAAGCTGGTGGGGCGGCTGAAACGCATCCAGCCCGATGACGGAAACGCCCCGGCGGGCAAGCGCCATACAGGTTGCCGCACCAACCGTGCCCAAACCGACGACGATGACATCGAAACCCAAAGGGATCATGAGACTATTCCAGCTTATATTTTAGTTCACTCAGCGATTTACGGCCAAATATGTACCCCAGTGGGAACCTGTCGTGAATCCCGCCTTGGCGGGAACCAGGGTGACAAAGATTATTTATGGATGGACACTCATCCAGATTATATATAAATAAGCTTCCGAGGAGTTATTGTAAATTTTGACGTGAAAGGTTTTAGCGGATAAACACCCCGACATGTCAAACAAGTACTCACTTCGTTTGCCCTGGTGACCCTATGACCGCGAGTTTCAGCCATAAAGATATATTCGGCGTCATCAGCACCGGTGTCATCGCCACCGATGCCACGGGCCGGATTACCCACATCAGCCGTCAGGCCGAATCGATTCTTGGATTTTCTTCGGCATCGCACACCGGCAAACTGATCACCGAACTGCTGCCTCTCACCGGCCCCCAGGTGATGAAATGCCTGAAAAGCGAATCACCGATTCTCGGGCACCACGTCAAGGGGAAGACCATCGACCTCATTTTAGATATCACCTTGATCCGGGAGAACCATAAAACACGTGGTGCGGTCTGTAATTTCCAGGAAATGCAGCAGTTCGAAAATGCCGCCAGAAAGCTTGAATCCTACAAGCGTATGAATCGTCAGCTGGAAGCCATTTTCAAAGCCTCTTCAGACGGCATCTGGGTGTGCGACCACAACGGCACGGTCATCAGCGTCAACGAGGCTTCGGAGCGGCTCAACGGGATCCGGTCGGAAGACATCGTCGGAAAAAACGTGTCGGCTCTCATGCAGGACGGCCTCTTTGACCGGTCGGTGACCCTTGAGGTCCTCGAAACCAAGCGGCAGGTCAGCGTCATGCAGTACATTCATCAGACCGAAAAGTATCTGCTGGCCACCGGCACGCCTGTTTTCGACGAAATCGGCGGTCTCTATCTGGTGGTGGTCAACGAACGCGACCTGACGCAGCTCAACACTATCCAGCGAGCCCTGAAACAAACCCGCTTGGAGGCCGAAAAAATCAAGGATCAACTGGCGGGCTTGAGCATGCGTGAGCTCAAAGATCAAAATATCATTGCCGAGAGTATACCGATGCACCAGGTTTTGGAAGCGGCCCTTAAACTCTCCCTTATCGACGCGTCAAACATCCTGATATTAGGGGAATCCGGCACAGGAAAGGGGCTTCTGGCCAAGTTTATCCACCAAAAAAGCCGCCGCCGCCGGAAACCTTTCATACAGATCAACTGTGCGGCCCTACCCGAACAATTGCTGGAAGCCGAGCTCTTCGGTTACGAAAAAGGGGCATTCACCGGTGCCAGCGAGCAGGGCAAGGCCGGACTTTTTGAACTCGCCCACGGTGGTACCCTCTTCCTTGACGAAATCGGTGACATTCCCCTGCCGCTGCAAGCCAAACTGCTGAAGTATCTCGACGATTACGAAATCCTGAAGTTGGGCGGCACCCGACCGCGAAAGATCGACTGCACGGTGATTGCTGCAACCAACCGTGAACTGGAGGACCTTGTGAGTCAACGGGTTTTCCGCGGTGACCTGTACTACCGTCTGAATGCGTTCACGTTAAAAATACCATCCCTTCGCGAACGGCCCGACGACATCTTCGAACTGGTCAATCACTTTCTGCAAGAATACAATCGGCGCTTCAACGCGGACAGGCAGGTTTCAGCAGAAGGATTGCAGATGCTCCAGGGCTATCGATTCCCGGGCAATGTCAGAGAGCTGAAAAATCTACTCAAAAAAGCCGTGGTGATGAGCGATCAGCCGGTGCTGGACGATTTCATCGCCCGAAGCCTGACAAGCGAATACCGCCCATCGACAACCGGCACGGGAAAACCCGGTTCGGGAAAATCTCTGGGCAGCGCACTGCGCGACCTTGAAAAATCGCTGCTGCAGGAGGCCATGCGGTGGTGCCGGACCACTCGCGAACTGGCCACAGCCCTCGGCATCAGCCAGCCGACGGCCGTTCGCAAAATGAAGCGTCATCGGCTCACCTTCTCAAAGATTCAAAGGTGAATCAAAAAGTAATTTATCATACCGGGATTGTTACATTAAAAAATTCCCAGAGCGATTCAAAAATGAATTATGATGGCATTTCGAACTATATTGAATCATTATAGACTTTTTTGATTCATATTTGTATCAATCGAAAGCGACAAGGCTATTGCGGACCCTTATAACCAATAGAAATATATATACATCTGATAAAGCACCGGTGTTGGTCTAATTGTTGCTGATCGTATATCATCGCTTCAACGCCAATGATGCAAGGCCCCCTTTGGAAGGATCGGCATAAGGTATCCATTGGATCCATCCCGAATATCGTCAAGACCGACCGTCGAAAGACTGATAATCGTATAACTAAAGATTGCCATCTAAGCAAGGAGGCATCATGGACAACGTGAACGAGGCCCTGATCGCGCTGCGGGATAAAACCATGGCCAAAGGATATGCGAGTGCCACCGACCGTTATATCGAAAAAGGCCTGGGCGCACTTTTGTACGATGTAGCAGGTAAGGAATACATCGATTTCGGGGCCGGGATCGCCGTAATGAACGTCGGGCATTCGCACCCCCGGGTCGTCGCCGCTATTAAGGATCAGGCCGAAAAATTGACCCACACCTGTTTCATGGTGATGCCCTATGCACCGGCAGTGCACCTGGCCGAAAAACTTTGCCGACTTGTCCCGGGATCATTCGACAAATCAGCCGTGATGATCAACAGCGGGGCCGAGGCTGTCGAAAACGCCGTAAAAATTGCGCGTTACTTTACCAAGCGACAGGCCATCATCGCTTTTGAAAACGGTTTTCACGGCCGCACCTACCTGGGCATGTCCCTGACAAGCAAGGTCAAACCCTACAAGTACGGATTCGGGCCCTTCGTACCGGAAATTTACCGCATGCCCTTCGCGTACTGCTATCGCTGCCCCTGGAACCTGAGCTATCCCGAATGCGGCACGTCCTGCGCCGACTATCTCGAGGACTATTTCATCCACTACGTCGCCGCGGAGTCTACCGCCGCAATCATTGCCGAACCGGTTCAGGGCGAAGGCGGTTTCATCTGTCCGCCCCCGGAATATTTTCCGAAACTAAAAAAAATTTGCGAGAAGCACGGTATCCTGATGATCGCCGATGAAATTCAAACCGGGATCGGCCGCACCGGCACCATGTTTGCCATGGAACAATGGGGTGTGGAAGCCGAAATTACCACTGTGGCCAAAAGCCTGGCAGCCGGTATGCCGCTCAGTGCGGTTGTCGGCAGAAAAGATATCATGGACTCGATTCATGCGGGCGGTATTGGCGGAACTTACGGTGGCAATCCCGTTGCCTGCCGTGCGGCCCTGGCCGTGCTGGAAGTCTTCGAAACCGAGAACCTCCTGCAAAAATCCAAGGCACTCGGGGAACACCTTCGAAAACGGCTCGATGGGTTCAAGGAGCGTTTCGAAATCGTGGGCGATGTTCGGGGTTTAGGCCCGATGCTGGCCATGGAACTGGTCAAGAACCGTGAAACCAAGCAACCCGCAGCCGATGAAACCAAAGCCGTGGCCAGATTCTGCCTGGAGCGCGGAGTGTTGTTGCTGACCTGCGGAAGCTACGGTAACGTGATCCGTCTGCTGATGCCGCTGGTCATTACCGACGAACACCTGGAGAAGGGGCTGGCCATTCTCGAGGATGCGCTGGCTTCATTGGGAAAATAAGTATGGATAGAGTTGCAAAGGCGTCATTCACGGAAATTAAGAAGAACCTCGATCCACGCCTCTGCTACCTGATCATCGAAAACCGTTCGAAAAATGGCCTCATCACCGATTTCGACGTCATACTCGAGCGACTGGCGGCATTCGGCGAAGACATCCCGACCCGGACCTTTTATGAAGATGGCGCCACCGGCAAGATGCTGTTGGTGGTTCCCTTCGAGAAAAATCTGGAAGAGAAGATCGGGGAAATCGTTATCTTCAGTATGCTGCCCGATCACCTGGTGTTCTATCTATACAAATGCAGTGCCGGAGACGATCCGCACACAGTGACCGAGCTATAGGCAGTCGTAGGTCGGAACCGGACTGTTTGGACGCCAATCAAACAACCATCAGTAAAAAGGAGGAGTTATGAGGAAGTCGACCCAAAGAAGTTTCAAGTTTGCCGTTTGGATGGCCGCTCTGGCCGTGATTGCGGTTCTGCCAAATCTCTCCGGCACCGCCGGGGCCGCGGACAAAGTAGTTCGTATCGGTAACATTATCCCGCTTTCCGGCCCTTCGGCCTCCGTGGGGCAGCAGGGTAAGAACGCCCGGGAAATGGCCGTGGAAGAAATCAATGCGGCCGGCGGCATCAAGTCATTAGGGGGCGCCAAACTCGAGATGCTCTACGCCGACTCCGAATCAAAGCCGGAAAAGGGTGTTGCCGAAGCCGAACGCATGATCAACACCGAAAAAGTCAACCTTCTCACCGGATGCTGGAACTCTGCGGTGACGTATCCGACCACCGCTGTTGCCGAGCGCTACGGGATTCCTTTCGTGGTCCCGGTCTCAGTGGCAGACAAAATCACCGAACAGGGCTTCAAGACCGTGTTCCGGATCGCCGCCAAGGACAGCTGGTGGACCAGGGACCAGTTTGCGTTTTTGACTGACATGCAAAAAGAATTCGGCACTCCAATCAAAAAACTGGCTTTCGTCTATGAAAACGGGGATTGGGGCAAGGGTTTCGCCGAGCAATGGCGAGAGTTGGCCAAAAAGGGCGGCTACGAAGTTGTGTTGGACGAACCCTATCCCTCGACGGCCACCGACCTGAGCCCGGTGGTGCAGAAAATTCGCCGCGCACAGCCGGACGCGCTCTTGCTCGTATCCAATGCCGCCGACGCCATTTTACTGACCAATACCCTGGCGGAGTACAAGGTAAAACTAAAGGCCATTATCGGCAGCGGCGGCGGGCATGCCGACCCGTCCTTCTTAACGGCCGCCGGTGAAAACGCTCGCAACCTGTTCGACATCGTCGAGTGGGAAACCGACGTGAACAAGCCCGGAGTAAAGGAAATCAATGCCAAGTTCAAAAAACGCTACGGTTACAACCTGGCCGGCGAAGCAGTCGATGCATACATCGCCACTTACGTGATCGCAGACGCCCTGGAGCGCGCCGGATCCCTCGATCCGGAAAAGATCCGCAAGGCACTGGCCGAAACCAACCTCAGAAGCGGACCGGCCATGATCGCCTCTTATGACGCCATCGAATTCGACAGCAGCGGACAGAACAAGCATGCCGCGCTGTCCATCGTGCAGATCGGCGATGTGGGAAGCGGATTGGAACGGATCACCGTCTGGCCGGCAGGTGCCCGCCGGGCTGGATACAAACCGGTATTCCCGATGAAATAATCAGTGTTCTCGAGTCGGATCCGATAGAGCGCGGTGCCGGTTTTCAAAGGCGCCGCGCCTATCCCGGTCGCCTTCTATGGAGGCGCCACCGGGGAAACGACTGCCCACCAGGTTGAGATAAAGCCATGATCTACATACTGGAAGACACGATAAACGGTATTCTTATGGGCTCCATTTACGGGCTGACCGCCCTGGGGCTGACCATCATTTTCGGCGTACTCAAGGTAATCAATTTCGCTCACGGTTCGTTGCTGATGGTGGGCATGTACGTGGCCTACTGGGCGGTGGTGCTGACCGGGCTCCACCCTTACCTGACCCTGTTCCTGGTGGTACCGGTAATGTTCTTATTCGGCTATTACCTCCAGGACATCGTTATTAAACCGATATTCAAGGCCGAAAAACAGGTCCGTGAGCCCATCACGGTCATCATCGTCACGACGGGCGTCTGGTATGTACTCGACAACCTGACGCTCTTGATCTTCGGTCCGCAGTATCGCAGCATCCAGGACAACCCCCTCAGTGGCAAAATGCTGGAACTCGGCCAGATGCTCATCTCGGTGCCGAAATTGTGGGGTTTTGCGGCTGCAATCCTCACGGCGTTGGTCGTCTACCTGTTTTTTCAAAAAACCCGAATGGGACGTGCCATCCGGGCCACCAGCCTGGACCGGGAAGCGGCCAGCCTCATGGGAATCAACCAGTACAGGGTCTACAATGTGGCCTTCGGAATCGGAACGGCCACCGCCGGTGTGGCCGCCGTTACCCTGGTCCCGTTTTACAACGTATTTCCCACGGTGGGCGTGCTCTTCGACATCAAGGGATTCATTATTGTCGTGCTGGGCGGCCTGGGCAGCATCGGCGGCGCCATTTTAGGCGGAATCATCATCGGGCTGATCGAATCGGTGGCACCGCAGTTTATGACGGCCACATGGACCGAGGCCATCGTCTACGGGTTGTTTCTGATTGCTCTTTTCGTCAAACCTTCCGGAATGTTCGGAGTTAAATACGACTGGTAGTCAATCTAAAGGAAATGGCATGACGCGAGAAAAATTCAACCGGCTGGCACTGATGGCTGTCCTGATTGTGGTGTTCGGGCTGCCCCTGGTTCTGCACAGTGCCACCTATCTCCACATTCTGATCCTGGTGTTCTTCTATGCCTACCTGACCACCAGCTGGAACCTGGTGGGCGGCTTCGCCGGCGTGCTGCCGCTGGGACACGCTGCATTTATCGGGATCGGTGCCTATACATCGACCATATGCTCTCTCCAGTACGGCATCAGTCCCTGGATCGGTATGATCATCGGAGGCATACTGGCGACCATTGTCGGGGTGATAATCGGCTTGCCAACCTTGAAGATGCGTGGCGCCTATTTCGCTTTGGCCACCATTGCCTTCGCCGAGGGCCTGCGGGTGATCGTGGAGAACATCGACAATCTCGGGCCTTTTTTCATTAACGGCCCCCGGGGACTTCAAATCCCGCCGCTGGAGACCGGTTTTGTCAACCTGCTCTTTATCAGCAAGGTCCCCTATTACTACATCATCCTGCTCATGCTCTCGGCGGTGCTGGCACTGACCTGGTTCATCTCCCGCTCCAAACTCGGGTACATCCTGAATGCCGGCGGGGAAGAACCGGAAGCCGCCATGGCACTGGGAATCAACGTGGCCCGCACCAAGCTGGTCGCCATGGCCATGAGTTCCTTCCTTACGGCGCTGGCCGGTACCTTTTACGCCCAATTCACCCTATACATCCATCCCAAAAGCATTATCTCGCTCGACTTGTCCTTCGAAATCGCCTTTATCGCTCTCATCGGCGGCCGTGGTTCCATTGCCGGCCCGGTTCTGGGGGCGCTTCTTCTAAGGCCGGTGAGCGATTTCTCGCGGATTTATTTCGGCGCCACACTGCCGGGGATGCACCTTATCATTTTCGGTGTGGTCCTGATTCTGGTCATGATTTTCCAGCCCCGGGGATTGCAGGAGCCGCTGACCAGAGCGTACGACCGGGTAGTGGAGAAAATTTTCAACAAACCGGAGAGAAACGTTTCATGAAAATTCTGGAAGTGACGGGCCTGACAAAGGACTTCGGCGGTCTCCGAGCCGTGGACAGCCTGGACATCGACATCGATGAAGGTGAAATCCTGGGGCTCATCGGACCCAACGGTGCCGGCAAGTCCACCGCCTTCAACTGCATCGCCGGTGTGTATGCCCCAACGGATGGAAACATCCGCTTCAGGGGCAATGTCATCAACGGCCGCAAGCCCTGGGACTTGTGCAAAAATGGATTGGCGCGAACGTTTCAGATCGTCAAACCCTTTGCTTCGAAAAGTGTGCTCTACAACGTCATGGTCGGTGCATTCGCCGTCACGGACAAGACCGGCGTCGCCCGCAGCAAGGCCCTAAACGTGCTCGAATTCCTCGACTTCGCAGACAAAAAAGAAATACGTGCCGGCAATCTTACGATCGCAGACCGCAAACGGTTGGAGATCGCCCGGGCACTGGCCACCGAACCCAAAATGCTGTTGCTGGACGAGGTGATGGCCGGCTTACGCCCGGCGGAGGTGGACGATATGGTGGATATCATTCGCCGGCTTCGAGACCAGGGGGTCACCATCTTCGTGATCGAACATATCATGCGCGCCATCATGGCCCTCTCCGATCGAATCGTCGTGATTCATTTCGGTCGAAAAATCGCTGAAGGCACGCCGCAGGATATCGCCGCGGACGAGAACGTCATCAAAGCTTACCTGGGAGAGGATTATGCCGTTTCTTGAACTGAAGAATATTGACGTTTTCTACGGTGACGTGCAGGTGATTTTTGATCTCTCTCTTACCGTGAAGGAAGGCGAGGTGGTCAGCATTATCGGCAGTAACGGCGCCGGGAAATCCACCCTCTTGAAGACGATATCCGGTCTGATGACACCGGCGCGGGGAGATATTCTCTTTGAAAACTTTCCCACCCATGATCAACCCCCCGAAAATATCGTCGAAAGAGGCATCGTTCAGGTACCTGAAGGGCGGCGCCTGTTCACCCTAATGACCGTAAAAGACAATCTGATTGTCGGTGCATACAGCAATCGCGCCGATCGGCTGAAGGACAAGACCCTGAAGGAAGTATATGCTCTTCTGCCACGGCTCCAGGAGCGGGAGGAGCAGATGGCCATGACCCTGTCAGGTGGCGAGCAGCAGATGGTGGCCATCGGCAGAGGGCTGATGTCACGACCCAAGCTGCTTATGCTGGACGAACCCTCTCTGGGGCTGGCACCGATACTGATTAAAAGTATTTTCGAGACGGTCCGTAAAATCGCCGACCAGGGCATGACCGTACTTCTCGTTGAGCAGGACGTCAAACACTCGTTGAGCCTGAGCGACAGGGGGTATGTACTCGAACACGGCCGCATTGCCATGGAGGGCCCGGCGGCCGACCTGCTGGAAGATCCTCACATCAAGACCGCCTATCTGGGGATTTGATCGAAGGGTCAAGTTTAAAGAAGCAGCCGCCCCCGGGGGCCCCGGGCCTATTGATGTTTGTCGTCAGCCAAAAAACGCGCAGGCGCCACAATTCGACTCACCGGTTCGCCGCAGTAACAAGTAAACCCTATTATTAAGAGGTGCAGCTATGAAAGGCTTGTACGGACGAATTCTCATCGTCGATGTTTCCGACCAGACATTTGAGGTGGAAACCATGGACGATACCTTACTGAAAAATTTTCTGGGCGGAAAAGGCCTGGCCCTGCACCTGCTGCTGAATAAAAACCCCGCACGGGTGGACCCTTTCGGCCCGGACAATCACATCATTTTTGCCACCGGCCCTCTCAATGGCAGCCCGATCCTGGGTTCGTGCCGGCACGGTGTTTTCACCAAGTCCCCCCTCACCGGTTTTTTTTCGGAATCCTACTCGGGTGGCAAGGTCGCCGAATTCATGTCCGGAACCGGTTTCGACGCCGTGGTCATCCGCGGTACCGCCGACCGCCCCATTTGGCTGGAAATCGATGAATCCGGCCCTCGATTTCATCCGGCCGAAGAACTCTGGGGCAAGGACACATTCGACACCGAAGATACGGTCAAGGATCTTGTCCAACAATCGCGCCCCGAAGTGAAGAAATGCGGCGTGGTTTGCATCGGACCGGCCGGGGAAAAGAAAGTGGCTTTTGCCGTCATCGAAAACGACTACTGGCGCAGTGCCGGTCGCACCGGTGTCGGGGCGGTGATGGGTGCCAAGAAGGTCAAAGCCATTGCCTTTCACGGTGGTGCCAAAAAAGAGTGGGCCGACGCGTCGCACCTCACGACCTTCAGCCGGGATTTCGCCAAAGAAAACAGAGACAATCCCGGTGTGCAGGCCTATAAGACTTTGGGCACACCCATGCTGGTAGACATCATGAACAAAGTCGGCGGCTTCCCGACGCGCTACTGGAAAAAGGGGCGCTCCGAGCACTGGCAAAACATCAATGCCGCTGCCTTGCACGAGCGCTGCGAGGTCCGTCCCCACGCGTGCCTGAAATGCTTCATGGCCTGTGGAAGACTATCGACAGTCAAGGAAGGGCGTCACAAGGGCCTCCAAGTGGAAGGGCCGGAATACGAAACCATCTATGCTTTCGGAGGCTTGTGCGAGGTTGGAGAGATCGAAGAGATTGCCTACCTGAACGACCTCTGCGATCGCCTGGGGCTCGATACCATCACCGGGGGCAACCTGGTGGGGCTGACCATCGAGGCTGTCAGGCAGGGTATCGTCACCTACGATATCGACTATGGTGCCGTGGACAGAATCGCCGCCCTGCTGGAAGATATCGCCTTTCGCCGCGGAATCGGGGACACCTTGGCCCGAGGAATCCGCTTTGCCGCCAAAGAGTGGCACATGGAGGACCAGGCCATCCACGTCAAGGGAATGGAGCCGGCCGGGTATGATCCCCGAATTCTGAAAGGGATGGGGTTGGCCTACGGATCTTCCGACCGAGGCGCTTGTCACCTTCGGGCCACCTTCTACAAGCCGGAGCTGGCAGGAATGGTCGATCCGGAGATGATCGAGGGAAAAGCCGCCATTTTTACCGAGTGGGAGGACCGTCTGACCCTGTTTGACACCCTGGTTCTGTGCCGCTTCTACCGGGATCTTTACCAGTGGGAGCCGCTTGCGACCATGATACATGCGGCGGCGGGTCTTGACCTGAATACCGAAGATATGCGCCGGATCGCTGCGCGTGTGACCGACGACGCGCGCCGGTTCAACCTCCGCGAAGGCCTTACTCCCGAAGACGACCTTCTGCCGAAGAGATTTCACCGCGAAGCCCTGCCGGAAACCGGAAAGGTCATCACCGAGGCACAGATGGCGCAGATGTTGAAGGAGTATTATCAGGCCAGGGGCTGGAATCAAAATGGCGAGCCGCCGCCGGAATAGATTAAGCCAATTCGATCCTGAAGAGTATTGCGTTTGTCCCCGAATGAATTCTTCAATCTTCGACGCTATATGGTAGTCTGGTAGCATCGAATCTATCACGGTCATCATAAAAGGGCAGAGCCTCGAAAGGCTCTGCCCTTTTATGATAGGAGGAAAATCAATTGCCTCGTTAGGATTCTGCCGTTATACGTTATCCAGCAACGTCGATCCCGGGGTCGCAACCGAGATTTGGATCCGGCTTTTCGCACTCGAAATTTTTCTTACGGGTATCGGCGTGACCTTCTTCTCTTTCCTTCTCGGATTCGATGTAATTTTGTTCTTTGTCCGACATTTCTGACCTCCTGTTGATTAAATGTTGTTTGTTTACTGACCTGGATAATGATAATCATCCAGACCCACCCCGCAACGGGAGTCGAACCGGAGCACTATGATAGTAAAAAACTATTACCTAAGTTGAGCGATTTTTGAGAAGACGATGTGCTGAGGTTTCGTTCATCGAGGGTCTGCGCCAACCGCAGGCATACCCATGGCTATGTCGAGGATTGGCACAGGCCCTTGATGGGCAAAAGATGGGTGCAGCTAGAGTCAAAAATCACTCAATTGAGGTACATATAAAATGGCTCCATTACAAAAGGGTGATCCATTCTAATCTATCCCTCATTTTCACGAGCGGCACTCGTTGATCTTTTCGTATGGGATATCTTTTCGCTCCAGCGCGGCAAAAAGCGGCGCAAACCATGTCGGGTGTTCGTAAAGCACGGCAATCGGTTTTGGTGTCATTCGCTTGATCCTCCATTGAACCGTTCATTCAAGTGTCAGGTATGATCGAATTGAGCAGCCATCAACGGTTAACCCGCAACCTCAGCAGATAGGCCGGGACCGCACCGGCGGCGATGCAGCATCCGACGATGAGAATCCCCGAAGAAAAAGAAGCGGTATCCCCCATGAACCCGATCAGCAGGGGAACGGCCCCGCCGCCGATCATGAATCCGAGGGGCACGGCCAGGGATACGGCAATGTTGCGCGCACCGGGCGGGCCGATGCCGGACAAGGCCGCAAAACCGGCCGGGAAAAAGCAGACGGCCGCCATGGGCTGCAGAAACACTGCTGCCAGAACCAGAGGCCCGGTTCCGACACCCATGATGATCGTGGCAAATCCGGTCAGCAGGAAAACAGCCGTCATGGTCATCCTGGGCCCGAAGCGGTCTGCCGCCCAGCCGCCGGCCAGGGCCATGAACAGGCCCGATAGTCGTGAGACAGCGATCACGGAATTGGCCAGGTTGCGTTCGATATCATGATCGGTGACGAGATAGAGCGGCAACATGGTGTAAACACCGAGGGAACTGCTGATCCCCAACCCGAACAACAGGACCATGATCCAGAAGGCCGGTTCACCAACGAAGATTTTAATCGCTTTAAGACTCGGCGCTGTTCCGGGAAACCGACCGCCACGGCCGAAACGCGCATAGGCGATGCCGGCCAGAAAGGTGGTGACACCCAACAGAAGAACCACAGTTCGCCACGAAAACCAGAGCAGCAAAAACTCGGACAGCAAGGGGGCCATAACGAACGCCAGGTTGGGAGCCATCTCATGGATGGCGATCGCCCGGCCCCATTGGCGGGGTTCAATAAGATCCGTGAGTGTGGCAATACCGGACGGTAGGTATATTCCGGCCGCCAGCCCCACCACCAACAGGGTCATCCGGATCGTAAACAGACTGTTACAGAAAGCGGTACCGGCAAGCGCCAGGCCCAGGCCGCCCATTGAAAGAATGATGGTCCTGCGATGACTGAGCCCCGCGGCAATCCATCCGGAGCCGAGCAACGCAATAAAATAGCCGATGGATATCGTGAAAAAAAGGGATCCGGCAGAACGGTGGCTGATGCCGAGATCGGCTTCGATTTCGGGCATGAGGGGTGCATTGACGACCCTTGCGAAAAAGTTCAAAAAGAAAATGACCGCCAGCAACAGGAGTGGTCTGACGCCGCGACGAAGCGTTCGTGCGTTATCTGTAAAAGGGCTTTGGCCCGAATTTTGATGGTGGTCTGTTTTCAAATTAATCGAGGGCGCTAAAGATAGAAGCGAATTTTTGAGAATGGGCCATCGGGGTCTCAACCAGGCCCGGACAACGCATTAATGTCCAAGCAAAAGCGCCCGCAACCATTCGTGAACGAGCACTCATTGGAACAGATGCACGCTATACGGTATTTTCCAGAACAAAGCATCATTTTTAGCTTTTATCCCCACCATTTTTATGTCACACCAAGGAAAACTTTTTTTGACGGAACGACGGTCTGATCCACCCTTTATCCTGATCTGGGGTGACTCTCCCCGAGAGCGCTGAACAAACCAATAATACCGCTATGAAAAATAACCTCAAGTCCCCTGGTAAAGTACAAATGGATGCCGCCGTAGCCGGACCGCTTTTCATGCTGTCGGCGGCCCTCCTGTACACTCTGCTCAATATCCTCATCAAGACACTGGACCAGCAATACCGGATTTGGGATATCGGTTTCTATCGATTCTTCGGCGGCGCCCTGGTTCTTCTGGCTGTTTTTGGTCGTCACCGCAATCCTTTCAGGGGAAACAATACGCGTCTGCTCATTATTAGAGGGTGCACCGGATCGGTGGCGTTCGTCAGCCTCGTCACTGCGATTCGTTTGTTGCCGGTCTCCACGGCGCTGGTCATCTTTTATTCCTATCCCATTTTCTCCGCCCTGTTTTCCTTCCTCATTTACGGGGAACGGATGGGGAAAATCGAAATCGCCTGCACGGTCGCGGTTCTGATCGGTGTCGGTATCCTTTTTGATTTCAAGCTTGACGGGGGGCTCTTTGGACAAATCGTGGCGCTCGTGGGCGGGATGTTCGCCGGTATCACGGTGACGCTGATCAGAACCCTGAGGGAGAAAAACGGTCCCGTGATTATCTACCTCTACTTTTGTACAATGGGCAGCCTGGTCACTTCTCCCATGTTCTTTCAGAATCCAGTCCTGCCGGCCAATCCCGTTGAGTGGGTCATGATTCTGGGAATCATCCTTACGTCAGTGTCGGCTCAATTGCTGATGAACCAGGGGTTTTTCTACTGTCGGGGATGGGAAGGTGGTGTGTTCATGTCCAGCGAGGTCGTTTTTACCGCCATTATCGGCATCGTGTTTCTGGGTGATCCGACGACCTGGCGGTTTTGGGTCGGCGGGCTCATGATTCTGGCGAGCAGCGTCACCTTGAACCGTCTGAAGGGCAGCAAGCGTGGTTGAAACGCGGCACTCGCGGTGTCCGGACCAACGGAGCGAAACCAAAGCGCCTGCCATGATTCAATGTCCGTCAGCAAAGCCGGAGCAATAACATGTGAACCGCTCAGAGCGGTCTCTTGAATCCATTGTTTCGGGTAATCAGCCGGTCATTGAATGTTCAATATGACATAATGATCCTCGTCACAGGTATTTGTAACCTCCTGGAACTGGTAAACGTTAGGACCCCACCAAAGGAAGTAATTTACCGAGAGTTATCACACCTTCCATGACGGATAGAAAATGCCGCCCGAATTATAGATCAGCTGCTGGAGCTGATCCCGATCGAGGGGATTTTTGCGGATGTAGTCACGCACATAGTGCGGGAGATCTCCACCCATCAGATAGGACCTGAAATCTTCCTCGACCTGATGTGCGGCCACTGTCCAAAAAAGGGCCGCTTTTCGAAACAATGCGAATTCGCTGCAACCGTTCAACCTGGCCAGGTGGAGCAGGCATTCTTCGTCGCTGATAATGCGCGTTCGGGCCATCCGTTTTTCAGCAATCCTTTTGATGATGACATAGGCCAGAACAATGATGATCAACAGAACGGTTTCCACTTATTGGTTCCATTTCCCGGTAAGGGGGTCGCTGGTTATCTCGGTATCGGCACTGGTCACGCCGCCCCTCTCCCGGTGTTCCCGGCGGCCGCAAAGCCTTCGGGCGTCAGAAATGCGGCGGTTTTCAGCGCATTCATGTCGACCAATCCATCGGTAAACAATTCCCTCACCACCGCCAACGTCTCGCTGGGCGCCTGAGAAAGAACCGCTACGATATCGCTGATATCCATAACCCCCGGCGGTCCGCTGTGGATCCATTCCTTGGCCAAAAGGGCCAGAACATTTTCGCGTGCAGATGTCGGCATGTCATGGCTCCTCTTTCGTCGTGCGGGCCATTACGGGTATAACAGCGTTCGTACTTGAGCTACCCCATAGATGCAATATAACCCCAAAAGGTGGCATGTAAATGCGCGTCCGAGTGAATGCCCGAACTCGCACCGGATGAACCGCATAAAAAGGGTATGGTTAAAAATCAATGAGCGCCAAGTGAACTCGTTGGTTTCGCCCCAATACGCCGTCATATGGTGGGTAATCAGAAGTATGCTGAATGTTAAGGCCACATGGGATAGCGCAAACGATTTTCACCATCCTGCGACGGAAACCGCAATCAAATTCGAGCGATCACGGCATCGGCCTCGATCTCAACGAGCCATTCGGGTTCGATAAAACGCGCAACTTGCACGATGGTGCTGGCCGGGCGGATGTCACCGAAATATTCACCGTGTACGCGGGCAGCCGCTTCCCAGTCCTCTATGCGCAGGAGCATGATCCGTGTTCGAACGACGTCTCTTAAATCAGCCCCGGCTTTCTCTAAAGCGGTTTTGATGATTTCAAAACATCTCCGTGTCTGGCCGGCCGGATCACCCGGCGCCGAGGTCTTGCCGTCAGTGCCGATCGGCGCGGTTCCGCCAACGGATATGTAATCGCCGACTCTCACGGCTCTCGAAAATCCGACCACCGGTTCATACGGGCTTCCGCTGGAAACAAGTTGACGTGGCATCGTTTTCCCCTTTCTGAATCCAATGCCCCCCGGTAAAGCATGAGGGCTGGTTTTTGAAGCGCTCAAAGCGATCTTTTAAACTTATTATTTAGGGCAACCAACCGGTCATTGAATTATTAGTATCATAATGAGACTATAAATGAAAAATTCGGTTTGAAGGCATTTCGAAGTGTCCATGGATAACAAAAGGGGCCCCCATATGATTCAAACCCTGTCGCCCGGCATGGTTGCCGTGCTGCTGGTAATTAATTTGGCGATTTCCGGTCAGTCAATAGTTTCGGCGGATGTGACTCGATTTTTCTTCAGCGGTGATGGACAGATCGACCTGTTCGGTGAAAAGTCCGGTGAATCTTTTAGCGGACGGTACCGCCACGGACAAACGTATGATCCTGCAGCCATGGCTGCCATCAGCCGTGTTTTCGGCGCTCCGCACGATCCCGACCACAGCGAACTTTCCCTGCGTCTGATCGAGTATCTCGATCTGCTTCAGGACCACCTCGCCCCTGGAGAACGGATCTCGATCACCTCCGGATACCGCAGCCCGACATACAACACTTCGCTCCGCAGCCAGGGCAAACTGGCCGCCAAAGCCAGTCTTCACCAGTATGGAATGGCGGCCGATTTAAAAATTGAAGGTGTACCCGCCAGGCGCGTCTGGGAGTATGTCAAAGAACTCGGTTTCGGAGGAACCGGTTATTATCATGGAGAGACGGTGCACATCGATGTGGGGCCGGCCCGGTCATGGGACGAAAAAACCTCGGGAGTGGGGACGGGAATCTCCGAAGACAATAAGCTGATCGGAAGCGTCACCGACTTCGACCGCTACCGGGCAGGCGAAACGATCATTCTGAGGTTCATCCGCATGACCGCCTTTCCCATCGGAGTGGCACCGCAGTTTGACCTGGTCCGACAAGACGATAAGGGGGAATCGGAGACGGAAGTCACCCGCTTCGACCCCTCCTTTACGGTAGTAACCGAAGGAGAATGTCCCCGGTTCTCCGACATCGATCAGATGGCACGCATTCGCTGGCGCATACCAGCCGATCTGCCTTCGGGACGCTACACGATCCGCACCCGTTTCTGCGGTGTCCAGTGGAGCAGCATGCCAAGCGAAATCATGACTCCCGCATTCGAAATAAACCGGCCCTGACAAGGCATACGGCGACCTCTGGATATCAATGGTCTGTATGGAGTGGTATTTCCGGTATTAAGTTCGACCTGGAATGAATATTGCTTATTATGCGGTGATACTCACTTGAGGAGGATGCCGTGTTGAGCAATGACCCCATGACGATCCGAGACTATCTTGCGCGCCTGGAACCGGCCAAAGACCGCTCGCGAGGCTTGAAGACCCCCTCGGTGCGCCCGGACGCCGCCAGCGATCCCTTTTCACGGTTGTTGAGATCCAGCCTGACCGGCGGCAACCGGAATGCGAGCCCATCCGCACAAGGCCTGACAGCAGTGGATTACCTGACCAACCCGATCCCTGCCATCCGCTACGAACAACGCACAGTATGCGGCAATTGCCCACTGTCTGCCGACGTGGAAGCGAAAACCGCCGGTGCACAGGAAACTTCTGCCCAGCACCCCCAAACTCCGGAAGCAACGAAATACGTGTCTTCTCATACGAACCAAGCGACTGCGGCACAATCACGACCTGGGCAAAGCCTCAAGCCTGAGCATCGCGATGCAGTTGCAGCTCAAACCATCGACCGGTGCATCCGTGAAGCCGCTCAAAAATACGACGTGTCACCGGATATGATCCGAGCCGTGGTCAAAGCCGAATCGAACTTCGAGGTGGATGCGGTGTCTGTGGCCGGAGCCCAGGGCTTGATGCAGCTGATGCCGGCAACGGCCAAAGAACTGGGCGTGGAAAACCCTTTCGATATCCGTCAGAACATTGACGGCGGAACCCGTTACCTGCGTCAAATGCTCGATCTGTTCGGCGGTGATATTCGAATGGCCCTGTCCGCATACAATGCCGGGCCGGGCAACGTCACAAAATACGGGGGTGATGTACCCTTTCCCGAAACGAAGCGCTATGTTTCCCGCATTCTCAACAGCGTCGGACACCCCGCTTGATGCCCACAGCGATGCCGTCGCTCGCTGCCGCAGCCTTCAGCCCCATCTGACCTTTCATAGCGAATGGCATAATCATCATCGGTACCCCCCGTCTTTGCCGGTAGGACTTCAGACGTTTAACGGTTGCGGAAGTTAACACATACCTGGCCAGAATCCAAACCGTCATCAAACTCTGCTGACAGGATAATATCTCACTTGACTTAGACGAACGTTCGTACTATTTTTGTTCCATGACGAAGGGTGAAGATACGCGAATCGCAATTCTGGAAGCCGGTCTTGACATGGCCAGCCGATTGAGCCTGGAATCGGTAACCATCGGCGCCTTGGCCAAAGATACCGGAATGTCCAAAAGCGGACTGTTTGCCCACTTTCAGTCCAAAGAAAACCTGCAAGTCGAAATCCTGAAGCACGCTGCCGGCGATTTCAGAGATAAGGTCCTGTTACCGGCTTTGCGAACTCCGGCCGGCACGGCGCGGATCATGTCCCTGGTTGAAAGCTGGATCCGGTGGAGCAACAGCTTGACCGGCGGATGCATCTTCGTCTCTGCCAGCACTGAGTTCAGCGATCGTCCGGGAAATGTCAGAGACTACCTTGTCCGCCAACAGGAAGAATGGATCGAGAGCTTGCGGCGCATCGCCGAATCAGCCGTCAGGGTGGGCGATTTCAAATCCGATAGCAACTGCGAACAGTTTGCCTTCGACCTCTATTCGCTTTTGCTCGGATTTCATTATTACCACAAACTGTTGCGCGATTCTGAAACCGCCAAACGGCAAAAGCAGGCGCTCGATCGACTGCTGGACGCCTATCGCCGATGACCACCACAGCCCGTCCGTGTTTGAGCGCCAGGAGGAAAAAATAACCGGTTACGGGAAAATTTTTCACGAAAAACACACGAGCGCTCGCACTCAAACGTCAAGGACCGGATCACCCGACCGTTTTTTCAGCCCCGGGACATCCGGTCCCCAAGTTTATCGGAGGGCTTGTTTCCAGACTTTGTTCCCAGGTGGATTCTTGCCGGATCTCCATGGCTGAAAAACGACGCCCGGAGGATGGCCAGGCATTCCGCTGTCGTTGTCGGCCGCAGGACCGCTGGCTTTTAGGCAGGGCCCCTCCTGCGCGTTCACGTGTGGAACGGCCCGGGAATTCAGGCTCTACCGTTTCATTGATCCTCTGGCCCAGGCCGGCCGCACCGTAATGGCCTTCGATACACCGTTTAAAAGACCGTCATCGCTGCGGTTATCAATTTTAGAGAATAATGCGGCTTAACTGGAAGTCACCGGAGTGCGGCACCGCCCTGTAAAACACAATCCCGTTTAACAGGGCGAACAATCACCATCCCCAGATCAGGTAATTGTGAATCGAATCGGCGGCCTTGCGGCCGGCCCCCATGGCCAGGATAACGGTCGCCGCCCCGGTGACGATATCTCCTCCGGCCCACACGCCCTTCTTGGTGGTCTTACCGGTCTCGGGATCCGCAGCGATGTACCCCCACCTGTTGAGCCGCATATCGGGTGTCGAACGGGTCAACAGGGGATTGGCGCCGGAACCGACGGCAACGATACACAAGTCACAATCGAACTGAAACTCTGACCCCGCAACCGGAACCGGTCGCCGGCGCCCCGAACTATCGGGTTCGCCAAGTTCCATCTTTAAGCACTCCATGCCGGTCAGGCGGCCCTGTTCGTTCCCCAGGTACCGGGTGGGGTTGGTCAAAAGCATGAATTCGATGCCCTCCTCTTCGGCATGGTGGATCTCGGCAACCCGGGCCGGCATTTCCTCACGTGACCGCCGGTAGACGATTCTGACTTTTTCCGCACCAAGGCGCATCGCCGTTCGGGCAGAGTCCATGGCGACGTTGCCGGCTCCCAAAACGACGACATTCCTGCCCCGCGGAACCGGAGTGTCGACATCGGGAAAGAGATAAGCCTTCATCAGGTTAGCGCGCGTCAGGTATTCATTGGCGGAGAGGATCCCGATCAGATTTTCACCCGGGACATTCATAAAGCGCGGCAGCCCGGCCCCAACACCGACATAAACGGCATCGTAGCCCTCTTCTTCAAAAAGCTCGTCCAGGGTAACGGTGCGGCCGACCACGATGTTGCTTTCGACCTTGACTCCCAGTCGTTCGAGAAAGTGCACTTCCTGGGCGACGATCGCCTTCGGCAGCCTGAACTCGGGAATACCATACACCAGAACGCCACCCGGCTTGTGAAAGGCCTCCATGACGGTGACCTCGTGCCCCTTGACGATCAGATCGCCGGCCACGGTTAGTCCGGACGGGCCAGAGCCCACAACCGCCACCCGTTTCCCGGTCGGCTTCTGCGTGGGCGGCAACGCTCCGCTGCCGTGTTCGCGTTCATAGTCGGCCGCAAACCGTTCCAGATTGCCAATGGCGACCGGCTTGTCTTTTTTACCGACGATGCATTTGCCCTCGCACTGGATTTCCTGCGGGCAAACGCGACCACACACTGCCGGCAGACTGTTTTTACTCCACAGGTTGCGGATCGACTTGGTAAAGTCGCCCTCTCGGATGAGGCGGATAAAGCCGGGAATATCGACACTGACAGGGCAACCTTCCACACAAGCCGGCTTTTTGCACTGAAGGCAGCGTGCGGCCTCTGTCATTGCCATTTCCGGTGTATACCCCGTAGGGACCTCCATAAAGTTCCTGGCGCGGATATGAGGTTCCTGTTCCGGCATCGGCACCCGATAGATTTTTTCTTTTTTCAAAGCGTTATCAGCCATGCTATCCTCCACAAGATCTATCACTATTCTCTTTTGCTGTTCGCATCGATGGCGTTAAGAGGGCCATTTATGGATGGTCACGAATTAACGGGCCCCCTCGGGTTTCAGCATACAGTAATCTTCAAAACAATGTTTCTCATCCTCGCAGTATGCCTGCAGCCGCAACATCAGCTCATCGTAGTCTACCTCGTGTCCGTCGAATTCGGGGCCGTCCACGCAGGCGAATTTGGTTTCTCCGCCCACCGTAACACGACACCCGCCACACATGCCGGTCCCGTCGACCATGATCGGATTGAGGCTGACGATGGTCTTGACCCCGAACTCGGCCGTCAGTTTGCACACGAATTTCATCATCGGAACCGGTCCGATCGCTACAACCAGCGCGGTGTCCCCTTGCTCGAGGACATCCTTCAGGGCTTCGGTCACAAAACCTTTTCGGCCGTATGAACCGTCGTCAGTGCAGATGATCAGCTCATTTGAAGCACGTCGCATGTGATCCTCCAGGATCAACAGTTCCTTGGTGCGAGCACCAATGATGGCCGACACACGATTTCCGGCATCCTTCAGGGCGCGGGTGATGGGGTGCAATACGGCGATTCCGGTTCCGCCGCCAACACACACGACATTGCCCACTTTTTCAATGTCCGTCGCCTTGCCGAGCGGGCCGATGACGTCCTGGTAGCCTTCCCCGACCTTCAAGGTTTTGAAAAGGGCCGTCGATTTTCCGACCACCATGTAAATGATGGTGATGGTGCCCTTTTCCGGATCGGTTTCAGCCATTGTCAGGGGAATGCGCTCCCCATCTTCGTTGGCTTTGAGCATGACAAACTGACCGGGTTGGGCCTTGCGGGCAATCCGCGGCGCATTGATTTCATTCAATATGACGGTTCCCTCGGCCAATTCCTGGCGTCTCACGATTTTAAACATTAGATTCCTCCAAACTGGTATTTTCACTGAATTTCATTCGAAGGTATCTCAAAATAGTCTTTTGGTCCAATCCGCCAGAGGTTTAGCCGCCTCAGGCGGGCGGATAAATCCTCAAGAGGCGGACAAGTCTCTGCGTTGGTTAATCGTTATAAGTCACCGACATACTTCAGTATGCCTGTGGGCTGCGACCCACAAAGAAGAATCGATCAGGCGGGAAGTCCCGCACAGCGGGGAAACTCGGATCCGCCTTGACCTTGAACCAAAACCCTAATTTTGAGATGGCTTCTCGTATTCTTTTCCTTATTTCGGTCGAATAGAAGATTATTTACAAGCATATGCCCATAACATTGTCAACGCTTTCATTGATAAAAAACGATTAATCGCTTATATCATATGATAATGTTTACACGCATTTTTCAAGAGTCGCATTCGTTCATTTGCAAGGCACACACCTCAGCAAATAGAATCAGATGTGTGATCCTGCAAAGCGAGGGCATTCAAAGGCGCAGCTGTACTTCAGTACCGCAATCCGTTGATAATCCAGCCCCGGCGGGATAAATGATCGCATGCGGCTCGCCCCGCGGGTGGCACTGCATAGCCAGCAAAAGCGAACGCATATCAATGAGATATTCCTTACAGTGGAAGCTGACTGCCCGAAGGGTGGGAGCGCTTCAATATTTTTTGGCTCTTTTTATCGAATTGTTAGAGTACAAAATGTACGCTAAAAATTAGTGGCATAATAATCCTTAACCCGTTGATATTATGTTTACTTTCACGTTTACTGAAAAATATTCATGAAATGTGCGGGTCAAACGCCTTAGCGTTACAGCGTTTCCAAAACAAGAAAAATCCGGAGATCCGCCGATGAATATTTTTGACAGTCACTGCCACCTCGATGATCGGGCTTATGATAAGGACCGTCGCTCAGTTTTGGAGCGCGCCCGCGAAGCGGGCGTCGTCGCGATGATGACCGTCGGCACCGATCGCAACAGCTCCCACCAAGCCGTTCGACTGGCCGAAGAATTCCCCGGTTGCCATGCGGCGGTCGGGATCCACCCCCATGATGCCAAAGATTGCAGCGACGCCGTGCTCGAAGAACTGCGGCAGCTGGCGCGCCATAAAAAGGTGCGCGCCTGGGGAGAGATCGGCCTCGACTTCAACCGCATGTACTCACCACGAGCCATTCAGGAGAAATGGTTTATTCGCCAACTTGAATTGGCGCAGGACATGCGCCTTCCCCTCATTTTTCACGAAAGAGACAGCGGCGGTCGCTTCTACGATCTCCTTCGTGAACATGCCGAACCGGGAATGAAAGGAGTGATCCATTGCTTCAGCGGGAATCCAGACGAACTCGCACGCTACCTGGAATTTGGACTGTATGTCGGCATCACCGGAATCCTGACGATGAAAGCGCGTGGAGCGGCGCTGCGGGAGATGATGCCGACCGCTCCGACCGAAAGACTCCTTGTGGAAACCGATGCCCCCTATCTCACACCAGCACCGGAAAAGAACCACACCCGCCGCAATGAGCCAGCCTTCGTAAGGACCGTGCTGCTCAAACTCGCCGACGTCATCGGGGAGGTTCCGGATAGATTGGCGACGACGATCTGGAGCAATACGTGCCGTCTTTACGATATCCCTGATGACCCACCTAGTGCCCATACAAGTCCTTCCTGACCGGTGATAAAGGTGCTTAATCGGAAGGCAATCTATTCAAAAGCACTTCAAATAGCGTGCAGATACATCGCGGTTTTTCCAGCTTGACGTTTAGAGCAGGGCAAAGCGCCCCAGAAATGTTTTCCGAATCCAATAGGCGGGCTGTTTGTGACAACGCTCGGTTCCTTTCTGAATTCTGGAGACACCCGCGACTTTTTCTTTCCCCGCACCTGTGTTATCATAGCCCCTGGCTTGGTCGATCAGCATCTCCAATCCCTGAAGCAGCTTTGCAGAAGGAGCGCGACATGAACCCGGAAGTAATTAAGAATTTGTTTTCAGATGCCATGCTGAAAAACCTGTTTCCGGCAGAAAGAGCGGATTTGTTATTCGACGCCATGTATGGCGATGTATCCGAAGGTGCATACGATATCGAACTGTCCTTCGATGGCTTGAGAGACGATGCGCTCGTATTTCATTTCCAACTGCGTCGCCGTTCCGGAAGATGCCTGGCATGCAATCTGACTTACGGACTTCCGCACGTATTTTCACGCCATCCTGTCATTGATGCCCAAGGCCTGGTCAATGACATCGAAAAGGTTCTTAACGGATTGGTGCAATGCAAAGGGTGGAATCTGGGTGAAACCCAGGAGATCTCCGGCGACATGCATGTCATTCCACTCTTCATCCAAGTTCAACCTGCCGCATAATTCCTCATCAGGTTTTTGAATCCCGACCCCGGTTATTTCAGCGAATGGTGCTTTCACGGCCAAGGCACTTCGAGACCAAACTGCAGTCAGCTTGTAGTGAAATCTTCGGCTGACCTATCGAATATGCCTTTATCTCATTCCAGAAATTGTCGGGCAACCATGTGTGCCACCCCTCAATTCTCAACATATTGTTATGACGTTGAATACTGCTGACTGATCGCCTTTATCGGACGGTCTTCGTATCTTTATTGATTATAATTTCGAAAAAAATCAATGTGCATTTAAAAAAAGATTGACCTACTACATGTTGTGTAATATAAAATGCTAGGATACAAAATAGGCCGTCGACAAAAAGGGATGATACCGATCGCAGGCAAGGCAGAGTTGCTAATCAATTACAATTAAAGGGGGGAACAATGGCCATTGCAAAGAAAAAGACATCGACTAAAAAGACCGCGACCGTGAAAAAGGCTGCTGCAAAGAAACCGGCTGCTAAAAAAACAGCCGCCAAGAAAAAGGCAGCCGTGAAAAAAGCCGCTGCTCCCAAAAAGGCTGCCGCCAAAAAAACGGCTGCTAAAAAAACGGCCACCTTGAAAAAAGCCGCTGCCCCCAAAAAGGTTGCTGCTAAAAAAACGGCCGTCAAGAAAAAGGCAGCCGTGAAAAAAGCCGCTGCCCCCAAAAAGGCTGCCGCCAAAAAAACGGCTGCTAAAAAAACAGCCACCTTGAAAAAAGCCGCTGCCCCCAAAAAGGCTGCCGCTAAAAAAACGGCCGCCAAGAAAAAGGCGACCGTGAAAAAAACCGCTGCTCCCAAAAAGGCTGTTGCTAAAAAAACAGCCGCCAAGAAAACCGTTTCAAAAAAACCGACCAAGAAAAGAGCAGCGGCTGCCATGGCTGCAGCCGCCAAAAAATAGTCTCAGCGGCACGTTGACCACAGCATTTTAAAGGCCGATAAGTCAGGGATCATGAAGAGTCCAACCAAGTGATCATGGTCCCTGTTTTTCTTTTTTTATATCAAAACGACCCGCCTGGCACCTCCCCCCATTCCCTGAACGGAAACTCCGTAACAGGGTGTTGCCTAACGTTATGCACTTGTGAATAAATGCGCACTCTGGCTGAAGCGAGGATTGGGCCCTCGGTTCAACCTTGACAGCCTATTGACAAGAGCAATCGTTTTTCAACAACCGGTTAGATTCTGAAGAAAGATATTCATGAAACCTGCGGTTTGATTCCGAGAACATGTTTTTGGTGAAACACCCGGATGAGGTCTCTGCGAAATATTACATTGTCATGATGTTCGCCTTGAAACTTAATCCCGCTCCAATAGCGCCCTTTATCTGACGCTTTCGAGAAAACCACTTTCCCTACGATTTCCATCATCTTGTTATCCATATCGGTCGAAACGAGAAGAATATAGGTTGACCCTAGTTGCATGTCGGTTTCCAAAAGCATGCCCGACTGGCTGACATTAACGGCCTTGCCAATTCCCTGGCCGATTTGGGTTCCGTCCTCGTCAACGAGCACATAGGTGATGGGATTGTTGGTCGGTACCCTTCGGTACCTTCTTCTGTCAGACACAGTTTTCTCGGATGGTGCGGTCATGTCATTGCCTGTAATGGTGTTTAAATTGAAGAAGGCGCATATTACCAAAATAAGCGACTCAATTTAAACGATTTTCATTATGGTTAAAAACTTCCGGGAAATTGTATCAGAAAACAACGGTCACCGACAAGGACTGATACCATTTTCGCAACTCCAAGGAACTCTACAGCATCCCCGGCTAAACGGTAAGAATTCAATGACCTCCGGCAAAGTCAGAGTAATGGCTTGTGAACCAATCTAAGCAGTCTTATAAAATCATTATTTCGGATAAAAGACGGTCATTGAATATTGTTTGGGCAGAAGGATCGGAGGGGTCAAAACACCAGTGGGTGACTCAATGAGGATGATGAGCCACCCAGCTTTAAGGAGGCCAGATGAAAAAAATCATCTGAATGGAAGAAAGGCGTATTCAGCCCTCTCCATATTCGTATATTAAGGTCTGAGATTTAGGATTCAAGTCTTACCTTTTTTTGATAGGTCATCGTCTAGTCCCCTAACAAATTTTATATATGCACGGTATCATTGTAACCTGATCGATGTGTCGCAATTTCATTTATCTTTAAAACTTTCCGAACTTCAGCCCAGCAGGAAGTTCAGGTTCACGATGTTACAGCAAAAATCATTGGCAAACCACACAATGTCCACACTTTGGGCACATGAATTCCGTACCATTCAATTTGTGCCTACAAATAGCACAGTATTCTGGAATAACTATAACCCCTTCGTCATTCATTTAGGAAAATCTCCTTACTCAACTTGGATTTAAGTCGCCTGAAGACACCAAGGGTGGCCACGAAAACTGGCCACCCAATGAAAGGAGGTTTGATGAAAAGAGAGTATCTGATCATCTAGGTGGATATTGCAACATCCACTTATATTTATAGAGCCGCTATAACACTTTAAGTTTCAATAATCGTCACGACCCAAGAATTCGTCCCCAGTCCAGTGACGCGTCCGACGATACCGGTCTTCGAGGTTAATCCGTCGCATGATTGCGGGCATGCTCTTGTGCTTCTGGGTTATCACAAAATTCGTCCGAATGGAAAAACATACATTGGTCACCGTATGAGGCCCTGTCATAGAACTTGCAGCATTTTTGCATGTTTTTTTCTATGGCATTGCAAACAGAAATCACTTTTGCCTCACAAAAGTTGACTCGGGGGCTCTGCATGATAACCACCTCGTTCCCTTTCCCTCTTTTTCCTGTAATCATTTGAGGTAATAACTCGTCCATCATAGCCGACAATAGATATTCTGGATTGCTCACTGTTTAATCGTTGCCTCTTGATGTTCTTAATTTATTTCGAATGTATACGGTCAATACAAGAATACCTATCAAGATACATACCAACACAACATGTTTTATATGAATTGATAAAATTATCAGAAGGTTCGGTAACTTTTTGGGCGAAGATATCTGATCGTAAGAAAGGTACGCTTGCGGATTATGGCTCAAACCAAGTGTGGAATTTCACCCACGAATGTTCATCATTTGATATCCCTTTTCCATTATCTTGGATAAGGAAATCGTTCCGTCGACCTTGTCCAAATTACCTCTGATTTTCATTTTTATTGAATGCTATAGCTTGCATCCGGCGACAGTTCCCTGACGATTTGATCTATTTCCCGGCGGGCGCTTTCCCTGTCTTCAACCCTCACGACGAGATCCATCCATCCCATGCCGGTTCCCGATCGGATAATTTTACCGATGCCTTCCTGCACGATCCGCTGGGAAATCCGATCCCGGATTTCCAACTCCTGCCGGCTCGCCAGATCATCGCCGGGCCAGGTAAAAACAATCCTGAGGGTGTTGCTTTGGGCGTCGCTGGCCGGCATGGGCGGTTTGTCTTCGGTACAGCCCAGGCCGAATGCCAATACCACGGCCACAGCGAATTCGATAATGTATGGGTAACGAGACATAGACAAAATTAAACCTGTCAAGCGTTGGCGGCAACAGGCCTAAACAATTTTAAATGGCGGTATAGACGAGACTATAACTCGCAACCTTACCGCATTGCAGGCGGCACCTTGAGCCCGCATATTTCATAAATAAAAATTTCGTGCCTGCTGGTGAAATATAGAAAGACTGAAAAATTGTTAGGTGTGTTTATACAATATGAAATATTGGGATTCTGTAAATTAGTTATAAAAGCAGTGGGAATTCCATTGAATCACAACTTGGGATTTCGTTTTACTCTCAAGAGGCTACCGCCATATTTCTGGCTTACTCAATTTGTTTGATCTTAATAAGCTTTCTGGCCCCACTGCCTGCAGTGCTGTCTCCTGGTATACCCTAAATACATCCACAATGAATTTTTCCCAGGCTACCGCCCGACGGCGGGAGTCTTTATCCAATTTTTGGAACGGGGGTTTAGTTGCAAACTCCGACGCACGGCGAACCAACTCGGCTATTTCGTTTTGGGAAGCGCCTGAAAGAAGGTGCTCCAGAAACTGTTCAGGGGGGTAGAACTCAGCAGCCCGCCTCATGTCGCGAAACACCTGCATTAGGAGCACATTTCGTGGACCTTCCCACAGCTCATTGACCACGGCATCTCGGAACAAGCGTGGAAGGGAACAGAAATCTTCGATTACTCCGTGACCACCGAAAATACTGATGCTCTTACGGAGAATGTCCACCGCATCATAAGCGGTAACCAACTTCTGGATGATAATCAGCTCCCGGAGCTGGAAGCGCTTGCGTCGCAGCTCCAGCGGTTCATCCGAATCCAAGCCGGGTTGCAGACGCCCACCTAAGTCCTGAAACAGAGCAAATATCTTGAATAATCCGGCCAAACAGCGCTGAGCCTCGTGCACAATATCACGCACCTGCTGATTTGCTAGAGCCCACTCACCGACCTTGGCACCGAATACGTCACGGAATTCAGCATAGAGTTGTGCCTCGCGAGCGGCTCGGGTCATGTGTGCTGCGCTGGAAATGCCAACTGCAATACGTGACAGACTCAGAACAATGCCAACTACGTTCGCAACACCTCGATTCGTGGGACCTACTGCGTAGCATATAGCACCGTTGTAGTCCAACTCGGCAGTTGGAACTTCGGCGGTACCCATCTTCCATTTGATTCGGTTGATGTGAAAGTTGTTGCGGATCTCTTTTTGTTTGTCCCCTGGCAGCCACGACGGAACAACGAAAGTACCAACATCCTCGCTACCGAAAACCTTCGCTGTAACCACTGCGTAATCAGCGTGGATAGCTGATGTGAAAAACTTGGAGCCATAAAGTCGAAACCGGTTACCATCCGGTACGGCCTCTAAAAGGTTGGAAGGGATGTCCGATCCCCCTTGGATCTCGGAAACGAACTGGGCACCGATCCCGAATCCATTGTTCACTCCGTCCGTGCAATGTCCAAGAATGGACTTGATTTCATTGGTTTGATCCTCTGGATATTGTTTTATCAGAGCCACTAGCCCCTCGGTACAGGTGATAGGACACATAACACCGAACTCACCCAATTGATGCAGCAGATAACGTTTGGTCATGTTTTCCCAAGCCGTGACTTTGGATGAAAAAAGTCCCTCTCTGAATATTTCCTTCTCCAGTTGCAAGGTTTCAGACGCACGAACAATACGGTCGATACGCCTGTTATATGCATTGTATTGTTCCAAATATGGCAGCTTTTGGGGATTTCCGCCGGTGTCAGTCAGGGGTCGCCAGCGAAAAGAGACCTTGCGTGAGAACTCCCCCAGTTTTTGATCCAGCGTTCCAAATTCATCTTCTGAGAAATACTTGAGGGTCTTTTGTAAAAAGGGGTCATCAGCGTAAAAATCGAAACTGTGTAGCTGGTTAAGAAATGCTTCAAACGAATACGGATTATTACGATCAGGGAGACTCATTCTGGCCTCATAATTTGGTATCAATATTAAACATTGAAAGATAAGATCAGCCTAATAACTGTTCTCTGTAATGGAACCCTCCTTTTAGGCCTTTTTTTGAAAACACAATCTGCCACAATTGATTTCTTCTCGACCTAAAACTTCCTGCGAACGAAAGAAGATAATAGGTCCACATACGATAAAATCTCTCATCATACGCGTCCTTGAGTTTTATCCAATTTTTCTTGAAATTATTGTACCAAGCCATTAAAGTTTTATCATAATCTTGTCCGAAGCTATGCCAATGTTCAATTACAAACCGTCCCTCAGCTGCAGAAGTGATCTGTTTTGCTGACGGTAACATTGAATTTGGAAAAATATACTTGATTACCCACGGATCCGGTGTTTCAACCGAAGTGTTTCCAGCTATCGTGTGCAACAAAAAAAGGCCATCTGATTTTAAACATCGATTGACCATTTTAAAGAAAGTATTGTAGTTTCTGCTTCCCACATGTTCGAACATACCTATTGAAACAATACGATCGTATTTTTCCACTACCTCGCGATAATCCTTAAAATCGATTTTAACATCCAGCCCTTGGCAGGTACTTTTCGCATACTCTACCTGTTCTCGTGACACTGTGATACCATGAATAGTTGCCCCATATTTTTTAGACGCATATTTAGCAAAGCCACCCCAACCACAGCCTATATCTAAAACCTTCATACCCGGTTCTAACCCAATTTTTCGACAAATGAGGTCCAACTTGTCTTCCTGGGCGGTATCAAGTGTTTTTGCTGTTTCCCAATAACCACAAGAATAGTTCATACCTTTGTCTAACATAACGGCGAATAGAGCATTTCCGATGTCATAATGGTGCTCACCAATGACATATGCTTTTGATCTGCCTTGGGATATTGATATCTTCGCCTTGAGGTAAGCCCATAGAAGCAGAGAAGTATTTGTTTTTACATATTTATCTAACCGATTTTCCATGATTTTTTCAAAGAACTGGTCAAGGGCTTCACAATCCCACCAGCCATCCATATAGCTTTCCCCCAGAGCAAGGGAACCGCCAGCCAATAATCTCTCATAAAAATTGGAGTTGTGTATGTAAATGTCCCAGGGCCTTTGACCATTGATGTGAACATCTGCAGGAGCCAGAAATTGATTTCACAACATGTATTGATTTTGGCTCCTGTATGACATTGACCTTGGTATATCTTTGAACCTTATAAACTGTGTTTGATGGTATATATTTCATCTGATAAGCCCTCCATCCGGTTTCAAGTTAACCTAAGAAATTCGGGTTATGGTAAGATGAAATCAATTAATGTATTTTTTTGTCAATAACACTTAGTGACAAATCGCTAACAGCACCTTACCTGTGAAACAACTATCAGAATTTATACCATAGATCCAGATGGAGCACGGTCATGCGTATGGGTGATATTGAAGAAGGCTAAGGGTTTTAATACTCAATGCCGGCCTGTGCTTTGATGCCCGTATTGTAAGGGTGCTTTAAGACTTTCATATCAGTCACGAGGTCAGCCATGTCCAGAATACGTTTGGTTGCGTTGCGCCCAGTGAGCACTATATGCATATGAGGTGGTTTCCTTAACAAATCCTCACGCAATTCTTCTTCTTTTAACAGTCCAAAATCGATCGCCACTAATATTTCATCTAAAATAATCAAATCATATTCAGAGAGGGACATTGCATGTCGAAAAAAAGTCATCCCCTGCTCTGCGATGTATATGTCTAGTGGCTCGCAGGTTCGTGATTGGACGAATCCCGCACGCCCGAATCTTTTTATCTCGATGGGGAGCTTGAAATTCATCAACGCATTTATTTCGCCGATATTATTTTGTCCTTTCATGAATTGAATAATCAGAACTTTGAGTCCGTGTCCAGCGGCTCTCAGAGCAAGGCCAAACGCAGCGGTTGTTTTCCCTTTTCCATCGCCCGTGTAAATAATTAACAAACCTGAGGCGGTTTTTCGCCAAAGATCCATCCTGTGTTTAAGCCTTGTGTATGTTGTCTCTATTACATCTTTGGTGATTATAAATTGAATATAAGCTAAAGAGCGCGCAGGCGTGCTATCTGCTCAAGCGCTGTGGGACAGACTTCATATCGACAATTGCTTGAAAAAAGCACTGGATCAACGCTCGTTTAGCGCTCCGATTGCCGATGCTCTTTTTGCTATCGTGGCCAACCGGGCCCTGTCACCTTCATCCAAACTGGCTATCGAGCAGTGGGCGCAAGATGATATTTATCTGGGTGATCATCAGCAACTGCAGGTCCAGCATTTTTACCGTGCCATGGATTTTTTGCTCGAACATGCCGATGCCATCCAAAAAGAAGTGTTCTGGTCTACTGCCAACCTGCTGAATCTACCGTTGACTTGATCTTTTTCGATACCACCAACACCTACTTTGAAATCGATGAGCCGGGACCGTCGGATCTTAAGGCTTATGGTAAATCAAAAGACAAACGTGATGATTTGCCTCAGGTGACCATCGGACTGGCGGTAACCCGTGAGGGTATCCCGGTGCGCTGCTGGGTGCTGCCGGGCAATCAGCATGACAGCCAGTGTGTCGATCAGGTGCAAAAGGATCTGAACAGCTGGAACCTGGGCCGTGTGGTCTGGGTGATGGATCGCGGCATGAGCAGTGAACAAAATCAACGCCTACTGCAGCGTGGTTGCGGCCAGTATATCCTGGGCGAAAAACTCAGCGGCAACCGTCTCAACGAAACGCGCTGGCGCATCCGGCCGATTTAAAGTGATTGCAGAGAATCTACACATCAAAGAAGTATTTGCCGGTGAAGGCACCGGCCGTCGCCGCTATGTTATCGCCTACAATCCGCAGCAAGCAGAACTGGACCGCATCAACCGCGAAAAAATCCTTCAGCGCTTATCGTGTGAATTGCAGGTGCTGAATCGAAAAAGCAAAACCAAGGCGCAATGTAAGCTGATGCTGCATCTTCGATGGACGCTATGTCAAAGAACTCAAAAGCGGCAAACTCAAAATCGATAAGGCTAAAGTCAAACAGACGAGAAACTTCCTTCGAGAACATTTAACGGCTTTGATCAAACGCAGCTAATTGCCATCGCTCAGAGGTAATTATTCGTTTCTGATATGACTATGGAAACATGGGATACAGACGGATTTTCCATCATAGTTTCTGGTACGCGAATCCATAACGGTTTCACCACAGATGGTACATGGCACCGAATCACTGATTTTGGCATGCTCGGGTTCAGATACTGAGACGGGAATCACGGAAAGAATACTTTCCTGAGGGGCAGACAGGATCCATTCGGCAAACACATTTCGATCCTCCCTGATATTATCTGGCACAACATTGAAGTGAAATACGACACGAACTCCCTTTCGCAAGGATCGGGAGTAAATTGTGTAAACGTGCTTTCCATAGTCATGAAAAATGAGGTTTCCTTTGCCGAACGTGCAGCCAGTAATACACTGGAGTGCATCGACACCACAAGCATCATTCTCGACGATTGAGACAATTTCCTCATCTTCTGCACGTAAAGACTCGATAGCCTTCATTCCAGCTGATGCCATTCTAAAACCGATTGCAAGGCCGGGACACTCATGCCCATGAAATTTAACTATTTCAGCATATGTAATCATTGTATTATTCGCCTCCAATAGTCCGATATTGGAATGAGTGAATACGATGGGCTGAAAGGTCTTTTATTAAAAAAACCAGACGGGGCATCCCATCCTCCCTAATGATGAGCTCGACTTTGAGGCAAATGGCAATTTTGAGCATAATCTCATAAATAGAATTTTATCATAATTATTTCCTTGTCAATTCCACAATGTGGTATAATGCTTGAATAACAGAAAAACAGAAAATCTTTAAACTGAACGACCCTCGTCTGTAAGACGAGGGGTTCAAGGGCTGTCGATTTGAAATCGACTGTCGTCAATTATGGGCTCGCCCTCTTGATCCTCTATGTATTGCTGGATCATTTCATCTGTGATGTTGCCAGAGCTCACTGCCAGATAACCGCGTGCCCATAAATGACGGCCCCAAAACTGCTTGCGCAATGGTGCGAACTCGGAAAGCAAAATACGAGAGCTGTTAGTGTTAGGGACATCGCAAGTATCAGTACACCGGCGCCTATCTGAAAGTGAGCCATGCCCAGGATCGCAGCGGACTGATCGAATTTGCCAAATCCCAGCTGGATGTCATATGAGACTTTCTTCCGTCATCCATAAGTTCTTCAGCCAGTATCTGCCGCATATCAAAGCCGTCAGCCCCCACACGATTAAAGCCTATCGGGATACCTAAAAGCTTTTTTTACCCTATGCCGCGGGCTATCACGGCATTAAAAGCAGCTCCCTTCAAATCGCGCATCTGAGTGTGGAAGCGGTGTTGGACTTTTTAGAAAGCCTGGAAAAAGAGCGTCATAACTCGGCAAAAATCCGGAACAGCCGTCTGGCGGCCATTAAACCTCTGGCCAAGATGATCCGCTTTATGTATCCGGATCAAAGACAACTGGCCGATAAACTCCTCGCCATTCCTCAAAAACGCTCTCAGCGGCCGCTGATCGACTTTTTATATCTTCATGAAATCGAGCAGATCTTACAGGCCGTTGACCTGAAAAGAGTACAGGGCGTGCGTGACTACTGTCTTTTGCAGCTGCTTTATGACTCCGGCGCCCGGGCAACTGAAGTCGCAACACTGAACCTGGACTATTTTAATGCCCACAACAAAACCCTGGCAATCTTAGGCAAAGGCAGGCGCTTCCGCCAGATTGAGCTGACGTCCGCAACCGTCAGGCTACTCACCCTTTATATTGAAAAATACCGCGTCAGTCCCCAACCCGCCTATCAGCACCGGCTCTTTATCAATCAGCGTGGCAGGCAACTCACCCGCCATGGTATCTATCGGCTCTGCAGAAACTACCTCCAGATGGCACTGCCCCCCAAACGGCTAAAGGATATCAATCCGGTCCACAGCTTCCGTCATTCCTGTGCCGTCAACATGCTCGCCGAGGGACACTCGGTATCTGACATCCGAAATAAGTTGGGTCATGAAGATATCCAATCCACCATGGTATATCTGCAGCTGGATCTGTCTAAAAGAAAAAAGATCCAAAACCGCTTTATCCAGCATGTCCAATCCAGCGTCATGGAGAATCCGCAAATTGATGCGCTGATTGATTGGCAGAACAAAGATGATATTATGGCCTGGCTGGACGATCTTTAACCCACAACTTTGTCCGCCGGTACAATGAAAACAGGTGGGTTCATACGAAGAGAATTATGTTGACTTACTCATCGACAAGAAGGCCCAATATGCTATTATGTTGCTGATATTAAACGAAATATCGAATCTGCAGCGGAAGTGATAAATACTACAATATTATCAGATAGATAAGCAGACTCGCAACATAATAGCCGAAATCCAAAATTTTTAATTTTTGTGGATTTCATATTGCGTAATGAATTACCAGTCCGGCCATTGCCAATCCCGGCGATCCTTTTCGTCAACAGGCCATTCGAGTCCTTCCGGATCCAGTAATCCTCCCCAGCTGGTGCGCTCTATCATTTCGTTTCTGTTTTTTGCCGAAACGATTTCTTCACCTTCCCTGATTTGCCAACCGCCTCCCAGCGCCTTGTAGGTGGCCACAAGGTCCGTGCTCACCTGTCCGCTGACTTCAGTCAAACGTTCTTCTTGCGTGGCCAGAAACCGTTGGGAATCCAATACTCTTTGATAATCAACGAGCCCCTCTCTGTATTGCAGCAAAGATAATTCTACCGATCGTTGGGCTGCAGTGACGCTGTCTTTCAGAAACCGTTCCTCTTCCTTGGAGCGCGTAAACGCCACCAGCGCATCTTCGACTTCTCGTTGGGCGTTTAAAACCGTATTTTTGTAAGTGACCACAAGCTCTTGAAGGCGTGCATCTTCTACCCGCACACTGTTTCTGATGCGCCCGTAATTAAGAATATTCCAGTTGAAACCAGGTCCGGCGTTCCAGAACAAGCTTTTATAGCTGAATATATCACCCAACGAATTCTGGCCGGAGACCGACGTTGCGTCTGAAGACCGCCATCCAATATTTCCAAACAGGAAAAATTGAGGGTACAGGTCTGATTTGGCAATTCCGATCTGAGGGCTTTGGGTGGCGATTTGCAACTCAGCGAGCCGGATGTCCGGTCGACGCCTGAGAAGATTGTTGGGAATGTCGATAATGACGGCCTCAGCGGCGACCGGAATCTCAGTCGGTCCAATGAGCATTTCTGTCAGCTCCCCCGGCAGCATTCCCAGCAAGATGGCCAGAGCGTTCTGGGCTCTACGCAGACTGGATTCCAACCGGGGAATCAGGGCTTGGGTATCACTCAACAACGACTTGGCCTGGGCCACATCCAGTTCCGAAACGGCGCCCTCTTTGAATCGGACGTCGGCAATCCGCAGAGATCGCTCTTGCAGCTTAACATTATTCCCGGCAATCACCAACTGTTTCTCCAACGTGCGTATCACGATATACGTGCGCGCGACTTCAGCCGTCAGCGATACGAGAACGTTGTCATAACTGGCGACACTGGCCTCCAGGTTGGCGACTCCGGATTGCACAGAACGACGAAACTTACCCCAAATATCCAACTCCCACGCAGCATCGAACCCGAGCCTCAGTGCATTAAAATTACTATCGATAAAGGGAGTGTCGGTACTTGTACTGAGTTTGTTGTTTGACAGATCTCCGGAAGCCGATTGCTGCTGAGGGTACAAGGTGCCAACCGCAATACCCAATTGAGCACGAGCCTCATAAATACGGATGCCGGCGATCTGCAAGGAAAGGTTCTGCTGGTAGGCTTTTTCGACCAGATTGTCGAGCACGGGGTCGTCAAACACATTCCACCAGTTACTGTAGTCGTTTTGGCCGGCACTCAAGCCAGGCGCTTGTGTCTCAATCCACTCATCCAGCAAGGGTGCTTCCGGTTTGACAAAATCCGGTCCGAGCATGGTGCAGCCACTCATCATCAACAAAATTGTAACCCATGCCAGCCTCCAGGGCTTCAATGCTTTAACCCATCTTGCGAAGCACCCTGTCTGGTTTTGATCGGTTACCCCATCACCTTTGCCAGTATGCATAATGCTCTCCCTTTTATAGCTTTGCCAATCCTGATCGACTACTTTTGCTCTTGGGTTCAGCCGGGCACATTGTCTGCCGGTGGTTTAACCCGAAAAAAGATGCTGTAAAGTACCGGCACATAGTTTAGCGTAAATAAACTACCGATGCCCAGACCGAAAAACATGACAGATGCCATGCCGTAAAAAAGCGGATCATGATTGATGATCAACGGCGAGAATCCAAGCATGGTTGTTGAAACCGAAAGCAGGATCGGTCTGAATCGGCTGACGGCCGAATTGACAACCGCATCGTAAGGTATCTGCCCGTCGCGCCGGTTCTCCTCAATTTTATCGATCATCACGATGCCGTTGTTGACAATGGATCCTGCCAGGGCCAGGAGTCCGAGGATGACCATAAAACCAAAATCGGCCTGCATCACCAGAAGGCCGACCACTGACCCGACAATGACCAGCGGCATGGTTAGAAGAATGATGGCGGCCCGCCGGATGGAGTTAAACTGCCATACCAACAAAAACACAATGCCGCCAAAACATGGCAGCATCCATTTTGCCAGGTTCTTCTGGGCCTTGGCCGCGTCTTCCAGTTCGCCGCCTACCTCCCAGTAGTGGTTTTTCGGAATTTTCATCCCGGCTAGGGCCGGCTTGAGGGCAGCGAAGATCTCGGAAGCCTTCAGTACCTGGTTTTTGGCGCTGACGGTTATCGTACGCTCCTGATTGTAGCGCACGATACGGTTCAGCTCACCGACGGCGTACACATCGGCAACCTGGCTAACCGGCACGCTGTCGCCGGATGACGAACGGATGCCAAGCGTTCGCAGGCTGTCGGGGGAATCCCTTTCAGCCTCGACCCCACGCCCGACGATGGGAATTTGTACATTGCCCTGTTGGTAATTGGTGGTCGTCGAACCGTCGACAAAGAAATCCAGCGTATTGGCCACATCCTTCGATGTCACCCCGGCGCGGCGGGCGCGGGTCTGATCGACATCCGCGATGGCCGTAAACACCCGGTTGTTCCAATCCTGTTTGATATCGATGGAGCCGGGGATCTTCCGGAGTGCGGTCATCAGCTGCTCGGCCTGCTCCAGCAGCACCCCTGTATCAGGACCGTTGAGCCGGATTTGCATCAGGCCGGTCTCACTGCCGCCAAGCCACATGGACTTAACCCTGCCGCGCACATTTGGAAAATTATTCAGCAGGTATTGGCTCGTACGCGAGACAAGTTCAGGCACCTGCTTGTTGGTCTCGGTATTGACGATTAGAAATCCGACGAACGGATCCGGGTCCACCGGTGAAAGAGAAAGGAAAAAACGCGGCCCGCCGTTTCCCACATAGGCAATAGTTCCCGTGATTTCAGGGTTTTCCTTTTTATCCTGCAGCCAGGTGCTGAGTTTCCTCACGCTCCTGTCGGTCTCCTCTATGCTTGTTCCGGCGGGAAGGTCGAGATAAATCAAATACTGGTTTCTGTCCCCGCTCGGGAAAAAGGCCTGCGGTATGAACGTTGCCGCATATATGGCTAAAGCAAACGCGCCGCCCGTAAAAGCCAGCACCAGAATCCGATAGCGCAGGGAAAGTTTCAGGACTTGACGATATAACCGATAGAATTTCCCCTGGTACGGATCGTTCTCCTGTTGTTTATCACCGTCTTCGGCCGGTTTTGTTTTTAAAAACCAGTAACACATGCTGGTGGATGAAAACATGGAGAAGAACCAAGAAGCCATGAGCAAAATAATCATCACCGAACCCAGCGAGGAGGTATAATCACCCGTTGAACCGATTTGCAGCAGAATCGGTCCAAAGGCGAATACAGTCGTCAACGTACTGGTGAGCAGGGGGACCGCAAGGGAATTGCCGGTTTTTAAAACAGCATCCTTGCGTGCCATTCCCGTTTCCAGATTCACCTTTATGTCATCGGATACCACAATGGCATTGTCCACGAACATGCCCAAGGCGATAATCATCGTGGCCAGTGACATCCGTTCCATATCGATCCCCAGTGCGGACATCGTCAAAAGACCGAAGAGCATGACCAGGGGGATGAATGAGCCGACAATCAATCCGGTTCTAAGCCCTAGCAACAGCATCACCACCACCAGGACAATGACCACACTTTCGATCACATTGACCACCATGCCGCTGACGGCTTTTTTAATGAGTTCAGGCTGGTAGGTAGCAAATTCGAGCGAGTAGCCCCAGGGAAGGGACTGCTCTATCTCTTGGACTTTTTTCGTCAACCGCTCGCCGAACTCGACCGCATCGACGCCTCTGAGGATAAAGACACTTAAAACGATGGCTGGATGACCATTGAAATAGGCCGGATTGTGGATCGGCTCCACGTAAGCTTTTCTGATGGTTGCGATGTCACGCAGCGGAATCGTGGCCTGGGTGCCGGAAATCGGGATCAGGACCTCTCCGATCTCCTCTATGGATTTGAACCGGCCTTGGGTCTCCACGATAATTTCCACGTCGTTGACGTTTATCCTGCCACCGGGCAGAAGGATGTTCTGCGCCCGCATTGTTTTCCCGATATCGACGATATCGATTCCCAGTTGCGCAATCTTGGCATTTGACACCTCGAGATAGATGCGCTCATCCTGCACACCGGTGAGATCGACCTTCTGGATGCCCTTCAACAGGTTGAGGTGCTCTCTGATTTGGCGGGCGGTTTCATGCATTTCCGCCATGCTGAATCCATCGCTCCAAAGTGCAATGGTGGCCACCGATGTATCACCGAAAGTATCGTTGACCATCGGTCCGATAGTGCCTTCCGGCAGCTCGGATCTGACATCATCCATTCTGTTGCGCAGCAGTTTCCATGTTGCCGGAAGCTGTTCGGCGGGCACTTCATCTTTGATGGTTACATGGATCAGGCACTCGCCGACTTTGGATGTGGAATCCTTAATCTTATCGACTTCGCCCATGCTCCGGATTTTCTCTTCGATGGGACGGGTAATCAAGCGTTCGACTTGTTCCACCGGCATGCCGGGATATTTTGCCACCACCAACGCCTCGCGAATCGTAATCAAGGGGTCTTCCAGTTTTGGAAGATTTAAAAATGAATAGAAACCTCCGACGATTACCAGCAATATGGTCATGATGACGGTTCGCGAATTATTCAGCGCAAATGCGGTGATCCCTTTCACATTCTGTTCCTTTTGTCCCAGGGGTTATCAAAATTATGCCAATAGCGCACAAATTCTTCTCGGTATGATGGGCATTAACATTACTGTTTCATCAGTTTGACTTTCATCCCATCGGCTAAAAAACTCACGCCGGCCACGGCTATGATGTCCCCGGCCGCAAGACCCTCGTATACGATTGCTTCTTTATGTTCTATGCCACGGGAACGGACCGCAGTTTTTTTGACCGTCGATGTCTTGGGGTCATACACATAGGCATACCCCCGGTTCGCCTCCGGGGCAGGCAGGAGTGCCTGGAGCGGAACCAGGTAACCGGCCTCCCGGTTTTCATCTTTTATAAAAAGATTTGCTTCAGCGGTCATGCCGGGTTTGACTTTTTTATTCGGACCCATCAGTTCCACTTTGACTGGAAAAGCGTTGGCCTGAACAGCGGCGGAACCGATGTAGGAAATACGACCCTTTGTGGATTCGCCCGGCAGCGTGGAAAAGGTGATCGTCGCTGCATCATCGATGTGTATCCGGTCGATGGCGGTCTCCGGGACGGCCAGCTGCACCTCCATATTACCGGTGGCATTAATTTCGAACACTTTCTGCCCGGCTTGCACCTCCTCGTGCGGCTGCACGGACCGCAGGGCGATGGTACCGTCGTAAGGAGAGAGCAGCTTCGTTTTACGCAGGTTTCGATTGGCAAGATCCAGTCTTGCCATCTGAAAATCAGCCGCGCTCCTGGCGGCCTTGAAATTATATTCTGTGATATCCAAATAACTTTTCGCGCCCGCTCCCTGCTCGAAAATCCGCTTATGCCGCTCGTACTGTGACTTTGATTCGGCAACTTGGTCCCTGGCCTTTACAAGCTCAGCCTTGATTGCATCCACTTCCAACTGATAGGGCTCCGGATCAAGAACAGCGAGCACCTGTCCATTTTCCACCCGATCTCCGATGTCGACTTTCACCGACGCCACCTGCCCGCCGACTTGAAAACTGAGGTCAGAGGAATCGACCGCAGCGACAAGCCCTGAAAATTTGAGTGTCTGCTCGGAAGCCTGCTCACTGACAGTCATCGTCTTGATCGGCCGGACCACTTCAATAATTTCAGCTTTTTCTTTGCATGCCGTCAGGGCAACCGATAGACAAAGCAGCCAGACCATACGCTTTAACATCTGTTTTGGCATATTAAACCTCATTCTTGGCAGTAATTATTGTTATTGGGAGTAGCGGTAAATGAATCTAACCCTTTTTTTCATGAAATTTGGAAAATAATCGAATTTGATTTGGTCGTTTAGATCGAGCACACACGTCTTATACCATCAGCGACACGCCGCTTTCAGCGAGATACACTGTAACCACCTCATCATCTTTTCCAATCTCTTCTAACAGCGAATCACGCAACTTTCAAGCGGCCCGGCGTTTTGATTGATTGTCTTTTAATCGATAGACGATCAATGCAACGGTTTCATCCGGCCGCCTTCGCGGAATTGCCGGCCAAGATGCTTGTTTCAGAGGCGAGATAAATGGTCGTAAAGAGCTTGGAAGCCGGCCTGTTCGGATGCAAAAGCCCGCAGCCAGGCGCAATCAGGCTCAATCCTTTTTCCCGATAGGCACCTCTTCCACCTTTTCCCACGTGCTGTCAGGATTGAAGAGTTCCATGGCCAGAGCCGCTTTCTCTGTATTTTGCCCCAAGTCCTTCTGGTAAACGACTCCTTCGTGATTCACGATAAAGGTCATGATGCCTGAAGACGCATATGTGGCAGGATAGGCCACCATGGCAAATCCTCCGATCATCTTTCCAATTACCATGTAGTCGTAGGCGCCACCCGGGGCATCCTTTCCCTGTCCCCTTAGAATCCTGTAATAATACCCGTAATAAGGGATGGGTTGGTCACCACTCGACTCGACGCTGTATCCCTTTTCCTGGGCGGCGGCAAATAGGGGACCCAGGGGGCTCTTTTCTTCACCCTCTTTCGCCTCCCAGTACAGGCCGTTCTTCATCCCCTCGTCACTTCTGATTTTCTGAGCATATTGCAAATATCCATCGGCGTCCCGGTCCTTGAATGCATATTCCCGCTGAGCATCCACATAGGCCAGGCAGACCTGGATGGCATTCAGTTCATTGCGTCCGATCCTGCGTGCCAGGATTTCCTCTCTGCCTTCCTCGGTGTCAAAACGCCAAAGGTCGTCTTTTGGGACCAGGGGAATGGGAAAGGGCCAATCTTCATTTCCAATCGAGAGAACCACCTTGCCGTCGGTTTGCTCCAATCTGTTTTTCTCGCCGTACAATTTGAGGAATCGTTCGCGCCCTGACTGGTCTGCTACCGGATCGCCGGATGAAAGCAGATCCGAACTGCCGGGACCGAAAATTGCCTCCAGGGCCTTCTGGTCCTCTGATACCAGGGCATCCGTCACGGCCTTGACCGCTTCCCCTGGAGAAGTGAATGTTCGCTGTTTCACGGTCTGCGCCAGGGAGATTTTCGACACCATCAAAGCAATACACATGACGGCCATGAGAATTGCCCCACAGCGTTTCAACCCATAATTTATTTTTGCCGTATTGATCTGAAGCACCATAGCTATTTCCTCCGATTAAAATCGGTTGAGTGGTTCCTGGTCGCCTACCTTCTTCCGCGTCCACCGCCGCCTCGACCACCGCCGCCGCCACCTCGCGACATACGGCCACCGCCAGATCGCGAAGATGACATGCTTTCATGTCCCCGGCTGCTAAAATCCCTTGTCTGGCTCCCTCGGTCATAACTTCCGAAGGCGCTCCTGTCTGCCCGCTGCGAACTTCCGGCACGATCGATCCCTCCGCTGTCTTTCCGCGGCTGAGCCCCAGCGCGGTCCATCGAACCGGCATTCGGGCGATCCTGCGAGCCCGGGCCGCCGCCCCCCGAGCGGTCACGCAACTGTTCTGCATCTCCACGGGCAAGGTCCTGCCGTCCAGCCTCGGCGCGGCCGCGGAAGGCCTCGCGAGACGTTGCATCTTTGGATGCGCCTCTGTCGAACTTCTGGGCGGTGCCCTGGTCCCTGTACGACACTCCCTTGCGGTGTTCCGGATCGTGCTTCCATTCGCCCCGGCCGCCTTGGCCGGTGGTTACCTTGTTCTGGTACTTGCTCCGGTCGATGTTGTTGTTGATATTCGTGTTTCTGTTGATGTCGATATCGACATCGCCGCCTCTCCAGTTGCAGCCTCCCCACGCATAGCCCCATGCCGCGCCAACGGCGACACCCACGCCAAAGGAGAACAACGCCGCGCCGGCCGCGTATCCCGGCGGATAGTAAGCGTAGGGCGGGTACGACGGATACCACCAGGTTCCATAGACCACTGTCGGATTGTAGGTCGGGACGTAGACGACCTGAGGGTTTGCCGGCTCGATGACGATGGTCTGCGTCTCTTTCTCGACCACGACCTTCTGCTGTTCACTGCTCTTCAGGTTGCCTTGTGCTTCGGCTTTTTCTCGAAGCTTCTGGACCGTCGCCATCACGTCTTTCTGCTGGGCAAGAAACGCATCGCCAAGCTTTTGGGTCCAGTCCAACTTTTCGTTCATTAAGTCCAGCACCTGTGGAAAATTCACCAGCGACTTGACGCTGGGGTCCCAGCCCTCCTTCTCCAAAGCCGCGGTGAGCGCATCGCCCTTGAGGTTTTGATTCGCCTTGGTCCATCTCCCGGCCTGGACCACCTCGAGAGGATAGGTGGATGCCATTAAGATCTGAGCCAACAGCGAATCCGGGTAAAGAGCGATGGGCGCCAGCAACTGATCCAGTTCCTCCTGCTTAAAGGGCTTATTCTCTCCGGTTCCATTCTGCGCGATAACCCCTTGAGAGGTCCCCAGCAGGAGTGCCAGAAAAAGGACCAATGATTTTGTCAACACTTTTTTCTTGATCATGCCTCTCCTCTCTTTTTTGCACAGTGTATAAATTATCCTTTTTTATGCTTGGTTTCTTCACTTGGTCTCAGAATCTCATCACCGATCGGAGACCGGGATAGACGGCCGTTTTATTTGCCAGACTGGGCTTGATGATCTGTAAATCAGCCCCCAGGACGAACCATGGCGTCAGAACGAAGTTGTAAAAAATCTCAAAACCATATTCGTTCCGGATGGTCGTGGTTGATTCAAGCGACTTCTTCAGATCGGTGCTCGGGGCAGCGTAATAGTAACCAACGCCCCAATTGTCGCGGCTCCGGCCTGGAATCAAACCTTTGCTGCCCACGCCCCCGAAAGCCAACCAGTACAGTCTATTGGGATTTCCGTCCGAGATGCCGAACTGTACGAACAGACCAACCCCTTCCTTGGGATTCTGTTTCGACTGATAGAGATACTGGTCGAACAAATAGGCGAAGTAGTAACGGCTGTTCTTGATGCCGGGGGTTCCCTGCCTGAACTCGCCAGGGCGAGTTTCTGCTCATCTTTGGTGACGACCTCGAGGGTGGCATCGAATTCAAACGAGAGCGACTTCTGCGCTCCCATGTAATCGGACATGGCCTTGAGGATCCGCTTGGCATCTGCCTCATCGGCGCTCACTCCCGTGGACGTCCCCAATAGAACGATCGTGGACAGCGCCACGGCGACCATACAGCGCACAAACATTTTCACTGATTTTGGACTTTTCTTGTTCATCTGAGTCTCACTCCTTTACAATTGTTATCCGAACTTTCTCCCGACTACCCGATCCGCACGCCTTTTGTCTCGAGCCCGCCCCCCTGAGGAAGCTTGCTCCAGCTTTTTCTTTCCCACTCCTCCTTGAGCACTTCCATCACCGCTTGCTCCAGGAACTCCGGGGCCGCCCACTCGTCCACATCGAAGTCGTTCTTGATGTAGCCGTGGCTGACCATGAAGTCCTTGCCGATCTTGATACAGTGAAGGTTCTGCGCACTCAGACTCGGCACCATGTCGACGTGCTTGATGCCCTGGTACGTATCCTCAGCATCCAGATAGAACGTCTGACGGTTGAGGATTGCCGCAGCAGCGCGCTTGTGCTCGTTCGCCCAGCGCCCGACCTTGACCATGGCCTTCATGTAGGTGACGACCAGCTCGGGGTGCTCTTTGGCCATCACGTCGGTGCAGGTGATGACGGCGGGGGTGTTGGCAACCTGCACGGTCCAGTCCGGGTATCGGGTCAGGTCCTCGACCATCTTGATCTTGCCTGTAGCCTCCTGCAGGTGTTGGAAGACCTTGCTCTGGGTGTAGATCGCATCAACGGTGCCATCCAAGAGCGCCGTTTCCAGGGGGCGGAAGGCCAGGTCGTGCTTGTGGTCACGGCGCATCCACAGTTCAGACGGGTTGTTCATCGGCGGGACCAGCATTTCGGGTTTGTCATACCAGTCATCCGGGTAGGGGAACTCTACGAGCTCTATATCGGCCATGGTCATGTCGTTGAGCATCAGCATGTTCTCGATGCCCATGTGTTCCTGGATGCGCCACCAGTCGTTCTTGATAGTGTTCAGGCTCTTCGAGATGCCGATCTTCTTTCCTTTCAGATCCTTCATCCTGAAAATCTTGTCGGTGGCACGCACGGCCATGCATCCGCCTTCATACACCCATGTAGCTCCGAGCAGCACGGTTCGGCGGTAGTCGGCGTGAACATGGATCGGGGGATACAGACCTCCGAAGCGGATGAGGTTGTCGAGGTTGTGGATGTAGTGCGGGTACCAGTTGTTCTCGGGTGCGTGGCGGAAGTAGGCGTACTCAACACCGATCTTCTTGAACTCCTCGCGGCACCATCCCAGTTCCTGGTCGACGTTGTTGGCGGATACCATGGGGCAGTTGGTGAACCACACCTCTTTCCAGTTCAATGGTACTGTCGTACTTACTCTTTCCTGTTGGGTCATGGTTAACTCCTTTCTTGTGAGGTCCATGGGAAAACAGGCGGTTGGTTCGCCGCTCTTTGCTGCTTTCTGATTCACCATTAGGATCCTCTGTTTATTTGCCTGCTTATCACCGGACCGGCGGTAATTACCTATTCTTGAAAACCTGGCCTGTTATTGATTGCACAATTGAGTTTTTTTGCTTGTTTTGCCTCTTTACTGTTTCCTGTTGTATGAGAAATACTTTTTGCTTTTTATACTGAACGGGAGTGTGCAGCCAATGGGTTCCTTTATTGCAGGCGCACTTCACCTGTTGTTTTTTCCGGCGTCGCTTGCCCCGTTTCCTTGCGAAAGGCCACGATGGCATGGCGGTTAGTGGGGTACAACCGTTTTTCCCCAATCAATTCCAGCAGGTGATAACGGGACAACAACGCAGAGGTCGTCTGATTGGCACGGCTCATTGCAACAATCACGTCACGTTTGGTCAGCGACGATAGAACCTGATGCAGTGTTTCCGCACCGGTGGTGTCAATATCAACCATCGCTTCCGCATCCAGAACAAACCATTTGACGGGTGAGGTGGCTTGCGTGAAGAGTTTCTCCACCTCTTCCTCAAAAAAAGCGGCGTTGGCGAAATAGAGGGGTGCGCCAAAGCGATAAATGATTATCCCGGGAGTATCCGGGGATTGGCCTGTTCCCTCAGGAACAAAATGACTGCCGTCCGGTGCCTCCTTCAGCAACCAGGTGCCGGGATGGGCCGCCCGCCGAAGCAAATCGATCGTGGCCAGTAGAAAGGCAATGATGACCGCCTGCAATGGCCCGAACACCAGGACACTGAGAAGGCAGACGAGAGCAACCCAGAATTCAGACCGGCGCATGTGCCAGAATTCATGAAGTTCCTCGATTTCAATCAGATTCAACACGGCACTGGCGACAACCCCGGCCAATGCCGCAGTGGGCAAGTACGCCAGCTGATTTGTAAAGAAAACCATGACCAGCGCGACCGTTGCTGCCGCCACCAGGCTGGAGAGCTGCGTGCGGGACCCGGCGGCGTCCACTGCCGCGGTGCGCGAGGCACTGGGCCCCGACACCAGCGAACCGGTGAACCCGCTGGCAATACTGGCCATGCCGTAGGCAAACAATACCTGGTTGCCATCCGCCTTGGTGTTGTGCTTGCGACTACAGCTGCGGACCAGCAGCAATGCCTCGCACAGGGTGATGCCGACCACCGCCATGGCGCCGGGCAGCAAACGTAGATAGTCGGATAGCGGCACGTTTGGCAGCGTCAGGGATGGCAGTCCCGATGGCATTTCCCCCAACACTTTAACCCCTTTTTGATCCAGGCCGAAAACGGCGACGACGACCGTCGTCAGGATCAGGGCGATCAACGCCGCCGGTGCTTTGGGTGCGTAACCTTTCATTAACCGCACGATAACAAAAGCGCTCAGCCCGATCGCGACGGAGTAGAGATTCGCATGCGGTATGGATTCAAACAGGGCGATGAGTTCCACAAAATAACCCGTGGTGTCGACGGAAGTTGCCATGGCACCATGGAGTTGTTCGGCGATCGCCGCCAATCCCGATCCGTCTATTGAATGAGCAGCCCCAAGGATTCTTCTGACCTGGTTGGTCAGTACCTCGATCCCCAGACCGGTGATGAAGCCGGCCAACACGGCCCGGGACAGAAAATTGGCGAGAAAGGCCAGTCGAAAAAGCCAGAACACAAAGAACAGCAGGCCGCACATCAAAGCAAGGGCCAGGGCATATTCCACCCGCAGCGGGTCTCCTATCGGAGCAAAGCCGATAAGCATTGCTCCCATGATCGCGGAAATGGGGGCATCCGGGCTTCCCACGACATGAGGCGAGCTGGTGAAGAGGGCAAATATCGCCAGGGGAATGATGCCCGCATAGAGGCCGAACACCGGAGGCAGCCCGGCCACCTGCGCGTATCCGATATTGAGGGGGATGATCAAGGCCGCCAGCGTAATCCCAGCTGAGATCTCGTCGGGCAAATTTGCCCGCGTCATATCGCGCAAACCTGAAAAAACTGTGGGCCACTGGTACCTGCGTGGCGTAGGCATGCAATCATTCTCCTTTTATTGGTGCGTTTATCCGGCTTACGCGGCAGACTGACGGGCATGGTTTCCACCACCCATAAAGCATCATCGCCTCACACGCCTGGCCACGGCTATCTGTCTTTGGGCGAGGGTCACTGGCCGTCTCTCTTCATGAAAAATAAAGCCAATAACTTGCCCTCTCCACCCAGTTCACGACCCACCTCCCTCAAGGCGAAAAAGGGGATAAACGCCGCGAAGATGACCAACCCCCCGGCGAGTACTTCGTAGGGTCCCTTCCCAAGGAACTCCATGACACCTTCCACGGCCCCCTTGCCCTTTACCAGGCCCTTGATGGCATGTTCGATGAGTACAAAGAGACAGACAAAGATAGTGAAATTAGCCGTCTTCAGGAGGGTGGGGAAAATCAAGGGTTTGTGTTCAAGGCCGCGACCGAGGTGGATTGCATCGCCGATCATGATGACTTTGGCAAGAATGAAGGCTTCGATCAGGGCCACCCCGTAAGCGGTATAGGTAATACCAACGTCGGCGAGAATGAGCCTGCGGTATTGGGTGAACGCCGCGAAAACCAGGGTTAAATAGCCGACATAGACCCAATACACCTTCACTTCATGGAGTAGTTTTTTCTTCAGGTTCCCTTTGTTTTCGTCAGGGCTGTTCATAATCTATGGCCTTCCCGTGAAACCAGGATGACATCTATGGTTCACTTTTTTTAAGTCAACCGGTATTACTTTTGAAGCTGTCCGCAATGAGAGTCTTCAATAAATCAATTCACCCAGAGCGTGCATCGCGCGTGACAGCATGCCACCGGAGATATTTTTTGCTTTGAATCCGTTCTGCAAAAGGATGCGGGTGGCATAGTAAGCGCGCTGGGCCGAACGGCAGATGATATTAATCTCGCGGTCGCGGGGGAGTTCCCCGAGTCGTTTGCGGAGTTGGCCCATGGGGATGTTGACCGCGCCCGGCACGCTCTCCACGGCCAGCTCAACCGGCTCGCGCACGTCCAGGAGAAAGGCGCCGTCCAGGCAATCCCAGTGGCTGAGCGGCATGTCACCTCGAAGGGCATTGGCAGCCACCATTCCGGCGAAGTTGACCGGATCCTTGGCGCTGCCGAATTGAGGCGCGTAGCAAAGCTCGGCTTCTTCAAGGTCGTAAATTGTCGCGCCCATCTGGATGGCCATCGCCAGAGCGCTGATGCGCTTGTCTACCGCCGGGCCGTCCTGGCCCAGCGCCTGCGCGCCGAGGAGGCGTCCATCTGATTTGCGAAAGATGACCTTCAACCCGAGCATCTTGGCGCCCGGGTAGTACCCGGCGTGTGAATTCGGGAACAGGAATATCTTCTCGTAGTCCATGTCGCCGAGCTGTTTGAGCGTTTTTTCACTGATGCCGGTCCAGGCGGCGGCACCCCCAAACAGCCCGATAATCGAGGTGCCTTGAGTGCCCCGGTAGCGGGAATCACGCCCGGCGATCACGTCAGCCGCGATCCGTCCCTGGCGGTTGGCCGGCCCGGCCAGCGCAATGAGGCTCCATTGGCCGGTCCCGAAGTCCTTGACCTCAATTGCATCGCCCACGGCGAAGATGTCCGGTTCGCTCGTGACCATGTGCTCATTGACGCGAATGCCGCCGCGATCGCCTATCGTGAGGCCGGCAGTCTTGGCCAGGGCTGTGTCCGGTCGCACGCCGATGGCCAGGATCACGATGTCCGCAGGATACGTCTTCCCGGAACCTGTCTGAACCTCGACGGCGCCCCCGTCCAACTGCTTGAAGCCGACCACGCCGTCGTTGGCGACAACCTTCACGCCATGACGGATGATATGCTCCTGGACGAGGACCGCGATCTCCGGGTCCAGCGGGGTCAGTACGTGATTGGGCTTCTGGATGAGGGTCACGTCGAACCC
>CAWGUE010000008.1:0-426862 GCA_963825595.1 uncultured delta proteobacterium | reverse complement strand
GGTGGCCATCCCGAGCGCGTCATCTTTCCCTGTCGAGGCAGATTAACCGCCTGCCGGTGTCTCATAAAGATCTTTCCCGTCAACTTTGCGATCATGCTTTGGTGATCCAAACATTATGCGGTAGCGATCGTGCGCATCTTACTCTGGTACTGTACCCGTTTGGACTGGGTGCCGGCAACCAAAACACTCGATACTGTACCAGAAGCCGTTGCGGCAAACAACGAAAACGCTATCGTCGCTTTCATCCATGTGGAACGGGACGACACGCTACCCGGCAGTTCGGCGGAGACGAAGCTGGTGAAAAATACCAGTGGTTGGCACGCAAGTGGCAAACCAATCAAATCATCTGCATTCCTTTCACCGACTCGGGAGAGCACAAGGCCGAACCCGAACAGGCAAAAGCGATGCTTGACAGCGTCGAAAGGCGTCTGCTCGCTGCGGGGTATATGGCCGGCCAGACACCTTACGGTTATTTCAACGACCTGGTGATCGAGGCACCGGGGCATGCTCTGGCGAGAATCTACAAAGAATTCTAACGGCTTCCTAAGACGTTAATCTACTGCGTTGTGCTTCGCCTCACCTTACTGCGACGCACAAAAGTACGTCTCTAACGACTCCCTAAGACGTTCATCTACTGTGTTGTGCTTCGTTTCACCTCACTGCGACGTACAAAAGTACGTCTCGTTTACTGAAACTGCACGCCTTGTATATGAACGTCTTAGGGAGGTAAGCTTAGAGATGATGAATGAGCAGGAGGAAATGGGCGGGTGTTGGGGGGGTATTGAGGGTCAGTGTGGAACACCTTCTTGATTCCGTCCGAATCTTGGGGTCATTTTCTCCTGCCCCGCTGAGGCTTGACGGGCATTTCCAGGTTGAGGCGCTTCATCTTGCGCCAAAGAGTGGTCGGGTGGATACCCATTTCGGCTGCCGTGGCTTTGCGATTCCAGGCGTTTTTCCTGAGGGTCTTGTATATAAACGATCGTTCGACAGACATCAGGGAATCTGTTGCCGGGGGAAGTTTATGGGTTGGCTTCTTAAATAGATTCTCCGGCAGATGTTCGACTTGGATCTGCCCCTGCGGGCAGATGACCAGGGCATACTCGATAATGCGTTCGAGTTCGCGGGTATTTCCGGGGTAGTTATAGGACATCAGAAGCGGTAATGCTTCCGGTGAAACACCCTCTATCGTTTTACCATTGAGAGCCGTGTGTTTTCCGATCAGATGGTCGATCAACAGGGGAATGTCTTCTTTGCGTTCACGCAGGGGCGGTATATGTAATGTAACGGCGCCGATAAGTTCGTGCAAATCCTCACGGAAACCTTCCGGCCCGACTTTATTGGCCAATCTGCTGCAGGTGGCCGCCACGATACGAACATCAGCTGGTTCCGACCGCGCGCAACCCAGCGGTTCGAAGACCTTGTCGCGCAAGACTCTGACGAGGTGTCCCTGGAGTTTCGGGGACATGGTATCCAAATCATCGAGATACAGCGTGCCGCCTGCCGCCAGGGCCACCCGCCCCGGTTTGTCGTGCTTGGTCCTTTTTTTGCTGTCGGCGGTGTAGCCGAAAAGTTCGGTTTCCAACAAGGCTTCGGGCAGAGTTCTGCAGCAGGTGCTGATGAACGGGCTATTTTTCCGGAGGCTCAAAGCGTGGATGGTTTTGGCGATAAGCTCTTTTTCAGTGCCCTTCTCGCCTTCCAGCAAGATTGAAATGTCCGTCTCCGCAACCGATTCCATGATTTCGATCAAACGCAGCATCTTTTCGTTTTTACTGATGATATCGCCGAATGCGTATCTGCCGGCCAGTTCACGGCGCAGTTGCCGCACCTCACTGAGATCCTGAAAGGTCTCCACAGCGCCACACACCCGATTTTTCCTGTCTTTCAGCAAAGCCGTGGTGATGCTGACGGGGATACGCCTGTCTTCGGAATTGATAATAAAGATTTCGCTGTTGGTGCCGGGATTCCCGCTTTCCAAGGTATGTTCCAGGTGACAGTGTTGATTACAGATGCTGGCTTTTAAAACCTCCCAGCAGTATCGTCCGATGGCCTCGGATCGGTTGATTCCGGTAATCTGTTCGGCAGACTTGTTGAAGTAGGTGATCTTTCGATTCGCGTCTACCGTGAAAACCCCGTCGGCGATGCTCTCTAAAATGATCTGCGCTTCCTCCGCAGAGGGGTGCTTCATAATAGGGCCCTTCTTCAACTCTATGGATTCCCGGCCTATGAAGCCGAGATTGGATTGGATATGAGTGGCTGGAAAGACTCTTACTTTATCTTCCGAACCATGTTTTGTCAAGATCGAAGCGCTGCAGGTGCACCTCGAAATGCCTTGACTTTGGAAGCGTCCATCGGTGAAATATCCGGGACAATAGGGTGGGTTGACATGTGCCGTTTGAGTTGAAAACGCAAATCCACACATAATAATGATGTTGCGAAAGATATTTGAAATGTTTGGATTGATTTTCGAAAAGAGAATTCCCTTATAAAAAAGCTATAATAATAGGTAAATCGGAGTTATATTAAGCAGTCTTTTGACCATGTGTTGAAAATAATATTATCTTACAGCGTAACAAAGAGTTGATATTAATACACAAAAAAAGGGTATCGTGACATTCTCATCATACTTTTTACTGATTATTAGTTTCTCGGAATAATTATGACTCTTCAAGAGCAGGATTTAAATGATCTAAAAAAAGCGAAGGCGCTTCTTGAACACCCAGGCCTTGCAGCAAAAATTACGAATTTTCTTGGCACACCCATCCAAAAAGGGTTCTCCTTACTACCAGAAAATTGGAACCTGAAAGTCGGTGAATTGACTCGAACAGCATTATCTAAGGCTGTCCAGGCTGCAGTGCTTACAATGAAAGATTCGCCAGGGGAAGAAGCATCAAATATCTGGCATAAATTGGCAGTGGCAACAACAGGTGGAATAGGCGGCTTATTCGGTTTACCTGCTTTGGCAATAGAGTTACCAATATCAACAACAATCATGTTGCGCTCTATCGCTGATATTGCCAGAAGCGAAGATGAAGATATCCATAAAATCGAGTCCAAAATAGCATGCATCGAAGTGTTTGCTTTAGGTGGGCCAAAGACGAGTGATGATGCTTCTGAATCCGGATACTTTGCAGTTCGTGCAGCCTTGGCACAATCAATTTCGAAAGCTGCTGAATACATAACTAATAAAGGTCTGTCTGAAAAAGGTGCGCCCGCCCTTGTTCGATTAATAATTCAAATTTCAGAACGCTTTAGTATTCAAGTGTCAGAGAAAGCTGCAGCGCAAGCAGTTCCTGCAATTGGAGCAGCAGGAGGGGCTATTATTAACACATTATTCATCGATCATTTTCAAGATATAGCACGTGGTCATTTTATCGTCCGACGTCTTGAACGAAAATATGGCAAAGAAATCGTTAAGGAAACATACAAGGCAGTTTAACAAATTGGCCAATATATATTGATATGTGATACTCAATTTTAATCGAATCTGCCTGGTCAGTACATATTGTGTCGCCGCAATACACGGTAATATATATTTTGGATCAGAACTATGGAATCCGGACGTCTATATAAGCTTGCAGCATTCACCAACCGTCCTGATGGCAGAAATCCGGCGGGTGTTTGGATCGGAGAAAAATTACCATATTCTGGCATTATGCACAGCAATTTGATTGATGGCAAATTCGAGCATAACTTTTTCAAACTCACTTATTCCGGTGTTTAGCCACCACTCAATTCGCATTTCACACTACCACAAAATCCTAATGGACACCCGGTTTAGCTTTCGTTTCAAGTACTGACAAGGTCACACAGATTTTGACGAGTTCGATTAATGTGAGGAAATTGTCGCTCGAAAACACGATATCTTATTGAACGGGGATAAAATGAAAATTGCTACCAAATCTATCTTTTTCGCATTATCGTTTATCTTGACGTTTAATTTAATGCTGGCCGCTTTTTCTGATGATGATAATTACAGAAAAAGGCACCGATACAGAGGCGGGTCTCAAAAGGTAAATGATGATAACAACAGCGATGATAATGACGACCATTTGAGGCCGGTGACCAATCAGGCATATAAGGAAACATGCGGTGAGTGCCATTTCGCATATCAGCCGGAGCTATTACCATCCGCTTCATGGCTGAAAATCCTGGATCAACCCGACGATCACTTTGGAGAGGGGTTAGATATCGATGCGGAAACACTAAAAAACATTTCAGACTATCTGGTAACGAATGGTGCTGAAAAATCTTCAGCCAAGCGATCAGTGAAAATCATGAGAAGCCTGGGAAACCAAGTTCCCATGCGTATTTCTGAAATACCATATATCCGTGAAAAGCATCATGAACTAAATCCTGAGATTTATAATCGTAAATCCATCGGCTCGCTGGGGAATTGTGCCGCATGTCACACAACCGCCGAGAAAGGGATTTATGAGGATGATGATGTCAGAATCCCGCAATCATAAATGTTATCGAACCTAAAGCTACAGAGTAAGGCAACTTATCCCGTGATTGAGTGAACGGGTGTTTTCTGCCACGATCCCTTTTAGCGAAATCATTTTTTGCGAGGACAAAAGAGCCTATGATGATTTCACAAGCGGTAATTTCGAATTTGATGCCGCTGCATCTGCCGTTGCTATTACCGCTGGAGTTCAGGCCAAAGCAGGTACCGAGGGAGTCACTGCTGGTGCAAGTGCCGGACCTGCTACTGGTGCTCAAGCTGAAACAAGCTACAGTAGAGGGATAGCTGTATTCGTACACACTATCGGCGGGTTAATGTACGAGGCTGCAATCGGTGGTCAAAAATTTACTTCTAAACCTTTGCCGTAGAGCTACTGCATAAATCGGTTTAATGAGGATAATAAAGGCAGAGACACAATATTGTTTTGCCTTTATTTGTATCTGGTGGTCTGTGGTCTCGCACCTATCATCCTGTGGGACTAGATGAAATAGCCATACCCTATCGTCATATTCGACTTGATTTTAGATGTTTACGATATTGGTATTTGGGGAAATATGGAAGGCTTGTCGAATTTTGCTGCCGAAATGGTTCATGGTGGTATTTATAAACTATGCGTTTTCGTAGCCATTTGCGTTTAATCGTAATAGTTTCGGTTGCCTGGATATTATTCTGGGTTGCGGGGCTCCCAGGCTATTATCAGCAATATTCTACAAAATTTATGATCCTTTTTGACCTTGCTATCTTACTTCCAATTTGGCTTATAATCTATCGGAGTATTAAGAAAGCAAAGCCGGGTAAAGGATTTAAGATTTCGCTATGGTGGTCATTTTATATTTCGTTTCCTTTATTCGTTTATGATTTTCTATACTGTGGAGTTTACCTCGGACATATGACAACCTTCTTGTGGCAGTACTGGTATCTGACAGTCTATTACGTTCTGCCGTGGGTGATTTTTCCCCCAACAGGATGGTTCGTTGATAACAGGAGGACCGATAGTTGAATGTTTCGGTAATTTTAGCTCACCCCAACAATCAGAGTTATAACCACGCAATCGCAAATAGCGCAGTCACCCAGTTACAAAAGAACAAACACAGCGTTTTTTTTCACGACCTTTAAGCTGAAAAATTTGATCCGATCTTGCCATCACTGGAAATTCACCCAGAGGTGTCACTATCACCAGACATTGAGCAGCATTGCGAAGAACTCAGCCTTACTGATGGAATCATTATCATTCACCCAAACTGGTGGGGACAACCACCTGCAATTCTAAAGGGTTGGGTCGATCGTGTTATGAGACCAGGAGTTGCATACAAATTTCTCGAAGGAGACCAAGGAGAAGGAATACCTGTTGGGCTCTTGAAGGCACAGGCAGCAATTGTATTTAATACAGCCAACACACCTTCTAAAAGAGAGCGTGAGGTTTTTGGCGATCCCTTGCAGCTCTTTTGGGAAAACTGTATTTTCGATCTATGTGGAGTTTCGACATTTTATCGCGAGATGTTTACCGTTTTAGTTACAAGCACATATGATCAGCGGCAAGGTTGGCTTGGTAAGGTCCAAAAAGTCGTTAATCAATATTTTCCTGCTCATTAGGCAAACCGTTCAATAAAATGCAATGCGAGGCCAATTGGTTTGAAATACGTGCATGGGTATGATCAAAGAGAAAACATACGATTGCAGGACCAAGCTACAACTCTGGCCGAATTGTTGCATCATGATACAGCTTACCCGGCAAAAAGCCGAATTCTTGAACCCGGATGTGGTGTAGGTGCGCAGACCATTACTTTGGCCCACAATAGTCCAGATTCACACTTAATTTCAATAGATATGTCAAGAAATTCGATTATGGAAGCCAAGAAAAAAATAGAGGAAGAAGGATTCAAAAATGTAAGCTTTCAGCAGGGGGATATATTTAAGCTAGCTTTTAAGCCTGAATCGTTTGACCACATCTTCATTTGTTTTGTCCTTGAACATCTGGCGCAACCGGATGTGGCACTTAATTGCCTTAAAAGCTTTCTAAAAGTCGGTGGCACAATAACAGCAATCGAAGGAGACCACGGATCGACTTATTTCTATCCTGACAATGATGCGGCGCATAAAGCAATTAAGTGCCAAGTCCAACTGCAAAAAAGAGCCGGTGGAAATGCACATATCGGAAGAGAGCTATATCCACTTTTGAAGGCAGCTGGTTTCAGCGATATCAATGTTTCACCGCGAATGGTTTATGTTGACTCGAGTAAACCTCATCTGGTCGAGGGCTTTACGAAGAATACGTTCACCGCCATGGTTGAAGGTGTTCGTGAGTCAGGTATTAAGGCTGGTTTAATTGATGGTGAAACCTTCGATGAAGGAATTAAGGCGTTGTACAGAACGACAGAGATAGATGGGGTTTTTTGCTATACGTTCTTCAAGGCCATCGCAACGAATCAATGATGGACGATCCTTCCTTATCGTTGTAATCTACGATATTGGATATTTTGGATTCCACCCAATAAATGCTATACATCTTAGCGAAAAAGACATCCATTATCGATATCAATTCAAAGGAGGCAAAGGATGGAGAAAAAATTTATCATGACTGCTTTTAGCAAGGACAGGCCAGGTATCGTTGCCGATATTACTGAGGTACTTTATGAGAACAGCTGTAATCTTGAAGACTCCACAATGACAGGAATGCTGGACGAATTTGTAATCATTCTCCTATTTACCGGTAAAGGAGATGGTCTAAAAGATCGGCTATTAAGCGATTGCCGGAGACTTGAAAAGGAAAATGGGATAACGGCTTTCATTAGGTCAGTGGAAGTTAAAGAAAAGGAGAGACAAATTGATTTTATTACAAAGACCATAAAAGTAGAGGGCATTGACCAGACTGGAATTGTTTTTAAGGTCACTAGATTCTTGGCAAACAATAATATCAATATTGAAAACCTTACCTCACGGAGGCTCACCTCCCCCGAATCTGGGACAGCAATGTATTTAATGGAAATTAAAGCTCAGGTTCCCGTAAAGATTTCTGTAGAGGATTTAGAAAAAGAACTTTCCCAAGTTGGCGAAAAATTAAATTTAGATATATCCATCCTTTAAAATGTAGGCTCTGCAATGCTTTTTAGTGTCTCCAACAGAGCTCAAATTGGATGTAACTTGTATCTGCTGCTGTCCTTGAGCTATAATCTGGTCGATTTGCTTGAGTTAGCCACACCCTATAGTCACAACTGAAACGTTTTACGACATTTGGCCTATTAGCAAGAAGTATCCTTAACTATAAGAAATATTTCATATAAGAGATATTTTGGAATAGTGCAATCAAATTAATTGAGCACAATCGTTCCCCCCTAATATCTTCTATCGTTACGAAAAACTGCGGTTGGGTACACAGAGTGAGAGACCGACTTGACCCCATAATCAACCTGATTGCACCGAGATTTTGCAAGAATGTATAAAATAGCATCAATATTTGTATTTATTTAGAACTGCATATTTGAAGGCAATCGAAACAGACAGCTTAGGCAGGAGTTACCCATTGAAAAAAGTCCGCAACCTTGAAGAAGTGGTTAACGCGAAAATTCTAAAACCCGGGAGCCGCATATATGCAGCGGGCAATGCTGCCACCCCGCAACGTTTGCTGGCCGTTCTTGCGTCAGACGAAAATATTCAAGAGGTGGAGCTGATCGGTGTGCTGCTGCTGGGCGATATCAACGCCCTTTTTTCCGAAGCCGCTTGCCGGCGAATCACACACCGGGTTATTTTTAATGGGCCGGCCTCGAGAGACGCCGTCAACCAAGGTCGTGCCAAATACCAACTGCTGCACCTGTCGGACATCCCTCGGCAATTGCGACGATACCTGAAACCCAATGTAGCCATGATCACTGTAAGCGGTCCGGACAATGGCGGAAACTACAGCCTGGGCACCACGGTGGAGGCGGTGCCGGCGGCGGTGGAATCGGTCAAGCAAAACCAAGGGGTAGTCATTGCCGAACGCAACGCCCGAATGCCGTTTGTGCTGGGAGGAACCATTCCGAGCGAGATGATCGATTATCTGGTCGACACCGACTACCCGCTTCCAATCAGCCCGGTCAAACCACCCGACGACGCGGCTCGGCGTATCGGCCAGATTATCGCCAGGAACTTCGTGCGGAATGGCACGACCCTGCAGTATGGTATCGGCCAGGTGCCCGAGGCCGTCACTGACGCTATCCTGGCTAAGGGAGTCAAGGACCTGGGCATCCACACCGAGCTGTTTGCCGATGCGATGCAGCGCCTGGTGGAGGCTGGGGTTGTCACCAACCGTCACACCTTCATCCACGTCAACTGCGCCATGTCCTCGATCTTTCTGTCCAGCGATCAGGAAGGCTATGATTGGCTCGATTACAACTCGTCGGTGCAAAGCCGCCCTTGCGACTACACCAACAGCGTCCTTAACATCGCCCGCGAGCCCAATATGGTCGCCATCAACGGTGCCATCGGGGTAGACCTCCATGGCAATATCTGGGCCGACTCGCTGCAGGCTCGGCGGATCTACAGTGGGGTGGGCGGCCAGGCGGACTTTCTGCGCGGCGCCGCACTTTCGCCCGGTGGCGTACCCATCATTGCCCTGAATTCTACCACGGAAAAAGGCATCAGCAAGATCGTCGAAGTGTGTCCCGAGGGGATCACCACCACGGCGATTGCCGCCGATCAGGTGGTGATCGTGACTGAACACGGCGCTTTCGATCCGAGGGGTTTGGGATTTTCCGAACGGGTCGTGGCCATCGCTCACCTGGCAGAGCCGGAAACGCGCCACCAGTTGCTCAAGCAGATCTATGACAGTCCTGTGTATCACCACCCCGCGCAAGCGCTGAAAGATGGAGTGCCAAAAGGGATAATACCTTATCAAAAGGACTAGAAGTCGACATCGACATCAGTGACTTTGATGATTGAATTATGGCTACGATTGGAGTAAATAGATGACTTCTGCTATAACCACCTTGCTATCAATCGGCGGATGTCCCTGAGATTGGCAAATTCTATCGTAACAATTAGCTTGATGACTGAGGGTTACGGTTATGGCAAGCTGTCACAAGTAGGTAAAAGTCGATTTCCCGCGTAATATCCTTAAAAGGAGGCGTTTTTAAAATGATATCCAGAATCTGGCTTGGCTGGACGACGCACGAAAATGCGGACATATATGAAAAGCTCCTTACGACAGATATTTTCCAAAATCTCATCTAAAAAAGTATCAGGTTACCGCGGGATTCAGCTTCTAAGAAGTCAATTTGATATCTCCTGCTGAAAGCCAGGTGGTCAACCTTATACGCCAAGGAAAGACCACAAAGGAAATCGCCGAACTGATGGGATTGGCGACCAGCATAATCGATTTTCACCGGCACAACATTCGACGTAAACTGAACCTGAAACACAAAGGCATCAACCTTAAAACTTACCTTACCCAATTACAGTAGTGTTGGCAATTCCCCCATATTATCCTCATAGTTAACTCATCTTGTGATTTCCCCAATATTATTCGAATATACTACATAGCTCCCTAAAAAACCTCACACCGGCTCTAACCATCTCAACAGTCGAAGCGTTACACACGATCTCCTCTGCCGTGGCTGAAAACATAAAAGGCGCACAAAGCTTAAGATTATCGATTAAATCGGCGTTAGATTCACGATGCACTTAACACCCATATGGACTATTCGGGCTTTAAATAAAGGAGGGCATCGAAATGGACGAAATCGAAGACCCAATCGAGATGACAACAGCGAATAGGGGGACAGATCGTCACCGAAAGCAATTCAACGGTCATTCAGATCCCGGACCCGCTGATTACCGGGTTTTGGTGATCGGCGATGACAATGTCATTTGTGACTCGACGGCAACGATATTAACGGCAGTGGGGTACTGCGTTTCAAAAGCCGGAGACGGCATGACCGCCATGAGCCGTTTGGCGACAGAAAGCTTCAAAGTAGTGGTTACCGATCTTGAGATGCCGTTGTTAAATGGATACCGGCTGTGTACCTGGCTTAAAAAGGAATCCCCGGAAACGATCGCCATTATCATGACGGGCAAGGACCAATCCAAAGTTGCCAACCTTATGACCACTGGATTGGTGGATCACTGGATATTCAAACCCTTCGGACTTGATGAGCTGTATGGTGCCCTGGATTTACTCGGCCTGCCGGTTTATCCCCAACGGTAAGATGCATTGGCAACACCGGGTTCCATCGTTCGATCCGAAAAACTGAGACAAAATGAACATCAGGATGCGGGGTAAAACCATGATGAATAGCCAACCATTGAAGGTGATAGTCGTCGATGACGACAAATTCGTGCTCGAAACGGTAGCTGCTATATTCGAGCACATAGGTTTCAACGTAAAAAAAGCTTCGGGGGGCAATGAGGCGCTACTGTCAATCTTAGTAGAACAATTTGATCTATTGGTCACTGACTACGACATGCCGGATCTGAATGGCTACCAATTGGCTATAGCAGCAAAGGATGATTCCCCGATGACAGGTATTTTGATTATGACAGGGTTGGCACAATCCGATGTCGCTGCCGAATTTAACTCCGGTTTGGCCGATGGGTGGTTGTTTAAACCGTTCGGCATCGATGCAGTACAAAATCTCCTGGTAAATATAGATCATAAGATAGGTGGAAGGTTTCTACAATATGGCCAATAATTTTCAGGCAAATGTCATCAATCGGTAAAATGCGAGGATCAATCGATGGACCAAATGGCCCACATTCTAATTGCGGATGATCAACCCCATAACCGGTACTTGGTTTCAAAATCACTGCGCGAAGAAGGATATCAGACGGTAATTGTTGATGATGCCGATTCGTTCTGGGAACACATAGAAGAGTTTCAGCCGGACATGGTGCTGCTAAATACTCTGTCAGAGAGGTTTGACAGCTTTACTCTTCTGCTTGAAATTAAACAAAAATGTCCGGAATTCCCGGTGCTTGTTTACTTCATCCGAAGCGGGGATGCCATAGACAGGCTCAAGGAGTCGATCAATGGCGTTTTGGGCAAAAACCGGTTGGCCAAATCATGTAATAATTCACATCCATTTCGATCAAAAGAGAGGCGATGTAACACCACAGCTCGATCTAAAGCGTCTTTATTGGAGAATTAAGGCTATCCAAAGTGGCACAAGGTTTCGGGACAACAACCATAAAATAAGGTTTTTGTGGGGGGTGACTTATAAAAAATTCAGAGATGAAAACCTTTAAGGAATGGGATTATCTTCTGCAGCGAGCCGATCACACTATCACCGGACTGCTGGATACAACGGTATACGCGTCCGGCCTTCTTGACGGGGTGTCCTTGGAAACTGATCGGGATCTGGCTCTTCGCATCAGGGATCGCGATAGCAAGCTTATTCGGAAGATAAAAAATGCTCTCAAAAAATTAGGCAAAAGCACATTCGGGATTTGTGAAATTTGCGGTGAAGAAATCGCCTTGAAACGACTCAAAGCGCGACCCGTTACTACCTATTGTATCGAATGCAAAAAGGCATGCAGGAAACTCTATAAAGAATTATCGGCAGTTAAAAAGAGTGATAAGAATCATTCCGCGATCTAAGGGTTCAAGATGTCAATTATCGAAGATCAATTAGGGAATCGTCATAACGATCGCAACGCCTGCGAACTGAAGGCCGAATGCCTCAAGCTTACCGGCCGGAGCGACGTTTTCTGGGCCAGGTCGGTCAACTACAGCCAGGACGGGCTGGGCCTGGTGTCGAGGAAGGCGGTTAAGCCGAGCACTAATCTCATCTTGCCCATGCTGAAATTACCCTCTTTGAAAGTGCGTAAATACGACGAATGGGTCCGTGCCACAAGTATGGTTGAGGTGCGTTGGGTCAAGGAAATCATGGATACGGACGGGCTGTCGTATGAAATTGGCGTGCGATACGTGAATATGGACTGATCGTTTTTTTGGAACTACGAACAGATGACGGGTACGGGCGTTGTGGGGCCGAAAATAAGAAACGACTTGTCGCTTGAAAGAAAAAATTGATGTCAATCGACGAAAAACGGAACGCTGAGCGCTATGGTTTCAAAGAAACGATCCAATATGCTTTTTTGAGTTCAGACAGGTTCTTTAGCGCCAAAACCGTTAACTCCAGCAAGGATGGTCTTTGTTTTCGTTCCGGTTATAACATCAGACCCAAGGCACATATTTTCCTAACGATAGAAGACAGCGATCGCGTTCACGACAGTAAGGAGTTTGCTGCGGATCGTTTTGCCGAAGTCATATGGTGCCGAAAAGTGCTGAAAAAGCCTGCGTTCTCCTACCAGATCGGCGTTCAATATAGAGAATGGGAGGATGATGAACCAGGCCCGTAAATCTTATTCTCAACAGATTGGGCCTTTGTGTCGTTAATTAAATCCAAAAAGAAAAGCAAAGCGATAAAGGCCGAGTCCAAAATGGCCAATCACACGATATGATATAAGGCCTTTTTTTTATCTTTTCTTGATACGATTTATTTTGGTCAAAACAAGCCGGACGAAATCCCAAACACATGCTGTTAATCGCAAGACCTTGATTGCATAAATTCCTGAGGCTATTCAAAACCTACCTTCAGACCATAACACATCGTAGCAATAAACAATATTTTTCCACCTTGTATGTATAGTTCTGGTCGGTATAGCCAAATCATATCAAACACTTTCCTGAAATTATGGTCGTTACGCTATTGGCGAAGTGTCACTTGTCTAAACAAGGCGGATCTCAGGCCTTCCGTTATTAAATATTTGATACTCTTAAGACCAGATCCAAAGGAAGATCGGGGCAAGAAAGGATTATATTTATGGCCAGCGCCGAGCAACGGGCATTCACCCGAAACGAGGTCGAAGTTTCGCTTCAGTTTAAAACACCTGAAACAGAAGAGCTTGCTGTGACGCGATTGCTCAACTTCTGCCAAGGTGGTATCTATTTTGAGAGCCATTTGCCGTTGGTGCCTGGCTATGAGAAGACAATTGTAATGCCGGATTTACTCGCTAAGTCGCCCGACCCCGACACCTATGCAGGTTATAGAGTGCGGATTCGCTGGTGTGATGAACTTAAAAAATTACGAGATCTTAGATATGGCATCGGTGCCAAATTATTAAAGAAAATCGAAGCGCCAACGAAAACCAAAAGCCTGGAAAGCACTTCAATATGTGATCTTTGCGATCGGCTAATTGAAGGCCGAAGCGTATGCCGTATAAAAGGCTCAGGATGCCTTTGCCTTCCATGCTACAAGCATTTGGAACGAAGTCCAGCAGGCCCTGCCCGAGAATCTAATTTGAAATTTATCGACAGAACCGTCATTTAATCAAAGAAGTACTTAACAAACAGTTACGTGATATTAACGCGTCAAATTCCGGCATTAAGGGTTTTGAACGGCTAGAGGACTATTCCGCCTCTAAAGCGGCCGCTCGATCTCTGGCTCGAACCCTCTCGGCCGATCTCGTAGCCAAAGGAATTCGTGTCAACTCGGTTTCTCCTGGGTTAATTGATACTCCGATTCACCCCAAGATGGGAGCGGCTGGAGAGGATGTTCGGGAAAACGTCAGGCAATCCATTCCACTTGGACGCGTTGGGCAGCCAGAAGATATAGCAAACGCGGTGGCATTCCTTGCATCAGACGTAGCTTTCTATATTGTTGGAATCGAGCTAGTCGTCGATGGGGGCCTTACGCAGATTTAGTTCGATATAAAAAATCAATTTAATAATAAATTGCAATTTTATTTTACAGCCCACTTTCCACTATTATTTTGATTTATCCAACGTATCAGCCGTTTGGGTGAGCTAAACCTGCTGCGTTTGTCCTGCACCTATCAACCGATGGATTTTCTGAATATAGCCAAACGGTATCGTTATATTACACGAAAATTTAGATAGTTACGAGACTGGCAAGCTAGTCCAAGCGGCTGAACGCAACAATTTCATGTGATTTTATAATCTATCATACCAGCGTTAACAATTAACGTTCTGCATAACTTATCCCAAAAGACCATTTGTAACCCACATTAATTATTCACAATTAAATATTCCACACCCTACTAACTTGACAAACCACGACATATCGATTTAGTAATAATTTTAGCTCAGGTCGGGTTATATCTCTGCCTCTGCGATCGTTATAGCCTTCCTTCTGATTCCACATCTCTCTCTGAAATCACATCGTTAATCACGTAAAGCCTTTTGGAGGTCCATCATGTGTGCTGAAGGGTTTAAACGTAAAATCACCGCTATCATGAGCTCCGACGTTGTCGGTTATAGCAAGCTCATGGGCGATGATGAGGCGGCGACCGTTCAGACACTGGCGGTTTACAAGAATGTGATGTCTGTACTCATTGATCAACACCGTGGCCGGGTGATTGATTCCCCAGGTGACAACATGCTCTCCGAGTTTGCCAGTGTCGTGGATGCGGTGCAGTGTGCCGTTGCGATTCAAAAAGAGTTGAATTCCAGAAATGCAGAATTACCGAAAAATCGAAAAATGCGGTTTCGCATCGGTATCAACCTCGGTGATGTCATTCAGGAAGAGGATCGAATATACGGTGATGGCGTCAACATAGCTGCACGTCTGGAGGCGCTCGCCAACCCCGGTGGAATCTGTGTCTCAAAAACAGCCTTTGACCAAATCGAAACCAAGTTGCCGCTGGGCTACGAGTTTCTGGGTCAACAGGAGGTCAAGAACATCGCAAAGCCGGTCGGGGCCTACCGGGTGGTTATGGAGCCGAGGGTGACTGTTGCTGATGTAAAGGTAAAGGAAGAGGCAATTCCATTTTGGCGACGGAAAAAGGCTATGTTGGGTGCAATTGCAGTGCTTGTCATAATTATTGGTGTGATGGCTTGGCAATTCCATCAACGTCCAACGCCGATAGAGCCTGCCTCTGTCGAAAAGATGTCTTACCCTCTGCCTGAAAAACCGTCTATTGCTGTCTTACCATTTGTGAACATAAGCGGTGATCCAGAACAGGAATATTTCAGCGATGGATTAACCGAGGAAATTATTACAGCTCTTTCTAAGCTTCCGAAACTCTTCGTAATTGCGCGTAATTCTGTTTTTACCTACAAGGGTAAACCCGTAAAGGTTAATCAAGTTGCAGAAGAGCTGGGAGTCCGTTATGTCCTTGAGGGCAGCATCAGAAAGGCCGGTGATGATATACGGATAACTGCACAGTTGGTTGATGCTATTTCCGGCCACCATTTGTGGGCCGAGCGGGATGACCGAAATCTAAAGGAGATATTTGCCGTTCAGGACGACCTAACAAAAAGTATCATTACGGCGATGCAGGTGAAGTTGAGCGAGGGTGAGCAAATTCAGACGGCTGCCAAAGGCACAAATAACCTTGAGGCACTACTGTCCGGTTAAGATTTTTCGAATAGCCCTTAACTAACCGTAAATAATATAAATAATGGGAACAATCGGTGTTATCGACTTGAAAACAAGTTAGCCGGGCTGATACTTACCCTCCGAATATCTAAAAGGAGGGTTGAGCCCGTGTACGAAGGACAAACTGTCTTTTCACAGATCATCGATTTTATGTCCAAATACGATTTTCGGCAGTGTGTCAAACGCTATAAAGGCAACTACCGAACTCGCTCTTTCTCATGTTATGATCAGTTTTTGTGCATGGCATTCGCTCAGTTGACTTACCGCGAGAGTCTTCGCGATATCGAATGCTGCCTGCGGGCCTTGAAAGAAAAACTCTACCATATGGGCATCCGCGGCAAGATCTCAAAAAGCACATTAGCGGATGCTAATGAGAACCGCGATTGGCGTATCTACAGAGACTTTGCCAAAGTACTAATCGATGAAGCTCGCAGGCTCTATGCCAGCGAAGATTTTGGGCTACAATTGCAAGAGACCATTTATGCATTGGATGCGACTATCATCGATTTGTGTCTTTCAGTATACCCATGGGCTCACTTTCGTAAAACAAAAGCAGCCATCAAGCTACATACCCTGCTGGACTTGCGCGGCAGTATTCCCTCTATGATTGCCATTACCGATGGCAAGGTCCATGAAGTAAATATCCTGGACCAATTAGAGACAGAAATCGGCTCGATTTATATTATGGACCGTGGCTATCTGGATTTTGAACGGCTTTATAAGCTTCATCAGGTACCGGCATTTTTCATTATTCGTTCGAAATCCAATATTAACTTTCGTCGTATGTATTCGCGACCAATTGATAAAAGTTGCGGCCTGAGATGCGACCAGGTCGTTAAGTTAAACAACTACTATGCGAAAAAAGATTATCCTGAGCGAATCAGACGAATAAAATATTACGATGCCCTTAGCGACAATCGTTTAACATTTTTGACCAATCATTTTCACCTGCCAGCAATAACGATCGCCGATCTTTATAAGTGCCGCTGGCAAGTGGAATTGTTCTTCAAATGGATCAAACAACATCTGCGAATCAAAAAGTTTTATGGCACCTCTGAAAATGCCGTCAAAACCCAAATCTGGATCGCCATCAGTGTCTATGTTCTGGTTGCGATCATGAAAAAACGGATGAAAATCGATTTGAGTCTCTACACAATGTTACAGATTTTTAGCATCACTCTTTTTGAAAAAATCCCCATTTTACAGGTGCTCACAGAAACTGATTACAAAAATAAAATGACTAGCAACTGTATCCAATTGAAATTATTCGATAGTTAACCGGACACTAATGACCTTGAGGCTTATCTGAAGTACCTGCAGGCGATGGTATTTATGCGCCAATTTAATATAGAAAGTAACGCTCTGGCAAAGCAGTTGGCACAGGAAGCCATTGCATTAGATCCAGAATATGCTATGGCCTACATAATTCTGTCGAGTACCCACCAAATGGATGTATGGCTTGGCACGAGTAAGTCCCCAAAACAGTCTATCGCCAAATCATTGGAGTTGATTAAAAAGGCTATTGAACTGGATCCTACTAATGCTGAAGCATATGGACATTTAGGTTTCACATTTTCGATGATGGGGGAGCACGATAAGGCCGTTGCAAACGCAGAGCAGGCTGTCGCCCTTAATCCTAATTCAGCTTATAATCATATGAGACTGGGTCATACCTTAAGATTTGCCGGCAGAAACGAGGAAGCCATTCCGGAATACATGAAAGCGATACGCCTTAATCCAATTCCACCGACAAATTATCTATTTGGATTAGGAATTGCCTACTGTTGGACAGGCCAATACGAAGAAGCAATAAAATGGTGTGAAAAGGCTGTACGCCAAGATCCTGACTCTTTTCTAACCCGTTTAATGATGACCATGGTGTACAGCGAATCAGGACGTATGGAAGACGCACGCGCCGAAGCTAAAGAAGTACTCAGAATAAATCCAAAGTTTTCTATCGTGAAGTGGGAAAACGCTTCTAAAGGTCCAAATACGGAGCAATTTGTCGCCGCCCTGCGCAAGGCAGGATTGCCCGATTAGATGAATTATCAGGCCTTTAAATATCTTCTGGGTATCTGTATAAAATCGATCCCTTGAAAAATTCAGTTACTGTAAACAAAGCAAAAGGAAGAGGTGAGTGGCACTATCTGCTATCTAAAACAGGTTTAAAAATATCCTGAACCGTTGTGATACGCAAACCGTATTTGATAAGATTACAATGAATTGAAAGGTACAACTAGTGGCAAGCTAAGTTTAGTTTTTGAATGGGCAGATTTATTGTGATTTCATATTAATAATCATAGGTTTGACAATACTTGTGGTATTGATTAAGTATCTCAGGTATTCCGACTCCGATATATTCTGATTTTTTCTGTAAGTCATACCAAGATTTAGAACTAAGAAGTACTGTCATACTACTATCTTCCCGAGTAAAATGTAGAGACTCATTGATACACAAGGAAAACAAAATGGACTTTGAACGATATTATCTTGATTTATTCGAAATGCTTAGTTCGGCATGTAAAAAGATTGCGACCGGCCAATATGAAAAATCAGATGCTGATAGGATTTTTGAGTTTTCTAAAAAAGGCAGATATCCAAGTTTCCTGGCAGAATTGGCCGAGTCTTTTGGTATGATGTTGGTCAAAGTTGAGGCCAGAGAATTTGAACGCTCCCGAATTATCGAAAAACTCGAAAAGACCAAAGTCGAACTTGAAGATTATTCACGAAAATTAGAAAAACAATTAGAAGAATGCTGTCCAGAAGAGTAAAAGCGGTTGGAGATTGGAGGCGTAGAGCGGCAGGTGGGCTTGGTTGTTGCTAACCACCGATTTCTTATTATCTGCAATAAATCGAAACTCTCAGAGATACTGATACTGTAAACGTAACAATCGTTTGGGTGATCGAAAGCCTAATGCTATGGTGCTGAATCTATCAAACGGCGGATTCCCTGAATATATCCAGATGGCATATTTATAATTGATATAAATTTAGATAGTTACTAGACTGGCAACCAAGCAGAACCCCAAAAACTCACCTTTTTTCAGTGAGCTATATGATCGGATATTCACATATTCCGGATTTTGGAGAAAAATATGTTTCCTTTCATAAAACTCATTACCATACTAATAAGCGCAAGATTCCGATCGAAACTGAACTTTGATGACGAAAGCATTTTACATTTTAGAGCTGGCCTCACGGACATTGACATTTTCATGGAATTAAACCATGCACGCTATTTTACTTATATGGAATTAGGAAGGTGGGATTATTCTTATCGAGTTGGTTTTTTAAGTTTAATGAAAAGACAGAAGTGGGGAATAGCGGTAGGTGGAGCAAGCGTAAGATATCGACGGAGGATTCCATTCTTTAGTAAATTCTCGTTGTCTACCAAACTCGTCTGTCACGATGGTAGATGGTTATACTTTTTACATGAAATGTATCGGAAAAATCAAATATGCTCATCTGCACTCATAAAGGTTGGAATTACGTCGATAGACGGCTTGGTCCCAGTCATAGAGGTTGCAAAAGCTATGGGTATGGATGATTGGCGCCCAGAGGTTCCCTCCTGGATTAATGCGTGGATTGAAGCGGAGAGCCAACGGCCTTGGCCTTCTGATAGTTAATTGGCTAACTGATGATTACCGAACCCTATCTTGATATTTCATTTGATTTAAGCATGTTTTGCTTGTGGCAAGAAAGGTGGATTTTTTTAAGCGTTAAAATTATTGCGATACCATCTGACATATATGTAGTTTTGCGATGATGCAGATAGTAGCAAAAGATAGCAACTATATACCATGCACCATAAAATTATGAATCAAATACCACATAATTTCACTATCACAGCGTGGCAAAGGCGCAAGTTATTAATATAGCCTTATATTTTTACTCTGCCCAATGTGTTGATATTGCATGGTTTTTGCATCAGAGTAGGAGAGTAGACAAAGCCAAACCCGTTGAAAGGTGGGGTCGGAAAACTACGGGTCTCTCAGGGGTGAAGAGCCACAGACCCAAGGGAGATAGCCGGGTTGCCTTAAACAGGGCGGTCCGGTTTTTTTGTTTGTTATATCTGTAGGATTATCATGGATCTCAATATTGCACAGGTTTGTAGGTTTTTATTATCAAATAGGTTTTGTTACAAATCCCTTGGTTTCTTGGAGGGTCATAATGAAAAAAATTACCTTGATTGTTTGTCTCGTCACTCTTTTTCTTTTTTTAAATTGGTTTCCAGGATATTCCTTTGCCCTTGAGAAGGCTTTAGGTTCAGATAAAAATAAGAAGACGTCGATTATAGACAGCTATGGAAAATTACCCCTTTCATTTGAAGAAAACCAAGGGCAGACAGATAAAGAAGTCAGATTCCTTTCTCGTGGAGTGAGATACACCCTTTTCCTCACACCTGTTGAGGCCGTAATTTCGCTCCACCCTCCTGTAATAGATAAGAGCGATGATAAACGGCAAGTAGATGCTATAAAATTCTCAAATCATGTGAAGCAGAAAAAGGCTGAAGGTGCGGTAGTTAGGATGAAGTTTTCTGGAGTCAAAAAGCCCCCTATGATCATAGGAGAAGAAAGACTTCGTGCAATAAGCAACTATATTATTGGAAATGACCCTCTAAGGTGGCATACTTTTATACCGAATTATACTAGAGTGAAGTACAAAGAACTCTATCCAGGCATAGACTTGGTTTTTTATGGTAACCAGAGCCGTCTTGAGTATGACTTCTTGGTCTATCCTGGATCAGATCCTTCTCAAATAAGATTTGAGTTGCAAGGAGTTAAAGAGTTAACCCTTAACGAAGATGGAAACCTTGTGCTTCGTTTACAAGATGGTGAAGTGATCCATCAGGCTCCAGTAATCTACCAGGAGGTAGACGGTAAAAGAGTGGAAGTTTCCGGGGGGTATTTGATTGACGACAAAGGTCTAGTAGGCTTTAGGCTAGCGTCTTGGGACAAAAAAATACCTCTAGTTATTGATCCAGTGTTGGTTTACTCTACATTTCTTGGAGGAAGTCACAGTGACGGTTGCGGAGACATAGCTGTAGACACTTTGGGGAATACCTTTGTAACTGGCACTACTCGTTCTACCGATTTTCCCCTAGCGAACGCTTCCTATCCCTCTCTTGCTGGGTCCGCAGATGCATTTATTTTCAAACTCAGTGCGGACGGTAGCCACCCTGTTTATTCCACATACGTTGGTGGAAATGATTATGATAGTGGCAATGGCATAGCAATAGATGGTGCAGGAAACGCATATGTTGTAGGGACCACATTCTCTAACAATTTGCCATTACTAAACGCCCTTTATCCGAGTTTATCAGGTACAAAAGATGCTTTCATTTTAAAACTTAGCCCTGACGGTAGCTATGCCATTTATTCTACATACCTTGGAGGCGAAAATACGGAGCATGGCGCTGACATCGCGTTAGATTGCTTGAGTAACGTCTATGTTTCAGGAAGTACCACTTCTCCCGATTTTCCCACAGTAAACGCTTTCGATCCCAACATTTGGGGTTATGGTGGTATCTACATAGGAGATGCTTTTATATTTAAAATGAGCGCTGATGGCAGCCAAGTTATTTACTCAACCTATCTTGGAGGCGATGATTGGGAATATGGGCAGGGCATCACTGCAGATTGTTTGGGGAACGCATACGTAACCGGTGGTACTTATTCTATTAATTTTCCTGTTATCAATGCCATATATCCATATCCTTCAGGCCCAGTAATTAATTGTGATGCTTTCATATTTAAACTCAGTTCAGACGGTAGCCATGCCATCTTTTCCACATACCTCGGGGGTAATGGTTACGATGAAGGCTATGACTTAGCAGTTGATGAATTGGGTTACGTTTATGTGACGGGGCAAACCGGCTCTAACGATTTTCCTATAGAAAATGCACTTTACCCGAATCTATTAGGTACTAATGATGCTTTTATTTTCAAGTTGAATCCCGATGGTAACCAAGTTGTTTATTCCACATACCTTGGGGGCAGTAATCAGGAACCGCCAGGATCAAAAATAGCAGTTGACAACCTGGGTAACGCATATGTGACTGGGACTACCTATTCTAACGATTTTCCTATAGACAACGCGCTTTTTCCGACTTTATTAGGTACTAATGATGCTTTTGTTTTCAAGCTGAATCCTGATGGTAACCAAGTTGTTTATTCCACATACCTTGGGGGTAATAATGGAGATTCTGGCAACGGAATAGCTGTGGACAGTTCGGGTAACACATATGTGGCAGGGACCACCAGTTCCAATGATATTCCTACAGAAAATGCGTTATATCCGAATCTATTGGGCATCACTGATGGTTTTGTTGCAATTATTAGTGACTATGCTCCTGGGACAATTATTTATCCAAACGGTGGTGAGTCATTTATCAAGAGCGATTACTACGACATAAAATGGAGCAGGTTCGGTATCGATTCCAATGTTGACATCTTTTTGTTTAAGGGCGAGATGCAGGTTGAGCAGTTAGCGAGCAACGTACCAAACACTGGCAGCCATCCATTTAATCCGATCGTTTCAATTGATGATGGCAGCGACTATCGAATCAAGGTCAGTTCGGCTGATGGAACCGTATCGGACTTTTCTGATGAATATTTCACGATTTCTTCGGAATACGGGGAACTTCCAGTTCAATTCGGATTCAACACTATAGATTCTCCTAAAAGCATTGAGGTTCCATTTCAGGTCACGGTATACGCCAAGGATGGAGCAGGTAACACTCTTACAGATTATAATGGCATAGTGAACTTGGGCAGCACCTTAGGACGTGTCAGCCCTATAATGGCTAAATGCGTAAATGGCGAAGCAACTGTTAATTTAAGGGTGTTTTATGGCGGTGATATGCGTCTGTTTGCCAGGGCCTATGGTGCGACTGGATACAGCAACACTTTCGCTGTCAGTGGCAGCCCAACTTGCGGACAAGGAACTATCGAGGGTAATGTTGTCGATGGTGAGGGGGTAGGTGTCGTTAACGCTGATGTATCGATTTATGACTATCGAAATATTCCAATTCGAAATATGGCAACCACGATTGGTGGTCATTTCAAGTTCTATGATATGCCATGTGGTGAGTACACAATTAAAATTGAGAAAGACGGCGTTGGTAGTCAACAGCCAGTAAAAATACAAAATGACCAACCAATCGTATTCTCAGATTTGCTTCTGGCGGTTGATGCGACTCCCGGGTATCAGGCAACTCCAGTTGTTTTAGTACCAGGATTCCCTGGTTCCAGCTGGATCAATACACCTTATCCTATGTTGCCCCCTTACGACGATCCGCAAAATTCTTTGCTTAAGATTTATGATCCGTGGCTCCCCATTAAAGGAAGACTAACGGGATTCACTGATCTAAGAAATACACTAAGAACAGAAGGATACTATGTGGTTGATTGCCCTTGGGATTGGACACTCACAATTGAACAAGCACGTAAATATCTTCTATATGCGATTGATAAGGCTCTTGTTTTTTCCAGCACAGATAAAGTGCATATTGTAGCACATTCCGCTGGCGGACTTCTTGTAAGGAGCTACATTCAAAGCGATGATTTTCAGAATCGCAACTATGATATTGACAAATTTATCATGGTTGGAACACCTAATTTGGGTTCCTGCATGCCGTATTACATGTGGGAAGGTGGTGATCCAAAGTTAGCAGATGATATATCTACCACGGTATGGGATGGTGATATTGGACTCATCAATGCTTACTCAAACATCACTCAGTTACTTATGATTCGTAGAGGAAAGAAGGCTTGGAATTATTTTAGGCACAGCGATATTAGAAAATTCATACGCGATGAGGCCCCATCACTTTTGCAGTTGATGTACACAAAGGAATTCCTTAAATACGGCAACGATGTACGGGAAACGAATACAGATGGTAACATAAACACTTGGCTCAAAGAATTGAATACCGATGAAGACATTTCCAGAATGAATCAAACGGGAGAAGGAGGAAAGGTGCATGTCGGTATTTTAGTTGGTAGTAAAAATAATTCTACAGTTTATAGGATTCCCGTAGGAAATCCAGACAGGCTTTATGAAGACGGCAAACCTTTGTTTCCTGCTGAATACACTGTCATCGAAAATGTAGGCGACGGTACAGTTCCTTACAACAGCGCAGCTTGGCCTGTTGAAGAGGGATGGGGGTATGGTATATCCAATACATCAGAAGAAGAACACATGTCTCTTATTACGGCTTATCAAAGCGAAATAGTCAATTTTCTTTCACCTGATCAAAATGCATTGTGGAGATTGAAATCCACAGGTCTATATTTGGCTAAGCTAATGAAAGTTAAAATTCCTACAACATCTATTGCCCATGCCGATGAAACTATCAATTCGACTCTGTCCCTATCTTTCAACGGTTCCGTCCGAGCGTTTATTGAAGACCCCAGCGGAAACCGGACAGGAATCAATCCTTCTGACCAGAGTTTCACATCCGACATTCAAGGGTCAAAAGCGAATTTTATGGCAGATAATGGGGTTATCTATATCGAAAATCTAACTGATGGAATCTATAGGGTTGTTGTTTTTGGACAATACGCCAAAGATTTCAGAATCAGCGCCACTTATCTAAACGGCATGAATGACCAAAAGGTCGACTTCTCTGGATTTGCCGAGGACCAGTCATTCACGTTTGACCTGATTGTGCAGGCCGGTCAACCATTGCAAATAATTCCCGAAATTGAAATGCCACAGGGATTGATAGCGAATCCCTGTGGAGAATGGACTTGTTTGTATTGGAACCCACAAACAGGTGTTGACCATTTCAATGTTTATGCGGCGAAACACGAAGACCCGTATTATGCTAAAATCGGCTCCGCATCCGGCGATGCAAATTCGTTTACGACAATCGTAAGGTGGAGTGGTGATGCCTCCACAAAGCCAACCGTCTTTGCCGTCTCAGCTGTTGACAACACTGGACGGGAGAGTTTGTTTTATTCAGAACAAAAGAATGATGACCGAGACCACGACGGAACTAGTGATGTTGATGAGAAGATTGCTGGAACATATTGGACAGAGAATTGTGAAGGAGATTCAGAACCCGATGGTGATGTTGATGGCAGTGATTTAGTTCAAGAGGTCATATTAGGGGGGCTGAAAATCGGCCAATTTGCGGCACATTTTGGCAGAACCGACTGCCCCTAATTTACCTGTAAAAATTTAAATAGCGACTGACCTAAAAATGTTGTAGTTGGCCTTTTTTGCTATTTGTATTGATATGATCGATCTATCTGAAAATGACTAAGACTCTCAAAAGTACATATACTGTAAACAAAGCATAAAGTATAGCCGAACCACGCTACTGTTATGACCTTTGAGCTATCATCCGGTTGATTTTACTGGTCTATCCAAATTGTATCAATACATCCTGTGATTTAAAAATTTATTCTATACTTACAAAAGGAAGTCGACGTGAGGGTGTTCTCTGCAATTTTATCAATTCAAAAAATTATTTGGGGGATCGGTGTTTTCGTATTTATTGGCTTTTTTATTATGCCTGCCCTGGCAGCAGACCGCTTCGTTGAACACGGAGATGGTACAATTACGGACACTAAAACAGGCCTGATGTGGGCGACTAAGGACAATGGAGATCTTATAAGCTGGCCGAACGCTCTTTCATATTGCCAAAATTACAACGGTGGCGGTTATACCGACTGGCGGTTGCCAACACTGACCGAACTAGCAAGTCTCTATGATCCTGGGGTAAAGAACAGAAATGGCTACCATATTGCTAAAATAATAGACGCTACTGCTGCTACTTGTTGGGCTTCAGATACTCGTGGCTACGAGGCTGGCCGCTTCAATTTCACCTACGGCCAAGTATATTGGCTCCGTAAATCTTATTCCGGTTCAACCAGAGTCTTGCCCGTTCGGGGTGGCTTTCAATAATACCGGCCTTCTCAAAAAAAGGGATACTGGGATTGTTTTAAAGCTCTATAAAACACTTGAAGGCTTCCAAAAAAAACACATGTCAGCAGCCATGATATGCCGCCTCCATTAAACGCTGGTTAGTTATCGATTCAAAACCTAAAGATACACAGACCATATCCGGTTCCAGTACCACATCGAAACAATTATCAAACGGTTTCCATACTCTATTTTAGGTCCTATTCGGAATAGCCATACTGTATCATGACAGTCGGCACGATTTCCGATACTTACTTGTGTGGCAAGAAAGTGTAACCTCTGTGACCTGGACTATCTTGGCATATACAAACCAAAAATTAAATCCCGCCAACTAAAGGGTCATTTTTCTCATTCACCGAATTTTCGGTCTTGCCCTCTGGATAAATCCTACTTATTAGTAATCATTGCAATAACCTATATCGAATATCATTTTTCTCACGTTTAATCGGTCAATTCCATTTGCATTCACATTGTGAGTAACCAACTAAACGTTCGTTTAGGATCTTTTATGACAAACAAAGGCATACAAAGAAAACTAAAAGCGATTTTCAGTGCCGACGTCCAAGGTTATAGCAAATTGATGGGTGAAGATGACGAGTACACTGTAAATACGATTACGACCTATCGAGAGATCATGTCTGTTTTGATCGAAAAGTATCATGGACGAGTGGTTGATTCACCAGGTGATAATATCTTGGCCGAATTCGGCAGTTCACAAGAAGCGGTCCTTTGCGCCATTGAGATCCAAAAAAAATTAGAAACAGAAAACGGCAAATTACCAGACAACCGGCGTATGAATTTTCGAATTGGTATTAATCTGGGCGATATCATTCATAAGGATGATCGGATTTATGGTGATGGAGTGAACATTGCCGCCAGGCTCGAAAACCTGGCCGATCCTGGCGGCATCTGTATTTCCAGAGGAGTTTACGAACATGTCGAGGGAAAGCTCGACATTGGTTTCTCTGATCTTGGACCACATACTGTCAAAAACATTAGAAAACCAGTTAGGGTCTTCAAGGTTCTGCTTGGATCTGATGATAACAGCAAGAGTGTTGGTGCTACCACAGCGAAAAGCCTGAATCGAAGATTAATAATAGCGGCCATCATTGCAGTGGTCGCAATAATCATAGGCGTGGTGATTTGGCATCTTCAAACAATGCCCAAATTTGAGGCCGCTTCTATCGACCGCATGGCTTACCCGCTCCCGGACAAGCCTTCGGTCGTCGTCCTGCCGTTTGAAACCTATTCAGACGATGCCAAGCTAAACTTTTTTGCCAGCGGGTTAACCGAGGACTTAACAGCTTCGCTTTCGAGAGCTCCCGACTTATTTGTGATTTCACGAAATTCTGCCGCCACTTACAAAGGAAGGCCGATCGACGTTAAAAAGGTGGCCGAAGAGCTGGGCATCCAATACTTGCTGGAGGGCAGTGTTCAAAAGGCGGGGGAAAAGCTTCGAATCACAGTTCAGTTGGTTGATGCACTCAGCGGTCGTCACCTCTGGGCTGAGCGTTTCGACCGGCTGGCAAATGATATTTTCGCCCTGCAGGATGAAATAGTCAAGAATGTGATAGTGGAATTGCAAGTGGAACTGACACAAGGCGCTGCAGCGCGGGTGGCGAGCCGTGGTACAGATAATCTCGAAGCCTGGCTTCTTCGAATCGAAGCCCACGGAGAATTCATCAAGTTCACCCGTGAAGGGATGATTCGCGCTCGTGAGCTCTACGAGGCCGCTCATAAAGCAGATCCCGACTGGTCTCGGCCCCTGGCGGGGATTGCCTCCATCGATTGGTATGAAGCCAAACAAGGGTGGAGCACCACCAGGGAAGAGTCGATTCAGTCAGGAATACAATTGGCCCAGCGCGCTATCCAGATGGATCCGGATTCACCACTCGGATACCAGACACTTGGAAACCTATATGCTTTGACTGGTCAGGGAGAACGTGCCATTGAGTTGAGACCCAAGGCAGCGGAGCTGGCACCAAACGATCTCGTCGCTGTCGCTGGTTTGGCTACCCGACTAAAGGATTTTGGCGGGGAACAGGAGGCGGTTGACCTGTTTGAGCAGGCGATGCGGTTGAGCCCCAAGCATCCTTGGTGGGTTCCATACGCTTATGGTGTATCACTGCATCTTGTAGGTAGGAAAGAAGAAGCCGTTCAATCATTCAAGAAAGCCATTGATCTCAATCCTAATCATATACTTCCCAAGGCGTTTTTGGCCGCTGTTTATGCCGATCTCGGTCAAATCGACGAAGCCAAAGCGATCGCTGATGAGGTCAAGCGGTTGGACCCGAAATTTTCAGCATCCCGTCTCATAGAGAGCCATACCCTTCATGATCCAGTAAAGGATGACAAATTCAAGAATCTGATGCAACAAACAGGATTACCGGAGTGACAAATAAAATCCAAGGCATCATCATGATACTCAGATCGTATATTAATTTTTAACGGTATTTTCGATAGTTACGGGAGTGGCAAGGTATTTTGAAATTCATGCCCTTTCATTAGATACGGAATAAACAAACGATCTCAAATTTTGTAGATCCATTCGAATTTTTCAGGAAATTCTCGTTGGGAACCCACAAAATAAAACTCAAGTCCTAAACAACACCTCAAAAATCTTGACAATTCTCGCATTCCCGAACTAATAATTATTAAATACCGCTACGCTTAAAGCTGACCCGTCTTTCTTTGTTGTTCTCATTATATATTCGATCCCATATAAATAATTATTTCAGATAGTTTCGCGTTTAACATCCGAGGTCTCCTATGGCTGATGAGAACTACAAACGCAAACTTACCGCCATCCTCAGTACTGATGTCAAAGGTTACAGCCGACTAATGGGCCAAGATGAGTTGGGTACTATCCGTACCTTAAAGGCTTATAAAGAGGCTATATCCAATATTATACATCTATACAAAGGACGGGTAGTGGACGCTCCAGGAGACAATCTATTATCAGAATTTGGTAGTGTAATTGATGCCGTAAACGCCTCTGTGGAGATACAAAGAGAGCTTGCAAAGCGAAACGCAGAATTACCAGTTGGTAGACGGATGGAGTTTCGAATAGGTATAAATCTTGGAGATGTCATTCAAGAGGGAGATCGGATCTACGGGGATGGTGTCAACATTGCTGCTCGAATGGAAAGCCTGGCTGAGGCTGCCGGCATTTGCATTTCGGGAACTGTTTATGACCAGGTTAAAAATAAATTAGGATTAGAATACGAATATATAGGTACCAAATCTGTCAAGAATATCTCAGAGCCGGTGCGTGTCTACTGGGTGCAATTGTATCCAAATACAGAAGCACTCAGTGCAGAAAAAGCGGAATATACTGTACAAAAAAAATGGCGTAACATGGCCATAGCTTTAGCTGCAGCGTTAGTAATCATAACCGGGGGCGCCGTTATCTGGCTCTTTAATATCCGTTCTAATTCAACACCGGAGCCACCTTTATTTGATAAGAAGAGTGAAGTTTCATTAGCGGCCCAGCCCTCTATAGCCGTCCTGCCGTTCGCCAACATGAGTGACGACCCAAACCAGGATTATTTCAGCGACGGTCTAACTGAAGACCTCATTACAGGCCTTTCCAAAATTCCGAAACTTTTCGTGATAGCTCGAAACTCTGTTTTCGTCTACAAGGGCAAGCCAGTAAATATCCGCCAGGTAGGCCGTGATCTGGGTGTGGACTACGTGCTGGAGGGCAGTATTCGCAAGGCAGAAAACAGAGTCCGTATCACGGCCCAACTCGTCAATGCGGCTACAGGAGGTCACCTTTGGGCAGAGAACTATGACCGTGACCTGAAAGATATTTTTTCACTGCAAGATGAGATCACAGAAATGATCCTGATTTCTTTAGAAGTTAAGCTGACCGAAGGTGAGCAAGCCCGAATATGGCGAAAACGCACAACGAATCGCAAGGCCTATGAAATTACTTTAAAAGCGTTGGAATCCTATAGATTGATGACCAAATATGGCAATGAAGATGCACGGCAACTGTACCAGCAAGCTTCTCTCTTGGATCCGACATATCCAATACCTGTAGTTGGATTGTCTTATACTCACTGGAATGACGTCATATACGGTTGGAGCAAATCCCCAAGAAAATCTATTGCCAAGGCAGTTGAACTGGCACAAACCGCATTGGCTTTGGACGATACTTTAGCCGATACGTATGTCTTGTTGGGAAATATTTATTTAATGAAAAGACAGTATGAACCGGCCATGGAGGAACTCGAAAGGGCCATGGCTCTTAATCCTAATGGAGCGGATGTGAATGCCCTATTAGGACTCATGCTTCGATATTTAGGAAGAGCAGAGGAAGCCGTTGAAAGACTCGAAAAATCGATACGTCTCAATCCCCGTCCGCCTGCTTGGTACCTATATAACTTAGGTGACGCCTACCGTCTGACCGAAAATTACGAAATGGCAGTTGAGTCATTCAAAAGGGCGATCAGTCAGAATAAAAACCACCTCCTTTCCTGGATTTACTTGACCGCGACATATGGCCAAATGGGGCGTGAAAAAGAGGCTCTTGCAGCAGCCACCAAAGTGCTCCAGGTCAATGATAAATTTCTTACGGAGACATATGTGGAAAGGCTTCCTTACAAAAATCGAGAGGATATAAATTGTTTAATTAATTATTTACATAAAGCAGGATTAAAATGAGGGAACAATACATAATCAAAATTATCCTGACATCAGCACTTACCTTCATTATCGCGATGCTATTAGGATCTATTGCCCTTTCCCAGGTAGCAAAAGAGGCAAATGAGATTGCCAGGGATGGGAGATTTATCGCTTATGACGATGATACGGTTATAGATACAGAAACCGGTCTCTTGTGGGCAGCTAATGACGATGGCAAGGGAATGGATAAACAGAATGCCGTGACCTACTTTGAGAATTTTCGAGGTGGTGGATATACTGATTGGCGCATGCCATCAGTTGAAGAACTGGAATCTTTATATGATCAGAGTATACAAAACAAGTTTGGTTTTCATGTCACCAGGCTCATCGATATTAGTGGTGAATGGGTGTGGTGTTCGGAAAGGCAGGAAAATGTGACCAGTTTTAATTTCAAAAATGGTACTACACCTTTAGCATTTTTCGAAGGCCCCGGCTCCGGGACTTGGTATTCCAACAAAGAGCCTCGTTTAGCGTCAATAAGGGCTTTACCGGTGCGTTACGTTGGCGAAAAAGAAAAAAAGAAGATAGCAATGCATTTGTCAAATAATAAAGAGGCCGAAGGAATAGTTAAGCCTGCCCGTCCAACTGAAGGGTTAAAATCAAATATTACGATTGAAATAGCAGTTTTCCCTTGGCGCGTTAATATACTGACGAGACAGTGGAGCACTTTATTAGAAACTGAACCTATGGCTATTGATGGTTTTAATCAAATTTTAGAAGAATACAAATCTATTGTTCTTAAATATTCTTATTATGCATTTAGTAATGCAGAAAAAGGTAAAGATAAACCATTAACAGAAGATTTTTATAACGATATTTGGGTTAAAAAAGGTTTTTTCTCTCAACGAGAGCTGAATTTGGAATTGATCATTAAACTTGGTAGGCAATTAAGGGTTGATGCGGTTTTACTCTATTCTTTTGATATGAGTGGATCTAAACAAACTTCAGGCATTATACTCACAGATATTGAGACAGGAAAAGTTTATTCCCGTAGGGACAACCCTTATCCGTATACTTTGAGCGCTGATATAAAATATTATACCGAACATTTTTTTATTAACTATTTGAACGATAAATATGGGACACATCCAAACTATGAAATGATTTACTGGAATTTCATAAAAAATTCCCAAACCATAGATATTTTAGAGAAATATATAAATATATTTCCGAATGGAACATATACGAGTACGGCAAAAGATAGAATAACGAGTATATCCAAGGATAAATCTTACAAGGTGCGAAGTAAGTAAAGCTAAACTACCGATATTCTTTGTGTATGAGTATAAAATCAGCCTATTGAAAAATAAAGATACAGTAAACAAAAATTAAGGTCTGACCGACTCACGCTTGCTGCTATGATCCCTTACCTATCACCGGAGCATTCCCTGAATTTAGCCAAACGGTATCCTGATATTTAATGAGATTTTTGATAATTTGGCCTTTGGCAAGATGTCTTCAGCGAGCGCAAATAATTACAATTAGGGGGCGAGTAATTATTCTTAGAGAAAGGTGGTCATGATAATTTATGAATCCCTCGACAGTTGATATAATTAGTTTCCACCCATATGCATACGGCCAGTTCAAAAAGAGAGGAATAAAAAGAAATAAATTTCTTAATATGGCAATTATTGCCATATTTTTTTTCTTTGGGTGTATGGAAAACACAAGGGATCATATAGATGATACTCAAACCGCTCCTGATTACACTTTATATAGTGGACCTTGGGGGACGGTCAAGGTCAGTGAGTCTTATCAGCATATAGGGTCTATCAGAGGGGAATTCGACAAATCTATTCGAGAGGATCCCAATAAAAAATTCCCATGGACTTATACACGACATGTTTTCGTAGATAAATCAGAACAGCGGGAGATGATTACCAATATTCTGACTGTCATCATCGACAAGCCCAAGTATAAAGGTGGCTATGGCCGTGAGCCGAAGTTCCACTCAGAACGGTTGTATTCAGAAGCTAAGTTTAAAAAAACAAAGTTTGATGAAATGGAGGTTCTTACTGAGATAAACAGCGCATTCTCTTTGAACTATCAAGACCTTTATCTTTTGAACGAAAAAGGATTCAAATTGTTGGGAAATAATAATGCTTACAGTGTCAAATTTCGTAAACTCCTTGGCGGACGAACGCGAGCGGATGTCGTTTATTTCGAAATAAACAGTTCAGCAGAACAAATCATAGACCATGCAAAGAAGGCTGTCACATTCACCAAATAGCCATACGGTATCGTTATATTATGTGAAAAATTAGATATTTAAGATACTGGCAAGAAAGTCTGATTTTAGATAACGCTTAAATTGTTGTGATATCATCTGACATATATGTAGTTTTGCGAATATGAAGATATTAACCAGACTGCTGTAATGTAATGCCACACTGTGGCAATTGACACCTGTCAAATGTGTGATAAGGAGATATAATCTATACTCAAAAAGCTGAGATCTTGATAACAGACAGACCCATCTAATGAAAGGGATGGGGTATGAAGTCTGGTACACATTCTGAAGGCTGAGCCGCCCAATGGGGGTAGTTTGGCCTTTTCAATTTTGAGAGGGGGAAGTAATGAACATCATCAGCAAAATTATTGGATTCCTTTTGACTATATTTATTATTACATTTTCAAATACTGCTTCCTTCTCAGCAATCTACTGCGTCGGTACTGAGTCCGAACTGAGTACAGCTTTGTCAACTGCCACGGCTAATGGCGAAGATGACGTTATCAGAGTTCAACAGGGCACGTATGTCGACAATTTTTCGTTTTCCTCATATGAAAATTACGATATCACCATACTTGGTGGATACGAACCGGGATGCATCAGCAGAACCATTAATCCGATAAACACCATTTTGGATGCTGGTTATACAGCAACGCCTCTGTCAATTACACAATATCGTGATGGCAATGTGGAGGTCGAAGGCTTTACAATGAAAAATGGTGGCTACCGCGGTTTCTATATTCGGTTATATAACGATTCGGGTGGTAATGTGGGATCTATCGATGTAAGAAACAATATAATGACCAATAATAAACCTAAGGGAGGCGTATATATTGGTTCCGATGATAACCCTTCACATACTCCTGGGGCGATTAGGTTTATCGGAAATGTTGTCTCCGGAAACATCAGCGACTATGGTGCAGGTGGTTTAGCAATGCAAGTTGCTTGGAACGACGGCTCAAACGATATTATTATTTCCAACAATTTGTTTCTTGGTAACATTGGTACCGGAGGAGCTAATGGTGGAGTATTTATAAACACGGGAACTGATGTGCCACTCTATTTTATTAACAATACGGTCTCTAAGAATCATGCTGAAGATGAATCTGCGGATGTCGGAGGAGTCTATTTAGCGAATTTCAATGCAAGAGAAATCAATTTCTATAACAATATCATTCACGGTAACTCGGTTGGGTCCTCAACGGCGGACATTCGTTTCTATGACAGTGGCTCACGTTTCGGATTCAATAACAACTATTCTGTAATCAACGGAACATGGACTGATTCAGGTGGTAATATTGACGTTGCCCCTCAGTTCATTCTCTCCGGATATTGGAATGACAACGGAACCATAAACGATCCGTCAGACGATTATTGGGTGGATGGTGACTACCACCTTGACGGAACATCTCCATGCATCGATGCTGGACACGAAACACCTCCTGAATTGCCGTTGACAGACTATGAAGGCGATAGTCGAGTCCTTGATGGAAATAATGACAATATCGCTATACCAGACATCGGTGCAGATGAATACTTTAATATTTGCGAGGGAGACATTGATTTTGATGAAGATGTAGACGGAAATGATCTATACCTTCTTTCACCCATAATTGACCAATTAGGGCTGGGTTTATTTGCTACTGATTTCGGCAGGAACAACTGTATAGATCAAATGCGGCAATGCTCCGGAATTTTGTATTATGACACCGGAACACCTGATTGGCATTATACTGTAAACACGGGTAGTGGTATTGCTGTCAAATTCACCCCACCGGGTTATCCCTGGACAATTGGACAGGCTTGTTTCTGGCCGTGGTCAGGTTCAGCATCATTGGATTTCGAAGTTCATGTTTGGGATGACGACGGCGATAGCGGGCTTCCCGGCAGTGACCTATTCGAACCTTTTATTCATAGCAGTAGCAATACCGATCAATGGGAGTGTATAAATATTCCTAGTGTAACCATATCCGAAGGAGAATTTTTCATCGGTTGGACTCCAGTGAGTGAGCAGTATTTTTATATCGGAGGGGACAGTGATTCATCTTCTCAAGGAAGGTCTTTTATCAAAGACTCAGACGGAACATGGATTAACTTTCTGGATTTACCCAATACAGATAACATAATGATCCGGCAGGAGTGTCAATAGGTACATTGCCTATGAAAAATTAAAGGAAATACAGGTATTCACTGTAAAAACTCAAATCAAATAGCAATAACGCTCAAGTTTGAGCCTATGATCTAAAATCTATCACTCTGTTTATGGTAATCTAGAATACCTGCTTCAATATTCCTCTAAGCTTATCTTCTCAAAGCTACAGATATTGTAAACATAGCGAAAGTTCAGGCAGATTTTCGCCTGCTGCTATAGTCCGGCATTTATCGCTCGGCGGATTTCCTTGAGATAGCCACCTTGTATCCTCACAGATCTCCCTGGTTTCTGATAGTTTGGCCTTTGACAAGTATGGGGTACTGGATTCTTGTTAAAGATGAACCTAAATAGAAGATATAGATAAAAGGTAGAGTTCCCAGACTATCACAATACCGAAAATTACGGCAAAAACGTGAAAGAGAACACCGATGTCTATGCGGTACCTGGTGATAAGTGCTTCTTTGGAAAACAAAATGATTATCATAGGCAATACGGTAAGACCATACTTGACGTAAATAAATTCATGTGTCCCATAGTCGAGGTAAAACTTCATAATTGGATTGAGTTCCTTAGCCCCTTGGGACAGCAAGATTAGTGTGAGAAGCGCATCCAATAGGCTCAGAGTTAACACAATTATTATGCTCACAACCAGGGAAGGTTTGTACCGATCAAAAACAACGATGCAATTTCGATCCTCAGCACGTCGCATGGACTCTCGCAACCCACTGGAGAATAACCTTTTGAATGTCGAAATCTGGTCCTGACGGCGATCTTTTCCCGAACGCCGTTCCAATCCAGTGTAAAATGTCACTTGAGTCTTCTCCGGTTCATCAATTATATGCTTGATTTGAATTATTGTCGGATCTATTCAATTCCGTCCGAATTCCTGACTGCGTGACATCGTACTTGGTTCACAAGAATTGTTTATCCCTGGCAGGTATTGTCGATACTTGCCGATCATCAAGATCAGTACCAATTTTAAACTCGTTTTATTTCAATTTTAGGAAATACTTTATCCGTAATTTTCTGATGAAATATTTTCCAACATATGGGGAAAGTGGTTTACATTAGAAATTTAAATATTCTGACTGGCAACTCTCGCATATGGCCGAGTTGATGTACTCGAATCTCGCTGTTGAAGTTGTAAAAGTCAGGGCTTTCCTTCCACATATAATGCATATTTTCTTAGCCTTTGCCCTGGCATATGCCTGCCCGTGGTCTTTCTTCGACAAAACAGTTATCAGTTCATCAAGCTTGGTCATATTTTTTTTGCTTTTCATTTTTGTGACAAATTAATTTTTCTATCTAACTGTCGTTTTACAATTACGTCATACAAGATTAATGCCAAAATTTTTAATGAATATTTTCTATTAAATTACAGTAAGTTATTGTCAACCCAAAACGACAAATCATCTTTTATCAGGAAATTATGGGTGAAAATCCCCAATCCGTTGTGTTTTGGTACACAACCATTCGTGAATTAAAAAGAAACCAGCATTGTATTGATTAAATAAATGTTACAGGTTTTTGAGTCTTGGAATTATTTAGTGGTAGGATTACGGAGGTTATACTCTTTCTTTTACTGAGCGGTCCACGGGACTCTGGGAATCACCCTTCCTTGATGATCATACCTGGCATTAGACCTCCCAAATGGGATGAAGGCAGGGGAGACGATCCTTCTTAAAGGACGATCAGAATTTTTAGGTTTCGTGACAGAAAGATATGTCGTATTGAAGATCATAGTTAAGGTAAAAACTTAGACAAAATTAATTTACATTTACCATTTCCGATTCATTTTTTGCGGATAGTTTTGATCGGTATAGCCAAAGGATATCTGATATTTCAATTTAATTTCAAATGGTTACGCTACTGGCACCCATTAAAAGGCTCCTGTCAACAAAAAACACCACGCCATCGCAAAAGGGGTACATTTTTTTGCAGGAATATAATTCAGTACGGCGTTTGTCCTATTCTTTTACCTGCTCCCGAAATTTCTTTTATTTGCTGTGCAGCTTCACTTAATCTGCTAACAGGCACCCATCAGGATCAAGGCCAAAGAGAGGAAATCTAAAGCCCCTGGTCCGAAACCGGACCCCAGAAAAAGATCGGTACCTTGTCAAAGCCAATTGGGTTGTTACAAGATATAGGGCTCCTTTCGGGCCAGCCATTGCGAGCTTATGACAAGGGCAGATCGAAAAAGCGGACACCCGCCTGAATCTATTTTTTTAGGGAGTGCAACGGTGTGCCAACCAAGCTATAGGGATTTTAACCACCACTAGTAAAGGATCACCGCTGCAGTCCCAAACTAGTGAGCCATAAGCTCCTCACGGAAGGGAACCTGATCTCTCATGATATAGTAGCAGATGCGGGCCAGTTTGTTGCCCAGCGCTTTGGTTGCCAGGCTTGTATTGGCCTGGGCAACCTTGCGATTATAGTATCCTCTGAACTGTTGATTATGCCGGCGGCCTATTTGAGCGGCTTCGGTCAGTGCCCAGCTCAGGTAGCGATTGCCGTTTTTACGATTGCCACAGCCTTTGCTTTTACCGTCGGACAACCGCTTCGATGGTACGAACCGACAATAGGAAGCAAAATTGCCGACCTTTGGAAAGCGCCTGATGTCACCGACTTCCAGCATGATCGTCATCGCCAGGATGTTGCCGACACCGGGTATCGTCAGCAATTGTCTGTAACCTTTACTGAGTTTTACTCTTTTTAATATTGCTTTCTCTATACTTTTTATCTTCTGCTTGAGAAAATTAATTGTATCCAAACTGGTTTGAGCAGTGAAAATCAGGTATTCTTCTTTTAGCCACCTTTCCAATACTTCGGTGTCCATCTTTCGGATGTCACTGGTGCTTATTTTTACTGCACAGCATCGTTGAATGAGCGATTGCAGGCTCAGGATGTTCGCGGTCTTGTGCCGGACGAGAAACATCCGTTTGCGTGCCAGGTCCCGCACCGGTCGATGTTGCTTTGGGTAAATGTAGCCTTCGGGCAAAATACCGAGTATGAGAAGTTTGGCCAGAAAGAAAGCGTCGTGCTGATCGTCACTGTACTTTAACCCTTCATATTGCTTGATGGCCGCCGGGTTGGCCAGGTGCGCAGTGCCATATCCTGCATCCATGAGGCCATCGATGAGCCAGTACCAGTTGTAGGTTGACTCAACAACAAATCCCTTTAATCGTTTTTTGAAGGGCTTTAAAACTTGAAGGATCTGGTCAAGATCGTTGGCCACACGTTTTTTGAAAACACGGTTCAATGCATCGTCCATGATTCCGATGTAGGTATTTCTTGAATGAAGATCCAGACCGGCGTACAGTTCCATTGGGCACCTCCTGCGTTATAGGGTTATGATTGTGGGTTAACCCTTTATAACGAATCGCTGTGTCCTTTGCGATTGGGAGGTGCCTTTTAGATGATTATCAAGCTATCACAAATCAAAATGTCCTGGAATCTCGGAGCTGAAAACCTTTGTTTGTGCTTTTGTAGAGAGTTATCTGTATGAATATCAAAAGTCATGAATAATATTGAGCAAATAGTAGATTTCAATTATTTTGCCTGGCTAACTTTATTCAGGTTCATCTTTGTAATAACCGCCGTCATTCGATTTTCGGCAATTCAACCAATGCATATAAAAACACTAACGGACGAGAATGGAAAGAGAAAATAATATAAAAGCGCCCAAGGCGACCCCCCTGCATAGGTATTTAACCGTATTGTGTACAATTGGCATTGGGGTTGTGGCATCATTAATTCTATTTATAATCGTGAATAATTGGGAAAAGAAGAATCAACGCATCGAATTCGAAACACGTGCGAAAGGATACGCAAACGCTGTGCAAACCAGTTTAAATGGGAATATAGAAGCGCTCATGTTCCTTGGAGATTTTTTAAATAATTCCACTCATGTAACAAGGCAAGAGTTTTCCAGTTTTGTAAAAAGTGCATTGCCTCGATTCCCCAGTATCCAAGGATTTTCATGGAATCCGCTTGTTCCGGATAATGAACGTAACGCTTATGAAACACTTGCAAGAGATGAAGGTTTTGAAAATTTCGAATTCACAGAACGTAATGATGAAATGAGGCTTATCAGGGCTGCACACCGCCCGGAATATGTTATCGTCTACTATATTGAACCCTTGGAGAAAAATAAACCTGCCTTAGGGTATGACATTGCTTCTAATTCCACCCGACAAAAAGCCATTATAAAAGGATTTAATACTGGAAAACTATCTGCCACAGACAGAATTACGTTAGTGCAGGAAACTGTTAACCAGTTTGGAATCCTGCTCCTTCTGCCAATATATCAGCAAGGTGTTTCTGTAAAGACATTGGAAGACCGTCACAAATACTGCAAGGGATTTGTTGTGGAGGTCCTGCGCATTGGCGATGTCGTAAAAACAAGCTTGAAAGGTTTTTCAGATGAAGGAATTAATTTATCGCTCTACGATTTGACCGCTGATAAGGGAAAACGTTTTCTTTACTACCAACCTTCAAGCATGTCAGAGATGACTGAGCAACCAACCGAGGAAACAATAATTCAAAAAGGTCTTTATTGGGATAAAACCATCGATTTCGCGGGGCGTCAATGGAAAATCGTGTTTGATCCATCGTCCTTTTACCTTAATTCTAGAAAATCATGGCAATCTTGGATTGTCTTATCCGGGTCGTTGCTATTAACCTTTATGTTGACTTTCTACCTGCTAAAAAAAATGAAATATACTGCTGAAATCGAGAGAAAAGTTATTCAAGAAATACGAACCAACCAACAATTAGCCAAGGAAATTTCTGAGCGTGAGCAGGCCGAAGAGAAAGCGATGCATTTTGGACATATCCTTGAGCGATCATTGAACGAAATCTACGTTTTTAACGCTGAAACGCTCAATTTCATGCAGGTGAACAAAGGTGCCAGAAAGAACTTGGGTTACTCCATGGAAGAGCTTCAGCGGCTAACCCCTTTGGATCTAAAAACTGAGTTTACTCTCGATTCATTCTTAAGCCTTATTGAGCCGCTTAGAGCAGGTACTAAAGATGCTATCATCTTTAATACAGTTCATAAACGGAAAGATGGATCTCTATATCCCGTCGAGGTGCATCTTCAGTTTGTGGAATTTGAATCAATGCATGTTTTCGTGGCAATAATTTTAGATGTTACGGAAAAGCAAAGGATGGAAGACCAACTCAAACAAGCCCAGAAAATGGAAGCTATTGGCACCTTGGCGGGTGGAATCGCACACGATTTCAACAACATCCTTGCAGCCGTTATCGGCTTCACTGAGCTATCTTTATCAGAAGCCGAAAAAGAGACAAAACTATATACCAATCTGCAGGAAATACTCCAGGCGGGAATGCGTGCCAAAGAACTGGTCAAACAGATACTTGCCTTTAGTCGTCAAACCGATCAGGAACTTAAACCGGTTCAGGCAAAACTTATCGTCAAAGAAGCCCTTAAATTTCTGCGAGCATCTTTACCGACTACCATTAAGATCATTCCGGATATTCAAAGTGATTCACTGGTGACAGCCGATCCAACCCAATTACATCAGGTGATATTGAACCTTTGCACCAATGCTAGACATGCCATGGGAGAAAAGGGCGGTGTGCTGGAGGTTAAGCTGGCAGATGTTAAAATTGAGGCGGATTTTAAGGCCGAGCGTCTGGAGCTAACACCCGGGAGTTATCTGGAATTAGTAGTCAGCGATACCGGTCACGGCATGCCGGCGCACATACTGGATCGGATATTTGATCCATTTTTTACCACCAAAGAAACAGGGGAAGGTACCGGAATGGGCCTTTCTGTAGTTCACGGCATTGTCGGCAGCTATGGAGGTGCCATAGCAGTTTACAGTAGGCCGGGTGAAGGTTCTACATTCAAGGTCTATCTTCCGCTGGTTGAAACCCAGTTAGAGCCCCAATCCCACGTTGAAGAGCCTATTGATATTGGAACCGAGCGAATTCTTTTTGTAGATGATGAGCAGGCGCTGGCAAATATCGGAAAACAAATGCTTGAATCCATAGGATATACAGTAACCACGCGTACCAGTAGTCTGGAGGCTTTAGAACTGTTTAAGGCCATACCGGACCGATTTGATATGGTTATTACCGATATGGCCATGCCGAATATGCGTGGTGATTTACTATCTGCTGAGTTGATGAAAGTCAGACCAGATATCCCTATCATTCTTTGCACTGGTTACAGTTCAAAGATCTCTGATGAAACCGCAATGAAAATAGGCATTAAAGCATTTGCATACAAACCCATTGCCAAGCATGATCTGGCACAATCGGTTCGTAGAGTGCTGGATGAGGCAAAGTCCATCAAATGAAGATATCTGCTATCTAAACTAACTCTCACTTGCTGAAAAACGCTTTTGATTGCCAAACCGTATAGCATGCAACCCGCATTTTTAATTGAATTTACTCTTCTCATAATTGCTCAAAAACTTATCCCAAAACTTCTGAGCCCTTTTCTGCCGAAAGTTCTCTTTTTCCTTCACCATCATTATACATAATCCGTTTTCTTTTTCAGGCAAGAAAAATGGGAAATCCGTCTTCTGCGGTTAAAATGATGGATCCAAAACGGAAATCGAATCGAAACGGATCTGCAGTTCCGGTCAGCCCACTATGTCCACTTTCCCGCTGCCAAAATAAACCCCGAATTTCCTTCTTAGAGCCTTTTTTCGCGATTCCCTCTTTTCATATAGAGGAACTGGCACTCGCAATCCAACTTCCTTAACATGTGAAGTTGGGATTTTAATATTTTAATCAATAAATTCAAAATGTTTGACCTATTTTCGTTGCTTTGCTATTATTTCTTGCAACCCAACCTGGAGGCTTGCAAGGTCAAGAAACTCGATCCGCAAGAAACCGTTACGTTTAAAGAATTCCTGATTACCAATGCGATACAGATCGACGCCCTTAAAAAAAGAAAGGCAAAGCATTTAATGGACAAGAGTTAGTTCTGGAAATTTGCGAAAGTATTATTATTGGCGGTTATTGGACACGATTTTTCATTTATCGCTATTTTCATTGCAATGGCGGTAGTGGATGTAAGCGGCCGATCGAAATATCAGCACAACCCAGTTTGAAAATGCCAATTCATATTTGAAAATGACCCCCACAAAAATCAAACCTACACTTGGGTATACCCTCTAAATAAAAAACCAAATTCCACCGGGCTATCAATTTATAGGAATTGACCGAATTTGCACTGTATGTTAGACTTTTACTAACAGTTTGAACGATGACAAAGCCAAACCTGTCGTGAGGCAGGGACGGAAAGCCACGGGTCTTAAAGAGACAGCCGGGTTGCCAAAAAGATTAGGTAACATGCCGAGCTGCCGGAAGGTGACTCGGCTTTTTTATTTCTTGCCAATGGGTCGGGAATTGAAAGGGTCTCGCAAATAATAAAGGGGGGAAGGCAAATTATTTTCTGGGAAGGGGTATATGGAGTGTTAATCAGGGCAAAATTTATATTAATGAGGATGTAAAAAATGGTTAAGAAATCAATCGATATAATAGAAAAAGCAGCCCAAGATGGAACCTTGGAGATAGAAAAGGCCAACGGAAAATTAAAGGCTAAAGCTGGTATCCTCACAATTACGTTTAATAAGAATGAGATCGAGCGTATGCCAAAAGCAGTCAAGGAAAAGTTTAGAGGGTATCTATGAAACTTTCAAAGACATCGATTCAATACACCAGACACTGATACTCAAGACTTTATCTGTGATCTTTCCGTTGGTATCATTTCTTGGTTGGGTTCTCTATGGATTAGTGGGAATCCTCTATGCCGGGATCATCTGTGCCATAGTTGCTTTTTTATCTGTATTCATATCAGATGGCAAGATTTTCAACTCAAAAGGCGCGTTTCATGGGTTCGCTGGCCCACCCCGCAATCGAACCTTGTTGTTGACCAAATGCAGCAAATAAACTATAGGTCGTTTTGCGAATAAATTTGATTCATGCAGAGGGGTGACTATGGGAATCCTTGAACGCAAGGAGCGCGAACGGGAGAGACGACGACAGCAGATCATCGTTGCCGCCAAGAAAGTGTTTTCGGAAAAAGGTTTCAACAAGGCAACCATGGACGATATTGCCGGTGAAGCCGAACTTAGTCCCGGTACGCTATATCTTTACTTTAAAAACAAAGAAGAACTCTATGCATCGCTTTCTCTTAGAATACTGCACTATCTGCACATTCGGGTCGAACACGTCGAAAGCGCCAAAGAACTTGATCCGGAGAAAAAACTGGATGCCATGATCGAAGCCATGTACGATGTTTACGAGTTCGATCCACTCGTGATTATCAACATGTTTCACCTCCAGTCGAGTGAGACGCTCAAGAACCTGTCGCCGGAACTCCTGGAGGAAATCGAAGATCTTTCCCGCAAGTCCATCGGCGGTATGTCACGCATATTCAAGGAAGGAATCACATCCGGTATTTTTGTCGATCTTCACCCAATGGCGCTTTCCGATATCTTCTGGTCGTTGTTTTCAGGCGTGGTCTTGTGGACGACCAGCAAACGCATCATCAACACCGATAAGGATTTTCTCAGAGAAACGCTGGACCTTGCCTTCAAGATATTCAAAGATGGGATTATGCGCAAGTAACCGAATTCCCAAGGAATTTCTTTAAATTTTAAGCGGAAGTGGTGATCCACCAACTGCAAAAAGGCGCGTTATTTCGTCCGCCTCAAATTGCGGCCAGGGGACCGGTTGATGCCGACGCAATGCTTCGATGCCACTGCCGGCTTCACGCACCTCACCGATGCTCGAGACGGCGATACCGGCCTTGCGAATGCGTTGCACCAGTTGTTTGCCGCTATAGCGCCGGCAGCAAATGAGCAGGCTGCCGGAGCCGATCAACCCTAACGGGTCGAGCTTCAACAAACCGCATATCCTGGCCGTTTCGGGGTAGATGGGTATCTTTTCCATATCCACCCGGATACGATGCCCCCCGGCGATACTGAGTTCTTCCAGAGCGGTTGCCAGGCCACCCTCGGTCACATCGTGCATGGCGCTGACACCGCTGACAGCCACGGCGATGGCCGCTTCGGGCAATATACTGATATTGTCTAAAAACCCGCGACAGTTTTCGATATCGGCCGGCGGCACTCCGATATGAACCAACCGGTCACCAAATTCCCGCGCAATGATGGCGGTGCCTTCCACCGCCACGGCTTTTGTCATCAAGACCAGGTCGCCGGGTTTCATGTTGCGCTTGTCGATTAGTCGGTGCCGATCAACGGTTCCGACCATCATGCCGGTGACAACCGGTCGGGTCACCGCTTCTGTGATCTCCGTATGTCCGCCGCAAAGTGTGATGTTCTGAGACCTGCAAACCAGGCTCAGTTCTTCCATGACTTTGCGGACGATAAAAGCGCTGGTGCCCACCGGGAACATTAGGGTCGTGAGGAACCAACGCGGGATCGCGCCGGCGGTGGCCACATCGTTGGCGTTAACCAGCACGGCATATTTTGCGATGGCGTCGGTAGCAAAGGTAATCGGGTCCGATTTGAGCACCAGGACCTCTTTTCCACGGATGTCAACCACCGCCGTGTCCTCGCCGATGGCCGGTTTGATCAATACGGTGGGGTCTTCAAAACCGAACTGAACCAGGAATTGTCCTAACAGATCATTGGGGAGTTTGCCGCCGGGCAGGGGCAATCCCATGCAGACGATATTTTTAACCTCGCTGAGATGGTCGATGCTGTAATCGCTGCTATCGTGCGTGGAGGCGGTTCGATGGGGATTGGCAAGCATGGCCGTGATGGCGCCGGCCCGGTTACCCGCCTCGATGTCCATCGGGTAGTCGCCGACCATCAGCACTTCCTCCGTGGCCACATCCAGGCGCCGGGCGGCCAGCCGGATGCCGTCTCCACTCGGTTTGGGGTTGACCGGATCGTCGCGGGTGATAACGAGATCGAAATCACTGGCGGTAATCCTGCGGAAATTTTTCAAGGCTCTTAAAACGGATTGTTTGCTGTTGCGCGTCACGATTCCGACCCGGATATTACGGTTGCGAAGGAATCGGACGAGATCCTCGGCGCCCGCATTCGGCTGCGCCTTTGCCGCGGCCGACAATTCGAACTGATCTACCGTTTTCAGGGCTTTTCGCCCTTGATCCGGTTGTGGCAGCGAATCGATGTATTCCAACAGTAAACTGTCCGCAGGACACCCGATCTTGCGCTTGATGATCGAAAGATCCAGTGCATCGGGTCGGGTGAGGGTGCCGTCGAAGTCGAAGAGCACGGCTTTGATGTAGCGCGGAGATTTCTTCATTTCGGAATCAGGCCGGGCTGTCGGTTGCCGCCGACATTTGAATTTACCCGGAGGCAAAAATTAATGTCCAGGTTTAACCATTGGCCATATGATACGCGATCACCGTTAAATGTCAATTTTTTGAGGCTTATCTGCGGCTGAAATATGAAAATTCTGCTCATTTATCCCTACTTTCTCGAAGACCGCGTCCATGTCGACGAGATCAGCGTTCCACCCCAGGGAATTTATTATGTTGCGGCTTTTTGTAAACGACATGGCCACGAAGTCGACGTTCTGAATTGGTTTGACATCCACCGGACACCGCACAAGATTCGCGAGACCCTGGTGGAAAAACAGCCAGATGTCATCGGCTTTTCGATTCTGCATGCCAACCGGTGGGGCGGAATCGACATTGCCGCTGCCGCCAAAGAGGTCGACCCGGGTGTCCGTATCGTTTTCGGCGGTATCGGCGCTTCATATTTGTGGAAACATTTGCTGACTCACTTTGCCCAAATTGATTACGTGGTGATCGGCGAAGGGGAACACAGCTTTCTCAAACTGGTTCAGTGCCTGACCGAAGGCCGGTACGCAGACGTGCCGTCCATCGGCGGTATCGCGCTGAGAAAGGACGGAAAAGCGGTCCGCACAGACTGCGACGACCAGATAAAGGATCTCGACACCCTGGCCAACCCGGCGCGGTACTTTACGTATCAACATGTTTCATTGACCCGCGGCTGCCCCGGCGGCTGCACATTTTGCGGGTCGCCGAGTTTCTGGCAACGGAAAGTTCGCTTTCACTCGCCGATGTATTTAGTGGATCAACTTGAATACTTGGCCCGTAAAGGTGTGCGCCATTTTTTCTTTTCCGATGACACCTTTACCGTCAACCGCAATAAAGTTCTTGAGGTTTGTCGGCTGATTCTCGACCGAAATCTGCAGATTTCGTGGCAGGCGATATCCCGGGTCGATATGGTCAACAGAGAGATCCTTTACTGGATGCGCAAAGCCGGTTGCATTCAAATCAGCTTTGGTGTTGAAAGCGGATCGGCAAAAATCAGGCGTTTGTTGAACAAAAATTTCACCGACAGCCAGATCGAGCGCGCCTTCCGTCTGACGACGCATTACGGCATCCTGCCCAGGGCATACTTCATATACGGTTGCCCGGGAGAGACGCAGGAGACGATAAAGGCATCCATCGATCTGATTCGACGCATCAGACCCCTCAGTGTTATTTTCTACATCCTCGACCTTTTCCCCGGAACGGCTCTGTATGAGGTTTACAAACAGGCCACCGGTATTACGGACGACATCTGGCTCGATCGCATCGAGGACATCCTTTACTTTGAAACCGATCCGAACCTGGACCGCGAACAGGTTCAGTCTTTTGGGAGAGAATTGCGGCAGTGTTTCTATGAGGGTTTGCCGGATGCCGTGGCGGCAGTGGTACTAGAAGACAGGGAGGACCTTTTTGGGCTGCATGCTGATTTTCTTTCCCGGCTGGCCCTGACCTTCGATCACGGTGATTATTCCGGCATTGAGGCCATCCCGAACAGGACGTCAATTGCCGAAAATCTTTACCGGAAAGCGCTGATGTATTACCCGGACCAGCGGGCTTACCTTGGCTTGGGGATCATTCTTCAGAAGGGCGGTCGTCCCGGGGATTCCTGTAAGATTCTTGAAGAGGGTGTGCGGCATTTCCCGCAAAACGAGCACCTCAATATTTGCTTGGGAGTCAGCCTCATGAACCAGGGACGATTTGAGAAGGCTCTGGCCGTGATGCGGCCATTCGAACACTCACGGCAGGCCCTGAGATATATTGCCGAATGCTACAAAGCTCTCGACGATCATTAGACAACGGCACGGTTTCGCGGGAAAATGACAATGTGAACGCATGGGATTCATTAAAAAGCAGGCGATTAATATCTTGCAGTCACGGCCCGGCAATGATTGACGGATGTCCCTTCAGTCTCTCCGAGTGGCAGCCTTGAGACGACAGCTCTATTGAACTCTTTGGTCAGCGAATTCATCAGCTCTTTTACAGATACGATTTTTTCAATCCGGTAAGCGTTTTTTCCGGCAAATGCAAAACCGTGTTTGAGTTTACCCTTGCGGGCATTTCCCAGTGCCATGGCGATACAATAGGGGCTTTTTTGGGCCTCACACGTTTTAATGCAGTGAAAAGGGCACTTGAACGGTTTTTTCTTGCCTTGATTGACCCGGTCGATAAATGTGTTGTGGATGGCTCTGCCTGGTAAACCCACCGGGCTCTTAATGATCACCATGTCCTCTTCTTTGGCGTCGATATAAGCCTGCTTGAAGGCGTCATCGGCATCGCATTCATATGTGGCAACAAATCGCGTGCCCAACTGCACGGCGGCAGCCCCCAACTCCAAGACGGTGTAAATGTCCTCGCCATTGTAAATGCCGCCGGCGGCGATGACGGGAATTTGAATTCCCTTCTGCATTTCAAATTCCTTGGCAACCGCGATTACGTCTGTGACCAGGTGATCGAGAGCAAACGCAGGGTCGTCGATCTGATGCATTTTGAAGCCGATATGTCCGCCGGCCTTGGGGCCTTCCACGACGAGGCCATCAGGGAGGTAATCATAGCGTGACAGCCATTTTTTGCACAGAATTGTTGCCGCTCTTGCCGAAGAGACAATCGGCACCAGTTTCGTATTGCAACCGGGTGTTAGATAGCCCGGAAGATCCAATGGCAGACCGGCGCCGGAAAAAATGATGTCGATTCCCTCCGCAATGGAGGTCCGCACCATTTCGCCGAAATCTGTCAGTGCCACCATTATGTTGACGCCGAGAATGCCTGTGGTCGCCCGGCGTGCCTTCCTGATTTCGTTTTTCAGAGCCCTGATGTTTGCTTGAGCACTGTTGGTGGCGAAATCCGGTTCGTGGATACCCGCCACCGCTGCAGCGATGACACCGATGCCGCCCTCATTGGCCACCGCGGCGGCCAATCCTGAAAGAGATATTCCGATACCCATGCCGCCCTGGATGATCGGAAGCGTGCTGATGTGGTTGCCTATTCGCAATTCTGGTAGATGCATTATCATTGCCTTATGTCTGTGTCTGGTTCCGGCCCGAAATGGTGGGTCTTGACGATAGGCTTGGATCACCCTCGAGCGGACGGTGCCGGCTGCCTGTCGGTTGGAGCGGGCACGGATCCTTTCGGGGATGATTCGGGTTGGATCGGAATCCGAATTACCTCGATTCAAACTCCAGCCTGGCAGGGTGAATACCGCCTGATCTACTCATATTAGAATGCAGATTCGAGGATGGCAAGGCTGGCGGGATGTTTTACAAAAGTTTTACATTATACCGCTTTTCAATATTAAATTCCGAAATACTGGAGGGCGGCATCAGTGGTCGTTAAATGACTTTCGAATAACGGATCGTTATTTAACGACCACCATACAATCGGGTTTAATGGCGAAAGGCAATATAACCTCCTACAGTATTTACAGAAACGCTCTGCGGGCGTAAAAAATTGAACAGCGATCATTGCTGTGGCTCGGGGTCGAAAACATAACCGATCGATCGCAAACTTATAAAATACTTGGGATCTTTTGGGTTTTCCTCAAAATATTTTCTCAGACGGACGATGAAATTATCGACTGTGCGGCTCGTCGTGTTGCGGGTGTATCCCCAGCCGATTTCAAGGAGGACATCACGGGAGAGCGGTTTGCCGCGATTGGCAATGAACAGTTTGAGGAGTTTGACCTCCTGGCCTGTCAGGGTAATCTGTCCCTGGCGGCAATGGGCGATGTTTTTCTCAAAATCGATCGTGTTGCCGCCGAACGTGTAAATGGCCGCGGTTGATGCATGCATCCGATTCGCATCCCGGGTCCATTCGGCGCGTTTGAGCAGACGCTCCACACGCAGCAGAAATTCCTCCAGATTGAACGGTTTAGCCAGATAATCGTCCACGCCGCAAGAGAGACCCCTGACAATGTCATCTGAAGCGGCTTTCGCAGACAGGATGAGAACGGGAAGGCGTTCATCTTCCAGTCGGATAGCCTGTAGAATGGACAAGCCATCGATGCCGGGGAGCATAATATCCAACACAATCAGATTCGGTCGGATCTCCTTCCATTTTTGAAGTCCGGATGGCCCATCGGCAGCGCTGGAGACCTCGTATCCCTGCAAAGACAGGTTCAGCTTCAGTCCTTCGGCAATGTGGGCGTCATCCTCGATAACCAGGATGATTTTTTTCTCTTTTGATTCCATACGATTTTGATAGCCGGGCAAAGGGGTTCGTATTTGCGGTTCATCCTGGTGAGCGGATGGCACGCCAGGATTTTATCCGGGTTCATTTGGGCAGAATCAGCATAAACTCGGCCCCCTTACCCCGACCTCCGCTGCTGGCCGTCACCTTCCATTTATGTATTTGGGCGATTGTCTGGACCGTAGACAGGCCGAGACCACTGCCTTTCGCGCTCATGTTGTCGGCCCGTCCGATTTGGTAGAATTTTCTAAATATGTTGCGAAGTTCCTTTTTCTCTATCCCGATACCGTTATCCTCAAAGCGGATACGGAGTTTTCGCTCATCGACCTCAAACCGAATATCGACCGTAGGTTTTTCCGATTTGTTGTATTTAAGGGCGTTTGTCATCAAGTTCATCAGCAGCATTTCAAACAGGGGCGGGTTGATCCTGAAAGTCGAGAGCGCCTGTGAAGGTGGATGAATTCGAATGCTGCTGTTTTGAAACAAATGTTTGTTGTTGTCGAAAAAAATAGTGATGGTTTCCAGCATGTTTGCATCGACAAACTCGTTCGCATAACTTTTGCTTTCTATTTTTGCCAGGTTTAAGATCCGGCTGATGTTATCAGCCAGGCGGCTCACATCGGCGATCATGAATTGAATATATCTGAGTTGATCCGCCCGGGGCAAATCGTGTTTGGAAAATGTTTGCAGAAACAGCTTCAACGATGTCACAGGGGTTTTGAGTTCATGGGTGAAGTTGTTGATAAAGTTGTTTTGAAGGCGATACAGTTGCAGGGTTTTTTGGCTGTACACGAAAATGCCGAAAATACCCATCAGTATAACACCCACCAGAAGTGACAGGACCATAATCACCATCCAGGTTTCGGATCTCAGCACCTGGCCCCGATCGAGGTTGAAACGCTCGATAACGGCCCGTAGGCCGATGCTGGCCTCCATATACCAGTGAATATAAAGGAAAAGAGACATGCCGAGGGCAGCGATGGACAGCAGGAATATGAGTATGGGATGCAGAAACCACCTGGGAGAATTCATGATAATATTGTCTTGTCGCGGCTGTTCATGACGTTTTTTAATACTCAGTGAAAACGGCGTGCTTTCCTGTTTGATGAGCGATAATAGAATGGAAAACATTTAGCCCCTTTTGTCAACCGCTGAATTTGGACCGGGTTCGCGGCATCATTACGGTTCACGGTTGTGAGTCCTCATAAGGAAATCCGCCGATCAGGATTGACAATTCAGGCCGCTTTGGCTACCCCAGGGGTTATTTTGCGTCCGGTTGACAATGTGGAACGGGGGACTGTATCTTGAGCCTTATTACACGTTGATGCGTTTTCATCTCTTCCGTAAGTGCAGAATTTATTATAGTTCCCTGGATATTGTTCTTGGAAATCAATTATCAAATGAGCAAGGAGAGCTGAATGAACCTCAAAGCGAAGATTTATGTGGAGAATCAAAAGAAAACAGCCGAAGAAAAACTCGCCGCCCGGCTGGCCATTCTCAATGAAAAAGGGTTGGATGATGCTGCTGTTCAACGCGACGCCGTGTTCAAAAAAATTAGAGCCGATATCCGCAAGGCCAATTTCCGTTTGACGGCCATCGCTGCTCAAATAAAGCTGAATGCGGAACGTGCCAAGGCCAGGGCGGACAAACTGGCAGCCCCGAAGGTCGCCCAAGAAAAATCAAAATCTGTGGCCAAAAAGACCGCGGCAAAGGCCGAAAAAAAACCAAAAAAAGAGAAAGCCAAGAAAAATAAGTCATAGGACTCCTCTGAGCCTTTTTTGATTTCGGAATATTCGAATGTTGAATCTTGCAAAGACATCATCGCTGCCGGTCACCAGAGCCGTCCTACTGAAAAGAGCCCTCCTGCTGGCCCGGTTGACCGTTTTCTATAACCTGGCAGAGGGGATTGTTTCCGTGTTGTTCGGGTTGGATGACGAGACGCTGTCTCTGTTCGGTTTCGGTCTCGATTCTTTTGTCGAGGTTATTTCAGGCATCGGGATCTGGCACATGGTTCGGCGGATGCAGGACCGGACACTACTGGATACCGACGCATTCGAGCGCAATGCCTTGAGGATTACGGGAAGTGCGTTTTACCTTCTGACAATCAGTCTGATCGTTACTGCGGCGGTCGATCTCTACCAGGGGCATCGTCCGGAGACCACTTTCTGGGGCATTGTGATCGCCTTGATTTCCATCGTGACAATGGCAGGGTTGATCCACTTCAAAAAGAAGGTCGGCCGTCAATTGCATTCCGATGCCATCATTGCAGATGCCAACTGCACCCGGGCCTGTCTTTATTTGTCTTTTGTCTTGCTGGTGGCAAGCGCTGGTTACGCAATCACCGGCATCGGCGGCCTTGATTCGATCGGTGCCGTCGCCATCGCTTTGTTTGCCTTCAGGGAAGGAAGAGAAGCGTTCGAAAAGGCCCGTGGAAAGTCATGTTCTTGCGCAGATTGACAGGATTCGATTCACTTATGGTGCATAATCACACCCACGGCGTCACGAATTATAACCGTGCATTTGCGATCGGCGTCGTGCTGAACGTCGGTTTCGTTGTCGTTGAAGTCGTTTTCGGGCTTGCAGCCGGTTCCCTGGCCCTGATTGCGGATGCCGGACACAACCTCAGCGATGTTATCGGCTTGCTGCTGGCATGGGGGGCGAGCTACATGAGCAATCTGCATCCGTCCCCCCGGCGGACCTACGGATGGAGGAGCGCCACCATAATGGCGGCACTCGCAAACAGCATCTTTTTACTGGTCGCTGTCGGCGGTATCGCGCTGGAGTCGATTCAGCGCTTACACAGCCCGGCCCCGGCGGCCGGAATGACGATTGTCGTCGTGGCCGCCGTCGGTGTCGTCATCAATACAGTCACGGCACTGTTTTTCATGAAAGGCAGCAAAAAGGATCTGAATATCCGCGGCGCTTTTCTCCATATGGCCGCTGATGCCGGCGTGTCTGCCGGGGTCGTACTGGCCGGGTTCGGGATTCTGACGACCGGATGGCTTTGGATAGATCCGGTGGTCAGTCTTATCATCGCGGCCATTATACTCGTGGGAACATGGGGGCTTCTGAAGGAATCGATGAACCTGGCACTGCAAGCCGTGCCGGCGGGGATTAATACTCAAGCGGTCTCAGACTATCTTTCACAAATCGTTGGAGTTACAGCGGTCCATGACCTTCACATCTGGGCCATCAGTACAACCGAAACGGCTTTGACCGCGCACCTCGTGAAGCCGGATCAGGAGCGGGATGATGCCGTCATTGCCGAAGCACGTAATGGTTTGCTTGAAAATTTCGGCATCCACCATGTGACACTTCAACTGGAGAGAAGTGAAGATTTCGAGCAATGCGGAACGGCATGTGATGCCAAGATATTTTAGCCCGCGTGAAAAATGCGACTAAATTAAAATAGAATAACGGCCTTGACCCGATATCGCAAGCGATTGCAGACGGTCCGGCAACCGCGAAAAAGGGAGATCGCGTGGACATAGAGCAAACAGCCCGGCAGGCAAAGAAGGCTTCGATACATATGGCCGCCGCTCCGAGCGCGCTAAAAAACCGAGCGATTGAGGAAATCGCCCGGATTCTGGAACACCACGCGGCAGACATCGTAGACGCCAATCGATCCGATCTGAAACGTTCCCAAGAAGATAATCTTGCCAAGCCCTTACTGAAGCGGCTAAAATTCGATGGCGGCAAAATAAAGGAGGCCTGCAACGGCTTATTGAGCCTGAGCGGAATTCCGGACCCGGTTGGGGTGACCTTGAGCGCTGTGGAATTGGATTCCGGGCTGGAACTTTTCAAGGTCAGCTGCCCCATCGGGGTGATCGGCGTGATCTTCGAGTCCAGGCCCGATGCCTTGGTGCAGATTTCTTCCCTGTGCCTGAAAAGCGGCAATGCCGTCATTTTAAAGGGTGGCAGCGAAGCCGCCGAAACCAACCGGGTCCTGGCGGGACTGATCGCCATGGCCGGAGAGAAAACGGGGATACCACCCGGATGGTTGACCTTGCTGGAAACCCGGGCCGATGTTGCGGACATGTTACGACTGAACGACACCATCGATCTGATCATCCCGCGGGGAAGCAATGCGTTTGTTCAACATATCATGAACAACACCAAGATACCCGTCCTGGGTCATGCCGACGGAATCTGTCACGTATTCATAGACAAGAACGCCGCACTTGACATGGCTCTCAGCATCGCCGTGGACAGCAAATGCCAGTATGTCGCGGTGTGCAACGCAGCCGAAACCTTACTGGTGCACCGGGAGATCGCCGCAGACTTCCTGCCGCCGCTCAAGACCGCCATGGAACGAAAAGGCGTTGAAGTCCGCGGTTGTGAAGAGACGTTGAAATTGATCGACGTCCCTGCGGCAACCGACCAGGATTGGCGTACCGAATACCTGGACTTGATCCTCTCGGTAAAAATCGTGTCCGGCCTCAAGGAGGCCATCGACCATATCAATCATTTCGGCTCGGGCCATACCGACGTGATAGTAACGGGAGATCGGGTGCGGGGGATCCGATTCATGGATCTGGTCGATTCGGCAGACGTATTCATGAACTGCAGCAGTCGCTTCAGCGACGGCTTCCGGTACGGGCTGGGCGCCGAGGTCGGCATCAGCACGAACAAGATTCATGCCCGTGGTCCGGTGGGCTTGGAGGGGTTGGTGATCTATAAGTGGCGGTTGATCGGCAACGGGCACATCGTGGCGGATTATGCCGGCGGTAACGCCAAGGCATTTACTCACAGACGCCTCGAGAAGAATTTCAGGTAGCGCCCATCTGCGATTGTTAAATGGTTGGCCAATAGATAACATTGAGGCTGACGGTTGTCCGGGCGAACGATATCGTCCAGAGACGATCAACTTCCCGGTTAAAGGGCGACTGGATCGACCTCAAGGCTGTAATCCACACCCGGCATCCCGAATCCGTGGTGTCGCAGAAACTCCGCCCGCAGTCCGTCTATATCCGCAATTTCATGAATATTGTCGGCGTCGATCCTTTCCCAGAGATCGGACACGGCCTGTTGGACTTCTGCGCTCATTTCGTAATCATCAATGCGGATACGACCCTTATCATCCGGCGGCAGCGGATGGTTGCAGAACAGATAGTTGTGATAAAGCCGAACCATCTGTTCAATGCAACCTTCATGCAGGCCTTTTGTTTTCATGACCCTGTAAAGAAGTGCAATGTAGAGTGGAACGGCGGGTATCACCGCACTGGCTCTCGTAATAAGGGCCTTGTTGACACTGATGACGGCCTTTCCGTTGAGCGGCGCCAGTATTCGATTGATATCTTCAGCCTTTTGCTCCAGGTCTCTTTTTGCGGCACCGATGGTTCCATCGCGATAAAGGGGTCGGGTGTAAGGCGAACCAATGTAGGAGAACGCCACGGTCAGGAATCCGGGTGCTAAAAGATCCTCGGTGCGCAGGCGATCGACCCACAAGTGCCAGTCTTCACCACCCATCACCTTAACGGTTTGGTGGATTTCTTCCTCTGTTGCCGCATCGGCGGTTATCGTCCCGACCTCACCGGTGAGAAAATCCACTGTTCTGGCGGTGAACGCCTGCCCGATCGGCTTTATGACCGACGAGTAGATTTCGCCGGTATCCGGGTCGATTCTCCGCGGCGCTGCTATGCTGTAAACGAGAAAGTCGATCCGGCCGAGTGTTTCTTTAACCAGTCGCGTAACTTCGGCTTTGGTTATCGCCGAGAAGGCATCACCGTTCAGATCCCATGCCGGAAGGCCCGCTTTCTCGGCTTTCTTCCGAAAGGCCTCGTTATTATACCACCCGGCTGTTGCGGTCCTGTTGGCGGTACCGGCTTTCTCGAATCCGATGCCGATAGTGGCGGCCGCCGATCCGAAGGCCGAAACAATTCTGGCCGCCAGCCCGTAACCATTGGATGCGCCCACTACCAGAACCCTTTTCGGACCCGCAATTTGCCCTTGGGATTGGACGTAGCGGATCTGGGCCTGGACCTGGGCTTCACAGCCAATAGGGTGGGCGTTAACACAGATGTTGTTCCGGATTCTGGGCGCGATCAACATGGGGGGCGGTCCAATCGATTGCCGCGAGCGCGGCGTTAGCGGGTATAGCTCCCTATCCGGTTATAATAGTAAGTTGAATTTTCGGCATCGCAACTGTTAATCGCAAAAAACGAAAAGGGTGAACAGCGACTGCCTTTCAAACGCATGCTTAAAGGTCAATAAAGAAAGGACAGAAACCGTGATGACAGTCTCCATATCGCTACGATACAACCCCAAGATCTTCATCGCAGGTACGCGATTCGGCGCTGTTCTTTCTTAAGGTTTCCGCATGCATTCAAATCGTGACCGCCTTCACTGCTGATCACCCCTTCCGTTTCCGGCAAGGGCTTAGAGGCCAAACCCTTTGCGCTTACAATTACTTTGCGGGGACATAAGGAACAGCGATTCCCCACCACTCCTCGCCGGACGATACCTGAGCGACCTCTGCTGTCGGGCTTTTATGGCCCCACATGCTGAATTTCATATGATCCCAGTTCTTGTACATGCTACTGTGGTTGTAAAACTCGGATTCCTTCGCCACGTGGCCACACCCCATGGTCAATAGGGCCATTATGATACCGAGCACAATCAGTTTCTTCATGTCATCCTCCTTCTGATATTGAATTAATAAGACGAATGGATCATTGCCAGCGATCGATCCAACATATATATGAGAGTGCACTGCAATAAGTGTGCAACAACGAAATAATTTTAATTAATTATACAATTACGAATAGTTAACTCGTTATTAGCCTTTTTCTATTTCGGGGAAAAATGGGAATTGTTCTCTGAACTTGTGAAAACAATTTCCCATTTGTGCATCAATTGTAAACCGGCGGGCATTATGGTATGCCCAATCGAAAGCCTTGAGTCATGCCGTCAATGCAATCGAGGAGGACTGGATGGAAAAATTCAAAGACTTCGAAAACATTCACGCGATGCTGAGGGAAGCCGTCGACCGTCGGGGGGGAAATCCGGCCTACCGATGGCTGACAGGTGACGGTCAACCCGGGGCAGTGACCTGGGAGGAATTCTACGCTCAGGTCCGGGAGGTTGCCAAGAGCCTGATTGCGCTTGGCGTGCGAAAAGGCGACAAGGTTGCCATCGTCAGTTACAGTTGTTACCGCTGGGTGCTCACGGATTTGGCCGCCACATGCATCGGGGCCGTAGCCGTGGGTATTTATCAGACGCTGCCGGCCAAAGACTGTTGTTACATCATTCAGCATTCCGACGCCGTACTTGTTTTTTCGGAAAATCGCCTACAGCTCGACAAGCTGCTGGAAATTCGCAATGAGATTTCTGCTGTCCGCAAGGTCGTGCTGTTCAGCGGTGATAAATCCGAAAATGGCTGGGCCTTGGGTTTCGGAGATTTTATCGATCTGGGCCGGGATGTTTCCGATAGCGCATTCATGGAAATGACGGCAGCGGTTACCGCCGAAGATGTCGCTGCGATTGTCTACACGTCCGGAACGACCGGTGTGCCCAAGGGGGCCATGCTCACTCACGACAACATTACGTTTACGGCCCAGTCGGTTGAGAAAAGCGTTGTCTGGCATCCGGACGACGAGGTGTTTCTTTTCCTTCCGCTGGCCCATGTTTTTGCACGCACTTGCGTTTATACCGCCCTGCTGACCGGATGCACCCTGACCTTCAACCGGAGCATGGACACGCTGGCCGAGGATTTAAAGTCCGCGCGGCCGCACTGGTTCCCAAGTGTTCCGCGGGTTTACGAAAAGGTTCAGGCCAAAATCATGAATACGGCCGAGGCCAAGGGCGGGTTGGCGCTGAAGCTTTTTCGCTGGTCATTGGCGGTTGGTTACAGAGTGAGTGATTTGCAGTTGAACCACCGCCCGATCCCGCCGGTTGTTTCCCTCCAGTATAAACTGGCGAACCGGTTGGTATTCAGAAAAATACAGGCAGCATTAGGGGGGAGGGTACGCTGGTGCATCAGCGGTGCAGCGCCGCTGAATCCCGAGGTCGGAAGGTTCTTTCATGCCGCCGGAATCCTTGTCGTGGAGGGGATCGGTATGACTGAGAACACGAGCTTTTCCAACCTGAATCGCTATGACAATTATCGCTTCGGCTGGGTCGGACCGCCAGGCCCCGGTATCGAGCAAAAAGTTGCCGGGGACGGAGAGATTCTGTTTCGCGGCCGTAACGTCATGAAAGGCTATTACAAGATGCCGGAAGAGACGGCCGCTACCCTAACGGAAGACGGTTGGCTGAAAACAGGTGATCTGGGTGAAATCGATGATGAAGGCTTCCTGCGTATCACCGGGCGCAAGAAAGAGATACTTGTCACGTCAGGCGGCAAGAATATCGGTCCGGCGGCTATCGAGGGACACCTGGCCACTTCGAGATATTTCAATCAGGTTTGTGTGGTCGGTGATCGGCGCCACTTTCTGTCGGCACTGATATCTCTGGAACCGGAGGCCATCAGTGCCTACGCCGGTCAGCACAATATCGCCTTCAGTTCGGTCGCCGAACTCGTCAAACACCCCGCCATTAAAGAACTGATAGAAAGCGAAATTGCCGAACGGAACAAATCCCTGGCGCCTTTCGAAACGATAAAGAAATTCACGATCGTTCCGGAGTTTACGATCGACAACGGCATGTTGACGCCGACATTCAAGTTGAAGAAAAGCGTTATCCTTGACCGGTTCAAAGACCGCATAGATAAGATGTACGGGTGATCCCCGGCGGGGCATCGGTCTTTTATGGTTTTTCCTTCCGGCGCACACCCAGAAGGGTGATGTCGTCGCTTTGCGGCGCCTGGCCGATATGTTCGAAGATATCGTCCTCGATGCGCGCGATGGTTTCCGATGCTGTCGGAAATTTGTTTTCGAGAATCATATGGAGTCGCTTGCGCCCGAAGATCTCGTCAGCCGTTGAACTCGCCTCTGTTACCCCGTCAGTGTAGACGATGAGCATTTCGCCCGCATCCATTTGAACCTGATCGGTATTAAAAATCATATCCGGCATCAGCCCGACCGCCGGCCCTGTGGGCCATAGCAGGAGCAGTTCGCCCGACCGCCTGAGAAGGACCGGCGGCTCGTGCCCGGCATTGATGTAGGCCAGCTTACCGGTGGAAACGTCCAGCATACCGACGAACATGGTTGCAAACATGCCCATCTTTCCATGATGGCGGGCAATGTAAGAGTTGGTTTCATGTACCGCGGTTAAGACATTCAGACGACGGCTATTAGGCTCTGGGACAGAGAGCCCGTTTACCCTCCCGGTACCGAAAGTGAACACCCGGATGAGGCTGCGAAACAGGGCCATAAATAAAGCCGCCCCCACGCCCTTGTCGCAAACGTCGGCGACCACCAATCCCAAGTTTCCGTCCGGAAGCTGGAAGACGTCATAAAAATCGCCGGAGACCTGAATGGCGGGGTGAAGATACGCCGCAACCTCCCACTCGGGAGGCTGTGGGATCTTTTCGGGCAGAAAATCCCGTTGAATCCGGCGGCCTTTTTCCATTTCGCTATTCAATGCGTGGGAGTAAGCCTCGATCTCCAATTTGGCCTGTTCGATGCGGTGAAAGGAGTCATCCAACTCCTTGTACAGGGTCGCATTTTCGAGGATCACGCCGATCTGTTCGGCGGTCATGATAATTAAATCTATCGATTCTGCACTGAAGTGCTCAGGCTGGGAATGCAGCAACGTCAGCAATCCCAGAAGCTGGTTTTTTCTGCTGATCGGAACCGCAAGGGCTGAGCGGACTCTGTAGGGTTGGTCAGGGAGTGTTAACCAGCGGTCGTCTTTTTCGGTGTCACGGATATAGGCCACCCGGCAATCGCCGGAAGCCAACTGGCACTGGTGCCTCACCCAGCCCGCAAGCCCTTGATCCAGCACGGTACCGATGAGTCGGCTTCGCTCTTCCGATGAGGCCTTCCCGCGGGTCAAAATACTTTCGATAACTGTGCCATCCTTGTCGAGCAGAAACAGGCTTCCTTTTTCCGCACCGGTCAAACCGATTGACACATCGAGAGTTTTCTGTAACGTGATGGTGAGCATGCTCCTGTCCGCTGAAGCACGGGCGGCGGAGACAAAATGTTCCAGCATCCGGCTCTGCGCCTGGTAAACCGCATTTTCTTTTTTGAGCCTTTTAAGTTCCTGCTGCAAATTTTCTGAATCCATCTTGCACTCGATGAGGTTGTACCTGCTACCGACAGGTGGGTGGTCGACATGCCGCCGGATACTTCTATCTAAATTGAGCGATTTTTGACTCGCGCTGCACCCATCTATCGCCCATCAAGGGCCTGTGCCAATCCTCGACATAGCCATGGGTATGCCTGCGGTTGGCGCAAGCCCTTTATTAACAAGATCTCGGCACATCGCTTCCCCAAAAATCGCTCAACTTAGGTTCTAGTGGGTGTCGAAAAAACGTTCGTTATGCGAACGTTTTTTTCTACAACCACTTATACCACTCTTCCGTATTTCGGAATTTATTATTGAAAAGCGGTATAAGGTTTCACTGAAGGAGAAAAGTGCCCAAGGGTGAGCGGGTAGGGCAACTCAGATGCCGGGCATGTGCTGGTCACTGGCACTTGTACCTTTAAAATAAACACTTATACTTTTCATACCGGAGACGCAACTCGAAAATATTCGACTTTTTTTACATACTGGCGACAGATTGAACGGCCAGGTGCCATTATTGCCAATAGGTATCCCCATTATCGAGCGCAGCGGCAATGCCTTTCGCCCCATTGCTGAGGATGTCTTCAATATGACAATTCTGGCAGCCCCAACAATCAGCATTCACAAAATGATATGACAACAAATGAAATCAAACGCAAACTCTCAGCGATCTTTAGTGCTGACGTGGCGGGCTACAGCCGCCTTATGGGCCGTGACGAAGCAGCGACCGTCCGCACGTTGACCGCACACAAACAAGTAATGACCGCGCTTATCCGGCAGCATCACGGACGGGTGGTCGACTCTCCCGGGGACAACCTCCTGGCTGAATTCGACAGTGTGGTCAATGCGGTTCAATCTGCCATGGACATCCAGGCGGAACTACAGTCATCAAACGATCAGCTTCCCGAAGACCGACAGATGTCTTTTCGTATCGGCATCAACTTAGGAGACGTGATCGTCGATGGGGAACGTATTTATGGTAACGGTGTGAACGTGGCCGCCCGGCTGGAGTCCTTGGCGGAAAAAGGGGGTATCTGCATTTCGGGCAGTGCATACGAGCAGATTGAAAACAAGCTGGCATTCGGGTGCACCTATCTGGGGCGGCGCAAGGTGAAAAACATTGAGCGACCGGTGCCGGTCTACAGGATTCAAGCCGGTAGCGCCAACAACGGGTGCCACATCGACAGTAGGGTTTTAGGATTTCCGAAAAGCCTGAAAATTTGGGGTGTTATATTGATGTTGACCCTTCTGGCCGGCGCATTTTTTATGTGGGTCGAGGCCCACCGGCCGGAGAAGCTCCGTGCGAATTCGGCGCCAACAGGCACAGCGGTAACGACGCCGTCACGCCAGGCATCCATTGCCGTGCTGCCGTTCAAGAACCTGAGCGGGGATCCAGCCCAGGAGTATTTCAACGACGGTATCACCAACGACGTCATTACCGACCTGTCGAGGTTTGGCGAACTTCTGGTGATTGCCAGCAACACCGTCTTTACTTACAAAGGAAAGGCTGTGACCATCGGTGAGGTTGGAAAAGAGCTGGGGGTCCGGTATGTGCTCGAAGGCAGCGTTCAGAAAACCGGCGACAGCGTGCGCATCAATGCCCAATTGATCGATGCCGCCAGCGGCAACCACATCTGGGCCGAACGCTACACACGTGATTTGAAAGATATTTTCGAGCTGCAGGACGACATCGTCCAGGCGATCGTTGCCAACCTGGCCCTCAACATTTCGACGGCCGAACGCAACCGAGTCTCGCATAAAAAAACGGAAAACCTCGAAGCGTATGATTACATCCTGAAGGGATACGATTTTTTTTCCCGTCGGACGAGAGAGACGACGAACAAGGCTGCCGAAATGTTTTCCAAGGCGATTGAAATCGATCCCGGCTATCCTGCCGGCTACATCGGATTGGGCCGGATTCACGAAATGAAGGTGGGGGAAGGCTGGACCGAGTTTCCCGAGCAGTCTCTCCAACGCGCTCAGGAATTGGCGCAACGGGCGCTGGAACTGGACCCGTTCGATGCATCGGCCCACGGATTGCTCGGGGCCGTCTATGCCTTTCGAGGCCAGTATGGACTGGCGATCGGGGCGCTGCGTCAGGCTATCGTCCTCAACCCCAATTATGCCAGCAGTTATCACACCCTCGGGTGGGCATTGCTATGGTCCGGTCGAGTGGATGAAGCGGCATCGGCACTCGAGATGTCACTGCGACTTGACAGAAGCTCGCCGCGCAACACCTGGTCACTGCTCGGTACCTCCTATTATTTGCAGGGACGCTTTGAAGAGGCGCTCGGTGTGCTCGAGCAGGGAGTCGTCAAACAGCCATACTTTATCGGTAATTATCTCGTTCTGGCTGCAACCTATGCCGAGTTGGGCCTTGATGACAAAGCCGCGCAAGCGGCAACGGACGTGCGCCGCCTCGACCCTTTCTTTCAAACCGCGTCTTACGGAACAGGATTCACCAATCAGGAAGATCGGGAAAAAATAATAGCTGGTCTTCGCAAAGCCGGCCTCAAGTGAAGCCATCGCTTTTGCACTCGGAAACGATGGCCATAATCAATTATTTTTGACGATTTTTTCCCAGTTTTCGTCGGCGGTTCTGATGTTATTGACGGCGTTGGTCTCAAACTCATCGGCAGACGCCTCGCTATAGTTCAGGTAAAGTTTACCGTCGATGATTTTGAAGGCTTCTGGGTTCACACCGGCAGCCTTGCCGGTCGTCGAAAGACTTCGTGCTCAGTACCCGCCGTATTGAGGCGCATAACGTTCCGGATTCGAAGCGAAAAGATCCCGGTTGCTTTCAGTTGCAAAATACCATTTGGCATCGTTCCATTTGTGGACAAAGGCGCTTTTGCCTTTCACGGCACGGCCTTCCGTGTGATAGGCAACCGGATCATACCCTTTTATAGCGACGCCGAAAAACGTGGTGTTGATTTCATCGAATGCCATGCCCGTATTCACCCCGGGGGTGATGATCATGGCAGCTAAGGCCAATAAAGTCATATAACGAAATTGGGTCAATTTAAGGCGAGACATATCCACATCCCTCCGTCACATCCGATGCAAAGCCTGTAATCCATGCCACACCGGCTTCGGCCACAGCCGATACTTTGAAGCTGCTACATTGAGGTATGTATGTCAAGGGGGCAAGACGCCTGGTTTTAACGCGATAAATTTGTCTATGGAAAACCGCAGCCTGCGGTTCTCGACGTCAATAAGGATACCGGGAGGGTGTACCGCCGTTTGGACATTCATGTCTTCAAATGTTGTCGGTGAAATGTCCGGGTTATAGTGTTTTTTTTATCTTATTCGACAGGGTGTGCAGGTCAAATGGTTTCTGTAGGAATCCCTTGCAACCGCGTTTCAGAATGACACTGGCCTTGCCGTTAATGCTGTAGCCGCTCGAGAGCAGCACCTTGACGGCCGGATTGACGTTTTTGAGCATTTCAAACGTCTCTCCGCCACCGATGTCGGGCATAATGACATCTAAAATGACCAGGTCGACCTGGGCGCTGTGATCTTTGTAGACCTCCAGCGCTTGGCTGCCACTGGTTGCAGTCAACACGTCATAGCCAAGCCGGCGCAGCATCTGCGCCCCGACCGTGATAATCATCTCTTCGTCGTCCACCAGTAAAATCGTCCCTTTTCCGGTTGACAGCGGCTCGGCCGTCGGTTTGGATACGGCGACCTGATTGTCCGAAGCGGGCAAGTATATGTGAAACGTTGTACCCTGTCCTTTAAGACTTTTGACAGTGATGAATCCGCCGTGGTTTTGAACGATACCGTATACAGAAGCCAGACCCAAGCCCGTGCCCCGGCCGATTTCTTTGGTTGTAAAAAATGGCTCGAAAATTCTGGCCCTGGTTCCGGCGTCCATACCAATGCCGGTATCGGTCACTGATAGTTTCACATAGCGACCCGGCTTCATGCCGTGAGGTCCGGCCACCTCGGCTGCCACCAGAGAATTTTCGGTTTGTACGAAGAGGGAACCCTTTTCGGGCATGGCTTGCCAGGCATTGATATAGAGATTCAAGAGTACTTGCTCGAACTGACTTTGGTCGACGTCAACGGCCCAGAGTTCGGGTTCAAATTTTTCCTGAATCCCGATTTCTTTCTGCATTCGGCCGAACATGCGGTTTTTTTCCTTTATTACAGCATTCAAATCGACCGGTCTGACCTCGTACTTACCGCCCCGTGCAAAACCCAGGAGTTGCCGTGTCAGGTGCGAAGCGCTTCGGATGTGCTCTTCAATCCCTTTGAGGTGTTCGTGATGAGGGTGATTCTTGTCTACATCGAGAAGCATCATCGAGGTACGGCCCTGGATTCCCATCATCAGATTATTGAAGTCATGGGCAATGCCACCCGCCAGGGTTCCGATGGCCTCCATTTTCTGAGATTGCAGGAGTTGCTCTTGGAGTTGTTTGTTCTCGGTGATGTCACGGGAGACCACAACGATACCGGCAACCTGCGGCTGTGTATCCTCAAAGGGATAGTACGTTGCCTCTATATAGCGGTGGCCCAACCCTTTGAAATCGAACCATGTACGGAAGGTCACCTCTTCACCGGCCAGACACCTTTCCAACCGCTTGCGGATATCCTTCTCGAATCGCTCGGAGCCGATCAGATCGGCTACCGTGTTACCGATGATCTCCGCACGTCCCCGGCGATGCGCTTTCAAATAACTGTCACTGACAGCCTGATAGACAAAATTCTGATCAATTAGAGCCATGAGGTCTTTCGAGGTAGAGACGATCCTTTCGTACTTGCGCAGGGTTTCTTCTACCCGGCGCCTTTCCAAAAGTTCTTGGCCCAGTTTTGCATACAGCTGCGCGTTATCAAAGGCGATCGAGGCCAATTCGGCAAAGCGGCTCAGAACCGAAATTTCCTCCTGACCGAAGGCTCTATTTTTCTCGCAGCGGCCCAGTCCGATGACACCGACGACTTGATCGCCTGATTTCAGCGGAATACCGACGACCGCTTGTAAATCGTCGAATACGGGATTGGAGATCCGCCCCGCCCAACGGCTATAGTTCGTGATCGCCATCGGTTGCTTTGATCTCCAGACCTTGCCGGTCAGACCTTCACCGGGCTTCACCCGCATGTCAATGGCTTTTTTTAGGGCTCCAATACCAAAGCGTATGACAAATTCATCCTTGTCACTGTCGTACAGGTAGATATAGCCGTGCTCGGTGTCGGCCAATTTCGCGGCCCGCTCTATTATGTCCTGTAAAAGCTCATCCAGATCGTGACGGCGTATCAGACCGATGGCGGTTTCATGAAAGGCGGAAAGGTATTGATTGTTTTTCCTCAGCAACCCCTCGGCCGACTTACGCTCTGTAATATCTTCGGCAGTACCGGTAATCCGTACCACATTGCCATTCTTGTCGCGGATGGCATAACCTTTATCCGACACCCATCGAACAGAGCCGTCGGGTTTGATGATGCGATACTCCCACGGGTCGCCGCCACCGGTTTCTATAATTCGGGCAAATGAGTTTCGGGCGGAATCGCGATCGTCAGGGTGGATACTCTCCGCCCACACGGCAAAGCGGTCATATAATGATGCGATCGGTCGGCCCCAGAGTCTTTCAAATGCGGGATTGACGTAAATGACCTTTTGGGATTTCAGATCGAACAGCCAGAAAACCTTCTGGCTGTGCTCGGCAATTTCCCGAAACCGATCATCATACTCTATTGCGGTCGTTCCAGGTTGTTGGCCGGCAGGAGCCTCCGTATCGCCGTGTCGAGCGGTTTGACCGGAGCGGAAAGTTTCCAACTCCTTTTCAAGCGCTTCTATTTTCTGCCTCAACTGCTCATATGTCGGTTCTGGAACCATGGAAGAACCTCCGGAGGCTAAGGTTCTGCAGTGGTGAGCGTGACCCATACCGTCACTGCCATTCGATCCGAATCATTATCATTATGAATGTTGTGGTGTTCGATTCTTAAGGAAGATAGTTAGTGTCCATCCATAAATGGCCTTTTTTCCGCTGGGTCCCGCCATGGCGGGATTATCCGCAGGTTTCCGGCTGCGGCGTACATAAAGTAAGCCTCGCCGCAAATCCCGCCATGGGCGGGATGCGGCCTTGCCCAGCGAAAAAAATTCTCATTTATGAATTGGACACTTAATCGTGCCATCCGCTTTTCGCGGATGGGCACTAGTTAACTATAGGTCGATCGGAGTCACCGTGTCAAACCCTCGTATAAAAAGGTCAATCAACCAGCCGAATGGTTGACGCGGCGGCGCTGCACTTGGCCAGGCGGAACGTTGTGCACGTCCATAAGGTCGTCTGGATTACTGGCGGTCGATGTGATCGATACTTGCGGTCGTGCAAATAAGTGGGCTAGTAAATACTCTGGATGTTTCTCAAGCGGTTGACCATGTCGAATATATCGGATTCCGCGCGTTTGACCAGGTCGTTGAGGGTGGGGGTGCGGTCTTTATCGAAGGTGGTGACTACGCCGGCGAGCTTCACGATGATATCCGTTTCATCGACCCGGTATGCAACCTCGTGAACCTGCTTAAGAATCCGGCGCATGGCAGCCCGGGATTCTTTCTCGGGGGTCATGGGCAACAGGATGAGAAATTTGTTGCGGTCAAGCACACCGACGATGTCAGTGGTGCGACAAGTGCCGATTAGATTGGAGAGAACGAACCGCATGATTTCTCCGCGATTGATAGCCCCGGAGGGCAGCGGTTTGGCCGGTGTAACCTTGAATATCGACAGCATCAGCACGGAAAAGGGCGTATCATAACGCAATGTGCGGGCTATTTCCTTTTCCAGAATATAGAGTATGCTGTTACGGATCAGAATTCCCTTGGGTAAACCGGATTTCAGCGGATCTTTCTGATCTTCTTGTGCCGCCGGTGGGGCTTCCGGGAGGGGATTTCCCTGAGCTGACGGTTGCTTCCCTTTGTCTTGGTCATCGATGGAAGAGCGCACTTTCTCCATGATGGCTTTAAGCTCGGCATCGTTGGCGGCATTTTCCTCGAAGACGCCAATGACTGAGGTTGAACTCTCCTGGCCGTCTCCGGTGAACGCCTTGTGTCGAATCGTCCACTGGTTTTTCAAGGCATTCAGGCACTCCTCCATCCGCTCGTTCAGGCGGTTCGCCACTTTGTGCAACACTTCGGTGCTGATATCCTTGTTTTTCAAGCGGTCCACCAGGGCCTTCTCAATGCTGGAGATGAGTCCGTGCAGGTGCTGACTACCCGTATCGCCCTCTTTTTGGGCGGCATCCATAGCGATTTTCGAGCCGATGCGCTCGATGTAATCCACCAGCAGATCGGACATAACGTCTTCATCGCCGGTTCCCCTTCGAATTTCCGAGGCCAAGTAGATCAATTCAGCCGCGTTTTTAGGATCGCGGCTGACTTCATCGATCAGTACATCGGAATCTATACCCATTTGGTCAGCACTTTTTTCGAGTGCTTTGACCAGGTCCTCACTCTGCAACTCCTGTTTTAACTCGCGGGTCAGCTGAAGAAATTCCTGCAGGCTCATCCCTTCTTCAAGCAAGGCGGTTTTTATTTTCGGCATGAGGCGTTGGAGTTCACCCGGTTCCGGAACCAGGCGCCGGAGGAGCTGGGCCAGGCGTTGAACGGAAATTTTCCCCTCTTGATATTCTTCCCGTATGAGTTGAACCAGCACCGTGTCGGTCAGCGATTCGGTTTCCTCTCTGATCTGGTGCTCATTTTCAAATACGACACCCTCAGCTTTTCGGGCAGTTATACCGTTGAGAAGCTCTTTTTTCATGGCAAAAACCGCATCGGCCAATTCGCCGAGACTGGGTTTTTCGGTATCCTCAAAAGAACGATTCACTTCCTCGCGGATCTTTTGAAGTTGTGCCATGATGACCATACCGGATTCGGGCGCTTCGGGATCCTCGGATGCGACGGCCGCCTGATCGGCGGCGATTATCTTCTGGGACGTGTCGCCGGGGTTCTCGATGATGTGTTGTATGGACAAGGATTTCTCCAGTTCTTCCATCAACACGCTTTCCACCATCATGCCCAGAACTTGATCTGATTTTTGTGCGGGTGCCCCTGTGGTCGAGGCGGCGGAGGACTGTTGCAGTGCCCTACGGTCAACGACCTCGTCATCAGCCGTGACTTTCTGGTAAAAGACATGGTTGATCTTTATGTTGGTGACGCCCAACCTATCACAGGCGCCCTTCATCGTTTCAGCGTTGATATGCTGCGAGATGTCGATGAACACGGAGGCAAAGTTGATCAACTCGGTCTCCTGGAGGCCTTTTTCAAAAGAGATGGACCGGATATCCGCTTTCTTGAAGTGGTGGAGCATTTTGTCGGTGTTGATCCGAGGATCGAGGGGTTCTTCTTCGATGAAGAATTGCTCCTGATGCATAATCAGAACAACGGGTGAAAACAGCGTGAGGCCGTGGGTGGTCGCCTTGTAGTATTCGGATAGGGCCTGGGCAGTAAACGGGTGATCGATGTTGTACATCATCGACCGGTTGAACAAGAGGGCGAATGCTCGACCGATTTTGTTGGAGATCTCTTTCGGGAGCTTTTTAATTGTCATGGGGAACCCTTTCCATGGCTATGCGGCATGCTGCTTTTCGTACGTTTCCAAATCGTCGAGAAATTCCCGGCAGGTCGCGTACCGCCGGGCCGGGTCGAAGGCCGTGGCCTTCGCGATGATGCGATCCATTTCCTGGTGGACAACCGGGTTTATTTCAGACGGTTTTTTCAGGAACACGTTATCCCTGCTCATGATCTTATGTTTGAGCAGGTCGGTTTTCTTTTTAAAGGCTGGGAAGGGGAGATCGGTGGCCAGCAACTGAAACAGCATCGTACCGACAGCATAAATGTCTGTTCGACCGTCCACCTCCAGGCCAAGGATCTGCTCCGGTGCCATAAATAGAGGAGTGCCGTGGACAACGGTAGTGGACTGAGCGTCTGCGTTCAACACTTTAACAATACCGAAATCAGTCAACAACGGCCGCTGGGAGTGTTTTTCAACAAGGATGTTTCCCGGTTTGATGTCCCGGTGAACAATATTCTGGCGGTGGGCATAATCCAGCGCATCCAAAACCTGAACGATAACCCGTAATGTGGCTGTCAACGGCAAGATACGCTTGGAGGGGATCGGATTTTTTTTGGCGGCTTTTAAATACTGGGACAGGGTATTGCCCTGGATCAACTGCATCGTGATAAAAAGAAATTCATCCGTCTCGCCGACCTCGTAGACCGGTATGATGTTGGGGTGGGAGAGAATCGCAACGGCTTCGGCTTCCTGCTGAAACAGTTCGGCGGATTTTGGAGTCAGCAGTGTTTTAGGAAGAACCTTTACGGCAATTTGTCGTTTGAGGGTTTTCTGAAATGCGATGAAAACGATAGCCATGCCGCCCCGAGCCAGCTCCCTTATAATTGTCGACGTTCCAACCTGGGTGCCGATCAGGGGCTCGACGTTGTATGCTGCTATCGATGTCATCAAGAGTACTCCTGAACCGTTTTCAGGACACCGGCCCCCGGTATGCCAGGATCCTATTCCTGATAGAGGGATGACGGAACGGTTACGGTTTTCCCGCTCCCCACAGATAAATTCCTTTACTATTTGACAACGGTGGCCTCTTTGAGTTTCTTTTCCATTTTTTCGTAACGGTCAGGATCGAAAACGCCCAATTCTTGCGTGTGGGCTTTCCACGTGAACAGGCATATCCTGGCGTCGGTCATATTTTTATTCTGAATCGATCGTTCGTAACACTGCAAATTGCTGCGGATCGATTTTTCATAGATCTGTTTTTTATACGCATCGTATTCGGTCTGATCGAAGACGCCGGCATCGACGGCATTGCTGCGCCACACATTCAATGCGACGCGGGCGCTGTAAAAACCGTCCTTTTCCATGCTGTGCTTCAGCCGCCAAAGGCTGTTATTGGCAGCGGCCTTCAACTGCTTCTCAGTTATTTGAACCTGGGGCTCCTCTTGGGCTTGAGCCTCGCCGATAATCTGGATAAAGACGGCCGCTGCAAGCAGGCTCAGAAACGTGAGGGTCGCTTTCACGGTATTATTGCCCTCGCTTTCAGTTGCTTAAAAATCCTTGTATAATTGAGTTATTATAGAAGATTTCGCCGGAAAAATCAAAGGGGAACCCACCGAAGATACCCGCGTCAGCCCGAAAGGAGGTACTGGGAACCAGTGGGTATGGTAAGATTTATGTTCAATATTCGGTGCTCAGTCAATGTGGACAAGGAGGCCCGGTCGTTTCAACCTACCTGGAGCACTTGACCAGATCCTTTTCCCGAAGCGGTTTTCGATCCAAGGGGGTGCGGGACAATCGATGAACATTATAAACTGGGCGTTCACTTTCCGCAGGAGTTCGATTGTCTCGGGGCTGACATCCATCGCCGGAAGGGAGCGGGCACTCGGAAAAGCCAGCAGGAAAGGATAGGCTCGAGAATATTCTGTGTATATCAACCATAAGCGATTGTCGGCCGCGACCAGTTTGCGCACTGCTTCAAGTCGCCCGTCGCCGTATATTTCCCTTGCGGCCCAGAAACGATTCCGGCCCCAATCGGATGTCTGCCATATACTGCCAGTTGATTCTTCGGTCAAAAAACCAAACGCCGGTTTTTGGTTATTGCAAATGCCGGCATACAGCAGCAGACTGGCACTGATGACCACCAGAACCCTGCGCCGACTTCTGCTCAGACGCCAGGGCGGCAGAAAAAATGCGACGCATATGCCACCGTAAACAAAAAAAACATCAAAATAGCGGACATTTTCTGGGTGCCAGGCCGGTATGAGGGAAACGAGAAAAATATATCCGATCAGCGCAATAGATACGGCTTTCAAACGCCGCGGTGCTCGTCTGACGGCGTAGCCCACGGCCGGCAGGATCAACAGGAAACCGAACGGCCCAAACCAGGACAATCTTTCATCCGGTATCCAAGAGATACGGAAACCTGCGGCTGCGCCGCGATTTCCGAAGATCGGCATCACCAGGCTATCGTTGATTTTTTGTAGTGTTCCAGTGAGCGAAAATCCGGTCGACCAATTCAATAGATTGTCCACCGGTCGGGTGAAATGGATGCTTTGCAGGGCATAGCGCAACGCATTGGCCAGCGCGCCTTGTATGCCGTCGCTATTAAATGCGACAGGCGCTGAAACCGGCAGCGCCGAACTGTTTCCGGCAGCGGTTATACCAATGAGAAGCAGCCAAAGTTGGGAAAAGATTGCCGCCGGTATGAAAAACATCAGCAGCAGATAGGGACGGGAGGTGATCATTTTCCACCATGTGGTCGCACCGTGGCGTCGGAAGAGCAGGATGCATGCAAGGGGTGCCAAAACAAGAGGAAAGACTAAATTCATGAAATTGCCGGAGATCATGAATAGGACACCCAGCACCAGAAGGTACAGGTCTTGAAGATTCGGAGATTCGACGGCTCGAAAAGCAGTCAGCAAGCAGAACAGGGCCGTGGCCACCGGGATGATTTCAAAACCGGGTGATGTAGACAAGTAAACCAGCCGCGGCAGGCTGATGACGACAATCGACGTCATGGCGGCTGTCGGTGGCCAGGCATATCGGCGTGAAAGAGCGTAGACGCTGAACCCGATGGCAAGATACGCCATGAATCCAAGTAAACCGATGCCTAAATCGGTCTGAAACCGAAGAAAAAGGGACGGAAGGATCCATATGTTGAGCGGCGAAAACGTCTGGGATAAAGGGGTCGGCAAGCCGGGGATGTCGGTATTAAACAGTGTGCGATGACGATTGTATTCCATGACCTGGCCAAGGGGCTGCCAGTCAGTGGCAGTGGGCGGAATGATGAGGGCCTGGAGGGCCAGATAGACCAGCGGGAGGCCGATGGCCGTACACACCAGGGGGCTCCCTGAATAAAGAGCCCGCACGGCCGTCCAGCCACGCAGTAGTTCTATGCGGTGCCTTAGAACATACCTGGATGCGAGGAGCGTCAAGAGAAATTCGAAGAGGATGGAGGCGTTCGGCAACCGCACTAGAAACATCAGCTGTAGTAAAAAAGAGAGTGTCATCAGCGTCGCTACCAGTCCGTAGGCACAAGCCTCGGCATAGGTGTTGCCGCGGCGGCGGGAGAAAATAAAGCCGGCCAGGCACAGAATCACCAGTTCCGCAACCGTCGCCAATGCGGCGGATTCACCGTTCAGCAAATCGCTCACGATCTTCCTCTGTCATCGGCTTCAACACGCCCTTCACATGGCCATATCGTTTCCCTAATAATCATCCTTAAACCTCCAGTGTAGCCGGGGTGACCGCCAAGGTGTAACCGTTCCAAGAGTTAACAAATTCCTGAAGGGATGATTATTGGAAGGTATCTCAAGTCATTTAGCCCAATCTGCCAAAGGCGGACAACTCCTCCAGAGGTTTACCCGCCTCAGGCGGGCGGATAAATCCACCAAAGGCGGACAAGTCTCGGCGTTGAGGACTCATCTCAAGTCCTCGACACACTTGAGTATGCCTGCGGGCTGCGACCCACAAAGAAGAATCGATCAGGCGGGAAGATCCGCACTGCGGGGATACGGGATTCCGCCTTGACCTTGAACCAAACTTCTAAGCCATTTTCCGGTTTTGCCGGATGCGATCGATAAACAGCCGTGGAGATGGCAATGGTCCACCGATGCATCGTTGTTTTCAGGTTTGGTCTTTTTTAGCTTTCAGGTCCTCAACGATCTCGATCATGAAATCGCGCATGTCGGTTGCCAGCTTGAGGCATTCCGGGCAGTAAACCTTTTTCCGGATGTGACCATGCACATTGTTCTGATGCCAGTACCAGCGCCCGTAAGGGCTCCCTTTGCAAAACTTCTTACCGGTGTGCGCAGAGATGGGACAGCCGGTACAGACCAGCATGTAGTATATTCTACAAGGAGGGCAGTCCAGTATTCCGCCGTCTGAGCCCTTCCCGGCAATTATCCGGTTCCACTTTCGAACCGATGCCTGCATGATTTTAATTTTGTCCATAGTCCCCCCAACATTTGTCACACGCTTATATTTGAAACCTTTTTTCGGCGCAGCGGATTTCCAGAGGGCGGGACAGGCATTTCCAATATCTGCGGTGAACATTTACACTGCGCTTAAGGGCATAGAGAACTTTCTTGCTGTTGGCGACGTCTGCCAGTTCGGCCACCCGGCAAGTGGTCTTGCCGGAAAGTTCATCCAGAACCGCCATGACATTGTCGCCGATGGTCCGGACATCATAGCCGCCTTCCAAAACCAGCACGAGGTGGCCATGGCAGCAGGCGTCCGCAATTTCCATCAGGCAGCGGGTCAATGCTGCAAATCCAGCCGGAGAGAGACGCATTCCGCCAAGGGGGTCGGTGGCATGGGCATCGAAGCCCGCGGAGACAATGATCATATCCGGTTTGAATTCGGCCGCCAGCGCAGGCAAAAGCGCGCTCAGAATTGCGGCATACTCGCGGTCACCGTAGCCTCTCGCAAGCGGAATGTTGACCGTAAAACCCTCGCCTCTGCCGAGCCCTGTTTCGGTGAAGCTGCCGGTGCCGGGAAAGAGCGGGTATTGATGGATGGAGAAGAAAAAAACGGTGTCGTCCCTTTCGAAAATGTGCTGGGTGCCGTTACCATGGTGGACATCCCAGTCCAGGATGAGCACGCGATCCATGCCGAGGATATGACGCGCATAGGCCGCGCCCAAAGCCGCGTTGTTGAACAGGCAGTATCCCATGGCCCGGTTCATTTCCGCATGATGCCCGGGAGGTCTCACCAGGGCGAATGCATTGGCGTAACGGCCGGAGGCCACTTCGGCAATCGCCTGAAGCAGCCCGCCGACAGCCAGACGGGCGGCTTCGTATGAACCGGCGCAGGCGATGGTGTCGGGGGTCAGGGCGGTGTACTCGCGGGTTGCCGTGGCCGCGATTTTTTTCAGGTATTCGGGTGAATGGACCAACAGGATTTCCGCTTCTTCAGCCAGGCGGGATTCGATGGTCTCAAAACGGCCGGCCATTCCAGGCTGATCCAGCATGGTGTAAATTGCCTCTATTCGCCGAGGGGTTTCCGGATGACCGTTTCCGGTTCTGTGGTTAAGGAATCTACGGTCGCGTACGATGGCTGTACCGGGCATCGCGGTGCCGCCTTTTCTATCCATTGGGTTTTTTAAAAACGCTATCACGCTTCAGAAGCTTTAGCGGGGTGTCGGTATCTGCAAGCAGCATTCCAGCATGTTTTGTCATTTTTCACCCGCCCCGCAGGGAATGGTGAGCACATGGCAGGGGGCATGTCTGACCATCGATTCCGTAGTTGAACCGATCAAGATCTTCTGGAATGAGCCGCGCGGGCGCACTCCCACAATGATCAGGTCGATGGCGTGCCCGGCCGCATAGTCTCGCAAGCTGTCTTCAGAATTTCCCGGGATAACCGCCGTTGTTACAGCGGCGCCTTGACGGAAATTCGCAGGCATTTGATTTCTTAAACGTTCATGCAGCTGTGCCTGCAATCGCTGCTGGACCTCAGCGTAAGGTGCGGTGGTCGGGTCGAGCAGTTCTTCTTGAACCGGGGTCTCCATCGCATGAATGATGTGCAGCTGGGAATCGAAGTGTCGGGCGAATTTTTCCCCGTATGGGTAGAGGGAAAGGCTGCTTGAACTCAAGTCGCAGCAGATCAGGATATTTTTCAGCCGCAGCTGTCCCGGCTCAGGAGCTCGCGCTCTTTTTTTTCGAGGGGCCCGGACCACCAGAAGCGGCCGGTTGAGTGTGCGGGACAGCGCTTCGACGACAGTGCCCAGCAGGAGACGTTTCCAGCCCGACAGACCGTAACTGGCGGCCAGTACGACCCCGACGTCATTGGCCTCGGTATAATCGACAATGGCATCCACGGCATCACCGCAGCGAACCACAGAATCCCAACGGACCGGCCGGTCAGCCATCAATGCCTCGATCCGGGCGCGAGCGGTCGAGACCTGTTCCGGCACTGCCGTTCCCGGCCTGCCGTCTGAATCCCCCTGTAGCGGGGTGCGCGGAAAACTCAGGGCGTGAAACACCGTTACACGGGCCCCGAATCCCTGGGCGAGGCCGGTCGCATAATCGACAATCGGTTTCGAGAATTTCGAAAAGTCGACTGCGCAAAGGATTGTGTCCAGGTTTGTGTCCATTGAGGCTGCCTAAACAGTCTTATTAAAAGGATGATGAAAAGCACTCGGCTAGCCCATATGGCTAAATGATCGACTCAAAGTGCGCATGACCGGATTCGTTTCAATGTATTTGCCTTGTCGTGGCGGCACTACGTACATCAACATTCTGAAAAGCGAGTTTCCGGCGCGGTACAAGCCAATTGTGTTGACCGAAACAGGAGGCAGGCGCAACGGCGGTGGTTCCGACAGGTGTGCGCTGGGTCGGTCGGCAGTGTGAGATTCAGGTGTCCGTCTGAAATAATCGTTCGGTCCGCGATCGTGCTTTATGGCACCGGGTGATCGTCTGACGTTCGGTACCGATCACCGGGTTGACCGGCCGACGGGGCCCACTCAGGGCCTTCGGCAGCGTTGGCGGCGACAGCGGCTGATGTGCCGGCCGGTCAATAGGGACTCATGCCGTATTTCCGTGATCCGGGTGCCATCGACGGATCTGGATAAATTTGGGGAAGGCATGGGGTTTGTAAACTGATTTACCGAGGAGCACCCGCAAGCATTCCTGGATATTTTCCGACATAGTCGGGTGCGGATGCACCGATTTGAGCACGTCGTGAATGCCTTTTTCCTGATCCATCAATAGAGCGATGGACATGATCGTGGTCGATGCCTGAGGGCCGGCGGCCCGCATACCCAGAATCATTTCTTTATCATCGTCGCTGACGATGATTTTGACGAAACCGTCCGATGCCCGCATGGCGATGGCGCGGGTCAGCAGAGCATTTGAATAAACCGCCACCCGATAAGGAATCCCTTTTTTGCGGCAGGTTTGTTCATTGAGCCCCACAGCGGCGACCGCCGGTTTGAAGAACATGACCGTCGACATATTGGTGTACTTGAGGGGCCATCTGGTTGCGTTAAACATATGTTTGACGGCGTAACGGGCTTCGGTTTCGGCAATGTTCACAAGGGCCGGATGGCGCGTCACGTCGCCGGCAGCGTAAACGTTGTCTTTGATGAGGCAGTTGTTGTCACAGGAGAGGTACCCCATGTCGTCCGTTACGATTCCCAGGCGGTCAAGATTCAACCCCTCCATGTTGGGGGTGCGTCCGATGGAAACAAGGGCGGCATCGGCCTCCACGACTTCCGAATGGCCGTCAGCAAAGTCAAGAATGACTTCGAGGTGCTGCGGCCGTGCGTTGATGGTCCTCAAAATGGCGGAATGGTAAATGTCGACACCGTTCATTTGAAGATTCCGGCTGACATAGAGGCTGACATCTTCATCTTCGAAGGGAATGATACGTTCCTGATGATCGACAAGGTATACTTTTGTTTGGTCGAAATTGGAGAAAATCGTCGCGTATTCGCATCCAACGATCCCGGCGCCGATGATAACCAAACGCTTGGGGAATTCTTTCAGGTTGAGAATGCCATCAGAGTTAAGGACCCGGTCTTGGTCGGTCTTGATTTGGGGAAAATTCCGCGGTTTGGAGCCCGTGGCAATCAAGAAGTAATCGGCCCGGATCTCTTCACTATGGTTGTCCTCGTATTTTACTTCCACTGCATCGCGTGAAAGGAAGGTTCCCCATCCTCTTTTGTAAGTGATCGATCCCTGGCCCTTCCAACGTTCGGAAGAATATGTTTCCAGCTGGGAGAGCATCTGGTACTGTTTTTCTTTAACCGCCTGTATAACCGTATTGCGCACTGCGGTGTAGTCGACGGTCAGGCCTGCACTGCGGTAACCGCGATCGACCTTTGCGGCAACGTCATAGTCTTTGGCCAACTCCCACATGGTTTTTGACGAAAGGGCTCCCCACATGACGCCTGTCCCGCCGATCTGGTCGCCTTCGACGATACACACGTGCTTGCCCAAATCGAGTGCCCGCATTGCCCCGGCAAAACCTGCCGGGCCGCTGCCGATGATACAAAGATCGAACTTGTCGAGCATGCCATACCACCTTCCGAGATGTCCCGTTGATGCCAAGAAGAAGAATGACCTGTCGCATTATAGAGAAATGTACCCGGCAGGTCAATAGAGCAAGGTGCCGCCGGTTGCGCTGGTGTCGAGTTTTGCGGCCGCAGCTCTCCAGCATTATTTTAGGTTGATTTTTGCGCCTTCCCTGACGTAAAACATTAGAAATAGTTGACGCAATGCCAATGATGAACCGGGTGCATTCACGGGCACGACAGGATTGTGGGAGGCGCTGGCATCCGAATTGTACCAAACCAACCGATTGATCAAAGGAGGCTATAGGTGATGGGACAGAATATCTTGATTGCTTTTGACGATTCAGAAAATGCGATGCGCGCTGTGCAATACGTGGCCCAAACCTTTGCTCCGGAACATCGTGTGACCCTGTTTACCGTGTTGCAGGACACCGCTGCACTGTGTGACATGCAAAGCCCGGAATTGACCCCCTACTTCAAGTCACAGCAGCAGGCCTTCTGTGCTCTTGAGGAAAAAAAGAAAGATTTGGTTTCGACGGCCCTTGCAAAAGCTGCCGGTACGCTCAGAGATGCCGGATTTAAAACGGAGAATATCACCATAAAGGCTGAGCCGAAAAACAAAGGTATTGCCCGCGATATTGCCGACGAAGCACGCACCGGGTATGATCTGGTTGTGCTGGGTCGTCGCGGCATCTCAAGCATAAAAGACTATTTCATGGGAAGTATTTCTAACAAAGTTCTCCATCTGGTGCCGGATGCCTCGATTCTGGTCGTCGGGTAGGCACGCGGCCTTGGTCTCCGTTTTTTTTACCTGCTTCCGGTTTCAAGAGTGATCCCGTACGCTGAGATTCCTTTCGCATGCGCCTCCACAGCTTGATCGAGAACGCTTTTATCAGGGCCGCTGATGTATTGTACCGGCGTTTCCCGCAGCCTGTTCCCAATGTTAAACGGCTAAAACACTGTCGTTTGATCTCCCATCGTGGTGATCACGAAAATCCCGGTGTGTTGGAAAACACGGTTCCCGCTTTTGAGGCCGCCGTCGCCGGCGGTGTGTGGGGAATCGAATTCGATGTGCGCTGGACCCGGGACCTGCAGCCGGTCGTCATCCATGACCCGGACACCCGGCGGCTCTTTGGTACCGGCCTACATATCCGGCAGTCAACCTACCGGGTGCTGCGGCAAACGCAACCGCTGATTCCGCACCTTGAAGAGGTGGTCGAGGCATTCGGCGGACGCATACACCTCATGGTCGAATTGAAGGCAGAGCCATATCCGGATCCCGAGTATCAGCGGCGGTGTCTTGAAAGAATTTTCAGCAGCCTCGCTCCCCGACGTGATTTTCATTTGATATCTCTGGCCCCGAAACTATTCGACCTTATCGGCTTTGTGCCCGAACGGGCACTGCTGCCGGTCGCGCAGGTCAATATCGGCGCTATGAGCAAGCTGGTTGCGACAAGAGGTTTGGGCGGGCTGTTGGGGCATTACGTCATGATGACCGACTCCACCGTGAATAAGCATAGCAAACTGGGTCAGGCAACGGGGACGGGCTTTGTTGACTCAAAAAATTGTCTGTTTCGGGAATTGAATCGGGGCATTACCTGGCTCTTCTCCAACCGGGCTGTTGCCATGCAATGGATCGTAAATACGAGCCTGGACACGTCTTGATTACCGCAACCGTCCTGGGACATGACGCTATACCGGTAAAATCGACGTCGATTGCTAACTTTCGACGACGGCGCCGTTGCTCGTTGCACCGGTCAACCAAACGAATTGAAATGAGGAGTGTAACCAAATGGAATCGATCCTGAATGCCTTTGACCTAAAAAATGAACAGTCCGGTGCCGGGACCGGGATACCGCTGCGTTGCAAGGGATCGGTTCTGAAAGCCGTATCGCCCATTAACGGCCGGCAGATCGGTACCGTTCGATCGGCCAGTCGGGAAGAGTATGAGACGGTTGCTGTGCAGGCCGTAGAAGCGTTTGAAACCTGGCGCAGGGTACCGGCCCCCCGGCGTGGAGACATCGTCCGGCAGATCGGCGGCACGCTGCGGGCCAGAAAAGAAGAACTGGGGGCTTTGGTCAGCTTGGAGACGGGAAAAATAAGGGCCGAAGGTGAAGGGGAAGTCCAGGAGATGATCGACATGGCCGATTTTGCCGTCGGGCAGTCACGGATTCTCTACGGGGCGACCATGCACAGCGAAAGGCCTGATCACCGGATGTACGAGCAATGGCATCCGCTGGGACCGGTTGGGGTGATCACCGCGTTTAATTTTCCAGTGGCGGTCTGGTCCTGGAACGCCCTCATTGCCCTTGCCGCCGGAGATACCGTCATATGGAAGCCATCGTCCAAAGCGGTTCTGACCGCGATTGCGACCATGAAGATCATCTGGCCGGTGCTGGAGCAAAATGGTTTACCCCCGGGGATTCTCAATCTGGTCATCGGGAGTCGTGACGAGGTCGGTGACGCCCTGATCCACGACCGGCGGGTACCGCTCATCTCTTCTACAGGCAGCGTCAGCATGGGCCGGCATATTGCGCAGGCGGTGGCTGCCCGGCTGGGAAAAGCCATCCTCGAGCTGGGGGGCAACAATGCCATCATCGTGACCCCCAGTGCCGATCTCGAACTTGCGGTCAGGGCGATCGTTTTCGGTGCGGTGGGGACAGCCGGCCAGCGCTGCACGACGACCCGACGCCTGATCGTACACGCGGATGTATACGACCGGTTGACGACCGCCCTTATCAAAAGCTACCGGCAAATCAGCATCGGTGATCCCCTGGCGGAAGGTATCCTCATGGGACCGCTCATCGACAAGAAGGCAACCGCAGCCATGCAGACGGCGCTGCAAATGCTCAGAGACCAGGGCGGCAACGTGCTTTACGGCGGTGAGGTGCTCAGTGGCGGTCTCTACGATGCCGGAACCTATGTTACCCCATGCCTCTGTGAAGCCCGGGCTGACATGCCGGTTGTAAGGGAAGAGACATTTGCGCCCCTATTGTACCTTATCAAATACAACACCATGGCGGAGGCAATGGCCTACCTGAACGGTGTGCCCCAAGGCTTGTCATCGGCCGTGTTTACGCGTGATCTCGGAGAATCGGAATATTTTTTGAGTCATCGCGGCAGTGACTGCGGTATTGCCAACGTCAACATCGGTACCTCCGGTGCCGAAATCGGCGGGGCGTTCGGTGGCGAAAAAGATACCGGCGGGGGCCGGGAGGCCGGTTCGGATGCCTGGAAAGCCTACATGCGGCGGCAAACCTGTACCATTAACTGGTCCGATGAATTGCCGCTGGCCCAAGGTATCACCTTCGATTTTTGAATCAGATTCTGCGTGGATCCACATCCGAACGATCAGGTGTCCGGATCTTGATCGACCGGGATGGTGATGACCGGCACCGGGGCATTGCGCACCACTTTATCGGCCGTGCTGCCGAACTTATAGTGTCCTTTGCCGCCGCGGGTGGTGAGAACGATAGCATCCACTTTTTCTTTCTCGACCAAATTCAGGATTTCCTGGGCCGGATCTCCGACGGCGACATGTTTGATGTACAGGGGACACCCATGGAGGTGATTGGAGCAAAGGCTGTCCAATCGTTCCTTGGCGGTTTTCTCCTCCCATTTGACGATTTTGCTTATCGTCTCCTTCTCAAAAGCACCATACCAGGACTTGTGGTTGGCGATATCTTCGATGACATAGAGAACGTGGACCTCCGTGTTGTATTTCTCGATCAACGAATTGATGTAGGGAAGCGCTTTTTCGGCCCGCCCGGATAAATCCGTCGGCCACAGGATCTTTTTCAGTTCCATAAATGGTCTCCTTTCCAGATAATGGCTTGGGATCTTTTATAGAAACATAAATACCTTCATGGGAATGTAAATGAGCCGCCGCGAAGTTTTCCTGTATTTTAAAGCGGAAGGTGAGATAAGCGATCGTGGGGTCTTCAGGGCAACTTCTTACGTAAGGGCGCCCGGCGAAAGACCGGAGTTCACTGCGTGTAAATATGCTGGCGGCTGCCCGCGTTTCGCGGAAAACCATTCGGAACACGAACGGGCGGTATGTTTGCAGATAGGCACAAAATAATTAGATTAGAGTTGGGTATCATTCCGGTGATTCCAGGGCGAATGCACTTGCTGGATGTTTGGGAAAGGTTCCGTTGACTGTCGCCTGCTGGGCACACATCTTGAGTGATAGATTAAATGAAGCATAAGTAAGGACAGGGATCAAAATTGAGACCCGTAACCAAACTGCGAAAACACATGCGGTATGTTGCGACGGTTCTGCTCATCTTGAGCGGGGTCGGTATGGAGACAGGCGCATGGGCTGGGGCGCCGATCACTGATGAACTGCGCGTGATTTTGCGCGAGAAAATCAGAATGGAGCAACGGCAGGAACGGTTTACGTGCCGCGATGAGCTGATCTGCGGGATTGCCGATCTTCCGCTTTTTTACGCCCGCCGCGGATATCGGCCGGCATGGGTAAACCAGCGTTCACTGTCAACAGCGGAATCTTTGATGCGGGCGATTCGCGTCGCCGACCGTGACGGTTTGAGGACGGCCGACTATCACGCAGACAAAATCGATATGCTGCTCGATAGCGTTATAGAGAACCGTCTCTGTGAGACGCCGACCGACCCAGAGACTCTCGTGGACCTCGACTTGCTCCTCACCGATGCTTTTTTGATGTTGGGTTCCCATTTGATGGCCGGTCGGGTGAACGCCGAAACCATTCATACCGAATGGACTGTCTATCACCCGGAAGCCGATCTGGCCCAAATCCTGGCGTCCGCTTTAGAATCCGATCAGATCGAGACGAGCCTCGACAGTCTGAGGCCCCCCCACCATGGCTACCACGCATTAAAATCGGCGCTGGATCGCTACCGGGAGATTGCGGCCTTCGGTGGTTGGCCGCTTTTGGGCAAGCACCAGTCATGGCAAAAGGGTGATTTCGGTATGCACGTCGACCAATTGAGAGAGCGTCTCGGGTCGACCGGTGACCTTGAACCTGTTGCCGAGTCCTCCGAGGGCAGCTATCTGTTTGACGATCTTCTGGAGGAAGGTATAAGGCGGTTTCAGGCCCGCCATGGGTTACCCGAGAGCGGTAGGATCGATGCGGTGACCTTGGCGGCGCTGAACGTTCCCGTGGATGTGAGGGTTCGGCAGATCGAATTGAACCTCGAGCGCTGGCGCTGGATTCCCCATGATCTCGGCGATCCCCATATTCTGGTAAATATTGCCGATTTCAACCTGACGGTCGTAGTTGCCGGCCAGCCCCAATGGGGCATGCGGGTGGTCGTGGGACGGGATTACCGGCGCACGCCGGTCTTCAGCGCCGACCTCAAATATCTTGTCATCAATCCGTACTGGAATATTCCACGGAAAATAGCCGTCGAAGACATTCTTCCCAAAGCCCGGCGAGACCCTGATTATCTGATCAAGAAACGGATCATAGTGTTCGAAAGCTGGGAGGAAAACGCCCGGGAGATAGATCCTCATTCAGTCGACTGGTCCAAGGTTACGATGCGCAACTTTGCTTTCAAACTCAGAAAAGAACCGGGTCCGTTCAATGATCTGGGACGGATCAAGTTTATGTTGCCGAACAAATATGCCGTCTACTTGCACGACACCCCCAGCCGAAAGCTTTTCAAGCGAAATTCCCGTAGCTTCAGTTCGGGTTGTATCCGCCTGGAAAGGCCATTGGATTTGGCAGGTTATCTGTTGAAAGATGATCCGAAATGGACCCGTAAGAATATCCTCAAGGCCATTGAAAGTGAGGCGGGTAACATAATTGTACGGCTCGGCAAGCCCGTGCCCGTTCACCTGCTTTATTGGACCGCCTGGGTGGATCATCTGGGAAGGACCCACTTTCGCGATGATATTTACGGGAGGGATCCACTGCTGGATGTGGCTCTGAAAGAAAGGCCGCCGAGCATCGGCTTGAAGGAAAGAAAACACCTCGATATCGTGTCCGCTACATGGCCATCGAGTTAAGTTGGAGGTGATCGGTTCTGCATCTCCAGGCCAAATACGACGTTCGCGAACTACCAGTGCCTGACGGGTCCGCAATCCAGATGGATAAAATCGGATTCGGGATAGTAGCCGACACCACCAGCCTTGAGTTCCAAAGCTTCTGCAAGCAGTCCTTTTGTCCTGAAACCGGGGATACGGATGTCAATGGCCATGCCCAGTGTGTGAAAACTGCGGCGGGCCACTCCCGTCGTCTTTTTGCGCAATACGGCATTTGTGGCCGGTGACCGATACCCCGAAATGATGTGATAAGGGCCGGGGGGGTCAAGTCGATTCGCCAGGGTATGAAGGATGTCGAGAAGCCGGGGCTTGATGGCCCTGATGTTTCCGGTGCGATGGTCGCGCAGGATGTGGTTGATTTTGCTCAGTGCGTTGGGAGAGTAAGAACCATTCCGGCAATAGCAAATCTCCAGTACTTCCGCGGTGTGGGTATTGAAAAATGAAAGACGCCTGGTGGAGGGTAGGCTTTGGGCGATCGCTTCGACAACCTTAACCGGACTGAGGGAAGCCGCGATCGCGGACAACAGTCCGATTTTAATGAAACGGCGACGGTTCAATCCTGATTGGCGGAGCGCTTCTACATACGTACCGGATGAGTGCAAGTGTCCTCTGACCTCCAACATTTTATGCTTAATTATACCCGGGTTGCGCGACACTGTCAACTCGTGCCGATCTTTCTCAGCCCGGCGGTAGCCGACATGGACGGCCATCCCCAAGACCAGCCTGCATCTCAATTTACGTTGCCGCGAAGACTCGCCATGCCGCGGCACATTAAAAAAATGGTTTCCCGGTCTAACGATGAGCCTGGCTGCCATTACTAAAATAAAAAAAATTAAAAACTAATGTATAAATCAGTTTTTGCCTATTATTGACAATATCTAATTAGTATTTACCTTTTCAGTGAAATCGGGTGGGTGTCAATGACCAGGCGGCACTTTAGACACATTCCAGAGCAAACCTTTAACAGGAGGATCAAAAAATGTTTTACAGAAGGGTGTACGGACTACCCGGATTGAATGCCGGCAGGGGATCCGATGAAACCGATTATCTGAAGAGAAAGATTGGCCGGATCTTCAACGAGTGGTCGGAGTTGTCCAATGTTCGTGAACGCGCCGGGGTATTTCCTCCGGTAAACGTAACTGAAACCAGGGATCATTTCTTTCTTAGAGCTGAATTACCTGGGGTGACACCGTCAGACCTTGACATTCAGACGGCGGGTAACTCCTTGTCAATAAGCGGAGAGAGAAAAATTGCGGAGGAAGAGACGTCGGCGCGCTACCATCGACGTGAGCGTGATGCCGGGCGATTTTCCCGGGCAATCGCGCTTCCCGGAGATATCGACGCCGACAAAATAACGGCCAAAATGACCGACGGTATCCTGGAAATCGTTGTACCAAAAGCCGAAAGGGCGAAGCCGCGGCAGATTGAAGTGATTTAGTGGACTCTATGGATGTCTCGAAATCCGCACCAAAAGATTAAAGGAGAAACCGGCAATGGCGAATACAGTATCAAATGAAATAAAGGTCAAGGAAAAGAAGGAAGTTTCTTCTTCTGCAGAACAGACCAAGCCCGGTCTGGTCTTTACACCCAGCGTCGATATTTTTGAAACCGAAAAAGCGCTCATTCTTATGGCAGATATGCCGGGTGTGAAATCCAAGAATATCGACATTGATCTGCGTGATGATACCCTGACACTAATTGGGGAAATCGAATCGATTCAAGCTCCGGACGAAAGTGACCTCATGATCGAATATGCGGTCGGCAAGTATTATCGGCAATTCACCTTGTCCGAGGTGATCGACCAGACCAAGATCGATGCCAAGATGGAACATGGGGTCCTGCGTCTGACCCTGCCGAAAGTGGAGAAAGCCACTCCCAGAAAAATCACGGTCAGTGCAGGCTGAATACCGCGGGCCGGAACCCGATCTGAAAAGATAAGGGCTCCGGCCTTATTCGGTGGACCAAACCCTGCGGCTAGCGTTCGCAGGGGATAATCATCGACCCCCCTATTACATTTCCTCGATCCTCTCTCGAAATGTCCATATCTGTGCAGTACGCGTTTGATATTTGACTTCACAAAAACAGCCCCAATAATTACCAAATTAATTTTTATAAAAAAGTAATGTTACTATATTGACATTAATCTGGATTGAATTATTTTGGGTTGAAAGATCTATCGGACGGTCAACTCGACCGCCGCTGAAACTAACCAATGAGGAGGTTAACAATGGAACTTGTCAGATGGAATCCAATGCACGATATGTTCGGCTTGCGAAATCGGATCAACCGCATGTTTAATGATTCTTTCATGCCCACATCTCTCGGAGATGACAGTCTCTCACTGTCTAACTGGAAACCGGCTGTTGATATCTACGACAACGACGAGAGCATTGTCGTACAAGCCGAAATGCCGGGTGTGGATAAAAAAGATATCGATATCTCCGTTAAGGACGGCATTCTCACCTTGACCGGTGAGCGCTCCGTCGACAAAGAAGAAAAAGAGAAAAACGTTTATGTCGTCGAAAGAGCCCATGGGCGTTTCCTGAGATCATTTGCCCTGCCTGGCGAGGTTGATCCAGAGGCGATAAAAGCCGAATACAAAGACGGTGTGCTGAAGGTTGAAATTCCCAAATCCGAAAAAAGTAAGCCCAAACGGATCACCGTCCATTAGAACAGCGGATTGAACCACACAGAGGGCGGCTGCTTTGGCCGCCCTCTGTTTAGTTAGTGCCATGGCGGACGATCGGTTCCCTGATCATCTAAGGTCAGCATGGGTTGGGAAACAATCCCGCGTGACGCCGATCCGAAAAAAATATTGATGCCGGCTGCGAATTGATGTTAAAGCTTTTACGAACCGGTCGGTGTCGATGGCACCGGCCGGGGAGACATCAACCCGCTGTTCAACAAAAAAGGAGGTCAGGAATGAAGAAGGTTCTCATCGCTTATGTCAGCCGAACCGGCACCACCGGAAAAATGGCCGAATATATTGCCGAGGGTATACGGATCACCGGGCATGAGGTCGATGTGGTCAAACTTGCGGAAATAAAAAACGAAAAGGCATTAAAAGGTTACGACGGCTATGTCTTTGGCTGCCCCACATACCACCGAGATTTGACCGGCGGTATGAAGACCTTTCTTTTTCTGGCCCAGAAAAACAATATGGTCGGTAAGATAGGCGGTTCTTTCGGTTCCTACACCCACAGCGGGGAATCGGCGCAGATGATTTACGATACCATGCAGCATGTTTACAAAATGGACATGATTGATTTGGGTGCGCTAAATCTGAAAGAAAGTATTGTTCCGACCGATGATGGCCGGCGGGCCTGCCAGGATTACGGTAAGGCGCTCGGCAATAAATTTGCCTGATGGCATTACCAAACGGAGTTGTGCAAGTGGGAAATCAGACAGTCATTATCTTCAAACCCTACCCCTTCTCAGGTGGCCAGAAGATACATATTGCGGAAGGTCCGCGCAAAGGTGACTGGGAAGTTGTCAATGTGACCGACCGCAAAGTCAAATTGCGCTGCCCCATCAGTAACAGGGAGTTCGATTGGGATCGTTTCTGCTATGCCGTCGAGGAGCGCAACGACGTCGAATGGCCCCGCAAAGACTGATGTCTTTCAGCAGGCGTCAGCCCCCATTTCCGCTCCCTTCGGGCTAGCAACATTCACCCGTTGCGAGATTCGGCGGTCCGCCACAGCACTCCGCCTTTGGGTCGGGATCTCTTTTACTGGTGGTTAAGATGGCCTGCAGTAGCCGCGCACAGGTGCGCCTGATGAATATCCTTCAATGGGGTATGCTTCTCTTTGAATATTCGGATCCGCCTGCCGATCCGGGTGGCGGTATCCGGCAACGATAGGGACGGTTAGCGCTTTCAGTGCCAGCGAATCAGGGCACATCCCCAGGTCAGCCCGCCGCCGAAGACCGGCATGCAGATGAGATCCCCCGACGTTATGCTGCCGTCGCGAATGGCTTCGTCAAGAGCAATGGCACAAGAGGCTGAGGAAATGTTGCCGTATTTGTGTAAGGTCAGGTAGAATCTCTCAAAGGGAATTTTCATAGACTGGGCGATGTACTGAAACATCCGGATGTTGGCCTGATGTGGTATGAACCAGGCGATGTCAGCGACTTCGACATGGTTGTGGGCTGCGGCCTCTATGATCGAATCCATAAAGTACCTTACCGCCACACGGAAACTCAGGTTGGCTTCGATCATGTTCAGGCTGTGAAGCCCTTTGTCGACACTTTCGTGGCAAATGGGCGTTGTTTTGGAGCCCCCGCCAGGGAGCAGGAGATCTTTTCCATTGGCGCCATCTGTGTGGACATGGGTCGACAGGACTTCCGGGCCAACCTCACCCAGGCTAAGAATTGCCGCACCGGCGCCATCGCCCCATAGGATGCATGTCGAACGGTCCTGCCAGTTCAACGTTCGGGTCATAATTTCCGACGCCACAACCAGAATGTATCGGCACGTCTTGTTCTTCAAATATTGCTCGGCGACATTGAGGCCGAAAATGAAACCGGAACAGGCCGCCGTGACATCGAAGGTAACCGCTTGGGAAGCGTTCAATTTGGCCTGCAGCCAGTTTGCAGCGGACGGACAGCAGGTATCCGGGGTGATGGTGGCCACGATGATGAGATCCAGGTCTCGGGGGGACATACCGGCCATTTCAAGCGCCCGGAGTGAGGCTTCATAACCGAGATCCGAAGCGGCCACGTTTGGTTCCGCTATGCGCCTTTCACGGACACCGGTCCTCTTGCTTATCCATTCATCGGTGGTATCGAGACCCAGATCAACCAGATCGTCGTTGGTCAATATCTTTGGCGGAACATGGGACCCTGTCCCCAGAATTCTGATGGTTTTCATCGTTTGAGACCGCGATAATCCTTTCCGTCCTCTTTTATTTTGTCCGCATTTTTCAAATGTACCTGTCGACCATTTCGCTCAGAAATTTTTCGACCCCCTGCGAGCCCTCGCTTTGTTGCAGTTGTTCAATCAGGTTCCTGATCTTTTGATAAGTTTCCGGATCGGTTCCGAGATCTTTGGTTGATGTGTAAGTGCCTCCCCGGCGGCCGGTCCTGAAGATAAGACGATCGGTATCATCCAGCTCCTGGTATTTACGGATCACGTTCAGCATGTTTTCCTTGTCTTCCGGAAAGTTGCCGCGAACTTCCTCCAGCAGGTTCATGATGTGATCGCTGGTGAGTGTGCTGGTAATACCGTCGAGGGTTTCGACAAAAAGTTTGATTTCTGCGGCCAGCATGTCATCGGTCTGCATTGTAAACGAGCCGTCAGTCATTTTATTGTAAAGGGGAATCCTGCGGGGGACCCTCAGGCTGCGCAATCGAATAAAGTGCGGATTGATCCGGTTGAGGACCTTTGCGGTTTCCACGGCATGTTCCCGCCACATTTCTTGGCCACCGAGGCCCGGCATGACGTATTCGGACAGTTCCATGCCGGACTCTTTCACTCTTCGCCCGGCTTCAATCTGCTGCTGGGCGGTAACCCCTTTTTTCATCAATTTCAGAAGTGGATCGTACCCGGTTTCCAATCCGATGTGGACACGATCCAGGCCGGCATTTCTGATCCGCTTCAGGGAATCAACGGACTTTCGGATCACGGTTCGTGATCGGGAATAGGTCGTGACGCGTGAAATTGTCGGAAATTTTTCCCTGAGAAACTCCAGCACCGTTACCAGGTCATCCGTTTTCATGATCAGATTGTCGGCATCCTGCAAGAAACAGGCATCCGTCCGATAATAGAGCCATGCTGCGATGCTGCGATAGGTATCGTTGTAATCGGGCTGATTGAAAAGGTGGCTGACCACCTCATCGGTCACATCACCCCCGTGCCCCAGTTGCAGAGACAATCGATGGATATCGTCGGCAATGTCTTTTGCCGCCAGTATGTCCTGCTTGATCTCATCCACCGTCCGCAGTGAAAATTTTCTGGTTTTATAAACCGGGCAGAAAAGACACTGATTCCAGGGGCAATTGCGCGTTAACCTCAGCAGCAGGCTGCGGGCCTCGTTCGGCGGTCGTATCGGCCCCTGTTCAAAACTGATATTTTTCCTGTTCATCCGTATTTGGTCCTTTCTTGTCACCTGTCCGCTGGATCGCCGGTATCAGAACGGACATGCCGGTTTTACCTGCAAAAGGTTTTCCGAGCCTTTTATTGTTCGACAAAGAATCGTTACATTGCCGGATATGTTGGCCAAAATCAACGGAAAAATGTTGTGTGCCTACGCTGGCGGATAGACAAATAGCGACAGATATCATCGGATTATTTTCCACAGATAAACACCCGGGTCGGTGCCCTGCTGAGCAATTGCGCGCCGCTGTCGCTTACCTGAAAAACACTTTCGACTAAGGCGGCAAAATCGTCTCAGTAACAGAGTTTTCGCTCCAGAGCGAATGTCATTCCGGCCGAGCTTGTAAAATTCGGCCAATAAGCCTATGAACAAATAAACCATGCCATCGCAAGGGAGGCACCGGTAATGAACCAGATTTTCATTTGCCTGGATTTCAGGCTATACGACAATGACGGCGATTTCAACAGCCCATATTACTCTGCAGGCGATATGTTACCATTGGGAGAATGGTCGTGATACTGGAATACAAGGGGATCAAGCCCCGTATCGGGCACAATGTGTTTATCGCATCGACGGCAGTTGTCATCGGAAACGTATCGATCGGAAACAATGCCAGTATTTGGTACGGAACCGTTGTCAGGGGCGACAGGGACAGCATTACCATCGGCGACGACACCAACATCCAGGACAATTGCACGGTGCACACCGATCCGGGTAAGCCGGTTCGCATCGGTCGCGGCGTTTCCATCGGTCATGCCGCAGTTGTCCACGGGTGTACGATTGAGAATGACTGCCTGATCGGCATCAAGGCTGCGGTACTGAACCGTGCCGTAATCAGGCACGGTTCAATCGTTGCTTCGGGCGCGGTGGTCAAGGAAGGTCAGCAAGTCGGTCCGTTCCAACTGGTGGCTGGTGTGCCTGCAGCGGTCAAGAGAGAGTTGGATGATAACACGCTGGAAAAAATACGAAGTACGGCGGAGATATACACCAGCCTTGCTGGTGAGTATTTCGAAAAAAAATAGTCGTTGGAGTGTTACATTTTCCGATTACCTGTGGCGGTAAACCGCGACACGCATGCCTGGTATGCCGCGACGATCGACGAAACGTTGACTGCGGAATCGATTGATTAACCCCTTAATATTCTAACAAAACTGGTAGAATATTACAACAAACTCCAAGGGAAAAGCGGGCAAAAGATGCCGGATCTATCACCGAAGGCGGTAACGTTGCGTCACATACTGATCGTCTGCACCGGAAACATTTGCCGCAGCCCGATGGCCGAAGGTTTGTTGAAATCGATGTGGCCAAGGAATTTGAATCCACAGCCTGTGATCTATTCCGCCGGGACTCACGCCATGGAAGGCCTTCCGGCCGAACCTTACGCGATCCGCGCGGTCAGCGCGTACGGTGTCGATATCAGGGTACATCACTCGCGGGCTCTTGCCCCCGCGCTGATGAAAAAAGCCGATCTGATCCTGGCCATGGAACAGCAGCATGTGGATTTTATCCGAAACGCCGCCGGGGGAAGAGCCGGAAATGTCGGCTTACTCGGTGGTTTCAATGCGGTCGGCACACCGGTCGAAATACCGGATCCCTATGGGGGCTCTGCGGATACTTATCGTAAATGCGCCCTTATGATTAGAGTCTGTCTGGAGCGCTTGATCGTCCATTTGGGGGGGATTACGAGCGTAAAAAAGAAGCCCGGGACGATGCCCTGAAAGGGCACCGCCTCAGGTGACAGGATTATTGTAGGTAAGAATTAAAATTGTTGAGAGACGGGTCAGAGTTTTTCGGCCTTCGACGAAAGGTAATCCGCCACCCCTTCGGTCGTCGGTTTCATTCCGGTGTCTCCCTTCTGCCAGCCAGCCGGACATACCTCGCCATGCTCCTCGTGGAACTGCAGCGCATCCACCATGCGCAGCATTTCGTCCACATTACGCCCCAGGGGCAGATTGTTGACCACCTGATGCTGTACAATACCGTCTTTGTCGATCAAAAAGGAGGCCCGCATGGCAACCCCGTCCGGATGCTCTATACCGTAAGCCCGCGTGATGTTGTGGGTAATGTCGGCCACAATCGGAAACGTTACCAATCCGATGCCGCCGTCGTTGACCGGTGTGTTGCGCCAGGCGAAATGGCTGAATTGGGAGTCGATCGATATGCCGATGACCGTCACGTTGCGCTCGTTGAATTGTGCGATGCGGTGGTCGTGCGCCAGGATTTCCGTTGGACAGACAAAAGTGAAGTCGAGAGGCCAGAAAAAAAGGACCACATATTTACCCCTGAGGCTCGACAGCCTGAACTCTTCATCGATGGTGCCGTTCGGCATCACGGCCGGGGCCGTGAAATCCGGTGCTACCTGTGCAACAAGTACGCTCATTATACGCTCATTTTTAAGTTATGATATCGGATGAATTGATCTGCCATCTGAAAACATTCCGGCAGACCACTTCCGTTTAATTTGACTTTAGAAAAATATTCAGGCCCGGCTGTTTTTCAAGGTCGAGCGGAGAAAAAATTTTTATCCAGTTATACGCCGTTGAACGGTCGCGTCGATGTTAAGCGCTTTTCAACAGGGCGATGAACTTGTGGTTGGATTTGGGAAGGGGATATTCGGTTAATTCTGCGAGATTCACCCAGCGATAGTCTGTCGGTCCATTAAGTTTAATGCGGCCGGATGTTACATGACAGCAATAGACATCCATGACGATCTTGAAATGGGTGTAGGCGTGTCGGATTCGGGTTAGAAAGGAGTCCACCTGCACATTAAGACCCACCTCTTCTCTTATTTCGCGGATGCAGGCCTCCTGCGGTGACTCGCCGCTTTCGATCCGGCCGCCGGGAAATTCCCACAAACCACCCAGCAGACCTTCCGGTTTGCGGCGTGTGATCAGAACCCGACCATTTTTGAATACGACACCGACAGAAACGCGATGCCGGGGCACAGGCGCTTTTTTGATACGTTTGGGATAGTCCACAACGACGCCGTCGACATAAGCCCGACAATGCATCTGAATCGGACAATCTTCGCACCTCGGCCGGCGGGGTGTGCACAGCAATGCTCCCAGTTCCATCAGCGCCTGGTTGAATGTTCCGGGTTGCTTGGGGTCAAGGAGCTTCGATGCCGCCGTTTGGAATACCTTGTGAGATGTGGAACGATTGACCGGAGATGGGATCAGGTCCAGTCGCGCCAGGACACGTTTGACGTTGCCGTCTACAACCGCAGACGCGTGGTTGAAGGCGATACTCGAGACCGCAGCGGCGATGTAGTCGCCGACTCCGGGCAGTTTTGTTAAGTCGTTTATATCCGACGGGATACGTCCACCATGATGGTGCCGCACTATTTGGGCGGCCCGGTGCAGGTTGCGCGCCCGGGCGTAATACCCCAGGCCCTCCCAAATTTTAAGAACATCCTGGAGATCCGTTTGCGCGAGATGCTTCAGATCCGGGAACCGTTTCAGGAAACGATCGTAATAAGGGAGAACGGTCTTTACTGTGGTCTGCTGGAGCATGACCTCGGATATCCAGATGGCATAGGGATCATCCGTTTCACGCCAGGGCAGGTGGCGTTGGTGGTGCCGGTACCATTTGAGCAAGCGACGGCGCAGGGCGGGGATGTCATTTCTCATTTTCAGAGCCCGGGCGTTTCAGATGGTGATAGGGCGGCAGGGTCGACAGGCGCGGATCTTCGATCGGGGATCCGATGGTAAAGTGGTAAAGGCTCTGCCAGCTGTTGCCTGTCAATCCAAGCAGCGAGTGAACCGGGTCGTCGAAAAAACAACCGATGCCGGTGCCGCGAACACCGTGCGCTTCGGCTTCCAGGTAGAGCGTCTGCCCGATCATGCCGGTTTCCCAGAACAGGTGGCGATAGCGATAAGGTGCCGAACTCACGGTATCGGCGAAGCGCGCGATCATGCCGAGCGAAAAGATCGATTGACCCGCAATATCCTGGTGGCAGCTGACTCGGGTGGCTTCTTGACGGAAATCGCCGTGTTCGAGCCGGTAAAGCGGCAGCGGGCGAGCGACCGGTTCCCATAAAAAACCGGTGCGGCATGCTTTGCGGAGGCCGGCCAGATCCGTTTCATTGCGGCACAGAAAATAAAGCCCCCGGGTGAGGGACTGCACATTATGGACGAACAGAAGAAGGTGGACCGCGGTGTCTCCGAGCCCAAGGTCAAATGGCGGGCTGGTGTTGCGGGGCAGGGTTTTGTCCAGAATGGCAAAGAATACCTCTCGCTCGATCGATCCCTCCGGATCATATGCCGTGGCGCTTCGGCGCCGGCGAATGATAGCGGGTGCATTAAGCGTACTTGAAGGGGCATCGAGGTCCGGCCTGGTGCCGCAATCGTAGCTTGCCTTAGCCGTGCGCGGCTTGCGGCAGTTTCGGAGAGTCTGATAAATGATCAGCCAGTCGACCCTTTCGGAGCTCAGGCGGTTTGGTTTACCCAATAACGGCAATTTGCCGTAACCGGCGACGATATCCTTCGGAATCGTCCGGACCCCGCATGTCACCTCTTGCCGGTGGACGAAACAAATCAAATCCGGATCTTCGGATTCCAACGGCTCCCAATCGATCCGATCGAATCCCAGCATGGTTTCGATATCAGCATCGGATAAGCCGTTAAGGTAAGTGACCTTCCAACCGTGGAGGGCCGCGGCAAAACTCAAGGCCGCCAGCGCGTGTCCGACATCATGGTTGCAATAGCGCAGCGCCCTTTCGCCATATTTCCACGCCTCACGCCAGATGATGCTGCTCAGGCCCACCAGGAAACCGTCACTGCCGAGATGGTTGCGCGTTCGTTGCCATAGAGCCGGCGGGAGGGCGGCTCTCAGTTCCAACGCATGATACAAAGGCGTGTAATGATAAAGACCGGCCGGGGCCGTATTCATTTCGGGCAGGATCAAATGAACTTCGGTGGGGTGCAAATTGCCGCTTGAGGGATTCACTCGCAGAGACCACCGGTTCTGGCCATAGGCTTTCCAGGCTGACAGCCCCATGGAGAGTTCTAGAAATGCGGCCACATTTCGCAGGTTGAGTGATTCGCCGGCGTCAATCCTGCGCTGATATAGTTCCAAGTGGCATCTGGGTGGGTCTTCTGCGACAAACGGAAGTGAAATCGCGGTTGTGCCCTCATAGAAACGAAATGGATTCGGCTGGTTTTTCCAGTCCATGGTACCCGGGGATCGGGCATAGCGGTGGAAGTGGTGCTTGGTCCGTTCGTGATAGCGGATGATTTCCGCCGTGGGTTGCTCTTCCATGGTTGATAATTCTGTGGCCGTCTTCGGATATCTTGGTTACTTGCGGGCCCGGGTAGACGACACCAAAAATTTTTCTTTTGTCATCGTTCTCCTCAGATCGAGACGAATTTTCCACTGACCAGCTATCGCAAAAGTTTCCTGAGAAACGCCAGACTGCCGTAAGGGGGATAGCGCAATGGAAAATCGATTCGCGGCGACCTTTTCACCACACTTTTGCGGTGGGAAAACGCGTCAAAACCGGCCTTGCCCCGGTAGCTGCCAATACCGCTTTGGCCGACACCGCCAAAGGGCAAGTGGGGCGATGCATAATGCAGCATGGTGTCGTTGATGCAGCCCCCGCCGAAGGAAATGTTACCTATGACGGCCTGTTGGTTGCGGCGGTTGTTTGAAAAAAAATAGAGCGCAAGCGGCTTTGGGAGGGTTTTGACTTTCTCGGCAGCCTCGTCAAGGCGGTCAAAAGTCATGATCGGTAATAAGGGGCCGAATATTTCCTCCCGCATAATGGCATCATCCCAACCGACCTCGTCGATGATGGTCGGTGCGATGTAGAGAGCACTGCGGTCCCGATCACCGCCGAATACGATCCGTCCGCCAGCCATCAATTGATCCAGGCGATCGAAGTGACGCCGGTTGACGATTCGGGCATAGTCGCCGCTTTGCTGTGGATCCTTCCCATAGAACCGCTGGATGGTATCCTGGATCCGCGATACGAGCTCTTTTTCGACACTGCGGTGCACCAGCAGGTAGTCCGGGGCGATACATGTCTGCCCGGCATTCAGAAATTTCCCGCTGGTAATCTTGCGGGCAGCATCTTCCAAGCGGGCGCCGTGGTCGACAATACAGGGGCTCTTTCCACCCAACTCCAGGGTGACGGGAGTTAAGTTTACGGCCGCAGCGGCCATTACCGCGCGGCCGACCGCCGCACTACCGGTGAAGAATATTTTGTCAAACCGTTCTTCGAGCAGCGCCTGGCTGGCTTCAGCATCGGCTGCCACCATGGTTACATGATCCGCCGCGAAATTATCAGCAATCAAGCGCCCCAAGACGGCCGATGTGTGAGGGACGAATTCCGATGCCTTGAGGATGCAACAGTTGCCGGCCGCTAGCGCTCCGATCAGGGGATTTATGGTCAAGGCGAACGGGTAATTCCAGGGACTGATGATCAAGACCACGCCGTAGGGCTCCGGATAAATGAAACTGGCCGCTGGAAAGATTGTCACGGGTGTCCTGACGCGCACCGGCCGGCTCCAAGAGCGGAGGTGCCGGAGGGTGAAGCGCAGTTCGGACAAAACGATGCCCACTTCGCTCATGTACGCTTCATACGGGGCTTTATGGAGATCGCTTTCGAGCGCTTTCAGGATCGCCTTTTCATTAACAACCACCGCGGCCCGAAGCCGGCGCAGCTGTTCCCTCCGGACCGCAATCGACATTGTCCGCCCGCCATTAAAATATCGGCGTTGTTTGGCGACAAGATGAGAGAACTGAGGTTTCAACCGGAATCCACCGCAGTGGTTTATCCGCTGCATGTTTCAATGGCTTGCGTTAAAACGCGCATGTGCGCCTTTTCTGCCTGGGCCAATGCCAATAGTGCGTCACGCGCATCGTTATCCGGCGCGCGGTCGGCGACGGTGCGATACAATTCGAATGCCCGGTACTCAATGAGCAGAGAAAGCTCGATGAGGTGTATACAGGCCTCCTCCGGAACCGAAGGTGAGACCCCGGCCAATACGTCAGTCAGGAGTTCCCCGCCTTCCAGGATATCGCCCGCCAACGTCTCGAAAAGGCTTTCAAATGTCGGCGGATTTTCTTTGCAAGATGCCCAGATGGCATACACAGCCGCTGCGTGAGCGGTCTCTGCCCGGCTAAGCGCCTCGAAAGTCGCTGCCCAGGGTTCGCCAGCGTGGCGGCTGGCCAAAAAGTCGTAAAAACGCCAGGCGCCTTTTTCAAGATTCATGGCCGTGTACAGCAGCGTGTCGATCCCCCCTGATTCGTCTAAGGCTTTGACTTCGGGAAAGCCGGGCAGCGTTTGACCATACCAACGCAGGATCCCCCCGGACAGGTTATACACCCTTCTGTCTGTCACTTCGGCATCGATGACCAGGGTGGCTGCGGCTAAGGAGCGTCCCCCGTTGCTGCAGTAAAAAATCAGGTCACGGTCGGCCGGCAGATCAAAGAGCTTGGATTCCAGGTCCAGCAGCGGGAGGAACATCGCCCCGGGAATATGTCCGTGGTGGTATTCCAGCGGCTGGCGCACATCGATGATCAGGTAATCCCTTTCGTTGTGCGTTTCCACCCAAGCCTTGAGGTCGTTTGCATCCAGACTGATCGGTGTCGATAACTCCGGATCGTTCACAACGTTCCTGCTCCGAACGTATGACAAGTTTCGAGGATATGGAGACCTGTCTGCTTCCTTGGTGGTGCGATTGGTGCTGGCGGAAGCAGCGTCTTATCCGAACAATGACTTAGCGGGCTTCCGATCGTGTTACTCCTGATCGGGTTCGCCTGAAAGGCAGCCGCGCGTGCTCGGCCGTCGCATGCAGAAGACCGTCGGCTGCACGCGCATGTGCTCTTCGTTTCGATTTCAAAATGAGGATTTTCGGTAGTGATCAAAGCCAGATCGCGGGTTCCCGCTGTGCGGGATTCCCCGCCTGATCGATTTTTCTTTGTACGTCGCAGCCCGGGGGCACACTCACGAATGTCGAGGACGTGAGATAAGCAGTTTTTTCAAGACAGTGCTTAGCACACACTGGAACTCGTAGCCATATGGCACAAATCTACTCGAATTGGCCGAAAAGACCCTTTTGAGATGGCCTCTATTTTGTGTTTTTGTAACAATCGCAGTGCCGGTTACCACAATTGGGGCAGACGTAAACATCGCTTTTGCCGGAACGTTTTCTGGAGTGTGTCGATATCCGCCGGTAAAACCAGGCCAACCCGATGATAACAACAAGGATGGTCAAGATGAGCCACATGATAAGCCTCGCAGTCGCATGACGTTCGCAAACCTGGCTGTAAATAAGCCTGCAGGTGTCCTGGTGAGGCCGCGCTGCACGGAACCGGTAGCCGGTTTTGGCGTAAAACCCTGTTATTTATCGTCTCAGCGGGCAGCCTACCACCGGTGGTGCGGGGCGTCAAATCAACTTATACGGAACATATGTCGACAATTTATTTGCAACAGCGCAGTGGTGATGATCAAAAAGAAAAAGGGGCAACATTGGCGTGTGTTGCCCCTGCGATAACGTCTGTCCTCAGACGGCGCAGCTGCCGTCAGAGTGGCAACCGCCGCATTTGCTATCGAATTCGATGCTGCTGGTCAGTCTGAATCCGTAATCAAGGTAATCAACCTTAACCGGATTGGCTTTTTGCATGAAATCCTTGTCAACGATGTAGGTGAACCCTTCGATGCTGAAAACCTGGTCGGTATCTTTCGGCTCATCCAGAGCCATGGCCAACGAAGGACCGCCTCAACCACCTTCGTTAAGAAATATCCGTATTGGAGATACCTCCCTGCCCTTGAAATACTCGGCAATTTGACTCGTTGCCGCTTCTGTAACCTCGACCATATCATCCTCCTTCAAATAAACTCGAACAGTGAATGCATGTCCGGCTTTCCTGCCAAGCGACAAATTTAATGATCCTACCGGAGTTTGTCAATCGCAAAAAATTCATTTTCCGGTTCCGGTTTTTTTCGATCCCCAGTTTACATCGGTGTCGCAGCCGGGTGCCTCCGTTGTCAAAAAACGGTTAACCTCTCTGATTTAATCAATTTTATTCAAGTAATCGTCATAAAAACTCTTGGCGGTATCTGAAAAAAGGGCGAAGATGACCTTCTGTATCGTAATGTTATTGTACAGAAATCGAGAAACTGCGTCGACAGCGACACGGCCGGCCTTCTCGAATGGATAGCCATAAACACCGCAGCTGATTGCCGGGAAGGCAATGCTGGAGAGATGGTTATCCAAAGCCAGTTTGAGGCTGTTTTCATAGCATCGTGTCAGAAGCATCTCGGCCCGGCTGGGATCCATGCGGTGGAAAATGGGACCGACCGTGTGAATCACGTAACCGGCCGGTAGATTATAACCCTTTGTTATCCGGGCTTCACCTGTCGGACACCCGCCGAGCGTGCGGCACTCCTCCAAAAGTCTGGGCCCGGCTGCCCGGTGAATGGCCCCGTCGACACCGCCGCCACCCAATAGGGAGTTGTTGGCCGCATTGACGATCGCATCCACGTCAAGGCGCGTGATATCCCCCCGGTAAACCTCGATTCTGGTGCGAATTTCCGTTATCAATTCATTTTCCCGATGGTGGGGTGATCTCACAGATCATAGAGGGTTTCATCACGGGTCGGTGATGGTCTATGCACCGTCTTTTCGGTCCCTTTTTTTTCAGGCAGAGTAAAAGGATCTTCGTTTTCGAGTAAGTCACCCATTTCGGCCTCTATTTTATCCGGGTCTTCACCTTTCTCCATGCGGCTGAGCGCCTCTTGCATTCCGTCTCCGAGCTTCATTCCGGTCAAGTCCGACAGTTTACGCATAAGGTTGGCTGCCTGGCGGGGATCGTCTTCGTTGATCTTCTCCGCCTCACCGGCCAGCATGCTCATGGCTTGCTCCATTTTGCTTTCATCGAAGGGCAGATCATCCATGTCATTACTTTCCTTGGCTTTGCCGGCTATGGCAAAAGCGGACATCTGGCGTTGGAGGTTTTTGACTTTACACCGGGGGCATTTGGGCGTTTTCGTCGTGTTGACGACCCTGGAAAAAAAGTTGTAAATCATGTTACAGTCAGCGCAGTAAAATTCGTATATCGGCATATCCTCCCCCTCATTGCCATTGGTCGATTGTCTGGGCATCAAAATGAGCAAAAGAAGAAATTAATTCCAAAATGATAAAATTTGGTCGTTTTTTTGTCAACTGCAGAAAAGACGGCCAAAGCCTAAAAGAAAGGCCCATTTTCCTACCCGGTTCTCACCCGATACCGGCAGCGGCCCGTGTTGACTTGACTTCGGTCATTTGATATGGGGGCCTGATCTCATAGCGGACCGGGACCGGGGAGTGCGGGCTTCGTAACGATTCTTATCCGCCGAGGCCGGCCCGGACGAAAAACTCACTTTTCTTTGGACGGGATTTTTCACAGCCTTGCTGCCTCGACACGATCCGTCCCGGCAAAGGGCTTTATCCACTTACTGAAAGGAATGTTGCGTGATGGAGAGAACACTTTCAATTGTCAAACCCGACGGCGTTGCCCGGGGGCTTATCGGAGAAGTTATTCGGCGTCTTGAACGGCAATCCATCAAGATTGCGGCCATGAAGATGATCCATATGAACCGCGAGCAGGCTTGCGGTTTCTATGCGGTGCACAAGGAACGTCCGTTTTTCGACAGTCTCACCGATTTCATGTCTTCCGGGCCCTGCGTCGTTATGGTTCTGGAAGGTGAAAATGTCATTGCTCGTTACCGCGAGTTGATGGGGGCCACCGATTATAAAGAGGCCGCCGAAGGGACCATCCGGCGGGAGTTTGCCAGTGACATCGAGAAGAATGTGGTTCACGGTTCGGATGCACCGGAAACGGCCGCCTTCGAGATCAGCTATTTCTTCAACCAATTTGAAATTGTCACCTGATGCGCGAGCATGCCGAACTGGCGAATATTGCCATTGTTCTTCACCGACCCCGCTATGCGGAAAACATCGGGGCTGCCGCAAGGGCCATGCGCAACATGGGGATCAAGGAGCTGATTGTGGTCGATCCGCAGAACTGCGATCTGACGCGGATTCTCAAAATGGCCACCCATGCGGCCAGTGATGTGGTCGAAGAAATGCAGGTGTTCGACACTCTCGAGGAGGCTTTGGCGCCGTTTCACTTTGTGGTGGGGACTACCGCCCGCTGCGGGCGTCAACGACCGGTCATCGAGTCACCGGCCGTACTGGCGCAAAGGATGCTGCCGATCGCCCGAAACAACCGGGTGGCGGTTCTCTTCGGACCGGAAGATCGCGGATTGACCAATGAAGATATCCACCGTTGCCAATGGCTGGTAAATATACCGACGGATGAGTTCGCCTCGCTTAACCTGGCCCAGGCCGTCATGATCATCTGCTACGCGCTTTTCACTTCGAGCCGAAGTGGCCCGGTGGCGCACGTCCCCCGCTTGGCCAGCCGCCACGAACTCGATGGAATGTACGCCCAGGTCAAGGACATTCTCGTCCGCATCTGCTATATCAATCCGGAGAATCCTGACTATTGGATGGGGAAAATCCGGCATTTTTTTACACGGATTCAGGTCACGGCCAAAGAGGTCAGTATCATCCGGGGAATATGTCGCCAGATGAATTGGTATGCCCAAAAACGCCACGAAGACGGAAAACAGAGCAAGGAGCAGTGAGCATGCGGCTGGTACGATTCGGACCCAAAGGAAAGGAGAGACCGGGAATACAGCTTGGGGAACACATTGTTGACCTTAAGCGCCACTACCCGGATATTCCCGATATCGGCGAAACGTTTTTCAGGAATGGCTGGCTAAAAAAAATCGCCGGTTTCGAAGCGGCCGGTGAGCCCTTGACCGCGAGGCTGGGCTGCCCGATCCAACACCCTTCTAAAATCATCTGCCTGGGAAAAAATTACGCCGAACACGCCAAAGAGGGCGGTTTCGATCAACCGGAGAGGCCGTTGCTTTTCTGTAAAGGCCCCAACGCGCTCAACGGCCCGTACGACCCGATCCTGCTGCCGCACGGTAGCGGCAATATTGATTGGGAAGTCGAACTGGCGGTGGTTATCGGCAGAGAGGGGAAGCACATTCCCAAGGCGGAAGCTCTCAGTTTCATCGCCGGTGTGACGATCATGAACGATGTGTCCGGCAGGGAAGCCCAGTTTTCCGATTCCCAGTGGTTTCGCGGCAAATCCTTCGACACTTTCGCCCCATTGGGGCCGGCGATCGTGACCCTGGACGAAATCGGCGACATCCAGAACTTGACGTTGACCGCGATTGTGGACGGCACGGTTATGCAGACGGGCAACAGCGGTGACATGATCTTTGACGTGGCGACCCTGATCGAATTCATCAGTGAGGATATGACCCTTCTTCCGGGTGATATCATCTCGACCGGTACCCCGAGTGGTGTGGGCTTTTTCAGAGATCCGCCAATTGTTCTTGAAGCCGGCAGTGTCGTGGAGTGCCGAATCGAGAAGATCGGCACCATCGTCAACAGGGTCGAGGACAAACCTCACAACGCAGGTGCTGCCGCGTCTATTTGACCAATGGCCGTGGTCCCGCGATCAAGCTTTTTTCTATCCCTTGGACGGCATTAGACCTGGTTTGCTTTCAGCGGGTTTGACGCATCGCCAGCAGTTGATTGAGCGCGTTTTCGGGTAGCGGGCTTATTTCCCTTCCGGTACACAGGGCATGAACGTAAACCCGGGCCACCTTTTCGAGGTGTTCCGCGTTTCGCATGGCCTCCGTAAGATCCGTTCCCAGACTGAGTGCACCGTGGTTCTGGATTATGTAACAGCGGCTGTTGTTCTTCAGTCTGGATGCCACATTGGCCGCCAGTTTTCTGCTGCCCGAAATGGCGTAAGGAATCAGGGCGACCTCCGGCCCAATCTCCAGAGAAATCTCATCGAAGAGGGCCGGGATCGGCTGGTTGATGAGCGCAAGAACGCTGGCATAGACTTGGTGGGTGTGCACGACAGCATCGATATCCGGCCGGTTTCGATAGATTTCCAGGTGCATGTCCGATTCCATCGAAGGCGGTAGGCGGCCGTCTACCAGCGTGAGTTGAGGGTCGATGACACAGATATCTCCGGCGGACATCGACCGGTAGGGTTTGCGGCTGGGTGTGATGACGACCAAGTTTTCGTTGCGTAAAAACATTGACACGTTACCACCGCTGCCCAGTTTTCCGCCGAAATAGCCGTGATCACACAACCAGCGGGCGCTATTATACACCTCGTTCTTAAAGGCTTCATAATCCGACATACACGTTGACCTCCCCCTGTCTGAATCTTTCATTGAGATGACATCTCAAAAAAGTTTTTTCGCCCGATCCGCCAAAGGTTTACCCGCCTCAGGCGGGCGGACAAGTCCTCCAAAGGCGGATATATCTCGGTGCTGAACCCTGGTCTCAAGTCCTCGACATCCGTGAGTGTGCCCGCGGGTTGCGACCCACAAAGAAGAATCGATCAGGCGGGGAATCCCGCACAGCGGGGATCCTCGGTCTGGCCTTGATCGCGACCGAAAATTCTCATTTTGAGATCGCTTATAGAATAATCGTTCGGCAGTCACCAGAAGTATTTTTAACCGAACAGGGCTTTAAGCAGTTTGCGCGGCGGCGACGGCGGGATACCGCGCCGAAAATTGGCCGCCCCGATATCAAAGGCGATTTCCCATTGCCGCATAAGCGTTCGATAGGCAGACCAGATACTGTTGCCGGGTTCGTAAATATGAGTGGCCTCGGATGTTACGCCGTTCAGTTCCACAATTTTGAAATTCATGCCGCGCCGGAAATCTTCGATGGACGGTGTCCGTATATCGTAACGACCGAAGAAAAAACCGTCGTATCTTTTACTGATCGCGTCAATGGCGAATTCGAGGTCCGGCGTCTGGAGGGTGCGACCGTCCAGGAACAACGCACCCCGGCAGTGTGTGCCAATCTCGACCAGTCGGAAAATTTCGCCCGGGCTGGGAACCGCAAACAGGTGTTCCCGGTGATTGTTAAAATGGAACGGTGCCAGGCACACGGCTCTGTCATCCCTCAGAATCAAATCTTCGAGGGTGCTTCGGCCGTCTCCCGTGACTGTCAGCAGTCGTTTGTCGGTGATCGAAAAGATGTGACCTGCAGTTTCATGCGGATACCGATAGTAAAAAACGCCGTATTCGAAACCGTCGACGAATTCCTGAATGATGCAATCGCCTGTGGTGCGGGTCAGATAATCAGCGAGTTGTTGTCTGGTTCTGATGATTGCAACACCGGTGCCGCGTTCACCGGCATCCGGTTTAAGAACAATCGGAAAATCTTTACCGATCGCGTGCATGAAATCCTCGGCCAGACTGATTTTGGCTGCAACCGGTTGATCCAACCGGATTAATTCGAAACGGGCCACGAATTTGCCATCATCCCTCAAGTGGTCGAGAATCTGCGATTTCGATTCGCCGATGAAACCGCCGTCGGGTATGCCCGGATTTGCGGCGGTAAAAAGGGTCAGCGACCTGTATTTGAATCCCAAAAACAGGATGTAGATCGCCACCGGAATGTAAAATATCAGGGGCGGCCAGAATTCCCATCGGGTCCGACGACGAAATGAGGAGAGCAGCAAACGCCGCCCTCTGAAGCTGAAAACGGGGATGACCAATTTCACCGTCAACCATATGAGCAGAACGGTTGCCACCACGATCATTATGCCGTAACTTCTGAAAGCGTCGTAGTATTCAAACATGCGGTTGCCCGCCAGAGCCGACAGACCCACCAGAATGGGCGTCCACAGAGCAGCGGCGACGCCGAAATAAATCGTGAAGCGCCAGAATCCGGTTCCCAACATCCCGGCGCTGAAATAGGTGGGCAGACGGCTGCCGGGTAAAAAGCGGCTGGTGATAATGATCGTCGGTCCTTTGGCGGAAAACCAGAGAGCGGCTTTAGCGACATCCTCTTCTCTGAGCACCCATTTTAGAGGTGCCCGAGCGAGTGCCGGTTGACCGATGTAACGCCCCGCCAGATATAGCAAGATATCGCCGATCAGGATTCCCGTAAACGACGCAACGACTGCCGGAAACAGACCGATGGTTCCCCTGGCGGCCATCAGGCCGGCACTGATGCAGGCCAGGTCTTCACTGATCAGCGTTGCCAGCGCGATCAACACCATGGTCATAGACAGATCCAGCCCTTTCATCGGGTCGCCCGGGACATTTGCAAAAAACGGCAGAGGGGTAATCGAGACAGTCGCCGGGTTAGACGGATTGACGGCATCATCGAGCGGTACCGATGCCACCACTCGCATGCAGGCGTTGTCTATGGGAACCGGCGCAGCCGTCATCGAATGGCGCAGAGTGTGACCGCTGCCGCGCGGATCGGCTGCTGCGGCCGGTTGAGTGACCATCAGGAATATGATACATATCAGGACAAACGGCTGCCATTTCTTAATCATCTGCGTATTTTCAAACGTCATGCGCGATACTCAGTGCGGGGCACTTCGACAGCCCTGATTTTTGGGTTCAATTCGAATTCTTGCGCAGCACGATCATAAACGCAATCATTGCATGACCGCATGGTAAAAAAACGCTCTACGGTGTAATCAAAACCGTTGACGGCGGACAATAACTATAGGTGATTCGATTCCCGAAAAGAAAGAGTGCCAATGTGGAGGATGATGAGCCATGAGCGCAACCCCATTCACCCCCGACACACGCGGCCATATGACACCTGACGCACCGAAGTTGATCGATTTGAAAGCGGCCGTCAAGCAGCCTTTCATTCACCGGGCCGTCTCGCTGGTGCAGACACCGATCGAAAGGCTCCTCTACCTCGATCGCCTGAATCGATGCTACGCCAACTATTATGAAAATCTGAGCTCAAGTAAAGGAACAAATGACGTCTTCCAGGTTGCTCTGGATTCGATGAATGTCACCTATTCGGTCAGTGGCGTTGACCTGCGCAAAATACCGACCACAGGCCCTCTGGTCGTTGTGGCCAATCATCCCTTCGGAGGGCTCGAAGGGGTGATCCTCGGAGCACTCATTCTGCGGGTGCGCACCGATCTCAAGATACTGGGCAATTTTCTGCTCAAAAAACTGGACGGAATCGCAAATTACATCATCCCTGTCGATCCCTTCGACACCCCCGGTTCGGTCGGTGGCAATTTAACCGGCCTGAAAAAGGCTCTCGGATGGGTGAAGTCGGGCGGTGTTCTGGCCGTATTTCCAGCCGGTGAAGTCGCCAGTTTCAGGATAAAGACCAGAAAAGTGGCGGATCCGACGTGGAGCCGCCATGTGGCCGGCATTATACGTCATACCCGGGCTGCGGCTCTTCCGGTGTTTTTCCCGGGACAGAACAGCCTGCCATTCCAGATGCTGGGACTGCTGAACCCCCGTTTGAGGACGCTTTTACTACCCCGCGAGCTGATGAACAAATCCGACCGTCGGATCAGGCCATTGGTGGGCAAGGCCATCCCTTGGGGGGCACTGAAGAAATATCGGAGCGACCGTAAATTGATCGATTATCTGCGATTGAGAACATACTTCCTGAAAAATCGCGATATCGACACCCCCAAACATTACCCCCTGCTGGTTACGCAGAAAACAAATTTTGATACGCCGACTCCCGTTATCGCCCCACTTAAAACCGACGCCCTACTGGATGATGTGTCGCGATTGCCTGCCAACCAACAACTGAACTCGACCGGGGAATACGCCGTTTACATTGCCCGGGCAAAACAAATTCCAAACATCCTGCGGGAGATCGGTCGGCTGCGGGAAGTCACCTTCCGGGATGTTCACGAAGGGACGGGCAAGTCCATTGACTTGGACCGGTTCGACGACCATTATTTGCATCTGTTCCTATGGTGCCACGATAAGAAGGAACTGGTCGGCGCCTATCGACTGGGTTTGACCGATGTGATCCTCAAACGATACGGTCCAAGAGGTCTCTATACCAATCAGTTGTTCCGGTTCAAACCGGAGCTGCTGAAAAAATTCGCCAGTGCCATCGAGATCGGACGTTCTTTCATCCGACTGGAGTACCAGAAAAAGTACAACAGTCTCATGCTGCTCTGGAGAGGGATCGGCGCTTTTGTGGCTCGGAACCCGCGCTACAATATACTTTTCGGGCCGGTGAGCATCAGCAACGATTACCACACGGTTTCCCGGAACCTGATCGTCAAATTCCTTAAAAACAATCGCTTCGACAGTTCACTATCGCGGCTCGTTTCTGCGCGCCGGCCTTACCGCAGTTGGGGGGCGATGGGGGTTTCGCAACGTATGCTGCGGTCATCGATTCAGGGTATCGATGACATTTCCCTGCTGATTTCCGAGATCGAAAAAGACGGCAAAGGCGTTCCCATCCTGCTGCGCCAATATTTAAAATTGAATGGAAATCTGATCTGCTTCAATGTCGACAGATCATTTGCGGATGTGGTGGACGGGTTGTTGTTGGTGGACTTGAGAAACACAGACACCCGCTTGCTGAAAAAATTTATGGGTGCAGAAGGAGTGGCGAAATTTGCCGCCGTTCACCATAAGCCCGGTGAACAGACAGACCGTCTCGGACCCTCACCACCGTTGGGGGGTGGCCAGGCAGCCGCCTGATTCTTGCTTCCGGAACACGTTCAACGATGACAATCACCATATGATCGTTCCCATATTGGCCATCGGCATAATTCAAACCAGCCGCCGGCTTCTCAGGCCTGGTCAGGACCACGGTGCCGATTCAAGTTCAAAGTTCGGGCTAATTGCTGTCTGTTTTTAAAACGGAAAGAAACGCCGACTGGGGGATCATGACCTGTCCAACCATTTTCATCCTCTTTTTGCCGCGTTTTTGTTTCTCCAGAAGTTTTCTCTTGCGGGTAATATCCCCGCCGTAGCATTTGGCGGTAACGTCTTTTCTGAGGGCCGAAATGGTTTTTCGGGCGATAATATTACCGCCGATGGCGCCCTGGATGGCGATTTTAAACATCTGGCGCGGGATTTCCTGCTGCAATTTCTCGCACGCCAGCCTGGCCCGCTCTACGGCCCGATCCCGGTGAACCAGTTGGGAAAGGGCATCCACACGATCGCCGTTAATCAGAATATCGAGCTTGACGAGATCCGTCACCCGGTAATCGATCAGTTCATAGTCGAAAGATCCGTAGCCCTGGGTGACCGATTTGAGCTTGTCGTAAAAGTCATAGATCGCTTCTGCCAGGGGGAGATGGAAGATCATCTCCAGCCGGTTGTTTGTCAGATATTGATAGTTGACGCTGATTCCGCGGCGGTCCAGGCAGAGTTTCATTACTGCGCCCATGTAGCGATCCGGGATCATGATCGTCGCCCGGATGAACGGCTCCATGGTGACGTCGATGCGGGTTGGGTCGGGATAGAGAGCCGGATTGTCGATCACTTCCTCTGTACCATCGTTCATGATGAGTTTGTAGCGCACGGATGGGGCGGTCAAGATCAGAGAAAGGTCGTATTCGCGTTCGAGCCTTTCCTGAACCACTTCGAGATGCAGCAACCCCAGGAAACCGCAGCGGAATCCGAATCCGAGCGCCACTGATGTATCTTTTTCGTAGACCAGGGAGGCATCGTTAAGCTTGAGTTTTTCTATGGCGATGGCAAGGTCTTCATACCCGTCCGAGGCCACGGGGTAGATTGAAGAGAAAACCACCGGCTTGGCTTCCTTGAATCCGGGCATCGGCCGGTCGCATGGACGGGACTTCACTGTGATCGTGTCACCGCAACGGGTGTCACTGACGGTTTTTATACCGGCAATGATGTAGCCGACCTGGCCGGCGGAGAGAACCTTTTGGGGCACGGTGACAATCTGAAAAATTCCCACTTCTTCCACCCGGTAGGCGGCGTTGTTGGACATGAAACGGACGGTATCCCCGGGGCTAATCCGTCCCTGAAATACACGGAAATGAACCACCGTACCGCGATAGGAATCATAGTGCGAATCGAAAATGAGCGCTTTTAGTGGAGCTTCGGGATCGCCTTGCGGCGGAGGCAACCGGCGCACGATGGCTTCCAGTGCATCCGCAACCCCTGTCCCCTCTTTGGCCGAGACGAGAAGGGCATCGTCCGGATCGAGACCGAGATCTTCGCTGATTTGGTCTTTGACCCGGTCGATGTCGGCCGATGGAAGGTCTATTTTATTGATTACCGGAATAATTTCCAGGTTGTGTTCCAGGGCCAGGTAGAGGTTGGCCAGGGTTTGGGCCTCGACGCCTTGGCTGGCGTCGATCAGAAGCAATGCCCCTTCACAGGATGCCAGCGCCCGGGACACCTCGTAGGTGAAGTCGACATGCCCGGGAGTGTCGATCAGGTTGAGTTGATAAATTTGGCCGTCTCGGGCCTGGTAGGGAAGGCATACCGTCTGGCTCTTGATCGTTATGCCCCGCTCACGTTCGATGTCCATCGTGTCGAGAATCTGATCGTGGAAATCCCTCTCCTCAATGATGTCGGTTGCCTGGATCATGCGGTCGCACAGGGTCGACTTTCCATGATCGATATGAGCAATAATGCTAAAATTTCGAATATTTTTCATTTTCACGGCCCGGGGTCCAACGGCCCCTCACAGCGGGCATTCGCGCCGGGACGACCGGGCGGCAGCGCGCCTGCGGGCTGCAGGGTATCATGCATGGTATGAATTTTACTACCGTTGCAATGACCTCCGGCAAAACCGGAGAAATGGCTTGTGAACCGCTTATAACGGTTTTTTAACACCATAGTTTCAGGCAGCCAGCCGGTCATGGAATTTTAATTTCGTATATTAATCGTCGTCCCACGCCTTGTAATTGGGCGTGATCTGAAGTTTTGAAACCACTTCTGAGCCGAAAAGGTGTCCATCACACCGTTATCCTTCCAGAATTTCGGGCCGGTTAGACAATCAAAAGTGAGTTGACACGCTATTTTTTAAAAGTTATACTACTGCCTCGTTGACAAAAGGCCATAATCTATCAAATCGTTTTCAGACCTGTCAACCCCGGTAATCAGGGTTACGCCTACCACATCAACTAAGCGAAATAAATGGAACAGGCAAATAAAACTTCAAATATATTGATCGTCGATGACGAGGTCGGTGTACGCGAATCGATGAACGAATTCGTCCGGATGGCCGGATACGATTCCACAATGGCATCGAGCGCGGAAGAGGCCTTGGATGTACTGGAAAAGAACCGCAACGACATCCATGTCGTCATTACCGACATCATGTTGCCGGGCATGGGGGGGCTCGAGTTGACCAAGCTCATCAAAAGAGATTTTAACTCCGATGTCATTGTCATGACCGGTTATAGCGGTGACTATTCCTATGAAGAAGCGATCAACATGGGGGCCAGCGACTTTGTCATCAAACCCGTGAGACTCGAGGAGTTGCTGCTGCGCCTGAAACGTGTCCTGAAAGAACGCAACCTCACCCAGGAACGCGTGCGGATGATGGAAAAGCTCCAGCGACTCGCCATCACTGATGGCCTGACGAAGCTTCATAATTCCAGATCCTTCTACAGCCAGCTAGAAGTTGAGGTTGATCGCTACAACCGCTATAAACACTCTCTATCGCTGCTTCTGCTGGATATCGACCGATTCAAGAACTATAACGATACCTTCGGCCACCTTGAAGGGGACAAAGTTCTGGTGAGAATCAGCCAGTTGATCAAGTCCTGTTTGCGTAAGTTGGACACCGCCTATCGATACGGCGGCGAAGAGTTCACGGTGATCCTGCCGGAGACGAGTTGTGAAGAAGCGCTGCTGGTCGCAGAGAGGATCCGCAATGTGGTTCAAGCGGAAGTATTGCGACCTGAAAAAGGCAAAGAAGCGTCGATCACCGTCAGTATCGGCGCAACCCAATACGCCGAAAATGAAGAGCTATCCACTTTTATCCAACGGGCCGACAAGGCCATGTATCTTTCCAAGCAGAAAGGCCGCAATCTGGTCACCGCCCTGCAGACGGAAGATACCGCCATACAAAGATCCTAACGTATCTGCACTTTCAAGTATAAATCTCCCCGCTGTCCTTCCGGAACTTGCCGGCCCATTCCCCTAAGACGCAACACGCTGCCTTCCTTGATGCCAGAGGGCACGGATACTTTCAGCATCCGGGTATAAAACCCCCACGGAATGCTGACCATCTTTCGAGTCCCGGATTGAGCTTCATGGGGTGATACTGTCACGGTACCATAGAGGTGGCTGTCATTTCCGCTTCCGCTGGGGTGAATCACCTGCAGGCGATGCGTCGTTTTCTTTTCGGTGACGGGGCCAATCTTATCAGTCAATCCTGAGTGGGGCAACTTTTGAAATACTTTCAGAAAAATGATGCCGAAAACGAAACCGCCGATGTGAGCCCACCATGCGATTCCACTTATCGCGCCATGGGTGCCGGCGGCGTTGATGAACTGAAGGACGAACCAGATGCCGAGAAAGAAAAAGGCGGGAATTTCAACCAGCCACGGAATAATGATGATCGGTATCAGGGTCAGTATTTTCGCAGACGGAAATAAAATGAAGTAGGCCCCCATGACACCGGCAATGGCCCCGCTGGCACCGATGGTCGGTATCGTGGAATGCCAGTTGACGATCAGATGGGACATGCCCGACACCAGACCGCAAAGAAGGTAGAAGATCAGATAGCGCAAGTGTCCGAGACGATCTTCGACATTGTCGCCGAAAATATAGAGGGACCACATGTTGCCGAGGATATGCCAGAATCCGCCGTGCAGAAACATAAAGGAGAGAAGCGAGAAAAGCTGTTGACCGGTGGAGAAATAGGCCGCGACCTGGGAGACCGTGTAGCGCGCCGGAACGAGACCGTATAGGTAAACAAAGCGGTCCATTTCCGGTCCCTGGGCCATCTGCATCAGAAACACCACAACATTAATGCCGATAATGGTGTGGTTGACGATCGGAGAATGCCGTGCCTGTATGGTGTCGCGGATCGGAATCATCGTCTATCCGGAAATAATTATCGGAAAACCCCTTGCGTCACAGGGAGTCTCCCCAGGTCCGACAGTTTCCAGGAGTTAACAAATACCTGCGACGACGATTATTACCTAATATTTAAAAATTAAAAAAACAGATAGATATCTGGCCTTATTGGGTAGATCCAGCCCAAGGGTTGACGGCTCCCCAACAGTAAGGCCGATAAAATATTCCCTGAAAACTGTCAATTGTCGCTGGCGGAAATACGCATGCTCAGATCGACACAGCGGGCCGAATGGGTAAGTGCGCCTACTGAAATGATGTCCACGCCGGTTAAGGCCAACTCTTCCAGCGTGATATCGGTGACACCTCCTGAAATCTCTACCATTGCCCGTTTGTCGATCAACGCGACTGCCTCCCGGATCTCTGAGGGCGTCATGTTGTCGAGCATGATAATGTCGACGCCGACCGCAAGGGCCTCTCGAACCTCGTTCAGTGTGGTGACTTCGATCTCGATTTTCATGAGGTGGGAGATCCGTTGCCGTATGCGTGCCACGGCCGTCTTGATCCCGCCGCAGGCAGCGATGTGATTGTCTTTGATCAGGACACCGTCGTAAAGGCCTATGCGGTGGTTGCTTGCGCCACCGACCCGAACAGCGTACTTTTCGAGCACCCGCCATCCTGGTGTGGTTTTGCGCGTGTCCACCAGGCGGACACGACTGTCGCCGAGTTTATCCGTGTAAGACCGGGTCAGTGTCGCGATGCCGGACAAGTGCTGCACAAAGTTGAGTGCGACCCGTTCTGCAGACAGCAAGGACCCGAGATTCCCGAACATTTCAACTATCGTGGCACCGGTGTTCACCTTCGCGCCGTCCCGGTAGCGGGGTTGCCAGGAAATATCGGGGTCGAGACGTTCGAATACCTTCCGGGCGATGTCGAGGCCTGCCAGTACCAACGATTCCTTGGCCACGATCTCGCCGGACCCCAGCGCATCTGAAGGGACCAGACTTTCGGTCGTGATATCCGCCGGCCCGATGTCTTCTTCCAGGGCCTGATCGATCAATTTTTCGATAGCATTCATCAGATTCACTCATATCTCCCAGGATCGCTGCGGTGTTCGCGCTTATCGCCGGAACCGTCACCTGGTTTTTTCGTCGATGAGGGCTGCAACATCCAGCGTCATTCAGGACGAAAAATTCAACACGCATCAAGCATTCGACAAGTCTTTTACCTTGTTCAAAGTCGTCTGGAGTTTTTCCAGGGTCTGCTGCAATTGCGCCTGTTTCTCCTGCACGCTGGCCACAACCTTTTCCGGAGCTTTGTTTAAAAAATCTTCATTATTCAACTTTTTGATGACGGGCGCCAGATCGGCGTTGACTTTGTTGATCCGTTTCTGAAGCCGATCCAATTCTTTGTCCAGATCGATGAGGCCTTCGAGTGGAACGAATATCGCACCGCCTTCGACAATCGCCGTTGCGGCGGCGGTCGGCCTGCGACCCGGTTCGCGCGTGTTCAGTTCTTTGACCCGGGCGAGATTGATTATCAAATCTCGTTGGCTGTCGACTGTCGCCCTAACGGCGGTATCTTCGGACTGGAATTCGACCTTCAGCTCGAGGGATAGCGGCAAATCCATTTCCCCCCGAATGTTGCGAACACCGGTGATGATATCGGCCAGGAGCTTCATGTCCGATTCGGCTTCCGAATCGCGGGACAGAGCCGGATGATCAGTGTCTTCCAGGGGATAGGCCGTGGTCATAATGGATCCGTCGACCCCCGGCAGTTTGTTCCAGATTTCTTCGGTGACGAAAGGTATGAACGGATGCAGAAGGACCAGCGTGTCGCGCAGCACGCGCCAAAGCACCGCCAGAGTGGCCGCTTTCTGTTCCGGTCCGGATTTGTCGTAGAGGACCGGTTTGATCGCCTCTAAATACCAGTCACAAAACTCGTGCCAGACGAAATTGTACAATGCGCCGGCAGCTTCGTTGAAGCGATAGGCGTCTAAAGCTTCGGTAACGGAATGGGTCAGGGCATGCAACCGGGACAGTATCCAGCGGTCCGGTAAAAATTTACGCGTACCGGCCTTATCCGCCGGGGAGTGTTCATTTTCGAGATGCATCAAACACAGCCGACCGGCATTCCACAGTTTGTTGATGAAGTGACGATAGCCTTCGATCCGTTTTTCGGACATTTTTATATCACGTCCCTGGGCGGCAAAGGCGGCCAGAGTGAACCGGAAGGCATCCGTGCCATAGGTGTCGATGACGTTGAGCGGGTCGATGACGTTGCCCTTGGATTTGCTCATCTTTTTACCTTCTTCGTCTCGCACAAGCGCGTGAACGTAAACGTCACGAAACGGCACATCTCCCATGAAATGGATTCCCATCATCATCATTCTAGCAACCCAGAAAAAGAGAATGTCGAATCCGGTTACCAGGGTAGAGGTGGGATAAAATATACTCAGTAACGGCGCCTGCTCCGGCCACCCCAAAGTAGAAAACGGCCACAGGGCGGAGCTGAACCACGTATCAAGGACATCCGTATCCTGAACCAGTGCACCGTTGCCGCAGGAAGGGCATTTGGCCGGTGCCTCGACGGCCACGATCAGGTCACGGCAGCCTTCACATGTCCAGGCCGGAATCTGGTGGCCCCACCAAATCTGTCGCGATATGCACCAATCGCGGATATTTTCCATCCAGTCGAAGTAGGTATGGGTCCAGACTTCGGGGATGATGCGGGTTTGACCGCTTTTTACTGCAGCGATGGCCTTTTTTGCTAGTGGTTTGGCTCGCACGAACCATTGGCGGGAGAGGTTCGGTTCTACAACTTCTTTGCAGCGATAGCACTGTCCGACGCTATGTCTGTGTTCTTCGATTCGGACCAGATATCCTTCTTTTTTCAACGCGTCGACGACCGCCCTGCGGCAGGCGAATCTTTCAAGACCTTCGAACCTGCCGGCCTCGGACGTCATGCGGCCGTTGTCATCGATGACCTTGACCAGCGGTAGCTTGTGCCGCAGTCCGATCTCATAATCATTCGCATCGTGAGCCGGAGTCACTTTCAGCGCTCCAGTACCGAAAGACCGGTCCACATAGGTGTCCCTGATGACCGGAATGATGCGATTCATCAACGGCAGAGTCACCGCTTTGGTGCGGGATTCCCGGTACCGATCGTCATCCGGATGGACGGCCACTGCGGTGTCGCCCAGCATGGTTTCAGGCCGGGTGGTGGCGACGATGATATCTCCGGAGCCGTCTGTGTAAGGATAACGGATGTGGTAGAGATGGCCGTCTGTTTCCTCGTGTTCGACTTCAAGTTCGGCCAGGGCTGTGGCGCAGCGTGGGCACCAGTTGATAATGTAGTTGCCGCGGTATATCAATCCCTCTTTGTAAAGGTGCACGAAAACCGTGCGGACGGCCAGCGAAAGGCCATCATCCATGGTGAAACGTTCCCGTTGCCAATCACACGAGGCCCCCAGACGCTTGAGCTGGTTGATGATTGCACTGCCGTATTTTTGCCGCCATTGCCACACAGCTTCGATGAACTTTTCGCGACCGAGCTGATGACGATCCAAACCGTCGGCGGCCAGACTTCTTTCAACCACGTTCTGGGTGGCAATACCGGCGTGGTCGGTTCCGGGCATCCAAAGGACATTGTCACCCCGAAGCCGGCGATAGCGGCAGAGAATATCCTGCAGCGTATTGTTCAAAGCATGTCCCATATGGAGAACACCGGTGACGTTCGGCGGTGGAATAACGATCGAGAAGCTTTGGCGAGAGGTATCTTCCCGGGCTGCAAACAGCTGCTGCTGTTCCCAGTACCGATACCAGCGGCTTTCAACTTCCTGCGGTTCATAGCTTTTACTCAAATGGTCTGAACTCATACACAAAGACTCCTTCCCAGTCGACGGCACTTCGCAACATAGCCATCCAGCGGTAGCATCAGATTCGAGAAACAGGCCCATCTTTAATAGAAGACGGGTAATATTTCAACCTCAAATCTCCCCCATCCACAAGCCGTCATGGCCGGCAGGATCGGGTTTTCGGGGCGGGTCTTACGGATGGTGGTCGTCAAGGTCAATCAGGGAGGTCCGGTTGCGCGGCCCCCGGGGTGGTGTCGGATTTCCGGGGGTGTGGTGACCGAATATTGGAGGGATGACTTGCCCGGCCGTTGGACAAAAGCTCAGAAACAAAAATTCCGGGAAAAGGGAACCGAATTCCAACGCGGGGACGATACGATCCAAAAGGCGTCATCAGTGGGTTCGCGTGAGGTCGGCTTACCAGATTCCCGTCAGCGCGATCATTGACCGCATCGATGATAATGGCCGATATTTAGAAGCCATCTCATAATCAGGATTTTGGTTCAAGGTCAAGGCGACCCCGAGTTTCCCCGCTGTGCGGGACTTCCCGTCTGATCGAGTCATCTATGTGGGTCGCAGCCCGCAGGCATACTGCAGTATGTCGAGGACTTGAAACGAGGAACCAAGGCAGAGATTTATCCGCCCGCCTGAGGCGGGTAAACCTTTGGCGGATTGGGCCAAAAAACTATTTTTGAATGGCTTCTAGCCGTTTTGATCGCGGTCGCCAAGAATCAGTGTTTTCAACCGACTGATTTCTTTGGTTACGGCCCGGTCGATGGCATCGAAGAGAATCGATTCGATCTTTTCGGCAAAGATCTTGTTGACCGCCCTTTCGACGGCTGCTTCAAGCGGGGCCGATGAGACCGCTTCGGCTTCCGGGTTCTGATCGAAGACATCGTTGAGCAAAGTGTCTTCATCGTCGTGGTTGCGGGTAGCCGGTTCTTTGACGCGGATCAAAATCGGGTCCCCAACTTTGTGCAAATCTTTTCCGTCGGTCGCTGCGACCGGATCGAAGTCCATATCCAGTTCATCCGCCGCCTGCTTTTCATCCGCTTGCGGAACGCTTAGCGGGCTTTCGTCCGTATCGACATCCATCGCTGGGTGCCCATCCTTTGCTTGGGTTCGATGCGGTTTTTCCGTTTCATCGGGGGACTCGACCTCGGCCAGCAGGGCTTCGACCGAGAGTTCCTCCTCGGCCGTCAGCGGCGGGAGTTCCATATCGTCCGTGTCGGTATCCGATCGTTCGGCAGTGTCATCGAAGTCAAAATTGAATTCGTCAACCGAATCATCGGCTTCCATGGCAACATCCGCATCGGGTTCACTGTCATCCGCTTCAATGTCATTGACGACGGCAATCTGATCGGGATCTTCTTCCATGGCCAGACTTTCGTCTGCGCTCTCAGGCATAGCCGGCGATGGTTGATCCGGATCCTGGTCGAACGCCATGTCCGCGGCTTCGTCGACATCGGTTTCAGGCTCTGATATGTTCATAGCGTCGGTATACACCTCTTCCGAATCCGACGGCACGGTGCCCTCAACGCGATTTCGCTCGGCGGGATCCGGGGTGTCACCCAGTAACTGATCGCTATCGTCTTTAATGGTTTCCGATGAACTGCGGGGGTCATCCGCCGCATCCCCGTCGGCCAGACCGGTAGCCGTTTTTTCGTCGATATCGAGGCTCAATTCATCTTCCAGGATCCGGCGGTCGGTTTCAGTAAGGTCCAATTTTTCTTGCGGTCCGTCGACCGCAGGGGCCTCAACCGGTTGATCTTCCTCAGGTTGACTGCATGATCGACCTCTTCGATAACGTCCTCGGTGACGTCGTCAGTGAAGTCTATCAGGATTTCCTCTTCGATGTCACCTGACGTCAGTGTATCCAAATCATGCGGATCGGACAGGCTTTCTGCGGGCGCTTCATAACCGAATTCCGATTCCAGGGCATTTCGGTCGGCTTCGGTGAGTTCGATGCTATCTGTTGCGCGCATAAATTCCGCCGATTGAGTCAAGCGTTCATCTTCGACCGTCTCTTCTTGAGCGATGATGTCCTGTTCCACGGCGGTTATTTCTTCCACGACGTCATCGAGGTCAAGCACGGCCTCATCCAAAAGTGTCAATACGTCTTCGTCTTCGTCTTCGACAAGGCCTGTGAGCGTCTCATCGACGCCCATTGAATCTTCGGCTACATCTTCCAGTTCCAATAATTCATCTTCACTTTCCGGGGTTATCTCTATATCTTCCGTCAGGTCGAGGATGTCGTCATCGCCTTGTATTTGTTTATCAGCGATCTCTGTCAGGTCGATGATGTCGTCGTTTTCCAGTTTCAACGTCTCATCATCTTCGAGTTCGATAATGTTGTCGTCAGGATCTCCCAGGACTTCTTCGGCGAACTTGATGATATCGTCATCTTCCAGTTTATTGCTGTTCGCACCGGCCGGTGAATCGTTATCGCGGTTCTGCATGGTTGTCCTCTATAATTGGGGTGTGGCCATAAATTAAAACATTTCCTATTAATTTTAGTACATTATCATATAGTGCCTATCAAGTCAATATGTTTGCAGGACTGAAGAACCCGACCATTCGACGTTTGCAAACGCTCGATTGAAACGCTATGGTTGCTCATGCGCTATTTTTTCGTCGATAAACCGCTTTTGGTCGGCGAAACGGTCGTTATCAAAGGCTCCGACGTTCGTCATATCAGAAATGTTTTGCGGCTGAACCGCGGAGACCGGATCGGCCTTCTCGACGGGCAGGGTCATTCATTCATGGCCCAGATCGAATCGATAGAACCGGCCAGTGTCACCGTTAATATCCTAAGCTGCAGACCAATGCCGGACGGGCCTGGCGTGAAATTAATCATCGCCCAGGCGTATTTAAAAGACAAAAAAATGGACAATCTCGTCCGCCAGCTGACTGCCTTGGGAACGAGCGTATGGATGCCGTTTTGCTCGGAGCGATCCGTTTCAAGACCCGACAGCCGGCGCCTTCGCGCGCGTCTCGAACGCTGGAGCAAAATCAGTCGCGAAGCGTTAAAGCAGTGTCGAAGGTGGCGCGCCATGGAGATCGAACCAGTCGACAACTTTCAGGCTGTCTTGTCGAGAGCGGCGTCCTGCGATCTTAGAATCTTGTTCTGGGAGGATGAAGCGCACCCCCTCATGATCGATAATTTTTCTATTGAAGGAGCCCAGATCAACCAGATTTGTGCGATTCTCGGTCCTGAGGGAGGTTTTTCCCCCGCGGAAGTCGATACTGCCAAGGCGAATGGATTTGTTACCGCTGGTCTCGGACCGAGGACCTTGCGCACGGAGACTGCCACGGTGGCGGCGGCGGTTTTGCTGCAATACCTGTATGGTGACATGGGAAAAAAGCCTTGACAAATCACAGCACTTTCAATAGAAGAAAAAATTCTTAAATTTACCTTTGCCGAGGTAGCTCAGTCGGTAGAGCAGGGGACTGAAAATCCCCGTGTCGGCAGTTCGATTCTGTCCCTCGGCACCAAAAAAACTAAGGGGTTACGGCACGCGCTGTTCCCCTATTTTTTTTCTGCACCCGGACGGGAAGAGACACGTTATCCAAAAGCCTGTAATGGTACCGGACAGTCGCGTTTCCCGCTCCCGGGTTTTTGATACCTTCGATATGTTCCATAAGCGATCTCAAAATGAGGATCTTCGGTCACGATCAAGGCGAGACCGAGGATCCCCGCCGTGCGGGATCCTCCGTCTGATCGATTCTACTTTGTGGGTCGCAGCCCGCCGGCATACTCACGTATCTCGAGAACTTGAGACCAGGGTTCAGCGCCGAGACTTGTCCGCCTTTGGAGGGTTTATCCGCCTTTGGCGGATCGGGCGTAAAGACTTTTTTGAGATGACTTCTAATAAAATCTGACGGCGTTATGCTGGTCAGCCATCTTTAGCTTTTCAACAATTCAATGGGTTTCGAGGAGGGAGTGGGGTGCGGAGAAAAAGACAGAACTGTTTGACCATCGTTACTCTAATGGCGGTTTTGCTGTTCGGGGCCGATTACGCAAAAGCTCTGGAACCGATTCCCCAAGATTCCGGCTTGAGTGGATATATCCGTCCGGGTGTCGGTTATATCAGCTTCAAAAGCAACATGGTTGCCAGTTTTTTAGGGGAAGATGTTTCGGAGAAAAGGGCCGATTCTTTGTTTGCCATTCCGGCGTCCAAATCTTCACCAATTGCTCTGATTCCCTTTCTACTGGAGTATACGTTTGCCGGCACACACACACAGCTTTTCATCGGCACCGAGCCGACAGATTTGATTCGATTTGACTTCAGTCAGCAGGTCGGTATCAAACAGGAAATTGGGAGGATCGGAATTATTCAAGGCGGATTTCTGTTCAACATTATCTCGACTACAGTCTGGCAGGATCCATACGTGGCCGGCTACCGGGACCGCATCGAGACAAACCGGTCGGCCAATGGCGTCAGACTGGTTTGGGACAGACTTTTCGACAGCCGGTTGCAACTGCAATACACGTATCGAAAAATCGATCTCGGCACAGAAAGAAGCGGTGAATTTTTAGGTTTGGACAGCATGCAGCGTCATCTTTTGGATAGAAACGGCAATCGCCATGTCGGGGAGATTCTTTATCGCTTTGACATTACCCCGAAACATATGTGGACGCCGGCATTCAGATACACGCGAAGTGATCTGAGAGGTGCCGCTATGGCTGGCGATGCGTATACTTTCCAATTGAATTATGTGTACTCTGGAGATCCCTTTACGGTGACTGCCAACGCGTTCTTCGGGTTTGAAGATTATGACGAAAGAAATCCGATATACAACATCACCCAGACCGACGACCACATTGGATTGCAAGCTTCCATATACTACAAAAATCCCTGGGGCTGGCGTATTTTTGGTAGCAACCCCATGAACTTTTATGTCAGCGGGGCATTCGTGGACATTGATGCCAACGTTGATTTCTATGATCAACTGGCCATCGTGGCCTCGGCAGGGGTGCTGTTCAGGTGGTAGGACGTGGCCCCCGGCGCGATGCATCCGTGATGGGGAGAACCGTAAATCATTTACTTTGATCATCGACGAAATGGCTTTCTCAATCGATTGCCGCTACGTTCCACGTTGGTCACCAGTCGAGGTTGTCATGGCAAAAAGGGTTCTGGTAAAGGTTCTTTTTCTGATTTCGATATCGAGTTTACTCTCTTGCGGCGGTTCTTCGGGCGGTTCAAATGGAAGCAATACAGTCGCTTCGGCTGAAGGTGCGCCGCAAATTCTGAGCGTCGACCCCGAAGCCAACGATAGCGCTGTACCGGGGGATGTCGCCATTGCGATAGATTTTGACGAGGTGATGAGCACCGGTACAGCCGACTCTTTCGTGGTGCATGGGTCTCAGACCGGTAAACTGGCGGGTACTTTGACCGGCGGCGGTACAGCGACACTGGGTTTCGATTCTTTCAGTCGCTTTAAAAGCGGCGAAGAGGTTGATGTCATTTTGACCGGATCTTTAACATCGTTAGAGGGTCGATCTTTGGTGCGACCATTTGTCTATCGATTCAGGACAGAGGCGGTCAGCGGACCGGGCCGCTTTGCTGTAACACAAAAAATTTCTGGCCAGTCCGGAGCCAGCGCATTGGCCACCGGTGACTGGGATGGTGATGGCGACATCGACTTGGCCGTCGCCAACGCTGCTGCCAACAGCGTTGCCGTTCTTGGAAATGACGGCTCGGGCAATTTCAGTACTGCAGGGCTCATCTCAAATCAACCGGGTGCCCGTGCATTGGCCGCCGGCGATTGGGATGGTGATGGCGACATCGATTTAGCTGTTGCCAACTATTCAGCCCACAGGCTTGACGTACTGAAAAATGACGGCACGGGCAATTTCACTGTGGCCTTCACCTTTTCGGGTCTTTGGGGTCCCTTTGGATTGACCGCCGGCGACTGGGAGGGAGATGGTGACTTCGATATCGTCGTAGCAAATTTCGATGGAGATTGGGTGGTCATTCTGACCAATGACGGGACGGGCCGCTTTAGTGTGAAAAAACTGATCTGGGATCAGATTGGGCCGGCTGCGTTTGCGACCGGTGACTGGGATGGAGATGGCGATCTCGACATCAGCGCTGCTAATTTTATCGGCGACTGGGTGGATGTGCTCATTAACAGCGGCGGCGGCAGTTTTGTCGCGGGCCAGAGGATTTTATCAAGGCTCGGCCCCCTGGCTGTCGTTGATGGAGATTGGGATGGCGATGGGGACATGGACCTGGCTTTTGCAAATTCCTTCAATAGTACTGTCGACGTGGTTGAAAATGACGGCACGGGCCTTTTTACAGTTGCTCAAACACTTTCTGGCCAATCTGGCGCCCAAGCCTTGGTCGAAGGTGATTGGGATGGTGATGGCGATCTTGACCTGGCGGTTGCCAACGCATACTTTGGGGCCAACAGGCTCGACATCTTAGAGAATAACGGCACGGGTGGTTTCAGTGTGGCTCAGACAATTGCGGATCAACCAGGGGCCGTCGCTTTGGCTGCCGGTGACTGGGATGGTGATGGCGACATCGACCTGGCTGTCGCCAACGGTGGCGACGGCAGTATCGTCGTTTTGACTTACCAGCCTTAAGGCCGTTAACGACAATTCGCTACCGCTGCGGCGCATTTTTTGGGGCAACCGGAGACAAATTGGCCCCTTTGTTTTCGATACCGGTGACAACAGCGCCGACTCGCTCTGGCATGCCTGTTGAAATAAGAGGACAAAATGGACTATGTATCAATGCAGGAACGAATTCGATCGTTTACGAATGTACGGCCAGATTGAGGAGTAGGATGAACCATGCGGATCAAAGGCGGCGAGAAGCTGACGGATTTCAAGTGGCTGAACCTGTTTAACATTCATTATGTCGATTCTCACGATACCGAAAGACAATGGCAGGTCGCCACACGTCACAAGCACCCCAAATGCATGACCGGTCAATTTGCCATACCGGATGCTGTTGTCATCGTACCGTTTCACATCGGTCGCGGCAAGATTGTCATGACCCGGGAATTCCGGGTTCCTCTGGCGGGATTCGAATACGGTTTTCCGGCCGGTCTCATCGACGACGGTGAAACGGTAGAGGCGGCAACGCGGCGCGAGTTGTATGAAGAAACCGGGCTGTCGGTGGTGCAAATTCTGAAGATCAGCCCGCCGATTTATTCTTCTGCCGGCATGACCGACGAGGCGGTTACGATGGTGTTTGTGGAATGTGAGGGGTTACCTTCTGCGGCTGCCAACGAAGGTGCGGAGCAAATCGAGGTGATCTTGGCCTCTCCCAGCGAGATCGCCATAATGTGCAGGGATTCCGCATTGAAATTTGATGCCAAAGCCTGGTTGGTACTGTCTGAATTTGCCGAGAAGGGCCGTTTATAGATGGTTTGCGGACGTTTTTTTCAACACCACCAAGGTGGCGCCCCAGCCTCCGGCATCGGGCGGCGCATCCTTGAAACTCTCAACCACGGGGCTTTTCTTCAACAGGCTGTGGACTCTCTTTTTTAAAATCCCGCTGCCCTTGCCGTGGATCAGCCTTACTGAAGTTATTCCGACGGTAAGGCACTCGGAGAAGTAATCTTCGAGCAAGTCCGGGACCTCGCGCGGATGAAAGGTATGGAGATCCAAAACGTCTTCGATCGGCAGCTTTATCGGTTCCATAAGATGTGGTTGAAAGTCATCCTTCTGCACGTGTTACGGCAACGCGCGCGTTAGTATTAGAAGTACTGCTGGTCGGGTACCGCGAATATACCTGTTGTTGAGGCCCTTTTCGAAAACGTGAATGCCGACATCGGCGATGCAATCAATGCTTCAATCTATACCAGCCGTCCTGTTCGGCCTCCCTTTGCTGGCCTATCTGCTTGGTTCGATACCCTGGGGGTTGGTTCTGACCCGGTGGTTCACTTCGGTTGACATCCGAAAACATGGGAGTGGAAACATCGGGGCCACAAATGTCCGCCGCCTGGTTGGCATGCCCCTGGGGTTATTGACTCTCGCCGGGGACATGTTGAAGGGGGCTGTGCCGGTCTACCTCGCTACTCGGGTTATCGGCCTCGATCCGGCTTTGCACCAGGTTTTTGTTTCCGTTACGGCGGCGGCCGCTTTCGGCGGGCATCTCTTCCCCTTCTATCTCAAAATGAAAGCTGGAGGCAAGGGGGTTGCGACGGCGTTCGGCTGTTTCATCGTTATGACACCCCTTGGCACGGCACTGGTTCTGGCTTTGTTTTTGCTGGTTGTATGGCTGTCGCGTCGGGTGTCCGCAGGTTCTCTGGCCGCAGCGGCTGTTCTTGCCCCAGCGGTCTGGTGGAGTACGCGGTCACTGATTTATTGCGTTTGTGCCCTGTTGATCGCTCTGATGATTTTTAGTCGCCACAAAGAAAACATTCGCAGACTGCTTAACGGCAGCGAGCCTGAAATCGGCCAAGGACCCCATACGGGTTGATTTGACCAGGTCGTCTGATTCCCGGCCCGGTTGGTTCTCATTTTCTACTGGGTCAAAGACCAGAGCAGCGTTATGATGCCGGCAAGGAGGAATTGCGACTCCATCAAAAATTCAAGTTTGATGCCCGGGATCATCAAACTGCGCTCATAGCCCAGGACAACGCCGGCAATAAATACCGGGCAGAGGGATAGTGCATAAGCCAGGCTGGGTAGCAGCCCCGCCAGAGACAAAACCGGAAGCGCCATCAGAAGTACCAGCAGCATCGATTTCAAAAGCCTCAGTGATCGCATTTCCCCAATAAGAATCGGAATCGTTTCCTTGCCGACGATTCGATCTCCCTGCATGTCCAATGTATCGAAAAACGCGGTTCGAACAAATACCAGGCCGGTTGACCACAGAAAAACTGCGGCCCCGCTCCACACCGGGACATTGGCGTCGTACAAAGATGGTAATAGCGATGTGACGACGCCCCAGGCCGCAGCAATCAGCAGCGTTTTTGAACCGGGGATATCTCGTAATCGGCGATAGCGCCCGCTTGTCAGCCCCGGCGGAATGATGCCTAAATTGTAGGTCAGCCCGAGCAGACTCATGAGCAGCAGAATACCGAAAGAAACGGTTCCCTTGGTGAAGGCCAACAACAGACCGGTCCCGCCGGCAGCGGCTGCAAGCAGCGAGAGGAAGATCCGGTGCCGGACATAGAATGATGCCCGTTCGGGGTCATTATACTGATCGGACAGGCGACCGGTCAGATGGTTTAAAATGTGCATGGACTGGACATAAAGCATGGCGATAATGACAAAAGGCAGGGCCGGCCGAATTCCGAGCAGCCGGGTGCAGGCGAAGCACAGGCAGCCGGCGCCTATGGCGACATACATGTTCGTCAGCAGAAGGGTGCGCTGCAGAGTGAAAATCCCGCGCCGCCAGCCGATTGCCTTCCGAAACTGAAACGATTCCAGAGCCTTGTAGACGCGTTTGATAATCCAGTTGGGCGTCGAGGCACCGGCGGTGATGCCGACAAGTTGGAGGGTGCCGAGTTCCTTGATTTCCAGGGTATTCAGATCTTCTTCGGTTTCCACGTGATAGGTGGGCTTCCCGGAGTCTGCGGCTATTTCGGCCAAGCGTTGGGTGTTGCCGCTATTGCGCCCGCCGACCACAATGACCGCGTCCACGTCGGCCGCCAGACGCTTGACCTCGGCCTGGCGGCGCACGGTGGAATCACAAATGGTATCAAAGACCTTGTAAGCAGGGTGTTTATCACGGACAAATTTTTTTACCGCGTCGAAAAACTGTGTGTTCTGGGTGGTCTGGGCAACGACAATGGCCTGGTCGAACGGCGGTAGGGATGCGAGCTCATCGAGACGACCGACCACGTGGCCGTTTTGTCCGGCATAACCCAGCAGGCCGATGACTTCGGGGTGATCCCTGTCGCCAATGATAATAGACGCGTACCCCTTTTTAGCGTGGCGTCCGATGATGCTCTGTACCTTGATCACCCGCGGGCAGGTTGCGTCGATAACTGTGAAACCGGCTTTTTTCAGTTGCTGCTTCGTTTTTGGCGGCACACCATGTGCCCGGATCAGAACGATGCCGGTTCCGTGCTCGGGGATCTCCTCTAAGATCGAAATCCCTTTGGACGCCAGCAGGTTGAGAACTTGGGCATTGTGTATGAGGGGACCAAACGTGAAAATCGGGCCCTGGTGGTCGTTGGGGGTATCCATGACCATCTCCACGGCCCGGCGAACTCCCATACAGAATCCGGCGGTTTTTGCGATCAGTATTTTCATCGGCTGAAAGGCATCCGATTCAAATTCGAAACCTTATATTTGAGTTCTACTTTTGAGAAGTATGCGATCTACGAACCATAAGGCGTGAACGTGTCGCCTTGAGCATCGATGCCGTAGACTGTCCTTCCGCCATGCTCACGCTTCGTATTTCAACGTACAGGCGATGACTCAAACTCCGTTTGCGCCTGCGATAATCAAAGCTTGCCCATTTTTTCCCTGTTCCGACGCTGACGTCTGGGTAACCGGCGCCGCGGACCCTTTTTCCGGGTTGAAAGAGACCGGCGAGCGTTTCCCCTTTCCATGCCCTCCGATTCTCCGCCGCCGAAATTTGCCAGCAACACTCTTTCCGCAAAGGCTGGAGAGGACATCGTCGCCGAACGGCTGGCTTCCGCGGCGCGGATGATCTCCTGGTCGGAACTGACGATCAAGGCGCGTTCTCTTTCATGCGCCGCCATGCGAATAATGACACTGTCAGCCGACTCGCCGGCGCGCGAGAATTTAATCAAGATTCCTTTGATCCGGTGCCGGTCTTGGGAATGATCAGGCATACCGGCGCCATCGAATACAACAGTGATTTTGTGTGGTTTAATTTTTTTATAGGCGGCCAGCATGTCAACCAGCGCTTCCCGCCCCAGCTGGATATCCTGGCGGTCCAGGTCGTTCAGATCGGCTGAATTACGGATCAGGTTGTATCCATCGATAATGATATGAAGCGCCATGGAAATGTTTTCAAACCAGTTTTTTTTGCGACTCTGAGTGTGCGGGTTCTCGCGCTAGCCGTATCGGAAATTTCGGAATCTGTCAGGAGGGTATTATTGCGGGCGCTGCAATGGCTTCCTAAAAAACGGTCTGCCGCGTCTCTCAGGTCGCCGATGGCCCGCTGCTTTCATTACCTCTTCAGCAGGCGGAGCAGCCGGTCCAGATCATCGTCGCCGTAGAATTCAATTTCAACCTTGCCGATTTTACCGCGACGCTTGATCATGACCTTAGTGCCATAGTGACGGGTAAGATCATCCGCGACGTCTGACAGGTAGTTCAAATCGTTTCTGGCAACGGCCTGTCGAGGTGATGGTTTACCGGTCTTGACCTGTTTTACCAGGTTTTCGGTTTCACGAACGGAAAGCCCCCTCGAGACGACCTTCCGCCAGATATCGACCTGCAAACTTTTTTTGTCGACACCGACGATGGCCCGAGCGTGCCCCATGCTCAGGGCGCCGGCAGCGATGCTTTCTTTGATCTGCGGCGGCAGATTTCTGAGCCGCAGGAAATTGGCCACGGCGGATCGACTTTTACCGACCCGTTCGGCGGCTTGGTCTTGGGTTAATTTGAACTCCTCGATCAGGCGGTGGTAAGCTTCGGCCTCCTCCAACGGGTTGAGGTTTTCACGCTGGATGTTCTCGACGATTGACATCTCCAACATCTCATTGTCGGATACGTTTCTGATCACGACCGGCACCTGGGCCAATCCGGCTTTTGCCGCTGCCCTCAGCCGGCGCTCTCCGGCGACCAGCTCATATCCATGCGCCAGCTGGCGGACCAGCAGCGGCTGAATGATACCCTGAGCCTTGATGGAATCGCTGAGGTCTTCCAGGTCCTCATCGTTGAAATGTTGGCGCGGCTGATAACGGTTGCTCTGGATCAGGTCGACATCACAGAGAAAATATTCCCTGCCCCTATCGACCGTCGGATCGTATTCTGGAATCAACGCATCCAATCCGCGACCAAGGGCCAGCTTCCTGCGTTTTTTACTGGTGGGTTCCGAATGTTTTATCGTCATCTTGTCGGTCACTGTGTGCCCTGGTATGTTGGCCGTAAGAACCGTTGCGGTCAAATCCGCGCCGGTGCGGGCGCTTCCGCGTCAATGATCTCCCTGGCCAGTTCGATATAGCTTTGGGCCCCCGTAGAGGTGGCATCGTAGAGCAGAATCGGTTTGCCGAAACTGGGGGCTTCACTCAAACGGATGTTTCGCGGTATGATGGTTTTATATATCAGGTTTTGGAAGTGTTTTTCTGCATCTTCGGCAACCTGGAACGACAGGTTCGTTCGGCGGTCGAACATGGTCAGGAGAATGCCGCCAATCCTCAGATTCGGGTTCAGGTGCTGCTTGATCCGCCTGAAGGTCTGCAGCAGTTGCCCCAATCCCTCGAGGGCATAGAATTCACATTGAAGCGGTATGACAAGGGAGTCCGCAGCCGTCAGGGCATTGACCGTTAGCAAGCTCAGGGAAGGCGGGCAGTCGAGGATTATATATTCATAAATATCGGATACTTCAGAAATCAAATGTTTCAAGGCGGATTCTCTTTCGGGGTTGGCCATCATTTCGACCTCGAATCCGATGAGTTCCACATTGGCAGGGATAACCTTCAGCGTTTCTATTTCGCTGTTCAGGATCAGGTTGCGGGCCGCTTCGTTCCCGAGCATACCATGGTAGAGCGTCTTGCTGAGGCGATGCTTGTCCAATCCGACCCCCGATGTGGCGTTACCCTGCGGATCGCAATCCACCAGGAGGACCTCTTTTTCCGATACCGCCAAGGCTGCCGAGAGGTTGACCGCTGTCGTGGTCTTGCCCACCCCGCCCTTCTGGTTTGCTATACAAAGGATATGCGCCATGGCGGGGAAACTAACATAATAGAACCCATTTGAAAAGGTATTAAAAATGTGGCATCATTGCCCGTAACATGCAATCAGAAGCCTACCGTGGGCTCTTATGGCCGGTAGTGCGATGTCGAATAGAGACGTTATGGACTCCTTAAAAAAAATTATTGTCGGCCTTGTCACCATCGTCTTGCTGGCGGATTTTCTTTGCCCTTATGCAGCCAAGGGGATTACGATCAAGGAAGAAGAAGAAATGGCCCGTGAATTCATGAAATATATCACGGCCCAGTTCGAAATCGTTGATGATCCTGTAATCGTCAACTATATTAATAAGATAGGAAATAAAATCCTTTCCAAATTTCCGCCCCAGCCCTTTTCCTACCAGTTCTATGTTGTCAAGGAAGACGTCTATAATGCGTTTGCCACTGCAGCCGGTCACGTCTTCATCTATAGCGGCCTGATTGCAGCTATGGACGATGAGGACGAGTTGGCCGGCATCCTTTCGCACGAAATTTCGCATGTTTACTGCCGGCATATCTCTCAAAAGATCGAACGTTCCAAGATGATCAACATGGCCACACTGGCGGGTGTTGCCGCGGGGTTGCTCATAGGCGCCGCCGGAGGTGGCCAGGCAGCCAGCGCCGTGACCATGGGTTCCGTGGCGGCCGGTCAGTCCGCAGCTCTCGCTTTCAGTCGCGAAGACGAAATCCAGGCCGACCAGGTCGGACTGGTTTACCTGCAAGAGGCAGGATACACCGGCGAGGGGTTGATTGCCGTTCTAAATAAAATTCGTTCCAAACAATGGTATGGCGCCGGTCAGGTGCCCAGCTACCTGATGACACACCCGGCGGTGGAAGATCGATTGGCCTACATTGATTCATATCTGGCCCGAAACGCCGATAAAGGTAAGAAAACACCCCGGCTCAATTCAGAAGATTTCGCCCTCGTCCGAGCGCGAATTATCGCTCTGTATACCGATGAAAACATTGCCCTGAAAAAATATGAGGCGGCCGTTCGGAGCAACCCAGAGGACGCCATGGGCAACTACGGTTACGGGTTGGTGCTGGCGAGGGTGGGCAAACGTGGAGAGGCGCTTGCCGCCCTAAAGAAGGCGCTATCGATCGAGGCTTTCAATTCGGCCATTTTATCGGCCTTGGGCCGCGTGTATTTTATGGACAGAAAGTACCAGGATGCCTTGAGTACCCTGCAGAGCGCGCTCAGCCTGACTCCAGGAGAACCGGAGGCCTTGTTTTTTTTAGGGCGCACCCAGATGGAGCTCGGGCGTCCGGCGGAGGCTCAGACGGCTTTCGAAACCTTGCAAAAGCAGGGTGTCGTAACCAAACAAGTCTATTATTTTCTTGGAAAATCTTATGGAGAGCAGGGTAAACTTGCCGAAGCCTATTATAGCCTGGGGCTTTATTATTATCTTAAAAGGGATTTTGGTAACGCCCGGGTCCAATTTACTCAGGCTCTGGAAAAAGCTCAAGATTCTGAAAAACGGCGGGAAATAGAAGAGCGCCTCAAAGAAATCAAGGATATCCAGGCCGATCTCAAGCAGCAGAACCGTAAATAGTGTCCATCCATAACGGGCCATTTTCACGCTGGGTCCCGCCATGGCGGAATTATCCGCAGGGTGTTCAGTTTGCGGCACACACCCGGCGCGCTTCGCAGCAGGCCTTTGTACGGCCTTGGCCGGAGCCGAAATCTACCATTCCTGGACAGAAACTTTTTATGAATTTGATTCGAAAACTGTCTTCTATGGGCGATCGAAATGGGAAAACTGCATGGTGAATGTCCCGCGCCCTTGGGTTGCCGACCGCAATACCGTGGAATAACCGAACATTTGTGACAGAGGCACGACAGCTTTGATGATTTGCAGACCCGGTTGGGCTGCTATCGCCTCAATTTTTCCGCTGCGCGAGTTGATGTCACCGATAACGTCTCCCATAAACGCTTCGGGAACGAAAATTTCCACCCTCATGATCGGATCGAGCAGGTAAGGGTTTCCGCTGTTAAGGGCCGTTTTGCAGGCGATCGATGCGCTGACCTTGTAGGCCAGTTCAGTGCCCAGGGATTCCCTGTAGGATCCAGCGACCAGCTGCGCTTCTACGTCGACCACCGGATAACCCATTAACGTTCCGCTTTCCAGAGATTCCCTGACGCCAAGTTCGATCGCCGGAATGAAGATATCCGGTATGATTCCGGCGGATATCTTCGAAGTAAACCGTATACCTGTACCTCTGGTCAATGGCCTGAGGCGTAGGGTCACATCCCCGAACTGCCGCTGTCCGGCAATGTCTTTGTCAAACACCGAAGCGCCTTCTCCAACCGATTCAATTGTTTCGCGATGGACCACTTGCGGTTTGCCGACATTAACCTGGGTGTTGAATTCGCGCTGCATGCGGCTGATGATGATTTCCAGGTGAAGTTCGCCCATTCCGGACAAAATCATCTGGCCGGTATCGTCATCCTGCTTGACCCGCAGGGTCGGGTCTTCAGCCAGGAACTTTTCCAGCACCTGGTCAAGCTTTTCCTGATCGGAGTGGGTTTTCGGTTCCACCGCAACCGAGATGACCGGTTCGTAAGTTTCAATACGCTCCAACTGGACCGGATGGCTGGACGTGCACAGCGTTTCCCCGGTCGAGGAGATCTTAAGGCCGACAACGCCGACGATATTGCCGGCGCCGGCAATATCGAGGCGTTCGCGTTTATTGGCGTGCATCCGTAAGATGCGGGAAAGTTTCTCGGATTTTTTCAGGCTCGGATTGTAGACATCGCTGCCGGCCTTCAATCGCCCGCTGTAAACCCGGACAAACGATAACTTGCGCCCTTCCTGCATTGAAACTTTGAAGATCAAAGCGGCCAAGGGTGCCGTGTCACTGGCCTTGCAGCTGACCGTTTCGCCGGTATCCGGATGGACACCTTTGATCGCAGGGACGTCCACAGGGCTGGGTAGAAATTGATCGATGGCGTCCAATAGGGGCTGTATGCCCTTGTTTTTAAGGGCTGATCCGCACAATACCGGTACCAGATTCAGGCGGCAGGTCGCATGGCGTATAGCCTTCAGCAAGGATTCCACGGCGATAGGTCTATCCGATAGATAGGCCTCCATAATCTCATCGTCCTGCTCCGCCACGGTTTCAAGAAGGCGTTCGCGGTATGTCCGGCTCAGGTCGACCATGTCATCGGGTATGTCGAGAATTTGATAACTGGCACCCAGGGTCTCGTCGTCCCAGACAATGCGTTGCATTTCGATCAGATCGATGACACCCGAAAAGTTATCTTCAACGCCCACCGGCAGTTGCACGATAAGCGGGTTTGCGCGGAGCTTTTCCTTCATCGAGTCGACGGTTCCGAAAAAATCCGCTCCCACGCGGTCGAGTTTGTTGACGAAAGCGATCTTGGGGACCTTGTACTTGTCGGCCTGGCGCCATACGGTTTCGGACTGGGGCTCGACACCGCCGACCGCACAGAAGACTCCGATGGCGCCATCGAGTACCCGCAATGACCGCTCGACCTCTATGGTAAAGTCGACGTGCCCCGGTGTGTCGATGACGTGTATTTCGGCATCCTTCCAATTACAGGTGGTCACGGCTGAGGTAATGGTTATGCCGCGTTCCTGTTCGTCCGGCATCCAATCCATAACTGCTTCCCCGTCATGAACCTCACCGATTTTATGAGACCGGCCGGTGTAATAAAGGATCCGTTCCGTTACGGTCGTTTTACCGGCGTCGATATGGGCGATGATGCCAATATTTCGAATCCGGCTTATTTTGATATTTTTATTCATCTTATCAGTAACATATCGGCGGTATATGGATACCGGTTGTCGATGTGGCCCGCCAGCGTCGGTGTTTCTCTCCCGTTGATGAGAATCGTTACCGACGCGACTTCCGGCATATTCAAAACCAAGGAGTTCACGATGGAATATACGGTCAACATCTCTGTCTTGCATCCCCCCGGGCTATTATTCATGACATCTTCAGACAGATCGACGTAGGCACGCCCACCCTGACCAAGATAGAACGCATTGAGTCGGGTTTCGGCAGGGACGGTTCGGACAAGGTTGGTTCTGGGGCCTTTAATGAGCGCCTTGACGATCAACCGTCCCTTTTCGACACCATTTGTGGCGGATGCGAGAATCCGTTTCTCGGCTTGCAGGTAATTGCCGAATCTGTCGGCAAAGTACACATGGACCAAGATCTGGTCTTGACCACCTTGGTCTTCTGCGCGAGGATCTGTCGCCGCCGATGGCGGCAGAGTCATCGTATCCTCACCGCCGGCGACAACCGGCAGAAGTGCACAGATGCCCATCACAACTGCCAGGCAGCTGACTCGACATATCATGGCCGTCTTTGAGCACATCATACTTGCCGCCGGTGTCTAATTAGTGTCCGTCCATAAATGGCCCTTTTTCCCCTGGGCGGCGTTCTCCGCGGATTTTGATCCTCAACGTAGCCATGCTACGCTTGCGGTCAAAACCCTTGTGCGGCCTTGCCCAGGGAAAAAATTACTCATTTATGAATCGGACACTTACACATGTGTCCATCCGCGCAAAGTAGATGGCACTATTTAGCAGGTGTTCCTTAAGCCCTTGGTGTCGGTGTTGCAGGTCATCCTGCTGAAAGAATCTACTTTTAGGGCAGGATAGTTGATAATGTCAAGATGCAATGCCGGCGGCCGATCTCCAGCCGGTCGTCTTGAAAGCGAGAAAAAAAACGGCTAACCGAAGGGTCAGCCGTTTGAATTGGATTCCTGGTGGAGCTGATCGGGATCGAACCGACGACCTCATGACTGCCAGTCATGCGCTCTCCCAGCTGAGCTACAGCCCCGAAAACAAGAATGGAAAAAATACCAAGTCAACAATCGGGTGTCAACATTTATTTACCGGCACCCCCACCGCTGTTGCAGGTGTGCGGCCGACATGGCGTTTGTGTTGACCGTTCTTGCCTCGAATCTGTTGACAAAATACCGATATGAAAATAATATAAAGAGTTTTCGATCGACAAATTAAACGTGCTTATATTACAGACAAATTCGATGTTGTTCGAGTAACTGAATACCCAACGATGACTCGGGAACGCTGACCGATGACGTCCAAATTCAAACTGCCCCACACCGGGGCCGAGACTCGCCGGAGCAATCGCACAGCGATGTTCGATGAGTTCGATGCCACTGAACTTTACTGCGCAAACTGCCGGCGGGCGATGCCGGTCCGAAAGAGGCTGCTGTTAGTCCTCCCTGAAGGCGATAAGTACGAATATCTATGTGCTTATTGCTCGGGGTCAGTGGGCACGAAGCTCGATCGGAACAATCCCCCTGCTGGAATTGTCGTATAAGGTCCTTCGCCCGTGGGTGTCATGTGCCCGTCAATCAAACGGTGATCTCCGTCCAGGTCAAAAACAACCGCGAAAAATGACGCTGCGATTGGATCCGACCTTAGAAAAATTGACGGCCGCATCACACGGCGACAAAGGTATCACGCTAAATGATCTTAAACAAAATAGGATGGATCTTTGAATGTCCGATTTATAGCGCAATACGTAAATAGACATTAGCTCAACACATAGATAGACATTCAACTTGCTAACTCTTCCTTTGGTGAGTTGTAAATGTCCAATATTAATACCATTTTTTCACGCTCAATTAGGTATCACGATCTATTCGGGAGTTAACAGAAAGGAAGATTATGCTCAATTTAATGCGAAAACACGCCGGCAGTTGGATGATAAAGTTTATCCTGGGAGCAGTTATTATCGCCTTTATACCGTTCGGCTACGGAATTTATCAGGACAGACAGGATGCCGAAGTGGCGGAAGTAAACGGGAAGCCGATTCGGTTTGAGGCCTACAATCGACAGTACAATAACTTGCTCGATCAGGTACGTAACAACTTTGGCGGATCGGTTAATGAAGAAACCATCAAGGGTTTGCGACTCAAGGAGCAGGCCCTCAACCAGTTAATAGACCAGAAATTGATGTTGGCTGAGGCGGCCAAACTCAATTTTAGCGTCAGTAATGCAGAACTGACGGAGTCGATCGGTCAAATCGAGGCATTTCAGACAGCGGGGGTTTTCGATCCGAAGCGCTACGAGTATGTTCTCAGCCGCGTCCGGTTGACGCAGGAAACCTTTGAAGACGAACAGAAGGCGGCTCTGCTGGTCGATAAACTCAGGAATTTTGTGATCTCGAGTGTCAAAGTTTCCGATGCCGAAGCCCTGGCGTGGTACCAGTGGAACAACGCCGAAACAGATATTCGTTTCGTCAAATTTGGATCGAAGAATTACCAGGGGATTGTACCAACAGAAGAAGAAGTTCGGTCCTACTTCGACGCTCACAAGGATACCTACAAAACCGAAGTGGAGTTGAAAACCCGCTATCTTCTCATCACTCCGGCCTCGTTCGAAAATCAGGTGAATATCTCCGAGGATGACATACAGATATATTACGACAGTAACCCGGATGAATTCCAAACGCCTAAGACGGTGGAGGCCCGGCATATACTGCTAAAGGTAGACCCGGAGGCTGACGAAGAGACGGTTGATAAAACCTTAAAGAAGGCAGAAGAGATCCTCAAGCAAGCCCGGAGCGGTAAGGATTTTGCAGAACTTGCCAAACAGTATTCTGAGGGGCCGACGGCCCCCAATGGCGGTCATTTAGGTTCTTTTCGCAGAGAGGCCATGGTAAAGCCCTTCGCTGATCAGGCGTTTTCAATGAAAGCCGGCGATATCAGCGAACCGGTGCGAACCCGTTTCGGCTGGCACATCATCAAGGTTGAAAAGGTCAACGAAGCCGCCGTGGGTTCGATCGATGCGGCTCGCGAAGATATTCTCCGAAAGCTGACCGAGGAGCGGGCCAGAACTCTGGCCTATAACATGGCCGAACAGATCTATGATAATTCTTTCGAAGGCGAAGACCTTGTCCGCAACGCTGCGGAAAATAATATCCCGATAAAGGAAACTGATTTTTTCACCCGCAAGGGTCCGGGAAAAGACATCAAGGACCGGGTGAAGTTCGCAACTGCCGCTCTCGGCCTCGCCATGGGAGACATCAGTACGATTCAGGACCTCAGTGACGGGTACTGCATCCTTCAGGTGATGGATAAGAAGGAGGCGCACCATCCGGATTTCGCCGATGTGGCCACGAAAGTCCGGGCGGACCTGATCAGGAAAAAGCAGAATGAAAAGGCACATCAGGAGGCCGAAGCGTTCCTGTCAACTCTGAAGGCTGACCGACCGATGGCTGACGAAGCAGCGAAGCAGGGGCTTGCTGTTGATTCAACTGGATTTTTCAAGCGCAACGCCCCTTTGCCGAAGATCGGATACGACCAGAAACTTTTGACTGCGGCCTTTGAACTGTCTGAACAGAACCGCTGGCCGGATGAAGTATTTGATATCAACGGCGATGTATACGTCATTGAATTCAGCGGCAGAAAAGAGCCCGCGGAGAGCGAGTTCGAAAAGGAGAAGGCCAATGTGCAGCAGAGGCTTCTCCAGCAGAAACAGTTCCGGGTGATTGGGGATTGGCTGGCGGAAGTGCGCCAAGCCAGCAACATCACTATCGACAGTTCCTATTTAAATTGAGCCTTTGGAGGGGTTTTGTTATTTGAAACCGGAAGATATACAGATCCTTTCGGGGTAGCTGGGGGGACGTCTCCGGGAAGTCGTATGACCGGATCGCTTGCGGCTGTCGGCGGCTCTGGAAACAATTCTGTTTTTATCTTCATCAAAATCGTGTAAAATAAACCATGTCGTCAGAACGTAACCCTTAACGTTGCAAAAGCCCGAAGGCTTCAGATCCTGTCGCGTCGTCGGCGGGATCAAGGGATTGCGGTAGGAAATTACAGCTTCACCCTTGACGCCTTGACTCTGAAGCCTTCCGGCTTTCCGCGTTGTTTTCAGGGTAAACAACATGGAACAATCGATCCCATCCTTTGCATTCACCGATGGGGATATCCAAAAAATAGTCGTTTTGCCATGATCTTGATTGTGAGTACGAACCAATAGCTATCCTTTGCCGTGTTGTTTATGCAACTACGGGGGTAATTCCTGCCTTCGGATTTAAAGGAGTCAGATCGGCAATGAGTTCCGACCCGACAGACAAGGGGTTCATACATGCCACCAAAAGGTGCCCGGAATGCTACGCATACGTCTCCCTGCGCACAAGCCAATGCCCCGCATGCAAATCGAAGCTGGGTGACGTCGACATCCATGGTATGGCCAAGCGCACCATGAACTGGACCGCCTACCTCTCGGCATTTCTGGCCGTGCTTGGTTTTGGCATTTACATCTGGTGGGCATTTTTGCGGTAATGCCGCCTCTGTTTCCAGACCTAAACCTAAATTGAGCGATTTTTGACTCGCGCTGCACCCATCTATCGCCCATCAAGGGCCTGTGCCAATCCTCGACATAGCCATGGGTATGCCTGCGGTTGGCGCAGACCCTTGATGAACAAGATCTCAGCCCATCGCTTCCCCCAAAATCGCTCAACTTAGGTTAAAATCAGGATGTTTTCATGATCCATCTATCTGAAACAGAGAGGCAATACCTTTTGCGGTTGGCGCGCAGCGTTATTACTGCCGAATTGGCCCAGGGTGCTGAAGTGGTCCGGTCGATCGACGTTTCAGGCGGTTTGCTCGCCCGGTGCGGTTGCTTCGTGACCCTGCAAAAGGGCGGAAGTTTGAGAGGCTGCATCGGTAACATCGAGGCCACGCGTTCGCTCATTGACGGTGTCAAAGAGAATGCTCTCAATGCGGCCTTCAAAGACCCCCGTTTTCCTCCGCTTGAGGCCTCCGAGCTGCCCTCCGTCAATATCGAGATCAGTGTGCTGTCCGTACCCCAATTACTGCAATACAAAGATGCTGACGATCTTATGGAGAAATTGAAACCGGGTATTCACGGGGTCATTATCGCCAAGGACTGGCACTCGGCCACATTTTTGCCGCAAGTTTGGTGTCAGTTACCGCGAAAGCGATCATTTCTCGAGCACCTGTGTTTGAAAGCCGGTTTGGAGAGGAATTGCTGGAAGGATGGCGACCTTTCAGTCAGGGTCTACACGGCTGAGCATTTCTCCGAGTAACTACCGGCGCGCAAAAACCTGCAGCAGAACCTCTCACACCATGCCCCTGCCCGCTGTTCAAGATCGCAAGACATGCTGACGCGACCACCCCCTACCATGATGAAAGTGTCACCTTTTCGATCAGGCCTTCCGGCAGTCTGTCGACGAAGCGAGACGGTCGGCCCCAAAAAAGCCCGGCACCTCTGTCGTAAACCTGACTGGGATAGGTTATGAACAGGTTTTCTTTGGCCCGCGTGGCAGCGACATACATGAGACGCAATTCTTCTTCGAGATCTTCGGGGTTGTCCAGAGAATGAACCGATGGAAACCGTCCGTCCACAGCCCAGATAATAAAAACGGTGTGCCACTCCAACCCCTTGGCCGAGTGGATGGTGCTAAGCACCAGGCGGTCCTCAGGGCTGTCTGCGGTTGCCAGGGCCCCTTCTGCGCTTGATGTCGGCGGTTCCAGCGCCATGTCAATCAGAAAAGATTCAAGGTCCTCATAGCGTTCCATAATGGTGAGAAGTTGCTCCAAGTCTTTCATCCGCTTGGGATGATCGTCGTATTTGCTTTTCAAAATCGGTTGGTAGTAGGCCAGTACGGTTTCCCCCATCTCTGCTACGGTCATTGGAACTGCATCTAAGGCGGCGTAAAGCGCCACCAGTTTCTTAAGCCCTTTGAATTTACTACGCCCCTCCGTGGCGGTAAAGATCCCGGTGTAACCGGCGTTAGCCGCCGCTATTGCCGCATAAATGTCATTGGCCGTTTTCGGGCCGATATTATCCAGGAGCAGTAACAACCGATACCAACTTATTCTGTCGGAAGGATTGTTGACGACGCGCATGTGGGCCAGAAGGTCCTTGATATGGGCTGATTCCATGAATTTGAATCCGCCAACCTTAACATATGGAATCCGTTCGCGAGACAATTCGATTTCCAGGTCGAATGAATGGAAACTTGCTCTAAACAGCACGGCAACTTGGTTCAGCGGCACCCCCTCGGCCAGGGCGTCTCTGATTTTAGAGAGTACAAATCTCGATTGCCTGTTTTCGTCTCCTGCATTCACCAGCACGGGGTGTGAACCGCCCTTTTTACGGGTAAACAATCTTTTTTCATATTTCTCGGCGGCATGTTCGATGAGGGAATTTGTCAGAGACAAGATCGGCTGGACACTGCGGTAATTTTCCTCCAGGCCGATGAGGGTGGTACCGGAAAAAATTCGAGGGAAATCGATGATGTTTTTAAAATTGGCCCCTCTGAATGAATAAATGCTTTGGGAATCGTCTCCGACAGCCATCACGTTTTGATTTCGGTCGGTCAGCAGATAAAGAATCTGCGCCTGCAGGTGATTGGTGTCCTGGTATTCATCGACCATGATATATCGATAGGCGGACGAAATCCGGTGGCGGATATCTTCGTGATCCCGTAAAAACCGGTAGAGATAGACCAGAAGGTCATCGTAATCGAGGAAATTATGCTGCTGCTTGCGCACGGTATATGCATCGAACAGTGACGTCAGGCTTTCCAACGCCGGTGAGAAATGTGGGTAGTCATTGAATACGACGTCACCGATCGTCAGAGCCTTGTTCACGGCCCGGCTGAAAATATTGACTATCGTCCGGTTGCGCGGAAAGGTGCGTTGCTTACCGGTCAAGCCGAGCTCTTTTTTCACCATACCGATAAGGCTCTCTGCGTCGCTACGGTCCAAAATTGAGAACCCGGAATCGAATCCGATCACAGCCGCATAGCGCCTTAAGATTGCGTTGGAAAAGGAGTGAAAAGTACCGCCGGACACTTTACCGCAACGATTGTCGAGCAATTGGCAGGCACGGGATAGCATTTCTTGCGATGCCTTGCGGGTGAACGTCAGCAGGAGGATCGACGGTGACGGAACCCCATCCTCCACCAGCCGCGCTACCCGGTAAGTCAAGGTCCTGGTTTTGCCGCTTCCGGCACCGGCGATGACCAAAAGCGGTCCGTCGTTGAACATCACCGCTTCAAGTTGAGCAGGATTGAGTTCATTAGCGTAATTGATAGGCTTGGTATTTGGGGCCATGTTTCTATGATATCGCCCTGTCTCGGGCGGTCGGTGCCGAGTTGGTGCTTCAATATTCGGGGCACAGTTATCTTCAGTGGGTCATTGTATGGCAAATAAACGAGGATCATTGCCCAAACAGAAGATATCCCGAAACGGGCTTCCTCTCTGATCGGCGCGGCCCGAGTTCAGACGGCCAAATCCGGCATACCACGATTCAGGTTCTTTGTACAGGCGGTCGCTGTCAACCCGACCGGCCCCCTGGTCATCAACCCGCATAAATTTCATGAACATTTTTCAGAAGATTAGAAATTGGCGTGGCAATCGTCATGAAATGTCTTCTACCCTTTTTGTCATGATTGCCTCGACCCGTCTTCGGTTCGAATTACTGTCGATTTATTCTTATTTTGCTGAATTAATTATCGAAATTAAGTATTAATTGTTGACTTTTACTAAAGTATATATATACTACTAAGAAGCAAAACAGCTGTTTTGCAGAAATCTTCAATAGAACAGGGAGGAATGTTGAGATGACCAAAGTAAAAATGCAGTTAAAATCCATCGCGAAAAACCTCGCCGCGCTTTCAAAAAAGGTAGAAAGTCTATCCGGGCAATTGGCGAAAACGGCTCCGGCAAAGAAAGCCAAGGCTGCGCCAAAGAAAGCCAAAAAAGTCAAGAAAGCCAAAACAGTTAAAAAAGCCGCCCCAGCCAAAAAGGCCAAAGCCGCAAAGAAAACGACCGCCAAAAAGGTGAAAGTGGATAAAGGCGCGACGGTTCTCACTGCCGTTTCCGGTGTCATCAATAAAAGTAAAAAGGGCATTTCAATCGCCCAGCTGAAAGAAAAAACCAAATTGAATCCGAGGCAGCTCAGCAATGCGCTCTATAAGCTGACCAAAAAAGGCGCTATAAAATCGGTATCACGAGGGGTCTACATCAAGGCCTAAACGCCTCCAACCTCGTTGGGCCGGATCCAATTTGGAAAGTATTTGTTCCGCAGCAACATTGCCAGATAAGAATCAGCAGGAAAACCGGTGTCGATTCTTTCGAGTCGGGCTGTTGACCGGTTGGCCATTCAGCGTGCGCGTGTCTACACACTGACTTGCAGTGACCCTTGGTAGATGAACGTTGACCGGCAGGCCCAACCTGCTCAGATCCGGTGATACCGATGGGGACGGGCAGCGCCTGGCTGCTCCATTGATCCGGAAAGCGAACAACCAGGTGGCTTCAAGTTCTTGCACAAAAAGTCTTCAACTGCCGGCATGAAGTGCGAGCGGCAGTTGAAGACTTTTTAGTCTTACGGCCGACCCCAAAACCCCCGTTCAGATCACAGACCGCACGTTTGCACCTGAATGATTGATTCTGCAGGCCTATTCTGCTTTAACTCATAGATATTTATAGAAAAAACATTCCAGACTGACATCGGTCGACTTTATTTCCTTTCCCGTTGCAATGGTTTTCGCAATCTTGTATGAATTGTACCCTGCGACTGGACACCGGGTGCTGGTAACTTGTCGGCTCAGTGCCGATAATTGGCAGGCAGGTTACCCGCGAGGATCGTTCCCTGCAGGATAAATCATCTCTGGATGGATTCAGCTCTTCCGAGACGCTAGGCAGGCTCCGTTCAGTCACACCCGGATATAGTGGTTGTCAAAAAAACGCTCCGTTATTCGAATGTTTTTTTCTACAACCACTTATTCCGCCTATCGTAGTTTCGGAATTTATTTTTGGAAAGCGATATAAATGCGGAAATTCTATCCGCTGGCAGTCATTAAACTGACGCCATAAACTGCTGGATTTCAGGACGATGCCGTCCGGCAAATTCCAGAAAGGATCCAAAATGAAAGAAAAGGAGATCGGTCGCGATCCCCTGAACCACGACAGCCTCTGGAGGTTTTTCGCTTCGGTAAGACTGACCGTTTTGCTGCTACTGACTTTAGCGGCGACCTCGATCATCGGAACCGTCGTCCCGCAGAACGAAAGCCCCCAGGCCTACCAACAGGCTTTCGGTGATTTTCTCTATCGCTTATTTGATATCCTTGATATCTTCGATATGTATCACTCCTGGTGGTTTCAGCTGCTTTTGCTGTTGCTGACGCTAAACGTCGTTGTCTGCTCAGTGGATCGCCTCAAAACGACATGGAAAATTATCTTTACTAAAAATCCGACATTCAATGTCGCCCAATACCGCAACGCCAAACGTAAAGTTCAACGTGGTGACTCGCGGGCCGTCGAAGAAATTAGACCGCTCGTTAAGGATCTGGTTGCCCGTAAATTCAGCTATTACCGCCAAGAAGATACGGAGGGCGGGGTTGTATTTTTTGCTGAAAGATGGCGCTGGACCAGACTCGGTGTTTATGTCGTCCATACCAGCGTCATTCTGCTGCTGATTGGTGGATTGATCGGCTCCATTTTCGGTTTTGAAGGGTTTGTCAATATTCCCGAAGGCGAGACAATCGATACGATTCGTCTTCGCAATTCCGACAAATTGGTGAAGCTGGACTTTGAAATCCGGTGCGATGATTTTGATGTCAGCTTTTACGCCAACGGAATGCCGAAAGAGTTTCGCAGCGGCCTTGCCATCATCGAAAACGGAGAACCTGTTCTTCAGAAGGACATCCTTGTCAATCATCCGCTGCGGTATAAAGGCATTAACTTTTTTCAATCCAGCTACGGCGAGTTGCCCGCCGAACTTTCAGTGGCCGCCGTGCCGGAAGAAATCGGTCTGGGGTTTACGAGCAAAGAAACCGGGATGGTTTATAACAAAAAGGTGCGTTTCGGCGATCGGGTCCTCATTCCCGAGGATCTCGGCGAATTCGAACTCAAGGAATTCAAAGATGCATACGAATTCAGGGGGAGAGAGCTGGGCCCGACGCTGATCGGGGCACTGACCCAGAAAAATGGTGTTGCGGTAGAGGTAATCCTGCCCTTGCGATTTCCCAGTTTCGACCGCATGAGCGCCATGGTCAACCCCCAGCGGAGTGATGCCGTCCTGATTACCGTCGATGAGTTTGCCGCCAATCCGGAGGATCGCGCCAAGCGCTACTACACCGGTTTGCAGGTCACCAAAGATCCCGGCGTGATCGTCGTCTATACCGGCTTCTTGATGATGATCGTCGGGTGTATTATCACCTTTTTTATGTCTCACCAGCGGATCTGCATCGAGGTGGCTGCAAAAGGAAAGCGAAGTCACATTACGGTATCCGGAAAGGCCAACAAAAACAAACTCGGAATGCATCGAAAGCTAGAAATTATCGCCGACCAACTGGCTGATCCGCAGAGGAAACCCTGATAATACGCCCCTCGCCTTCGGCCGGAAACTCGAAGAGGATTGATTATGAATAGTTCCCTGACACTTTCCATAACCACTTTTGTCTACGGTTTTTCTGCGTTCCTTTACCTCGTGGCGCTGGTATTCAAAAAACAGACCCCTGGTATGCTGGCCACCTGGGTTGTGGTGCTGGGCCTTATCGGCAACACGGCCGGTATCATTATGCGCTGGCTGGAATCGTACCAGATGGGCTTCGGGCACGCCCCCCTGTCGAACCTCTATGAATCGTTGGTCTTTTTTGCCTGGACGATAGCCCTGCTTTACCTCGTGATCGAACGCCGCTACGGCAACCGGGTCGTCGGTGCCTTTGTGATGCCCCTGGCAAGCCTGGCCATTGCCTATGCGTCACTGTCTCCCAACATCAGTGATCGCATCCAGCCGCTGCTGCCGGCGTTGAAAAGCAACTGGCTGATCGCCCACGTGATTGCCTGCTTCATCGGCTATGCAGCCTTTGCGATCGCTTTCGGGCTCAGCATCATGTACCTTATTCGACAACGCGAGTCATCCAGTGAAAACGCGCTGATCGAACGTTTCCCGAAACCCCGTGTTCTGGATGGTCTGACGCATCAAATGATCATGTTCGGGTTTCTATTCCTCTCAGTCGGCATATTTACGGGCGCCATCTGGGCCAACTCCGCCTGGGGTCGATACTGGGGCTGGGACCCCAAGGAAACCTGGTCGCTGATTACGTGGTTCATTTATGCCACACTCCTGCACGCCAAAATGATGCGCGGCTGGCACGGACGCCGAATCGCCTTTCTTTCGGTGCTCGGTTTTGCTGCGGTGCTGTTCACCTATTTCGGTGTCAATCTGTTGCCGGGATTGCATAGTTACGGGGCCATGGGACAATGATTTTCCCTTGACAAAGACCGGCTCTCAAGGTACACAGGCAAAAATTTTTTCCCCGATAACAGGATGCTGTCATGCAGCCTTGAAAGTCCAACTCGTCATGGTCGGCAGGAGGGCAGGGACGAGCGGCAGTCGGTCGTTTGCAGCAGCCGTGCGGGCGTTAGCGACAGAAACGGTAGGGCTTCCGTCAGACCGTGAACCCATCAATCTTTCACAGACGGAGTTTACATGAGTGCAGTAGACGAGCGTGAGAGGACGGCATCGGAGATAGAAGACGGCCAGGTATCGAAAGCGGCGTCTTCGGGAAATGAGGAGAATAAACAGGATGGTTCGAGCGCTTCGATCATCCTGTTTTTTATTGTCGGCCTGGTGGCCAGTCTGGTCCTCGGTTGGGTGGTTTTCCCCCAGTTGCTCTATTCCCAAAAAGAGCAGCCGGTGGAATTCAGCCATGCACAGCACAACGAACTGGTCGATGAGAGCTGTGAGAGTTGCCACTTTTTCCGGGAGGACGGCAGTTATTCAGGTGTTCCGAAGCTGGCCCAGTGCATCGACTGCCATGAAGAAGTGCAGGGCGAAAGCGAGGCCGAAGAATACTTCGTTACAGAGTATGTGCAAAAAGGCCGTGAAGTTCCGTGGCTGATCTATTCTCGGCAGCCACCCTGCGTCTTTTTCTCCCATGCCGCCCATGTGAAAAAAGGCGGGATGGAATGCGTTACCTGCCACGGTGACATCGGCGAATCCGAAAGCCTGAAGCCGTATGAGGAAAACAGGATCTCCGGCTATAGCCGCGATATCTGGGGTCATAACATTGGCGGAATCAAGCGCAATTCCTGGGATCGCATGAAAATGAATGATTGCGCCGATTGCCACAAAAAAGAAAACGTCAATCAGGGAAGTGTGCAAACACATAGGGGTGGATGCTTCGTTTGCCATCATTAAACCGTATTAATTCTCTTGGGAGCGCTTCCTTCGAACCATTGGCTGTATGTACAGGTATAAGGGGATCGATAGATGAAGATTGACAGAAGAAGTTTTTTGTCGTTTTTAATCGGCGGCGCAGCGGGCACCACACTTTCACCGTTGCCCTGGAAACTGACCGATGACATTGCCATCTGGTCCCAGATGTGGCCGTGGACGCCGGTTCCCGAAAGGGGAGAAGTTTCCTACGTCACCTCAGCCTGTGCGCTTTGTCCGGGGGGATGCGGTATCAGTGTGCGAACGGTGGGGCAGCGGGTCGTTAAAATCGAAGGCCTTCCGGGCCACCCGATCAATAACGGCAATCTCTGCATTCTGGGGCTGGCCGGAGCCCAGTTGCTTTATGGCCCGCGGCGCGTCAAAGCGCCCCTGAAAAAGATGAACGGCAGGTTTGTCGAAATCTCCTGGGAAGACGCTGTCGCGGAAATAGCTGCCGCACTCAAAAAATTGCGGGACGGGGGACAGGCTCACCGTGTCGCCTGTATCGCCGATTCGGACCGCGGTACCGTATCGGCGTTGCTGAACCGCCTTTTGACCGTGTATGGATCGCCCCAATTTTTCCGCATGCCTTCCATCCAGGACAATTACGAGTTAACCCTGAACCTCATGCAGGGTGTGCGGGCCATGGCCGGATTCGACATCGACAACAGCGATATGGTTGTCAGTTTCGGCAGTGGCCTGCTTGAAGGGTGGGGGGCACCGGTCCACATGTTTCAGGCGCACAGCCGCTGGCGGGATTCGGGGGGGAGGTTGGTTCAAATCGAACCCCGTTTGTCAAATACCGCTGCCAAAGCTGATAATTGGATCGCGATAAATCCGGGCACCGAGGGGGTTTTGGCGCTGGGCATGGCTCACGTCATCATCAAAGAGTCACTTTATCACGCAGAATTCATCAACGATAATACGCATGGTTTCGAAAGCTGGAAGCGACAGGTCCTGGATGGCTACAGCCTGGAAAGCGTGGCCGAAATCACCGGTGTAGATGGAGATACCACGGTAAGGTTGGCCAAGGATTTTGCCCGGGCCAAAAGCCCGCTGGCCATCTGCGGCCGAGGTAAAGGCCTGGCGCCAGGCAGCCTGAAGGAATTTCTCGCCGTTCAGGCCCTGAATGCCCTGGTTGGTAACATCGGCATGGAAGGCGGCGTGTGGGCGGTTCCCGAGCCGGAATACATCAGTTGGCCTGAACCCGAGATGGATGACATCGCCGCCGCCGGAATGCAGCAGAAACGGATCGACATGGCCGGCTCCAGCAAATACCCGCACGCCCGTTATCTGCTCAATCGCCTGCCGGAGATCGTCAATTCAAGTGGGGACTCGCCGATCCAGTTGTTGTTTGTCTCCGACGCCAATCCGGCATATTCTCTGCCGAACAGCAAGGCCTTCACTGAAGCCCTACAAAAGATTCCCATGGTCGTCAGTTTCTCGGCTTACATGGGAGAGACGGAAGCGCTTGCGGATCTCGTTCTGCCGGGTCCCACCTACCTGGAACGTTATGAGGACCGACCGGTTGCCGCTGGGTTCAATCGCCCGCTGATCAACCTGACAAAACCGGTGGTCGAGCCGCTCTTCAACACCGTTCACACCGGCGACGTGGTCATCCAGCTGGCACAAGCCATAGGGGGCTCCGTTGCTACGGCATTCCCCTGGGTGACCTATCAGGAGTGTCTTGAGGAAACGATGGGCTCCAAATGGGAAGTACTCCTGGAACAGGGTTACTGGGTCGATTCATATTTTAGCCCTCCGGCTTGGACCGAAGCATTTGAAACCGAATCATCCCGGTTTGAATTCGTCAATGCCGCTATCGATTCCATGCCGCGCTTCTCGCCCGTCAAACCGGATGGCGATGAAGCCGAATTTCCACTGGTTCTGGTTCCCTTTGACACCATGCAGCTGTGGGACGGATATATCGGCGACCCCCAATTCGTGATCAAATCGGTGGAGGATACTGTTTTAAAGGGCAACGACGTTTTGGTGGAAATCAATCCCGCCACGGCCAAGAATATCGGACTCAAAGACAACAGTTATGCCGTACTGAAGACACCCAAGGGAGAGGCGAAGGTTCGGATCCATTACTACAATGGGATTATGCCGGGTCTGTTGGGCTTGCCTCGGGGACTGGGGCATACCGCCTATGAGAAGAACCTGGCCGGAAAGGGCGTCAATATCAACGCGCTGATGGCCCCGGTTGAAGATCCCGCTACCGGTTTTGATGCCGCCTGGGGAATCCGGGCGAAGCTTGCCAGGGCCTAAGAGGAAGATCAGCGGGGGAAGCGGCGTGTTGCCGGCGGCTTGACCCCTCAATATAAACCGGCGATGAGGTACAGATGAAACAGGAAAAAGCCCATAGATTCGGAATGGTCATTGATCTCGATAAGTGCACCGGATGCGGTTCCTGCATGGTGGCCTGTATGGCTGAAAACAACGTGCCCTTCCGTGAAGACGAAACCGACAAACTGCTCAGCGTCGCCTGGCTCCGGGTTTATAAGTTGGACAACCGCAAACCATTTCCGGAAACAGATGTCTGCTATCTTCCGCGGCCATGCCAGCACTGCGAAGGGCAACACGGGCATTCTCCCTGCGTGTCTGTGTGTCCGGCGACAGCCACTGATTATGACAGCAATACCGGAATTGTCAGTCAAATTTACACCCGCTGTTTCGGTTGCCGTTACTGTATGGCGGCCTGTCCGTATCACGTGCGGCTGTTCAACTGGTGGGATCCGGTCTGGCCTGACGGAATGGAAAAATCACTCAACCCGGATGTATCCGTTCGCATGCGCGGCGTTGTTGAAAAGTGTAGCTTCTGTTTCCATCGCTACCAGGGGGCTATGGACCGTGTTTACTATGAGGGCCGTGACCATTTGGAGGAAGAAGAATATCAAACGGCTTGCACCCAGGCCTGTCCGGCAGGGGCGATCACTTTCGGCGATCTCAATAACCCGAAGCATCAGGTGACCCAACTGGCACAGCCGGATATCAGTCACGGTGGGAGACCACGGGCCAAGAACGTTTTCCGGTTACTGGAGCGTTTGGGAACCAACACCAAAGTGTACTACCACTCCAGTCGTGAATGGGTGCGGCGCTTGGGCGACAATTATCAAGGTGAACCACGCAAAGCCTGAACAGGCCGAGCCGAACCGGAGATGCTCGTGCTCAGGCGTCGGATACGGGGCGGAAATCGGGACGAAGAACGGGTGACCAACCAGATTCATTCAATAGATACTGAGGAGCAAAGAAATTATGGACGCTGCATTGATACCCAAAGGAGTTAAACGCTGTCCATTGTGGCAATTTCTGGCCGGTCTCGCACCGGTTGTCCTAATTCTGCTGTGGGGCGTATATGCCATGTTGCTTTGCTGGTTGAAAGGGCTCAATCAGACCAACATGAACAATGCATACGGTTTTGCCCTCTGGATTTGGGCTGACCTGGCGGTGATCGCCTTGGGAGGCGGTGCTTTTTTCTCTGGTTTCCTCAAGTATCTCGTGGGTAAGGACGAACTCAAAAACATCATCAACTATGCGGTATTGATCGGATTCGTATGCTACAGCTCGGCCCTATTGATTCTGGCTATCGATATCGGGCAACCGTTGCGGGGCTGGTTCATTTTTTGGCATGCCAACGTCCACTCCATGCTGACCGAAGTGGCATTCTGCCTCACCTGTTATTTCTTTGTGCTGACGATTGAGTACATTCCCTTGATGCTGGAAAACCGCCAACTCGACCGGGTCCCGTTCTTTCATAAACTGAGCCACAATATGCACGAAATCATGGCGATCTTTGCCGCTACCGGTGCGTTTCTTTCTTTTTTCCACCAGGGGTCATTGGGGGGAGTGGCCGGTGTTCTCTTCGGACGGCCATTCGGATTTCGGGAGCATATCCTTATCTGGCCGTTTACCTTTTTTCTGTTTACCTGGTCGGCGGCGGCATACGGGCCATGTTTTACGATCATGATTACCAAAATTACCGAGAAGGTTTCCGGTAAAAAACTGGTAAAAGACAACGTGATCTGGCTACTGGCCAAGATATCGGGTTGGATGATGCTCACCTATGCTGTGGCCAAGACGCTTGACACCATCTACTGGGCCGCCGTCACAGTCCCGGAAAAAGGATTTGTCCTGAGCTACTTTTACACCAACAATGCCCTCTACGGCTACTGGGTCCTTTTTGTCGAGTTGGTTCTCTGCGGCTGGTTGCCGGCGCTGCTCCTGGTCAGTCGAAAAACGCGGGAAAATAATAAAATCCTCTGGCTGGCGGTGATCCTTGCGGTCATCGGCGTGAGCCTCAATCGCTGGGTTATGGTGCTGCAGGTATTGGCAGTTCCGGTATTGCCGTTTTTGCAGTGGGTGCTTTATTACCCCAGTTGGCAGGAAGTGGCGACCACCATACTGCCGGTGGCCTACGGGATCATTCTGATATCCCTGTCATATCGTTACCTGCCCATTTTTCCGCAAGAAGCGGAATTGAACCCGATTGAGCCGCCGCCGTTCGCCGAAGCCGAAGAGGTGGGAGCGGAAAGCGAACCGGATAGCCCGGAGACGTCTGGTGGAGATCTTCAGCCGGCGCAGGCCTGAACCGAGAACAGGAGGTAGGAGATGTTTCCGTTTAGTTTCGAATGGGTATGGGATATGGGGCACATGGTATTCCACGGTGGGCTCTGGTACGCCCTGACCATCATTGGTCTCGGGATGACATATTGCGTCATCAAGGCTGTCTTGGACACCCAAAAAGGCAATGACAGTCATCACCACTGAGCCTTTCTCTCGTGACTGCCTAAAAATCGAAAGCGCTTGCCCCTCTGGTGGATGTTTGCGGGGCAGCGCTTTTTCCATTTTGTTACCGAACACAAGAAATCCGGGAAACCCAGTTCATGGATAAAATATTAGTGGAAGGTGGTCATACCCTGCGGGGCGATGTAACGATCAGCGGCGCCAAAAACGCCGCGTTGCCGATACTTGTTTCGGCTCTGCTGACCGATGGATGGAATGAATTCAACAATGTACCGGGCTTAAAAGACGTTGAAAGTACCCAGCAACTGCTGCGGCATCTCGGGGCTTCGGTTGAGAGCACCGATGACACGGTGCGGATCAATGCTGCGGGCTTAAACAACCCTGAAGCGCCGTATGAACTCGTCCGCAAGATGCGGGCCTCGATCCTGGTGTTGGGGCCGCTGGTGGCCCGCTTGAGGCGTGCGCGCGTCTCCCTGCCGGGAGGATGTGCCATCGGTGCTCGCCCCATTAACCTTCATCTCAAAGGGTTGGCACTTCTAGGGGCGACCATCGATCTCAAACACGGATACGTAGAAGTAAAGGCTGATCGGTTGAAAGGTGCCGATATTTATTTCGATATTCCCTCCGTTACGGGCACGGAGAATCTGATGATGGCCGCTGCTTTGGCTGAAGGGATGACGATCTTGAGGAATGCAGCACGCGAACCGGAGATTGTGGCCCTGGCTGAAGTGTTGAACCGGATGGGGGCCGGCGTCGAGGGCGCCGGGACTTCGGTCATAAGGATTTACGGTGCCGCCGAGCTAAAGCCGACCACCTTTACGATCATACCTGATCGGATCGAAGCCGGTACTTTCATGGTCGCGGCGGCGTTGACAGGTGGGGAAATCACACTGCACAATTGCGAACCGGAACACCTGGAGGCCTGTATTCATAAACTCAGGCTTACCGGCGCCAATATACGAACCCAGAACCAGCGCGTAACGGTCACCGGCAGCGACGATATCATGAGCGTGGATGTCAAAACGCAGCCCTATCCCGGTTTTCCCACCGATATGCAGGCGCAATTCATGGTGCTGATGTCGGTTGCCAAAGGATTGAGCGTCATTGCTGAGACTATTTTCGAAAATCGTTTCATCCATGTCAGTGAATTACATCGCATGGGTGCTGATATTCAGTGTACGGGCAATACGGCCGTTGTGAAGGGCGTTCGTCAATTGTCCTCCGCCCAGGTGATGGCCACTGATTTGAGGGCCAGTGCGTCATTGATTCTGGCCGGCTTGGTGGCGAAAGGCGTTACCGAGGTCAACCGCGTCTACCATCTGGACCGCGGTTATCTGGCTATTGAAAAGAAATTTGCCCACCTCGGCGCCGCCATAGAAAGGGTGCCCGGTTGATCAGGATCGATTGAAACCCTTTGATAGCGCGCGGGTGAGGTTCGCCGCCATGACACCGTGCCATGATCCCAAAGACGCAAGGCCGAAGGGATGTTTGATAAGGCATATACACGGCCGATTATCCCGATAGTCCTTTCCTTTATGACTGGCATCGCCGTTGGGGAGCGATACCCGGGCATGGTCACCGGAGTTTTTGTCGGTCTGGCAGGAGTTTTCGCGCTCATCGGCACCTCGTTGCTGCGGCGAAAAAATGCGCAACTGCTGCCTATGATGGCGTTTTTCCTGCTCGGATATCTCTCGATCCAGCCTTGGATCGCCCCCCGTTTTCCATCCTGTCATATCGTTCACAATGCCGGCGCCCAAAGGTGGGGTATATCTGGAACAATCGCTTCCCGTCCGATAGTTCGAGGCAATCGCTGTACATTCATCCTTGCCGCCGAAAGGGTCGAAAGAAAAAGCCGTTCCTCGACGGTTATCGGTCGGATCCGGGTGACGACCATAGGAACCGGTATAGACATCAAGCGGGGCGACCGTATTGTGTTCGAAAGCCGTCTTCGGCGGGCCAGGAATTTTTACAATCCCGGTGGATTTGATTATGAGCGCTATCTGGCTTTCGAGAAAGTCTGGGTGACGGCTTACTGTCAGCAGAAGTCGATAACGGTTCTAGCCGGGGAACCGCGGAGTGATATCCACAGCCTGATCGATCGGGAGCGGCAGCGTGTCTACGATCTGATCGATCGTATGCCTCCGGGGGACCATCGGGCCATACTGGCCGCTTTGATACTCGGTGACCGGAGCCGCATGACGGCGGAGAGAACCGCAACCTTTCACCGGGTAGGCATTGGACATTTGTTGGCGATATCCGGCCTGCATATCGGTATCGTCGCCGCGACCGTTTTTATTCTTCTTAATCGCTGCTTATCATGGATTCCCTGGTTCCTGTGGAAAGCGAGCAGCCGCAAATGGGCGGCCATCGGTGCTTTTCCCCCCGTGCTGATATATGCTTTGTTGTCAGGGATGTCACCTTCCACCCAAAGGGCCTTGATCATGGTGGGCGTATTTCTGCTCACCTTCCTGATTGAACGAGATCAGGACCTGCCGAACAGCCTTGCTGTGGCGGCATTGGCGCTGCTAGTGATTTATCCTCCCGTGCTTTTCTCGATATCCTTTCAGTTTTCGTTTACCGCTGTGCTGGCAATCATTTGCGGTATGGCCTGCTATCAATCAAATAAAGTCTCGGGCCCCATTCATTTAGCCCGTAGGGTTGGAAACAAATTTGTTGCCTTGTTTCTCGTTTCTTTGTGGGCAACCATCGGGACCCTGCCTCTGGCCATGTATTACTTCAACCAGGTATCGCTGATCGGAATTCTGGCCAACTGTATTTTCGTTCCCCTGATCGGTTTCGGGGTTGTACCGTGTGGACTTCTGGCGGCCTTTATTCTTCCTTTCAGTCCGCAAGCGGCGGAGGTGGTATTACAAATAGCGGCCGGCATTGTCGATTGGTCGCTCGGCCTTGTGGATATTCTGTCCCGCCTTCCTTTTGCTGCGGTTCATACGGTAACACCGTCGCTATTTGAAATTGCCTGTTACGCACTTTTCGCCTGGGTGGTAGTAAAGATCGTATTGGCCTTTCGCCAGGTCCCTGTTGCGGAGCGAGGAATTACCGACACGCCTTTGAAAAGAATTTTCACCGGAATCATGGCCAATGTTCGTCAACATAGGCCGCTTTGGATTATTCTGGCTTTCGTTCTGGCAGCGATTTCAGCCGATGTGTGCTACTGGGCCTACCAAAGGTTCTGGCGGCAAGATCTGCGAGCCACCGTTTTGGACGTGGGGCAGGGCAGTGCTGTATTACTGGAATTGCCTGGAGGGCCTTGCATGTTGATCGACGGCGGCGGCTATTCGGACAACTCGGTCTTTGACATCGGGGCCCGGGTCATCGCCCCTTTTCTGTGGCGAAATAAAATAAGAACCGTCGAAACGATCGTCTTGAGCCACCCCAACAGTGATCACCTCAACGGGTTGTTGTTTGTTGCAGAAAATTTCAATGTGCAGACTGTTTGGACCAATGGGGATGTCGGCAACACTTCAGGCTATCGACGTTTCCTGGCGATCATAAAAGAGAAGGGCATTGCTCATCCCGCATACGGCATGGTCGACCGCAATGTTGACATAAATGGTGTGCAATTCGAAGTCCTTCACCCGCCATCTGACTTTCAGGAACGCAGACAAACAGAGCGCTGGCGAAACCTCAACAACAATTCTCTGGTTATCAGGGCCACTTACGGCCAGATTTCCTTCCTGTTCCCAGGTGATATCACTGCCAAAGCCGAAGAAGAACTCCTCAATTCTTCAGGCGAAAGACTGAAGAGCACTGTGCTTGTCATCCCTCATCACGGCAGTGCGACGTCGAGCAGTACCCGCTTCGTCCGGGCGGTTCAACCTTCGGTTGGTATCGTATCTGCCGGGTGGCAGAACCGCTATATGTTTCCCCATCCCAGGGTCATCGACCGTTATCGCCGGCAACGAACCCGTCTGCTGCGCACCGACACGGAAGGGGCCATAGCCCTGACCGCTGATGGCCGAACGCTTTCCGTTTGTACGGTGACCGGCGCGTGTGATTGACCCCTCTTCAGCATAACTCATTAAAATAGTGGATTTAATTTCGATAATCGGGTAAAATTTTAGTGGTGCCGTGATTATAACAAGACGGGAGTGGCTTCCGGATATGCCGCAGGGCTCTTCTGCCGGTGTCGGAAAATGGATCGGTTTACGGCGCGAGCGATAAACAGCCAAATCTCCCAACCCGAACCAATCGAGCAAGAAGACGGACGCTCGTTGGAAACATATGAGTCGGCGTCGTTAAAGAAACGGCGGAAACAATCGAGGCGGAAACGGTGCAGGACCAATTGAACAGACACAGGAGCATCGCCAAGCACATTATCGATGGCACCATCACCATTGATAGTGTTTCCGAGTTTCGGAGTATGCTGCAAGTTTTTCCGGAAAATCCAGCCCTACACGCCGCCTTTGCCGATCTGCTGGTTCACAAAAAATCTCAGCGTGCAGCGGCGATCGTTTATGGCAAATCCGCGGAGCTGTTTGTCAAAAACCACCAGATTGTCTCAGCCATCCTTGCCAAGGTCATGCAGTGGCGCATCGCCCATCCTTCCCACGAACACGCCCGAGAATTCTATTCCCTTATACAACGAACCAATACCATTGCATCAGATGCTAAAAAATTTTTCCGCAGTTTGTCCTATGCCGAATTCATCGCCTTGACCAACCGCGTCGTGCGCGTGCAGTTGCCGGCTCGAACCATGATTAAAAAAATAGGCGACATTGAGAATGCGATCTACATTGTTGCCTCCGGGGCCCTCTGCGATACGGTTTACCGTCCGTTGAAGCGGGGTGAAAAGACTCAAAAAAAATTCACCTTTTACCTGAGTGAGAACGGTGTACTGGGTGATATCCTGCCCTTTGGTAAGGAAAAAATATCACAGTCCTACACGCAGACCGTCTCTGGCGCCGAACTGATGAAAATCTCAAAAAGTCGTCTGGCGGAGGTTTGCGGAAAGTACCCGGGTATTGAAAGGGCCGTAGTTCGCCTGATCGAAAACTGCCGCAATAAAAACGAAACGGCACCGGCGCGCGGTAACCGCAAAGCGGGGCGGCATCCCCTGCCCATAAAATTAAACTTGGAAGTATATCCTAACGGTGCCGATGACACGCCGCTGGTGCTGCAGGGCTTTTCCAGGGATATATCCGTGGGCGGTGTGTGCGTTGTCGTGGATGCAAAATATGCCAATATCTCGAGGTATCTTATGGCCCTGTCGAATGCCGACATACAAGTTTGCATCCCGGGTGAGGTAATGACATTGAATGTGTCGGGAAGTGTTGTCTGGAGCAGAGAGGTGTCATTTGAAGATCAGAAAACGGTTGCTTTGGGAATCCGGTTCAAGGACATGGCACCGAAGTTGAGTGGCATGCTGGTGGTCTTTGCCGACATGCTCAACAGCGACTGAGACGATGCCGCCTGAAGCGTGACACCGTCCGGCGAATTATTGACGGGAAGTCAATCGACAAACGGTGCCAGCGTCGGTACCGTGCTTGCCTCAATCTTCGAGGGAACTGTAGTAATTTTCCAAATTGTATCTTTCGTCCTCGCTCATAAGGCCATATTCCACCAAAATATCGCCAATGCCATTCTCGCGCAACATGTCGATTCGGAGAACGTCATCGGGATCCTTGTCGGTGAGATTGTAGAAGGTGTATTCGTAAGTCAACTCGGACTTCTTCAGCAACCTGAAATCCCTGTCGTTGATGATGATGTGCTGGCTGGCCAGAAAATACCCAATAGCCAGCAGCAAGCCGCTAATAATATACTTTTTTATCCTTAAGTTCATTTCTCCCTCCGCCCGCTGGTTCGCCGACCGGTATGCAATAGGATAATCTGTCAGTCCCGATTCCCCATTGTCTGAGACAATATTGTACCATTATTGGCCTTTTTAGGTCAATACAGGCACTGGCACCAGTCTTTCGATGACAGGATCCCCTATGTTCGGATGGGTGTCTCCCGCTACGAAACCGTATTGGACCCGCGCGTGGCCAGCGCTTCGCCCATCCGCCCCCATGGCCGTATCATAAGGCATTCTATAGATCGTGACATTTCAATCTGAAAATGCTAAAATGACAATATTTTCAAGTACTACAATGTGTAAATGGCACACGATGCGCCGCGCGCCGTACAATCCGGAATGATCAAGAGCCACATGAGGAATTTTATAAAAAACCGGGTAAGCGTTGCCGATTCCATGGTGTTGATTGGCATGGGACTCGCTGCGTCGTACTGGGTGCTCGAATCTCTCCTCAATATCTTCACCACCCAAGAGGTGAGCTTTTTTAAACAGTTGCTGGGTCCGGACATCAATGAAATATGGCCGCGTATCATCGTTTTTTGCCTGTTCCTCTTTTTCGGCTCCCATGTCCAATTCACGATCAACAACCGCAAAAAAGCTGAAGATGCATTGAAAATCAGCGAGGAGAAGTATCGTACAATTCTCGAGAGCATCGAAGAGGGATACTACGAACTTGATCTTGACGGCCGTCTGGCCTTTTATAACGATGCGACTCAAAAAATGCTGGCTGACGGGACGGCGGCGCTGAAGGGAAAGGAGCTTGGGTCCTTCACCGATGCAGCAGACATGGCCATCGAAGCCGATGGTGTATTAAAGCGTGTCCTTGAGACCGGTTTGCCGGACCACATTGCTGAGTTCGAAGTGCGATCACGCGACAACCGGCGGAAAATTCTGGCGCTTTCGGTCTCCCTGCGCCGGGACAGTGACGGTAATCCATTAGGGTTTCGAGGTGTCATCCGGGATGTAACGAAACAACTGAAAGCCGAAAGAGAAAAGCAGCGCTTGACAGCCCAACTGCATGAAGCGCGCGCAGCCACTATTCTGGGGCTTGCCAAATTGGCGGAATACAGGGATGAAGGTACGGGAACCCACCTCGAACGGATACGGGAATACTCGCGCCTCATTGCCGAACAGATGTCGCGACTGCCGAAATACCGCGATTACATAACCAAGGAGTATACGGCGGACATTTACCAGTCCTCAATTTTGCATGACATCGGCAAGGTGGGGATACCCGATGCGATTTTGCTGAAACCCGGAGAGCTGACCAGGGCGGAATTTGAAATTATCAAAACACACACGGTTCTGGGCGGGGATGCCCTCGATGCCATTGATTCGCGCATTGATGGCACGTCATTTCTGACGCTTGGCCGGGAGATCGCCTACCACCATCACGAAAAGTGGGATGGCAGCGGATATCCCCACGGGTTGTCCGAAGGGGCCATCCCTCTTTCGGCGCGCATCGTCGCCCTCGCCGATGTTTATGACGCACTGACCTCCAAGCGGTTTTACAAGGAAGCTTACCTGCATGAGGAGGCGCGGGACATCATCTTGGGATTACGCGGAGCCCACTTCGACCCGGATGTGGTTGATGCGTTCAGAACTCTGGAGAGCCACTTTAGCCGGATCTGTGCGGAATTGCATATTGAAGAAGATTTTTTTACCGACGAGCACGCACACGTAGAGAATATTTTATTCAATAATTGAGCAACTCTTTCGGTCTCACCGCGGTAGGTATGCTCTCTAAAATCATCCAATAACGGTATGGTCGGTCGCATCGACGACCACTTTGAATTATAATTCACCCGTTATGTTGCCCCGATTCCACTGCTGCTCAACCCACTCGGCATACCATCCCGACACTTATTTTCCGTAATTTAAAATAATTTTAATGTGTTGGATTGTCTATCGCTCGTCAGGATTTTTACTTGACAGGCAAAGATCAGATTTGGTAGTTGAATGAATATTCATTCATTTTTTATTTCTTGACACAGGGAGGGAATCGCCATGAGAAAAATACGATCAGCCGCGGTGCTCGGGTCCGGGGTTATGGGTGGCGGCATAGCCGCCTTGCTCGCCAGTGCAGGAGTGCGCACATTGATGTTGGATATTGTGCCGCCGGATGTGGAAAAAGGCCAAAACCCCGATCCGAAGGTGCGCAATCGGATCGTCAAGTCCGGTTTTGACAAAATTGTCGCTGCCAGCCCGGCACTGCTCATGCATCCCAAAGACGCCGCGCGCATCACCATCGGCAACCTCTCGGACGATTTCGGCAAGATCGCTGATTGCGACTGGATCATTGAAGTCGTGGTGGAGAATCTCAAGGTAAAGCGGGACCTGCTTCACAGAATCGATGCCGTGCGAAAATCGGACACCATCGTTTCCACGAACACATCCGGGATTCCCCTCAAAGCCATGTCCGAAGGTTTGACCCGCGAGTTCAGGGCCCATTTTCTGGGCACTCATTTTTTCAATCCGGTCCGCTACATGCGGCTGCTCGAAATCATACCCGGAGAGGAGACACTGCCGGAGGTGTTGTCGTTCATCGCCGACTACGGTGAACGCGTCTTAGGAAAGGGCATTGTTTGGGCCAAGGATACCCCCAATTTCATCGGTAATCGTGTCGGGGTCCAGGGAATGATCAAGGCCATGCAGTTGATGGCCAGCGAGGGTCTCACCATTCCGGAAGTGGACCTGGCCTTCGGTCCGGTCATGGGACGGCCAAAAACCGCCATGTTTAAAACGGCCGATCTCGTGGGGCTGGATGTCTTGGCTCACGTGGCCGGCAATACCTACGAGATGGTCACGGAGGATGAAAGCCGGGACAGTTTTGTGCTGCCTGATTTTGTGCAGGAGATGATCAAGAAAAACATCCTGGGGAAAAAATCCCAGAGCGGTTTTTACAAGACCGAACTGACGCCCGATTGGCAGAAGATACGCAAGGTCATTGACCCGAAATCCCTGTCCTACAGTGAATACGATACGCCGGAATATCCCTGCATGGAAGCCGCCAAGCGGGCGAGAACCTTGCCCGATAAGATGCGGGCGGTCGTTTACGGTGAAGACAAGCTGGCACAATTTGCCTGGAAGGCTCTGGCACACAACCTTATCTATGCGGCCAACCGGATTCCGGAGATTTCCGATACCATTGTCGATATCGACAACGCCATGAAATGGGGGTTCAATTTCGAGTTGGGTCCTTTTGAGACCTGGGATGCTATCGGATTGTCGGAGTCGGTCGAGAAAATGGATCACGATGGACTCGAGGTTCCCGAAACGATCCGTTCGATGATTGCCGCCGGTCACAATTCATTTTATAAGACCGAGGGGGGCAAAGTCTTGTATTATGATCTCACCGGTGGCGGCTATAAGGAAGTCGTGGTCAGTCCGAACATCATTTCCCTCCAAGCGGCCAAGGGAGCTCAGAAAGTCATCAAGAGCACCCCATCGGCCACGTTGATCGATCTGGAGGACGGTGTTGCCTGTCTGGAGTTCCACACCAAGATGAACGCTTTGAATGCAGAGATTCTGGAATTTCTGGACGAAACGATCGATTATGTCGACGCCAATGGGGCCGGGTTGGTCATCGGTAACCAGGCCGGTGGGATGCCCGGGGCCTTCTCGGCCGGAGCCGACCTCAAAGGTATTCTGGGAGCCGTCAAGGAGAAGCGTTTTACGGACGTTGAAGCGATGGTGGCCGGGTTGCAGTCGGTACTCCAGAAAGCCAAGTACGCACCATTTCCGGTTGTTGCGGCTCCGTTCGGGTTGACGTTGGGTGGCGGTTGCGAGGTTTGTCTGGCCGTCGACAAGATCGTCGGCCATGTCGAACTGTATATGGGGCTTGTCGAGGTCGGCGTCGGTCTGCTGCCGGCCGGTGGCGGGTGCCTCAATCTCTGGCGCAAATATGTCCAGACCATCCCCCAGACGATCACGGACATCGACCTGGCGCGATTTTTCATACCGGTGTTCATGAATATTGCCATGGCGAAAGTGTCGACATCCGCCGCCGATGCCCGGGCGAATGGTTTCCTCGGCGCCCGGGACCGGATTGTCTTCAATCGGGATTATCTCATCGGTGAGGCTAAGAAGGAAGTTGTTAAAATGGTTGCCGACGGCTATGCGCCGCCTGTCAAAAGGAAAATTACCGTCGTCGGTGAATCGGCTCAAGGGATGATTGCGGCTGAACTCTTCAATATGCGCAAGGCCGGCTTTATCAGCGCTTATGATGCCCATCTGGCCCAGCAGATTGCGTATGTCATCAGCGGCGGTGAAGTCCGGGCCAACAGCGCATTGGATGAAGAGGTTATCCTGACATTGGAGCGTAAAGCGTTTATGGGCTTGCTGCGAGAGGACAAAACCGTTGCACGGATCGACCACATGCTCAAGACGGGCAAACCGCTCCGCAACTAATTCTAAAATTTCATGACATCATTTCGGGGCGTGAAAGCTCCCATTTACTGAAATAGTCGGGTTCACACCGACACGGCCGAAGGGCAGGTGGATGCCAATTATTCCCATTCCCGAATCTATGAATGAGTTTTAGGGAGGATCGAATTATGAGAGATGCCTATATCGTCACGTCCATCCGGACACCGGGATGTAAACGCAGCAAGGGCGCGTTCAGCGGCACAAGACCGGAGGATTTGCTTGCTTTTATCATGTCCGCTGCGGTTGAGCGGACACCCCATATCGAAAAAAAAGACGTGGAAGATGTCATGATCGGTTGTTGTTTCCCTGAGGCCGAACAGGGGCTGAACATCGGAAGGCTTGTGAGTCAGATTGCCGGCTTTCCGGTCGAAGTGACCGGCGCCACAGTCAACCGGTTCTGCGCCTCAGGCCTGGAGGCGATCAGCGGGGCAGCGCTGAAGGTTATGGCGGGATGGGTGGACGTTGCCATCGGCGGGGGTGTCGAATCGATGACGTATATTCCCATGGGGGGCTTCATGCCCCGGCCGCATCCTGAATACACCCGTAAACACGCCGGTCTGTATGTGTCCATGGGTATCACGGCTGAAAATGTGGCTCGAAACTACAAGGTGTCGCGTGAGGATCAGGACGATTTTGCGTACCAGTCCCAGATGAAAGCTGCCCATGCCAAGAAGAACAACCTTTACACCGAATTGGTTCCAACGCCGGCCGCAAAATTTGTTCAGCAGGGAGACGGCACTTTCAAGAAGGACACCCATTTGCAGAATTTCGACGACGGCATCAGGGAAGACACCACCCGTGAAGGTCTGGGGGCGTTACAGCCTGTCTTTGCGGCTGGAGGCTCGGTGACGGCCGGCAATTCGTCCCAGACAACCGACGGTGCCGCCGCAACGGTCATAATGAGTGAAGAGAAAATCAAGGCATTCGGAATCCAGCCGATTGCCAAGCTCAAATACTACACCACGGTGGGGTGCAAGCCGGAAGAAATGGGCGTCGGACCACGTTACGCCATTCCCAAGCTGCTCGACATGGCCGGACTGAAGATAGACGATATCGGGTTGTTCGAGATCAATGAAGCCTTCGCTTCACAGGCCATTTACTGTGTTCGTGAGCTCGGCATCGACATGGCAAAAGTCAATATCAATGGCGGTGCCATCGCTTTGGGTCACCCCTTGGGTTGCACCGGCGCCAAATTGTGCGCGACCCTTCTGGCCAATATGCAGACCCGCGGTGTCAAGTACGGTATCGAGTCGATGTGTATCGGCGGCGGCATGGGAGCAGCGGCGCTTTTCGAACTTTGCGAATAGCTGCCGACAAACTTTCCATATCGATTTGGCCGAGGCCCCAGAGGCGGGGAAATCGTTAATTGGTAAAAACGTAAACCCGACATTCCTGCGCATGCCCAGAAATAGAGGATAAGAAGGTTCCCATGCCCCGCCCGAAAAATGCCATGGAAATTTTTCAACGGCTCGACAAGTCGAATTGCCGCGACTGCGGCGAGAAGACATGCCTCGCATTCGCAGGGGCCGTCTTTAAGGGGCAAAAAAGAATAGAAGAATGCCCGAAACTTGATCGTGCAACCATAGATCGATTCTCAGAGCCGCATCAAAATCAGGCGTCGGGCGAACAGAACCAGGACGACGTTCTCCTCGGGCTGAAAAAAAAGATCGCTGCCGTCGATTTGACGGCGGCAGCCGCAAGGGCGGGCGGGTGCTTTTCTGACGGCAAATTGACCCTCAAAGTACTCGGTAAAGACGTCAGTATAGACTCCCGGGGAGATTTTTCGGCGGATATTCACATCAATCCCTGGGTCGTCGGGCCCTACCTGATCTACGTTCTCACTGGAAAAGGGTTGCCAATATCGGGGAACTGGGTCTCGTTTCGTGAATTACAAAACGGCAAAGAACGCTACCCTCTTTTCCAGAAACGCTGCGAAGAGGTGTTGAAAAACGTGGCGGATACCTATACCGACCTGTTTGACGACATGGTCCATATATTCAACGGCCGTCAGGTGGATAAGCAGTTCCGGTCGGACATATCCGTTGTGCTGTATCCTCTGCCGAAAGTCCCCGTCATGGTGTGTTACTGGTTACCGGAGGATGGCATCGAATCGAGTCTCAATCTGTTCTTCGACGAGACCGCCAATGAAAATATTGGTGTCGATGCCCTTTTTACTCTGGGAGCCGGGTTCGCACAAATGTTCGCCAAGCTCTCCTTGCGGCACGGTTATTCAACTTCAAATACCCTTTCTGAATGAATCGAGGTCATTTCCACAGGCCCAGCAAAACCGCCCCCCCGCTGGTTTTGTCCGCACCTGATCGTCCTTTTGGATTGAGCCGTTATCCCAACAGCATACGGTCCGTGACCACGGCCTCTTTTTGGATATCATAAAAACGCGCCACCAGGTCTTCCTGGCTGAGAGCGTTTTTCTTTTCGCCCTGAATATCGAGAATTATTTTACCCCGGTGCAGCATGATCAGACGATTGCCCATCTGCAGGGCATGGCGCATGTTGTGGGTGACCATCAGGGTCGTCAGATGTTGTTCGGCAATGATGCTGCGGGTCAGATCCAAAATCTGCCGGGCGGTTTTGGGATCCAGAGCTGCGGTGTGCTCATCCAGCAACAACACTTGAGGCGGCACCAGGGTCGCCATCAGCATGGTGAGCGCCTGACGCTGTCCGCCGGAAAGCAACCCGACCCGATCCCCGAGGCGGTTTTCAAGCCCCAAACCCAGGCGTTGGAGCTTTTCGCGAAAGACACGCCGGTCCGCCCTTTTGACCCCGATGGCCAGGCCGCGCCGTACCCCTCGGCGCAGGGCCAGGGCCAAATTCTGCTCGATGGTCAGCGTCGCACAGGTTCCCATCAAGGGGTCCTGAAACACCCGGCTGATAAACTTGGCGCGCCGGTACTCGGGCCAATGGGCAATGTCTTCGTCGTTCAGCAGGAGCTGACCGCCATCAGCCGCATAGGTTCCGGCCAGGCCGTTGAGCAGGGTGGATTTGCCGGCGCCATTGGAGCCGATAATGGTCAAAAAATCGCCTTCTGCGACCTGCAGATCGATTTGGTCCAAGGCCAGCACCTGGTTGATACTGCCCCTGTGAAAGTATTTGGTGAAGCGCTTCAGTCGGATCATACGGTTTTACTGCGGCCGAATTTGCGTTTGATGTTGGGCGCCATCAGCGCCACCACCACCAGCATGGCGGTTATCAGGTTCAAATCGCTGGGGGTGAAGGCAAACCGGCCCAGTTTCACTCCCAAGGCCAGGGCAATGGCCAGGCGATACAGCACCGAGCCCAGCAGCACAGCCACACAGGCCCGCACCACACCGGATTTGCCGAAAACGGTTTCACCGAGAATCACCGAAGCCAAACCGGCGATAATGGTGCCGATGCCCATGTTGACATCGGAAGCCCCCTGATTCTGTGCTACCAGCGCGCCGCTGATGGCCACCAGAGCATTGGACAGGCCCACGCCGATAAAGATGACATGATGTGTATTGACCCCCAGACTGGTAATCATTTGGGGATTATCACCGGTGGCCAGCAGAGCCTGACCGAACTCGGTATGCAGAAACCAGATGATGCCGGCGGTGATACACACGGCGAAAAGGCCGTATATGAGCGGCGCGACGACATAACCGGCGAACCCCAACGACATCATGGGATCCAGCACCGTGGCAACCCCCAGCAGGGAGATGTTGGGGCCGTCCATGATTCGGATATTGATCGAATACAGCGCGATCATGGTCAGAATCGAGGCCAGCAGGTGCAGAATTTTCAGCTTGGTATTGAGAAGGGCCGTGACGGCACCGGCGGCAAACCCGGCCATGCCGGCCAGAGCCAGGGACACAAACGGGTTCACACCGTGGGTGATGGCCACGGCGGACACGGCGGCGCCCAGGGGCAAACTGCCGTCCACGGTCAGGTCCGGAAAATCAAGGACCCGAAACGTCAAATAGACGCCCAGGACCATGATTCCATAGACCAGACCCTGTTCCACAGCGCCGATCAAGGCATACCAGGTCATACGGTGAAGACTTTCTGCTTATTCATATATCTTGTCAGCTTTGGCCCGAAGTGCGGCGGGAATAGAAACCCCCATTTTTTGGGCGGCCCCGGCATTGATGTGTAGCTGCAGCTTTTCTTGAAACTCCACCGGAGTGGCGGCCGGGTCGGCGCCCTGCAGAATGCGCTCGGCCAGGGCGCCGGTTTGATACCCATGTTGATAGTAGTCGAACCCCATGGCGGCAATGGAGCCCCGCTTCACCGAATCCACATCGGCATTGAACAGCGGCAGCTTATTTTGCTCGCAGACTTTGATGGCCGATTCCAGCGCCGAGACCACCGTATTGTCTGTGGGGATAAAGACCGCATCGACCTTTCCCACTAAACTCTTGACGGCCTGGTAAACATCGCTGGATTTGGACACGGTGGCCTCGACGATCTCTATGTTTAGTTTTTTCCCCTCGGCCTGGAACAGCGGCACCAATATTTTAGAGTTTACTTCACCGGCGTTGTAAAGAAAACCCAGCCGCTTGATCCGGGGCAGAAATTCCTTGACCATCATCAGGTGACGACCGACGGGTAGCATATCGGAAACCCCGGTTATATTGGCGCCGGGTCGCTGCAGGTCTTTGACCAGTCCGGCGCTGACCGGATCGGTGACCGCGGTGAACAACATCGGGGTTTTGAGCATATGGGGCGATTTTTTCAGAGCCTGGGCGCAGGCCTGGGCGGTCGGAGTGGCGATGGCCAGAATCATATCCGGTTTTTCGCCCATAATCTGGTGACCGATCTGATTGGCCGTGGCCATATTGGCCTGAGCATTGTGCACGTTGTACTGAACGTCGATCTTTTTTTCCACCATATATTCCTGAAATCCACTCAAGACGGCATTTAATGCCGGATGTTCCACGAATTGACTGACTGAAATCCGATAGGTTTGCGCCTGCGCCATGGTCACTGCAGCAGCGGTCAGAAGGACACATAAGATGATTACACGATTTTTCATTTAAACCTCCTGAATGTTTAAAATTATCTTCACCGTTACGTTCTGAAACAATAGCCTTCCGGCATCCAGACGATTATTGAATTATAATAATCATCGCCTCAGGTATATGTTAACTTCTGGAAATGCCAAACTTCGGTCGTCTCCCCTCCAAAGATAGGGATTTGCCGATGCGTATTGTCTCTGGCTGGATAACACCTGAAACGAACTGTATAGAAAAATGAGGAGGGTGAGTCAAGCGGTGAAAAATCTGATACACGGCCAACGACATCAGAATCCAAAGCTTTCGAACCGGCCGCCCTCGAGATCGATGTGCAGCATCCGGTTGCGCAGGGTCTGTCCGCGGTTGAGCAGGATCTTGATCACTTCCATGGCCTGCAGGGTGGCCACGATGGAGGGGGTGAGTGCCGGCACACCCAATACCGCCTCCGGTCGATCGGGGGCGTCTTTCTGACTTTCGGCATTTCCGTATATCCGCTCCAACCCCTGATCACCGGGAAAGACGGTCATTACCTGACCGTCAAACCCGGCCAGGGCGCCATGGACCAGGGGAAGGTTGAGTTTTTGGCTGGTTTTGCAGAGCATCAATCGATCCGGGATATTGTCGAGCGCGTCGACCACCACCTGAACCCCGGATAATATCGATTCGATATTGGACGCCTCGATAACGGTTCGATGGATGGTCATTTTAACGGCCGGGTTGATATCCGCCACCTTCTTGCCGGCTTCCTCCACTTTGGGTGAGCCGAGGTTCGATATTTCTGAAAGGGCCTGCCGATTCAAATTGGTTTCATCGAAGACATCACCGTCAACGACTGTCAAAGACCCGATGCCGATGCGGGCCAACAGCAGTATGACCGTGCCGCCTAACCCGCCCGAGCCGATGACGGCTGCACTGGATTTTGCCAACTGCAACTGTTCGGATGCCGAAAGAATGTCCCGGTTGCGCAGGTAGCGATAGGGCCAGACGCCCTGTTCGAGCGCGGCGGCGTATATGTCACCCAGGTCACAGTCATAGCGGTCGGCGATTTGGCGGGCCGGCGCTTCTTCCAGAACCCGAACCTGGCGCTCGGCCGGATCGGTCATGCGAAATGATTTCTCCCGCACCATTTTCTTGAGGTGTCCGTTCGTTCCTTTTTCCATGGGTCGTTTCCTTAAAGTGCGAACGCCTTGATTACCAGTTGAATTGGTTTTATGATAGGTTACCTTTTAAACCGACTAAACTGGTGATTGAAATCAACGAGAGTGATGACGCGATGAAAGTCGAAATCAACCTGTACGCCACCCTGGCCCGCTATTTACCCCCGGGTGTAAAAGAAGCCGGCAGCATGCTGGAGGTCGCCGAAGGTACGACGGTAGAGGCGTTGTTACGCCAGCTGCGCGTTCCGGTAGACCTGGTTAAACTCATCTTTGTCGACGGTACCCATGCCGATCGGGAAACGGTTCTCAATGAAGGTAGCCGCCTGGGCATTTTCCCCCCGGTGGGCGGCGGCTAGATTCGACAGATCAATCGGCAGTGATCTCTCAGCCGGCCTGTAAAAAAATCGTTTCGTTCGCGTCGGTCGATGTCAACAGTCCCTCGATGCTGATCGAGCGGTCGTCGAGCCGAATGCCCCTGCAGCCCCGGCGCAACGCTTCAGCCCAGCCCCCGATGATGTCCAGAAGTTCATCGCCCTGGATCATAATACCGTATTTCAGGAGTAGCGGCCCGACTTCCCGGGTGGTCATATTGAAAAGTTTTACCGTGACGCTGCCGGAACATGGCGCCTGGCCGTTTGTTCCACAGCTATAGGTGATGTCCTTGCGCAGACCGGCAAGGGTACCGCCTTTGCGCAGCACGGCGCCGGCGAGACCGGGCATGGCGGCCGACAGGGCAATGGTGACACCGTTACCCACTATGGATTGCTCGACGTCATCAACGGGCTGCCCATCGAGGAAAATGGTCTGGATTCTTTTATCCAGATAATCCGGGGCCATGCCGACCTGTTCGCAAAGCATCTCCTTAAGGTTGCATGGCAGGGAGGCCTTGATGACAACCCCTTTGGAAAACAGCGGAGTGAAACAACCGGCGATTGTATCCGGGTCCATATCTATATAGAGGTTTCTTGCTTGACTGCCATGCTCCATGTTTAGAAGTGCTCCTGACTGTTTGGTCTCTTTTTTCGGTTTTTGCACCGGGATGAGGCCGGGCCGGACGCATGCTCTGTGCGACGAATATTGGCTGATGCAATGTGGTCCCTATGGATCGGGCGAGCAAAACCAAAATGGGGAACCCGAATACGGCGTTCCCCATTTTTCCTTGCTCAATATTTCGAATCGGCAAATTACCAGTTGAACACCTGGTCCAGTTCCTCGTCTTTGACCGCGAAGGTGACATCGTGCGGCGGCAGTTTTTCTTTCAAGAAATACTCCGGCAGCCGGTCGTCCTTGGCCGTAAATCCGGCCCTGGCATTGAAGTCTCTTTCGCTGGAGAGAACGCTTTTACCCAAGGCGGTCACGTCGTCTCCGGTCAGCTCGAGACCGTAGAAGGCGTTGATCATATCGATCAAGGCCTGGAACGTCTCGGGCTGGTCCAACACCGCAAAGGCGATAAAAAGGCACATGCCGGTGGAATCCACCGCCGCCGTGGCAACTTGCAGGTTCCGGGAAAGCTCCACCTGGCCTTCGGGTGTCAGGGGATCAACATTGCCCCCCACACCGAGGATGTTGGTTGCAACGGCGTATCCGGCCGTGTGGTCCGCTCCCTGGGTGCTGGTGGCATAGGTGACACCCATGCCCTGGACACCGCGCGGGTCGTAGGCCGGCATGGCCTGTCCCTTGACCGTCGGTACCCTTTCGACCCCGAAGACCTTGCCGGTGACATCGGCGCCGCCGCCCAGGATGCGACCCATCGGCGTTCCCTGGCCGACTTCTTTTACCAGCCTGATGGCGGCCTCGGCATCCCCGAATTGTGCCACTCCGGCTTCCATGGCCACTGCGATGGTCGCGCCCATTTCGATGGTGTCCAGGCCGAAATCGTCGTCGAGTCGGTCCAGCATGGCGATGGCGTCCAGATCGTCGATGCCGCAGTTGCCGCCGTGGGCCCAGACGGTTTCGTACTCCGGCTGCTTGGTCATATAGTGCCCGTCTTTGTCGTAGTAGGTCCCCGAGCAGCGGATGACGCAGCCCCGATGACAGCCGTGGGTGGCGGAGCCTTTGCCGCCGCGGGCGTTTTCGGTTTCGGCCTGGGTTTCACCGCTGATCTTTGAACAGCCGTCAAAACGTCCCCACATAAAGTTTTTCGTGGGATACGCACCGGCCTCATTGATGACGTTGGTCAAAACGTTCGTGCCGTATGCGGGCAGGCCTTCTCCCGTAACGGGATGCTTTTTCAAACCGGCGACCCATTTTTTATTGGCTTCCTTGAATTTCTCCGGGTCTTTTGGCGAACGCATCTTCATGCCGGTATCATCGAGCACGATGACCTTGACGCCCTTTGATCCCATGACCGCACCGACACCGCCGCGTCCGGCATGGCGCGTGGGGCGCATCTCCATGTCGGAGAAGGCTATCGAGGCGGACGCCATCTTCATTTCACCGGCCTGTCCGATGGAGATGGTCGTAACCTTATCCCCGAATTCTGACTTCATCTTATCCACCAGGTCATAGTTGCCCAGCATCTTCAGACTGTCATCCGGGCTCACTTTCACCCCGTCCTTGTTGATGATCACCTTGTAGAGCTTTCCGTCAGCCGGCTTGCCTTCCAGCACGATGGCGGCATATCCGAGCCGCGCCAGCACCTGGGAGCCCTGGCCGCCCGCGTTGGATTCTTTTATACCACCGGTCAAGGGACTCTTGCAGCCCACCGACATGCGTCCTGACATCGCGGCCGTGGTCCCGCTGAGAAGCCCCGGAGCGATCACCAGTTTGTTGTCAGCCCCCAACGGATGACAGAGGGGCGGCACTTCTTTCGAAACAATGGCCGAGGTCAGCGCCCTTCCACCCATTCCGGCGTAATCTCCGGGAGGGGTCGTCTTGAACTTGGGGCCGCCCTCCGCGCCCATGTCGATGCGAAGTATCTTGTCCATGAAGAACCTCCTTTGCGTCAACAATGTTACGGTCGCCCTGTGCGATTCATACAAGGGGCATCCAGTAGAAACCAGTGAAAAATCCTCCCCATTGTCATTATGGGGAATCCTTCGTCATGTCAAGGAAAACCCTCGACGTCGGGTCCTGCCGCGCCGAAAGATTTATCCGTTTTTGGCCGCGAAGGCTTGCATGAATTCCAGCAGTGTTTCCACCGCTTCCAAGGTGGTGGCATTGTAAATCGACGCCCGGCATCCGCCCACGGAACGGTGGCCCTTGAGACCGCCAAGGTCGTGCGCCAGAGCCTCCTCGACAAACTGCTTTTCGAGTTCTTCCGCGGCCAGGCGAAACGTGACGTTCATCAGCGAACGGCTGCCCGGTTCCGCCGTTGCGCGATAGAAATCGCTGGCGTCCAGAAAAGCGTAAAGTTTTCCGGCCTTAGCGGCGTTGATCGCCGCCATTTTATCGAGTCCGCCGATGGTCTCTTCGAGCCATTTAAGGACCAACTGAACGGTATACACGCCAAAACAGGGCGGCGTGTTGTACATGGAATTCTTGGCCGCATAGGTGTTGTAATTGAGCATGGTGGGCAGATTGTCGGGAATGTTTTTGAGCATGTCTTCGCGGACAATGACCATGCACACGCCCGACGGACCGATGTTCTTCTGTGCACCGGCATAGATGAGACCGAAGGGAGCGACGTCGAAGGGACGGCTCATGATATCGGAGGACATGTCGGCCACCAGCGGGGCCCCGCCGGTCACCGGGTACTGCGGCCACTGGGTGCCCTTGATGGTGTTGTTGGATGTAATGTGAACGTAGGTCGCATCCGGATCGAAAGAAATGTCCCCCGGGATGTAAGTGTAGTTCCTATCGGCCGATGATGCGGCTACCCGCACGGTCTTATTCATCGACTGCGCTTCTTTGATGGCCTTGGTGGACCATGTACCGGTGTCGACATAGTCGGCCGATTGTCCGTCCGCCAGAAAGTTCATCGGAATCATGCAGAACTGCAGGCTGGCGCCGCCTTGCAGGAAGAGCACCCGAAAGTCGTCCCCGATGTTCAGGAGGCGTTTGGTTCGCGCGACAGCGTCGTTGATGATGTCGTCGAACCATTTGGAGCGATGGCTGATTTCAGTAACCGACATGCCTGATCCACCGTAATCGAGGAAATGGGTCTGTATTTCTTCGAGCACTTCCAGGGGCAGCGCGGCCGGGCCGGCATTGAAATTGTAAATTCTTTTTGACGTCATGCTTTCCTCCACTGGATCTGAAGCGTTCTTGCGGGCGTAGTCAAACTGGAGTTATGTGCGCTCCCTATTTGCACCGAACAGATGGTGGATGTCAACCCGATTTTGGGTTCGTTTGCATGACTAAGGAGAAACAAAGCCACGCGACATAGATCCAATTTGGTCATGGCTCTCACAGAGCTCACAGAGCACGCCGAGGGTTATAATCTCTATTAACTCTATGGCCTCGAATAAAGTGGGCGAGAACGTTATTTTTGAATGTCGAATGGGTCGTTGACGGGCGCGAACCGTTGACAAACGGGATTTGAACGCATAAAACCAAGGGCTATATTCTCTCGTAGTGCTTATCCAGCACATTTCAACCCAAGTTGAGCGTTTCATATTTTCGAAATGACAAAAATAAAAAAAACTATAAGTAATTCTGCCAATTTTACTTTCGAAAATATAAAACCCTGCGGGATTTCCAATTTCACCGCATCTACGGCGTTAAATGCCGTCCCGCATAGCAGACTATATCGGAACGACATTTTCCTTGTATCTGCGGCAAACTTGAAAATCGCTCAATTTGGGTTCGAGTATATTTATTGCAGGTCTGAAAGGACAGGATATTCTTAAATGCTGCCCCAGAGCGGAGGGAATGATCAGCGACTTCAGCCTATTCATAAGGCAACCTAAGGAAAGAACAAGTTTCATAATGATATAGAACTGTTCAACTCATTTCAAAATTTGTAGTCTCAATCTGACAACCGGGGTTGCCGCTGTTCTTTCCCAAGGCTGCCTAATGCATTCAGATCCCGCCATAGCGGGACCCGCTTGCGCTGCTGATCATTCCCTCCGATCCCGGTTATTGAATACTCCCCCCGGCAGTCATTTGGGTGTGCCCTTTGACCACAGGCGTTATTGGAAACAAACAGATAAATGTTCCAGATTAGAAAGGCACGTGAATGAAAATCTACGATTATCCGTCAAAGTCCGCGGAGAGAAAACTTAGCGCCATTGTCAACCGCGGCATGCGCTTCAGAAAAAAAGATATCCTCTCCGTGACCCGCATCCTGGAGGACGTCCGCAAGAACGGCGACCGGGCTCTTATCAAATACGTCAACCAGTTCGACGCGCCGAAAATGAAAATCGAACAACTGGCTGTGACCGAGGCGGATTTCAAAGATGCGGCCCGGCGGGTGGACGCATCCTTCCGGCGGGCCATGAATCGCGCGGCTTCACAGATCGAATCATTTCACCGCCTGCAATTGCCGAAATCGTGGATTCAGGCCGACCGGCCCGGGACCCTGGTGGGCCAGATAGTCAACCCGGTTCAGGCCGCTGGAGTCTACGTGCCCGGCGGTAAGGGCGGGACCACACCGCTGGTGTCTTCCGTCCTGATGGGAGTCATCCCGGCGAAAATTGCCGGTGTCGAGCGGCATCGTCATGGTCACGCCCCCAACCCGCGATGGCCGCGTCAATCCGCACCTTCTGGTGGCGGCCCGCAAAGCGGGTGTGAATGAAGTCTACAAGATCGGCAGCGCCTGGGCCATCGCCGCCCTCACTTACGGTACCGAGACGGTCAAGGGCGTCGACGTGATCGTCGGCCCGGGAAACCTCTACGTCACGTTGGCCAAGAAAATCGTTGCCGGCAACGTCGGGATCGATATGGTGGCCGGACCCAGCGAGATCCTCGTGGTGGCCGACAAATCCGCCGATCCACGAGTACGTGGCCGCCGACCTTCTTGCCCAGGCCGAACACGACGTGCTGGCTTCGGCGGTTTTGATCACCGACAGCCGGGAGACGGCGGCCGGTGTGGTACAGGCGCTCGACACCCAGATCCAGGCGCTGGAGCGAAGAGAGATTGCCGCCGCATCCCTGGCCGATTACGGTGCGATCCTGGTGGTCGACGATCTCGACGTGGCCGTTGAGCTGGCCAACCGCATCGCGCCCGAGCACCTGGAAATGCAGGTCCCGGAGCCGTTTGCCTATCTTGGCCGGATTCGAAATGCCGGCGCCGTCTTCCTCGGTTCTCATACCCCGGAACCGGTCGGCGACTATGTTGCCGGCCCCAACCACGTGTTGCCCACCGCCGGCACCGCCCGCTTCTCTTCGGCCCTGTCGGTAGAGAACTTTATCAAAAAAACCAGTGTCATCCACTATTCAGAGGCCGCTTTTAAAAAGGAGGCCGCCGACATCGTCCGTTTGGCCAATACCGAGGGCCTGACGGCCCACGCCAATGCGGTTAAAATCCGCTCGACATCCGTTCGCCGGCGAAAATGATTTTGACTGATCTTCAGCAGGGCTCGCAGCAGGTTCTGCAGGGTGACAGGTGCATCGTTGGCGCCTTTCAGCAGAACGGATTGGCACCCCTCAAAAAAATCCAAGCGTCTGCCAGAAGTACGCCAGCCGCCAATACATGCAGGGCGATCTCGTCCGGAAGATTGAGCTGGATGTTGAGATGAAGAGGCTGACTATTTATTGATTAGATTTGAAACATGAAACGTTCCCCTGGTTTAACGCCTCTCTTCTTGTTTTAACAACATGTTCACCTGCATTTTAATTAGCTGCATCTACCTGTAATTTCGGCGCTGCCGGCCCTTTAACGAATGCCAGAAGTTTATTCCGATGGGTGTTTTTTTAAATCCCCCTGTCCCCCTTTTGTCAAAGGGGGAACTGGTAAAGGCCTGGATTGGTTTCACCCCAGCTCTTGCGATAAAAAAGGATGCCGGTGTATAAGCGTTCCCTCCTTTAGGAAAGGAGGGACAGGGAGGATTTTGACCTGTCGCAGACACTCTCCAATCGGTACGGTTTGATGAAACAACAGCTATACATCGGATAATTTGAATATTCCCTGCTCCAGTCCGGATATTTACACCTAAATTGAGCGTCTAAAATTTTCAAAAAGCATTATTTTGTATTTATCAAGAGGATTTAGACCAGTTTTAATTTTGAAAATTTGAAACCCTTTGGGATTGCCGATCTTACCACATCTACTGCGTCAGAAGCCGTTCCGCATAGTCCACTATAGCGGAACGACTTCTTCCTTGTACCTGCGGCAACCTCGACAATCGCTCAAATTAGGTTACACCAAATGATTGCACAATGCGCTCTTTTTTTGTCCTTCGGCCGATACGACGATGGGCGAGTGTTGGAAATTTCATCCGCTTGGGGAGTACAGCATTTTGAACCGGCCTGCAACCTCCCAATATTTTATCGAATATGGATTCCAAAAAATCCTACACTGACCGATCCTGCCACCAGCAATTCCCCGCAATGGTCTCATAAATCGTGACCCCCGGACGACCGAATCTGCGCGTTTGCCGGCAATGTAAATTCCGGCCGTGATGGCCTGAGTTTTGCCCCTGAATTTGACGCGGGGAGAATACAACCCACCATTATCACATTGTAAAACGAATCCTGGTCCCATCGAGACCCTTTTCCTTTCAGCAGATCCAAATCGAACAATTGACCCCTTTTAGATGGTTTTGATCATGGCGGCGAATCCGCCAAAGTGGGGTTCTGCCTTTTGGCATTAATTTTGTATAGACAGTGCAATATGCAAACAGTCACGCGAGTTACAGTATCGATCCTGAATTCAGCAGTAATTATTAACTTACATTAATAAAGGAGAGCCAAATGAGGAAAATTTCAATTCTTTTTATGTGTTGTCTGGCAATGGCGGTATTTGTTCCCGGTATAGCAGGTGCTACTGATGATGGATGGGAACCAGATTTTAACAGTCGATATGGTCAATTTGGCCCTTCTGGAAGCTGTACCGTTTGCCATAATACTCAAGGTGGAAGTGGCTATAATCCTTTTGGATTGGCGTTGTTGATGACTTCAGGGCCTACTCGTACAGATAGATTAATTGCTGTTGAAGGGCTGGATTCCGATGGTGACGGTTTTTCTAATATTGATGAAATTAATGCTCGCACCTTTCCGGGCAACGACCTTAGTTATCCTGTACCGGTAGAGGTCTGTGACAACGGTACAGACGATGACGGCGACGGTCTCATTGATTGTAATGACCAAGACTGCCAAGGTGATCCAGCCTGCGTGATTGTTGTTCCTGATCCGGAAACCAACTGCAATGATGGTCAGGACAACGACAATGACGGTTTTGCAGACTGCGCAGACTCTGATTGTACCGATGATCCAGCCTGCGTGATTGTTGTTCCTGATCCGGAAACCAACTGCAATGATGGTCAGGACAACGACAATGACGGTTTTGCAGACTGCTTAGACTCTGATTGTACCGATGATCCAGCCTGCGTGATTGTTGTTCCTGATCCGGAAACCAACTGCAATGATGGTCAGGACAACGACAATGACGGTTTTGCAGACTGCGCAGACTCTGATTGTACCGATGATCCAGCCTGCGTGATTGTTGTTCCTGATCCGGAAACCAACTGCAATGATGGTCAGGACAACGACAATGACGGTTTTGCAGACTGCGCTGATCAGGATTGTGCAGTTGCTCCAAATTGCGACGTGGCACCCGATCCGGAAACCAACTGCAATGACGGTCAGGACAACGATAACGACTATTTCACAGACTGCGCAGACCCTGATTGTTCAGCTGATTTGAGCTGCGAGATAGTCGATCCTGAGCCACCGCCGGTTGTAACACCCCCCGGCGGCGACGACGAAGGTGAAGTCGAAGACGACGAATATGAAGTCGAAGACGACGAAGATGACGAAGACGAAGAAGACGACGAACTTGAAGACGACGATGACGAGCGTGAAAAACGCTCTGATCGGCGCACGCGACGAGACTATCGCAGCCGACGTCACTACCGTCGTTAAGATCGATTAAACCATAACGTCCGTCCAAACCAGAGAGCCTCCCTGCAGCATGCTGCAGGAAGGCTCTTCTTTTGGTTCTTCGACAATTGAGTTGGTACGAATCGATGCGAATCGATACCAAATCGGTGGTTCGTAAAACAGGTCAGCGTTTGGAAAATAGCGTTTTTATAGTGGTTGTCAAAAAAACGTTCCGTTATTCGAACGTTTTTTTCTACAACCACTTATACCATCTTTTCGTATTTCGGATTTTATTATTGAAAAGCGGTATCGTATCGATCTAAGCCCTTCACCTCTGGAGGAGGACCCGGAAAGGTTGCACCACTGCGGCGCGTTGTTTTTTGACTGTGCGTTCATTTTCTTTCGCGTGAAAGAAAACGAACCAAAAGAAACCGCCCGTGTCCCGCTTGATCCTGCGCGTCGTCGATGCGGCCAGAGCGCGCGGAAACGCGTCCACCTGCGGCGGACACAAACAGGTCCGCGCGCTTTTTTCCGGCCCCCTCGCCCGGGCAAAGGATTATTGTCTGGGTATGACTGTGGCAATCATGTTTTTTTAATTCTGCATCAGCTCCTCACAAATTACACCCCCCTTTTGAAGGTGATCCCATCTATTTAGTGCCCATCCACGATTGTTGAAAAAACCGACGGACACCATTTAGCGCGCGGCATCCGTCGCTGTTGAAAGTGCGGAGTCAATGACCTCCTTGGGGATGCGGCCCGGATAAACCCGGGTGCCGACGACATAGGCGGGGGTCCCGCGTATATTAAAGGCTTTGCCGGCGGCGATGTCATCCAAGACGGCCTGGTTGGCCGGGTTGCTTTCCGCGCACACCGCCAGCTCTGCGGCATCGATTTGGACGGCGTCAGCCAGCTCAGTTTGTGTAACCATTTCGCGGCGGCGTCCTTGTTCGAACAGGTAGTCGTTGGCTTCCCAGAACCGGCCCTGGCGGCCGGCGCAATAGGCCATTTTCGAATACAGAAAAGCAAAGGGGTGGCGTTTGAGCGGGTAATGGCGATGCACCAGCCGCACCTTGTCCGGGTACTTGCCGATCAGGGCGCGGATCTCGTTGTGGCCGCGGCTGCAATGCGGACACTGGTAATCGCTGAAATCGGTAATGTCGAGCACCGGCGCCCGCGCGCCGATCCAGTGAAATTCTTCGGGTGTGGTTCCCACCAGGAGCCCCCCCGGCCCGGTTGACACCTCAATTTTCCAGTACGCTGGCAAGGCCACCCACAGAATCGCCAGCACCGCGGCAAAGCTCGTCACATAAACAATTGCAGGCGTTTTTCTGCCCGTCAGGCGGTGAAATTCGGCGCGAATGGCGGAAAGCGGCCCCGATCCGGCCCGGCGCAGTTCAACAAAGGCGATGCCGATCAACAAAAAGTTGGTGATATAGGTCGCAACGCACACCACGCAGAAAGAGCGGATGAGAAAATGCGAGATCCCGAACAGGACGATACCGACAAGAGAAGAAAAGGCACTCAACCAGAAAAGGATGCCGAAGGGCCAGCTGGCGGGCTGCCGGGAACCGCGAAGCCCCTGGACACACAGCCCCGACATGAAAAGGTAGCCGATCAACCCCCAGACGGCCCACGGCAAGCCGGCAAAAACGGCGTAGTTGCTGAGCGCCACGGTTTCACAGTTGACCTGCTCGCTTATGGTGCAAAGCGAGTGAAAATTCGGATCAGTGTGCACCCGGATGTGGAGGTTTAGCAGATAAACACTCAGCATTATCCCCAGCGCGCACAGCAGAATGAACGCGATGCGCCAGAACCGCTGCGGGCGCGTTTTACTGATTGATCGGTTTTTTTTAGATGACATCTTGTATGGCCTGAAAAATTATAATGAATGTCAAAATTTTATTCCGATTGGCTTTTTTTTATAAAATCCCCCTGTCCCCGTTTGTCAAAGGGGGGACTGGTAATAACTTGAATTGGTTCCAACACGGCTCTTGCGTCAAGGGATGCCGGTGGGTAGCGTTCTCCCCGTTAGCAAAAGGGGCAGGGAGGATTTTTTTACTGTCGCAGACACATTATAATCGGAACATGTTTATGACAACAGCTGCAAATTAGTATTTAATATTGTCCCTGACAAATTAATCAATGTTCGCAGAGTTGCAAATATTTTCAGGCGAGAACAATCATCAGCGAAGGCGGCGAATATAGGGAATTTCATAATGAAAATGAAATGTTAGGATATCAACAGCTCTCGTTCCAGTTACATTACTCCTGGCTTTGACGCTGTTCTTTCTCAACGCTGCCTAATGCACTCAGATCCCGCCATGGCGGGACCCGCTTGCGCTGCTGATAACCCCTTCCTCCTCAGCTGAGTGTTCATTCGTAAAACCCCCTGACGACCCCTTTATTGGGCGACCGCTGACATATTTATGACAATTGGCTATGGATTAAGGCACAACGAATCGCAAAACTTGAAAAATGACTGTCTTTCCCATAGCCTTATTATTGAAGCGGTTATTTGTTCTTGACTTGGGGCGTGTTTTTTAGAATTTTTCTATGTAGCGGTGAAAATGAATCAAACCGCGAGAGGCAATCCAATGGAAACATGCAGATACTGCGGTCGAACACACCGGGTCGGTTTTGTATCGACACGGCTGGCCGGTACGGACGGCGTCAGCCTCGAGACCCAAAAATGGGCCCGGATTTTCAAGCAGGAAGGCTTCGCCGACTACTACTTTGCCGGCGAACTCGACGCCCCCCCCGAGCGATCCTACCGGGTGGCTGAGGCCCACTTTGCCCATCCGGAGATCCGCAACGTTTATCAGAACTGTTTTGGAGTCCGGGTGCGGTCGCGCGGCATAACAGACGACATCGGTCGACTGGTCGAATATTTGAAAGACCATCTTTACGCATTCATCGATAAATATAAGATTGACCTGCTGGTGCCGCAAAACGCGCTGACCATTCCGCTCAACCTTCCCCTCGGCTTGGCCCTCACCCAGCTGGTTTCGGAAACCGGAATACCGGTCATCGCCCATCATCACGATTTCTACTGGGAGCGAAAGCACTTCATGGTCAATGCGGCCTGGGACTATCTTGAACATGGCCTTTCCGCCCCACCTGCCATCCATCCATCACGTGGTCATCAACTCCTCGGCCGGCAATCAGCTCAGCCTGCGGACCGGCATATCAGCGACCATTGTCCCCAATGTGATGGACTTCGACAATCCACCGCCGCCGCCGGACGACTATGCTGCCGACGTAAGAAAGAGCCTCGGCATTGCCGATGATGAACTTTTCGTTCTACAGCCGACCCGCGTGGTCAAGCGCAAGGGAATTGAACACGCCATCGAACTGGTCTGCCGGCTGGGACTGAAAGCCAAGCTGGTCATTTCGCATGCTTCCGGTGATGAAGGCTATGATTACGAGCAACGGGTGCGCGAGTATTCCAGGATGATGAATGTCGATACGCTTTTCGTTGCCAACATCATCAACGAAAGGCGGGGTTCAACCAAGAATGGCCGCAAAATATATACTCTCGAAGATATTTACCCCCACGCCGATCTGGTCACCTACCCATCCGATTTCGAAGGGTTCGGCAATGCCTTTCTGGAGGCGCTCTATTTTCAGAAGCCGATCGTCGTGAATACCTATTCCATCTACACGCTGGACATCCAGCCCAAAGGTTTCGATGTGATCGAGATCGACGGCTACGTGACCGAGGAAGCCGTGGTCAAAACCAGGGATGTCCTCAAGGATTCGGAACGGCGGTCAGCGATGGTGACCCAGAATTATGACATCGCCCGGCGATGTTTTTCATACGGCGTTCTGCGCAATAAGCTCAGGCCGCTGATTTTTAGCAGCTATCTCTGCACCCCCGGGGCGATCCTGGCATGAAATTTTCACGCTCATCGCTGACTGATCCTGGCTTTACCTTCTCCGGGTACGAATATTTTCCAGAAGATCTGCAAAAAAATAAAATCAATTGTGGATAGGAGTTGTCATAAATTTGTTCCGATTGGAGCGTGGGTGCGACAGTTAAAAATCTGACATTTGGTTTAAAGGTTATTATACCGCTAAGTTTCGGTGTACATTTTATACCCCGACTGTCGGATATAAAATATTAAAAAATATTTATGATGTATACATGTTAGGGTGCCCCCGCCCGTTTGTAGATGCGCCGCCGCTTCAGCCGGGCGGCCCATTCCTAATCGATCTCACCCCCTCCCTAATGAATGCCCACTCAACACAGTGTGCGGGTTTTGCCAAAATTTTATTTCCTTCATGCCGTTGGTTTAAAGTGTAACCGTTTAAAATAGTTTGAAAATATTAAAAATAGATAAAATGGTGTGTCAGCCGCGTTTGGTCTTGACAAGCGTCGGGGCGGCGTATAAACTGAATGAACATTCATTCATTATGAAGATGCAGCCTGCGGGAGGTGGACGATCAGCTCGAATAACAAAAACAACAAATACCATCTTATTCTCGATGCCGCCATCAAGGTATTTGCCCGTTATGGATACACCCAGTCGACCGTTTCCAAAATTGCCAAGGAGGCCGGCGTGGCCGACGGGACCATCTACCTGTACTTTAAAAACAAAGACGACATCCTGGTCCAGTTTTTCAGCTACAAAACCAAGCAGGTTTTCGAGCGCTTCAGGGAAGAAGTCAGCCGGGGCGGCAATTCCATCGAGAAGTTGAGAACACTGGTCCGTCTGCATCTGGGCGAGTTTCAGCACGACCGAAACATGGCCATCGTCTATCAGGCCGAAACCCACCGGATCAGCCGCCGGGCCGAAACCCAGATCAAAGAAATGTCGAAAATGTACCTGGATATCATTGCCGAGATCGTCGAAACCGGACAGGCGGAAGGGTGCATCCGCAAAGATTTATATTTGGGACTGGTCAAGCGGTTTATCGTCGGCGCCATCGATGAAGTCATCAATACCTGGCTCCACTCCGGCGGCAAATACGATCTGGTATCAATGGCGGATCCACTGGTTGACCTTTTTTTGAACGGCATCGGCAGCCAAAAGCAGGTCCAGGCTTTTGAAGACGCAGGCCGGATGTAGTTGCTCCGGGAGAACCCCAACACACAAGGAGACTCTGACCATGGCACAGCAAATTGCAGATCGACGGGATATCGATTTTGTCCTGCACGAGATGCTCAACGTCGAAGAGTTGAGCCAACATGAAAAATATCAGGATTTCAACCGCAAGACCATCGATCTGGTCGTATCCGAAGCCCGCAACCTGGCCATCAAAGAAATGCTTCCGACGCAGGTCATCGGCGATCGGCAGGGGGTGTCCTTCGAAAACGGTTCTGTGAGCGTGCCGGAGGAATTCAAGAAACTTTATGGCACCTACAGCGAGGGTGAATGGGTCGCGATGACCGAAAGCCTCGAGTGGGGCGGTCAGGGCATGCCGCGGACCGTCGCCCAGGCAGCCAGTGAATTTTTCGTCGGCGCAAACCTGGCCTTTATGATGTACCCGGGCCTGACCCATGGTGCCGGGAAACTGGTCGAAACCTTCGGCACACCGGAACAGAAAAAGCTTTATCTCAAAAAGCTCTACTCCGGCCAATGGTGCGGTACCATGCTCTTGACCGAACCGGAGGCCGGCTCGGATGTCGGTGCCCTGACCACAACGGCCACCAAGAACGACGACGGCACCTATTCCATCACCGGCAACAAGATTTTCATATCCGGCGGAGATCACGATCTGGTCGAGAACATCATCCATCCGGTACTGGCGCGGATCGAGGGCGCTCCACTGGGAACCAGCGGAATTTCCCTTTTCATCGTACCCAAAATCTGGGTCAACGACGACGGCACCCTGGGTGAGCCTAACGACATTGTCTGCACCGGTGTAGAAGAAAAAATGGGTATCCACGGCAATGCCACGTGCTCCATGGCACTCGGTGGCAAGGGCAAATGCCGGGGCGTGCTGCTGGGTGAGGAGAACAAGGGGATGCGCGCCATGTTCCTGATGATGAACGAGGCCCGTCTGCTGGTTGGCCTGCAGGGTTTCTGCTGCGCCAGCTCGGCCTATCTCTACGCGCTGAACTATGCCCGTCAGCGGGTCCAAGGCAGACACCTGCTCAAGATGCAGGACAATGCGGCGGCTCCGGTACCGATCATTCAGCATCCCGACGTCCGCCGACAGCTGCTGACAATAAAGGTATTTGTGGAGGGCATGCGCAGCCTGCTGTATCTGGTGGGGATGCTGAGCGACCGCATGGATACGACGGACAGCAGTGAAGAAAAGGCGCGGATGCAGGGGATGATCGATCTGCTCATACCGCTTGCCAAGGGATATGTGACCGACCGGTCGTTTGAGATGTGCAGCCAGGGGCTTCAAGTATACGGCGGCTACGGATACATCCGGGAATACCCCATGGAGCAGTTGCTGCGCGATTGTCGCATCACCATGATTTATGAGGGGACCAACGGAATCCAGGCCATGGATCTGCTCGGCCGTAAATTGGGCTTGAACCAGGGCAAGCCTATCATGGACCTTTTGGGCGAAATTCAGAAGACCCTTGCCAAGGCCAAGGGGATGGATGCGCTCAAGGGGTATGCCGAAAGGGTGGAAAAGGCAGTCAACCGCTTGGGGGAAGTGGCATTGCATTTGGGGCAGACCGCCATGTCTCCCAAGGTATTATACGCCTTCGCTTATGCCCATCCGTTTCTGGATGTCTGCGGTGATGTCGTTCTGGGCTGGTTGCACCTGTGGCGCGCCACGGTGGCGGCTGCGGCGCTGGAGAAAGGGGCCAAAAAGAAAGACGCCGCCTTCTACGAAGGGCAGATAAAAAGCGCTGAGTTCTTCATTCACACCATCCTGCCGGTGACGAACGGAAAGATGAAGGCCATCCTCGAGACCAATGGGGCCGCTGTGGATATCCCCGAGGCGGCCTTCGGCGGATGAAACGGCAATCAATCGGGTCTTGACACATTTCCCGTGATCTGAATCCGGGTCGCATAAACCGATGTGTGAGCAGCGCTTATTTTTGCTTCTGCTGCTCCTGCTGCCTCAGTTCTTTTTTCAAAACCTTACCCACGTTTGTTTTGGGCAACTCGCTACGGAATTCGACTTCCGTCGGCCATTTGAACTTGGCCAGTTTTTCCTGACAGTATGTGATCATTTCTTCCTGGGTGGCTTCCTCGCCCTCCTTGAGGACCACGAATACCTTGGCAGCTTCACCACGGCTGGGGTGGGGAATGCCGATGGCGGTTGCTTCCTGGATTTTGGGGTGTTCGAAGAAGACTTCCTCGATATCCCGCGGATAGACGTTGAAGCCGCCGGAAATGATCATGTCTTTTTTGCGGTCGACGATGAAATAATACCCCTCCTCGTCCATCAGCGCGATGTCACCGGTGTGGAGCCAGCCGTCCGTCAGCGTCTCGGCCGTGGCATCCGGATTGTTCCAATAGCCCTTCATCACCTGGGGACCCTTTAACATCAGTTCGCCGGATTCACCGACCGGCAGTTCGGTTTGGCTGTCGGTCAGATCGACGATACGGCATTCGGTGTCCGGAATCGGCAAGCCGATACTGCCGACCTTGCGTTTGCCGCCGGCAAAAGGATTGATGTGGGTTACCGGAGAACTTTCCGTCAAACCGTAGCCTTCCACGATAACCGCGCCGGTGCGGTTTTCGAAATCACGGATCACTTCAACCGGCAGCGGGGCGCTGCCCGAAAAACAACCCTTGATGGAGGTCATTGGCGTACGGTCGATGTTGGGGTGGTTGAGGATGCCGATGTACATGGTCGGCACGAGGGGTGCGAAGGTGGGCTTGAACTTGCCGATTGTTTCAAGCAGCGGTTCGGGTTGAGGTTTGGGAACGAGAATGTCTTCCCAGCCCATGGCTATGGCAAAATTCATGGCTGTCGTCAGGCCGAAGACGTGGAAAAACGGCAGGGCGCCGAGCATGATTTCCTGGCCTTCTTCAAACGTCGGAAACCAGCTGCGGACCTGCTGAACGTTCTTGCTCAGGTTGGCGTGGGTCAGCATCACGCCCTTTGACACACCGGTGGTGCCGCCGGTGTACTGGTACATGGCCACGTCTTCGAAGCCGAGTTCTATCGCCGGGGCATCGGGGGAGTGCTTTTCCAGGAGCGTTTTCCAACGATATACGTCATCGGCTGGCTTGACATCCGCCGCCAACTTTTTCTTCTTGGCCACCAGGGGAAAAAGCAGGTTTTTGGGGAAGGGCAGGTAGTCGCCGATCGATGTGATGATGATCTGCCTGATTTGTGTTTTGGACCGCAGATCGATCATGCGGTTGCCGAGCAGATCGAGGGTGACAAGCAGTTTTGAACCTGAATCGTTGAACTGGTGCAGGAGTTCGCGATCGGAATAAAGCGGATTGTTCATTACGGCTATGCCGCCGATTTTCAATATCGCATAGTAGGCCGCAACGCAGGGGATAACGTTGGGGAGTAGGATAGCGACCCGATCGCCCCGGGAAATTCCCATGGCGGAGAGAACGGCGGCGAAACGGTCCACCATGTCTTTCAATTGCCGGAAGGTGATCCGGTATCCCTGAAAGTTCAATGCCGGGCGATCCGGGAATTTTTGCGCCGACTGTTCGAGAAATTCAGGCAGGCAGATTTCCTTGAAGTCAACGAATTCAGGAACGCCCTTTTCGTAATTGGTCAGCCATGGTTTGCCTTGGTTTGCGGATTCTGTCGTCACGGTCACCTCCTTTTGGGTTGTTAAACAGGCCCGAGCATGCTATGAATCCTCTCTTATGCCGCAGTATTATAACCATACACCTAACCACACTCCTCTTATAACGATAACAAATAATTTTCAACAGGTTAAAGTGAAAATTCCCGAAGTGCAACAAACCAACCGCGCGCTGTTTATCCCTTTACCCGTCGAAAAGAAGAAAACGATACCCTGGCGGGCCTTGCGGCTCTATGCCCTCGAGGGTCAGCCGCCATGTATCCGGCCGGGAACCCTGCCCCCGGTGTTTTTCCCTTGACAGGAGACGCGGTTGCCGGTAAAAAAACTGAATGAGTATTCATTCAGTTTTTTGGTCAACCTGATCGCCAAAACCAGAAGGAGATTTGAACAAGCAATGGAATCGGCCCTGATCTCACCTGCGAACACCCTCTATCTCGGTTTGCCCGGAAAGTCGATTTTCATTCTGATACCGCTGATCGGCATCGGCATCTTTGCCTACATCATGATCCGGCGGATCGGTCCCCTGCGGAACGCTGCTCCGGATCCCCGATTCGGCCGCGTGGGCGAACGCATCCGCAGTGTCCTCAAATACTGGCTGGGACAATACAAACACCCGCGCTACCTTTTACCGGGAATCATGCACATCCTGCTGTTTTCCGGTTTTCTGATCCTCTCGGTCCGTTCGCTAACTCTGGTTATGATGGGATTTATCGACGGTTTCGTCATGCCGGGCCTGGGCGGAGACCTGGGGCACTTTTACGGGGCATTGAAAGATCTGGCGACGACCTTTGTTCTGCTGGCGGCCCTGGTGCTGATCATCCGCCGTGGGATATTCAAACCGGCCCGCTACGCGGTTCCGCCGCGCTACGGCAAAGGTCACACGTGGGAGGCCGTTCTGGTACTCTGCCTGATCACCGGGCTTGTCACTTGCGACATGATCTTCGACGGCAGCCTCTCTGCCGCTCAGATTCAAAAGGGACTCCCGACCGAAAATATTCTTCCGGGCACCGGACACTGGGTGGCGGCAAACCTGTTTCAGGCCCTGCCGCAGTCAACCTTGCAGCAATGGAACCAGGGGACATTCCTTCTTCACGAGTTGATTTTCTTCTTCTTTCTTTGTTTCTTGCCTCTTGGCAAACATTTTCATGTCATCACCTCTCTTTTCAACGTCTACTTCATGAAGCTCGACAAGGGAACGGTAAAGCCGGTACGCTGGGGCGTGAGCGACGAGGAGTTGGACGATCTGGAATCATTCGGTGTCAAAGTCTACGAGGATTTTACCTGGAAGCATATTCTCGATTTTTACTCCTGCGTCGACTGCGGGCGGTGTTCCGACAATTGCCCGGCCAACGCCGCCGGCCGCCCGTTGTCACCGCGTTTCATTTCGATCAAATGCCGCGATCACGGCTACCGCAAATACCCGCTTCTGGGCCCATCGAAGGTGACCGAAACCGATTCAATGTTAATCGGCAATGTCCTTGAAGAAGATGAGATCTGGTCCTGCACGACCTGCGGGGCCTGTGAGGAAGAGTGCCCGGTCATGATTGAGTACATCGACAAGATCGTCGACGTTCGCCGTGCGATGGTCGATGAGGGCATTGTGCCGCAGTCGCTTCAGAAACCGCTGCAGGCGCTCGAAAAACGGGGTAACCCCTGGGCCAAGTTGGAAAAAAAGCGCGCCGACTGGGCCGCTGTGGAAGGGTTCGCAGAGGATTGTCCCGTGAAGGTTCTCGGCAAAAAGGCGTCCGCCGACACTCTATATTTCGTCGACAGCATCAGCTCATTCGATGACCGCATGCAGGAAATCGCCAGAGCCACGGCCCGTTTGCTGCAGGCTGTGGGTATCGATTTTGGCATTCTGGGTAAGGACGAGAAAGACAGCGGGCACGAAGCCCGTCGGTTCGGCGAAGAAATGCTTTTCCAGGACTTGATGGCCCACAACACCGATAAGATCCTCGACTCCGGTGTCACCAGCGTGATTACTTCCGACCCGCACGCTTTCAATGCCCTGAAAAAAGATTACCGGGATATGCCGCCGACCGAACACATCAGCCAGGTATTGTACGATAGGGTCAGGTCAGGGGCGCTCACGTTCAAGCCCCTTGAAAACGGCGACAAAACATACACCTACCACGATCCGTGCTATCTCGGCCGGCACAATAAACTCTACGAAGAGCCGCGAGCGGTGCTCGATGCCATACCCGGACTGCGGCGGGTCGACATGGAGCGCAGCCGGGACCGCTCGTTCTGCTGTGGCGGCGGCGGCCTGATGCTTTTTTATGAACCGGAAGAGGAAGAGCAGCGCATGGGGGTGATCCGGGTTCGGATGGCCAAAGAGGCCGGGGCTGATGTCATCGTTACCGCCTGCCCGTTCTGTCTGGTAAATATCGAGGATGCCATCAAAGTCGCCGGCCTGGAAGGTCAGATGGAAACCATCGACTTGTGTGAGTTGGCCAGCCGGCAGCTAGATAGTGTCCATCCATAAATGGCCTTTTTTACGCTGGGTCCCGCCATGGCGGGATTCTCCGCAGGTTTCCGGCTGCGGCGTACGAGAAGTACGCCTCGCCGCAAATCCCGCCATAGGCGGGATGCGGCCCCCGCTAAACTGCAGCGGGATTTCGTGTCTTTGTGAAAGCATAAATGTACTTAACTTGCCCAGCAAAAAAAATCTCATTTATGAATTGGACACGAGAAAATTTCAAAGCGTAACATCGGTTTGGTTTGACCCCGGTACGGTCAGACCTCTGTTGACATGATTGATACATTTGGGAGGGAGAAATGGAGATCCTGGTTTGTGTGAAACGAGTTCCCGACACCGCCGAGAACGAGATCGAGGTGAACAAGGACGGTTCGGACATCGAGCGTGACGACCTCGTTTACTCGGTCAACGAGTGGGACAATTACGCCGTCGAGGAGGCCATTCAGATCCGCGACAAAGTGGGCGGCAGCGTGACGGTCGTGACGGTCGGTGACGATGATTCAGAAGAGGTTCTCAGAAGAGAGATGGCCATGGGCGCGGACAACGGCATCCTGCTGTCCGATGCCGCCTTTGATGGTTCCGACGGCCGCGGTATCGCAACGATCCTGAAGGCAGCCTTGGGAAAGGGGCAGTATGACCTGGTTCTCACGGGCGCCCTGGCCGATGATGGTGCCGGACAGGTCGGAGGGATGCTGGCGGCTATGATGGATTGGCCCTATGCGTCGCTGGTCAATTCGATCGAAGTTCAGGACGGCGGAAAAATCAAGGTCGGTCGTGAGATCGAGGGTGGCAACCATGAAATCAACGAAATCGACCTGCCCTGCGTGCTCTCGATTCAGACCGGCATAAACGAGCCGCGCTATGTCGGGATCCGGGGTATCCGCAAGGTGGCTTCCGTGGACATACCCACGTACGGTGCGTCCGATCTCGGACTGGCCGCCGAGGCCGCGGGTTCCGGAGGTGCCAGGGTCAACCGGGTCGATTATTTTGTTCCCGAACTCGGCGAGGGGGCCGAGATCCTGGAAGGCAGCATGGATGAAAAGATTGACAAGTTGATCGAACTTCTCAAAGCCAAAGGAGGGCTGAAGTAATGGCCGGACAGGTTTTTGCCTATATCGAACACAGAAACGGGGTGGCAGACGACACGGCTCTGGAACTGCTCGCAGCAGCCGCTAAAATCAATTCCGATGCAGCGGTAACAGCGGTGATCACCGGCGCCGCTGACGAAGTGGAGAGCGTTTGCGCTGCTTTGACACCCGCCTACCCGGAGATCTGGAAAATCAACCATGACGCGCTGGCATATCCGAATGCCGAAATCGTCCGTAAGGCATTGGTCGGCATCCTGCCGGCGGGGGCCATCGTTCTGCTGCCCCACGATACCTTCGGGATGGATCTCGGGCCTGGACTGTCGATTAAACTCGACAGCGCCTATGTTGCCGATGCAGTCGATTTTACCGGTCTGGAGGGGGATCTGCTCAAGGTGATCCGTCAGGAATACAGCGGTATGGTCAGCACACACACACTTTGCGATCTTTCCAACGGCGCTGTGATCACCTGCCGGCCCGGGTCGTTTCCACCGGTGGAGAATTCTCAGGCCGGGGGCAGCGTGGTAGACAAGTCTGGAGATATCGGCGACCTGACGGTAAAACGCCGTTATCTCCAGGTTGTCGAAGCCGAAAAAGGGGATGTTGATATCACCAAGTCCGATGTCCTTGTTTCCGTGGGTCGGGGGATCGAGGATCAGGATAATATCGAGCTGGCTGAAGAACTGGCCGAATCAATGGGCGCCGTGGTGTCCTGTTCGCGACCGATCGTCGATGCCAAGTGGCTCGAAAAACCCCGGCAGGTGGGTACTTCAGGAAAGACGGTCAAGCCCAAAGTTTATCTCGCCCTGGGAATCAGTGGATCCTTCCAGCACTTGGGGGGCATCAAGGGGTCGCCGTTCATCGTGGCCGTCAACAAAAACCCCAAAGCACCGATTTTCCAGGTGGCCGATGTCGGTATCGTGGAAGATATTCTCGAGTTCATTCCCGAGTTGACCGAGAAAATAAAAGAGAACAAGTAACGACCGTTTGCAACGTGCTGAGAGAGCCGGTCCTCCGTTTTCACCGGAACGACCGGCTTTTTTATCATATTTGATCATGTTTTTGGAGTAAAGGTATGCATGCATTTCGTGAGGTCGGGAAGTGGAGGGTTGCGGGTTTTTCTAAGGTGTGGTCAGAATACAGACTATCAGCAGCCTTCCGGAAATGGCGCCATGACGTAATTCGTCGTTCGGACCGTGCCCGGGCGTGTTTTGCTTATTTTCCAGATGTTTGACTGCAGTTCAAGCTTTCTGAGGCGGTTTCTGCCACCGTTTAAGCTGGACCGATTCGAGGTCTTTGATCTCCCGTATGGCCTTTAGAAACAGCCGGTTTGGTTTCTCAATATTCCTTTCTTTACTGAAATTTTCCTTGTTAATCCGACTCCTCTCCGTGTGTGCCCCCATCGTGGTCCCCCTTTTTTACCATCGATGCTGACGACCCCCTGATCTTTTGGGCTTGCCATGTTTGTACCCACATAATGAATTGTACCTCCAGCGGTTATTGGCTTGGATGCCGGTCGGCAAACCGTGCTGAGCGGGGGGCGCGGCCGGGATGATCGGCCTGTTAACCTCCTCTGTGTTTAAATTGTTTCCCCCTGCGGTACCATCACATGGCGGGGTGTGTCAACAGGCCATAATGGTGCTTTTTTTGAGATAGATTTTCGTAAAACGCCCCCGTTCACCCAATGGCTGTTTTGATGGCAAGGCATTTCGGGGCGGAGGCGCCGTTATTCTTCCGCGAGCCCTGAAATAACCAGGACTGAGAGATCCCGAGCGACAGGCGGGGCCATGGAGGCGTCCGTCTGGAAAGGTGAATTTGCGGGCTAAAAACCTCTGATGATTTTTCACCACCCTCACAAGGTCTTATTTTTATTTCATAGAAAATAGGAAAAAAACCTCCCAATTTGATGGGCTTCAATAAACAGCTCAATAACTTTAAGCTCTATAAGTATTCTTAATTTATACTTATACGAATATTAATGGCATTTGTATCAAGTTGGTCTGATTCTTGATTATGAAAATATTTATGTGTCTTTAGTCCGGAAATTTAATCAATAAATGTTCGGGTTAGGGCATCAGACAACGTGTGTTCCGGCAGTTGGGACGCCAAAAAGTCCATATTCGGGTTAGATCCTTTTGGCAGGTGCATGAACAGATTTAGGACATATTCAACTTACGAAGATAAGCTCAAAATGAAAAACTTTTCAATCACTGTCAGTATTTTCTTATCCGTTTTCTTTCTGCCTGTAACACCGACAATGGCAGGAGGTGATGGGACTGTTTCCCAGGCTGATGAAGTGCTTTGGATGTGGTCGGCACCGGCGTATTCCCTGGATATTCTGAATCTTGGCAATAAATGGAATATTCCGTTGTCGCCCGAACAGGTCAAGCCGGAAATGCCTTTTGGAAAAAGTGTTTTTCGTCCTCTGCCAGTGCTGGCAGAAATCCGGGAAGAACCTTCCGGTTATTTGGATGAAAGGCGGAAGGATTCAGTTGTTGAAGATCAAAGCCTAAAGCAAAAGGGATATCATTACCTGAAAAATACCTTGAAAACGTACATCGATATCCAAGATTCCGGAGGTTGGCCTGAGATCAAACCGGGTTCACCTTTGCGGATCGGGGATCAGGGGCCGCGCACAGAGGCATTGCGCACGCATCTCATTATTACGGGTGATTTGTCCGCCGAAACGGCAGCCGGCAGCAACATTTATGATTCTGATCTCGAAAGTGCAGTAAAGCGGTTTCAGCGCCGCCATGGCTTAAATGAGGATGGTATTGTAGGGAAAAACACACTCGCCGTCATTAACATCCCGGTAGAGGACCGGATGAAACAACTGCAAATCAACATGGAGCGCTGGCGATCGTTGCCGGACAACTTCGGCTTGCGATATCTGATGGTCAACATTCCAGGTTTTGAATTAAGCATTGTCGAAAATAACACGGTGGTTCAGAAAATGCGCACCATTGTGGGAAAGAAACGTCGCCAGACGCCGGTCATGTCAGACCGAATTACCTATTTGGAGTTGAACCCTTATTGGAATATTCCCCGCAGAATTTTCTTCAAGGACCTCCTGCCCAGAATCCAGGAAGATCCCGAATTTTTGGCAAAGCAAGGCATCAGAGTATTTGACAGCTGGCAGCAGGAGGCATCGGAGCTTGATCCCGTTGATATTGACTGGGGGCAGGTATCAAGTGGTTCGTTTCCCTACCGCTTACGCCAGGACCCCTCCGAAATTAATTCCCTGGGTAAGGTAAAGTTCATGTTTCCCAATCAAAAAAGTGTATACATCCACGACACACCAGGAAAAACATTATTTAACAAACAAAAAAGAACGTTTTCGTCCGGTTGCGTACGCGTGCAAGAACCACTGGCGTTGGCCGAATATCTTTTGAAAGAACAGAAATGGGATCGAAAAAAGCTCGAAACGACCATCGAAAAAGGGCAACGCCAAATCATCGTGTTGAAAGAAACGATCCCCGTCCATCTGGTTTATTTGACTGCCTGGGTGGACGAGGATGGCGATGTTAATTTCAGAGAAGATATCTATGATAAAGACAGGCAATTCCTCTCGGATCTCAACAAGGAATCTTCAATTTTAACCAATTACAAAAATGACGATGGAAATGACATTTTGCTTGCCAATTAAACGAGGGGTCCGGGCGTTTTTCTTTTATATCCTTTCTGTTCCAAGTTAATCGATAGACTTCACCCACCGATACGAATAATCTTCCCTGGACAAGTCAGTCCATAGAAAATTCCTGTTTGGCTCGGCAGCCATTCTCCCTTTTAACTGAACCGTTCGATTTTCAAGGCGGATAGGTTGACTTCCGGACGCTCACCGGCAGCCAGCTGGGCAACCAGTTTTCCGGTTATGGGCGCCATGGATATGCCTTTCATAGCGTGGCCGGTGGCGACAATGAGATTGTCGAGGTCCTTTGGCCTTCCGATATAGGGCAAACCGTCCGGTGTGCAAGGTCGCATGCCGCGCCAGATTTCAATTAATTCGAGTGAATGCACATCAAAATCCGGCAGGTACAAGGGGATGCTCTTCAAAATCGCTTGTACCCGGCGGAGATTGATCGAATGATCCCAACCGGCCAGTTCCAATGTTCCGGCGAGCCGCAAGACCTCATCCATGGGCGTGACCGCCACTTTGGCCTCGACCAGAATCAGGGGGATCTCCGGGAAATTCATCGGCCGTTTGTAGCTGATGCTGTAGCCTTTGGCCGGCTCAATCAACAATCTGAGCTTGAGATCCCGGACGATTGTCGGCGACCAGGATCCGCCGGCCAGAACAATCTCATTCGCCGTAAAATCACCGCGGGTCGTCGATACCGTCGTAATCCTGCGGCCGGATTTCTTCATCCCGATGACTTCGGTATTCGTGAGGATGACAGCACCGTTTTGTTCGGCATGGCCGGCCAACCCGCGGACAAACCGCTCAGGCACTAAGTGGGCATCCTGAGTATAAAAAAAACCGCCGACGATGTTGGTTCGGATGGCGGGAAACAAATCGTGTATTTCATCCGTGTCCAGGACCCGGTTTTCAAGTCCGAATTGTCGCAGTAGACTGGCGGTAGGCATTCCTTTTTCGAATGCCTGGCGGTTGCGGTAGGCATCGACGATTCCTCTTTGTCTGAGTCCGAGATCTATTTTGTCGATGGTCGCCAGTTCTTTGAAAAGATCCATGCTGGCCAATTGAAGGTCCCTGATGATGGGCACGGCTCTGCGGAGGTGATCCGCGGTGCAGTGACGCGAAAATTTCCACAGCCATTTTAAAAAATTAGGTTCGAGCCGCGGTTTGATGTAAAACGGGCTTTCCGGATCGAGCATCCACTTGAGCCCTTTGGTGATCACCCCGGGCGCGGCCAGCGGGATGCTCAGGCCGGGTATGACAAGACCGGCGTTGCCGAGGGAAGCCCCGCAGCCGATATCTCCTTTTTCAACCAGGGTCGCCTGCCGGCCTGAACGAGTCAGGTAATGCGCGCAGCAGATACCGATAGCCCCTCCGCCGATTATCAGAATGTCCGTTTGTTTTTTCATAGTCCATGCATCCTTCATCGACCGAACCCGTTCACGTTTCAGATGTGCCGATCCACATCACTATGGCATCGAAAAAATCCTCATTGCTTTGACATATTGACCGGTTCACGACCGGGGGCGTAAATTCCGCGTCGCTCGAGCAGCGATCCGTCCTGCCGGTACAAATCGATTAATGCTTTGAGGTAGTTGGCGAGAGCTCGCACCTCGGCGATGCGGCTGACCAACAGATCCCGCTGGGCTTGAGCGACAAGAAAGCTGGTTGATTTTCCAACCCTCAGTTTTTCAGTTTCTGTCCGGAGTTTTTCCTCATCGAACTTGCGGGTGACAGACGAGGCGGAAATCTGTTGTTTGGTGCGGTCAACCTCGATGAAAGCGGTGCGCACGTCAACATCCACGAGTTGAGATAAGTTTTCCAAGGCTTTTTGAGTCTGTTCCCGGTCCAACAGCGCTCGCCGGTTTAAAGCCTTTGCATCCCGATTATGTACAGGATAATTAAACCTGACACCCGCCAGAACGTCATAACTATCATCTTTGATATTCCTGACTGATTCTCCAAATGAATTGGCATACCCGCTTTTGCCGAGCGTGATAAAAAGATCCATTAAGGGCAACAACCCGTTCCTGGTTTTAACAAGCTCCAGCTCGCCGCGTAATATTTCCAACCGGGCCTGGTTTAAAATCGGACGCATGCGCATCGATACGGCCACATACTGGTCAACGTCTTCCAATTTGATTTCGGGCAATGTCGGTTGATGGATTAAATCAATTTCCCGCTGCCAGATTCCTGAGCCCGCCGGATTGAGCAAGCGCAAGAGTTGCAGGCGAATAGATTCCTTGTTGGCCCGCGCTTCGATAAGAGCCTGTTCCTGTGCCGCAACCTCGGCCTGGACGGCCGCCAATTCAGCTCTGGCCAATCGGCCGACCGCGATCAGTTCTTTGGTTTCGTCGAGTTGCTGACGGGCGACTTTCAGCGACTCATCGACGATCTCGATCTGACGCCTGGCCAGTGCATAATCCCAATAAGTTCGTTCCACCTCCGCCACCAAGGACTCGGTAAATCCCCGCAGCTCATATTCCGACATGCGCGTATCCAAGCGTGCCTGCTTCAGTTGGGCCAGATTGACGTCTGTACCGTATCCTCTCAATAATGCCTGAGTCACCGTCATGCCCAATCGGGTCGCATAAAAGGTGTTATCGTAAAGTGAGGAGTCATTCATGCGCGTGTCGGCTACCAGGGCAACCGTCGTGCCGGTCGGGAAATACTGCTCTAATGAAATGATGCCTTCGGCGGTATCGGTGGTGAAAGTCTCGGTATCCGATCCGGATCTTGCGAGGCGTTCTCCTCTCAATCTGCCGGCGGAGATGTCTGCGTTTACTTCCGGATCGAAAACGGCTCTTTCCTGGCCCTCAAAAGTTTGCTGGATCGAGGGACTCAATCTTTGCACTTCCAGAGAGCGGTTGTTTTCGAGACAAAGCAAAATGGCCTCGGTGACGGTGAGTTTCAGAGGCCCCGGCGGCACCGTTCGCGCCGGCATCTCTTCGGGTCGTTCGGTAGGCTCCAAGCGCATGGATACCGCTGTATTGGCCGGCACATTCGGCCCTCCTGCCGTGCGGTCAATTCGTTCCTCCACCAACGTACAGGATGCCGACACTACCAATAACCAGCACACGGCATAGAATTTCAGCATACGATGACAACATCTTACGAACATCATATCAGATCCTCACGAATTCCGATCTTGAAACAAGGCCATCGGTTTATTCCTGACCTTTGGGTTTCATACGCGTTTGATTGACTCTATGGTGTCCATCCGCGATAAGTAGATGGCACCACAAGAGTGTCCGTATAAATGGCCTTTTTTCCGCTGGGCTGCGTACTCCGAAGGTTTCCGGCTGCGGCATACATAAAGTACGCCTCGCCGAACGAAAAAAAGTCTCATATATGGATGGACACTATATAGATTTTTGCACCACAGCAGCAACCGAAATCTTTAATGAATGGTGGTCGCGACCATCTAACAACTTGACCGGGGAAACAGCATTTATGTGCCGCTAAAATGATCCTTTAGCAATTATTTTTTCGTTGCTATATTATCGTCAAAAGCGCAATGTTTTCATTTCGGGTCGAGCAGCGCCTATTAATTGGAAGCGCTGATATAAATGATATTGGGAAGGGTTTTTGCCATGAAATCGGGTGGCCCTAAAAAAATTATTCTTGCGGCTCTTCTGTTTACAGCGGCGGCGGGAGTAGGGTGGATGATATTCGGCCACTTACAGGACCGGTCCAGCTTCGAGCAAACTCAGTAGTGCTATACGACCGGTGCCTGTCGAAGTGGCTCCGATCGAGCAAGGGCCGATCGCGTTACAGCGTACATTCAGCGGAGAGTTGGAAGCCTTGGCCGAGTTTGTCGTTGCGCCGAAAGTAAGCGGTCGTGTTGAGCGAGTGCTTGTGAATATTGCCGATATGGTACAACGGAACCAGGTTGTGGCTGAGTTGGACAACGCTGAATATATTCAGACCGTTGCACAGGCTCAGGCCGATCTGGAAGTGGCCAGGGCAACCCTTTTTGAAGCGAAGAGCATCCTGGAAATTTCTAATCGCGAGTTTAAAAGAACCGAATCCCTTTTTAAACGCGGGATCGCATCTGATTCAGATTTCGATGCTTCCAGACAGGATCTGCTGGCTAAGCAGGCTCAGCTTAAAGTCGCTGCGGCCCATGTAACAAAGGCCGAATCGTCACTGGAAACCGCAAATATCCGGCTTGGTTATACCAAGGTGACGGCAGGCTGGACCGGTGGCCAGGATCATCGCGTCGTCGCTGAGCGCTATGTGGACGAAGGTCAGACCGTTGCCGCCAACGCGCCGCTGCTCATGATCGTCGAACTGAATCCCATTGTCGGTGTCGTTTTCGTCACCGAAAAGGACTATGCTCAATTGCAACCCGGGCAATCTGTTTCGCTGACGACGGACGCCTATCCGGACGAAAAATTTACAGGGCGCATCGATCGGATTGCTCCCGTATTCCGGAAGTCCACCCGTCAGGCGCGGATCGAAATGATCATCGCTAATCCACATCATCGCCTCAAACCCGGCATGTTTATCAGTGTTACCGTTGCATTGGCCCAAGTAGCGGAGACCACCATCGTTCCCGAGCAGGCGTTGACCATACGTGATGACAAGAGCGGTGTTTTCATCGTTAGTGAGGATGGTCAATCGGTCAACTGGCGCGTAGTAAAGGTCGGCATCCGCGCAGGCGACCGGGTGCAGGTGGAAGGTGAAGGGCTGTTCGGTCGTGTCGTCACCTTAGGGCAGCAACTGGTGAAAGATGGCTCACCAATCACGATTCCTGCTGCGCAGACCCAAACCGCTGCCGATCGCGAGAAGGTGGACTCCCAATGAATCTGCCGGCTTTCAGCGTCAAGCGTCCGATTTTCACGACAATGGTGACCTTGATCTTGGTCATTCTCGGGGCCGTATCTCTGAGCCGCCTGCAGATAGACATGCTCCCCAACATCGAACTGCCGACGCTGAGCATTCGAACGGATTACGAGGGGGCCAGTCCCGAAGTCATGGAGCGGCTGGTAACGCAAATAATTGAAGAGATCGTTGCCACGGTGCCCGGGGTAGAGGAAATCACATCCACGTCTTCAGAAGGCCGAAGCAGAGTTCGTGTCAGTTTCGTGTGGGGCACGGAAATCGACACTGCGGCAATTGACGTTCAGGGTAAACTCGAAGACGAGATCAACGAGCTGCCGGATGATATCGTCAGGCCCCGCATTCGAAAATTCGACATCGCCAGCTTTCCGGTCGTTCTTTTAGGAATTTCCAGTAATCTCGATCCCGTGGAACTCACGGAACTGATTGAAGTCCAGATCCGTTACCGTTTTGCCCGTATTCCGGGTGTGGCGCAGGTTGATGTTTGGGGAGGCTTCAATCGCGAGGTGAGAATCGAGCTGGATCCTGATCGGATCAAAGCCGTCGGTCTGCCTCTGGACCAGGTGCTCGACGCCATTCGCGACGCCAACCTCGATCTTCCAACGGGCAAGATCGAACAAGGACGATATGAGGTCATGCTTCGCGCACCGGCTGAGTTTATCAATCTCGATCAGATTCGGGACACGGTTATCGCCCAGAGCGACGGTGCCGGCATAACGCTGGGTCAAATTGCCGAAGTAAAAGACACCTATGAGAAGTTGACGCGAATCGTACGCGTCAACGGTGGGCGAGGACTGCGCGTGGCGATTCGCAAACAGGCCAAAGCCAATACGGTCGAAGTGTCTAAGCGCATCCTGGATGAAATTGAAGCGGTCAACCAAGCCTTTCCTCAAATCAAAATAGTTCCGGTCATCAACCAGGGCAATTTCATCGAGCGGTCAATTGCGAACGTTGCTCGCTCGATTCTTTACGGAGGCGGGCTGGCGATCGTCGTTTTGCTGTTTTTCCTTCGCAACATACGAAGTACGATAGTGATTTCTCTGTCGATCCCAATTTCGATCGTTACCACTTTTGCGCTCATTTTTTTCGGGGGATTCACGCTCAATTTGATGACTTTAGGCGGGTTGGCCTTAGGGGTAGGCATGATGGTCGACAGTTCCATCGTCGTGCTCGAAAACATCTTTCGCCGGCGCACTGAGACTGGCGAAACGCCGGAGGAGGCATCGGTGGAAGGCGCCCGGGAGGTCGGGACGGCAATCATTGCCAGCACCATAACCACGCTGGTCATTTTTCTGCCATTGATTTTTGTCCGCGGGGTCTCGGGCATTCTCTTTAAAGAGCTGGCGTATGTAATCATCTTCGCATTGATATGTTCGCTGACGGTAGCGCTGAGCCTGGTACCCATGCTGGCATCGCGCCTCCTGAAGTCAAGCCAACAGCCGCAAAAAGAGCCGGTGTTTCGAACGAGCCGTTGGTCCGCTGCCGCTGTTTCAATTTTCTCGGAACTCGAAAATCTTTACCTGGCTTTGCTGCGTTGGGTCTTGGCCCATCGTCTGGTTACGGTCTTTGCAGCAGCGGTGCTTCTCGGCACAAGTCTGCTGCTCTATCCCCTGATCGGTAGTGAATTTCTACCCCCCAGTGATGAGGGCGAAGTCCGCGTCGCCGGTAAAATGGAAATCGGGACCCGACTCGAGTTGGTTGATCGGCAGACCCGCGTGATGGAGCAGATCATTAAGCCTGCCGTGCCTGAGGCGATAGCCTCAGTGGTTAGTGTCGGTGCCTCCGGCTGGCGGGCTGACGCCGGTTCAGAGGGCGAAATAAATCTGTCTCTGCTACCATCTGCCCAACGTGGACGTTCCAATGTGGAAATTGCCCAAGACCTGCGGCGCCGACTGGACGGCAATGTTCCCGGTATGGAGATCCGTGTCCGAGCACCACAGGGTCAGTTTTTACTGGAGCGACTACTGGGCGGTGACGAGGGGTTGACCATCGAAGTCCGTGGCTACGAGCTTGCCACACTCGATGTTTTGGCCGGTCGCGTTGCGAAGTTGATTGTTGATGTACCGGGTATTACGGATATCCAGACAAGCCTCGAAGCCGGTATACCCCAGCAGGAAATTCGCATTAACCGTGACAAAGTCGCCGATCTGGGCCTTAGTGTCCGCGACGTCACCCAACTCCTGCAAACCTCTGTGGCCGGTTCTAAAACCGGCGAGTACCGAACGGGAGGCAATTCATATCGCATTCTGGTGCAGCTCAAAGATGCCGAGAAACGCTCCATCGATGAAATCCTCAACTTGACGCTGACCACAGCATCCGGAGAAAAGGTAGCGCTGCGCAACATCGTAACGTCTGAACAGAGCCGTGGTCCGATTCTGATCGACCGCAAAGATCAGCAGCGCAGGGTGACGGTAAACGCCAACGTCGCGGGGCGCGATCTTGGGTCTGTAGCCTCTGACGTGCAGGCGCTGTTGAATCAAATCCCACGCCCCGTTGGCTATGATTTAACGGTCGCCGGTAATTTCGAAGAACAGCAAAAGGCCTTCAGGGAACTGATCATCTCACTCGCTCTGGCGTTGATCCTCGTATATATGGTGCTGGCCTGTCAGTATGAATCCCTACGGGATCCGCTGGTCGTCATGTTTTCCGTTCCTTTGGCGGCAATAGGTGTGCTGGTGACGTTGTTTATTACAAAAACGACGCTGAATGTGCAGTCCTATATCGGCTGCATTATGCTGGGGGGGATCGTGGTCAACAACGCGATTCTCCTGGTGGACCAGGCCGGTCGATTGGGTCGCGACGGGATGCTCACGCGCGATGCCCTGGTCGAGGCCGGTCGCCGCAGGTTGCGGCCGATTTTGATGACGACGTTGACGACCATCTTAGGCCTTTTGCCTCTTGCGCTCGGCATTGGCGAAGGATCGGACGCTCAGGCCCCGCTTGCGCGGGCGGTCGTCGGCGGCCTCACGGGATCGACTTTGATTACTTTGGTGCTTATTCCGGCTGTATATTCACTGTTTCATCCTGACATGAAAGTAAGTCGCAATTAATTTGATAGAGCTGCCAAAGTGAACAGAAACGCCCTAAATCTAATACACCAGACCAACGAATAAATTATCATCAATTGGAGTTATCTTGCGATTACTATCATCGATAAATAGTTGATTCGGTTGTGTCAAGGACAGCCGATTGGATTAATGTATGCGACGCTACTGTTTTCCGCTTAATATTATCATATCGGTAAATGAAACCGACTATTATGCTTCTGATTAGAAACTGATGAAATGGGATTCAATGCCAGAATAAATATGAAAACATCTATTTTTCAAGTAGATATGATATAATTACATATCTATCTCTCAGAGGGTGCATCAGTGTAACTGCAATATATTAGCCACTTCTAACTTCGCACACTCTCGGACAAATGAGACAGACGCGAGGATTTGCGGGTGAAAACAGATGGTATAAATGCAGAAGATAAGATGCAATGGTATTTAGAGGCTGTCGCGGACGCCAACAGGGAATGGATGGTTGCTGTCGAGCCGGTTCCTTTTATTGTTGGTCGCGATGAGGACTGCAACCTTAAATTGACCGACAAGCGGATTTCCAGGCGTCATTCTGAAATTCGGAGGAGTGGTGATCATCTTTGGATTCGCGATCTTGGAAGCACCAACGGCACTTTTGTGAACCAAAAGAAGATCGAGCAGGCAGAACTACTCGAACCGGGCGACAGAATTTCCATCGGGAAATTCAAATTTTCAATAAAGTACGTCAAATTGACGACAACCTCCATGGCGGAAAAAACCTATGTCATGGATATTTCACAAGAATTAGAGTACTTAAACTCTATCGAGCTGCAAATACGGGCTTTGCTCAGTCAGCGCAACGTCGTCCCCTATTTCCAACCTATCTTACGGTTCTCAGATATGACAGTTGTGGGATACGAGATTCTCGGAAGGATTGCGGCAGGAGACTTGCCATCAAACCCATCTGAGCTCTTAGAACTGGCACAATGGTTAGGGTATGCCTCTGAACTTAGTGCCCTTTTTCGTGAAATCGGCGTGGAGATCGGCAGAAATCTGCCGGGTTCACCCATTTTGTTTGTCAATACGACCCCGATGGAGGTTCACAAGCTGAATGTGCTCATGGAGTCGCTGGAGAAAATTCATGTTATGGCCCCCATGAACAAAATCGTACTCGAAATTAATGAAAAGGCTACCACCGACACGAATGAAATGTCACGGCTCCGCAGTGGTTTGGAAAAGCTGAACATGGGTCTGGCATTTGATGACTTCGGCGCTGGACAAACTCGGCTGGTGGAGCTTGCAAAGGCCCCGCCGGATTATCTTAAATTCGACGCCTCTCTAATCCATCAAATTCACCTCGCACCAAAGCGGTTGCATCAGATGGTTTCAACCTTTGTCAAGGCAGCTCAAAACCTTGGTATTTCAACCCTCGCAGAGGGAATTGAATGCTCTAATGAGGCTGAGGCATGCCAAGAGTTGGGTTTTAATTATGCCCAGGGCTTTTTCTATGGCAGGCCTTTACCCATTGCCGAAGTCAATATCAGCTCGCAATAGTGAATACCGACATAAAATCTCGCCTGATCTAACGCCCTGAAGAAAGAATAACAAGCGCTTGGTTGGCCAAGCATTTCATTGTGAGATAAACACTTTGCGCAGACCCTGAGAGCTGCGGAAAGAGAATCTACAGTGAAGCATTTTCGTACTTCCAATTCACATCAAACGATTAGCGGAACAATGAACTCCCTGCGCTTTGGCTCTGTCATCAGATTGCTTATATGCATTTATTCCTTTTTATTTTTGAATGGTTTCATCGGTTTGCCAATCCATCCGGCAACAGCTGAACCGGAAGATGAAGAACTGCTCAGCAAGAAAAGAGTCATCTATAGAATCAAACCAGAAAAAAGAGGTGGAGAGGCCTTTAAACTGATTTATCTTGTACCTGTTCCGGTCGATGTTTTCTGGAAGTTCAAAACCGACTTCCAGGGTACGTTTCTGCTAAGCAACAGATACATTAAGATACACCGTTTTATCCAAAAAGTCGGAAATGAAACAATCACTGAGAACATTTACTCGAATGTTCCAAACGAAACCTTTAGGTGGCGGACGACCGCCCACCCAGGTCAATACCGCCTGGATTTCCAACTTGAGAATCCAGAGGATTGCGGGCAGAAATTTCACTACGGCACAATACAACTCGAGCCCTTCAGGTCATACACCAAAGTCACCCATATCGCTTATTTCGATTTTTTTGGCGCATCACTCTGGGTTAATCTTCCCTTCCGAGGTGGAATGTCAACGTTTCTAATTTACACAGCCCGCTGGGAGATTGAAACGATATCGCGCATACGAGATCAATATGCGAGTCAGCCTGCAAAATGATAGCCGTGAATGAAGGACCCAGTTATCTGCGGGTTGGTTTATGAGAAGACCTACTGATTATAAATATAATACGAATGGTGATGGTTTCCATGCGATTGCTAATTTTGTCATTCATTTCCGGTGCACTATCTTACCTTTCGGTTTCTCTGCCACATTTTTTAGGTTCCCGGTTTGACATATCAGATGATATGTTTTTTTTCCTTCCAGGGGTACTTTTCGCCCTTTTTATTCTTGTACCGCTCGTCAAAAAAACCAATTACAGAGTTTTGCGATGGTTTGGCCTTTTAATTTTTAGTTTAGCGGCATGGAGCGTAGCGGTTACCATTGGATTCCAGGTGTTACCGCTGGTACAACAGACCCCTGTACTTTCATGTGGCATTGGAGGAAGCATCGGTGTGCTTTTACTTGCTGCAGCAAGCCGCTTTCTTGTCCCCGTGAAATTCAAGGCTTCATCCATTCTGACTGCAGTCATCGTTGGCTTCATCGGGGGTTGTATCATCGGCATGGCCATCAAGCAGCCAAGAGCAAGCCTGGCCAGTGAATCTTTCTATTTCATCGGTTTTCTGTTTTGGCATTGTAGTGTTGCCGTGTCTCTATTTGGGAGACTACAGCATACCATCGAAAACAATCAAATAAACGGCACTGTGTAAACTGCGTTGCGTTCTGCAAAAGTGTTGGCATCGAACTGAAGTTGACACAGTTTGTCCAAAAAAGTTTAATTTCTCCAAACCGTCTCGCACCCTGCCATCAAACCTATACATAACAGTTGTAAAAAAAGTTGACCTTCTTCCTACAAACGTGGCTTAGGATAAGTCTAACAGCAAACGCCAGAGTCACACCAAGGTGGCCGCTCAAATTTTTTAGCAGCCATTATGTCCGACAATGCCCCTTTCGAACGGCGCACTGATGGTGTAGAATGACCATTCGAAATCGATCCGGAAAGCTGAGGGAGAAGGAGTTCGCATGATACTGAAAATCGTACGGTATCCGTTCTATGTCGGCATTACCACACTGATCGTGGCCATCGTCATTATCCTGACCGGTCTATTCGTGTTTATCAGCCACCGGGAGAGCAAAGCGGCAGCCATTCAGATGGCCGACCGCCTCTTTTCGGAGATAAACGCGAAAACCATGGAGCGTTATGAAGGTACATTGGAATCGGTGACTGTGTTGGCCGGATCGGCTGCGCGGGTGCCAGGCATGGCCACCGTGCCGGTGGGAGGTGGATTGTCACATCCGGGTATGGAGTTTATGCTCGAAGCCCTTAAATTTCATGAATATATCTTTTCAACCTATATCGGGTATGACGACGGAAGTTTCATACAGGTCGTTGCCCTGCGCGACAGACCGGAACTGCGCCGTCTGTTTGAGGCACCGGTGGGGACCTATTACGTACTGCGTACCATCTCAGCCGATTTCGAGGGGCAGTTGAAGCAGCACTGGCATTTTTTAAACCGGGAACGCCATGTGACCGGAGAGCGGCCCGACATGGATCCGGACTATGATCCCCGCACTCGGCCCTGGTATATCCAAGCCCAGCGGGAGGAGACGGCCTTTTACACCGAACCGTATGTCTTCAGCTCCACCAAGCTGCCCGGAGTGACCTGCGCGGAGAAATTGATCAGCGGTGGCGGTGTTTTTGGCGTTGATATCACCTTGGACCAGTTTTCCGTTTCCCTCGAACGGCAGAAAGTATCGGACAACGGTGTGCTTTTTCTCTTTGACCGATCGGGACGGATCATTGCCCATCCCGGAGAAGATCCCATAAGGGTCGGCAAAGAGGAAAGCATGGAATTTATCACGGCTGAAGAATCCGGTGATCCCCTGGTCAAGGCCGTTGTCGCCGATTACCAGATCGATCCGGTGGGAACGCTCAACCGCACCCGCGAAATACAAATCGATCGCTCCGCCTACCTGGTGCGATCGACGGGGATGAAAGCCGCCCTGAAGTTTGATCAGATCCTGGCCTCCGTCGCTCCGGTTTCCGATTTTACCGGCCATATCAGGCGGATGCAGCAGCGGGTCTTTATCTTCACCGTCATGGTGCTGCTGTTGGTAATGCCACTGACGTTGCTGGTTTCCCGCAAGATCACAGGATCCCTCACCCGGCTGGAACATGAATCCAGAAGAATCCGGCAGCGTGACTTTTCTGAATCCGCTCCTTTCGATTCTGCCATCAAGGAGATTCACTCCCTTATCGGGGCTTTCGCCCTGATGAAACGCACCATCCGGCACCTTCTGGAACAGCAGCGGAAACTGTTCGACGATTTTACCAAACTCATTGCCGGCGCCATTGACGCTAAGTCGCCCTATACCGGCGGCCATTGCGCGCGAGTGCCCAGGCTGGCGGAAATGCTGGCCAATGCTGCGTGTGCCGCCGAGGAAGGGGCTTTCGCCGATTTCAACATGAACACAGAGGATGAACGCTGGGAATTTGAAGTGGCCGCCTGGCTGCATGACTGCGGGAAGGTCACCACCCCCGAATATGTGGTGGACAAGGCCACCAAGCTTGATACGATCTACAATCGGATCCACGAAATACGGATGCGTTTCGAGGTGCTGCTGCGGGATGCGGAGATAGACACCTATCGCAAGCGTTTGACCGGCGATGGTCACGAAGCGGCCCTAAAGGCGGAACTGGCGAAGACAAAACGTCAGATCCAAGATGATTTCACTTTTGTGGCCGCGTGCAACATCGGTGGAGAGTTCATGGCCGATGAAAATATCGAACGCCTGCGCCGTATCGGCGCCCAGACCTGGACGCGCCATTTAGACGACCGCCTGGGGATTTCGCAGGCTGAAGCCGCATTGAAAAACCGTAAGCCGGCACCCATCCTTCCGGTGGTCGAGCACGTGCTGGCCGACAAGCAGGAGCACGTCATATCGAGGACCAACCCGAAACCCTTCGGCGACAATCCCTATGGATTCAAAATAGCCGTCCCCGAGAACCAGTACAACCTGGGAGAGATCTATAACCTGAGTATCCCTAAGGGCACCCTGTCACCGGAGGACCGATTTACAATCAAAAATCACATCATTCAGACCATCATCATGCTCAACAAGCTGGAGTTCCCTGATTATCTGGCGAATGTGCCCGAATTCGCCGGAGCCCACCATGAGACCATGATCGGCACCGGCTATCCACGGGCGTTGAAAAAAGAGCAGATGCCCGTCCCCGCGCGCATCATTGCCATCGCGGACATTTTTGAGGCACTGACTGCCGCGGACCGACCATACAAAGAACCGAAAACCCTGAATGCGGCTCTGCGTATTATGAGCTTTATGCGCAACGACCACCACATAGATGCCGAACTGTTCGACCTGTTTTTGGAAAGCGGCGTTTACCGGGAGTACGCAAATCAATATCTGGATCCGGCGCAGATCGACGCAGTGGATATACGCCAGTATCTTTCAAGAGCCATTACATAAAAGGCATCTTAAGTCCAGGCGCGACCCTCTCGATTTTATCCCCGCTGATAGCACCAACCAGATGCGATCCTGATTAAGGCCTTGGGGGTGCAGGAGTAGTGAGCCTACTGCAAGTTCCTGGTGACGCCGTCCAGGGGCGCTTCTCCTCAGCGTTGGCCCATGGGTTGGTCATATTTTCATGCTAATGCGGGGAAATACAAATAGCGACTTGAAATATGAAGGCTGTTCTTATTAAGAATATTGGAAGGATCTTACAATTCGATGAATGGCGCAATTTGCTTAAAAAGGGGAATTTCAAAATAGAATTTGAAAAGACAAGGAGAAAACTTCATTGACCGTCGAGAAATCGCTATAACGCGTCGATGCTAACTCAGGTATAAATTCAACGTATTTAGGTCTTTAGGATTTGGATTATTAATCATCGCACCAATGTGAATTTCTTTGTCCACCTCCACAAATCGGCGGGCATCACACTGAAATATGATCTCACCTTCATTCTGGGGAAGTTTAAACAATAGCCTGAACTGATCCTTGCCCGTCAGCAACGCCTCTTTAATTCCTGATCCTTTGGGATAGGTAACATTTACACCCCCCATGGCAATATCTGTTATCACACAGGGAAAGGAATGATCGTTGTTGCCATTTTCCATAAGGGTCATGGCGGGCAGGGTGATTTTGTTCCTTTGATGCACGCGTCTGTCACTACCGATTTCATGCGGTAATAAATAATGCTGCTCTTCAAGAAAGTTTAAAATGATTTTGTCCAGCAGAGATGCGACCGTCCGTCGCTCTTTTCTCGCTGCAAATTGAAGCGTGTTGCGTACCAAACTTGCCATCCGAATTGAATAAACGATGTCCTTTTTCATACCCATATTGTATATCATATGCACTACATTATCAACTTTTTTGACATTTCTTCTCCAAAATTAGAAGCACAAATTTCCTATTGAGAAATCTAACCCGCCAAAAGACAAGCCATCAAGAAGGAATCACTTTGGATTATATTCATGACGTTTTATATTAAATAATCAATAATATCGAAATACTATGCGATTATGTACATGCTAAACACATATGGGTGGGGCTCTGTGGCCAAAATCCAAAAAGGTAGCACAATTGAAATCCTTGCCATGGAGACCATGTCGGCGCTTCCCATTGAAGACAAAGTGTCTATTTCCCTGGCTATCATCCCGCGTGCCGGTGTTACGTCTATCACGACTGGCAGCCAGAAGAAGCTTGCCGTTCCTCCAAACAAATAAGAGGTCAGCTGATTCATGAAAACGAACCTTATCGGAGGTATGTTGGCCTGTCTTATAGCCATCGGCTGCATGACATCCATGGGCGGCTCAAAAACAGATGATGCCGGGGCCGCAAGGGACCCACTGAATGCCACATACATGGTCGGGGATCAAACGCTACGATTGGTCGCCGGCCTCAGTGAAATAAACGCCGCACCTGGCTCAGCAACCAAAGTCATAACCTCCGTTTTTGGCAAGCCGGTCTATGGAAATATTGACGGCAAAGATGGCGTGGACGCTGCGCTGTTTTTAACGCATGACCCTGGGGGAAGCGGGACCTTTTATTATGTTGCCGCGGCGCTCAGCGCAAAGGGATTTTATCGAGGTACGCGTGCATTTCTGCTTGGCGATCGGGTGACGCCCCAAAATATCGCCATCCAAAACGGTGTGATCATAGCGAAGTATATGGATCGCAAACCGGACGAGCCCATGAACAAGGCGCCCTCTGTCGGCATATCAAGATACATAGTGCTTGATGGCGATGCGTTTAAAGAGAGCGCCTCTCTTTCCGAAGGCGAAGAGATTCTTGACGGTTGGGTGACCATCGGTCACGAAGTGCGATCGTTTGTTCCGTGTTCGCGGGCAAAAGAGTTTTGGCTTGCGGGAAATTCACCGGCGTTGGGTAGTATCATGGCCGCCTATCGAAAAACCTTGCCCGCTTTAGCGCCCTACACACCGCTTTTCATGACACTTGCCGGAAAGACGACCGGACCTCCCACCGACGGTTTTGGGTCGGATTATGAATCGTCATTCTCGGCAACGCAGCTCGTTCAGGTGTTTCCTCGGGGAAACTGCAAGAGCGATTTGATCTATGTGGATTCACCGTTGCCGGGCGCTGCTGTCACATCACCCCTTATCATCCGTGGATATGCAAGGGGAGCATGGTTTTTCGAGGGAGATTTCCCCGTTGTCCTTTCGGATGCAAGCGGTACGATTATAGCCCAAGGATATGCCACCGCGAAAAGCCCCTGGATGACTGAAATGTTCGTACCATTTGAATCCGTGATACATTTCAAATCGCCTGGTTTCAGCAGTAACGGAACCCTCATTCTCAAAAAGGACAATCCAACCGGTAAACCGGAATATGACGATGCACTGGATGTACCGATTTTAATAAAATGATGATTTGCATGTTAGACAATATCCTAAGAATTCGAAACGAGAATTCGCTTACTTCATCAAAGCTCAAAGTTTGTTGATTGAACGTGTTTTTTACGTTGAGCCATCAAACCTATCAATTCGACGGGTGACTGGTGATTGCCAGATTTTATCTGCATAAATGATGAAAATCCAGATAGTTTGACTTATGGCAAGCAAGTTTGAGTATTGACCGGCCCCACAAATTCAATCTCAATAAATCTGCAATTCTTAATATTGAGCTCAACCACAACATGTGGCATCCACAATAGTTTATGAGAAATGTGACAGTGAAGATAGAACAATTAGGTTTCAATAAGTGGTTTCTTGATAGAGTTGATCCTGCAAAATTAATTGATCACCAAATTGCAAGGGTTATTACGGTCAATAAGGATAGTTATACCATTAACGACGGCAACGGTGATGTATCGGCCGAAGTAACAGGTAAACTCTTATTCAGTGCTGATTCTCAGTTAGATTACCCAGCCACAGGAGATTGGGTGATTGCTCAATATTATGATAAAAATTCTTTCGCCATCATTAGTGAGATTGTTCCAAGAAAATCCGTACTAAAACGGAAAACATCCGGTAAGAAGATCGAGTATCAATTAATAGCCACTAATATCGACACGGGTTTAATCGTTCAATCACTTGACACCAATTATAATCTCAGACGATTAGAACGCTATTTGGTTATGATAAATGAGAGCGATATCGAACCTGTTATATTATTGAGTAAAAGTGATCTGTTGCCCGTTGGTGAGATAGATAAAAAGGTTACTGAAATTCATGCTCTAGTTCCTGACATTCGAGTAGTGCCTTTTAGTAATGAAGACAATACGAGCCTGAAAATTGTTAAGGAATTATTGATTCCTTGGAAAACGTATTGTTTGCTTGGATCATCGGGGGTTGGTAAAACCACCTTAGTAAATAACCTTTCGGATGAAGTGCGACTAAAAACCCATAGCGTTAGGAAAAAAGACGGAAAAGGAAGACATATTACGACCCGCCGTCAATTAATAAGTTTGAAAAACGGGGCAATGATAATAGATACACCAGGTATGCGAGAACTCGGAAATTTTGCTGTTGATACTGGTATTCATAGTACATTCGATGAAATAGCTGATTTATCAAAGCAATGCCTCTATAATGATTGTTCCCATACACAAGAGCAAGGCTGTTCAGTATTGGATGCGTTAAAGAACGGGATAATTTCACAGGAACGTTATCAAAATTTTGTAAAATTAAATAAAGAATCTGCTTTTTATGAGATGTCATTTTTAGAGAAAAAGCGAAAAGATAAAAAGTTCGGAAAATTTGTTAAAACTGTCATGAAGAATAAAAAATACAGAAGGTAGAATCCATCATTAACGAGGTTTTCTCCTTTTTGGGTTACATCAAGATATTGTGGTTTTAAGAGCTTATTGGAAGTGAGTGATATCTCCAACATATAATCCGTTTGGGTGAACTAAAACCTGCTGCTATCAATACCTACCGGGCGCTATTTCTAAATACTTTCAAATAGCCAAATCGTATCTCAAAGTGAAAGTAATGCTATTTTATAGTAAAGCGTTGTTTCTATCGTAGAAGGGATTTTTTACGTTAATGGGTGGCAATAGACGAGCGGGAGGTGAACAAACGCTGCCGGTCTGCGAAATGTGGTCGGTTTTTTTGCCTGTCGCAAGGCGATGACGGTAAAATCCGACTCACCCATCAAATCTGAAATTAACTCCATCGGAATATTTAGTTTTTAGTTGCTGCGCCGAAATCACCGACCGGCATGACGGTTTTAGCCGTTGGATTTTCGGCTCTTTGTTCGCCTTCTCTGGTGTGGTCGCGGGCGACGAGCATGTAGATCGAGGGGATGACGAAGAGGGTAAAGAGTGTGCCGATGGCCATGCCGCCGACGAGTACCAGACCGATGGAGTTGCGTGCCTGGGCTCCGGCACCGGTAACGAGTGTCAGTGGAAAGTGACCGGCGATGGTGGCAGCGGTGGTCATAATGATTGGGCGCAGGCGGGTCAGTGTTGCCTCACGCACGGCTTCCAGCTTGGTGAGTCCTCTCTCCTGGAGTACGTTGGCGAACTCGACGATGAGGATGCCGTTTTTAGATACAAGGCCGACGAGGGTCACGAGTCCGACCTGGGAATAGATGTTCAGCGTCGTCGTCCAGCCCGCGGTCCAGAACGGCACATTGGGGTCAGGCATTTTCAAGAACGTAAAGACTAAAGCGCCGAACATGGCCAGGGGCACCGAACCGGCCAGGATCACGAAGGGATCGCGGAAGCTGTTGAACTGGGCCGCGAGGACCAGGAAAATCAGAATGATGGCCAGCGCAAATGTGGGGAGAAACTGGTTGCCCTCGCTGCGGAGCTGCCGCGACTCACCGGTGTAGTCCAGCACATAGCCCTTGGGCAATATTTTTGCTGCTTCGTCTTCCAAAAAGACCAACGCTTCGTCGAGCGGTCTGACCGCCACACCGCTGATCGTGACGGCATTGAGCTGTTGAAAGCGGTTCAGCGAACGCGGTACGGTGGAGTTGCGGATCTCGGCGATGGTGCTGAGCGGCACAAGTTGGTTGTCGGGACCGGTGACGTAAATGTTTTTGAGTTGATCGGGGTTAAGGCGGTCGACCCGTTGAATCTGCGGGATCACCTTGTAACTGCGGCCGGCGATGTCGAAACGGTTGACGAAATTACCGCCGACCATCGATCCGATGTCGGCACCGACTTGCCCCAAATTGAGGCCGAGATCAGCGACCTTGTTGCGGTCGATAACGATCTCGGACTGCGGTTGATCGATCTTGACGTCGATCAGCGGCGGAAAGGCAAACAGGCCGCTCTGCATGGCCTTGAACTGAATCTGCTTGGCAAACTCCAGAATCTGATCTTCCTCGGCTGTGGATGCCAGGATGAATTCCACCGGAAACTGGCCGCCGCCCGGCAGCGCCGGCGGCAGCACCGGAAAGATCCGAATGCCCGGGATGGCATACAGTTTTTGCTGAACCTCGGGCAGGATCTGGTAAATGGTGCGCTCGCGTTCGTCCCAAGGTTTGACAACCATGCCGGCGATTCCAGAGGACGGGCGGGTTATCTGAAAAGTGAAGTTGGTTTCCGGGACGCTCTGGTAGGCCCTGTTGACCTCCGCAGAGTATATGCTGGTCTGGTCGAGGGTAGCGTTTGCCGATGCGTCGAGAATTCCGAAAATAACGCCCTGGTCTTCGGTCGGCGCCAATTCCTTGGGGGACATGATGAACATCGGTATCGCGAGAAGGCTTACGACGACCCAGACCATGTAAACAGCCGGACGTGAAGCCAGGGTGACGTCGAGCATGCGACCGTATAAGTTCCTGAACCGTTTGAAACCGCGGGCGATTCTCCCGGCAAAGCCGTGGTCTTCGATTCCCGGTTTCAAAAGCTTGGAGGCCATCATGGGCGATAGGGTGAGGGCGACGATGCCGGAAATGGTGACGGCCCCGGCCAGTGTAAAGGCGAATTCGCGAAAGAGCGACCCGGTGAGCCCCCCCTGTAGACCGATCGGGGCATAGACCGCTGCCAGGGTGATGGTCATGGCGATGATGGGACCGATCAGTTCGCGGGCGCCCAGCAAGGCGGCATCTAAGCGGCGACTGACCTTCGCTCAGATGCCGTTGAACATTTTCGACCACCACGATGGCATCGTCGACCACCAGACCCACGGACAACACCACCGCCAGCAGTGTGAGCAGATTGATTGTAAATCCGAACACCTGCATCAGGAATGCCGCACCGATCAGGGACATTGGGATGGCCACCACCGGGATAAACGCCGATCGAATAGAGCCCAGAAACAAAAAAATGATGACAATGACAATCAGGAGCGTCTCACTGAGAGTTTTGATCACTTCTTGAATGGCATTGGTGATGTAGTTGGTGGCGTCGTAGGCGATGCGGGCCTGCAAGCCGCTGGGAAGCCCCCTCTCGATCGACAACATTTCAGTGCGTACGCGATTGATGACATCGACCGAGTTGGCATTGGGCAGGGGCCATATACCCATAAAAACAGCCGTTTGGCCTGAAAAGCGCACTTCCGTGTCATAATCCTCGGCACCCAGCACGATGTCGCCGATGTCTTCGAGTCGCACGATGGCACCGTCCTGCTCGCGAATGACGAGACGCTTGAACTCTTCCAGCGATCGCAGATCGGTATTGGCGGTCAAGTTGACCTGCACGAGCGCGCCCTTGGTTTGCCCGACGGCGGCCAGGAAGTTGTTGGCGGCCAATGCCTGGCGGACCTGCACCGGGCTGATATTGAATGCGGCCATGCGTTCGGGCTTTAGCCATATGCGCATGGCAAAGGTGCGGGCACCGAGAATATCGGCGCGCTGAACGCCCTCGATGGCGGACAGACGCGGCTGAACGATGCGGACAAGGTAGTCTGTGATTTCATTCTGCTGGAGAACGTCGGATGTGAAACTCAGATAGGCCGAAGCAAAACGGCTGTCGGCCGATTCGACGTTGATGGTGGGCACTTCGGCCTCAGGGGGTAGATCCCCCCGGACCTGATCCACTTTAGCGCTGATTTCCGAAAGCGCCTTGATGGGGTCGTAGTTAAGCTTGAGGCGGACGCTGATGGTCGAAAGCCCCTGGGAACTCTGGGATTGGATGTAATCGATGCCGTCGGCGGCCGCGATGGTGCGCTCAAGGGGGGTCGTGATGAACCCGCGTACGAGTTCGGCGTTCGCACCGACGTAAATGGTCGTTACGGTAACCACCGCGTTCTCGTTGCGGGGATATTGGCGGACATTGAGCGAACGGATCGCCTGTAAGCCTGAGATGACGATAACGAGGCTGACCACAATCGCGAGAACGGGGCGGCGGATGAAAAGATCGGTGAAATTCATTCAGATGACGTTTATTAGGTCAACTTTCTTCGGGTTCGGGATTGATCTTGAATTCAGGGGTTAGCGCGTTGTCGACACTGACCGCCTGACCGTTTCGCAGTTTAAAAACGCCGGTGCTCACGACGGTTTGGCCTTCCTCGAGTCCGGACACGACGGCAACATAATCGCCGCGCTTCTCACCGAGCCGCACAAATTGCTGGCGAACGATTTTTCCAGGAGGTCCATTTTCTAATTCTTTTTTCTCGTCCACGACGAACACCGAATCGCTGTAAGGGGCATAAAGCACGGAGGTGGCCGGAATGGCGAGCACATTTTTCTCCACGGGCAATACCAAAGAGACATTCACGAACATGCCTGGTCGCAGACGTTCTTCGGGATTGGCCACGAGTGGCCTGGAGCTGGATATTTCGGGTGGCGGTGTCGACCTGGGGATTGATGGCCGTGATATGGCCTTCGATGACCTGACCCGGAAACGCATCGGTGGTCACCCGTACTCTGAGTCCCGGCTGGATCTGTGCCAGTTGCTGCTGCGGCAGGCTGAAATTGACGAATATCGGGTCGATCGTTTGGAGCGACACGATCGCGTCGCCCTCTTTAAGGTTTTGACCAAGATTTACGTGACGGATCCCGAGTCGGCCGCTAAAAGGTGCGCGGATGTTTTTTTTCGTGATCACCGAGCGGATGTTGTCGGCCTGAGCCTCTGCCTCTTTGTACTGCGCGTCGGCATTATCGTATTCTGATTGGGATATCGTATTTTTGGACAGGAGAATTCTCTTGCGATCGCGTTCGATCTTTGCGAGCGTCAGGGAGGCTTCTGCCGCCCTGAGTTGGGCCGCTTCGGAGGTGGTGTTCTGGGAGACCAGGATGTCTCCGGCGGCCGCCATCGAGCCCGGCTCGAAAGTGATCCGAACCACTTTGCCGGGAAGTTCCGCGGTGACCATAACACCCTGAACCGCCTCCAGTGATCCGACAGATGCCAGCAGCGACTCCCATGTCTGCTTGAGAACCTCGGCGGTTGTCACGGGTGTAGGCGGTGGCGCCATCTGATTGCCGGCCGCAACCATTTTTCCTATCTGCAGGGATTTTATTCCGGCAAGGGCGCCAACCAATAACAATACACCAATTACGGTCACTATAATTCGTTTTATCATCTTCATTCTTGTGACTAAATGGATTTAAAAGTGGTGTTAATCTAACGACATCGTCGAAAAAGTCAACAATTATGACTATTTTACAAATCAATTAGGCCGATGCATCATTTTAGCGATCAGCCTCAGGCGTTGACATACCCGCAGCAACCGAATAAGCCAACTTGGATGAAGCTGTTTGGGTTGACAGGCCGTTTTAATGAGGTTTTGAAACCTCAGTTAAGAAGACCGGAGCTATTTTGTGAGGAGCCGGTTTCGAGCCCCATATATGGGAGACATAGAAGAACAGAAGAAAGCCAGAAAGTAAGAAATTTTTGGGATTGTTCACCATCAACTTACAGTGCCACTGGAAGGAGAACCGGAATTGCATAAGAAAATATTGATTGCAGTGGATAATTCCAAAAACGCTGTTTTCGCTGTTCGATACGCCGTAAGGTTGTTCAAGAAGGTGCAAGGCGTGAAATTCGTTCTGGCCACCATCCAACCGACCATATCCCAGTTTCTGCTGGACGAAGCCTCAGCGTCTGCGCGCGTGCGCCAGGAACTGGCACAGATCATGCGGCGCAACCGCCAGCGATGTCAGGACATGCTCGAAAACCACCGGCGCGACATGGTAACGGCAGGCGTTGAGGACGACCGTATCGATGTGGTCAACCGGCCGCGGCGACTGGGTATCGCCATGGATATTATCGACTATGCCCAGAATGAGCGTCTGGATGCGATCGTGGTCGGGCGACGAGGTATGACTGCGCTTCAGGAAATGTTCATGGGCAGCGTATCGAGCAGTATTGTGCAGAATTCCGGGGTGATTCCAGTCTGGCTCGTCGGCGGGGATGTCGAACCGGGGAAAATGCTCGTACCGGTTGACGGTTCGGAATTTTCGTTGCGGGCGATCGACCACATGGTATTTATTGTCGGGGCCAATCCCGAAGTGGAGTTGACACTGTTTCACGTGCAGCCGCGGTTGAGCGATTACTGTGAGATCGACTTCGACCAGAAGGCGATAGGGGCCTTGGCTTCGACCTTGTCCCGGGGGGACCAGCGTTGTATAGACAATTTTTATGCGGCGGCACACCAGAAACTGGCCGATTTTGGAATAGATGAAAATCGGGTCGGCATTAAAACCGTCAAGGGCCTTATCAACCCGGGAGCGGAAATCGTCAAGGAGTTTCGGTCTGTACGTTATGACACGATCATCATGGGGCGCCGCGGAATCAATCGTAACTTTTTTACCGGCAGTGTAACAAACTACGTTCTCAACAAAATGCCTGAATCGGTCATCTGGATCGTTCCCTGATGATTAGCACCCGTTGGCTTCAGCGGTGAAGCAACATTGACTGAAAAGTGAAAATCGAATAGATGGTATCTCACGCCATTTTTCGGTCCGTAAATCAGGCGAGTAGATCACCTGGATGGCATTTCTCCTGGTTGGATGCGCCCTAATTTCGAAGCAATCGGAGCGCGAGCCTATTGAAAACCAAACTCATCTATACGTTGCTGCTGTGTGTCAAATTATTCAGCGCGACGTTCTTCCGATTCAAAATCAATTGGCTCGGCACCGTGCCGGCTGACCCATGGAACGATCTCCGCCTGGTGTTGGTTTTGAATCATACCAGTCTTTACGAACCGTTATTCGCCGGTTTTCTACCCAATCGATTCCTCAAAAGTATCGCTCATAGCGGCCTGGTGCCCGTGGCCGAAAAAACGTTGAAGCGACCTGTCGTTGGCCTGTTCTACCGCGTCGTGGCCGGCAATGTCGTGCCGGTGACACGTTTACGGGACAATAGTTGGGCGCATTTTCTGGACAAAGTCCAGCCGAGCTCTCTCGTCGTTCTGGCTCCCGAAGGCCGGATGAAAAGAGCCAACGGGATGGATGCGGATGGAATGCCAATGACCATCCGTGGCGGCGTTGCGGACCTGCTGCTGGCGATTCCCAGTGGGCGGATGTTGATTGCATACAGCGGCGGTCTTCATCATGTCCAAGTACCCAACCAAATGATCCCCAAGCTGTTTAAAACCCTGCGCATGAATATCGAATGCTTGGATATTGCTCTATATCGCGCCATGGTTCTGCGGCGCCACGGCCTTGCGGGATTTAAAAACGGAGTCGTTCATGACCTCGAAACACGCTGCAGCATTCACTGCCCTGTTTAACGACGCGTTTGTCGCAAACTCGCGTTCCGATTCGACCCTCTCAACACCGTGGTTTTGGACGCCTTAAAAGGTGCTATTTTGCAACCACCTTTATTGTGACGTTCATTTTTTCCCGAACCTGCTCGCCATTGCTGTTGATAACCAGGAGAATACCATTTTGTCCCCCCGGAACCGGTCCGGGGCTGAAGGCCGGAAGATTCGCAAATCCCGGCCCCTGCCGCCAGGCAATCAGTTTCAGCGGAAATATGTCTTTCCTGAGGGTATTTCCAGCCGTAATATTGTCGGGGGGAGGATTGTTGACGTTTTTCCCGTCGATCCCCTCAAAAACGAATCGTCCGGTGTTTTTATTGTTGAAAAGATAGAGGGTGGCGTTCCAGTCAACAATGAGGGTTTGGGATGATTTATTGGTCACCGTCAGCCGGAAACCATTGATGAATTCGCCATTGACTCTGATCGGTTCAAATTGGGTGGCAAAGTATTGATTGCTCGTCGATTGGATCAGGGGAGTACTGGTCCAGGTTTTTGCCGTTGAGCAGCCGGTGAGTATGATAATTGTCACAAGCAAGCCGAGTGCGGCAGCGCTCTTTTTCATAAAGCCTCCCTTGCACGTTTGTGTTCTTTACCATCTATGGTTCGATTGAAGACGGCAGATGATGACTCCAAACCGATTGTCAGTAACCCATACACAAGATCTTCGCCCAAGTAAAGCCTTGCGTGAAGTCGACACGTCGTCTCATATACTCTCCGGATGACACCACGATCGATACTCTCGCCGCCGGTGTATTGGAGGATTCCACCGATGTCCGTCAGCGAACATCCTTGATACCTTGGCTTCATCAATGGAGCTCTGGTGCGAAGAACCGGTTGCATCCCGTCCCGGCCGCCGCTGTCTTTTCGTTTGACACTCTTTACGTAGACACCTATAGTTGGGCGGAACTACCGGAATACGATCTTTCCGAACGAATCGCCAGCGTCCGAAGGCCGGTCACGAAATTCACCTTAAATTTGAATTCCCCTCTGTTGGTCGGAGTGAAGCATAGATTCCGCTATCGGAATAACGGTGAATGGAAATAACCGCCTATGCCGCAGAACAGGGACACCCGCCGAAGGAGATAAAGACCATGAATAAGACTGTCGCATGCAGTGTTCTCACGCTCCTATTAATCCTTTTCTCATCCTGCTCTCATCACAGTGGCACGTATGTCCTTACATCGCCGGCGCCGGTTCTCGATCGAATTCAAAGCAGAGGCGCGCTGATCGTCGGGACGGCCGCCGGTATGCCGCCATTGAACATGACCACCAAAGACAACCGGATAATAGGCCTTGAGGTCGATTTGGCAAGGGCTTTGGCCGACGCTATGGGAGTTGGACTAACGTTGCAGCCCATAGCTTTCAAAGATTTGCTTCCGGCGCTCGAGGCCGGAAAAGTGGATATGGTCCTATCCGGAATGACGATTACGGCCAAGCGCAACACCAAGGTCGCATTTGTCGGCCCATATTTCATCTCAGGCAAGGGTTTGTTGACCAAAAAATCCACTTTTGTCGATATCAAGGACCCCGCTGAAATTAACCGCAGCGAGATCAGCGTCACGGCTCTTGAGGGATCCACCAGCGAAGCGTTCGTCAAAAATGTCCTTCCGAATGCGACGTTCTTGGCGGCGCGTGATTACAACGAGGCTGTCAATCTGGTTATTGGCGATAAGGCTGACGTCATGATTGCCGACCAGCCCATTTGTGTCATATCGGTTGCCCGTCATCCGGATGAGGATCTTTTTGCACTCCTGACCCCTTTCACCTATGAACCCATCGGAATCGCACTGCCGGCCAACGATCCCCTCTTGATCAACCTCGTGCATAACTTTCTCAACACGGTCGAAGACAGCGGTGTTCTCGATCTCATGTTGGAAACCTGGTTTCAAAAAGGCGAGTGGTGGGACCAGGTAAAATAACCTGTATTTTACGAGATGATGATTCGTCCATAGTGGGACAGTTTATTTCTGCATACCAGGTGACTGCCCGGCAAGATATTGAGCCGTGGGGCAACAGCGGCCTGAAAATCGCATCCAGATTGACTCCTGCAGATTGGCCATACCCCCGCGAACCCCATCCCGCAAGGAGGATAAATGAGGAAAACAACTTCGATTGGATTCTGCATCCTGTTGATGGCTCTCATTGCAGCCAGCATTATTTCCGATCTGGACCGGGCTGATGCCAGTGAAGCCGCTGAGGAATCGGACGCGAGACAACAAGTGCTGGTAGATCGCGCATCGGTTACCCTGGCGGATTTTTTGAATGACGATAGAATGACCTATCTGAAGAACAACATAAAATATGCCAAAGGCGTGTTAATCACCCCCTCGCTTATCAAAGCCGCTTTCTGGGTCGGGGGTTCCGGCGGGCGGGCCATATTAATGGTGAGGGATCCGAAAACGAACCAGTGGAGCGGTCCGGTTTTTTATACCATCGGCGGGGGGAGTTTGGGGCTCCAATTCGGCGCCTCCTCATCCGAAGTGATTATGGTGGTTATGACACAGCCGGGCCTGGAGTCGCTCTATGCGACCAATTTCAAAATCGGCGGGAATGTTTCTGTGGCAGCCGGGCCGGTCGGAATCGGAGCCGAAGGCGCAACGGCGCCGAATCTAAGTGCCGATTTCCTTTCATTCGCCCGTTCGAAAGGGGCTTTTATCGGCGTCGCCCTTGATGGTGCTGTTATCAAGGTAAGTGATGATTACAATCAGGCCTACTATGGTAAACGGATTAGACCGATAGATGTGTTTATGCATAAAAATGTTTTTAATCCCAAGTCGGCCGACATCCGCGAACAACTGTTCAATGCCTCCAAAAAATAGCCGGCCGCACATTCCTCGATTTGCTCATCCGCTTTTTTCACGCTTCCTGAGGAGACACATAATGAAGAGATACGCGCACCAATTACTTACAGCTGCTAAAATTTTTTTCTTGGGGGCATTGATCGCGGTACCGGTACCTGGAAAAGTGGTAGAGGCCGGCGGGCTTTCAACCGGCCAGTCCGTTTACGTACCGATATATTCCCATATTTACAGCGGCGACAGGGAACATCCATTTTTGCTGACGGCGATTGTCAGTATTCGCAACATCGATCCGCAACACAGTATCACGGTTTTGGCGATCGACTATTTCGACAGCGATGGAAATCTCCTGCGCAAATACCTGCAGCAATCCGTTGAACTGGCGCCGATGGCCTCTATACGCTACGTCGTCGGTGAATCGGATAAAGGCGGTGGTTCGGGGGCCAAATTTATCGTCAAATGGCAATCGCCAACCAAGGTCAATGCCCCCATCATTGAAGGCGTGATGATCGGAACCAAGATGCAGCAGGGCATATCCTTCGTGTCCCGGGGCCAGCCCATCCTGGAGACGGGTTCGAAACAGTGACAAAAGGCCGGTTTCGTCATCGCATCACTGGCCTCATTTGAGCGCCTAACCCAATCCGAATCAAAAAAAGAGAGGAAACAGAAAATGGCCGAAGAAAAGGAACGGGCCGCTTTTATCTGTGTCAAGGATACCATTGACGGCGCTTATCCGTCACTGGTGCTCGGGATAAATGCCGCCCGGCAGGGCATGGAGAGTAAAATATTTTATTCCTTCATGGGGTTGAATCTGGTTATGGATGGCGGCTTCGATCGGGCCAAATTTTTCCCCGCAGGTGTTATGGGAGCGATACCTGGTATGACGAGCATCGCCACCGGCATGATGAAAAAAAAGATCGAGAAGGCCAATATCCCCAGTTTGGCCGATCTACAGGAAATGGCCCAAATAGAGGGTGTCGAGTTGATTGCCTGTAAGATGACGGTCGACATGATGGAGATCGACGAGAAGAAATTGATCGAAGGGGTCATTGTCTGGACCGCAGAAGATTTCCTCAAATTCGCTAAAACCTGCAAGATCTGCCTGTTTACCTGATGAACCTGCCGGGTGACCCGGCATCCGGTGTTCGAATGGGATTACCGCCAGAAGATATAACAGACCTCGGGCAAGAATCCCCAGACGGCATGCAGCGCCTGAATGTCTTGCTCCGAAAGATTTACGGGGAGCAAGGCGGGCCTCAGGCGCTGGAAAAAATCAGGCCTCTGTTGGAAGGATTCGGCCAGGAAAAGCGTATTGGATCCAACTTTTTATCTGAACGAGATGTGGTGTTGATCACATACGCCGACAGCCTTCTCCAGGAGGGGGAAAAGCCCTTGGGGACGCTCAAAGGATTTGCGGAAGAGCATCTTAAGGGTGTTTTTTCAACTATCCACTTGCTGCCCTTTTTTCCGTATTCATCAGATGATGGGTTTTCTGTCATGGATTACTTCGCGATCGCCCCTCATCTGGGTACCTGGGACGACGTCTCCGCTTTCAGTGAGAATTTCCGATTGATGGTCGACCACGTCGTCAACCACTTTTCCGCTCAAAGCAAATGGTTCAGAGCCTATCTTGACGGTCGCCCGGGATTTGAAGATTTCGCCATCGAGGTCGATCCCGCCGTGGATCTGTCTATGGTCGCCCGCCCCCGGTCGCTACCGCTTCTGACCGAATTCATAAAAACCTCGGGCCAGTCCATTCACCTCTGGACCACGTTCAGTGCCGATCAGGTCGATTTCAACTATAGGAGCCTGAATGTTCTCCGGAAGATGCTCGAGGTGATTCTGTTTTATGTCAGCCAAGGCGCCGGAATTCTCAGGTTGGATGCGATTGCCTACCTGTGGAAGGAGATCGGAACCGCATGCATTCACCTGCCCCAGACCCACGACATGGTCAAGCTCATTCGCCTGATTCTGGACCTGGTGGCACCGGATGTCATTCTGATCACCGAAACAAATGTTCCCCATACCGACAATATCAGCTACTTCGGCAATGGTCGGGACGAGGCCCAGATGGTCTACAATTTTACCCTGCCGCCATTGCTTTTTTACACATTGGCCAGGGAGGATGCCACGATCCTGAGCAAATGGGCCCGGAGACTGCAGATCGATTCACAGTTTGCGACCTTTCTCAATTTTACCGCCTCTCATGACGGTATCGGGGTCCGACCCTTAGAAGGCATTTTACCGGAGAAGGAGGTCAATTGGCTCATCGGCCTGGCGCAAGCGGCGGGGGGGAGGGTTGCGTACAAGCGAAACAGCGACGGTTCGGACAGCCCTTATGAACTCAACGTCACCTACGTTGATGCCATTCTCGGTCCGGAATCCACCGGCCGGGTTGAAAAGTTTCTTGCTTCACAAGCCATTCAATACGCTCTGCCCGGGGTGCCGGCCACATACATCCACAGTCTGCTCGGTTCCCGTAACTGGTACGAGGGTGTGGCACTGACCGGCAGGCCGCGTGCCATCAACCGGCAAAAACTGCAGGCCGAAACGGTGTCAGCGGAATTGCGTGATTCCGGCTCCTTCCGTGCAAGGGTATTTTATGCCTACCGACATCTTATAAAAACCCGCAGGAAGCATAAAGCGTTTCATCCGAATGCCGATTTCGACATACTCACTATCGATCCGAGGCTCTTTGTCATCAAAAGATCATTTGAGGGCGAGACCCTATATGCGCTGACGAATATTTCATCACAGCCGGTCGCAGCAAAATTGACAGACTCCGACGTCCCGGATATGATGTCGGATGCCCTGACAGGTGATCTATTCGGCGCACACGCACTTCATCTGGAACCATATCGCACGCTGTGGTTGACTGCCGATAGCTGAAGAAAAAGAATCGAATGCCGCAGCCGCAAGGAGACCGTGGTGCACTGTGATTATTATATCGATAGTTCAACACGCCCATATTCTGTGTGTCATCCCGAAATCTCCGATTTTAGCGCGGTATAGTTGGGGATTGTGGTGAAGCTCCCGAACCTGCCGGTTTGCGAGCCTGTTTCGTTAACTGCAAAGGGTGCGCATCACCAAAAGATCGCTTGAGTATGATGGGAGACCTTGGTTGTATAACCCCTTGATCACACTGGTGTAGACAGTGAGGGACGATGACATGTTGAGCAAAACAGACCCCAAGAAATCGAAAAGCTGGCAAAAGCTTGCCACCCATTTTACCAAAATTCAAAATCTTCACATGAACACGCTCTTCGCCGATGATCCCGAGCGATTTGAAAATTTTTCCATTCGGTTCAACGACGTACTGGTCGATTTTTCTAAAAACCGGATCAATAGCGAAACTCTGGATCTCCTTCTCCAGCTGGCAAAAGACGTCGATCTCCTGGGTGCCATCGACAGCATGTTCAACGGTGAACATATCAACGAAACAGAGGATCGCGCGGTGCTGCACATTGCGCTCAGAAACAGGTCGAACCGGCCAATGATCGTCGACGGTCGCGATGTGATGCCCGATATAAACGCCGAGCTGCACAAAATGGAGGATTTTTCCAGTCGAGTTGTCAGCGGCCAGTGGACAGGGTATTCGGGAAAGCCGATGACCGACATCGTCAATATCGGTATTGGCGGATCCGACCTGGGACCTGTGATGGTGACCGAATGCCTGAAACCTTATTCCAGGGGCAACCCGCAAGTACATTTCGTGTCAAACGTGGACGGTACCCACCTATTGGAAACCCTCAATCCACTCGATCCCGAAACCACACTGTTCATGATTGCATCCAAGACCTTTACCACCCAAGAGACCATGACAAACGCATATTCCTCCAGGAAGTGGTTTCTCGAGAACGCCAGACAAAGGGACCGCGTTGCCCGGCACTTTGTGGCCCTGTCGACCAATACCGATGCGGTGGAAGCCTTCGGTATCGACAGGGAAAACATGTTTGTTTTCTGGGACTGGGTCGGTGGACGCTACTCCTTGTGGTCGGCCATTGGCTTATCCATCGCATGTTCGATTGGATTCGAAAACTTCTCTCTCCTCCTACAAGGCGCCCATGAGATGGACCGTCATTTTCAGAAGACACCTTTTGAGAAGAACATTCCGGTGGTTCTGGCTCTGATCGGAATCTGGTACAACAACTTCTTTGGTGCGCAATCAGAAGCCATCCTGCCCTATGATCAGTACATGCACCGGTTCCCGGCCTATTTTCAGCAGGGCAACATGGAGAGTAACGGAAAATCGGTCGACCGCAGCGGAAAACCGGTCACCCATCAGACCGGACCCGTCATATGGGGTGAGCCGGGTACGAATGGACAACACGCCTTTTATCAGCTGATTCACCAGGGGACAAAACTGATACCGGCTGATTTTCTGGCTCCAGCCATCAGTCAAAATCCCATCGGTGAACACCATGAGATTCTGTTGTCCAACTTTTTTGCTCAAACCGAGGCCCTCATGCGGGGCAAAGCCCGGGAAGAGGTTGTGGAGGAACTTAAAAAAGCCGGTAAAACAGTGGCACAGATCGAGAAGCTGGCCCCCCACAAGGTATTTGCCGGCAACAAACCGACCAACTCTATTTTGTTTAAGCAACTCACACCCCGAACATTGGGCAGTTTAATCGCCATGTACGAACACAAAATCTTCGTCCAGGGTGTCATCTGGAACATCTTCAGTTTTGACCAGTGGGGCGTTGAGCTGGGCAAGCAGTTGGCCGGCAGAATTCTGCCGGAACTAAAAAACGAAGCGACGGTTCAGTCGCATGATACCTCGACCAACGGTTTGATAAACTGTTACAAACAAATGCGGCGGGCGTAACGAAGCCCGCCGTGCCGATAGCGTCAGGCTTTTCATGTTTCGGCAACATCCGCGTGCTGGAGAAATTCATTCGGTGCGGCAATGGCCATTTACTTTGGATTGATACTGGTGGTATCATTATAATTTTACCCACATGGTATTCGCATACGGAGTCACGGCCTGGTTGGGTGAGACAGAGGGTCTTTCAGGGAGGTGGGAAGAAATATGAAACGGCTTGTTTTACTGCGCCATGGAGAGAGTTTATGGAACAGGGAAAACCGTTTTACCGGTTGGACCGATGTGGGGCTCACTGACAGAGGCGCTGACGAGGCCGTCGAGGCTGGGCGCGTGTTGAAACGCGCGGGGTTTGTATTCGATGTGGCCTACACCTCGGTCCTCAAAAGGGCGATCAAGACTCTCTGGCTGGTGCTGGAAGAAATGGACCTGATGTGGTTGCCGGTGTATCGAAGCTGGCGGCTGAACGAACGCCACTATGGTGCGCTCCAAGGGCTGGACAAAACCGAGACTGTTGCAAAACACGGATTGGAGCAGGTGCAGATCTGGCGCCGCAGCTATGACGTCCGCCCACCGGCTTTGACCATTGCAGACGATCGATACCCCGGCAAGGATCCACGCTACGCCGAACTCGACCCACAGTATATACCGCTCACTGAGTGTCTCCAGGACACGGTCGAACGGTTCTTGCCTTACTGGCAACAGACCATTATGCCCGCGGTCAAAACCGGCAAGCAAGTTATCATTACCGCCCACGGCAACAGCCTGCGCGCATTGGTCAAGCATTTGGACAACGTTTCCAATTCGGACATTGTCGGCCTCAACATTCCGACCGGTATCCCCCTGATGTATGAACTGGAAGATGATATGACACCGATCAAACACTATTACCTGGGCGATCCCGATGTTGTCAAAAAGGCCACCCAGTCTGTGGCCGATCAGTTGAAAGGGAAACCGCAATAACAATCATCGCTCATCCACCCCCAACTTTTCTGGGGAGATTTCCAAAGTTTGACAGTTATTATCGGGAAAACGGAAAAGAAGGAGACCCTGTGCCATTTCCAAAGAACAAGACCAAAATCATCTGTACCATCGGACCGGCATCAGATTCAATCGACACTCTGGAGCGCCTGATCCTATCCGGCATGGACGTTGCGCGTCTTAATTTTTCCCACGGTGATTTCACGGAACACAAAACGACCATTCAGAAAATCCGCTCGGCGGAGAAGAGCACCGGACGGCGTGTAGCGATTATGGCCGATCTTCCCGGTCCTAAAATACGCATCGGACAATTTGCTGAAGAACCGGTCGAATTGAAAGCTGGTGACTTTTTTACGTTGACGACGGAAGAGATCGATGGAACCGCTGGTGCCGTATCGGTCACCTTTGCTGGCCTTCCTTTGGCCGTAAAACCCGGCGACCGGTTGTTTCTGAACGACGGACTTGTTCAGCTAAAAGTCCTGGCGGTGGCCGGAAATGAGGTGCGAAGCGAAGTTCTCGTCGGGGGCCAGCTGCGTTCACGCAAAGGTCTCAATCTGCCCGGTATCGATCTCGGTATCAGTGCGTTCACCGAGCATGACCGGCGCTGTCTCGATTTTGCATTGGCACACGGTGTCGATGCTGTCAGTCAATCCTTCGTGGAAAACGCCGCTGATGTCATAGCGGTCCGCAAGGCCGCGGCAGACAGCGGTCACGACCCGTTTATCATCGCCAAAATCGAGCGATCCCGGGCACTGGACAACATCAACGACATTCTGAATGCAGCCGACGGCATCATGGTGGCACGGGGCGACCTGGGCGTGGAAATACCGATCGAGCAAATCGCAGTTGTTCAGAAACAGCTCATGCGAAAAGCCAACCGGATCGGAAAACCAGTTATCACTGCCACCCATATGCTGGAATCGATGACGACCAACCGCAGACCGACCCGGGCGGAGGCGACCGATGTGGCCAACGCGATTCTGGATGGAACGGACGGTGTCATGCTTTCCGGAGAATCCGCCATGGGGCGATACCCGGTAGATGCTGTGGCCATGCTGGCGGCTATTGCCGCGGCCATCGAGCCTCACCGGGCGGCATCTCCTCTTCACGATGAATTGACGACCTGCAGCGAGAAAGAATCCGTCAGCCTTCAGGACGTTATCGCGCTCAGTGTCGAGATCACCCTGCAGCGCGTGACACCGGCGACGGTTGTTGTTCCCACCCGCGGTGGTGCAACGGCCAGAAGAATATCGCGCTTCCGGCTTCCGGTTTGGATCACGGCGGTCAGCAGTGCCCACAAAACCTGTCAGGACCTTGTTTTTTCATACGGTGTTTTTCCCCATTGCGAAACCGACCATCCAACTGATTGGCGGGCTTGGATCCGGAACTGGTTCAAGACCCAGGAGCTGGAGGGCTCCCTGGTGGTGTTGACCGAAGGACCGTCCCGAAAACACCCGAGACGCAATAATCGTATGGAGATAATCGACCTGACGCGCACGGTGACCCATAAATCTTGACCGGACGATCCGTGACGCATCGATTATAATTTTGACGCAGAAGAGTTCCGCCACCCATTCATCCAGGGGCACTATCCCAACACCGGCAAGTATTTGTTTATCGGTCGGATCCGGAGGACATCTGAATGATCAACCGACAGTATAGGTTTAAGGCCATTATTTGTATCGATCCTGATTGCAGCTTTTGCAGGGGGGTGTTTCGGTACGTCTCACCGGTCGAACTATTATCTTCTCAGTGTCTTACAGAACGACAGTGCCAGTGACATCATGGGCCCAAATGAGGACGGGGTGATATTGGGCATCGGCCCCGTTTCACTGCCGGAATACGTCAATCGGTTTCAGGTCATCACAAGAACAAGCCGGAACGAGATCACCTTCTCCGAATTTGAGCGATGGGCCGAACCGCTGGAAGTTAATTTCATCCGCACATTCAGGGAAAACTTGGCCTATCTGATCAAAACCGATGATATTTTTATTTATCCCTGGCCCCAAGGGACTGCTGTCGAATATATCGTCACCGCCGATGTAATTCAGTTCGATGCCCGGCCCGGAGACAGCGCCGTTCTGGATGTACGCTGGTCGCTCCTGCGCGGAAATGACCGCAAGATGCTGGTGAACAAAAAAAAGCGTTTCACCACGGCCGTCCAATCGTCGGACTACGAAGCCCTGGTTGCGGCCTTGAGCTCCAGTTTAAACGAATTCAGCCGCGAGGTGGCCACCGCCGTTGCACAGAACTATCGCAAGGACCATGGGAATTGACGGCGCTTCAGCACCGGGAAGCATTTAACATCCAATAACGAAAACATATCCGTCGATCTTTATCCGGAGTCTTTGCGACGCTGCGCGCAGGTAGCTGAAAGATACGAACAACTTGCAGTTCGCTGGGCCTTGGGGAGACGGAAGGGAGCTGATTTAAAGGGGGTGATTTATGCCGGTAAAATTGTTACCGCGAGTCATTCGCAACACACTGGAGGGGCGGTTTTTATCCCTCCTGGCAGCCATCCTCGTGTATCTCGCTATTGGCCCGGTTCTTGACAAAACCAAAGAATTCAAATTTTTTCTCGATATCTTTTTTTCGATCATTCTACTCGCCGGTATTTTTGCCGTCAGCCAGAAGAAACGCAGCACCATTATCGCGTTTACACTCGCTATACCATCGCTAATGACCGTTTGGTTGAGAGAGCTCACCGGCGGTATTGCCCTTGAGATTACAAGCAGTGTTTTTACCACCCTTTTTTTTGGTTATGCGGTTATCGTGCTGTTGGCCTTCATACTCAATAGCACAAGAGTTACCCACAACGTCATTTATGCGGCCCTCATCGGCTACCTGATCATGGGTTTGATGTGGGCCAGTATCTATTCACTGATTGACACCATCACTCCTGGTTCGTTCAAAGCCTTGCAAAGCTCGATCGATAATCCTCGCCTGATATATTTGTACTTCAGCTATGTTACTCTCACGACACTTGGATATGGCGATATCTCGCCTTTGACGGCCCCGGCCTACTCTTTTTCAATTCTGGAAGCGATCATCGGGCAAATCTACCTCACCGTCTTGATTGCCCGGTTGGTTGCGATGCACATCATACACTCAGATAGAGGAAGCCGTAACGGTTTGGATCGCTAATAGATTAAACGGATTCAAACAGAGTTGAACCAGTGTTACACAAATTGCTTGATTTTATCAATTAACCGATTGTATATTATTCGTAATCATCAAGGGTCCGTAACAAGGGGAAACGGGCCGGTTTCGTACTGAAGGGAAGATCCATTTGACCAAGTGGCACCTGCAGTTTGGGACCATGAGAAATTTTAAGGAAAGGAGGGTGTCTCTATGGCCAATGGAACGGTGAAGTGGTTTAACGAGAAAAAGGGCTACGGCTTCATTGAACAGGAAGACGGGACGGATGTATTCGTTCATTTCAGCGGGATCAGCGGTGCCGGCTTCAAAACCCTTAACGAAGGCGACCGGGTGACCTTTGACGTCGAGCAAGGCCAGAAGGGTCTTGCGGCAGTCAACGTGACCGTCGTTTGACCTGACAACTTATTTAAAAGCAAGGGCATCTTATGCGCCAGTCGCGTGAAGTGCCCTTGCTTTTTTCGGGTTTCGGCATTTCGGGCGAGACCTCTTGTCAGCGTCCTTGATCGGTTTTCCTTTAATCTTTGATCGTCTGAAGCCTGACGCTCAGAGTTTGAACTTTTGCTTTGCTTTCTCCACCAAAAATTCGCCGATTGGAATCGCCGATGTCGCTGCGGGGGACGGAGCGTTGCAGACATGCAGCGAGCGCTCGCTTTCAGCAAAGAGAAAGTCATGCACAAGGCTGCCGTTTTTTTTGACGGCCTGGGCGCGGATTCCGGCCGGATAGGGGCGCAGATCCCCGGTATTGAGACGCGGGCAGTACTTGCGCACCCTTTTCAAATAACCCGGTTTAAAGAGGGAATCCCTGATTTCGCCCAACCCCGACCGGTAATTCTGCCTGAGCACCTTCCAAAATCCTGGAAAGGACAGCATTTCCACACTGTCGCTTAAATCCAGATTGATATGTCCATACCCTTCCCGTTTCCAACCGAGGACCGCATTGGGTCCCACTGTCACCGTGCCGTCGATCATGCGGGTCAGGTGCACGCCCAGAAACGGCAGGTCCGGGTCGGGTATGGGGTAGATCAGGTGGTTGACGATGCGCCGATGCCTGGGAGCGAGTCGATAATATTCTCCCCGGAAGGGGACAATCTGAAAATCGATGTCGATGCCGGTCATGCGGGCCAGACGGTCGGCCATCAATCCGCCGCAGACAATTAGGTGATGCGTGCCAACGGTACCCGCACCGTTGCCATTTTCGCCATCCACACGAATTTGGACAGTATCCTTAAGCTCTTTTATTCCTATGACCCGGGTGCCGCATTTGACCGTGCCGCCAAGCCCCACGAAGAGATCGAGCATTTTGGCCGTGATTTTTTTGTAATCGGTAATACCGGTGGCAGGGACGAGCAGAGCCCCGATACCGGCAATGTTCGGTTCTTTTTTTCGCAACTCGGTTTCCGACAGCCGGTGGGTTTCAATTCCGTTCTGGCGGCATCTTTCCTCCAATGCTGCCATGCGCTCAAATTCTGTCCCATCGGTGGCGACCAGCAGCTTGCCGCACAACTCATACGGCAGGTTGTGCTCGCGGCAGAGCGCCAGGGTCAGGGCGGCGCCCCGCTTGCAGAAATCGGCCTTGAGACTCCCCGGAGCGTAATAGACCCCGGCGTGAATGACGCCCGAATTGTGTCCGGTCTGGTGACCGGCCACAGATGACTCCTTTTCGATCAAGAGAACGGCTGCATCGGGATACTGCTGTTTCAGTTGCCAGGCCGTCGCTGTCCCGACAATCCCGCCACCGATAAGTACAAAGTCGAAATTTTTCAATCTGCCCTCACTATTGACAAATGGATCTTAAACCCGCCGATATCTTACCATTCAGGATTTTTTCGTTTGGGCCGCTTGTTGTTCCTCTTCGGCCTGAATGGCGGCACCGGCAGCGGCGGCGGTGGCCTGCAGCACCTTCTCTCTGGTTTCCTGGTCCGCATTGGACAGGGACTTTTGGACCTCGGGTGGCAGGGAGACCGTGACGTTGCGGTGCGCAAACTTGAGGCCGGCCTCCTGAAAAGCCTCCTGCATCAGCCGGTAGACTTCCTTGCGAATCGCGAACTGCTCGCCGGGCGCGGTTTTGTATTTGACGCGCACGACCAGGGCCGAATCGTCCACCTCTCTGACGCCCTGGGACTTGATGGGGCCGAGCAATTTTTTCCCGAGTTCGGGATTATCCATTATCTTCTGGTTGACTTTCTTTTTAACGAGCTTGCGGACCGTCTCGACATCCGTATCGAAGGGGACCCGGAAGTCGAGCTTTGTGATAATGTAGTCGCGGCTGAAGTTCGTGACCGAACCGATGTCACTGAAGGGTATCGTGTAGACCATCCCACGCGGATGACGCAGCCGCAGGGCCCGCAGGGAGATATGCTCCACCATGCCTTTCTGTTTGCCGGTATCGACGTAGTCTCCGACCCGGATGGCGTCGTCGATCAGAAAAAAGACCCCGGAGATGATGTCCTTGACCAGGGTCTGGGCGCCGAAACCGATGGCCAGGCCGACCACACCAGCGCCGGCAATCAGAGGGGCAATGTCGACGCCGATGGAGGACAGGGTGATCAGCGTCACCATGATCAAGATCACGACGAGAAGAAATTTGCGCAGAATCAGCAGCAGGGTGCCGATGCGGGATCCGCCGGCACCGCCTTCTTCACGTTCTTCATCGTCCTCCGGCATTTCCTGTTTGAGCCGGCGCTGGATCGCGGCGTTGATTACTTCCCAGCCAACGTAGCCGATAATCACGACCACCAGAATGTTAAATGCCGCTTCAGAGACCTGTTCCCCGATGGGCAGGTTGAGACCCCAAATTCTCAGGAGCCAGAAGGCCATCCAGGCCGCCAGTGCGGCACGCAGCCCGGTTCGAATCACGCGCTGCATGCGCTGGAGATTGACACGCAGGGGTGATTCATCCATTTTCTCTGCGGAGACCTCCGCGGCGGTTTTTGGACCTTCAGCCGCTAAAACCGTGTCCCGGTCCTTCTCGACTTCAGGTTCTCCGCCGGGTGTTGATCCGAAAGGTTTGACTTGAACGTTGTCGGCGAAATCTTCTTCACCGGAAGATTCCAGGGTGTCTTCGAATTCAACCCGCTCCGCTTTGTCGCCGAGTTCCGCGGTATTAATGGCTTCTTTCACATCGTCCGGTCGTTGGGTCAGGCCGAAGATGACGTCCAGGATTTGCCGCAGCCCCCAGTCGAGCAACAGATACAGGGGGATCAACAACAATGTTTTGACCCCTAAATACCGAGGCGTATCCTCGATGAGGCTGTTTACCGTTGTTATAATCAGAAGCAGGATAACGCCCAGGATCGCGAAAATATGCCAGTGCCTCGCTAAACTGGCGCGGAGGCTGTTTTCCGGCAGTCCTTCCGAAATAAGCGCGGCCGCCTGTTTGCGCCGGCCGATGATCATCCAGACCAGCATGCCGGCAGCAACGATGCCGACCAGTAACAATGATTTGAAGTGGTCCGCTTCGGGGGCACCGGCCAGGCGGATGATCCCACAGGTCAAGCTGCCGAAGCTGAGGACCGCGGCGATGGCAACGACCCACCGATGAATGTATACAGCGGTTTCGTCGCTGACCGGTAAAAATCGCAGATGTCCTTTGTGTGGTGCCAGGAACAATTTGGATACCACCGCTACCGCCCAGACGCTCAGGATGGCCACCAGGTATGTGGCCACCAGCACGCGTTGGGGCTCGGTGCGGTTCAGAAAAATATAAAAAAACGTCAGGGTTGTACCTGCGAGCAGGACCATGCCGGCAATACGCAGTAGCGCCAGCCCGGCCGAAGCCCCGATCCTTGTCGTCATTTTAACGCCGGGGGTGTTCTCGAGACGTCTGCGGGTGCCGGTTGTCAGAAAACGGAACAGCAGCACGACACCGAAGGCGGCCGCGAAGAGGGCCACAACGCTTATGATGGTTCGCGCCGGATGGCTTTCCTCCTTGCCAGTGCCAGTACCTAAATAAGTGAAAATCGGCGGTATTTTTGCCGGAGCCGCCGTGGCCCCGGATTGGAGAAAAGCGATGCGCTCTTTCAACTTCTCCATCAACTCTTTTGAGCTTTTGATGAACCCGACCAAACGGTCGGTGTCCTCTACCGGCTTTGCCGCCGCGGCCTCTTCTTCGGCCTGCTTTTTCAGGGCTTCGATCAAAAGGCGCCGGACCTGCTCGTCGCTAAGGGCGGCCATGTATTTGTCTATATTTTGGGCATCGATATGTTCGGGCAGTTGAACGCTATCCGTTGATGCTTTCGCGCCTTTCGATTTCTGGGCCGCTAAAACCGCCTGTGGCGATGCGTCGGCTGCGGTCGGTTCGAATCCCAACGGCGAGATCGTTGTGACCGACGCAAAGGAAATGAATGCGGCAATGATGAGAAACCTTGGGGTGCTGTTCCGCTTGGCTGTCATTATTTTCTCCTCGAGGTATTATTCTGTGTGAGGAATCCACCGCCGGGTCATTTCTTCCAGCTTACCGCTTGCGCGCAGATTTTCTATGAACCGATTGGCGGCGTCGAGCAGCGCGGGGTCAGTCTTGCGAATACCCCAGGCGAGATCTTCCTCTGTCAGAAGGGAGGGGACAACGGCCAACTCCGCCGATTGCGCATTAGCCAGAAGCATGAGCAGGATCGGCCCGTCATGGATGAAGGCATCGATCCGGTTGACTAAAAACGGAGTCAGAAGCGCCCGCATGGCTTCTTCCCCTGTTTGGTACGCGGTTATTTTTCTCGCGGATGTAAAATATTTACGAACGAACATCTCTCCGGTGGTCCCCTTGACGACACCGAAGCGCATGGACGGCGATTGACCGAGAATCCCGTAATAACCGGTGGGGAAACGGTTTTTGTTTTCCTTGCGAACCATGGCCATCTGTCCGGTCCGGTAGTAGGAAGAGCTGAATGCGATTCGCATTTCGCGCATCCTGGTAATAGACATTCCGGACATGATGATGTCGGTGCGTTTGTCCAGCAGGGCCGGAATCTGGTCTGCCCACTTCAGTTCGACAAAGCGCAGATTTTTACCGATAAAACGCGAGAATTCGCGTGCCAGCTCGGCATCCAGTCCGACGATGTCTCCGGACTGTTTGAAAACAAAGGGGGGAGAACTGGTGGTCACGCCGACCCTGAGTGTGGCGTCATCGGCGCGTTTCGAAGCCGGTGCCGGCTTGCCGGGTTGGGTGCAACCGGACGTTAGCATCAACAGAATAAGACCTGCAGAAAACAATCCCTTGCCGTATTTTATGATGATCGGCATGAATTAACCTCCCTGGGTTCTGTTCGGCATTTTTATACAGCCTGTTTATGCATGGGCCGCCACTGTCGAGAATTGTCAATGGTGCGCTTCTGCTTTAGTTTGTCGAGATTAGAAGAAAGTCGGCAGGTTATCAAGGTTAAAATGATATGTCTGCAAATCCAACATTGTTGCGGTATCATCAATAGGCGCATTACGAGATCAACCGCCGATGGATGACATCTGGCAGGTGACGCCGGAGGGTTCATTGGCTGTGAGGCTATGGTCCGAAGGCTTGTTCGCAACTGCCCGGCAGAAGATTTCAGCCAACTTTTCATCGGACGCCCCGTTCCGCAGTGGTCCTTTGAGGTCAAGCTGGCGGTCCGACAGCAGGCAGGGACGCAGTTGACCGCTGGCGGTAAGTCTCAGGCGGTTGCAACTGCTGCAGAAGTGGTGGCTCAGGGCACTGATGAAGCCGATTTCCCCGGTGGCATTAGCAATTTGGAATCGTTCGGCCGGACCATCGTCAGGGTCTTTTTCGATCGGAACCAACATACCCAGAGGACGCAGTCGTTCCTTTATTTCGGTAACCAGCAACGGCGGACCGAATCTCATGCGGGCCTTACCGATCGGCATGTACTCAATGAACCTGACGTGAAATGGGTTGTCGCGGGTAAGGTTGGCAAAGTCGATAAACTCGTCTTCGTTGACGCCCCGCAGGGCAACGACGTTGATTTTGATGGGGTCGATTCCCGATTGCCTGGCTGCCGTTATGCCCCCCCAGACCTGGTCGAAAAGGTCGTCACCGGTAATCTTCCTGAACTTCGCCTTTTGAAGCGTATCGAGGCTGATATTGAGCCGCCGTATGCCGGCATTCTCGATGCGGCGGATGTTGTCCTTGAGCAAAACACCGTTGGTTGTCAGGGTAACCTCTGAAATCCCATGTATTTGAGATAAATTTGCCAGGAAGTCACCGACCCCCTTTCGCACCAGGGGTTCACCGCCGGTAACCCTGACCTTGGTGATGCCGAGGCCCACGCCAACTTTGACCAGACGCAGGATCTCTTCATACCGCAGGATGTCCGTATGCGACAAACGACGCAGTCGGTCTGCCGGGACGCAGTAGGTACATCGCAAATTGCATCGATCGGTGATGGATATCCGCAGGTAATTCAGATGGCGGTTATAGCGGTCGATCAGCTGCTGAGTCGTCATTAAATATAATCCTATACGTTGTTTTAAGCTTGAATCTATCGCCGTTTACCACAGGTGTCAAACAGGCCAACCCGCTTATATCAAAAATTGCATTTGCCCTTTTGCTAATCTGGTCGATAGATGAGATAGTCGGCTTGTTCAGTCCGGACAGGTCGGTAAAACCGCCTCCGGATCCGTATTGGAATGTTCTGAAACGGATTCGAATTTTTGCCGATATTCGGGAATATCAACCATCGGCGGGCGCTCGACCCCTTTAATCTTGAACGTGTCCGGTTGGATCTTGTTTTTCACGAGCTTGTACTGGATCATTTCTTTGTGGAGAATCTCTTTGAGTTCAATTATCTGCTGCCTTTCAATGCGTCTGAAGAATGTGTCGAGAATGACGAAGGCCATTTTGCCGAGCGCTTTGGTGTCCTGGTTACGATGAACCCGCTTTTCGAGATCGACCTGGGCCATGACATCAAGGCCCCACTTTTCACAAATGTCCAAGAGCATGCTCGTTTCCACACCATAGCCGATGGGAAAGGGTATGTTTTCGAACACTTCCCGGTAACCAGCGTATTCCCCAGACAAGGGTTGTATAATTTGGGTCAGCTGTGGGAAGAAAAGAGAGAAGAGGGGACGGATAACGAGTTCGGTCACCCGCCCTCCGCCGGTTGGCCGAATTTTACTTTTGCCCGTTGCGATGGGACGATCGTAAAAAGCTTTCGTGAATTTTATGTTGTCGTCGCGCAGCAGTGGTCCGATGAGCCCATAAGCAAACCGGTGGTGGATATTTTTGATGTCGGCATCCAGGTAGACAATGATATCCCCTTTAGTGGCGTAGAGTGCTTTCCAGAGATTTTCGCCTTTGCCTTTGAACCTGTCCAGGTGCGGAAGAATAAGGTCCGCTTCGAATACGTCCGCACCAAAGGCTTTGGCAACTTCAAGCGTTCGATCCGTCGAACCGGAATCGATGACCACGATTTCATCCAGCAATGGATAGCGGATCATCAATTCCGAGCGCATGATCACAATCTCTTTGGCAATCGTTCTTTCTTCGTTCAGTGTTGGCAGGCACAGTGAAATCGTCAGTTTTTTGCGTTGCTTGTGTTCGACCAAGCGACCGATGTCACAGAAATCACTGTGGTGGAAGGTGTTGCTGTTGAGCCAGGAATTATCCATCGCACACCCCGTCATCAATGGCCTGGATAACACCGACAACCTGAGCAATACCCCTGAACATCGGTTCGATTTTGACGCGGGATTTTTCAAGCAGGTGATGACGACCGCGGGTAATGCCGAGTGTCACTGCAGGGATCTTGTGTGCTAAAAAAATGGACAGTTCCGATTCGCTTGAACCGCTGGTCGGTTTCAAACCCAACTTCTGCATCACCTCAACCGTACCCTTCACCAGGGGATGACTGTACGCTAATCTGGCGGCATTGCTGTTGCTGATTACTTTAAGATTCAAATCGACTTCGTACTCGTGCCCGACACCGGCGACGATGTCTTTTATATTTTTGAGAATTGATTTGGTCATTTTTTCGGAGTCTCCCTGGATCTCGAAACCCAAGGATGCGGCATGGGGTATGCTGCCGTGCTTGATCCCGCCTGAAATTTTTCCGATGATGACCCGGGCGCGAGGTCTCTGAGGCAGCCGCAGTGTTAGAATCTGGTTTATCAGCTCATTGACGATGATTATGGCATTCGGCTTGAATTTCTGTTCCCATCCACTCGACGGTTCGATGTCGCATTCCACCTCGCAGCGGATCATGCCGTCGGAATAATAGCTTAACCGCCCCAGTTCGGCGCCTTCGAGGCAGACGGCACCGCGGATCGGGGACGGCCATGTCTTGACGAGGTGACGGATGCCCCGCAGATTACCTTTGCCGATAGACTGAATCACACCGGCCAGAACAATGTCCGATCGAAAGCGCAGATTTAAGTGACGAAAAATTTCCGGCAACGATATCAGAACCCCGACGCCTAACGAGTTATCGATGAGCCCGGGACCGATAATGGCATCTTTCTTGACACGGTAGTGATGATCGATGTCTTTGATTGCGAGGGTGTCCAGGTGGGCCACGACGAAAATCGGGGGTCTTTCGGCTTCGGTTCCGCGAATAACGCCGATCGGATTGCGGTACCCATCGGTGGTGCATTCATCAACCTGAAACTCCACCAGTCGCTCGAGAAAGACTTGTGCCCTGTTCCTTTCCCTGAAGGTGGGGGCGGGCGTCTGGCCGATCAAGATAATGTTGGTGATTATCGTTTCTTTGACGGCACGGATCAGATCGACCATCGCCGGCAGTTGGTCAAGTGTTTTGCCCATGCGGTTTCCTTCGCTTATGTCGTCTGCTGCGGATCGCCGGGTGATGCACGAAAGAATGTGAGGCCATCTTGAAACGGATTTAATCCCTTGGATGGCTGAGTTCACCGAAAGGGATGAGAGAGGCCCCTGCAGCCTGAATTCTGAGGGCCCTGCATTTCTGTATAAGCCGCGGTAGGGACCGCTCTGTCTATCAACTGCTTCGGGGGATGGCTCCACCTTCCGCCAAAATCGAGATTTAAAAATGGATATGGACCAGTTGTATACGTAACCGTTATATCAATCCGTTCAGACAGGTCAATGAATTGTTATGACAGGATAGTCAATGAGAGCGTGGTTGCCGGTTCAACGGGCGCTCCGACAAGTACCGCAGGCAAGCCCTCTCTGTGTGATGGGATGGCACCCTTAGCGGTAAGGATTCGAACGGGGGATGGACTTGCGGCCGTCGTTCTGCGTCGCTCCGACCTCACTTGCCTGAGCAGTCTGTGTAATTCAGGATGGCCTCCACCAGACCGGGTATGGTGAATTTTTCGGCGGTGAGGTGAACCTTGAATCCTAATTTTTCAGCGGTCTCCGTGGTGATCGGGCCGATGCTGGCAATGGTTGCCGCCTCGATCAATTCCGGAAATCGATCCGCGGGCAGCAGGGTCTTGAAGTTGGAAACGGTGGATGAACTCGTGAAGGTGATCATATCGATCGCCTTGGCATCTAGCGCTTCGATCAGGCGGTCTGCATGATCAGATACCGGTCGGGTGTGATATACGGTGATTTCATCGACCGTGGCCCCCATCATTGTCAGCTCCTGCGGCAGAATAGGGCGTGCTTCCGCCGCCCGCGGCAGCAGGATTTTTTGGCCGACAATATCCAATCGCCCGAAAGCCGCCACGACGGCCTCTGCCCGGTAGCTGTCCGGAATGATGTCGCTTTTCAGGCCAAAACCCATCAGTTTTTCGGCGGTTGCCGGACCGATAGCAGCGGTATGCAAGTGTCCCAGAATGCGGACATCCTTGCCCAGCGCAAAAAGCCGTTCAAAGAAGAACTTTACGCCGTTGACACTGGTGAAAACCAACCAGCTGTAATCGCCGATATTTTCAAGCGCTTTATCCAAAGGCGACCAGTCTGTTGGTGGTTCGACTTTGATCGTCGGGAATTCGAGACACTCGGCACCGAGTTCGGACAAAAGCTGGATAAGGTCGCTGGCCTGAGCTCTGGCCCGGGTGACGACGATCCGTTTGCCAAACAGGGGCCGTTTGTCGAACCATTTCATGGCCGGCCGCAATGTCACCACGTCACCCACGACGATAATGGCCGGGGCTTTAATCCCGGCGTCTTTGGCGCGCTGGACGATATTCTCGAGTGTGCCGGATACCGTCTGTTGGCGCGCGGTTGTCCCCCAGCGGACAAGGGCCACCGGAGTGCCGGCCGGCTTGCCGTGTTGAATCAGGCGCCGGGTGATCTGGGGCAGATTTTTAACACCCATAAAGAACACCAGGGTGCCGATGCCCTTAGACAAGGCGTCCCAGTCGATAGTCGAGACCTCCTTGGATGGATCTTCATGCCCGGTGACGAACGCGACAGAGGTGGTGTATTTCCTGTGGGTCAGCGGGATTCCGGCATAGGCCGGTGCGGCAATAGCGGAGGTGACGCCCGGTACGATTTCAAACGGGATGCCCGCGTCGACAAGGACCTCAGCTTCTTCCCCGCCCCGGCCGAATATGAACGGATCACCACCTTTCAATCGGGCAACCGTCGCACCCCCCCGGGCTTTTTCTACGATGAGGGCGTTGATCCCCTCCTGTGAAAGCGTATGATCACCGCCTTTCTTGCCGACGTATATAAGCTCGGCATCGTGGCGGGCGTATGTCAACAGGAAAGGGGCGGCCAGGTAGTCGTAAATGATGACGGAAGCCTTGCGGATGCATTCCAGCCCCTTGACGGTTATCAGGCCGGGGTCGCCGGGGCCCGCCCCCACGAGGTAGACCAATCCATTTTGCGGGAAGTTATTCATCGGCTGCCAGTTCCTCCAGAATTTTGTCTGCGCCCTTGGCGAGGAGTTGATCGGCGAGTTCGCGGCCGATCGTCTCTGCAGAATCCGCCGGTCCGTCATGGCGTTCCCGAATGACCTTGCGGCCATCGACATCGGCCACGAGACCGTCAAGCTGGATCCGGTTACCCTCAATTTCGGCGTAAGCTGCGATGGGAACCTGGCAACTGCCCTCTAGTCGATGCAAAAAAGAGCGTTCACCTGCGACAGCCAGCGCAGTGGGGGGATGATTCAGGATATCGACTATTTCAGCGACCGCGCGGTCGCTCTGCCGGACCTCGATGCAAAGGGCACCCTGACCGGCTGCCGGCAGCATGATACGGCTATCGAGATACTCCGTGATACGATTTTCCAAACCGAGACGCAGAACACCGGCGGCGGCAAGTATGATCGCGTCGAGCGCTTCGGCCGGATCAACCAGTTTTCTCAAGCGGGTGTCCAGGTTACCTCTCAGCGGGACGATGTCTATTTCAGGGCGGGCGCAGCGCAACTGAGCCGCCCGGCGGAGACTGCTGGTTCCGATCCGGGCGCCGGCGGGGAGCCGGGCAAGAGGAACGTTATCTTTGGCAATCAGAACATCGGCCGGATTCGCGCGTTGGGGCACCGGGCCGATACAGAGACCGGGCGGCAGGTCGGCCGGCATGTCTTTCATGCTGTGAACCGCCAAGTCGACCCGGTTATCCAGCAGCGCTTCTTCGATTTCTTTTACAAAAAGCCCCTTACCGCCGACTTTCGCCAGCGGAACATCCAGAATTTTATCACCTTTGGTTTTAATGGTGACGAGCTGGATCGAAAGGGAAGGATAGCGCTTGAGCAGCTCCGATTTAACCCAGTTGGCCTGCCACAGAGCGAGCTGGCTCCTCCTGGTACCGATTCGCAGCGAATCTTTCATGATCAATGACCACAGCCCGAGCAGCTGGAGGCGGCACAGCCACTGCAGGCAGAACCGGCGGACTTGGCGACCGTATGGCCGCCACTGCCCTTACTGACAAAGCCGCAAGTCGACATCAGCCTGCAGACACTTGTGCTGTTGCAGGTCGGGCAATCCGGCTGTTCTTCACCGAAAACCAGGCATTCGAAATCCCTGTTACAGTCTTCACAATGATATTCATATATTGGCATGACGATCTCCTCGAATTCCTTAAGTCGGCATAACACTCCGCAAATGGCCGGAAGCAGCGGTGCCGGCAGCCCTTTTGCCAGTACCATATTCTCGGCTGTCTGAATGTCGTTACCGCCGCCTTCTGCCGGATCACATTCCGTGCGCATGCGCCGTTCGGTGTAACCCCAGGCTGCGTCCGGCATCTTCGGACCCAAACTTTATTATATTGATGGAAGGGAGGGTAAACATGGCATAATAATCAACCGGTAGGAAAAATCAAGCCTTAAGCAGAGTTTGCGTTTATTTAAAATGTTGCGGATAAAGCATCCTTTCGACAAGCTCGCACAGTATATGGGCAATGGTCAGATGGGTTTCCTGTATTCTGGCTGTGGTATCGGATGGCACCGTCAGGGCCAGGTCGACCAGAGAAACCATTTTCCCGCCCCGTCCCCCGAGTCCGATGGTATACAAGTTCATTTCCTTGGCGGCCTGCAGTCCTTTGAGCACATTGGGTGAATTCCCGCTGGTGCTGATGCCCCATGCGATGTCGCCCTTTTTCCCCAGGGCCTGAACCTGTTTGGAGAATATATCTTCGAAATGATAGTCATTGCCGATGCTTGTCAGGATCGAGGTGTCGGTTGTCAGGGCAACCGCTGCCATGGGCGGACGCTCGATCATGAATCGATTGACAAATTCGGCCGCAATATGTTGGGCATCAGCCGCACTGCCGCCGTTACCGAAGATGAGGACCTTGTATCCGGCGGCCATGCAGTCAGCCAGACGTTGAGCACCTGTTTGAATGCTTTCCAGGTTGTTCCTTACGGCGTGTTTTTTGACCGTCAGGCTTTCGGACAGGATATTCAGAATGAGATCGTCCATTGATCAGGAAGCCTTGTCCAAGAGGCGGTTTTCAACATTTTCAAGATCGACCGACGCCGCGTCGTACCCCAAGTCGACGGCCGCCTGAAACTCTAGTTTGGCCTTTTCAAATCGACTTTCCTTGTAATAAAGCCTTCCTAGTCGGTAGCGGTAGAGGCCGTTCTGGGGGGCAATTTCTGTGCTGTGTCGGCAAAACGTCTTGGCGATATCCGCATTTTTATCCATGGTATCGTACAGCCAACCCAGACCGGAGAGCGATGCGGCATCGTTGGCGTTCAGCCGCAATGACTTTTTGTACGCAGTGACGGCATCACCGGTCAGGCCGAGCCCCGCAAAACATTCCCCAAGCAGCGCGTACACGGCGCTCGATTGCGGCGGCAGGGCGGCCGCTTTTTCCAGGTAGTCCCTGCTTTTATCCAGGGCCTTGTCCTCGAGGTGCAGTCGACCCAGCTGCAGGGCCACCTCGTGCAATTGGTGCGGACTTCTGTCTGCTTTGAGAAGGTGGGCCATGGCTTTGTCCCGTTCCCCCAGAAGCAGATGGACAAGTGCGGCATTATAGTGCGACAGGGCTTCATTTGAATCAAGAGCGATTGCGGCGGCGAATTGATCGAGCGCTTTTGTGAATTCTCCGGTAACACCGTAGCACACCCCCAGGCTGTTATGCAGATTGGCGTCTTTGGCATCGATCAAAAGAGCGGTGTTGAATTCGTTGATGGCCCCCTGGAAATCGCCGTCGTCATAAAGCCTGTCACCGCTGATATTGAGGCTGATGGCGTCGAAGCAAACCAGGCTGTCGGATCCGAAGAACTTCGCATGTTCCAGCGCCTTGCCGGCGTTTTCGAGGATTTGGTCTTTCTTGTAGCCGAGCGTGGGGAAAGCGGCGATACCGATCGTTACGGTATGATGGCAGCCTGCGGCCAATATACTCTTGATCCTGCCGGCCAGATCTACAGTTTCCGTCTGGTTGCATCCGGGGAAAAAACATCCGAAGGCAGCGTTGTCGGAAAGCCCCCACAAACCATCCACTGACTGGCAGGCGGCTTCTATGGCCTGGGCAACCTTGAGCTGAATGTCACGAGAGACGGCGCCACAGACTGAATTTGGTTCGGATTGGATTCCGTCGATTTGAACCATGGCGGTGCCGAAAACGGAAACTTCCTCCAGGCGGCTCATGGAACGTATCATCAGGGACTTGCCCTTGAGCAGATGGGGATAGGTCGATAGAAGTCCGCCGTTTTCATCCGGTTCGATGGTAGGGTTGCACGTCGGTTTGGTCACGGTGTGCGCTTTGGAGATGATGAAGTTGCGGGCAGCCGGTAGGTCGAGTCTCAAGTCTTTCGAATCCTGGGTCATTTTCAGTCCTTCTGCAGTATGGTTTGAAATGCGTTCTGAATGATCTCCAGTTCGTCATCTTGGATAGTGCGCATATCCATGATGTACATGTCCTCTTCGATTCTGCCGATAATAGGGGGGATGTGACGGCGCATGGCCTTTTCAATCGCATTGACCGACATCCCGCTCACTTTTAGGCCGAGGCATTTACTGGGCAGTTCCAGCATCGGCATTGAACCGCCGCCGGGCCGAGACGACAGATCGAGCGCCCGGATCGCCAGACGACCCTCACCGACCCCTTCAAGAAGTTTTTTCAACCGGTCGGCTTTTTCTTCAAGCTCCGCCACAGGCAGCAGCAGCATACGCAGTGTGGGGATCGTCTGAACCGCTTTTTCGGGATCCCGATAGAGCCGCAATGTGACCTCTAAAGCCGCGAGCGTCATTTTGTCGATTCGCAGGGCCCGATTGATCGGATTTCCTTTGATGCGGTTGATGGTGTCGATCATACCGACAATTATACCGGCCTGAGGACCGCCCAGCAACTTGTCACTGCTGAAGGTGATGATTTCGGCACCGGCAGCGACGGATTCCTGTACTGTCGGCTCTTTCATCAGACCGTACCGAGAAAAGTCGACAAAGGTCCCACTGCCAAGGTCTTCCATGACCGGAAGGTTGTATTTGCGACCCAGGGTAACGAGATCCCTGAGGGGCACTTCGGCTGAAAATCCGACGACACTGTAATTGCTTTTGTGAACTTTGAGCAGCAGGGCGGTTTGGTCGTCGATGGCATTTTCATAATCCCTGAGGTGCGTGCGATTGGTGGTGCCAACCTCGCACAAAATGCCACCGCTCTTGGCCATAACGTCCGGTATTCGGAATGATCCGCCGATTTCCACCAACTCTCCCCTGGAAACGATGACCTTTTTATTTCTGGCCACGGTCTCGAGCGCCAGCAGGACGGCACCGGCATTATTGTTGACAACCATGGCGGCTTCGGCGCCGCTGATTTCACAGATAATATCTTCCACGGCGGCGTAACGGGATCCGCGCTTCCCTTTTTTCAGGTCATATTCCAGGTTCGAGTACCGGCTGCTTATCTGAATAAGGTTCTCAATGGCGGCTTCGGCCAGGAGCGACCGTCCCAGATTCGTATGAACGACAATGCCGGTGGCATTGATGGTGCGGCGCAGATTCAGAGCCGATGCCTGCTCGACGGTCCGCTTGACACTTGCTGTAATCGCCCGCTCGGAGAGATTGTCTTCAGGGGGGCGCGCGTGGCCATCCTGGACGATAATTTGCCGTCGCTCTTCGAGTACGGACCGGATGGCACGGATCAGAACGGATCGCGGAATGTCGTCGAAAAACGGGTCTGCCTTGACCCTTTCGAGAATGACGTCGACTCCGGGGAGTTTGCGCAAGTTTTCTTTTTGGTGATCACTCAGGTTCATAACCGTTACCCCGGCAGAGCTGTATCGGCATCGGTGCTGAAAAGTGCATTTGGAATGAGGTCGATGATGGCCGTAAGGTCTCCGGGTTTGAGGTCCACCCGGTGCAGCCGATCTTCTATGGACCCTCCACCCATACCCTCCAACTCCAGGCCGGTGTTGAACCTGGCCATAAGGAGATCGGCCAGATAGACGATATGTACCAGCCGGGTATGCTGAGGAGCCTTTTCAGGTTCGTGGTGGCATGCGATGCAGTCTTTCAGAGACTCCGGAAAGGCCCACATATCGGCGAGTTTGCTACCGATAACCGTGTGGTCGATGCCGAACAGGTCTTTTTCGACCTGGGTCGACAGTTCGTCTTCGCGATTGATTCTGCGGTAGAAGAGCGGGTAGGCCGATGCAATATTCTGATCGAGCACCACCTTGCCAATATCGTGGAGCAACCCGGCCGTGTATGCTGTGGAAGGTTCGGCAGCCCCCGTAAAATGAGCGATTTTCTCGGCAATGACCGCCGTGCCGACGGCATGATGAAAGAGGCCGCCCATGCAAAGGGAATATCCCCGCGCGGAAGCGTCGAAGAAATTCTCGACCGCTGCCGAAATGATCATTCGCACGAATAGGTTTTCACCAAGGTAAACCAGGGCGTGGTCGAGAGATTCGATCCTGTTTTTCTTGGCAAACAGGGCCGAGTTGCAAAGCTGGATCGTTCGGGCACTGATGACCTGGTCCTTTTTTATTTCCTCGGCAATCGCTTGGGTGTCGCACGATCCGGTGTCGATCATGTGCAAGATTTTCAGCGCCACCTGCGGAATCGGTTGGATGCTTTCCATGACCAACAGGATATCTTCGCGCGAGGCGGGTTTTACCGATACCTCAGTGTGGTTATCCTCTCTACCGACAGGCTCGATGCGATACGAGAACGTCGACATGTCGAGACTCAAGCTACAGGTGAAGAAACCGCCGGTTTCCCAGTGCGCGATGGAGATGCCCTCCTCGGCCAGCAGCCCATTGACCACTTCAGCCGTGCGGCCGCCGATGTTCAAATCCAGATCGGTTGTGCTCAGGGGGCCCACGAGAGCGCCGCCGGCGATAACGGCGGTCAGGTTATCCCGGGTGGCACCGGCCTGGTAAAGCTCGCGGAGGAACAGGGGTATACCGGTGCGGGCATAACGGGCGTCGATCTGCTCTGCACCGGATCCAACCGGTTCGGGCAGCAGCAGGTGAATCATCCCACCGATGCCGACTTGGGGATCATACGCGGCAACACCCACGCAGGTGCCGAGGAAGGACTGGAGAAGCGTCGGCCCGGTTGCCCCGACCCAATAACTTCCGGAGGGTATCGTCTGTTGCTGCACTTCAATACTCATAGGGCCCCGGTGATCAAATGTGATCGTCATTTCCTGAATACGATAGACAAACAATCTCTTATATCATTAAAAAGTCCATTATTTCAATAGATTGTTTTGAAAGAACAGAAGTTTCATAAAGCTCTTTATGTCGAAATCTTTTTCGTTTATGGTCTGTTTATTCCGCATCGACGGCCTCACCGATGATAGGTGACCAAACCGGCAGTGCCCGACGGGGCACTCTCGGATCTTAGGCATATCTATATGTAACTCACCATAAAAGCGATATTTATGGTTTTGAATTGGAGGGCAGATGAACAGCAGAATCATTCTACCACTGGACCACGTTACATGGGCTCAGGCGCGCGAGGTCATGACCAAGACCAAAGACCTGGTGTGGGGATACAAGATTCGCCGCAGCATTCTCGAGCACGGTTTGAATGTATTGACCGACATCAGAGACTACGGCAGAGTCATGCTCGACTTTAAACTCTACGATATTCCCAGTGCGATGACCGAATCCCTGTCGCTTCATATCGCTGCCGGAGCCGATATTACGACGGTCCACTGTACCTCTGGGTACGATCCGCCCAACCATGGACTGCCGCGCGATCACATAGCCGGAGTGACGATCCTCACCTCCATGGAACATAAGGTATTCAAACGGTACTACAAGGGTGAAACCCTGGCTCAGATGGTCGAGTGGATGGCCGCGGATGCCGTGTCGCGGTATGAATACCTCGTCTGTTCGGCGGCTGATTTGCACCGGATTCGCAGCGTTGCCATAAAAAAAATCTGTCCCGGCATCCGGCCGCTCTGGTATCTGAAAGCCGACGACCAGGAACGGACGGCAACACCCGCTCAGGCGGTGGCAAACGGTGCCGACCTTCTGGTCATCGGTCGTCCGATCCTGAGGGCGGCTGATATTGCCGAGGCCGTTCAGCGGACAAACGAAGAAATATTTCAAGCGTTGTCGGCGGGCTGATTCAGCGTCCGTGACACGGTTGAGCCCTGGAAATCCCTTTTTGCCGTGCGCAAATGAGGGACCGGTGCGGGGTTTGACTTTTATCAGAAGATGTTCCCGTGAGGTCGTTCCGGCCAATTGAGCGGCCCCTTGCGAACGGCGGTTGCCAGTTTGAAACCTAACATCTTGTAGATCATTTTTGCCACGGCAAAGGGTGAGTTGGCATCATGAGCCTGGGCGGAAAGCTCCACGACATCGAATCCGACAACAGTTCTGCGATCGAAAATTTTTCCCAACAGTTCCAATGCCTCGTCCCAGTAGAATCCGCCGGGCTCGGGGGTGCCGGTGCTTTGAATGACGCTCCAGTCAAATGCGTCCACATCAACAGTCAAAAAAATCGGATCCTGCAGCGCGTCGATGGCCGCATCGATATCGAAATCACCCCTGCGATACATCGACATGGTGCATACCGCCAGGTTTTCGCGTTCAATGCGGTGCGCTTCCTCTCCGGATAGGCTTCTAATGCCGATTTGGAGGGTGCTTTCCGTCAGTTCCCGAATGCGGGACATCACACACGCATGGCTCAAGCGGCTGTTTTCATAAGTATCCCGCAGATCGGCATGAGCGTCGATCTGGATCACCGATAACGAACCGTGCTTCGCATGCAGGGCCCGGGCGAAGCCACTGCTGACCGAATGATCGCCGCCGATAAGGACCACGAATTTACCCTGATCGACCAGTTCAGCGGCGCACCGGTAAACCGTCGCCTGCACACCTGCGGGGTCAGTCGGTAAAGTGGGCGGCACTACCGTTGCGATTCCCATGCGGAAAGGCTCGCCCTTCAGAACTTCATCATAGAGTTCCAGTTGATGCGAAGCGGCTATGACGGCCTCAGGCGCCTGGGCGGTGCCGGTTCCGTAGCTCACACCGCCCTCGTAGGGGACCGGCAGGATCACCACCGCGGCCCGGTCGAAGTCGGTATACTCATGACCGGGATCAAGAAACGGTCGGGGGTGCAGTTTCAAAGGGCCTGCTCCAATTTTTTTATAAATGTCGGCATTTGCGCGCTCATGTTTTTCGGCGACCCTTCGTTACAGTTTTCTAACACATAGGCCGCCAGAATGGGAAAGATAACACTGTATTCGCCCCAGATTTGGACCAGTTTTTCGTCGTCTGCCCTTCGGTATTTGCCCCAGGTCACCGATTCGCTGAAGGTACAACCGGACAAGCTGCCCTCCCTTTCGAGCGCCGTTCCGATTTGAAGGCCGCGATCGGCGCCTTCGAAATCGACGCCGAGTATTTGGCTGATGGTTGGGCTGGTTTGCTGAATGAAGTTCTTGGGCCCGCCACCGCCCAGTTCAACGAAGCCGGTCTGAGCGGAGGCGAAGACAATGGCAGCCGAGTCAAAGATATCCTTTTGTGCAGACAGGACAACTGGAAACCCCAGGCGGTCAGTCAGTACGAGATTCATGGCGATGGAATGGTTGGCCAATGAATCCCAGAATATGGGGACGCCGTGTTCGGCAGCAGCGGCGACAAAGCTGCGCCGGGGGTATGTGCCCTTTTCGATGACCCAGTGACCCAGCGCCCGGTTGAATTCCCAACTGGACAACGGTTTTCCAGCCAGGTGCTTTTGATAGCGTTCCTGTACGAAGCGACGAATGATCTCATCCTGGGCTTCGAGGGTTTCTTTTTCCCGGATACCGATGTCGTAAATGCGTGTGTCCCCATGTCGCCGCAAGGCATCGTCGTCCCATGCGGGTGAAATGGCTTTTACCGGAAGTCCGAAGGCGAAATGCAAGTCGTGGTAAACTTGGGCGCCGGTTGAACAGATCACGTCAATGACACCGGCTTCGATGAGGGAAACAATCATGCCCCCCATTCCACCGGCAATGCCGGCACCGGCGATGCCGAGCCAGATAGTGTCATCTTCTGTCACCATGCGGGTCAACAGCCGGGCCGCGCGGAATACATTTCTGGCCTCAAAGGATGTCTGACCCATCGTGTCGACCAGTTCGGTAACGGTCATTTTATCCGCAAGATAGGGGGGAACAATATCCGGATGATCTTTGAACATCGAGCGGGACGGCATGACGAGATGTCCTCTATTGGTTCTGTTTGGCCTTCGGACACTATCGCTGATGCTTTGAGCGGCTCAAGTCAGGAGCATGACGGCTGCGGCAATAACGATGGTCCAAAGGCCGTTCTTATGTCCTTTGGCCGACTGGGCGACGCTGCGGGTGACAAACAGTCTCTGGCCAACCTGATAAACCTGTTTGCGTTCGTTCCAGGCCACATTCGGGTCCAATTCTATTCCCAAAGTTGATGCCAGCATGGTCGCCGCGAGATCCTCGGCGAAATCGGCCGATTTCTTCATCGTTGCCCCAAACCCGTGATGCTCGGAGATGTACCCATACTGCTCATGATTTTTGGGTCGTGCCAGTCCGATGGCGGCCGAGACCAGGCGATTGGGTTCATTCGTGTCTTCACGCGCCAAAACCGCAAATGTGATCTGGCCGGGCTTGAGCGCTTTGATGCCGGCCTCCCGTGATATGATCTTGCAGTCCGGTGGAAAGATACTGGATACGTAGACCAGATTGCATTTTTCAATACCGGCGTCACGAAGCGCCAGTTCAAAACTCTGAAGTTTATTGCGATGATAACCGACGCCTTTGGTGAAAAAAATTCTCCTGGGGGTAAGATTTTCCAAATTCAGGGTTCCTTTCCGGCACGCTGTATTGACTGTCCTGTCAAAAAGGGAGCAAATCTACTGGATTTTCTATCCGCCGTCAACAGACGGGCAACGCCGACGATGGTGACCTTGTGGATGGCAATCCATTCCGGAGAGACGGCCGTAAGAAATTCTGCCGTGATGCGCATTGGTTTTTGGCGCTTGTCATTATATTCCTTTGATTTCTAATTGCATGTTCGATGCGCAGGACTACCGAATTCGGAACGGTGCCGTGACAAATTAGAAGAAGGTCAGCTGCCGGTAAAGGATCACACCGAGCATCAACAAAATCAGAAGCAGCACGGTGATCAATTGATCGGAGCTGAATTTTTTCACTGTTAGTGCAACACCGAGTTTATGGAATTAATCGCACGCCATATTTCAGCATACCTGAAAATGGTTGCAAATTTACGCGTTATTTTCCCGGTCCAACCCAAAGGCCGTGTGCAGAACCCGCACGGCCAGTTCGGTATATTTTTCCTCGATAACGCAGGAGATCCGGATTTCGGATGTGCTGATCATGCTAATGTTGACGTTTTCTTCGGCCAGAACATTGAACATGGTGGAGGCCACCCCGGAGTGGTTACGCATACCCACCCCGATTACTGAAACTTTGGCGATATTTTTGCCGCCGAACACTTTTTCGGCTCCGATCTCCCGGGCCACAACCTTCTCGATTTCCATGGCCCGTTCATAATCCGTGACCGGCACCGTGAATGTCAGATCAGTCTTACCCTTGGCGCGGGTGTTTTGAATGATCATGTCCACGATGATTCCCGCCTCGGCGATGGGGGTGAAGATTTTAGCCGCAATTCCCGGTTGGTCGGGAACTTTTTTGAGTGTGATGCGGGCTTGGTTTTTATCGTGTGTCACCGCCGTAACGATCAGTTTTTCCATGCCGGCATCTTCATTAATGACCATGGTTCCTTCCTCTTCGTTAAAGGATGATCTGACGTGTACGCGAACGTTATATTTCTTTGCAAATCCCACCGATCGAATCTGCAGGACCTTGGCACCCAGGCTGGCCATGTTCAGCATTTCGTCGTAAGATACCATTTTCAGTTTACGGGCCTTGGGGCAGATGTTGGGATCGGCGGTATAAATGCCGTCAACGTCAGTGAAGATTTCACAAATATCCGCCTTCAACGCGGCCGCGATGGCCACGGCCGAAGTATCCGAACCACCGCGGCCCAATGTGGTGATGTTGCCATTAGGGTCACAGCCCTGGAAACCCGCCACGACGACGATGTTGCGACCGGTCATCAGCTGTCTGACGCGTTCGGTGCCGATGTCCAAAATGCGCGCATTACCATAGTCGCAGTTGGTGCGTACTTCGGCCTGAAATCCGAGCAATGAACGGGCTGGATAATTCATTTCGTTCAGTGTCAGAGCCAGCAGGGCGGCAGTGGTTTGTTCGCCGGTAGCCAGCAGAACGTCCAACTCTCTTTTCTCGGGTCTGTTGCTGATTTGAGACGCCATTTTGGTCAGACCGTCGGTGACCCCGGCCATGGCCGAAATAACCACCACGACATTGTTACCGCCGTCATAGGCAAACGCCACCCGTTTGGCAACATTGCGTATCCGCTCCAAATCCGCAACGGAGGTTCCACCGTACTTCTGCACAATCAAACCCATTTTTTCTCCTCAACTGTTTTAGCGATGCGTTTTAGCATAGTGACGGCAGCAGATCCAGCGGCGATTAGCGTCAAAATGCGTGACTGCACATCCGTCACCTCGAAGTGGATCTGCAGGTTCTGCCCCGGCAGTTCGGATTGAATTCTGTCAGCCCATTCGATGGCTGTAACCCCGTCTCCATGCATAATGTCGTGCAACCCGATATCATCGACTTCTCCGGAGTGACCGATGCGGTAAAGGTCGACATGCTGAAGAGTCAATCGTCCCGGGTACTCGTTGATCAGGGTAAAAGTGGGGCTGGTGATATAATATTCCGCCGGCACTTGCAAGCCCCTTGCAAGCCCTTGAACAAAGGCCGTCTTGCCACTGCCGAGATCCCCGGTCAAAGCGATCACCAACCCTTCGGCGAGAAATCTCCCCATCGTCTCGCCGAGGGCCTTGGTTTCAGCGACCGAACGTGTCGTTGCTTTTATTTTGAGGCGATTCATAGGTCCATTTGCCGACGCTGACAGAAAGATCCGGCGGGTCGGCCTCATAAGGGGTTGATTGGTTTCAGATGAGCCGATTGGGATAATATTTCTGAAGGTATTCTGTCCATGAGGTCCGAGGCAAGATACCCCCAGGGGCCTTTTTGCGCTGCAAGGCTGTCGGCCGCTGCCCCGTGAAGGTAAACACCGAGGTGACAAGAGGCTTCGACGGCAAATCCCTGGGCTATGAAACCGGCAATCAGGCCGGTTAGAACGTCTCCCATGCCACCGGATGCCATACCGGGGTTGCCGGTTGAATTGGTAAAGACGAAACCGTCGGGATGGGCGATGACGGTTCCGGCGCCCTTCAGCACAACATGGACCTTGAAGGTCCGCGAAAATTCGCGGGCACAGGCGAGTCGATTTTCCTGGACGGTTTGGACGCTTGTTTCAACCAAGCGGGCCATTTCACCGGGATGCGGCGTAATGACCACAGGCGCCGCACACTGACGGAGCAGATCCGTCGCGCCGGCGATGTTGTTCAGTCCGTCGGCATCGATCACCAGCGGCAGACGGCATTGTGCCAGCAGTTGATGTACAAGTGATCTGGTTTCGTCTGTTTGGCTCATTCCCGGTCCCAAAGCCAGACAGCGTTTGTCTTCCAGCAGTCGAAGGATGGCATCCAGCGACGCTTCTCCGAGAACCCCACCGTCGGTTTCAGGTAATGCTGCCGTCATAACTTCCAGGGATTGGGTGGCCACAATCGGTTCGAGGCCTTGCGGCACCCCTACTGTTACCAGGCCGGCGCCGGCACGCATGGCAGCCGCAGCGGTCATGGCCGCTGCGCCGGTCTTGCCCGGCGATCCGGCGAGAACAAACACACGTCCGGTTCGTCCTTTGTGGGTATTTTGAGGACGGGGTTTGAAATAATCGCGAATATCATCTGGCGTCAGAAGAAACTGTTTCGGATCGACCTCTTCGGCAATGTGCGGTGGAATGCCGATATCGATGACTCTCAATTTTCCGGTTAACGCCGCACCGGGATATTGGTAATGGCCGGTTTTGGCGAAAGCAAAGGTTGCGGTGGCACCAGCCCGTATACTGGTTCCGCAGGGCTGACCGGTGTCGGCATTCAACCCTGAAGGAACATCCACGGAAAACACCGGTTTGTTTAGGCTGTTGATGAAGTCGATGGCTTCCCGATAATAAGCGCGAACATTCGATTTTAATCCGGTGCCCAAAATGGCGTCGACCCACAGATCCCTGTCACGCATGGAGTCTTTGGCACCCTCAAAAGAATTTGAATCCGGTAGGACGATCACCGCAACACCCAGCGGTGCAAGCAAAGCAAAATTGGCGGCCGCATCTCCCGTTAACCCGACGGTTTCTGTAAGCAGGTATACGGTGACATTGACATCCCTTTGGGTCAGGTAACGAGCGATCACGAATCCGTCACCGCCATTGTTTCCGCGTCCCGCGATGATTCCGGCCCTGAGGCTGGCGATATCCGGATACTGCTCGATGAGAAAATCGGTGGCACCGCGTCCGGCGTTTTCCATCAGGACTCTTCCGGGTATTCCGAACGTTTCAATCGTTCGCCGGTCCATTTCCTGCATTTCGCTTGCAGTAACAAGATACATTCGTCCGCCCCCCTGCAGTATGTGGTTGAAACGAACATCTGATTCAATACAATTTGTAAGGCGCTGATCACCGTGGTCGAACGGTACGCGAGCTTTTCGGGCGGCATCCCTCATTCCCGATAGAGGTATTGTCCAGCACGCGGTACGCGGCGTTAAAGCTCCTTGATATGGCGCCGCATATCCCTGACAGCCGTTTCCATACCGACCATAACAGCGCGGGATACAATGCTGTGCCCAATGGTAAACGTGTCAATTTCTTTCAGGCCTTCGAAGGCGGCGATCGTATGATACCCCACCCCATTGCCGACGTGCACGCCTATCTTTAAACGGTGGGCCAGTTTTACTGCATCCACGATTCGGGCGAAAATATGGGTGCGTTTGGCGCTTGTGGCGGCCTCACAAAATGATCCCGTGTTGATCTCCACGCTATTGGCATTGCACTGGTGGGCCAGTTTCAGTTGTTCGGGATCGGGTTCGATGAAAACACCCACCGGGATACCGCTGTTTTCGAGGTTGTTGACCATTTCAGCCACGCTGGTTTTGTGCACCATCAGGTCGAGACCGCCATCGAATGAAGATTCCTCCCGCATTTCCGAAACGAGAATGACCACATCCGGTTTGATATTCAGTGCCACGCCGAGCATTTCCGATGTCGCCGTCATCTTGAGCTCGAGTTTGGTGTGCACGATTCTGCGCAGGATTCTCAAGTCGCGATCCTGAATATGGCGCCGATCGTCGCGCAAATGCACGGCGATACCATCGGCGCCTCCCAGTTCTGCCAGGACAGCGACGGCGGACGGCTCCGGATATGCTGCTCTGCCGGCCTCTCTGAGAGTCGCCACCTGGTCGATTTGTACGTTCAGTTTCGCCATTGATCCTCCTGTGTGATCAGATGAAGTATAGACGGTTCGTTGCTTGACCATGAGTTGTGCGCCACCATAGGAATATCCATACTACCCTGTATGCTAGCGGTGACCGGCGCATAAAAGCCCACGGCCCGATAGCGGGGAGATGTCCTTTCAAAATCGCATCTCACACCGAATCCGCCTAAGTTAATGCCAAATGGCGTGTCAAGGGCTAATCATATGGCAGGGTCGCTGGGTCACTTCCCCGGGCCCCGGCAAACATACCCGGATGCATGCCGCGCTTATTGCCGGTCCGCGCTTTGATCTTCGCACCGATCTAAGGCTTTGAAATCATTTCTATTCCTTTTGAAGCGCGCGCGTCAGGTGAATCAATTCCAGATATTTATTCTCCATTTGCCGGGCATCTTCCGGATTGGTTTCGTGTTCGTACCCGAAGAGATGTAAAATGCCGTGTATGAGGAGTTCCTCGAGGCGCGTTTCCATTGCCATTCCGGCCTGTTTGCCCTCGCGCGCGGCCGTATCGACAGAAATAACGACGTCTCCGAGAAGCAGTGGCGATATCTCCGAATACGCACCTTCTCTCATTGGGAAAGCGATGACGTTCGTGGTGCCCTTGCGGTTCAGGTATTGCCGGTTTAGGACGGCGATCTCGTCATCATCAACGAACACAATGGAAAGCTCTGCTTCAGGACTGCCCAAGGCGTTTAATGCGGCGTACGCCTTTTTCCGCATTTTTCCGAGCGGAATCCGGTGCTTGCTTTGCCGGTTGTCGATCAGAATTCCCATTTTTCCTAATCTCGGTGGTTGTCGATCGTAATTCGGGATATTCAATACGATGGTGGTGGATGGCGTTGAGTATTTTATTAAAACTTGTGGCAATTTTGTGGAGATCCCGGAGGGTCAGATCACAATCGTCGAGTTGGCCATCGGAGAACACTTTGTTGATCAGATTCTGCACCAGGCCCTGGATTCTCGAAGGCGTGGGATTGGCCAGGGATCTAGAGGCTGCTTCGACCACATCGGCCAGCATCACCAGTGCGACCGTCCGGGTTTGCGGTTTTGGCCCCGGGTACCTGAAATCGTCGATATTGACGACATCTTCGCCCCTTTGCTGTCGGGCTTTTTCGTAAAAATAGGTGATCAGACTGGTGCCATGATGCTGTTGAATCGTGTCGAATATGGCCGAACCCAAACGCTTATTCTTGGCGATTTCGACACCGTCTTTTACATGGGCCACCAGAATTAGGCTCGACATGGACGGTGCCAGCTTGTCGTGCTTGTTTTTGCCGTCTCTTTGGTTCTCGATAAAGTACAAGGGCTTTTTAATTTTTCCGATATCGTGATAATAGCCGCAAACTTTGGCCAGTAGGGAGTTGACACCGATTTCCGAAGCCGCGGCTTCCACCATTGATCCGACGATGACCGAATGATGGTAGGTACCGGGGGCTTCAATGAGCAATTTTCTGAGAATCGGCCGATCGAGGTTCGCCAGTTCGAGCAGTTTGATGTCGGTGGTGTAGTCAAATGCAATCTCTACCATGGGAATAATGCCCGCAGCGACGATACCGGAGCCGATGCCGCCCAGAAACCCGAACGTCCAGTCCCAGAGTAATTTCTTCCCCGTAAGTTGAGTGAGGAAAACGTCAATGGCTGTCACCAGGATCATGTTGAGGAGGCCAAGCTGGGTGCCGGCCTTGATGAACACCTTGCGCTCTCTGCAGTTTCGAATCCAGTATGCGGCCATCGTGCCGTTCAGGAGGAAATAGATGAAGAGGGTGAAATCGGTTTGAAAAATCATTGCCACGAGAATAGCCATAACCACGGCGCAGGGGACGGCGAGTTCGAACCCGAGAAAAAGGCAGATGATCATCGCGCCGGAGGCGATGGGCGCACCATACACGATTGAGACGGCCGCCAATTCGGAGGATCCCCGGCCGGCAAGGGATTCTGACAGGTAAACGGTCAGATGGGCGGTCACGAGCACCCCCAAAAAAACGACGGCGACAAACAGCAGGCTTTTGTTCTGCTCTTCGATTTTACGCCCGAATTTCGGTCGGTATAGAACCACGGAAGTAACCAGCAGGAGCATGACCAGAAGGGCGATGCCGATACTGCGCGTAACCAGATTGTCGTTTTGCATTTGCTCCTTGAGCGCTTCAAGCTTCAGTAATTGTATGTCCGTTACCCGTTCTCCTTCGCGCAGCAGCATCTCTCCGGCCTTTATTTTGTAGAGCACCGGCTTTATAGCATCGGCCGCCTCTTGCTTGCGTTCTTCGGTGGCACTCTTGTTGAGGGTGATATTCGGCTGGATCAGTTGTTGGGTGAGATCTATGATCAAAGATCGGCTCGTGTAATTGTGGTCCTTCAGGTAGGTTTCTCCGGCGATGCGCACCATCGATTTCGCCTGGTCGAGATCGTAAAATTGTATCAGGTCCGTAATAACCTGTTCCTCTTTCGTGCCGAGGTCTTTCAGAACGATCCCTCTGTCACCGTCTTTCAACAACATGGTTTTGTTCGACACGACGCCTTTTTCCAACACGACCGTGAGTATATTTTTAATGGCGGTGACGATGTCTTTCGAAAAGACCTCTTTGACGAGGATATTGAACGCGTCTGCCTTGATGTCGATCCCGACTTGCCGGGCAAACGCGTCCTTGTGCTCCCAGACCTGATTGCTGTCCTGGGGCAGTCTCGTATCCGGGCGTGGCGATACCGCACGGCCGTAAATGGCCACCGACCGCTGCAATTCGGGGGCGGCATCCTCTTCCATGACAGCGCGTAATTCGGCAAAAGCTGTTTCGATCCGAGTGGTCAGGGCCGGTAACAATCCCGTATCGTGGTCGTAAACTGTCAGGACTTCCTGGACAGTCCGCTGTCGATTGATCTCCGTGGCATCGCTGTCCTTGATGAAAAAGTTTTGGGGGGCCTTGATGTCCCTTTCGGCGACATCACCGGGCTTGTAGTTAGGCCCGGTCATCACCATTTTCGGATGGAGCAAGACGGCGAAAACCGCCGTTAGGCCCAAAAGCAGGCTCCATCGAAAATATCGACTTTCAAGGAATATTCTTCGAAGAGATTCCTTACGCTTCTCGATGCCGCTTTGCCGGTCTCTGATTGCCGGTTTGGGAGAAGGTGCCGAATTCAATACATCACCTTTTGTTTTCTTCTAAGTCTTCGTATGCCTTGATGATATCCTGTACAAGCCGGTGCCGGACGACATCGATTTTGGAGAAAAAAACAAACCCAATGCCTGCTATATTTTGAAGGATGTTTTTGGCTTCGACAAGTCCGGATTGTTTCTCAGACGGCAGATCGATTTGAGTTATGTCCCCGGTTATGACGGCTTTTGAATTATAACCGATTCGCGTCAGGAACATTTTCATCTGTTCGGAGGTGGTGTTTTGAGCTTCATCGAGGATGATGAAAGAGTCGTTTAGCGTCCTGCCGCGCATGAAAGCAATTGGGGCGACCTCAATGACATCCTGGTGCATCAGGGTCGATACTTTTTCAAATCTCATCATATCGTGCAGGGCATCATAGAGTGGTCTCAGGTAAGGGTCGACTTTTTCGGCCAGATCACCGGGAAGAAAACCTAATGCTTCGCCGGCTTCGACAGCCGGTCGTGTCAGTATGATCCGGCTGACGCGGCCCTTATTCAGGGATTCCACCGCCATGGCCATGGCAAGGTACGTCTTGCCCGTGCCGGCGGGCCCAACGCCGAAGACGATGTCAAGGGACCGGATGGCATCGATGTATTCCTTCTGCGCGTGACTCTTGGGGGCGATGAAGCCTTTTTTGGATTTGACCGAAATCGTATCCAAGAATATATTTTTTAAATTAGCCTTGTCGTTGCTGCTCAGGACGTTGATGGCGTAATCGACATCGTTGGGGTGGACCGGATATTTGGCTTTCAGAAGCGCATACAGCTGATGCAATATGTTTTCGGTCAGACGGGAGGCGATATCGTCTCCCTCTATGAAAACCATGTTGCCCCGGACGTTGATCCGAACATCCAGGGCAGCAGATATTTTCTTGAGGTTACCGTTGTGTTCTCCGAACAACTGTCGTGTCAGACCGATATCCCCAAAGGTGAGGGTAGCGGTTCTGGCGGAAGAATCGTTGTCAATAGGCTCTGAGGGTATTGAGTTCATCCGAAGATCTCAAACGTTCGTTCCATACTGGTCATTTTTATCTGTCACCGTCGGTATTCAGCGATGGAAAAATATTTATTCAAGCATCGTCTGCCCTTGCCAAAAAAACAGCCTAAATTTTTAGCATACCTTCTTGACCAATTGCAAATAATCTATGCAGCCGCACGACAGACTCAAAAACACCTTGACTCTGAACTCTGCCCGGTGCTAATTTTTTCGTTTAATATTTTCTGCGCATCTCTGCAGAGGGCGCTATGGGAATGAGTGATTGAGCCTGTGGCTGCTTGAAAACCGTAACCTGGGTGACGAATCTGCCCGAATCGAATTACGGTTGCAAGGAAACATCGAGGTGCGCCTATTTTCTGTTACCCGATGATTCATGCCCATCTGCCGCTATAATGCCGGTCGAGCAAATGGCTTCTTTGCACCGGCCACTCATCGCGACGTCCATTCTTTGGATCGTGAGTAGAGGATATTATGAATCCGTTTGATATGCTGGCCACCGTAATTCTTGCCTTCTGTGTCATACGGGGCATATTCAGAGGCCTGATCAAAGAGATGTCATCTATTGTCGGCGTCTTGGCTGGATATTATGCCGCCTATTCCTACTATTCAGAAATTGCTAAACTACTCTCGCGCTGGATGACCAATTCGGCCTATGTCAACATTTTGAGTTTCCTAGTTATCTTTTGTGCGGTGTTTTTCATCGTCAGTATTTTGGGTGTGATCATAAAGTATGCGCTGAACATCGCCTTCTTGGGGTGGTTCGACCGCATTTGCGGATCCCTCTTCGGCTCGATTAAAGGAGTTCTGATAGTGGCGGTTTTGGTTGTTATTTTCACGGCCTTCCTACCACAAGGGTCTTCCTTTATAAAGGATTCTGTGCTCGCCCCCCATGTGACCACGATATCTGAGAAGCTTGTCAAATTTGTTTCCAAAGATCTCAAACAGCAATTTTCCTCCAAGATTGAACACGTCAAAAAATTTTGGAATCTCAAGCGATGACCTCAAAGTCCTCCCCCCTTTCTGCCAAATCGCTTGAAGATCTGATGCGTCTGATTCAGACACTCAGGGGGAAAGAGGGATGCCCATGGGACAAACAGCAGACCCCCAGGTCGATAACGCAACATTTGACCGAAGAGATCTACGAGTTAGCCGATGCTATTGAGTCCGGACATCCCGATAAGACCTGCGAAGAACTTGGAGATGTTCTGTTCCATGTGTTTTTTTTGGCTGAAATGTTCCGCGAACAGGGACTCTTCGACATCGGTGGGGTTGCACGCCGGAACACCGAGAAAATGACCCGGCGACATCCCCACGTTTTCGGCGCCGACCGTATCGACAGCGCCGATGCCGTACGACAGCAATGGCATCAAATCAAGAAAGGCGAAAAAGGGCACGCAGAAGATGGATCTGCACTTGATTCAATCCCGGTTCAATTGCCGGCACTGATGCGCGCATACCGGATTTCCGAGCGAGCGGCCCGCGCGGGATTTGACTGGCCTGACCTTTCAGCCGTCATGGAGAAGGCGGAAGAGGAATGGGCCGAGTTCAAACAGGCCCTCGAGAGAAAACAGCCCGAGCAAACGGCCATGGAATTCGGCGATATTCTGTTCACATTGACCAACGTCGCGCGTTTTGCCCGAATTCACCCGGAAACAGCTCTGGGAGGAGCTATCAACAAATTCGTTAAGCGTTTCAAATCACTTGAAAATCGGGTTCGAAAACGGGGAGGAGACATTGATGAGCAATCTCCCGCCGACCTTGATGCCATCTGGGAGGCGATCAAGGCCGGGGAAGATACGCAAACGGATAGCTGAATGGCCCTCTCCGACACAAAAACGACCGATCGATGGCTTGGCCGCCACCGCCATGACGTGCATTGAAAACCACTGAATAGGAACGGTGCCGGGGTTTGGAATGGCCCGCAATAGGGGCCCTCCTTGCCATATTTAAGGACCCGATCAGGCGATATCGCCGAATGGGACGTAACCCGGAGGAATCTTTTTAACCAGTTTGCCGTGCCGATCATATCTTTCAAGGACGACCTGATTCCCTTCAATTCGATTCCGGGTCTTCGTTTCGTTTTTATCCTCGTCATTGGGATTCATATCGGAACGTCGGCTGTCGTTGGATTTTTCTACCGGACGCGGTATGCTGGCCTGCATGGCTTTTTGAACCACTGCCTCCTTGTCGCCGACTGCAGCGACCGAATGCACGCGCACGGCATTCTGTAACGCAGCTTCTCCAATGGTATTAAACATGTCCAGTTACCCCCTTTCATACGCAACGGATACCCGGTATTTGGATATCTCGATTGCGGGATACAGCGGGCGGATGATATCTGTCGCGTTCATAGCCGTTATCTCCCAAATTGTGACGCGAATCCGACGGTATTTAACCTCAATCAGAAGCGGGTTCCGGTCCTCCTCCAGCCGGTTGGGTTGAGATCATGTCTGTTTCACCTTCGTCCGAGCCGCCGGTCAATTCTTCGATACGCCGGATCAAGAAACCGGCATTTTCTACTGACAGCGTGTTGGTCTCCTTTTCGGCGCTCCCATTCATAACATTGTATTCAAATTGGGAATTTCGGTTCTGTAAGGATGAATTGTCGTTGATGGTTTCTTTCTGAATGACAGCATGGGAATCCCGGGAATCTCTGCCGTCGATTCCCTCTTTGGTGATACGGGCCACGATATCCGCAGCCACCCTATCGATAAGGTGTTGACGTTTACCCTCGGCTGAAATCCGAACCCTATCCGAATTTGGTTTACGTATCGTCGGTCGACCGGATTTATCGGTTCTTTCCCTGCTGAGATGGTTCGTGTAGACCTTCAAGACATTGTGCATCTGGTAATTTGTAATTTGCATCGCATCATACCTTCGCGTCACCTAATGTATTGAATCCAGACGGCGGATATTATTACCTGGCTGTGTTATCGGCAGCCTTGGGGAAAACCTTAAGAAAAAAATGTCAAATTGGAAAAAAATTTGCGCGCTGAATGTACGATGGTATAAAAAATATGCAGTTGTTTGGTAAGGTTTTTATAACCAGCTGATATTAAGCGGAATTAGCGTAGGAGAATTCTGTGCCGGGATTTTGAGCGGCATGGTTTTCATTGAGGGGACATCTGCGGTTTGCGCGATCTGGATGGTACCGGATTATCGAATGGGCCGCCGGTTAGAAGTGGTCTCAAAATCCTACCTGACACCCAATCCGCCAAAGGTTTATCCGCCTCAGGCGGGCGGACAAGTTGCGGTGTTCTGGTCCGCCTCAGTCAGTGTCAGGGGGTCCTACCCCTGACACTGAAGACATACACCCATGCTGCGTTTTTTCGTCGGCCCACACCTTGCACTTGGCCGTGATCTAAGGCTTTGAAACCACTTGTAGGCAAATGTGTCCCTGCGAATGAATCCAGCGACTCTGCGGTGACGATTTAATCGTCGAAATCACCCTCATGGCTTTTCGTTGCGGCGAAAGTTGCGGCCTTCGCAGCGATCTTTTCGGGTGTCCATTCTGATATGTTTTCAATCTTCTCAATCTTGGGGCCGGGATCGGCGCCATCCGCCGCCAAGATCGCCTGGATAACCAAAGGAGCCGTATCGGAGCCGTTGAATACGTTGGCGATCAAGTCGTGCGCAAAGTTTTCAACCCTCTGGATCATCCGCTCACGGATGTCGATGGGCTGTCCGAGGAGCTTGTTTTCAAAGGGAAGATTGAGTTTTTTGTAGTTGCCGCCTTTCAAACCATTGGCCTCGGCATGGGCAACCATCGCCTGCCACATTTCCTCTGTAACGCCTTGGCCTTTCACTTTGATGAAGCGACCTGATTCATCGAGAATGGCATTCCCGAAATCATTGACTTCAATACCCCAGGAGATCATTTGCAGGGCAGTCGCGACATTGGCCTTGGTCGTAAGGGTGTTGGCGGCGATTTCCATTAACCGTTCCGAACTGTTGCCGGACGTGCCATGCTGGGCACCGGATACTTTATACTTTGCCAGAGCGTCGTGAATCTGGCCGGTCAGCTCGACCTGTATACCTTGAGAACTGGCTTCAATCCCGTGGGTCGTTCCGTTGTTCAAGGCGATCCAGTCCGGGTAAATTCCATGGGCGTTCAGTCCCTGGATCAGAAACAGGGCTTCCTCAACAGTTGAAAGGCCGGCTTTCCCTTTGATTTCACCCACTTCGGTTTCAAGGCCGGCCCATTTGGGCACGTAGGGGTTAAGCGCTACACTGGCCATAAGGTTACGGTCATCAGGCAAATGCGAGGCGTCTATGGCAATCGAGGTAATTCCGGACTCGAACAGGGTCGGTATCTCTATTTTTGCGGCGGCGATATCGGCATCGCTTTTTATTCCATAGTGGTCGGCATGGATGGCCACCGGTACGGTGATTCCCAATTCATTACAGGCGGCATCCACTTGCCGGGCGATATTCCAGTAATTCACCGCACAATAGGCGGTGGCGCCGCCTTCTGACTTAGCGATCTCGATGATGAGGGCTGCGTTTGCGCTCTGAGCGGCACGCAGGGCGCCTCTAATGACAAAGTGGCTCCGGCCATTGGCAGCCAGCGCTATGGCCTTTCCTTTCGCCAGCATAGCGCGGTCGATAAATTTACCGCTGACGATCAGGGCCTTTGAATGAGGAAATAGTTTCTTGACGTTTGGGGGCCGACCGATTTCAAGGGCTTTTTCAAATTCTTTAGTGTACACAGCGGACATCGATGCATCTCCTGTTTTTTCGACGACATGTCTTCGGCAGTATAAACGGCAACATATAAATCAATGCCTTCATCTGAACAGCAAGCCTCGCTCCTTGGGTTGTCCAGTCGCTAACGGTTGTATTCATAGATTTCGTATTCTGTTTTTTCTCCGAGCATCGAATCGATCAGGTTCTGGATCTCCGTGCGTTCCTTAGACAACACCCACCTTCGCCAGTCGTCATTCGACCGCCAGGTGCTGATCACGAGATACTGACCCTTTCGGTCTATGCGTTTGAGCGTTTCTCCGGAAATGTAACCGGGCTGGCTGCTTGCAATACCGCGTAATTGTCTGAAATAAGGCATGAGATCTTTGGCTCTGTTTTCGGGAATGTTCCGCTTGATGAGTATTTTAACAGCCATGCGCCCTCCTCTCTGTTATAAGTTAATGAGGATAATCTTTTCAAATAGAAAGGGAGATTCGATGAGCTGTTCCAGCATCATGAGCGGCGCCTTTACCTACTGGGGATTCGATTTTACTTTTGAACGTCCCTTATTTTCCTCGGCCACCCTCGCATTGTAGGCTTCGACATCGCTGAAGAATTCTTTCCGCTTGCGGTCGTGCTCTTTTAAGCTTTCGTTTAGATTTTGAACCCTTTCATTATAGCTGTCGGCATCGGCTTTGTTTTTTACGGTCTTTTTCAATTCGGCCAACTGCGCGTTTTCCTGCATAAGGTCTTCATATTCTGTGGCCAAATCGGCCTTTCTCTGATCTAATATCTTTAATTCGCTATCGAAGTCAACTTCTTTGCCGTCACCGCCATTATCGCCAACAGAGCGGTTGGACCCTGCCTCCTGGCGGTGCGAATCTTGGGCAGGTGTGGCGGATTCCTCATTCTCGCGGCGATACTCTTCGTAACCCTCAACATTATTCCGTTGATCCTCGGGAACCTTGTTGTAATCGTCCGTGAAGTGTACATTTCCTTTTTTATCGTAATACTTGTAAAACTCCGCCGAGGCAGCGCTTGCAAAAACCATAAAAACAAGCGGGATGAATATTTTAAGCCATTTCATTAAAATAACCTCCTTTCAGGAGTTTATGTCATGCCAATTCGCACACGGGCGTTTGGGGTGCGCTGCGACCATCTATCGAAGATGGCGGTCAAGGTATCGATGAATACCCAATAATTTAGCATATCGACGACCCTTTTGCAAATATTCTCGGAGTTTACAGCCTGTTGTTCTATGCGCCGAAACGGCCGTCAGCACGCCCTTTAACCCCACTTCCGGATCAGCTGCCAGTGCGGTTGACAGAGACGTACGCAAACACGCTATCTGGGGTAGCCGCTCCATCATGATGGGGGGCTATTCTAATTCAATGATGTCTGTGATATGAATAAATGTTTGCAAAGAGGCCTGGCAATTGATAGGCGAACCGGCTGGAAACGGTTTAGATCAATGCATTCGGTAAGTTACGAGCTACGGTGCAATGGGGCCGGCGGAGGATAAGAGGTTGCTGACCGAAAAGGAAAAGATGGACACGATGAGCCGCCTGGTGATCGAGTTGAACCAGGTAAGCGACCTTGATATCCTCATGGAACACATTCTGACGCAAGCCCGCCGTTTCGTAAACGCTGATGCCGGATCTATCTACATCGCAGACAACCAAAGATTACGATTCACTTACACCCAGAATGACACACTTCGAAAACGTCTTTCTCCGGGTGAAAAGCTGATATACTCAACGTTTTCATTGCCGATTAACAAACAGAGCATTGCCGGGTATGTCGCCGCTACCAGCCGGCCCTTGAATATCGTGGATGTCTACCGGATCGAACCGACGGCACCCTACAGTTTCAGCAAGGAGTTCGATGAGGCCTCCAAATACACAACCTGCTCCGCCTTGACAATTCCCTTGAAGTCGGCCGGTGGTGCTTTGTTGGGTATCCTGCAGATCATCAATGCCCAGGATGAGGAAAACCGCGTCATCGCCTTTTCTGAAAGAGACGAAAATATGATGCTGCATTTTGCCAGTATCGCTGCAGTGGCGCTTGAGCGCGCCCAGATGACCCGGGCAATCATTCTTCGAATGATCAGAATGGCCGAACTGCGTGATCCGAAAGAGACCGGCGCACACGTCAATCGTGTTGGTGGATTCGCAGTGGAGATTTATGAAAGGTGGGCATCGCGGCGAAATCTGCCGCAAAATGAAATCGACAAAAATCGGGACATTCTCAGAATGGCGGCCATGCTGCATGACGTCGGCAAGGTGGCCATATCCGATTTGATTTTGAAGAAACCCGGACGTTTCAACGACGATGAATTCGAAACCATAAAGCAACACGCGATATTGGGCGCACAACTGTTCCTGGGCCAGCAGTCTGAATTCGATGATGCCGCATCGCAGGTGGCCTTTACTCATCACGAGCGCTGGGATGGTAATGGATATCCCGGCTACGTCGACGTCAAGACCGGCCTTCCTTTGGCCGGACATAAGGGGCTAAATGGTCGACCGTTGGGTAAGAAAAAGACTGAAATTCCCCTTTTTGGGAGAATCGTGGCACTGGCGGATGTCTATGATGCGCTGTCATCAGCCCGCATCTACAAGGAAGCCTGGAAAGAATCGGATGTCATGACCACGCTAAAAAAGGAATCCGGCTACCACTTTGATCCCGAGTTGGTCGAAATTTTCTTTTCGATTACAGACATCGTCCGCTCGATCCGCCAGCGTTACATGGACGATGAATAAACCCGCTTCAGGGAAGTTGGCGGAGTATTGCCCGTTCAAATATCGTCGGCAGAATATCATGCCTCGGTGCTGAAAAACTTCATACCTTCGCGTCATCAAGACGATGAATCTCAGAGGTAGGTAAAGATGAATAATACGAAATTAAAAAAATTCCTTATTTTAATCGGTGGTTTGTTGTTCCTGTGGGCCTGTGCCCCCAAACCCGTCTTGAAAACCGAACCGCCAGCGGAGACAGTATATCCGGGCCGCCAAACGGTCTTAGAAGCGGATGGACTCTTCGAGAGCCGCAATTATGAACAAGCCCTCGAGGACTATCGACAATACCTGGAACTTTATCCTGATGGCCCCGCCGTTCCCAGGGTCTTGCTTCGAGTCGGTACCATCCAGAACATCTTCGGTAATTACCTTGAAGCCCATGAAGCCTTCAATCGGGTGCTTGCCGAATATCAGCAGACGCCGTACGCGATCGATGCGAAGATGGGTATCCTCGAAACGTATTACTACAAAGGTAATTATGATCAGGCCATCCAGCTGGCCTCCATGATTTTGGAAGAACCGGTGACACAGGCACAGAGTTCGCGCATATACGAGATCCTGGGTGATACCTACCTCGCGCTGCAGTCTCCGGAGGATGCTGTATATTTTTATACGATGGCCCGCAAGTTTGCTGCCGAAACTCAGAGCGAGTGGATTGACGAGAAACTGAAGACGGCCATTAATCTTCTAAACACCACCGAGATCGTCAGTCTACTCGGCCATGTTCAGGACGATCGGGCCAGAGGCTACCTGATGTACCAGCTGGGGGTGAATCTGGTCGAAGAAAACAGATACGACGACGCCGTAAGGGCATTGACCGAGTTTGTTGCCGCCTACCCAATGCACGAGAACGGCCCACAGGCCCGTCTGCTGATCGACGATCTAACGGGGAAAACCGTTTACAACCGCACCGCCGTTGGATGTCTGCTCCCCCTCAGCGGTCGGTACCAGACATACGGAGAACTCGCGTTAAAAGGTATCGAAATCGCTCTGGCCAAGTTCAACCGCCAAAACGGCGCGTCTGAGATCGAGTTGATCGTCAAGGACACGGGTTCCGATCCTGAATCCGTTGCGGCAGCCGTGGAGGCATTGATTCAAGCCAAAGTGGCCGCGATCATCGGTCCGTTGGTCAACGCAGAGTTTGCGGCCCAAATTGCCCAGAATAATGGCATTCCGATAATCACCTTCACCCAGAAAGAAAAAATTACCGACATCGGCGACAATGTCTTTAGGAATTTTCTGACACCTGAGATGCAGGCGAAACGAATTGCCTCCTATGCTATCGACGTCCTTGGGGCCAGGAATTTCGTCATCTTGTATCCCGCAGAAAAATACGGTGATGCATTCATGAATATTTTCTGGGATGAGGTGATCAACCGTGGCGGCAGAGTGGTCGGGGTTGAAGCCTACAATCCTACCCACACGGATTTTGCAGGACCGATCAAGAAGATTATCGGTTTGTATTACGACACCCCTGCGGATCTGATCGAGATTGTCAGACAGCCGAAGGAAAAAGATACCGATAAAGACGATCTACAAAAGAAGCAGTGGCGCGACAGGGGTCAGAGGGAAGAAGAGGGGCCCGAGCCAATAATCGATTTCGACGCCATTTTTATTCCTGATGCCCCGGCCAAGGCCGGTCTGATCGTTCCCCAACTCGCCTTCTACGATATCGAGAACGTCTACCTTTTAGGGACCAACCTGTGGCATTCATCCAAGTTGATAGAGATGGCCAAAGATTATGTCCAGGGGGCGATTATGCCGGATGGTTTTTTTGCGGACAGCCGCAACGGCCGGGTTAGAGAATTTGTCGCGCTGTTTGAGGATACATACGGAACAAGGCCGGGTGTTATTGAAGCGACCACCTACGATACCGCAATGATGCTGTTCCAGATCGTAAACCGTCCCGACATCGTTTCCAGAACGGCTATCCGGGAAGAGCTCCTGAGCATTCGCGACTACCCGGGAGTCACCGGTTTGACGTCTTTTGACCGCAGTGGAGAAGCGCAAAAAGCCTTGAGCCTGCTTCGTATAGAGGGCAGCGGATTCGTCGAATTGGAATGATCGGGTTTCCACGTGTGCGCCACCGGACATCCGTCATTCGGGTTCAGCCGGAGCCGGCAACCTGCCGACGCCTACACCCGATGCCTGGGAATCTATTCGCCATTTCGCAGCGACCCCTGCCCGGTGGCTTCAAGAACAGTGCTCCACAGCTTTCCACAGGCCGAGACATGCTTTCGTTTACCCGCTGAAAGGCTCATCGGCACATGGACAAAGAAATTGTTCCAATGACTGATCAGCATCCGTGTTTTGCCTGCCATGCCGGCGTGGACCGCGTCGCGGCCTAAAAAACCGCAAAAAACGCTGTCGTTGGCGTTTGCCGGCAGGCTTCTGATCATGTAGCTGGGGTCGATGTATTTAAGAGTAACCTCCATCCCTCTGGAGTCAAAATGCTCTTTTATCCTCTGCCGCAGAAATACACCGATGTCCTTTAGTTTGACGTTGCCCGAAGCATCCCGTTCCTCTCCGGTATCGCCGAACAGTTTCTGCCCGAATCCTTCTGCCGCAACCACAACAGCGTGCCCCCTGAGGCAGAGCCTGTCTTCCAGTTTCTGCAGAAAACCGTCTTTCCCATCCAGGTCAACGTCGATTTCCGGAACCAGGACAAAGTTAACATCTTGCTGGGCAAGAGTGGCTGTCGCTGCAATGAAACCCGAATAGCGTCCCATCAATTTTATCAACCCGATACCGTTCGGATAACTTTTAGCTTCGTTGTGGGCACCCTGAATCGCTCTGGTCGCGACATCCACGGCCGTGTCGAAACCGAAAGAGCGCGATACCATGACAATGTCGTTGTCGATGGTCTTAGGGATGCCGATCACGCTGGTTTTCACATTTCTCGCTTGGATGGTGTCAGCGATAGCGGACGCGGCTTTCAGGGTGCCGTCACCGCCGATCATAAACAGGATGCCGATGTTCATCCGCTCGAGGCTGTCGACGATTTCCTCTACCGGCTGCGGCCCTCGAGATGAACCGAGGATCGAACCGCCCGTATCCAGAATATTGCCGACAACTTCGGGATCCAGGGTCAGCACATCGTGGCCGTATTTCGGGATGAAGCCCTGAAGTCCGAAACGTATGCCAAAGATGTTTCGGACACCGTAGCCGTAATAGAGCTGCAGTACGATTGACCGGATGATGTCATTGAGACCCGGGCAGAGACCACCGCAGGTGACCAGCGCACATTTAAGTTTGCTGGGATCGAAGTAAATCTTCGCCCTGGGCCCCGCCAGTTCGAAGGATGGTGGATCCACCCCCGCCTCGATCATCTGTTTGATTTTGTCAATATCGACATGTACCGCTACACGGTTGTCATCCGCGACGAAACTGTTACAGCGGGAATCGTCCAGCGGCGGTTTTATCGGCGAAGGAATTTTCGCCGGTCCGAGAACGGGAATGGCTGTATTGATGAGGTCGAAATCCTCCATGCGCATGCCTTTCTGTCTTGAATGTTCAGATGACATCGCGGTCAACCGCTCGAGGTCTATACCCTGAATGCAGGGTGCAAGCAGGTTGATATAGTCGACACTGGCCCGGTTGTCAACAAGACGGCTTCGAACCCGACAGGTTCTGCGGCGCGCTCTGTCCTCTCGTATTGTACTATTTTATAAAATTATCATTGACAATTCAAATGTTGTTCTCTATATTCCCCAATTTCGTTAACGCTGCATAAACACGTTTTCTGGACTGGCAGTGGCGATATTCCGGCAACGGTCGGGAAACATATACAAATACATAATCTAAAGGGGGTGGTTCCGATGATTTGTACAACCATTCGTGAAGGCGTGGAGTGTCCTTTTATGACGTCAAAGGGCTGTTCTTACAATGGCGGGATTTGCCACGAGATCGTGGAACAGTGCGACGGTTGCGACCGCAAGATACAGATGCAAACTGCGTGGTATTGCGCGGCCTGCCCAGAGCCGGCCATAAAATGGAAGGTTGGCAGTTGCAATATGGCCACGCATGTGTCCTCAACGACCGCTCAGACAAGTGCAAAGGTCAATCCGCTCAAGGCATCCAAGCGGCAGCACAAAAAGAAATAGGTCGCCGATTTCGAGGTGAACCCCGCTCATCCGCTGAGCGGGGTTTTTTAACGGCCGGCGGCTCTTTGCCGATCGCTGCGGCAGCAAAATCGGTGGGTGCAATCCGCGTGACGCTCGGTTGTAAATTTGCGCTTCGGCGTCTATTTCGGTTCTCTTGCCTGGATCGAAAACCCATTAATATTAAAACCTTTTTCCCTTGACACCTTACTCGTCCAGAAAGTAAGTACGGGGCCATATCGCTTTGTCCCGCGACGGCGAACTGACACCGTATGCGCAATTTTGGATCCACTGCCAAGAGGCTGACAGTGGGTATCGCCCAGCGGATCAAGGTGAACCCGCTTCACCAATGCCATATTCGGCGATCCGTCGAGGGGCCCCCGCCTTTGGGTCGGGATCTGTCGACCGGCAGATGGCAAGGGATTGCGGTACCCGAGGACGGTTGTGACCGTAAATGCCCCTGTTATAAGGGATCACGCGTCTGATCGTTTACTTTAAAGTGTGCGTCCTGCAACTGGGCGAATGCGACTCGAGGGACAAGCAGGTTAGGCATCGGCAGGCGATGACGTTGACGCACGTTCAACAATCCAACCATGGGATACGGAGGCTCTGAGATCATGAACCCTATTGCTGTGAAACTCAACCGGATAATCGAAAACGGCAATGCCCACCTGTTGGACATGATGTCAGGGATCGGCCGTCAGCTCTTTTTTCCTAAAGGAATTCTGACTCAGAGCGCAGAGGCCAAGGAAAAGGCGCACCGGTTCAACGCCACCGCTGGAATCGCTACGGAAAAGAATGAGACCATGCGACTGGAAACGGTGATGCGCATGATCCATGGACTCAATCCCAGCGAGTCCCTTACGTATGCCCCCTCCTATGGACTGCCTGAATTGCGCCAGTTATGGAGGAATAAACTTTACGACCAGAATCGATCCATAAAAGAACACCCGATCAGCCTTCCCATCGTATCCAGTGGAATCACCCATGGTATCAGTGTCTTTGCCGATGTGTGGGTTGATCCGGGGGACGTGATCGTACTTCCTGACCCGATGTGGGGCAACTACAACATGATTTTTCAGGTCCGGAAAGGCGCCGTGATAAAAAATTATCCTGTTTTCGGTGACGATGGCGCCTTCAATCTCCCGGCTTTCGAAAAACTGGTCAAATCCGAAGCCGGACGGCGGGGCAAAATCATCGTCATGCTGAATTTTCCCCACAATCCTACCGGATACACCATCACCCAACGTGAGGGAGAGGCCCTATCGCGGATTTTAGTCGAGACCGCTGAAAGCGGCAGCAACGTTATTGCGGTAACCGACGATTCATACTTCGGTCTTTTCTATGAAGATGACACCCTCAAAGAATCCGTGTTTGCCAAGCTATGCGGACGACATCCTCGATTGTTGGCGGTTAAGCTGGACGGGTGCACGAAGGAGAACTTTGTCTGGGGATTGCGGGTCGGATTCATTACCTACGGGGCCAAATTGGAGGGCGATGCCGCGCTGGTCTACGATGCGCTGGAACGCAAAACAGCCGGGTGCGTCAGGGGGACAATTTCCAGCGCATCTCACCTCAGCCAATCCATCGTACTGAAATCAATGCAGAGTGAAACCTTTGCGGCCGAAAAAGCGGAAAAGTTCACCATCCTGAAAAATCGTGCCTTACGGGTCAAAGCCGTATTGGCGGATCCGAAATACGACGACGCCTGGGATGTCTATCCGTTCAACTCGGGCTATTTCATGTGCCTCAAGTTGAAAACCATTGCTGCGGAAACGCTGCGGCGGCATCTGCTGGATAAATACGGCGTGGGGTTGATCGCCATTGGTGAAAAGAACCTGCGGATTGCCTTTTCATGCACCGAAGAGGCAGATCTGGCCGATCTGTTCGATATCATCTTGCAGGGTATCAAAGACCTGACTGTGTGAAGGGCAGGCCGGGACGTGAGTGGATGACACAGCCAATAGAAAAGACGAGCCGGAGCCGCTTCAGGAAGTTGATCGATGAAGGCCGCTCTTTCGACTTTGCCCATGCCGGTAAATGGACCCTTAACTTCGTGGCCATCGGCATTATAGCCGGTTTGGGATCGATCGTGTTTCACTATCTGACCCAGATCGGCATGCATTACTTCCTCGATGCGATCGCCGGTTTCCGGCCACCGTCTCCGGCTGGAGAGCACCATCTTCTGATACCGACCACAACACCCCTCAGGCGTTGGGCCCTATTGTTCCTGCCGGCATTGGGCGGTGTTGTCAGCGGCTGGCTGGTCTATACGTTCGCACCGGAGGCCGAGGGCCACGGGACAGATGCCGCCATCAATGCTTACCATAACCAAGGCGGATATATCCGCGGGCGGGTTCCCTTTATTAAGACCATCGCATCGGCCATCACCCTTACGACGGGCGGGTCCGGCGGCAGGGAAGGGCCGATAGCACAGATCGGTGCCGGTTTTGGTTCGTTTCTGGCGACCAAACTGAAATTGTCGGATCACGACCGGCGGATCATGATGGCAGCGGGCATCGGTGCGGGTGTCGGCAGCATATTCAGGGCGCCGTTGGCCGGGGCGCTGTTCGCTTCGGAGGTGCTTTACCGCGATCCGGAATTCGAGTCGGAGGTGATCATACCGGCGGGGATTTCATCGGTTGTCGCCTACTGCCTGTTTTGCCTGAACTTCGGATGGGGCTCACTGTTTCAATCACCGGATTTTACCTTCCGCAATCCGCTCGAACTGGGGCCGTATCTGGTGCTGGCTTTCGTTCTGGTCGGATTGGGCATTTTTTACGTCAAGGCCTTTTACGGCACGATTCGGGTATTCCACAAGATGAACGTGCCCAACTTCATCAAGCCGGCCATCGGGGGACTCGGTACCGGCATCATCGGTTTCTTTCTACCGCAAACGCTTGCTTTCGGCTACGGTTTTGCCCAAATGGCGCTGGAAAATAAACTCACCATCCCGTTTTTGCTTAGCTTAGCCATCGGGAAGGTATTAACGACGTCATTTTCCATCGGCTCGGGCGGCAGCGGCGGCGTTTTCGGTCCCTCGGTTGTCATCGGCGGTGCCGCGGGAGGTGTCGTCGGAAAAGTATTCCACTTCCTCATGCCTGGCATCGTGACTGAACCCGGTGCCTTTGTGGTCGTGGGGATGGCCGGTTTCTTTACGGCGGTTTCGAATACGCCCATCTCGACAATTATCTTCGTCAGTGAAATGACCAATTCGTATCACCTGCTGCTGCCAAGCCTGGCGGTTTGTTCGATCTCCTACCTGGCAGCAAGACGGTGGACCATTTTCCACCGCCAGGTAAAAAGCAAGATAGACTCTCCCGCCCATGCCGGGGAGTTTTTTGTCGACATCCTTCAGGCGATCCAGGTGAAGGAATTGTCCGACCAAATTAAAGAGGTCCGACTCATCCCTCAGGATATGACCTTCTTAGACTTCAAGCATTACTTTTCACGCACAAAACAGCACTATTTCCCGGTCATGGACCAGGATCATCGCCTCGTGAGTATCTTTTCAATCAACGATGTCAGAGGAGTCCTGTTCTCCCAGGAAATCGAAGAACTGGTCGTGATGAAGGATATTGGCACATCGAGCATTATAACCACGACTCCATCCGAGGATCTCAATACCGTTCTGCATAAATTCACGATCAAAAACATCGATAGCCTGCCGGTGGTTGCAGACGACGATCCCGGCAAACTGATCGGGATGCTTGGCAGAAGAGAAGTTATTTCCTTCTACAACCAGAAGATCCAAGACCTGAAAGCCAGTCACCAGGCTGCCGAAGTGGCCGTTGACGAGAAGGAATAGAAATGGCACACACATCTTTGGCCGGTGGCCTCAACGGCCGAGATCATTCCTCTTCGTATGAAACCTTCACCAGAAATAGTCCATGTGGAGGTGCCGTCGCGCCGGCCTGACGGCGATCACGCGAACCTAAAATGGTGGTGAAATTTTCCAACCCAATATTACCATACCCGACCCGAACCAGAGTTCCGACAATGTTGCGCACCATGAACCTAAGAAAGCCGTTGGCTTCGATTTCGAAAGCCAGATACCCCGCCTGATATTCCTCTCTCAACTGAGCCCTGAGAACATGGCGCACGCTATGGGACCGCGGGCTGCCTGCGCCCTCGAATGCCCTGAAGTCGTGATGGCCGATCAGCACTTCAGCAGCCGCGCGCATGGCCTCCAGATCGAGGGGGCGACGAATATGCCAGGCATACTGTCGGCCGATGGCAACCGGCATGGTACGGTTGAAGATACGATAACGATAGGTTTTGCTCGTGGCATCATAGCGGGCGTGAAAGCCCGCATCGACCTGTTGGCACAGTCTGACGACAATGGCGTCCGGCAGGAGACTGTTAAGGGCTTTCTGGATAACTGTCTCACTCAACCGGGTATCGCATCGAAAATTGGCAACCTGCCCGAGAGCATGAACACCGGCATCCGTCCGGCCTGAACCGACAACCGCGACGTCATGGCCGACAATATGTGCGACAGCCTTCTCGATTTCCGCCTGAATGGTCCGATCGTGTTTCTGGCGTTGCCAGCCATGAAACTTGCTGCCGTCGTATTCTACGGTAATTTTAAAGTTTTTTAGTGTCATTGTATCTGCTGCGAGCCGGGATGGGTCGGTTAGCCGGTGAACGCTGGTGTTTGGTCTGCCTAACCGGTGGTGGCCAACACCACGGTTAGGGAAATTAACGAAAAAATAGTGGAGATGACAATGGAAGCCGATGCCAGATCGGTGTCGCTGTTGAGCTGGGAAGATAAGACAAAGATGGCCGTTGACGCCGGCAGCGCAAAGTAAATCATAGCGACCTTAAAAGGTATCCCGTTGATATTGAAGACCTTCAGGAAGAAATACCCGCAAAGGGGTAAGGCGAGCAACTTGATACCCGTTGCTAAAAGCGCGGTACGATAATATCGGTGAAATTTGGATAAAGTCAGGCTGCCGCCGATGGACAAAAGCGCCAACGGCAAAGTGACGAAACTCGTGAGCCGCAAGGTGTTGTCTATGAAACCAGGAAAGCGTTCGAATACATTCGCATAGAGTATGCCGGCGACACAGCCGATGATCAGCGGGTTCGAGATCAGGGAACGGGCGAGCAGGCGATTCCTTTCACGGGTCGCATAGGTTTTACCGGAGTGCCATATCAGGGTCGAGACGGCCAGGAGGTTGATGACGGGGATCATGATTCCGATCAGAATTCCGAAGATGCCGACACCTTCTTCGCCGAGGGCATTGATAATGACGGCCATCCCGATGTAGGTGTTGAATCTATAACAACTCTGCGAGAATGTGCCGGCCTGATAATCGGTCACCTTAAAGGCCCGGATGCACAGGCAGCTCAGCGCGAATACAGTCAACAGGGCACACAATAATGCCGCATACAGGGACCAGTCGATAGAGATTGTCGATGCGCTGCCGATCTTCCAGAACAGCAAAGCCGGGAAAAAAACGAAATAGACCAGGCGATCGGATATGCCTAAAAACTCATCGGTGGTAAACCGTAATCTTTTGAGAATGGTGCCGAGCAAAATGAGCCCGAACACAGGAAATATGCTGTCGAGTACAATCAAGTTTACAGCCTGTCACAGCACTCGTTCGCCAGAGCGTCAGCAAAAGATTTATCCATTGCGTCTGAAAACGTCGCCATCGTATAGGCGGTATTGCAGGACCCGCAATACAGGAGAACCTCATTTCAGGTTTTTTTTAGAATGAGCCTGCTGCCGCATTTGGTGCAGGTGACGGACATTTGTTTCATGTTTGTCCTTTCGGCGCGATAAGCGGGTGATTATCCTTGTGCATGAGCCAATTGTGATGCGTGCAATCGGCACGACCAAGAAATGACCTGTGCGGCGATGAGACAGGAATTTCTGCGCTGGGGTTTTAACACAGATTGGGTGACTTAAAAAGCCCTTTTGACTCGCACCGCAAGCGATCGGAGAAGCATACCGGACGCGATTCTGATTTTCGTTGTGCAGTTTTCGAAATTCGATTAACTTGACATCTTCGTTCGACTTTCACAACCGGTCGGTTCCACCGCTTATTGCATTCGTCCATTGCCGGCAGGAACCTTTGGACATGGGCATATGACATCTTCCCGCTCGGTTTTTTGAGGATTGATCAGCGAAGGGGGCGCCATACATGCAAAAATTACTGATTGTTGATGGATTTCAGGCGTCCGGTGTGGCGGCCGGATTGAAAAAAAACGGCAAAAAAGACCTGGGGCTGCTATATTCGAGCCTTCCAGCGGCCGCAGCCGGTGTATTTACACGCAATCTGGTGCAGGCCGCACCGGTCGTGCTGGACCGTGAACGTGTCAAATCAGGCCGATGTCGGGCCATTGTCGTCAACAGCGGCAATGCCAACTGCTGCACCGGGAAACGGGGCGCGGAAGATGCTCTTGCCATGGCAAAATCGGTGGCTGATCGACTCGGTCTGGCCGAGGACGAGGTGTTGGTGGCGTCAACCGGTGTGATCGGCGAACCCTTGCCGATCAATAAAGTTGAGGCGGCTGTGCCGGCCTTGATCGACGCTCTGAATAGTGACGGGCTACCCGATTTGGCCCAGGCGATCATGACGACCGACACGGTACCCAAGGCCGTAGCCTTAGAAGGCCGCATCAACGGAAAAAGTTTCCGCATGGCTGCGGTCGCCAAAGGGGCTGGAATGATTCGGCCCGACATGGCGACCATGCTCTGTTTCGTCATCAGTGATATCGGGCTGAACCCCGAAGCGATGCAGCAACTGTTGCAATCGGCGGCCGATAAGTCTTTCAACCGTATTACAGTGGACGGCGACATGAGCACCAACGACACCATACTTTTTATGGCCAACGGCGCTTCCGGAGTTTCGGTGGCGTCGCCCGAGCATTTGCGGAAAGTCCAGGCAGAGCTCGACACCGTGCTTGTTAAACTGGCCAGACTCTGCGTCAAAGACGGCGAGGGTGCCACCAAACTGGTGGAGGTGCGGGTGAAAGGGGCGGTTACGGATCGGGCCGCCAGGAGTGTGGCCGACACTGTGGCCAATTCCAATCTTGTGAAAACCGCTCTATTCGGCGAGGATGCCAATTGGGGCCGTATTCTGGCGGCGGCAGGTAGGGCGGGCGCACCCCTGGATCAGAACCGGGTCGATATATACTTCGATGCGGTCCAATTGGTGAGGGATGGCGTCGGACGAGGCAAAGAATTAGAGTCTGAAGCCAGTGCCGTCCTCAGGAAACCGGAGTTGTCCCTGACAATCGATCTGAAAATGGGGCAGGGATATGCATCGGTTCTCACCTGTGATTTCTCACTCGATTACGTAAGGATCAATGCCGATTATCGGTCTTAGCGGGCCGGCGCGACGTTACACTATCCATTACTATTGCAATTGAAAATACCAATAATGGATCCGCTCAATGACCATCAATAAGTGCATCGAGCCTCAAGGAGTTGGTACATAAAATTGCCAGGGTAATAATTCGGTGCACGTCAGTGGATCAGTCTATGAGCGCCAAAGATTACAGCAACGCCCCGAGCCCAACACGTCCATTGTCTTTTAGTGGGTGATTAAAAATAAACCATGTCAAAAAGCTAGACATTTTTTTGACTCATTCGACATATTTTCATAGCGTGAATTTCAAGCGCTTTTTAACGGCTTTAATAGATTTCATCATCGGGTCAAACGGAGGCCTCCGTCGCCCGGCCTGTTGGTCGGGATGTCGCGACCGACGGTATTCGTTGCGTGCGGTAATTGGACGACCGCTTCGCCGCGAAGTGCCTTGTCTTTGAAAGTCCCCCCATGGTGAAATTTTCCGGTAAAGGCAGGAGTTATGGCTCTGATGCGTTTGCAGAAATTTCTGTCAGCCGCCGGCGTTTGCTCCCGGCGCCGGGGAGAGGAATACATTGGCCAAGGCCGGGTAACGGTCAACGGCGAGACGGTCTCACAGCTGGGCAGCAAAGTCGATCCGTCAGGCGACCGGATTTGTGTGGACGGCGTTGAAATTGAATGGAAGAGACAGCCCGTGTATATTGCACTGAATAAGCCTGAAGGCTATGTAACCAGCTGCGATCACCCGGGTGAAAAAACGGTCATCGATCTGGTGGGCATCGGCCAGCGTATCTACCCGGTGGGGCGATTGGACAAAGATTCGACCGGACTCCTTTTGCTCACCAATGACGGTCGAATTCATCATCGCCTGTCGCACCCGTCTTTCGATCACGAAAAGGAGTATGAGGTGACCGTTGCCGCACCCATGCCGGACAACGCTCTCCGGAAAATGGCGGCTGGACTTCCGTTGATGGGGACACGTACCCGACCGGCAATCGTCCGCAAACTTTCTCCCAGGCGATTCCGTATTACACTCAGAGAGGGCAAAAATCGACAGATTCGCCGCATGGTTAGGAAAGTCGGCAACCGCGTGGTGAGTCTGAAAAGAATCCGAGTGGACACTATTCGGTTGGGCCGGCTGCAGAAAGGCCACTGGCGGCATCTTAACGCAGCGGAGATTAGGCACTTGCATGGTATTCTCCGTGAATAGGCGTTCTCACCGACGTTTCACGGCGCGGTATTTGAATCACGGTGTTATTCGCATATCACAGATGCCGGAGGATATAGTCGGTTCGCTGTGGGACGGGCAAAACCGGAATACGCAGGACATCATATCCGAGACGGCGGTACGCATTTTCCAGAAGATCTTCTATCCTGGCGGCTATGGCATCATTTTCGGATCTTACGCGATCGAATTCCAATAGAAGCCTTTCGAAAAGAAAAATTTTCCGGTACCCGAAAATACGGCTCTTTATCAACGGTTCCGCCGGATCCAGACCTTCAACGATAAAATATGCGATGCTGTCCGGTACGGCCCGATCTAAAAAAATCGTTTTATCAGGAGGGAGGTTCGTCTCGATGTCGAGTTTTCGGTGGAGAATGGCCCGTTCGAAAGACAGCACATCGGCCTTAATCTCCCTCAGCGAGCGGCCCTTCTCGAGTTCTGAGTTGATAAAAGACCGTGCCACTTCGTCGACGACCCGATTGCCTCGCTTTTGAAGTTCTCGGACGACAGAGGTCTTGCCCGAACAGGGCGCTCCGGTAATGACGCACCATCCGGTCTGCTCCATATTGCCTCCAGACATTTGTCTGCTCGAATCATACTGTTTCCACCGCCAGTTTATGGTATAATCCTCATTTACGCAACGTTCGGCGTTTCATGTCAACTGTTTGCGAATAGGGACATCTGAATCAACGAGGTCCTGCGGGAAACGGCGCCGAACGACCGACGAACGCAACGGCGCTATGACGTGACAGGGCTTTGTTGCGATGTCAAAATTTCAACTTCGACAACAATTAGGAGTACTGACGTATGGTGACTTTTGACGACTTGGCCTCCCGGCAAGAAAAAGTGGCTGTGGTCGGGCTCGGTTACGTAGGGCTGCCGCTGGCCGTTAAACTGGCAAATCACTTCGACGTTGTCGGCTACGATCTGAAGACTGAGCGGATCAGAGAACTTTCCGCGGGTCGGGACCGCACGCTTGAGGTGGCGCCAGAGGAGCTGATCCAAGCCCGCATCGATTATACAGACAATGCCTCTATCCTGTCGCAATGCAAGGTGCTGATCGTGGCGGTTCCCACACCTATTGACACTTACAGGATACCTGACCTCGGGCCTCTGCGAAGTGCTTCCACCACAGTCGGCGACAACCTAACGCGCGGATCCGTGGTCGTTTATGAGTCTACAGTTTACCCTGGAGCCACGGAAGAGGCGTGTGTGCCTATCCTGGAAGCAAGATCGGGTTTGACACTGGGGAAGGAGTTCTCGGTAGGCTATTCTCCGGAACGAATCAACCCGGGCGACGGCCTCCATTCGATCGACAAAATCATAAAGATCGTTTCCGGATCCGATGATGAGACGACAGACCTTCTTTACCGTTTATACGGCAAAATCGTTACGGCCGGCATCCATCGGGCATCCTCCATCAAGGTTGCCGAGGCGGCCAAGGTTATCGAAAATACTCAAAGGGATTTAAACATCGCGCTGATGAACGAACTATCGATGATATTTGAAAAAATAGGTATCGACACCGTTGAAGTATTAGAAGCGGCCGCAACAAAATGGAACTTCTTACCGTTTCGCCCTGGACTGGTCGGGGGGCACTGTATCGGTGTCGATCCATACTACCTGACGGTGAAGGCTGAATCCATGGGTTATCACCCGGAGATAATCCTTGCCGGACGCCGAATCAATGACGGTATGGGTAAATATGTGGCGGAAAGGGCTGTAAAAATGCTCATTGCAGCCGGCAAACAGGTCCACGGAGCCACAATTGCGGTTCTCGGCGTCACCTTCAAGGAAAACGTTCCCGATCTCAGGAACACAAGGGTGGTAGACATCATCGAAGAACTCAATGACTATGGTGTCCGTGTCTTGGTAACCGACCCCCTGGCAGATACAGAGGAAGCTGGCCGATACTATGGTATTGAATTGCAGGATTTGGCGCAGATTAAAGACGTGGATGGCGTCATCATTGCCGTAGCGCACCGGGATTACCTTGAACTCGGATTTTCGAGGATCGCGGCATTGTGTCGGGTATCGGCGCCGTTGATTCTGGATGTCAAAGGCGTATTCGATCCCCGGCAAGCCAGACTTGAAGGGGTCACCTACTGGCGGCTATGACGTCAACTTGGGGTTCGCAATGTGGCGGCTTTTGTCCCGGGCTGTCTTCTTAGCTAAATTATCTCTAATCGCCGCGGTCAGATCGACACCGGTCTGATTGGCAATACAGACGATCACAAATAGAACATCGGCCAGTTCATCTGCCAGGCTGCCGGGGATGTCCGCGCGCTTGAAACTCTGGTCGCCGTAGAGCCGAGACATGATGCGGGAAAGTTCGCCGACTTCTTCCACAAGGACTGCCAGATTGGTTAATTCCGAGAAGTAACGCACGCCATAGGTTGTTACCCATGCGTCCACCATCTCTTGCAACTTACCGATCGTAAGGGCATCCTTCTGCATCCCTTTTACCCCCTTTGTCAAACTCCCCACTTTCAGGTTTCAACAACAACAGGGCCCTGAAATTAACCCTTCAGAGCCCTGCAAAACAACACAACCGTGACCGTTAGGCCTTACCTCAACCGTGGTTTCTTATTCGATGTATAGCCGCTGCCCAGGATAGATCTTGCTGCGGCTGGAAAGCCGGTTGATGCTGAGGAGACGATTCAAGTTCATTTTGTGCTGCTGGGCGATAGCAAATGGGCTGTCTCCAGGTCGGACCTGGTACACTTTGAAGTTGCCGGCGACAGCAACGGACGTATTGAGCGCGGTGCTGTCGGTTTCCGGAAGTTTGAGAACCTGCCCGATATGGAGGTCGGTGCTGTTAAGGTTGTTGATCTTTTTAATTTTGTCGGTGGTCGTATCGTATCGTTTGGCGATATTCCAGAGGTTGTCGCCCCTGGTCACCCTGTGAGCCGATGCTCCCGGGGATATTGCCGCTGGCTTCGATGCCCGATATCGGTAACCGGACATGGGAATTTTCAATAGCCGTCCGGCAACAATGTAATGGGAGCGGCGGAGATTGTTGGCGCGCATAATACTGCTTACCCGGGTGCGGTATTTCTTGGCAATAATGGACAGGGTCTCGCCGCGACGGACACGGTGATAGACCACGGCGCGCGTCGGAGGTTTTGATAGCGGTATTTCATCCAGCTTTGCCGTCAAGACCGCGCCGGTCCCCTCCGGAACCTTGAGAGAGTATTTATCGGGTGGAAGTATTTTGTACCGCAGTTCGGGGTTGAGCTCTGTCAGTTGCCGTTCGTTCGCTCCGATGGCGATAGCCACGTGCTTCAGGTTGATCTGCTTTGCAACCTCTATCTCTTCATATTCCATGGGGGTGTCAACCTGGATGGAATCGAACCCGTAACGGTCAAGATTTTCGATGATATGCAGAGTCGCCAGGAACCGCGGAACATAGCGCGCTGTTTCATAGGGCAGGCGTTCGTAAAGATCCCAAAAATTGTCGAGGTAATTGACGTTTTGTTCCCTGATGACCCTCAATACCCGGCCCTCGCCACAATTGTAGGCAGCGAGAACGGTTGTCCAGTCTCCGAACATCTGGTGCAGTTCCTTGAGGTAGGCGATTGCGGCTTCGGTGGAATTGATCGGATCGAGCCGTTTGTCAATGAATTTATCGCGCGAAAGGCCGAATTTGTAACCGGTTGAGGGGATGAACTGCCAGAGCCCGAGAGCCCTCGCTTTTGATAGAGCATTGACCTTGAAACCGCTTTCGATAAGCGGCAGCCAGGACAATTCGGTAGGAAGCCCGGCCTCTTTCAAGGCGCCTACGATGTATGGCCGATAACGGCCGGAGCGTCGGTAGGATTCAATAAAGAAGTTTTTCTCGCAACCGGTGGTGAACCGATCGATCTCTTTTTGGACATGGTGATTGATCACAAGGGGAATGGCATTATAGTTGCCGTTGACCACAATATTGCGTGAAGCATATATTTCAAGAATTCGTCTTGATATCAGAAACCGCAGATCTTCTTTTTGCTGGATGAGCTTCGGTTGGTCGGAGGTATCCACATCTAAGATCAATGCGTACGCCTGGTCCAGCGCTTCAAGCGCATTGTCGAGTTCTCCTTTTTGCCAGAACTCCTGGGACACTTCGCAATAGTTTAGGGCTTCATCCAGGATTTTCTGCACCGTTTTTTCGGGTGAAACGATCTCCTGGTTGATCGGTTCTTCAATGGCAGCGTCTGCGTCAGCGGTAACGCCAAGGTCTGCCAGGCTGACCGCCTCGGTTGATGGCAGCCCAGAAACATCCGTTTTTACCGTTTGGGCTGAATTTTCATCGGGCGGATCTTTGACCGTTTCTGACTGTAACTGCCCATTGGCCCGATTGGGATGACCTTTGCGCGCATCGCTAAATGAGGAAGCGCAGCCGCTTAACAGAAAGGTAAGAAGGGTAATAAATGCAATGGTCGAAGCGAGGTCTAATTTTCCTGATTTTGATTTCATAGTCTGATTTTTTAATTTCTGCTGTTTAAGGTGTCTGGGTTGGTGGTTGGATGGTTTCCAAATCTTAGGGTTATTTTGAATTTTTACATTCAATCGTTCCCAAGGACCGATTCAAATTCAATACGATTAGACGATTCTAAAAAGTATATCATAGTATTACATCGGATGAAATACATTTTTATCCGGATATTGATTCCCATCCGCCGGCAGACCGGGTGGGCAACGCATCAAAAAGGAACAGGGGTAAATAGGGAGCTTTACTCACCTGAAGCTCGAGAGCTGCTTCAGTTTTGGCTATGAATATAGATAGATTGCATTAATTTTGAATTAAGATACGTGATAATCGGTCCCGAGCGAATCCGGACTCAAAGAAACAGACAAGTCAACTGCAGCGAATGCCTGCCTCAGCGTCAACCCGCGTGGGACCGGTCGGCGTCAAAGAACATCGCTGCCGGCAGAGCCGGTATGGTGGTTGGCGATAGCATTCATGGGTTACCATTACGATGAATTTTGGCTTAATTTTGAGAAAAAAGGTGATAATGGGAGATAATATTGGTATTGTTCCTTATATTGGACCATGAAATACGGTAAGTGCTGAAAATTTTGGTTGATATATGCAACCGATACGTTTAAAAGGGGAAGTTATTTAAATTTTGGGGTCTTGCAATCTAATTTTCATCAATTATTATAGCCGTAGCGCATTTTGTTGGTTGCCGAGCCAGAGTAGCTCAGTTGGTAGAGCAGCTGATTTGTAATCAGCGGGTCGCGGGTTCGACTCCTGTCTCTGGCTCCAATCATCATTGAGGTGGGGTTCCCGAGCGGCCAAAGGGAACAGACTGTAAATCTGTCGGCGAAGCCTTCGGAGGTTCGAATCCTCCCCCCACCACCAACCCTAATGAAAGTTGACTGTAGGAGATTTCGATTCGAAATTCGGAATCGAAATCGTTTTTTAACTACACGGCTTCCTGCATCAGCATCTCTGCGATAGATTTGGTATAGAGTGAATCCTCTTTTATGCTTGATGTCGGGGCGTTTCAGATTTCATGGTGAGTGAACAGATGGGCGGGCGTAGCTCAGTTGGTAGAGCTTCAGCCTTCCAAGCTGAATGTCGCGAGTTCGAGTCTCGTCGCCCGCTCCACCCCCAGGCTAAGCAGGCAGAAGATGTAGAGGGTTCCCAAAATTGGCGTGCGCGGCCAGTGTACATTTCGAGCCCACGTAGCTCAGTAGGTAGAGCGCTTCCTTGGTAAGGAAGAGGTTCACCGGTTCGATTCCGGTCGTGGGCTCCACCTCGACATCCTTAGATACTAATCGACCGATAGAATTTCGGTTATTCAGTTGAACGAATTTGCCAATCCATAATGTTTTGAATGTCATAAACAGGGGAGGACGAAAAGATGGCGAAGCAGAAGTTTGAGCGGACCAAGCCGCATGTAAACGTAGGAACGATCGGCCACATCGATCATGGCAAGACGACGTTGACGGCGGCGATCACCAAGCACATGGGTCTGAAAGGGATGGCGAATTTCGTGCCGTTTGATCAGATCGACAAGGCGCCGGAGGAGAAGGAGCGCGGAATAACGATTGCAACGGCGCATGTTGAGTACGAGACGGCCAACCGACATTATGCGCATGTGGACTGTCCGGGCCATGCGGACTACATCAAGAATATGATCACCGGGGCGGCGCAGATGGACGGAGCGATACTGGTGGTGGGTGCCGACGATGGTCCGATGCCCCAGACCCGAGAGCACATACTGCTGGCGCGGCAGGTTGGCGTCCCACGGATCGTGGTATTTTTGAACAAGTGCGACATGGTGGACGACGAGGAGTTGATCGAGTTGGTGGAGTTGGAGTTGCGGGAGCTGTTGGACAAGTATGAGTTTCCCGGCGACGACACGCCGATCATCCGAGGCAGTGCGTTGAAGGCTTTGGAGAGTGACGATTCGGAGAGTGCGGAGGCCAAGTGCATATTCGAGTTGATGGAAGCGATCGACGCGTTTATCCCTGAGCCGCAGCGCGACATCGAGAAGCCGTTTTTGATGCCGATCGAGGATGTGTTCAGCATCTCGGGTCGCGGAACGGTGGTGACGGGACGAGTGGAGCGGGGGATAGTGAAGGTCGGCGAAGATGTAGAGATCGTGGGTATTCGCCCGACGACCAAGACGGTGTGCACGGGAGTGGAGATGTTTCGCAAGCTGTTGGACGAGGGTCGGGCGGGAGACAACATCGGTGTGTTGTTGCGCGGGACCAAGCGCGATGAGGTTGAGCGGGGCCAGGTGGTCGCCAAGCCCGGCACGATTACGCCGCACACAAAGTTCAAGGCCGAGGTGTACATCTTGAGCAAGGAAGAGGGTGGGCGCCACACGCCGTTTTTCAACGGATATCGGCCGCAGTTTTATTTTCGCACAACGGATGTGACCGGGGTGCTGACGCTGCCCGAGGGAGTGGAGATGGTGATGCCCGGCGACAATGTAACGATCGAGGCGGAACTGATCACGCCGATCGCCATGGAGAAGGAAGTGCGGTTTGCGATCCGCGAAGGCGGGCGGACCGTTGGCGCCGGCGTCGTCAGCGATATCATTGAATAGCGTCAAGGAGTATAACGGTGAGAATAATAGTAACCCTTGCTTGCGGCGAGTGTAAACGCAGAAATTATACAACGACCAAGAATAAACGGACAACTCCGGACAAGTTGGAGTTCAGTAAGTACTGCCGTTTTTGCAGGAAGCACACGCCTCACAGGGAAACCAAATAAGAACGATCGCGACGCTGTGGAGGAGATAATGCCGCCTCAGATGGCAGGGTTTTGGTGCAGGCCAGTAGCTCTAACGGTAGAGCATCGGACTCCAAATCCGGGTGTTGGGGGTTCGAATCCCTCCTGGCCTGCCAAACTTTTGCATTAAGCTTGAAGCTTGAGAGTCAAAGAGGGCTCTCCCCCGGCCGTGAGGCTTTGGGCTTTTATAATTTCAGGAGCAACATTGGGACGTTTACTGCGAAAAAAAACCGTCAAAAAGAAGAAGCGGGACAGCGCTTCGGGGACCGGGGCTGCCGGCATCAGCGGTGAGGCGCCAAGCGTTGCCACCGAGGCGCCCAGAGCAGAAAACAAGGTGAGAAGTATTGAGCCTCGGAAGTCTTCCGCTCTTTCCCGACCGGCTCCGGCAAAAATCAAGGACAACTTCATCACCAGGTCTCTGCAGTTTCTGAGAGAGGTTAAAATGGAACTGAAGAAGGTCACCTGGCCTTCGCGTAAACAGACGATAGGATCCACGGTAGTTGTTCTGGTTCTGGTGACAATTATTGCCTTTTTCCTCGGCGCGGTTGACATCGGATTGTCGAGTCTGGTTAAGGTTGTTCTGCAATGAAATCGGGAGACAGAAAGTGACCGATACGAAGAAATGGTACATCGTTCATGTCTATTCGGGGTTTGAAAACAAAGTCAAGACCGCCCTGGAAGAAAAAATGGCAACTTCTCCCCATGCGGACAAGTTCGGCGAAGTATTGGTGCCAACCGAAGAGGTCGTCGAGCTCGTTAAGGGTAAGCGCAAAACCTCCTCCCGCAAGTTTTACCCCGGGTATATTCTGGTGCGGATGGAGATGAATGATGAAACCTGGCACATCGTCAACAGTACGGCAAAGGTTACTGGTTTCCTCGGTGGGCGATCGCAACCGACACCAATTTCCGATGAAGAGGCTGATCAGATCCTTCATCGTATGGAAACCGGAAAACTAACGCCGCAACCGAAATATTTCTTCGAATCAGGCGATGAGGTTCGGGTCATCGACGGCCCATTTACGAATTTTAACGGCACTGTTGATGAAGTCAACCCCGAAAAGGGCAAAATTAAAGTTTTGGTAAGCATCTTTGGAAGGGCAACACCGGTGGAATTGGATTTTGTCCAAGTCACCAAACTCTGAGTTAGAAGTGGTCTCAAAACCTCAGATCACGTCTAAGTGCAAGACGTGGGCCGACGAAAAAGCGCAGCACACATGGGCGTATGTCTTCAGTGTCAGGGATAGGACCCCCTGACACTGACTGATGAGGACTGCAACACCGCAACTTGTCCGCCCGCCTGAGGCGGATAAACCTTTGGCGGATTGGGTGTCAGATGGGGTTTTGAATCCACTTCTACGCACACATACAGAACGCCGATTAAAAGCGCCAAGGTTCGGGCTTCTTTATGCGTCTTAGGCCTTTGATTTTCGGTTGATAAAGCAAACAAATCGAGTACGAGGAGCGAGTATTCAGCATGGCAAAAAAAGTTATGGCATTGATCAAGTTGCAGGTAGAAGCCGGTAAAGCCAACCCCTCACCACCGATTGGGCCGGCTTTGGGTCAGCATGGTGTCAATATCATGGATTTTTGCAAAGCATTTAATGCCCGAACGGCAGATGACGCCGGTACAATTATACCTGTTGTCATTACGGTTTATCAAGACCGGTCATTCACTTTTATCACCAAGACACCACCGGCGGCAGTGTTGTTGAAGAAAGCCGCCCAGATAGCTAAAGGCGCTGGTGACCCCAAACGCGATCGGGTCGGAAAAGTGACCCGGGCGCAAGTGGAAGAAATTGCCAAACAGAAAATGGTCGACCTGAATGCCAACGATCTGGCAGCTGCCTGCAAAATTATTGAAGGAACAGCACGGAGTATGGGTATCGAAGTCGCTTGAGCACGAACTGTCATGGTGGCCCCGAGCACCCGATGACTTGGTGCGTTGCGCATATAGACGTTTAAAAATCACGGACAAGGTGGGTAAAGAAAATGCCGAAGCGTGGTAAAAAATACCTCGAAGCAAAAAAGAAGATTACAGCCATAGATAAATCTGACTTCAATGAAGCCGTTCAGATCTCAATCGATTCGTCTTTCGCCAAATTTGATGAAACCATCGATGTGAGTGTCAAACTCGGCGTTGATCCGCGCCATGCCGACCAAATGGTACGCGGATCGGTCGTATTGCCGAACGGCACTGGTAAAGAGATAAAAGTTCTGGTGTTTGCTAAAGGGGAAAAGGAAAAAGAAGCGTTGGATGCCGGCGCTGATTTTGCCGGAAGCGACGACATGGTTGAAAAAATTAAGGAAGGCTGGCTGGGATTCGATAAGGCTGTGGCGACACCCGATATGATGGGCTCGGTTGGCAAAATTGGAAAAATACTTGGTCCCAGAGGTCTTATGCCCAATGCCAAAACAGGCACGGTTACCTTCGATGTGGCACGCGCGGTGGAAGAACTTAAAGCCGGCAAGATAGAATTCAGAGTCGAGAAAGCCGGCATTGTGCACGCATCCATGGGAAAAGTTTCTTTTGGCGTTGAAAAAATCGTTCAGAATCTTACCGCTTTCCTGGAAACTATTGTTCGCCTGAAGCCGGCGTCAAGCAAAGGAACTTATCTAAAGGGAATTGCGATTTCAACGACCATGGGGCCAGGAATAAAAATAGATACGGCATTAATCAAGGATTTAGTCAAATAGTGGTGCGGGTGCATGGTCTGCCGGTTGCGTTGGAGTCCCGCATTCTCACTACGGGCTGAACAGCGCGGTGGTACTCGCCTTGTTACTCAAATCCTTAGCAGTATAACTATTATTGGCAGTATAAACGAATATCTGTCAAAGACCGTAGGCACACAGTTTATGGCGAACATGATGTGTTTAATCGGCAGTTGCCGGCCTACCGAGACAGGTTTGACACGTTGCGTCCCCATTCGAATGTACGTTCGAAACGGGAATTCTGTGCAGACCGTTTTCTCACACCGCCGGACAAACAACCACCATTCGCCATTGATACCCATTCTTACCTCCGGTTAAAACAGATAAGGAGAGGAGGTGTATTCGATTTGAAATTGGATGAAAAGAAAAAAATCGTCGAGGACCTGCGCGAGAAATTTTTGAAATCCAAAGTGGTTATTGTCACCGATTACAAAGGGTTGAATGTTGAGACTATGACGGATCTGCGCAGGAAGCTGCGGGAATCTCAGGTCGATTATCTTGTCGTCAAAAACACGATGTTGATCAGGGCGGCTGAGGCGACCAATGTCGATGCGATCAAGAACCAGTTCAAGGGGCCCAGCGCGATTGCCCTGAGCTTTGATGACCCGGTTGCTCCGGCCAAGATTCTGACTGAGTTTGCCAAAAAGAACGATAAGCTGGAAATCAAAGCCGGCATCATGGAAGACAAGGTTCTTGATCTGGCAAGCATAAGGGCACTTGCGGCCCTGCCGTCTCGTGAAGCGCTGCTCAGCCAGCTGCTTTCAGTGATGGTCGGCGTGCCGACCGGCTTCGTCAGAGTTTTGAACGGTGTCCCACAGCAGTTCATGAATGTACTGCAGGCGATAAACGATCAGAAGGAAGCCGCCTGACCGGAAGGCGCATCCACTTGTTCTGGCAACAATACGATAAAACTCCATAGAAAAGTTTGAGGAGATATAAAATGGCGAAGGTTACCAAAGAAGACGTGATTGAATTCATTTCTAACATGACGGTCCTGGAGCTGTCCGAACTCATTAAAGAACTCGAAGAGAAATTCGGTGTATCCGCTGCAGCGCCGGTTGCAATGATGGCGGCTGGACCGGCCGGCGAGGGTGCCGCGCAAGCTGAGGAAAAAACCGAGTTCGATGTCATTCTAGTGGCGCACGGGGATAAGAAGATTCAGGTCATTAAAGAAGTCAGGGCCATAACCGGCCTTGGGTTGAAAGATGCCAAAGACCTCGTGGACAGCGTTCCAAAACCGGTCAAAGAGGGCGTGTCGAAGGATGAGGCCGAAAAGATAAAGACTCAACTGGAAGAAGCTGGCGCCCAGGTCGAGGTCAAGTAATTACCTTGGCGTAAACCACGGAGCAGGGTAGCGAATCTCCGGCGGGATGAAGGGACACAGATTCATCCCGCCGGTTGCAAAAAAAAACGGTCACTCTCTCCAAAGAATCGTTTAGCCGTTTCGGCTATTTTCCATTGAGTCATGTAACCCCAAAAATACTGGAGCAAAAATGTCGGAAAGACCCCTGACAAGCAACCGGATAAGGAAAAATTTCGGTAAAATCCGTAAGATTGTCGATATTCCAGATCTTATCGCAGTCCAAAGGGAGTCCTACAAAAGGTTGCAGCAAATGGATGTCCCGCCGGAAAAGCGGGAGGATATAGGGCTGCAGGCGGTATTCAAATCCGTTTTTCCCATCAAAGACTTCACAGGAAGTGCTTCGCTAGAATTTGTGTCATACCGTTTTGCGGAGGTCAAGCACAGCGTTGAAGAGTGCATCCACCGGGGGATGACTTATGAGATACCTTTACGAATCACCGTTCGCCTCGTGGTATATGATACTGACGCGGATACGGGGATTTCAAATATTCGCGACATAAAAGAGCAGGAAATTTATTTTGGTACCATACCGATGATGACCGAAAAGGGAACGTTCATCATCAATGGAACGGAACGGGTTGTGGTCAGCCAGTTGCATCGGTCCTCCGGCGTGTTCTTCGATCACGACAAGGGCAAGTCCCATTCGAGTGGCAAAATTATATACAGCTCCAGAATAATACCCGTTCGAGGTTCTTGGATCGATATGGAAATCGATCCTAAGGATATCGTTTACATCCGGATCGACAGGCGGCGTAAATTCCCCGTTACCATTCTCTTTAAAGCTTTCGGTTACAGTGTCGAAGACCTGCTGACTTATTTCTACAAAAGCGAAAAAATCATTATCGAGGGCAAGCGAATCTCAAAGCGATTCAAACCCGAATTTTTAAAGGGGCAGCGTGCTACCCGAGACATAAAAGATCCGGAAAAAGAGGATGTGTTGATTAAAAAAGGCCGGATCATTACAGCTCGCGCGGTCAAAAGGTTGCAGGCCGCCGGAGCCGATTCGATACCCATTGGGCCGGAAGAGTTGAACGGCAGAATTTTTGCACATACCATTTACTACCCTGAAACAGACTTGCCGATTGTAAAGGCCAACGATACGGCAGATGAAGAAAACCTGGCCAAACTCGAAAAAGCCGGCATCAACGAATTTGATGTGCTCTATGTCGATGGCGCCTCCAGCAGCGATTCGATCCGCAAAACCCTTCTGGTTGACAAAGTTGATGGCAAAGAGGAAGCCCTGATCGAAATTTACCGGAGACTCAGGCCGGGTAATCCTGCCACGCCCGAAGTGGCGCAGGATTTCATCGACAACCTCTTTTTCAAGCCTAACTATTACGACCTTTCGGGTGTCGGGCGACTAAAAATCAACCAGAGACTCGACATTAAAACATCGATGAACCTTCGCATTCTGCGCAAGGAGGATATACTGCTGACGACCAGAGCGCTGATTGAGCTCAGGGACACTCAAGGGGTTGTCGATGATATCGATCATCTCGGGAACCGCAGGGTCCGCGCTGTGGGTGAATTGCTCGAAAACCAGTATCGGATTGGTTTGGTCCGCATGGAACGTGCGATCAAGGAGCGTATGAGTCTTCAGGAAGTTGATGCGCTGATGCCTCACGATTTGATCAACCCAAAGCCGGTTTCGGCGGTAGTTAAGGAATTTTTCGGGACCAGCCAACTATCTCAATTTATGGACCAGACCAACCCGCTCTCTGAGACGACACACAAGCGAAGACTCAGCGCTCTGGGGCCGGGTGGGTTGACGCGCGAACGCGCCGGGTTCGAGGTGCGTGATGTACATCCGTCCCACTACGGCCGCATCTGTCCCATTGAAACACCTGAAGGACCCAACATTGGTCTGATTGTGTCACTGAGCACATATGCGCGGGTGAATAATTTCGGATTCATAGAAACACCCTACCGAATCGTCCAGGATGCCACGGTTACAAAAGAGGTAAAATTTCTGGATGCATTTGAAGAAAAAGAACACCCCATTGCTCAGGCCAATGCACCAGTCGACGGCAAGGACCGTTATTTAAATCCTATGGTGACATCGCGCGTTGCCGGAGAGTTTACGATGATGCCGCGGGAGGAGATAGAACTGATGGACATCTCTCCCAACCAGTTGGTGAGCGTATCGGCTTCACTGATACCCTTTTTAGAAAACGACGATGCCAACCGGGCACTGATGGGATCTAACATGCAGCGCCAGGCTGTGCCTCTGCTGGTCAATGAGGCGCCGCTTGTCGGAACCGGAATCGAGGGGGTCGTCGCCAAGGATTCCGGAGTGACCATTGTTGCGCAGCGTGATGCCGAGGTCGTTGACGTGGATGCCTCTCGAATCGTTCTGAAGCACGATCCGTCAAAGGACCCGATATCAAAGGACGTCACGATCTACAACCTGTCGAAATTTATCCGCAGTAATCAGAACACCTGTTTCAACCACCGCCCCATCGTTCGCAACGGGCAAAAGGTTAAGGCGGGGGAAATCATCGCCGACGGTCCGGCTACGGAGAAGGGAGAGTTGGCCCTGGGCAAAAACGTCACCGTGGCTTTCATGCCTTGGGGGGGATACAATTTCGAGGACTCCATTTTGGTGAGCGAACGACTGGTTCGAGACGGGGTTTACACGTCCGTTCATATCGAAGAGTTCGAAGTGGTCGCCCGAGACACCAAACTTGGCAAGGAAGACATCACCCGCGACATCCCGAATGTTGGGGAAGAAGCGATGAAGAACCTCGATGACAGCGGAATTATCCGTCTGGGGGCTGAGGTTGTGCCGGGAGACATCCTGGTCGGCAAGATCACTCCGAAAGGTGAAACACAACTTTCACCGGAGGAGAAACTGTTGCGGGCCATCTTCGGCGAAAAAGCCGGTGATGTGAAAGATACGTCTCTGCGGGTTCCCCCCGGTATACAGGGAATTGTAATTGACGCTAAGGTGTTCTCGCGTCGCGGGGTCCAGAAGGACGATCGCACCCGGTTGATCGAAGATGAAGAGATTGCCGGTTTTGAAAAGGATCGGGATGATGAACTGGTGGTCATCCAGGATGTCGTGCGTGGCGAACTCAAGCATCTGCTGGTAGGCGAGCAAGCGCAATCGACCCTGAAAAAAGGCAAGAAGAGCCTGGTGGCCAAAGGGGCAAAAATTGACGGCGACACCCTTGATCAAATTCCGTTGGCTGCGCTGGAAGGTTTGGTTCTGAAAGATCCGAAAAAGACCGAAAGGGTCCACGATCTGCTCGAACGTTACCGGGATCAGAGCGAAGTGACACGGATGGTGTTCGAACAACAGGTCACCCGTTACGAAAAGGGTGACGATTTGCCCCCCGGTGTCATAAAACTCGTCAAAGTCTATGTTGCCATGAAACGGAAACTTTCTGTTGGCGACAAGATGGCAGGTCGCCACGGGAACAAGGGCGTCGTCTCCAGAATTCTACCCATTGAAGATCTCCCCTATTTCCAGGACGGAAAGCCGGTCGACATGGTTCTGAATCCCTTGGGCGTTCCTTCGCGCATGAACGTCGGTCAGATTCTTGAAATCCACCTCGGACGGGCCGCCAAAACCCTCGGAGATCAGCTGAGTCTGTTGATCGAGGAGCAGAAGACCAAAGCGTTGCGAGATAAACTAAAAAGAATATTCATAGACGCCGAAGCTCAGAAAACGATCAAAGATTTCAGTGCTGAAGCGTTGATGGCGTTTGCCATGCAATACAAGGATGGCGTGCATATGGCAACGCCTGTATTTGACGGCGCCAAAGAGGATGAAATCAAAAATCTTCTCAAAGAGGCGGATGTGAGCACGACCGGGCAGACTACCCTTTACGATGGACGCACCGGAGAGCCTTTTAAAGAAAAAATTACCGTCGGCACCATGTACGTATTGAAACTGCATCATTTGGTCGATGACAAGATTCATGCCCGGTCCATTGGTCCTTATTCGCTGGTGACCCAGCAGCCGCTCGGCGGTAAAGCACAGTTCGGCGGTCAGCGGCTCGGAGAGATGGAGGTTTGGGCGATGGAAGCTTACGGAGCAGCCTTCGCACTACAGGAGTTTCTGACCGTTAAATCAGATGACATGGCCGGTAGAACGCGAATGTACGAAAAGATCGTTAAAGGCCAAAATGTTCTGGAACCCGGTATCCCTGAGTCTTTCAGAGTGATGACCAAAGAACTTCAGGCCTTGGGACTCGATATCGACCTGATTGAAGGCAAGGGTTGATCGTCACACGCATTTTCCAGGAAGTGGCCGCAAGAATCCCATATGACAGGTGAAAGGGAATTAAACCATGATGGATACATTATACGATTTTTTCGCTAAACCGACAGACCCCAGGAAATACACCGGTATCAAGATTTCCCTGGCGTCTCCGGAGCAAATCCGAAAGTGGTCTTTCGGTGAAATCAAAAAGCCTGAGACCATCAACTATCGGACGTTTAAGCCCGAACGCGACGGGCTTTTCTGTGCCAAAATATTTGGTCCAACCAAGGACTATGAATGTAATTGCGGTAAATACAAACGTATGAAGCACCGTGGCGTGATCTGTGAAAAATGCGGTGTCGAGGTTATTCAGTCCAAAGTTCGCCGTGAACGAATGGCCCACATCGAACTGGCCACCCCGGTTTCACATATCTGGTTCTTAAAAAGCCTTCCCAGTAAAATCGGCAACCTGTTGGATCTGACCCTTAAAAATATGGAGAAGGTTCTCTACTTCGACAGTTATATCGTTGTCGATCCGAAAGATACCGATCTTACCCGCGGCCAGTTGCTGACCGATGAAAAGTACCATGAAGCCCTCGAGAAATACGGCGATAAATTCAAGGCCGGTATCGGCGCCGAGGCCGTTAAGGAAATGCTGGCCGATCTGGATCTGGATGAGATCTATAAAGAGTTGCGTCGTGATATTCGGGAAACCGGTTCTGTGGCCAAGCGCCAGAAGCTTGCCAAACGGCTGAAGATCGTCGACGCTTTTCGTAAATCCGGTGTCAACCCGATCTGGATGATAATGGATGCCATTCCGGTTCTGCCACCGGATCTTAGACCCCTTGTTCCTCTGGAAGGTGGTCGTTTCGCCACATCCGATCTTAACGATCTCTACCGACGGGTCATCAACCGCAACAACCGATTGAAGCGCCTGATCGATCTCAAAGCGCCCGATATTATTGTCCGCAACGAAAAAAGAATGCTCCAGGAATCTGTCGACGTTCTGTTTGACAACGGTCGGCACGGCAGGGTGATAACCGGTACCAACAGGCGGCCGCTCAAATCTCTCAGTGATACGTTAAAGGGCAAGCAGGGACGTTTTAGGCAGAACCTACTGGGCAAGCGGGTCGATTACTCCGGTCGGACGGTTATTACGGTCGGTCCGGACTTACGGTTGCACCAATGCGGATTACCCAAGGCCATGGCGCTGGAGCTCTTCAAGCCGTTCGTCTATTACCGGCTGGAGCAGAAAGGACTGGTATCCACCGTCAAGAGTGCCAAAAAAATGGTTGAACGTGAGACGCCGGAGGTCTGGGACACCTTGGATGAAGTCGTCAAGGAATATCCGGTGATGCTCAACCGGGCACCCACGCTTCACCGACTTGGCATCCAGGCGTTCGAGCCGATCCTTATCGAAGGCAAGGCCATTCAATTGCATCCGCTGGTGTGTACCGCATTCAATGCCGACTTTGACGGCGACCAGATGGCCGTGCACGTGCCGCTTTCTGTGGAAGCCCAGATCGAAGCGCGGGTGCTGATGCTCTCGAGCAACAACATTCTGTCGCCAGCTAACGGTTCCCCGATCATAGTGCCCAGCCAGGATATCGTGCTGGGGCTTTACTACATGACCAGGGGCATCCCGGCCCGAAAGGGCGATGGAAAATATTTCGCCAATCCCGAGGAGGTCAGGGTGGCCTACGACGACGGCAAGGTCGAATTGCATGCCGAAATTTCCGTACGTATGGACGGCAAGCGCGTCGACACCACCGTTGGGCGAATATTGCTGTGGGAGATCATTCCGGAGGAAGATATCCTCGAGTTGCGCCACATCATGGTGAAGGACATCCAGGAGGCGAAAAGTGTTTACCGCAAGCTTAAAGAGGGGGGAGACTTTTCCAAACTGGTCAAAGCCCATTCCCAGAGCCTCGACAAAGAAAACGACGGCAGCATCGGCCTCGTAAGAAAGGACGAGTTCGTCAACACCTTCAACATCGACGAGGACACCGCCGACAAGGTTTACTACCTGAACGTCGGAGATGTCAGCGAGGTGCTCACGGCCGACGGGAAGCACCACCTCTTTAAGGTGTTGAAGAGACAGGCGCCGATACCCTTTGACGTGGTCAATCGTGTAATGGACAAGAAAACGTTGCGGGATCTCGTGGATTACGTTTACCGTAATCTCGGCCCCAAGGCGACGGTCATTCTGTCCGACCGGCTCAAAAATACCGGTTACCGCTATTCGACCGAAGGCGGTTTGTCCATATCCATCGATGCCATGATCACGCCTGATTCAAAGTGGAAGATCTTGAAAGAAGCCGAGAAGCAGGTCGAGGAAATCAGCCGGCAGTACACCGAGGGTCTGATCACCCAGGGCGAGAAATACAACAAAGTCGTGGACATCTGGGCCAAAGCCACTGACGATGTGGCCAACGAAATGATGGAGGCCATGCGGCTGGCACCGGTGAACGATTCTGCCGGCAACCCGGTTGAGGACAAGGACGGGAAGCCGATTATCTCCGAAAGCTTCAACCCGATTTATATGATGGCCGACTCCGGTGCCCGGGGCAGCAAGGACCAGATGCGCCAGCTCGCCGGCATGCGTGGTTTGATGGCCAAACCTTCCGGGGAAATCATCGAGACACCGATTACATCCAACTTTAGGGAAGGGCTGTCCGTGTTACAGTATTTTATTTCCACCCACGGTGCCCGCAAAGGATTGGCCGATACGGCACTGAAGACGGCCAACTCGGGTTACCTCACCCGTCGTCTTGCAGACGTCGCCCAGGACTGCATTGTCATGGAAGATGACTGCGGAACCCGTATGGGTGTTGTGGTCGGACCTTTGATGGAGGGCGGTGAAGTGATTCAGCGTATCGGTGAGCGCGTGCTGGGGCGGGTGACTGCAGATGATGTCATCGACCCCTTCACCGAGGAGATCATTGTGCCTGCCAATCACCAAATCGATGAATCGGCGGTTCAACGGATTGAAGACGCCGGCTTGACGAGCATGAAAATCCGCTCCGTCTTGACCTGCAGGACCAAAACCGGTGTATGCGCGAACTGTTATGGGCGCGATCTGGCCCACGGGCAGACCGTGGAACTGGGCCAGGCGGTTGGTATTCTGGCGGCACAGTCGATCGGTGAACCCGGTACTCAGTTAACGATGCGGACTTTTCACATTGGAGGTACAGCCAGTCGACGCGTCGAGCAGGCCGATATTCGCGCCCGGGTCGACGGCGAGATCAAATTCGTCGATCTGCATGTCGCCAAAAATTCCGCTGGTCAGGCTGTGGTCATGAATCGTCGGGGTGGTAAGTTTACGATCGTCAACGAGAAGGGCCGTGAACTGGAAAGTTTCCCGGTCATATACGGCGCCCACTTGCTCGCCCAAGACGGAATGTCGGTGAAATCCGGTGATTTGTTAGCGACCTGGGATCCTTTTACAACACCGATCCTGACCGAAGTTGACGGTGTCGTGAAATTTGGAGATATTGTCCCCGGGAAGACCATGCAGGAGAAAGTCGACCCCGTGACCGGCAAGTCGAGCCAAACGATCATCGAATCCAAGACGACCGAGGAACGGCCGCGCATATCCATCAAAGGCAAGGATGGGAAAACCTTCAAATTGCCGGGATCGAATGCCATGGCCCGCTACCTGTTGCCTGTCAACGCCATTTTACTGGTTGAAGAGGGGCACGCCGTCAAGGCCGGCGACATCGTTGCTAAATTGCCCCGGGCAACCACCAAAACAAAGGACATCACCGGCGGCTTGCCGCGTGTGGCCGAACTGTTTGAAGTCAGGAAACCGAAGGAAGTGGCCATTCTGAGTGAAATCGACGGTTATGTATCGATCGCTAAGGGCACAAAGAAGGGTAAACAGAAAGTCACCATCAGTCCTGTTGACGGTGTCGGTGACAGCAAAAACTACCTTATTCCCCGTGGAAAACACATCAACGTCATCGAAGGCGATTACGTGCGTGCCGGCGAGCCGCTGATCGGCGGATCGGCCGTACCCCAAGATATTCTCAACATAAAAGGCGAGGTCGACCTTGCACGATACCTTGTGGACGAAGTCCAGGAAGTTTATCGCCTGCAGGGAGTGCGCATTAACGACAAACATATCGAAGTCATCGTGCGTCAGATGATGCGGCGGGTCAAAGTCGTCGAGGTAGGTGACACTGAATTTATCGCTGAGGAGCAGGTGGACAGGGTAAGGTTTGACGATGCGAATCGGGCTGTCATCATGCAGGGCGGAAAACCGGCGGTTGCCGAACCACTTATCCTTGGCATTACAAAGGCTTCCCTCAGTACGGACAGTTTCATTTCCGCCGCTTCGTTTCAGGAAACCACCAAGGTGCTTACCGATGCATCCATTTCCGGGTCGGTAGATTTCCTGAAAGGTTTGAAGGAGAACGTCATCATGGGGCGTCTCATTCCGGCAGGGACCGGCATTGCCGCGTATCATGATCTGGGTGTTGAAGTTGTCGATGACATCTGATCGATCTTTTCGCACCATGACGTTTTACCGGGCAAAAGGCGGTGCCCTCCGGAAGTTTGGGAAAGAGAGTGAGGGCCGTTTCGATATACCGCCTTATCGCTGAAGAAAACACTTGACATCGGGTAGGCGACTGTATACAAATTGCGCTTTTACCATCCCTTGCATCTATTTTTTGATAGACAATAAACACGAGGATAATATGCCGACCATCAGCCAGTTAGTAAGAAAGGGGAGAAAGCGGGCCAAGAAGAAAACCAATACGCCGGCGCTAAAGGGCGCGCCCCAGAAAAGAGGCGTCTGCACACGTGTATACACCTCGACACCAAAGAAACCCAACTCAGCGTTGCGCAAGGTTGCTCGTGTGCGGTTGACGACAGGTATCGAGGTGACCGCTTACATTCCAGGTATCGGTCACAACCTTCAAGAGCATTCGGTGGTCCTGGTGCGCGGTGGACGCGTTAAAGACCTTCCCGGTGTCCGATACCACATCGTCAGAGGCACCCTGGACACTCTCGGCGTTGCTGACCGCAGACAAGGTCGGTCCAAATACGGGGCCAAGAAACCGAAATAGTGCCGGCCAGTGAAGCGGCTATGTATCGAGCCGACAGATCGACCGCCATGTGGAAGACGGTGCTCGCTTTGACCAAAAACCGATCAAATCACGAATCAATGGTGTAGCGTATGCCGAGAAGAAGAGAAGTACCTGTAAGAAAAATAAACCCTGATCCCAAGTACAACAGTGAGCTGGTTGCTAAATTCATACGCAAAGTAATGCGCGACGGCAAAAAGAGCGTTGCAGAAGGCATTCTTTACGATGCATTCGATATGATTGAAGAGAAAACGAAGCAACCCCCGCTGAAGGTATTCGAACAGGCGGTGGACAACATTAAACCGGTTATAGAAGTAAAGTCGCGCCGGGTTGGCGGCTCGACTTACCAGGTCCCGACCGAGATTCGACCCAGTCGACGCACGGCACTTGGTATCCGGTGGCTGATCGAGTTTTCACGCAAACGTCCGGAAAAAGGAATGGCCAAAAAGCTGGCCGGAGAACTCATGGACGCTGCTAACAACCGGGGCGCTGCTGCGAAGAAAAAAGAAGATACCCATAAGATGGCCGAGGCGAACAAGGCCTTTGCGCACTTCCGCTGGTAAATGGTAAGGCGCAAATGGGCAATGTGATTTTTTGCCTGGTATGCTGCACAAAATGCACTGTGCTTTTTACGGTTCATTAAGGGGAGGACGAAAAGATGGCGAAGCAGAAGTTTGAGCGGACCAAGCCGCATGTAAACGTAGGAACGATCGGCCACATCGATCATGGCAAGACGACGTTGACGGCGGCGATCACCAAGCACATGGGTCTGAAAGGGATGGCGAATTTCGTGCCGTTTGATCAGATCGACAAGGCGCCGGAGGAGAAGGAGCGCGGAATAACGATTGCAACGGCGCATGTTGAGTACGAGACGGCCAACCGACATTATGCGCATGTGGACTGTCCGGGCCATGCGGACTACATCAAGAATATGATCACCGGGGCGGCGCAGATGGACGGAGCGATACTGGTGGTGGGTGCCGACGATGGTCCGATGCCCCAGACCCGAGAGCACATACTGCTGGCGCGGCAGGTTGGCGTCCCACGGATCGTGGTATTTTTGAACAAGTGCGACATGGTGGACGACGAGGAGTTGATCGAGTTGGTGGAGTTGGAGTTGCGGGAGCTGTTGGACAAGTATGAGTTTCCCGGCGACGACACGCCGATCATCCGAGGCAGTGCGTTGAAGGCTTTGGAGAGTGACGATTCGGAGAGTGCGGAGGCCAAGTGCATATTCGAGTTGATGGAAGCGATCGACGCGTTTATCCCTGAGCCGCAGCGCGACATCGAGAAGCCGTTTTTGATGCCGATCGAGGATGTGTTCAGCATCTCGGGTCGCGGAACGGTGGTGACGGGACGAGTGGAGCGGGGGATAGTGAAGGTCGGCGAAGATGTAGAGATCGTGGGTATTCGCCCGACGACCAAGACGGTGTGCACGGGAGTGGAGATGTTTCGCAAGCTGTTGGACGAGGGTCGGGCGGGAGACAACATCGGTGTGTTGTTGCGCGGGACCAAGCGCGATGAGGTTGAGCGGGGCCAGGTGGTCGCCAAGCCCGGCACGATTACGCCGCACACAAAGTTCAAGGCCGAGGTGTACATCTTGAGCAAGGAAGAGGGTGGGCGCCACACGCCGTTTTTCAACGGATATCGGCCGCAGTTTTATTTTCGCACAACGGATGTGACCGGGGTGCTGACGCTGCCCGAGGGAGTGGAGATGGTGATGCCCGGCGACAATGTAACGATCGAGGCGGAACTGATCACGCCGATCGCCATGGAGAAGGAAGTGCGGTTTGCGATCCGCGAAGGCGGGCGGACCGTTGGCGCCGGCGTCGTCAGCGATATCATTGAATAGCGGACTTTATAGTGGAAGATTAACTACATGATAGCGAATACGAAAATTAGAATCAGGCTGAAAGCTTACGATCACAAACTGTTAGATCAGTCCGTATCGGACATTGTCGACACAGCCAATAAGACCGGGGCCAAAGTTGTCGGCCCGATTCCACTGCCGACTCAAATTAACAAATATTGCGTTTTAAGGTCACCGCACATCGACAAAAAGTCCCGCGAGCAGTTCGAAATGCGTACCCACAAGCGTCTGCTGGATATCATGGACCCGACTCAGCAAACAGTGGACGCGCTCATGCAGTTGGACCTTTCACCCGGTGTGGACGTCGAGATCAAGTTATAGCCGCAGTTTTGGAAATTCCGATACCGTTTTACGGGCCGGCGAACGTTATGTGAGCGATGAGAATCTCAGGTCAGGATTTGGATCCTCAAAGCGCCCTTTAAAACGTGACGGACAGCGGATAAAAAAATATAGAAGGGTTGGTAACGGATATGTGCAAGGGATTGATGGGAAGAAAACTGGGAATGACAGGGTTTTTTACCCCCCAAGGCGAGTTTGTGCCGGTTACGGTAGTTGAGGCTGGTCCCTGTATCGTTACCCAGATAAAAACGGTTGCCAGAGATGGCTACAATGCCCTTCAGCTTGGATTCGGTGAGAAGAAGGCCAAGCGTGTCAACAGGCCGATGCGCGGACATCTCAAGAGCAGTGGTTCTAAATATTTCGCTTTTATGCGCGAGTTTCCGGTGGACAACCCGGAAGAATATAAACTCGGTCAGAATGTAACGCTGGATCTGTTCGAAATCGGCGAACGGGTGGATATCGTTGGAACGACAAAAGGAAGAGGTTTTGCAGGCGTCATCAAACGTCACGGCTTTCACCGCGGCCCTGCCGGTCACGGCAGTAAAAATGTCAGGCCTCCTGGATCGATTGGATGCAGTGCATGGCCTTCAAAAGTCACCAAGGGCAAAAAAATGCCTGGGCAATACGGTACGGATCGGCAAACGGTACGCAACATAAAAATCGTCGACATTCGTCCCGAAGAAAACCTGATTTTTCTGAAAGGGGCGGTGCCGGGAAGTGCGTCCAGCCTTGTAATGGTGAAAAAGTTAAAATTTGCAGCTAAAAACTCATGATTCTATAGCGGGGTTCCTTTTATAGTCGCCCGGATGACAAGAGCAGCCGTTTTTTTTTGATTGGCTGCCCGCGGATTAAGGGGAGCCTTAGTGGGGATGGCCATGGCAGTAATCAACGTTTTGAACAGTAAAGGGAAAAAGGTTTCCGAGCGGGAACTCGCGGACGCTCTCTTTAACGTTTTGCCCAAACCGGGTGTACTGCACGAAGTAGTGAACGCACAGCTTGCCGGTCGACGTTCGGGTACCGCTTCGACCAAACGGCGCAGCGAGGTTCGGGGCAGCACACGGAAACTCTTCAAGCAGAAGGGAACCGGCAGAGCCCGCCGCGGTGACATCAGATCTCCGCTTCTGCGCGGCGGTGGAGTGGTTTTCGGACCGAAACCACGTTCCTATGCTTACAAGGTGCCCAAAAAGGTAAGAAAGCTTGCACTGAAGATGGCCCTGACCTGCAAACTGCAGGATAACGAACTTGTTGTGCTCGACAAATTTGATCTTTCGCAGGTCAAAACCAAAGATTTCATCAAAATCATCCAGGCGCTGAAGGTCGACAATGCGTTGATTGTGATGGACAAAAAAGACGAAACACTTGAGCTTTCCTCCCGTAATGTACCCAACATAAAAGTTCTCAGAAGTGAAGGGCTCAATGTCTACGATATCCTCAAATTTAAAAACCTGGTTCTGGTGGAGCCTGCAATCAATGAGATCGAAGGGAGGCTGTTGGCATGACGATGCAATATGACATCATCAGGAGGCCTCTGGTCACAGAAAAGACAAGCATTCAGAAGGAGGCTGCGAATCAGGTCACCTTCGAGGTCGACCGGAAGGCGAACCGGATCGAAATTCGACGGGCGATCGAGCGAATATTCAACGTCAAGGTCGAAAATGTGAGAACCATGCAGGTCAAAGGTAAGATTAAACGCAGGGGGCGTTTTCTTGGAAAGCGCCGGGATTGGAAAAAAGCAATTGTGACCTTGAAGCCCGGAGAGCGGATCGAATTTTTCGAAGGGGTTTAAGTTCTGAACAGAATGACGGTATTGATTCAATGATGAAAATTGGTCTTCGGTCTTAGGAGCAAGGCATGGGTGTAAAAAAAGTAAAACCGACTTCGCCGGGACGGCGTTTCCAGGGTTATTCAGGGTTCGATGAGATTTCCAGATCCACCCCGGAAAAAAGTCTACTGCGACCCCTTTCAAAGAGCGGAGGGCGCAACGCTAGAGGGCGGATTACCTGCCGGCACCGAGGTGGTGGGCACAAACGACACTATCGCGTTATCGATTTCAAAAGGGAAAAGACTGGTATTCCGGCCAAGGTAGCCACTATCGAATACGATCCGAATCGCAGTGCGCGCATTGCTTTGTTGCACTATGTCGACGGCGAGAAACGCTATATTTTGGCCCCACTCAACTTAAACGTGGGCGATACAGTGGAATCAGGGCCTAAAGCCGACATAAAGCCCGGCAACGCGCTGCCACTGCGCAATATACCGCTGGGTACTCATATCCACAACGTTGAGTTGCGGGTCGGATGCGGCGGACAGATCGTCCGTAGCGCCGGAACCTTTGCCCAATTAATGGCAAAAGAAGATCGTTATGCGTTGATCAAGCTCCCCTCTGGGGAAGTGCGAATGGTTTTGTTGAATTGTCAAGCCACCATCGGTCAAATCGGAAACGTTGAGCATGAAAACATTTCCACCGGCAAGGCCGGGCGGACGCGTTGGCTTGGGCGTCGACCCCGGGTCCGCGGGGTGGCCATGAACCCGGTTGACCATCCAATGGGTGGTGGCGAAGGGCGGTCTTCCGGAGGGCGTCATCCCTGCAGCCCCTGGGGTATGCCGACCAAAGGTTTCAAAACCAGAAAGCGGACCAAACGCAGCAATCGCCTGATTGTCAAACGGCGTTCCAAATAAGCGGGTGGTAAAGCTGTGATGACTTGTCTAAACCCGCAGTGTGAATTCATCCATAGGTAAAATCGCCGCGGCCTGTCGTAATATTGAGGTTACGCCAGGCCTACAGTTTAACAGGAGAAAATATGCCACGCTCGTTGAAAAAAGGACCTTATGTCGAGCCGAAACTCATGCTAAAGGTCAGCGAAGCCCAGAACAGCCGCAGCAACAGGGTCATCAAAACTTGGTCTCGCCGGTCGACAATCGTTCCGGAGATGGTCGGCATCACATTGGCTGTTCATAACGGCAAAAAGTTTGTACCGGTGTTCATTTCCGAAAACATGGTCGGACACAAACTGGGAGAGTTTTCACCCACGCGAACGTTTTACGGCCACGCGGGGTCCAAGAAATCCTCTCTGAAGTAATATGTCGGCAATTATTGCGGCTGCAACGGCGGTGACAATGCGCAGCCCCCTAGTGATTCATATTGTCGTCAATTGACGACAAAAAAAGGTAAAAGGACGCGTCGCACCATGGAGTTTAGAGCTGTTACAAAGTACGTACGCATATCTCCCACTAAGGTCCGATTTTTGGTTGACGCCATTAAGGGAAAACCGGTGGAAGCGGCTCTCAACGCTCTGAAGTTCATGCCGATGAAAGCGGCCGGGATCGTCGAGAAAACGCTGCGCAGCGCCGTTGCCAACGCGGATCAGAATACTGACATCGATGTCGACAATCTGGTGGTGAGCAACATTTTAGCCGATCAGGGGCCGACTTTGAAGCGTTTTCGGGCCAGGGCACGCGGACGCGGGTCGCGGATACTGAAGAGAACCAGTCATATCACTGTCATTTTGACAGAGCAATCGGAGCAATAAGCCAGAGGAGGTAAAAGCTTGGGCCAGAAAGTTAATCCGATCGGATTTAGATTAGGGATTGTCAAGACATGGGAGTCACGTTGGTACGCAGACAAGAACTACGCCGATTACATATTAGAAGATTACAAAATCAGAAGCTTCGTAAAAAAGAAGCTATACCATGCCGGTGTGTCCCGGATTGAAATCGAACGTTCTTCCAAGCGGATCAGGTTGAGAATATTTACCTCCAGGCCGGGGATTGTCATCGGGAAAAAAGGGTCCGAAATTTCACTGCTCAAGCAGGAAATTGAAAAGATAGTCGACCATGAAGTGATGATAGATATTCAGGAAATCCGAAAGCCTGAAATCGACGCTCAACTCGTTGCGGAAAATATCGCGCTTCAGATCGTGCGGCGGGTTGCTTTCAGGCGGGCGATGAAACGCGGCGTATCTTCTGCAATGAGGTTCGGTGCCCAGGGTGTCAAGGTTATATGTGGCGGCCGACTGGGTGGCGCAGAAATGGCTCGGCGCGAGTGGTACAGGGAAGGTCGTATCCCGCTGCATACCCTGCGGGCCGATATCGATTACGGATTTACCACAGCCAGAACGACATACGGTGCGATCGGCGTCAAGGTTTTTATATTCAAAGGAGAAGTTCTCAAGAAGGACAAAATAGATTACGACAATCAGTAAGCGAAGGATGCAGGACGTTGCCAGCCAGTGCATGGGTCAGGGCGACACGCGATGATGGCGCAGTTGCGGCAATCCCGTCTGAAACAGGAGTCATAGCAAATGCTAAGCCCCAAGAAAGTAAAATTTAGAAAACAGCAAAAAGGCAGAATGAAGGGTATATCCCGCAGAGGCAGCCAGCTTAATTTTGGGCAGTATGGATTGCAGGCTGTCGGTTGCGGTTGGATTTCCTCACGCCAGATCGAGGCTGCCCGTATCGCGATGACGCGGCATGTGAAAAGGGGCGCGAGAATCTGGATCCGAATTTTTCCGGATAAACCGATTACCAAGAAACCCGCCGAGGTGCGAATGGGCAAAGGTAAAGGTGCTCCGGAAGGTTGGGTCGCTGTTATCCGGCCCGGCCGAATTCTTTATGAGATGGAAGGCGTTTCAAAGGAAATCGCCATGGAGGCTTTCCGACTGGCTGCACACAAGCTTTCGGTAAAGACAAAATTCATCGAAAGGAGCCTTGTAGCATGAAAGCCAGTGAAATAAGGGGGATGAGCCAGTCAGAGAGGCAGGTGAAAGCGACCGAGTTGAAACAGGAACTGTTCAACCTGAGATTTCAGCACGCCACCGGCCAACTCGAAAACCCTCAGAAACTCAAACAGGCCAAACGTGACATCGCGCGGGTGCAGACCATCCTCCGGGAAGAAGAACTGCCCAAGCGCCAAAACGAAAACCAACTAACGGATAAGTCGTCGTAGATGCTATGAAAAAACGTGGAATGAAAAGACAGGTGGTCGGCATCGTTGTCAGTGACAAAATGGACAAAACAATTGTCGTCCAAACGGAAAGACTGGTTAAACACCGATTGTACCACAAGTACATCCGGAGGCGATCCAAGTTTGCCGCCCACGACGCCGATAATTCCTGCCGCGCCGGTGATCAGGTGATGATTTCTGAATCACGGCCGCTTAGCAGAACCAAGCGTTGGCAGGTCAGCAAAATACTGAAAAAGGCCGTTTGAATTTAGAGGAAATTAAGAGCAATGATCCAGACAGAGACGCGACTGACGGTGGCGGATAATTCCGGTGCGAAAGTATTAAGCTGTATCAAGGTCCTGGGGGGCACTCGTAGGCGGTATGCCAGAATCGGTGACATCGTTGTTGTGACCGTCAAGGAGGCAATTCCGAACGCCAAGGTTAAAAAAGGCGATGTCCTCAAAGCCGTAATTGTGCGCACCAAGAAAGAAATTAAACGTCCGGACGGTTCCTATATCCGTTTTGACGACAATTCAGCCGTGCTCATCTCGGGGAGCAAGGAACCCATAGGCACACGAATATTTGGACCGGTTGCAAGAGAACTGCGCGCCAAGAAATTTATGAAGATCATTTCGTTGGCCCCTGAAGTTATATAGGAATCGGGTCAGCAAGTGGAGAGAGCGCTGATGAACGCGAGCAAATGCAGAATTAAGAAAGACGACAAGGTTAAAGTGATTGGCGGAAAAGACAAGGGCAAGATCGGGAAGGTTCTGAGGGTTAACCGTAAAAAAAACAGGGTCCTTGTCGAAAACGTCAACATGGTAAAGCGGCATGCAAGGCCATCTGCGCAGAACCGGCAGGGCGGGATTGTAGAGGGTGAGGCAGCGATCCACTGGTCGAACCTGATGCTTATGTGCAGCAAGTGCATGTCTCCGACGCGGATCAAAATGCAGCGTCTTGAAAACGGAAAAAAAGTGCGGGCCTGCAGCAAGTGCGACGAGATTGTCGACAGTTAAGTGGAGGGATTGAATGTCCGAGCTGAAACAACACTATCTTGAAACAGTCGTGCCTCAACTCAAAGAGACCTTTAAGTATAAAAACGTGATGCAGGTCCCGAAACTCGACAAGATTACGTTGAATATGGGATTGGGGGAAGCGATTCAAAACATCAAGATCATGGATTCAGCGGTTGAAGAACTGCAGGCGATCGCCGGGCAGCGTCCGGTTATCACCCGTGCCAGACGATCGATCGCCGCGTTCAAGCTTCGCACTGGCATGCCGATCGGCTGTATGGTCACATTGAGACACGACCGGATGTACGACTTCTTCAACAAGCTCGTGAACATTGCCTTGCCAAGGGTGAGGGATTTCCGTGGTCTACCGCCAAAAGCCATGGATGGTTCCGGAAATTATAGCCTCGGCATCAAGGAAGAGATCATATTTCCGGAGATCGATTACGATAAAATCGATAAAATCAAAGGGTTGAATATTTCCATCGTGACCACGGCCCGAACTGACTCAGAAGGCAGGGAACTGCTTCGTCTGTTGGGCATGCCGTTCAGAAATTAAAGCTCTTTTGTCCGGGATCTCGGTTTATGATATTTAAAGGAGGATGGTTTGGCCAAAAAGTCGCTTAAAATAAAAGCTTCGCGAACGCCCAAATTCAATGTGCGGGCCTACAATCGTTGCCCCATTTGTGGCAGGCCGCGGGGATACATGCGGAAGTTTGGGCTATGCAGGATTTGCTTTCGCGATTTTGCTTCCCACGGAAAACTTCCGGGGGTTATCAAGTCAAGCTGGTAGCACCAACCGGGATGCGCTTCATTGATGAGCACGGTAGCCACTGGTAACACTGCTGCCGGCTGGTTTAAAAAAGCCTGGGAGAAGCCGACGCACACAGGCTTGGATAAAGGTACCCTAAAACATCAGATATACGACGGTAATTGCGGAGATAAAATTATGGCAATGAGTGATCCGATAGCGGACATGCTGACACGCATCAGAAACGCTGCGAAAGCCAGGTTCAACAGCGTTGATATTCCCGGTTCGAATCTCAAGACGGAACTGGCAAAAATAATGAAGACAGAGGGCTTCATTCGCAACTATAAATTCATCAAAGACGGTAAACAAGGTATTCTTCGAGTATACCTCAAATACGGACCGAACCAGGATAGCGTTTTTTTGGGTCTTTCTCGCGTCAGCAAACCGAGTCGGCGCATCTACCTGCGTGGCAAGGATGTCAAACCCGTCATGAACGGCATGGGTATTTCGGTTCTTTCCACCTCCAAGGGCGTAATGACGGACAAACAAGCCCGGGCCGAAAATGTCGGTGGTGAACACATCTGCGATCTCTGGTAATCGTATAATTTCCATTGTTCGTGGTTATTTGTTCAATGCCGGTATCACGGTTTTGAACAACATGAAGGAGTTTACATATGTCTCGCGTAGGCAAGAAACCGATTTCGATACCTGAAAAAGTTAAGATTTCCTACCAGGGTGGAGAATTGACGGTTCAGGGCCAGAAGGGCAAATTGAGTCGATCCATTCATCCCGCGGTAACGCTCAAGATGACAGAAGGTGTGATTGCAGTGGAACCGCTGAAGGCCGATAAGAACAGCCAGGCCCTGCGGGGCCTGACCCGTAGTTTGGTTCAGAATATGGTGACCGGGGTGGATGCCGGTTTCGAGCGGACCCTTGAAATTAATGGTATCGGTTATCGCGCTGAAGTCAAAGGCAAGACAATCGTCCTTAATCTGGGGTTCTCGCACCCCATCGATTTCCAACTGCCTGAGGGGATATCCGCCAGTGTGGAACGCAACAACGTGATCAAGCTTGCTGGAATCGACAAGGAACTTCTCGGCCAGACCGCAGCCTCCATTCGCCGGTTGCGGCCACCGGAACCTTACAAGGGCAAAGGCATCAAATACGCGGAGGAGTTCATTCGGCGCAAGGCCGGGAAGACAGGGACCAAGTAGGTTCATCTTCGGTTCATTTGTGCGACCGGAGGAGAACTTTCCAGGTTGAATCACATATACGGCAAAGAAAATACTCGGGAAACATAACGATGGGTTCGGTAAATACAAAAAAAGCAGCACGACTTAAAAGAAAAAAGAGCATCAGAAAAAAAATTTTCGGAACACCAGACAGGCCGAGGCTGACAGTTTTCCGAAGCGCCCGGTACATTTACGCCCAAGTCATCGACGATTTGAACGGTCGGACCCTGGCCGCGGCGTCCAATGTGGAGAAGGCGTTTAAGGAGGGTTCCGAGGCTGGAAAGAAGTCCGCAGTTGCCAACCGAATCGGCAAACTGGTCGCGGAGAGGGCGATTGGAAAAGGCGTCAAGTGTGTCGTCTTTGACCGCAACGGCTTCCTCTACCACGGGCGGGTTAAAGCGGTTTCGGAAGGTGCTCGCGAGGGCGGTCTGGAACTTTAGAGCGAGCTATTTTTTAGAGTGAATAAAGGAGGCGGGTCACTTGTACAAACAGGATACAGACGAATTTCAGTTGATCGATAAAGTTGTCCACATCAATCGTGTGGCAAAGGTCGTTAAAGGCGGTCGTAGATTCAGCTTCAGCGCAATCGTTGTCGTCGGTGACGGTAACGGCAGCGTTGGCTGCGGGTTAGGGAAAGCCGGCGAGGTTCCCGAGGCGATCCGAAAAGGCGTGGAGAACGCCAAAAAGAATATGATCGACGTGCCGCTGATCGAAGGGACTGTTCCTTATGAGACCCTTGGCCGGTTCGGGGCCGGTAAGGTTATGTTGAAGCCGGCTTCTGCGGGCACGGGGCTTATTGCCGGTGGTGCTGTCAGAGCCGTTCTCGAAGCTGCAGGGGTGCAGAATATACTCACCAAGTGTATGGGGTCCCACAACCCTCACAATGTGGTAAAAGCAACAATCGATGGTCTCCAGCAACTTCAGAGCCGGGAGCAGGTAGCCACTCGTCGCGGCGTCAACGCCGAAGAACTGTAATCAACGGCTCAGTCGCAGCCTTTTCCCATAGGTTACTGCTCGAAGATGACCGGAAGGGATTTGATCGATGTCAGGGAAACTTAAAATCACACTGGTAAAAAGTATGATCGGCAGGCCGGAGAAACATCGCCGGGTCTTGCGGGGTCTTGGACTTAAAAAAGTAAACCGGAGTGTGCTGCGCGACAACACACCGGCGATACGTGGGATGGTCAACGCGGTATCGCATCTTGTGTCGGCGGAGGAGGTGGCCAATGAGGCTTAATGATTTGGCACCGGCTCCCGGTGCGCGCAAGGATCGCAAACGCGTCGGGCGTGGTGTTGGGTCCGGCTGGGGGAAAACCGCCGGCAGGGGCTCCAAAGGGCAGAACAGCCGCTCCGGCGGAGGTGTCCGACCGGGGTATGAAGGTGGGCAGATGCCCATACATCGCCGGCTGCCGAAACGCGGCTTTAAGAACATCTTCAAAAAAATCTACGCCATTGTCAATATTCGTGATTTGGCAAGATTTGAAAGCGGCAGCGTTGTCGATGAAGCCGCCCTGGTTCGCGCGGGGTTGGTCAAAGGAAAGCGTGACGGTATCAAACTCCTCGGCCAGGGTGAGATCAACATGCCTCTAACGGTTAAAATCCATACGGTCAGCCGGAGTGCCCAGAACAAAATTGAATCAGCAGGCGGTACGGTAGAGGTTCTGTAATTATGATCAGCAAAGGGTTCGGCAACATATTTAAAATTCCCGAGCTGAAGCGTAGAATTTTTTACACGCTTGCACTTCTGGTGGTCTATAGAATCGGGGTGCATGTTCCGGTACCGGGGATTGACAGTGTCGCCCTGGCGGAAATTTTCGATCGGGCCAAAGGAACGATCCTCGGGATCTTCAACATGTTTTCCGGTGGTGCCCTTGAAAGGCTGTCGGTTTTTGCCCTGGGTATCATGCCCTATATCAGTGCGTCGATTATCCTGCAATTGATGACGGTTGTCATTCCACACTTGGAGCAGTTGAAAAAGGAAGGCGAGCAGGGTCGCAAGAAAATTACCCAGTATACGCGCTACGGGACCGTTATCCTCAGCATCATCCAGGGATTCGGCATCAGCGTTGGACTAGAAAGAATGGGAGCCGTCGTCGATCCTGGGTGGGGGTTCCGACTGATGTCCGTTATCACCCTGACCGCCGGGACGGCTTTCATCATGTGGCTCGGGGAACAGATTACAGAAAGAGGCATCGGTAATGGCATTTCGTTGATCATATTTGCCGGCATCGTTGCCAGAATGCCGACCGCTATAGGAAACACATTTCGACTGGTTTCAACGGGCGCGATGAACATATTCCCGATTATCATACTTGTCGTGCTGATGGTCGCCGTCATCGCCGCGATTATCTTCGTCGAGCAAGGCCAACGTCGAATACCGGTGCAATATGCCAAGCGGGTGGTGGGCAGACGAATGTATGGCGGTCAGAGTACTCATTTACCCCTGAAAATTAACATGTCGGGAGTAATTCCACCGATTTTCGCTTCATCCATCATGATGTTTCCGGCGACGATTACCAGTTTCATCACCATACCATGGATTCAGAACATCGTATCGACCCTGACACCCGGCAACGCCGTATACGAACTTCTGTTTGTGGGCATGATATTCTTTTTCTGTTATTTTTACACCGCCGTTACATTTAACCCGGTGGATGTTGCCGACAATATGAAAAAACAGGGCGGCTACATCCCCGGAATACGGCCGGGAAAAAGGACCGCCGATTATATTGACCGGGTCCTCACTCGGATTACACTTGGCGGCGCCCTTTATGTTTCGATCGTTTGCGTTTTGCCGTCTATTCTCATAACCAAATTCAACGTTCCTTTCTATTTCGGCGGGACGGCCTTGTTGATCGTCGTTGGGGTCGCCATCGATACGGTAGCTCAAATGGAATCGCATATGCTCAGCCGCCATTACGAGGGATTCTTGAAAAAATCCGGTGGCAAAGTCAAGGGCCGGCACTAAACGCGACATTGCCAAAGGCGTATTAGCATACAGGAGAGGCTCGATGGCGAAAGAAGAAGCCATAAAAGTTGAAGGTACAGTTCTGGAGACGTTGCCCAACGCAATGTTCAAAGTAGAACTTGACAACAAGCACCAAGTGCTTGCGCACATTTCCGGTAAGATGAGAATGCATTTTATCAAGATTCTTCCGGGCGACAAGGTCACGGTAGAATTGTCGCCTTATGACCTGAGTCGGGGTAGAATCACCTACCGGTCAAAATAGACAATCAGATTATGGAATAAGTTTGATTGTTTTGCGCGAGTATTTGAATAAAGATTCAGGCGCTTGAGAGCCAATTATCAACTGCCTGCGCCGGTTAAGGAGTTTTTCAATGAAAGTCAGAGCATCGGTTAAAAGGATCTGCCCCAAATGCAAGATCGTCAAAAGAAAAGGGGTCGTCAGGGTTATTTGCGAAAACAAACGGCATAAACAACGGCAAGGTTAGAGGAGGCAGGGTTTGGCTAGAATTGCTGGAGTCGATTTACCGAAACAGAAAAGAGTGGAAATCGCTTTAACCTATATCTATGGGATCGGGCGAAGCACCTCCTGTGAAATTTTGTCAAAGCTTAATATTGATCCACACACCAAAACCGATGACCTGACCGAGTCTCAAGTCAACGACATTCGCAAAATTATCGACGGAACCTACAAGGTTGAAGGTGAACTCAGATCGGAAGTCGCCATGAACATCAAGCGGCTTATGGACCTGGGAAGCTATCGTGGCTTGCGGCATCGTAAAGGGCTGCCGGTCCGGGGACAGCGGACAAGCACCAACGCCCGAACCCGTAAAGGACCCAAACGCGCTGCAGTAAAGAAAAAAGGCGCTGCAAAGAAAAAATAATCTTTTAGACAGGCGAGGCTTGTTTCATGGCAAAGAGAATCCGTACGAAAAAGAAGGAAAAGAAGAATATTCAGAACGGTGTCGTTCACATTCAATCCACCTTCAACAACACGATCATCACCATTACCGATCCGGGCGGCAATGTGGTGGCATGGTCCAGCTCCGGAGCCCAAGGCTTCAAAGGTTCGCGAAAGTCGACACCATTTGCCGCCCAGTTAGCCGCCTCTGATGCGGCTAAAAAAGCGATGGAACACGGTATGAAAAACGTGGAAGTTTACGTCAAGGGTCCCGGTCCCGGAAGAGAATCGGCTCTCCGATCGTTGCAAGCCACCGGGTTCAATGTCCTCATAATCAAAGACGTTACCCCCATTCCGCACAACGGTTGCCGCCCGCCGAAAAGACGCAGGGTTTGATCGATTGGTTTGTAAAAGGGTTTATCCGCCAAGCGGCTGGGACTTGAGACGACGAATCGCAGAACGTTTCCACGCTTCATTCAAACCGTTTGGCATTTAACAGGAGGATGCATCTTGGCACGCTACACAGGTTCTGTATGCCGGATATGCCGGCGCGAGAATTTAAAACTCTACTTGAAGGGAGATCGTTGTTATTCTGATAAATGCGCCTTTGACAGACGCAGCTACCCTCCGGGGGAACACGGTCAGCGACGTGGACGGAAAATTTCAGATTTCGGTATCCAACTCAGGGAGAAGCAGAAAGTTAAAAAAATGTACGGTCTTTCCGAGAAACAGTTCAGGCTGTTTTTCAAACGGGCAGATCAAAAGAAAGGCGTGACGGGGACAAACCTTCTGGTTGCACTCGAGCGCAGGTTCGACAATGTGGTTTACCGGCTCGGCTTCGTTAATTCCCGTTCCCAGGGCCGCCACTTCGTCAGACACAACCATTTTGTCGTCAACGGAAAGAAAGTGAATATCCCTTCCTATCTTGTTTCTGTTGGCGACACGATCGAGGTGCGTGAGAAAAGTCGCAAGGTTCAGGCCATCACCGATTCCTTGGATGCTGTTGTCCGCAGAGGTATACCTCAGTGGCTGGATTTGGAGAAGGAGAGTATGAAAGGTCTCATCAAGAACCTGCCGGTGCGGGAAGACCTTACGATGCCGATTCAGGAACAACTCATCGTCGAATTGTATTCCAAATAATGGTGTTGGCACACAGACAATAACCGGAGGCTGATTGTTACAGAATTTGGAATATATCTGTGAAGGGTAACATTGAACTTGGTGTTCCAAATTTCACCTCGTTGATACAAAAACCCCAATAAAGCTGGAGAAGTAAATATGTCACCGAACGAACTAATGTACATCAACTGGCGCGATATGATCAAGCCGGAAAAGGTTCAGGTAACCAGCAAGCCTTCGTTTGGCAAGTTCGTGTGTGAGCCGCTTGAAAGGGGCTTCGGCATTACCCTTGGCAACGCTCTTAGGCGAGTCATCTTATCTTCTCTCCACGGTGCTGCGATAACTTCAGTTAAAATTGACGGGGTTATGCACGAATTCAGCGTTGTCCCCGGAGTCTTAGAGGATGTATCTGAAATCATACTCAACCTGAAAGAGGTTCGACTCAAGGTTATCGGAGTCGGATCTCATGTCATCAGAATCGAATCCGATGGAGAGGGACCGGTAACCGCCGGCGACATTGTCAGCGATGACGGGAAATGTGAAATTCTTAATCCGAATCTGCATATCGCCACTATTGGGGATAAGGGCAAACTAAGCATGGAAATGACCGTCAAGGTCGGCAAAGGCTACAGTTTGGCTGAAAACAACAAAGATGAAGATGCGCCCGTCGGTACAATACCCATCGATGCCGTTTTTTCTCCGGTCAAGCGGGTCAACTACATTGTCGGAAATGCCCGAGTCGGACAGAGAACCGACTACGACAAGTTGACGCTCGAAGTGTGGACGGACGGAAGCATTCAACCGGAAGACTGCGTTGCCTACGCGGCTAAAATCATGAAAGACCAGATGTCGATTTTTATCAACTTCGACGAGGGACTGGAACCCGACCCCGAGTCGGAAAGCGAAGACGACGAGAAGCCGGCGTGGAATGATAATCTATACCGCACTGTCGATGAATTGGAACTATCCGTGCGCAGCGCAAATTGCCTGAAAAATGCAGATATCCACAAAATTTACCAACTGGTCTCAAAGACCGAAGCCGAAATGCTGAAGACCAAGAACTTCGGTCGGAAATCACTGAACGAAATTAAAGAAGTCCTTGGCGACATGGGACTTTCTCTTGGAATGAAACTGAACGGCTTCCAACCCCCTGAAGAAGTAACTGAAGAAGAAGAGGAGTAAACGGTTCCAATGAGACACCGGAAAACTGGATTAAAGTTAAATCGCACCGCGAGCCACAGAGACGCTATGTTCAGGAACATGGTCACCTCCCTGTTCAAACATCAGCGGATTCAAACGACCGATGCAAAGGCCAAAGAGCTGCGGCGCTGGGCGGATCGTTTAATCACGTTGGCGAAGCGTGGTGACCTCCATGCCAGGCGACAGGCTCTGGCCATTGTCAGGGAAAAGGATGTCGTGCACAAGCTGTTTGAGGATGCACCGAACCGTTTCGGCCAGGCTTCGGGTGGTTATACACGCGTGATAAAAATCGGGCAGCGAGCAGGAGATGCCGCCTCTGTTTCTGTCGTTGAACTCGTGAGCGCTGCGGCGGTTGCTGGAAAACCCAAGAAGAAAGCTGTCAAGAAAAAAGAAAAACCTCCAGCCTTCCAGCAACAGCCATCGAAGAGCAAAACCAAGCCTGAGAAAGATGCCATTCCTAAATCCACGGAAGAGAGTAAAGAAAAGGGAACCGAAGAAGTCGGGGTAGAAGCGATGGAAAAGGAAAATGTAGTGGCTGAAGAAAATTCCGAAACCCAGGAAGATTCTCCTTCTGACTTAGAAGAAAAAATCCTTCCCGAAAAGAATAAATAGAACACTACCGGCTACCGAATTGTAAATCCTCGGATTTCTTCACAGAGAAGCCCCTCCCCTTGTTAGGGCCGGGCTTCTCTGCGGCGTGTACTTCCCTAACGCTGGGAATGATGGAACAATGTTATGTTCTCTCCCCATTGTCATGGTACTTTTTTCTTTTCCTCCGAAAATCCCACCACTTTTTTCTCAGGTTGCTGCGTAGGACCAAGCAGCGGCGGCGGAATCTTTCTCGCATTTTTGGCCTCATAAAGACTTTCGTCGGCCTTTTTCAGCAATGAGGCCGGATCCTTCACACCGTCGTCGTCGGCTGAGGCAATGCCGAAGCTTATCGAGACCGGAATGGATAGTTCCCTCGATTTTAGCGGGTTCTGTGAAAAAACGTCACAAACCCGCCGCATCAATTGAATGGCACTGTCTTGAGTGGTCTGGGGCAGAATTATGACGAATTCGTCCCCCGCATAGCGGGAAACGACATCAGTCGTGCGACTCATCTGCAGGAGTCCATGGGCCACATATACAAGGAGATCATCGCCGCGATCGTGCCCGTAAACATCATTGACATGCTTGAAGTGATCCAGATCCAGAAACACCAGCGACAGAATATTGGGGTATCGCTGGTACCGGGCAAATTCCCTCATCAAAACGGATTCCATGACTCTTCGATTGAGAAGTCCTGTCAGGGGGTCATGGTAGGCCAGGAAACGCAGCTTCTCATGGGCGGTGACATTGGAAAGGCAGAGAGAGACTTTCACAGCCAGCTGTTCGAGAAGGCTGGTATCTATTCCCGGTTGAAATCGTCGATGTGAAATGTCGGCCTGGTTCAAGCTGCCGATGATTTTCCCGTCCAACGAAATCGGGGCGATGGCAATCGATTTGACCGCATTTTTGCAATCCTGGGGCAGCAGATGGTGGTAAGGTTTCAAGTCCTGGTTGACCAGGAGCGGGGTCATATGCGTTCCAACCAGGTTTTCAAAAGTAGCTCTGGTGGCAATGTTCAACTGCGCCCTGAGTTGATCCGAGATTTCCAGGGTTTGGATGAAGTCTTCGATTTCACTGTGTTCGATGAGTGTTATCCAGGCATAGGGCACTTTGAAATGCCGTCGGATTTCAGCCAACAGGACTTCGAAAAAATCCGTGAAATTCAACACCCGTAGAATCCGTTTCTCGATTTCAAAAAAACGGCGCGCAATTTCCTCGTTGTCGCGCAGGATATCCATTATCGTATTCAAGTCAGTCATGTTTTTTCTATTTTTTCGATGGCTTCCCAGGCAGCCTCTTTGATTTCCGGATTGGTTTCGGACTCTACGATCGATCGGAGGTCAGATAGGGTCGCTGGCGACCTCAGTTCTCCGAGGATATACATAATATCACCTTTCACCGAATCGCTCGATTGGTGATAACGCTTCCAGAGGGGTCCGATGACAGCCCGGGCCGCAACGATATCCATGGCCGCCATTTCCTCAACAGTCACCATGGCCGCCAGTCGCACGGTGAAATTTTCCTCAACCAGCAGTTCGATGAACGCTGGAAACAAGCGCCCGCTGTTCAGCATCATCCGAGCCAGATCGTATGCGCCGCCCTCTGTTATCAGCCGTTTAAGGGCCGGTTTGCCGAGTTTGCTCGGGTCTCTATTTTCAACGGCCGCACACAGCTGCGTCAGTTGCACACCCCCAGTCCAGCGGTACTGTCCGTCAACCAAGACTGTCGGAACAGATCTCACCTTGTCGATTTCGGCCACATCGCCAAACAGGTTCGTATCGATGATCGTCAACCGCACGCCTTCCGTTTCGAGGGGCAGGGGTATTATCCGATCCAGCACACCGGGACAAAACCGGCATGAAGGTGCGATGAATAGCGTTATCTCCGCTGCCGGGTGGATGTTATGAAGGCGTTGAGCGATGTCTTTTGGGATGCTGTCAGTTTTGCGATCAAGTGCTGTCAGCGCCTTAAGAAACGGTGCGGTGTCGTTTCCGGATGGCACACCGCAATAGTCGATTCGAGGTCCGATGCCGATCGCAGGGAGTTTCCCCGCCTCATCGTCGTCTTTCTGAATTTTTATTCTGGGAGCGAGGCGGGCAAGATTCGTGCAGAATTCATTAATGTCAATGCTGCGGGGGTCCTCCGTCAGCCGCATTCGGACAGTGATCTCTTGGGAAAGGTCACTGTTAAGGCTCTTGATCAGCGCTTCTTTAGATGGTGTCATATCGTGCGAATACCCTTGTGAAGTTGAGAGGAAAATCATATCACACGGGTAGACCCAGGACAACCGGTCGCAGCGAGGTGAATACCGATTTCAACCGGGACACTTGACATTGGTGCCGATATCGTTCATGGAATCGATGCTGCTACATACGGTTAGACGGTTTCACATGATCCATCCCAAAACCAAATTGATCGGCCTGCGAGAGGCTATTGCCACATTCGTTTCCGACGCCAACGCCGTTGCCCTCGGAACGGCACAGGAGACGCTCATCCCTTTTGCTGCCGGCCACGAGATCATACGGCAGCGTAAACGCGATCTGACTCTCATCGGGCCGATATCGGACATTCTCTTTGACCAGATGATCGGCGCTGGGTGTGTCAGCAAGGTGCGGGCTGCGTGGGTCGGAAACGTCATCACCGGCTCGGGGTATAACTTCCGGCGGGCGGTTGAGTCTGGGACACTCGCCATGGAGGATCACTCGATCCTGACCCTGACAGCCGCACTGACCGCGGGGAAGATGGGGATTCCTTTCATGCCGACCCTGACGGCGCTCGGCAGCGATCTTTTCCGAACCAACACCGCCCTGAAAACACTGTCATGCCCTTTTACCGGCCAGAAACTGACCGCCGTGCGGGCCATTTGTCCCGATGTGACCATCATTCATGCCCAGCGGGCCGACGCGTTCGGCAACGCGCACGTGTGGGGCAACATGGGCATCACCCGCGAGGCCTGCCTGGCAAGCCGTGCGGTGATCATCACGGCCGAGGATATTGTCGAGCCGGAAGTCATCAGCAGCGATCCGAACCGGGTGGTAGTGCCGGGGTTCAAGGTGGCGGCAGTTGTCCACGTGCCCTGGGGCGCTCATCCGTCACCGTCACCGGGGTATTACAACCGCGATCATCAGGCGTTTCTGGATTATCGTGACGCCAGTCGCCATCCCGAAACTTTTTTAAGGTGGCAAGCGCATTGGGTCGACAGCGTGCACTCGCCGGATGATTATCTGAGCCTGCTGGGGGAGCCACGCCGGAGACAATTGGCGTTGTCCCGGCATTTATTTTCCGAACCTGCGGACTACGGATATTGAACCGGCGGTCAACTGCACCGGGAAATTAGCTTGCAATCATCCAATGATTCGACTTTAACCTAAATGGAGCGATTTTTGACTCGCGCTGCACCCGCTCTATTGCCCATCAAGGGCCTGTGCCAATCCTCGACAGTGCCATGGGTATGCCTGCAGTTGGCGCAGGCCCTTGATGAAAATGATCTCAGCACATCGCTTCCCCAAAAATTGCTCAACTGAGGTTTAATTTTAATACAGAAGTCAAGTAGAATGTAATTACCGAAGAATGAAAACGAAGACGCCGCTGTTGCCCTACACCTTGCCCCAACTGATGGTCACTGCCGCTGCCCGGGAGATCACCGACGGCGAAATCGTATTTGTCGGCATGCGATTGCCGCTACTGGGATTTCTTCTGGCCAAAAGCACCCATGCGCCCACCGCGGTCGGAATATATGAGCTGGGAATCGTCCGGGATACACTGGCACCGGCGCCGATTCTGACAATGGGAGACCTGCCGAACCTCTACCGAGCCCAATGGTGTGCAGACTCGGCCGACGTCATGGGGTTGCTTCAGCAGGGGGTCGTGGATGCCGGCTTTATCGGAGGCGCCCAGTTGGATCGTTTCGGTAATCTGAATACCAGCTATATCGGTTCGCTCACGGCCCCCCAAACCCGGCTGCCGGGCAGTGGTGGGGCCTGTGACCTGGCGAGTCTGGCCCGGCGGCATGTCATTATAATGGCCCACGAAAAACGGCGTTTCGTCGAACGGGTGGACTTCATTACTTCCCCGGGTTACGGTGTTGGGCGCGGTTGGAGGGAAACAGTGGGTCTGCCGCGCGGCGGACCCTCCACGGTTATAACCACTCTAGGGATTCTGCGTTTCGACCCGGACACGCGCGAGATGGTCCTGGTGTCTGTGCATCCCGGCGTTACGGTGGCATCCGTTCGCGATAATACCGGCTGGCCATTGCGGGTCGAAGACCAACCGGAACTCACACCGGCACCGACACGGATCGAACTGGAAATGCTCTCCCGGTTTGATCCGGAAGGATACTGGACGGGCAAACCGGGAGAACCGGATATAACCTCCGTATTGAAGTGAAACGGCTGTCACTTTTCTCTTGACAAAAAACCATGTAGCTGAAATATAGCTTATAAATGTTCTTTGGGAAATGAATAAGGTTTAGTGACTAAGGGGAGACACTGATTCGCAAAGGAGGCGCAGATGGCTTTAAGAAAGTTCTCGACACTGACATTGTTCGGATTAATCGGTATCATTTTACTCGTCAGCCCGGTCCTGGCGGCCGGACCGTCGCTGGATGCCTGGAAACCCGCTTTTGATCCTTCCGGGGCCAAGTACAAATTCATCGTTTCAAATGTTTCCCATCCGGTGCTCAAAGGCGTATACACCGGGTTTGCGATCCGGGATGAACTCTGGAAGCGAACCAACGGCCAGATGTATCTCGACTACAAACCATTTTCCATGCTCGGGGGCGAGGTTGAGGTTCTGAACCAGCTGCAAATGGGAGCCATACAGGGTATGGGCGTCAGCTCCGTGGCGTCGACCAATTTGGGTCCCCGTTTCGGTGTCGTCAATCTGCCGTTTCTGATCGACTCTTTCGACAAGCTGGATAAGTTCGTTAACAGCGGCCAACTCTTCGATCACTTTCTGATGGCCATGGACCACCAGGGCATCATGGGCTTTGACATTACAGGCTACGGCAATTACGGTTGGGCCACCACGACACCCGTGAAATCGATCGCCGATGCGAAGAAGGTAAAATTCCGTATCGCCGAGGCGGCCGTCAATAAGCTCAACTACAGCAACTGGGGTTTCAATCCCGTGGTCATGCCGTGGCCGGACGTGCCGGTGGCGTTGAAGCAAGGGGTTATCGACGGTCTGGATCACACCCCGATGGTCTGCAACATCACCAAGAAATTCGAAGTGGCCAAGTATTTTACACAATTGAACTACGCTCAGGGCCTTTTTATCTGGATTTTCAACAAGGCCTGGTTTAACAGCCTGCCGCCGGATCTGCAGAAAACGTTCACCGAAACGGTTCATGATGTCTGCGCCAAAATCCGTGCCGAAACCGTCCAGCAGGAAGCCGATGAAATTGAAAAGGCCAAGGCTGCCGGCATCCAGTTCTTCAAGCTGTCGGATGCGGAAATGGCAACACTGAAGCAGGAAGGCGACAAAACGCATCAGGCCTTCGCTGCAGAAATTAACAACCTCAATCCGGGAGACACGTATCAACCGAAAAATTACCTCGAGGAAGTTCAAGTCTACATGGGGTATTCGAAATAGGCTTTCGTCCGATCACGGGTAAACAAGAGGGGCTCTGGCTTGACCAGGGCCCCTTTTCATCAATTCCGACACCTTGAGGTGGACATCAGAGATGTTTGGTAAAATTCTGGCTTTCCTTGACAAAATTCTATCTGTTTTCGAAGATTGGACGCTTTTCATCTCAGTAATGGTGGCGCTGCTGGCATTGTTCATCAACGTCGTTTTGCGTTACGGTTTTAATTACTCCCTGGCATGGTCTGAGGAGTTGGTCCGTGAGGTCATTATCTACACCACCTTCATCGGCTGCAGCGCTGCTGTCAAGAACCGCTCCATGATCAAGATCGACGCAACTGTTCAGCTGCTGCCGAAGTTGAAAGTTCCGCTCACATTTTTCAGTAATTTCACGATCATGATATTTGCGGCCATGATGATCTACTACGGCTGGTTGATGGCCGCTCTCCAACTTCGCACCCACCAGAAGACCATCATTATGCAGATCCCGCTGGTCTACCTGTATGCTGTATTGCCGTTGATGGGGACGATGATGCTGATTCGCGCCGTACAGGTTATCTATCAGGATATTGTCGAACTCAGATCGAAGAAGAACCAGCAGTAAATGCTTTCTGGAAAAATGCCAGATCCGTTTATACGGCGCATGCCACAAGGAGACCACTCGATGGAAACCAGCCACGTTATTATCCTGCTGATCCTGCTGGGGTGCATGGCCACTTACATTCCGGTGTTCATGTGTCTTTTTTTCACCGCTGTGTTGGGATTCATTTTTTTCACTGACCTGCCGCTGCTACTTCTGGCTCAAACGATATTTCGCAGCATGGACAATTTCGCTCTCGTGGTGGTTTTGTTTTTTATTTTGTGCGGCAACATCATGACGGCCGGCTCCATTGTCGACAAGCTGATCAAGGTCGCCAATGCACTGGTGAGCTGGCTGCCGGGCGGGCTCGGCATGGCGGGCGTGCTGGCTTGCGGGCTGTTCGGCGCCATTTCAGGGTCGACCGTGGCCACCGTCGTCGCCTTGGGCGGGTTCATGATCCCGGCCCTATTGGAAAACGGTTATCCCGAAAAGTATACCATCGGTCTGATGACCACATCGCCGAACCTCGGGGTAATCATTCCACCCAGTATCGGCATGATTCTGTACAGCATGATCAGCAACGTCTCCCTCGAGGGGTTGTTTCTGACCGGTTTTCTGCCCGGAGTCCTGATCATGTTCGGGGCTTGCCTCTACTCGTTTTTCGTCTTTCGTAAGCGGGACGAGATCGTTCGTAAACCGATCCCTAAACCCATTGAAGTGCTGGTTGTGATAAAGGAAGGATTCTGGTCCTTGATGCTGCCGGTGATTATTTTCGGCGGCATCTTCTCCGGTGCTTTTACAGCCAATGAGGCCGCGGTTGTCGCCTGCGTTTATGCCTTCGTCGTGGAGCTGTTCATCCACCGTTCGATGAAGTTGATCGGCCGTCAAAAAAATCACCGTCAGCTCCGCGGTGACGTCGGCCACACTGCTGATTATCGTGGCCGGTGCGACCTGCTTCGGGCGCTTGCTCACGCTTGAAAACATTCCGGGGAAGATCACAGAAGCGGTTCTGTCCGCCATTCAATCTCCATTTACTTTCCTGCTCGCCATGAACATTATGCTCTTGTTCGTCGGGATGTTCATGGACATTATCTCGGCCACCATGATTCTGGGACCTGTATTTCTGCCGATGCTCAATGCGTTCGACATCAGCTGGATGCACTTCGGCCTGATAATGACCGTCAACCTGGCCATAGGGTATTGTACGCCGCCGATGGGGGTGAGTCTTTACATAACGGGGGCCATCGCCAATCGGGATCTCGTTTACGTCACCAAGGCCGTGATACCGTTTCTGATTATTCAGATCGCGGTACTCCTCATTATTACTTACATGCCCGATGCGGTGCTGTGGCTTCCCAGGTTGATGGGCTTTGAACATTAGCAAGGCCATCAACGGTCTTTGATGGCCTAACGCTTACTCCAAACCCACACCTGAGGGCCCTTACCGTTCAACGAGACTATGGCTGCCTGAAAGGGTTAGCATCGGGATCGAGACGCAGACGAAAGCGCGTCATAACCGACTGCACAGAATACCGTCTACAGGGAAAGTTATCATTCTGGATGGCAACGAAAGAGCAGCTGCTCACTGAAATCGCCTGCCGAGGATTCCCATAAGTGCAGCATCTCCCCCCGGGCGCGTTGCCGGAGTCTAAATGCAAACCGAACTAATGGATAAAGCCAAGAAATACCGTTGGATGATCTTTACGATCCTGGCGTTCGGATACGTGCTGGTCTATTTCCATCGTCTCTGCCCGGCGGTATTGGCGGTCGACATGATGCAGGACCTTCACGCCACCGGTACCCTCACCGGACTGCTCGGAGCCGCCTATTTTTATCCCTACGCGCTGATGCAACTGCCGGCCGGTCTGCTGTCCGACTCCTGGGGGGCCCGCAACACCATTACCCTTTTCTTCCTTGTCGCCTTTGCCGGTAGCTTGATTCTCGGTTTAGCGCCCACCGTGTTTATGGGCCATTGTTGGGCGTTCATTGGTGGGATTGGGGGTTGCCATGCTGTTTGTGCCAACGCTGAAAATCCTGGCCGAATGGTTTCATGTCCGGGAATTTGCCACTGATGACAGGCCTATTAATGGCTCTCGGCGGCGTCGGATCACTCAGTGCCGCGACTCCCTCTGGCATGGTTGAGCGCTCAGATCGGCTGGCGCTTCAGTTTTGTGGCCGTGGGTGTGTTCACGCTTCTTCTGGCAGTCCTGGTATATATTTTCGTTCGCAACCGGCCGATCGACATGGGGTGGCCGTCTCCTGCGGGCAGCGCGATGCCCGGTCAGTCCCCGATTCCAAATCAGTCTCACCGAGGGCGTCCGTAAGGTCCTTACCTGTGCCGGCTTCTGGCCCCTGGCCGGCTGGTTTTTCTTCAACTGTGCCGTGTTCTTTTCCTTCGGCGGTTTGTGGGGCGGGCCTTATCTGGTGCAAATATATGGCCTCGATAAAAGCCAGGCAGCGCGTATCCTATCCATGCTGGCTGTCGGCATGATCATCGGAAGCCCCTTGCTGAGCTATTTGTCCAACAGTGTTTTTCGTGCCCGCAAACCGCTTCTGGTGATTTCGAGCATGGTGGTCCTGGCCTTGACGGCAACACTGGCGTTTTTGACCCGGCAGATACCGGTGCCCGGCCTCTACGCACTCTGTTTCGGTCTGGGCGTTTTTTCAAGTGCGATCGTCGTCATCGGGTTTACTGCCAACAAAGAACTGTTTCCGGTCCAGATGGCGGGCACCGCTACGGGCATCGTCAATCTTTTTCCTTTTGCCGGCGGCGCCATATTCCAGCCGGTTCTCGGAATTGCCCTGGAGCATTCCGGAAGGGTCGATGGGAACTTCACCCTGGCCGGCTACCAGAAGGCCTTTCTGATTCTTTTCGCCTGTGCTGTTGTGGCTCTGATTGCAAGTTTTTTCGTCAAGGAAACGCTCAACCCGGAGGAGAGGTAATCCGAAGGCGTCTCTCGGCCGTCTGTATTCCACGGAAGGGCATGCGACCACCGCTTGACACGGATCAGTCGATTCCTTATACCATTTGAGTTATACGGCGGAATAATTCCGAAAAGAACGATTGAATTCTCCGTCCCGATGATCCAAAAAAGGGGTGGCGAAACAAATGATGTCCGGGTTCACCGGTCACCTGCGTATAACGGTGGCTGAAAAGATCAACACCCTGTCAGATTTGCTTTCATACCCGGACTGCGGAGGTGCACGAAGTCAATTACGAAACTGGAGGCGTGGATGAAACTGAAACAGATTGTCGTATCGATCGAAAACTCCCCCGGGCGGCTTTTGGAAGTGACGGAAGCTCTCGGCAAAGCCGGAATCAATCTCAGAGCACTGAATCTTGTGGATACAGGGGCATTCGGTCAATTGCGTCTGCTGGTGTCCGATGTGGCTCGTGCGCGGCAGATCCTAATGGGAATGCACGTATCGGCTTTTGTCAATGAGGTTATCGCCGCCGAAATCGAGGATACACCCGGCAGCTTGGCCAAACTTCTCGGACCGCTCAGGGATGCCAACATTAATGTTCTTTATATGTATGCCTTCATTGGCAGAACGGCCGACAAAGCGGTAATGGTTTTCCGTTTCAGCGACAATGACAGAGCCATAGAGGTCCTGGGAAAGAATGGTTATCAGATGCTCGATGCCGACACTTTCGGCATCCTCGAAACGGAAGGTTAATCGGTTTCGGCTCCCAGGACCTTCTACGGTTTGGTTGACCTTACCGGTCAGCCGTCTTAGCAACCACGGTGTTGAGAATTGCAGTCATTGGCCTCCAAACGACGGTGAAACCACCGCGGATGTACGCCCCTTTTGCTTACAGCTGGATGCCAGGGCGGGTGTTGCGCATGAAGAAAGTTACCACAGCTCACAGCGGCACCGATAAAAAAGATATTCAGCGTGAACGCTATCGTGTGTTCATTGAAGATGTCGCAGATGGTTTCTATGAAACCGATTTGAGGGGAACTTTCAGATATTTCAATGACGCTCTGTGTCGGATTTTCGGTTATTCGAGATCGCGGATCGAAGGAAGCAACTTCCGGGATTTCATGGATGACGAGAATGCCGCATCGGCCTTCAGACGGTTCAACAATATATATAACACCGGCGTCGGCATCACCGACCTTATCTGGCAGATTATCCGCAAGGACGGGCAGAGGCGTATTATCGAGCTCTCGGCCAATCTCATTCTCGGCGCCGCTGGTCAGAAAATCGGGTTTCGAGGAATCGCCCGAGACGTGACTGAAAAGCATCTGGCTCAAAGAAAAGCACTGGATTCCGAAGAACTGGCACAGTGTCAGTATGAAGCCAGCCGGCGAGCCGAGCAGCGCTACCGGGCCTTCTTGAACTTTCTGCCGGATCCGGTTTTTGTATTCAACCTCGATGGCAGTGTATCTTACCTGAATCCCGCCTTCGAAAAGGTCTTCGGATGGACTTTAAAAGAACTCGAAGGCAAGCGCATTCCGTTTGTACCCGAATCTCATAAGGCCCAAACCCGTGAAGGTGTCGCCCGCCTGTTCCAGGAAAAAACGCTGCATAATTTCGAGACCAGGCGCCTGACCAAGGACGGCAGCCTGCTCGATATTGTCATCGATGGCGCCATGTTCTACGACGAGGACAACCAACCGGCCGGGCAGGTTGTCACGCTGCGTGATGTTACCCGGGAAAAGCGCACGGCCCGCATCAACCAGACTCTGTTCCGCATCACCAAGGCTATTCCACACTATAGGGGATTGGACGACCTGCTGGCCTTCATCACCAGGGAGATCCAGAACCTGCTGGAGATCGAAAGCGCTTCGGTCATCCTGTTGGATGAAGACCGGCAGGAATTTTACTTCTCTGCCGTCCATCACGATGATACGGAAACAGGTAATAAGTTCAGAGAAATTCGGTTCCCGGCCGACAAGGGGGTCGCCGGTTACGTATACAAAACCGGCCAACCGTTGATCGTACCGGATACGGCCGAAAGCCCCTATTACTTCAAGCAGGTGGACGAGAAGGCCGGCTTTCACACCCGCAGCATGCTCGATGTGCCCATCCGGATCCAGGACCGCATGATCGGCGTCCTATGCGTGGTCAACAAGAAAAACGGGGAGTTCGACCAGAATGATATCGAACTGCTCAGCACCGTGGCCGGTACGGTGGCGCTGCCGATCGAGAACGCCCGGATCAACGAGGAACTGCGGAAATCATATGAAGAGGTCAAAACCCTCAATCGCGCCAAGGATCAGGTCATTCACCGGTTATCCCATGAATTGAAAACACCGATTTCGGTTCTTTCGGCCTCACTGGAACTGCTGGGCACTAAATTCACCGGACGCGAAGACACGTCTGTCCATCGCATTATCGAACGAAGCCGGCGCAATCTCCAGCGATTGCTCGACATGCAGTATGAGATCGAAGACATCCTCCAGGAGCGTGATTACCGGACCCACCGCTTGCTTACAACGCTACTGGATGCCTGCGCGGACGAGTTGGAATTGTTGGTATACCGCGAAACGGACGATGAGGGCCTGGTTGACCGTCTCCGTGCCAGAATTGACGAACTCTTCGGTCCGCGCGACGCGATACCGGAAGAAATCCGTCTGGCCGACTTCATTGCCAACACCGTTGAACGACTGCGGCCGAAATTTGCGCACCGAAAATGCGAGTTGACCACCCGCATTGATTCATCCGAGCCAGTGTGGATCCCGGTGGAAGTTCTATCGAAGATTGTCGAGGGACTGATTCGCAATGCCGTCGAGAACACCCCGGACGGGAGCCGGATTAATGTCACGGTGCGCAACGGCAAGAACGGGCCGGAATTTGAAGTCGAGGATTTCGGCGTCGGTATATCCAAAGAAAACCAGCGTCTCATTTTCGAGAGTTATTTTACGGCTGCTGAGGCGATGAACTATACCACACGGCGGCCTTACGATTTTGGCGCCGGCGGGAGAGGATTCGACCTGTTGCGGATGAAGATATTTTCAGAACGGTATCATTTCAGAATTCACCTGATTTCCCAACGCTGTGACCATCTTGGCGGGGATCAGGACTTTTGCCCGGGGGCAGTTGCCGACTGTCCGCACTGCCGCGACGGGGAACATTGCTGCCGATCAGGCGGTACCACCGTTACCATTGAATTCCCGCCCGCAGCCGAGTTAATGCTCTGATGGGTGGGCAAGCGTTACAACAAAAAAACTATCGAGGTCGTTGCCAATGAATACCGACCAGAGCCAAATGGATGACAGATGCCCTGAATGCGGCAAAACCAGGCGTTTTTTCCGTGAGGTCGAAATTGAGTTTTTGATTCACGAACTCAAAGACCCCGTTGCGGTCATCGAGACCGGTCTGCGAACGCTTTTGGAGAAACAAGAGAAATTTGGTCCGCTGACCTCGCGACAGGAGAAAATCCTCAAGCGCACGCTGCGCAACTCGTATAAGGCTCGGGGTATGTTGAGCAGCCTGCTGGAAATCGGCCGATCCGAATCCGGCTGCATATTCTGCTGCCGTTTCCAGCCGGCCAATGTGACTTACAGCGTATTGCTGGAGGTGATGGAAGGCCTGTACGATGATATATCAGATAGACCGGGGACGCTTTCAGAAAAAGAAACAGAGGCGGCCATTGATTTTCTTTCCCGGAAAGGTATCATGCTCCACATACCGCCGGCCTTCGAATATGTCGAAGTGCACCAGGATGAGACAAAGTACCGACAGATCGTTGGAAACCTCGCCAAGAATGCATTGCACTTCCGCAAGGAGCAGGTGGAGATCCGACTGGACCGGGATAACGACTACTTTTTCGTCGATGTCACCGATGACGGACCGGGAATCGATCCGGCCCACCACAGCATGGTTTTCGAACGGTACAGACAGGTTAAGGAATGCACCATTACACCGCGCAACGGGCACGGGCTCGGTCTCGCCGGTGCACTGATTATGGCCCGTTGCCTGGGTGGTGATATCGAGTTGGAAAGTACCAGGGGCAAGGGCGCCACCTTCCGGTTGAAATTGCCGCTGGCCTTCAACGGCGATATGGCCGAGACGACGATATGATCACGAATCAGCACGGCTTGTTCCGCAGACCCTGACGGATAATAACAGACTGCACGACAGCCACAGGCTCGTGAGACGTTCTTTGCCGGCTTGTGGAAACAAGATATACCTATGAAGGAGGAACGCCAATGGCGGCGAAGTCGAAATTGAAAGGCAAACGCATTCTGGCCGTGGACGATGAGGTCGACATTCTGGAAACGATTGAAGATATTCTTGACGAAGCCGATCTCGATCTGGCTAAAGATTATGAGACCGCGTCCCGGAAACTCAAACAGACCCGTTATGATCTGGCGATACTGGATATCATGGGTGTCAACGGGCTCAAACTTCTCGAGGAAGCGGTTGAGCGAGGCATTCCGGCAGTCATGCTGACCGCCCACGCCATCAACCCCCAGACACTGATGGAGTCGATCCGTAAAGGCGCCATATCGTACCTGCCCAAGGAAACATTGACCGATTTGGACAAGCTTCTGGAGGATTTACTGACCGCCCACGAACAAGGCCTACCCCCATGGAAGCTGTTATTCGATAAGCTGGGGGATTACTTCAATGAACGTTTCGGACCGGACTGGCAGGAGAAGGATAAGGCATTCTGGTCGGATTTCAGCCGTACCTATCAGGTGGGCAAGGGGATCCAGGAACGGCTTAAACACGATGAGCGGGTTCTCGGCAAAGGGATATGAATCTTTGGGTTTATAGACCGCGCTTAAGGGAAGGGAGAGGACGCACTGCTCGCGATAACAGAGCGCTGAACATTGATCGCCGAACCCTTTCCCAGGCCATAGAAAAGAACAGAATCCTTTTCGTCCGATTGATCGAAAGCGACCCGAACGATATCGTGATGTTACCGGCGGTCGTTTCGTATCTCGCCCGTGCAGCATAAAAACTGCCTGATAAAATCAACTCCCTTCAATCGTCGCCGACCTCGTCCCAGCCGCTTCCACAAAGGTTTTAAACAGACTTTTGGAATATAGATCGCTTTTCCACGTTCCTTCCGGATGCCACTGGACGCCGACAACGAATCGTTTCGAAAGGTCTTCGACAGCTTCCACGACACCATCCGCTGCCGTGGCACTGACGACGAACCCCGGTGCCGGATCTTTTACCGCTTGATGGTGCTTACCGTTCACCCATACGGTCTTTTTTCTGAACATGTCGGCCAGACGCGTGCCGGCTGCTATGGTCACGGTGTGGGTGGTGACCGATTTGGCGGCGCTTGGGCTGTGGTTGATGCCGCCTTGCACTTGCAGGGCGATGTCCTGGTAAAGATTTCCCCCCATACTGACATTCAGAGTCTGGATGCCCCGGCAGACAGCCAAAATGGGCAAGTCTAACCGGTACGCCTCCCGGGCAGCAGCCAGTTCCATCTGATCGAGTTCGTCATCGATTTCTCCCAGCCCTTTCAAGGGTTGCTCATTGTAGTAACGCGGATTGATGTCCGGACCACCGCTCAGCACGAGACCATCCAGGCGCTTCAGTAATGTCTCGAGAGTACTCTGGTCCTGTGCAACCGGCAACAGGACCGGTGCGCCGCCGCTGTGAAGTATGGCGCGGCTGTATTCATCGAAAGTGTAGTCCATGAAATGCCCCGGCGAATAAACGCTCCAGGCGCCGCCGATAGTTCTCGAGCATGTGATTCCGATCAGGGGTTTCATTGATGCGATTCCTTTGGGTTGAAGGTTCGATTTTAGTTTGATGACACATTACCTTCCTTTCTTGCCATATCCTTCATCCAATTTCAACCAGGTGGCTTCCGACAGCGTAAAGACGGGGCTTCTGAAGCTGAAGCTTGTCGCCCCTTTACTGTTAGATGGCTATATAAGTCTTGACATTTTTGGCCGTAGCCGGTTTGTAAGGATATGTTCAAGTGCCTGAGGGATGCGGCATCCGTCGACCTTATTCCTCTACGGCGAGTGGACATGCGGTATTTATCGATCCGGCAAAATTCACCCCGTTAAAAGAGGTCTGTACGCGAATGGGAAAAAACACCAAAATTATCATCGGTATCGCAGTTGCCGCCGCCCTCGGTGTCATGATCTATGTCAATGCCATGAAATGGTATAAAAAAGGTGTCGACAAGGCTCTCACCGTCGAAAGAAAAATATGGCAGGAGAGAACCGATGGGCTGGAGAACAAAATCGCCGGTCTTGAAAAACAACTGTCCGATACGGCAGAGCCGGCCGAACCCGCGAAAAAAGTAACTGAAGCTCTGGGAAAGACTTTCTCGGATACCATACAAAATGAAAAATCCTTGGCCTTCGAGGATGTCAACGCCCAGGTCATGGCCTTTTTTGCCTACCTCGACAGTCAACCTTATATCGCTGACCAAAAATTGAAAGGCGGAACCTATCAGCAGTATCTCCAAATCGCCGATCTCGTTTCCAAAAATCCGCCGGTTATAGTCGGTGAAACCGACAGCCTGCACCGATTATATAAAAACATGGCCCATTTCTACAGAGTTTTAGGAAAGGCCCGGGTCAAACTCATAAAAGATGTGCTCACTAACGAATCACAGATCATGGAATCGGTGATGCGCACCTTTTACCTTTGGTACACTCTCGAAGACAAATCAAAACAGAAGCTGCCCGGCCGTCCGGATCTCAAAATCTCTTACACATACGCCGGTTATTTCCTGGAAACGATTTCCGGGCGCAGCTATTTGCTGCGGCGAAACTCCAAAATGAGACTGCTGACCTACTATTACAGCGTCATGTTTCTCGACTTGGCGAACGACGAGAAGTTAAATTCGTTAGGCATCGATATCAGACCTTACATTAAAGCGGCGTCCCAGGATATCAGAAACCAGATGGGATTGGCCAATCGCAAAATTTATCTGCAGGATCTGGACCGACTGGCACGGAAATATAAAATGTCGTGATCGGGGCACGCGCCCTGGTTCCCAGTTTGCGCCACGAGACGGCCCGGAGAGTCAGGCTGAGCGCCGGTATATGGACACGCAAAAAAGGACGCTCTGGGCATGTTTCAAATGCCGGGTGTTTAATAAATTTCACAGAATCTGTTTACCCCGGTTCACAAATTCACCGTTTTGGCCTCCGTTGATCCATCCTGCACGCATCCAATACTCATTCTAACCACCTAATTTTTATTCATATAGGATATAAAGGCCAAAGATGGCTCGATTTTTGCGTTGGCAATAGATGTTATGTGACTTACTTTTAGTCCCGATAATGGATTGAAACAATGACGATAAGATTATACCGGCAAAATAATTTGCCAGGCCGAGGCTGCGATCCAACGAGGTAAATTTATGAGTAATCGAAATGACGGGGACTGGATACCCATAGGAAATTACGAAGCACTGATAAAAAGGATCAAATGGGCGGAAAGGCTGAACCTGGTTCTTTTTGTAACCTTACTCCTGGTATCTTTTGGTGCATTCATAGCCATTGGCGCTCACACGTACCAGTATGAAAAACGTCTTGAGCACGCTGTTAAAACGTTCAAGGAGGACATGGTGGCCGTCACCGGTGATCAAAATATCGCCATTGGCGAATTGAGCAGAGTCGTTCTTGATCGGAATTGGGTAAATTATCAAAGGGTTACCTTAGAGCAGTTGAAGGGTTTCTGCGATTTGCGCGATGAGGATCCGGAAACGATTGTCATCGTAAACAGCAAGAATGATAATGGTGTCGGAGGCAAATAATCCAACGGGACAAAAAGCGGTCAATCACTTCTATTAATGCTGCTATCACACCTTGAATAACTCCTTTCAATTTTGAATCGCGTTGGAAGTAATCCATCATCACGGTTAGATATTCCCTTCCTCTCTAACAATTATCCAGAGTAGAAGAATAACGGTTGGCATCATCGAATCAAGGTGCCTCAACGCCCTCGGTTAGTCCAATCAAGAACTCCGGGTTTTTTCAGATCGCGTTTCCGGTACTCGATCGATTCTTCTTCCGGGGGTGGTTTTTTCCACTCAAGGAGGTCACATCATGTCGAAATTGAAGTGCCTGTGTGCCTGGATCCTATTAATATCCCTCTGGACCTTCCTGGGGGTCAGGGTCGGTCAGGATTATGAAGTTAAGACAGCATTTTCCCAATATAAACGTTTTGATTTTGCAGGTGCATCCCGGATAAAAAAGGGTCCGTCGGGTTCGGACAATCCGTTTTTGATGAAACGGATACACGAGGCCGTTGAGAACACACTGGTCGAAAAAGGCTACCAAAGGTCTTCCGGGGGAAACGTCGATTTCCTGGTTGCTTACCATTGGTCTACTGTTGCCAGGGTCGAGGTGGATTATACCGGTGACGGGTGGTTCGGTCACCGCTACCCGGGAGATTCGGCTTTTGAAACAACCGTCCAGGAATATGACGAAGGCACTCTGACCATTGATTTTCTGGATGCCGAATCGCAGAAACTATTTTGGCGGGGCACGGGTATCCGCCGGATCGCTAAATCCACTCGTCCCCAAAAATCGACCGAGTATACCCAAAAATGGGTGGCCGAAATCCTCAAACAATATCCACCCGGAGTAAAGAAGGCCCAACCGGCGCATTCGGGCTGTTCATCCCCGCCGCGTCAGCCGTCATCGGCACCTCCACTAACCTGATAATTTTTACCTGTGCCTTATTACCCCATCTCTTTTCGCCGGATTTGACCTCGCCTTGCACGACTTCATGACGTTTTTTAGCTCCCTGCTAAGCCGGAAAAAAGGACCAGGCACGAGAGTCCACCTCAGTTATATTTCTGTTTTTCGTGGGTTATATCCCTCACTCGAATTGAGCCATAACCCTCAAGTTTAACTCACCGATCGTCAGGTTTTACAGACCAAAAGTTTCCTAACCTATCGATATTAAATTAATTTCAGTTAATATTGATATTTTGGCATGTATCTTGATTTAATCTGTAATTAACAAAGAAAACGTTTTAAACCCACACGGGTTGTGTCAAAAGATTTTGGCTGCAATGGACCGGAGAAATAAAATGAAGCACTTTAAAATGTTTTCTGTTCTATGTACCAGCGCCCTCTTGTTATCCTCAGTATCAGGTTCAGGAGGTAACAGTTTGGAAAGCCCCTCCGCATATACAAGCAAGCCTGTCCTAAGCCTTGTGGAGACACCAAAGACGGCCACGATTTATGGAACAATAAATAACGCTTCCTTTTTAGAGGATACAAATGCCATTGTGACTGTTTTTATATACAACGCTGATGTCGAAAAATATGAGGAACATACAAAGGTGGAAGTGCCTAAAACGTCAACGGGCGATAATACGGATTTCAGTATATTTTGGCTCGTACCGGGAAAGGCGCATCGTGTCGAAATTTCAGCGATTGACGTACCATATGTTATGCGAGAACTTCCACTTGAAGAGGGACAGGTCTTTGGTCTAAATGGCGGTAATCCGATTTAAATTCCCGCCCTATTCTTAAGGCCGCCATCGATTCCTGCAGTGTGTACTTCCCGTCCGATGAGTTTTTTCTTGACAGATTCCGGGGAACCTCCTATAACTACTTTATAGCTAAATTGTAGTTAATATATAGCTTTAAAGTGCTCCCTCCAACTTTCAGAACGGTGCGGATCAAAAGTAAAATAAAAAAACAAATTCGGTCACTTAAATGGACTCCCTTCCGTTATCGGGAATTCGGTCTGTGCCGATTTGGAATACCGATGAATGCGGACCGACAGCAAATCCCTGAGTTCCTCAAACCTGAGGGGAAACATGGTCGCTCTTCCAGAAGAAATGGACCTGACAGAAATCAACAGGAAACAAGAAAATCCCGGCAGGTCCCCCAAAGCCAAATTCAGAGTCTTCGGGGAAGAGCTGATCGAAAAGGTCGTTAAGTCGAATGGAAATAGCGGCAGGGTCTACCTGCCGCCGAGTTGGGTGGGCAAGCACGTCAAAATCATTCGCACGGATTGATTGAGATCGGGATGCCCATGGTAACAATCAAATTACGCAATTCGGGCATCAAAGATTCGGAGAGGTGCTCTTCCTATCCATAACGTCATAACGCCTGTCAGATGAAGGCGCCGAATATGCTTTTATTCAATATTATTTAGATGTTATGATATATTGAGCGACAGTCGATTTTTCCTTGACGTATAATTACAATATAGCTATTTTGTAGCCACATCTCGCCCATCAACTCCATCCGACGGGGAAAGGCTATTGTGAGTTCAGTGCCTGAGACCCGTGGTGAATCAAGAATTATGTCACGGATTCAGATAATCTAGAAGGGAAAAAAAATGAGGTACGCAGAGACAGGGATTAACCTGGAAGTGGATCTAACCCGGGGAAACATTGAGAGGGTACACACGGACCCACGAGACACGGAGCTTTATCTGGGGGGCCTGGGTACGAGCACCAAGATATTATGGGACAGGGTTCCCCCTGAAGTTGAGCCCTTCTCGCCTGATAACCTGCTGATATTTGCCGCCGGTCTTTTGTGCGGTACGCCTGCCACCGGTTGTAATCGTACCATTGTTTCCACCATTTCCCCCCAGACGTTATTAATGGCATTTTCAATGATGGGGGGTTTCTGGGCACCGGAATTGAAGTATGCCGGTTATGACAAGGTGATCATTCGCGGCAAGTCCCCTGATCTGGTTTATTTGTGGATACACAATGACAAGGTTGAGATACGCGATGCTTCTCATTTGAAGGGAAAAGGCGCCAACGAAACTGCAGAGCTTATTCGACAGGAGTTAAAGCAACCGAAAGCCCAGGTGGCGGCTATCGGCTTGGCCGGGGAAAACAGGGTTTACTATGCTTCTATTGAACAGGGCAGATCCAGCGCCAGTCGCGGTGGTATTGGTGCCGTTATGGGCGACAAAGGGCTGAAGGCGATCGTTGTTCGGGGAACAAATGACATCAATGTTGCCCGACCGGCAGAATTCATGGAGCTTTGTTATGAAGTAATAAAATACATAAAATTTCGTGAAGATAATCCCATTCCGGGGGTCATCCCCATCCTCGCCGTGCTCGGATCACCTCAGGAGATGGCCATTCACGATGAGAGGTGGCACACTGAAAATTTTTCATGGGGAAATGCCCGTCACCGCAGAAAAGGATTTTGGACCCCGGAGGTCGCTGAAGAATGGACCGAGACGCTGAACTCTATGCGGACGCGACTGATCAGTTGTTATAACTGTCCAATGGAATGCGGGGCAACCATATCTCCACCGGGGCAACCAACCTTTATGATGAAATGCTTCTCGAAACTGACCTATACCATGGCGGCCATGTCGAATCTTGATTTTGGTATGAGAATCGCTCAGCGTGCCACGGAGTACGGCGTGGACGGATACTCAACCCCGCAAGTGATGGCCTTTGCCCTCGAACTGTATGAAGATGGGATTTTAACCGACGATGACATGTCGGGAATGCCGAACGAAAACGAGGAAAGATTTCATTGGCTGCTTGACCGGATTGTTCGGCGGGAAGGAATCGGAGATGTACTGGCCAACGGTACGCATTGGGCTGCCAAACAGATTGGTAAGGGCGCAGATGCATATGCGCATAATAACATTAAAAAACACGAGCAGTTGCCGCTCAAACTGTCGATGCTCAATCCGATATATTTTCTGATGTATTGTACCGGCGAAAAGATGAACATTACCCAAATTGAAGGGCAGTTCCCCCAGGCGCCTTTTCCCAAGCGGGAGCACAGAGAAAAATTTGTAAAGGACTGGTTCCAGGTTCCGGATGACAGATTCAAGCAATATTTTCTGGACTGGGAACCACGCGGAGAAAACTCGATGCCGTATTACCCGACTGTTGAAATGACGTGTGATATTGTCGACTGGCAAGAGCGGATGCACTACATCGATGACGCCCTCGGAATGTGCACCGGGTTGTCATCATTTCACATAAAGCCCCCGTATCACATACACAATATTCCGAAATTTATGTCAGCAGGTGCCGGGATCGAAATGGATGAAGCCAAATTATCACAAGCCGCCAAAAGGTACCGAACGTTGGTTAGGGCTTTTAACATAAGAAGGGGCTTACGGAGAACAGATGAAAAGCCGCCAGATGACCATTGGAAGAAAAGATTTCCCGAACTCGAAAAAGAACTCCTGGATGCGTACTACAAATTCAAGGGGTGGAATAACGAGGGGATTCCCACGAAAGAGTCCTTGCAGGAATTGGAATTGGATTATGTGAGCGAAGACTTAGTGAAAAGGGGGATCTTGACCGACAGCGAGAATGCTCCTTCCCAAAAGACCTCTACGGAAAAAGAATTGGAATAAAGTGAAAGGGGTACAACCGTGACGGGTGAGAAAAAGAAAAAAATAATTAAAACAATAAGAATTGATCTTGATAAGTGCAATGGTTGCCGGTCGTGCGAGCTCATCTGCTCAGCCTTTCACGCCGATCCAAAATATAGCAGCAACAATCCGGCCAGAGCGCGGGTCCGGTTGATTCGCGATCCAATCAGGGATGTATATGTTCCGGTATTCGCTGGTGATTATGCCCCGGCCGAATGTGCCGGCAGAGACAAATACACGATTGACGGGAAGGAATACGACGAGTGCGCTTTCTGCAGAGCTTCCTGCCCTTCCAGAGAAGAGTTCAAAGAACCTGACTCCGGCCTCCCTTTGAAATGCGATATGTGTGAAGGCGAAGAAGAGCCCCTGTGTGTGAAGTGGTGCTTAACCGATGCCCTGGTTTTAGAAGAAAGGGAAGAAGAAGTCGATGACGAAGTCGTACAAGAGGAAGAGCAGGAAGAGCTGGAGATTGGATTGGATTCGCTGGCAGACAAATATGGTTTACAGAAGATATTGGATGCCGTTGCCCGGATGTCAAAGAAGGACTGAATAGATAAAATACAATACGAGGATTAATAAAGACAGTGGAGAACGTAGCCGACTATAAAGAGATCGTAGACGTTATAAAAGCGAACGGCGGCGAGGCCTTCAAGCGATGCTATCAATGCGGACTTTGTGATGTAGTGTGCCCGTGGAACAGGGTCAGAACATTCAGTATGCGCAAGATCGTCCGCGAAGCGACGTTCGGTATGACAGATATCGAAAGTGACGATATATGGCGTTGTACGACCTGCGGCAGCTGTCCCCAGAAGTGCCCCAGGGACGTAAGGCAGATAGAATCCGGGGTATCTTTACGCAGAATTGCCACGGAATACGGGGTTTTTCCTGCTTCCGCCAATCCTGTCCGCGCCATCAGCGCAAGTCTCACCGGCGAAGGGAACCCACTGAATGAAAAACGGGAGGATCGGGCAAAGTGGGCAGAAGGGCTGTCTGTCAAAACCTTCACCGAAGAGATGGAACTGTTATATTTTCCCGGTTGCTATCTCAGCTATGACCCGCGATTAAAAAAAGTAGCGGTTGCCACAGCCAGTATCCTTAACAAAGCAGGCTTGGATTACGGAATATTGGGTACCAAGGAGAATTGCTGCGGCGAAAGTATCCGCAAAACGGGTGATGAGGAATTATTTAAACGTCTGGCAAAAGAAAACATCAAAACTTTTATCGATAATGGAGTTAAGAGAATCCTCGTTTCTTCTCCTCATTGCTACCATACCTTTAAAAACGAGTATCCCGAATTTATGGTTAACTTTGAGGTGGTTCATATCACTCAATATTTATCCGAGCTTATTGATGAGGGCAAGCTTGCGTTCACCAAGGAGTATGGGAAAAAAGTGACCTATCATGACCCCTGTTACTTGGGTCGACATAACGGTATATTTGACGAGCCCCGGAAGGTATTAACCAAGATACCCGGTTTAGAATTGCATGAGATGCTGGAGTCGCGGACAGATAGCCTGTGTTGCGGCGGTGGCGGCGGCCGGATTTGGATGGAAACGCTGAAGGGTGAAAGATTCTCTGATATCAGAATCGAACAAGCTGTGAGCGTTGGGGCCGAGGTGCTGGTTACGTCCTGCCCATATTGCATTACCCATTTTGAGGAAAGCAGGCTGACCCTGGAAAATAGTAAAAGCCTGGAGATAAAGGACATTACAGAGATTATCGCGGAAGTGATTTAGCCCGTGCATTTCATAAATGACTTTTTGCTTAGAAGGGGTTTCAAAACTTTAAATCACACCCGAGTACAAGGTGCGGTCCAACGTAAAAACCCAGCATAAACGGGCGTATGCGAGTATTTTGAGGAGGGCCACAACGCCGTAATTGGGTGTTAGAGGGGGTTTTGAAGCCACTTATAGTGAATACTGACCTACGAAACCGGATGAGGTGATAGAAAGTGGAAAAAGAGTCGATGCGAGAGGAAAAAGTTCAACAACTTCGTAAAAGTTTTGAAGACAGTAACTTTGGAGACGTGATGGTTGTCGGTGGAGGGATCAGCGGCATTCAGGCCTCTCTCGATCTTGCCGAATCGGGTTATAAGGTTTACCTGGTTGAGAAAGGACCTGCCATTGGCGGCCATATGGCCCAGCTGGACAAGACGTATCCCACCAATGACTGTTCGATGTGAATACTCTCGCCCAAACTGGTCGAGGTCGGCCGGCATCCCAATATAGAGGTTTTGACCTATACTGAAGTCGACGCCGTTGAAGGCGAAGCAAGAGACTTCAAGGTCACCTTGAATAAAAAACCCAGATACGTCATAGAGGACAAATGTACAGGTTGTGCCACCTGTGTAGAATACTGTCCGGTGGAGGTTCCTGACCCATACAATCAAGACTTATCGTCAAACAAAGCCATCCATATATACTTTTCTCAGGCCGTTCCCCTTGTGACCTACATAGAAGAAAGCTGTATATACCTTAAAGAGAAGAAATGCCGTATTTGCGAAGGCGTTTGCAAGAACGAGGCCATAGATTTTCACCAAGAACCGGAGAAGATGGAAGTAAAAGTCGGGGCGATCGTCCTGTCTCCGGGATATGAGACATTTGACCCCAAGTTGAAAGGTGACTACGGCTACGGAAAGATACAGAATGTTGTCACCAGCCTTGACTTCGAAAGGCTTCTATGCGCCACCGGGCCGCATGAAGGCGAGATTTTGCGCCCTTCCGATAAGAAGCACCCAACTAAAATCGCCTGGATTCAGTGCGTCGGTTCCCGGCGGGTTACCCCCGGGGATAACAGCTACTGTTCAGCCGTATGCTGCACCTATACTCAGAAGCAGGTGATTTTGACGAAAGATCATAACGCAGAGGCCGAGTGTACGGTATTCCATAACGATATTCGCTCCTATGGCAAGGATTTCGAACTATTCTACCAGAGAGCGGAGAACCTTACCGGAGTTCGATTTATCAGAAGTTACGTGTCCATAGGAAAAGAAATCCCTGAAAGCAAAAATGTTACCATACGATATGCAACGAACGGGGAAGGCGTAAAGGAAGAAGAGTTCGATCTGGTGGTATTATCGGTAGGGATGAACCCTCCGGCTGAAGCCGAAAAACTGGCTGATATGTATGGTATCGAGCTTAATTCTCACGGATTCTGCAAAATCAATCCTGCAAATCCCATTGAGACATCTCGCCCGGGAGTATTTGTCAGCGGTGCCTTCCAGGGTCCCTTGGATATTCCCGAGTCGGTTATTACCGCCAGCGGCGCTGGCGCCCAATGCGGTGAATTCCTTGATTACAGGCGCGGGAAACTGTCCCAGGAAAGGATATATCCATCGGAAAAGGATGTCGCGGAAGAAGAAGCCAGAGTCGGTGTTTTTGTGTGTCATTGCGGCGCAAATATCGGCAGGGTGGTCGATGTTCCTTCCGTAGTTGAATATTCCAAGACCCTGGACAACGTCGTTTACGCCACCGAACAACTGTTTTCGTGTGCGACTGATTCTGCCGAGTCAATAACGGAAAAGATACGGGAAAAGGGGCTCAATCGTGTCGTCGTTGCTGCCTGTTCTCCCCGGACCCTTGAACCGTTATTCCGGGATACGCTTCGGGAGGCGGGAATCAACCAGTATTTCTTTGAAATGGCAAACATACGGGAACATTGTTCCTGGGTCCACGCGCGGGAAAAGGAAAATGCCACCGATAAGGCCAAGGCTATCACCCGGATGTCGGTCGCCCGGGCGTGCTGTTTGGAGCCATTGCAGGAAATTGATTTGCCGGTAAACAAGGCGGCGTTGGTGGTTGGTGGCGGCATCGCCGGAATGAACTGTGCGCTCTCTATCGCCAAACAGGGACATGAGGTGTACCTGCTGGAAAAGGATCCGGAACTGGGGGGGATGGCAAGAAGAATTTATTCCACGCTCGATGGGATGGATGTTCAGGCCTATCTACGTGGTCTTGAGCGCAAAGTTTATCAGCACCAGTTAATACATGTATATACGGATGCCGTTATCACAGAGGCCACCGGTTATGTCGGAAATTTCGTAACCAAAGTGACGTCTGAAAGAGGGGGCACAGAGATAAAACATGGTGCAACCGTCATCGCCGTCGGTGCCGATGAATATAAACCCACCGAATACATGTTTGGTGAGGACGACAGGATCATAACCAATATAGAGCTGGGGGAGAAGATCGCCAAAGGGGAAGAAAATATCCTTAATGCCCAGAGTATCGTGATGATCCAATGCGTCGGCTGCAGAAATGAAGACCGAAATTACTGTAGTCGGGTATGCTGCAGTCATTCGATAAAGAACGCCTTGAAACTGAAAGAATTTAACCCCGAGATGGATATCTACATTCTATTTCGTGATATAAGAACCTATGGGTTTATAGAGGATTATTACCGGAAAGCGTCTGAAAAAGATGTAAAATTCATTCAATATGAGCCTGATGATAAACCCACAGTAGAAGCAGTTACGGCAGAGGGTCGGCCTGTTTTAAGAGTTGCTGCAACCGATCCCATTCTCGGCCAGAAGATTGCAATAGATGCCGATTACCTTGTTCTGGCTGCCGCTGTTATTCCCTCCGCTGGCAACAAAAAAATATCTCAATTTTTCAAGGTTACTTTAGGGGCGGATGGTTTTTTCAAAGAAGCGCATGTCAAATTGCGCCCTGTCGATTTTGCGGCAGATGGCATTTTTCTTTGTGGAACAGCTCACTATCCCAAACATATCCCCGAGGCGATCAACCAGGCTTATGGGGCTGCCAGCCGCGCGTTAACCCTTCTCTCAAATAATATCGTCACTGTCTCGGGTTCTGTTTGCGAGGTAAAAGAGAACGATTGTGTATCGTGTGGGGCTTGTATTACCGCTTGCACGTACGGTGCGATTGAGTTCCGCGAGACCCCGCACGGCCGAAAGGCCTGGGTCAATCCCGTTCTGTGTAAAGGTGACGGACTCTGTTGTGCAAAGTGCCCAACAAATGCGATTTTTTTAAAGCACTTTACCGATGAAGAGCTCTTGAGCCAGATTGATACGGCTTTTCCAGAGGTAGCGATCAACCAATAATTTTAGGAGTTGAGAACGAATGACAACAGGTCTTCCGTTTAAACCGAAAGTACTGGGTTTTGTATGCCATTGGTGAGCGTACGGCGCTGCTGACATGGCTGGAGTTTCCAGACTACAATATGCAACTGACATCAGGCTTATCCGCGTCATGTGTTCCGGAAGAGTCGACCTGGAATTTGTACTCAGAGCCTTCTCGAATGGAATAGACGGGGTTTTTATTGGCGGCTGCCGTCTGAATGAGTGCAATTATATTACCCATGGCAATTACGATGCCCTGTGCAATGTGCTTCTGTGCCGAAAAATAATGGAACACATCGGTCTGAACCCGGAAAGGTTATCGATCGAGTTTTTGTCTTCCGGTGAAGGCATTCTTCTCGCCGAAAAGATAAACGCCTATTGCAAAAAGGTGGACGAAATAGGGCCTCTGGGTAAAAGCGAAGGAATCGACGAGAAAGGATTAAAGGTCAATCTTGAAGCCGTCACGAATCTAATTCCTTATCTAAAGCTGGTGGAAAGGGAGCGGCTGAGAGTGCCTGTCAAATCGGAAAAAGCGTATAAAGAGTTTTTCAGCAGCGACGAGGCAAACCGTTTAATTAATGAATTGGTCCTTGATAAATTGGCAATCAGCCAAATCATGTTACTCCTGCGTGAAAAACCCCTTTCAACCGGAGAAATATCTGAGATTTTAGGCCTGAACCCGTCTGAAGTATCAAGGCACATGAACAGCTCATCACGGCACGGATTGGTCAGATACGATGAAAGCCGGAAACGCTTCGCTTTGGCCTGAGGTGAAAGAGCCTTCCGTAACTTAGGAGAATGAAGAAGATTGGTATAGCGGATATGCATGATGACAGAATTGATCAGATTATTGACAAGCATCAGGGCGAAGCCAGTTCCCTGATTCAGGTATTACTGGAAATCCAGAGCGAGAATCATTGGCTTCCCAGGAGGTCGTTAGAGAGGGTTAGCGAGAAATTGCAGGTTCCCTTAACCCGGATACAGCACATCGCGACCTTTTATAAGGCCTTTAGTCTCGTTCCGAAGGGGCGCCATGAAATCCATCTTTGTATGGGTACTGCCTGCCATGTTCGTGGGGCGACGCGTATCCTGGACACCGTGCAAGATGTGACCGGAATTAAACCTGGCGAAACGGACCTGGATTTGAAATTCAGCCTGGAGACAGTCAATTGCCTTGGCTGCTGTGCTTTGGGACCGGTAATGGAAATCGATGGGAAGACGCACGGAAAGATGGCGCCGGGCGAGACAGCAGATGTGTTAAAAAATTACGAGTAGGATAAAATTATGCCGCGGATAGATTCACCAGCTGACCTGGAAAAATTCAGGAAGAGTATTTTATCGCACAGAGACCCGGACCAACCTTGTATTACACTGTGTTCTGGATCTGCCTGCCATGCTACGGGCAGTGGAAAGGTCGCTGAGAGCATTGAAAAAGAGGTAAAAAAACAAGGCTTACACGATAAGGTTGATATCAGGAAGACGGGTTGCCATGGCTTTTGTGAGCGGGGACCGATTATTGTCATTCACCCTGAGGAAATCTGTTATTTTCAAATTACGCCCGAAGACGTTCCTGAAATAGTCTCTAAGACGATAAAGGAGAAGAAGGTCATCGAGCGCTTGCTCTATACCGACCCCGATACCAAGGAAAAGATCATTCATGAATCTGAAATTCCTTTCTACAAGAACCAGGAGCGACTTGTATTCGGTTCCAACGGCAGTATCGATCCCAAGAGCATCGATGATTATCTGGCCATTGGCGGTTATTCCGCGTTAGCTAAAGCGCTTTTAGGGATGTCCGCTGAGCAGGTATTGGAGGAAGTCAAAAAATCCAACCTGAGAGGGAGAGGCGGTGGCGGTTTTCCCGCAGGCAGAAAGTGGGAAGGGTCCCGCAATGCCCCGGAAGAAACAAAATACGTGATTGTCAATGCCGACGAGGGTGACCCCGGGGCTTATATGGACCGGAGCCTTCTCGAGGGAAATCCTCACTCCATCCTCGAGGGGTTGACTATCGGCGCATATGCCATCGGTGCCCAGGAAGGCTATATTTACGTTCGACAGGAATATCCTCTGGCCGTGGAGAATGTAAACATCGCTATCAAGATGGCTGAGGAGTATGGTTTTCTGGGAAAAAACATCCTTGGGTCAGGCTTTGATTTCACTGTTTGCGTGCATCGAGGGGCCGGCGCTTTTGTCTGTGGTGAATCGACAGCTCTGATGACGGCATTGGAAGGCAGGGTTGGTGAGCCCCGGCCAAAGTATATCCGCTCAAACATCAAGGGTCTTTGGGGGAAGCCCAGCGTGTTGAATAACGTTGAAACCTGGGCCAATGTGCCGCTTATTATCAATAAAGGCGCCGATTGGTTCACTCAATTTGGAACGGATGGAAGCAAGGGCACGAAGATTTTTTCCCTGGTCGGTAAAATAACCAATACCGGCCTTGTGGAAGTACCCATGGGAATGAGCCTGAAAGATATTATTTACAAAATAGGCGGTGGAATTCCCGGGGGCAAGAAGTTCAAAGCCGTCCAGACCGGGGGACCGTCGGGCGGATGCATCCCAGATGAGCTGTTAGATTTGGAAGTTGGTTTTGATGAACTCACCGGGGCCGGTTCTATGATGGGGTCAGGTGGGATGATTGTAATGGATGAAGATACCTGCATGGTTGACGTCGCCAGGTACTTCATTGACTTCCTCACGGATGAATCCTGCGGTAAATGTGTCCCGTGCCGTGAAGGCCTGGGACAGATGCTCAAGATTCTCACGAAAATCACCGAGGGAAAGGGAAAAGAAGGCGACATCAAGCTCCTGGAGGAGCTGTCCGAAGTGGCCAAAGAGGCCTCGCTTTGTGCTTTAGGTACGAGTGCCCCGAACCCGTTTCTAAGTACGGTGCGCTATTTCAGAGATGAGTATGAGGCGCATATTCAGGAGAAGAGGTGCCCGGCCTTATCCTGCAAGGCACTGATATCGTTTTATATTGATCCGGCGAAGTGCCAGGCCTGTATGATTTGCAAAAAAAAGTGCCCTGCCGAGGCGGTTGACGGTGGCAAGAAGAAGATCCATGTAATAGACCAGGGGAAATGCACAAAGTGCGGAACCTGCTTTGAAGTTTGCCCTTCTCGATTCAGTGCGGTGACGAAGATCTCAGGCGAACCTGTTCCAGTTCCTATCCCTGAAGAAGAAAGAATCATAACCAGAAAGAGCAAAGCAAATGAGTGAGATCCTTCTGCAGATTGATGGAAAAGAAATCTCAGCTAGCGAAGGGATGACCGTTCTGGAGGCAGCCCAAAATGCGGGGATATCGATACCCACTTTATGCCACCATGAAAATCTGGAACCTTTTGGAGGATGCCGGATATGTATTGTAGAAGTAGAGGTTAACGGTTGGACCAAGCGCGTTGTTTCCTGCATTTACCCGGTAGCAGAAAATTTGGTCGTCAGAACCAGATCTGAGAAGATAGATAAAATTCGTAAAATGATCTTGGAACTCTTGTTGGCGCATGCCCCGGATTCACCGGAGTTGCGGGATTTGGGCCAGGAGTATGGAGCAGACAAAGACCGGTTTGAAAAAGAGGCCTCATTTTGCATTCATTGTGGTCTATGTGTAAGATACTGTGATGAGATCAAGAAAAAGAATGCCGTTGGATTTGTCGACAGAGGAATCAGGAAAGAGATCAGTTTCATCCCGGAAATTGCCGCTAAAGAATGCTGGGACTGCAAGGAATGTTTTCCGCTTTGCCCTACAGAGGCTCTACAAGCAGCTTACGTTTTAGCCAAAGCCCTCATTTCCCCCTCACCTCCTTCCGAACCGGCGTCAGAGGAATAGAAAAAGGGGAGGAAATCAAAAGGTCTCGTTCGTTCAGCCTTCGCAATTAAAGAGAATGAAAAATCACGAAGGATTAACATTATGAAAATAAATCCGGATTTTGTTTCTCCTTGCGGTCTTTATTGCGGAGTTTGCGCCATTTATATGGCCCATCGCGATAATAATCAAAAATTCAAGGAGCGGTTGCTGGGGCTCTACAAGGGAGGAGTTTCAGGCAAGGGTGCTCTTCCGAATAGTGTAAATCTGACCGTAGAAGGTATCCGCTGCCGCGGCTGCTTGTCTGATGAACCGTTCATGCATTGCCAGCACTGTGAAATCAGAGCCTGTACACAATCGAAAGGGTACACCGGGTGCCATCAATGCGATGATTTTCCGTGTCAGTATATCGATAACTTTCCAATGACTGTCGGTAAAAAGGTTATTTTGCGGGCTATTCCCCATCGGCGCGAAGTCGGCACGGAAAACTGGATTCAAGATGAAGAAGCCCGATACATTTGTCCGCAATGCGGTAATAAAGTCTTCCGGGGAGTGGTAAAATGTAATCAGTGCAGTGCGAAATTGGATTTGGACTAGGTCGCTGGGGGCAGGCAAACGCAATTATTTATTCGATTGTATACCATCTGCATGAGCGCAGGCAGTCAAATCCGGCCCAGATCACCTTTCATGGAACCGCAAGAAATGAGTGAAGACACGAATACAAGATCTTATCAAGTGATTCGGTGTGAAAAGGGAGTTTGCCGAAACAGTTTTCACGAATTGATCGGAGAGGAACCCCTTTTGATTCGTATCGATGAGAAACCCTATTCAGTGGTAATGCGCACTCCCGGGGAAGAGTTGTTTCACGCGGCAGGGTTCTGTCTCGGGGAGGGCATTGCGGACTCTCCTGATGATTTCAACACCTTGGGATATTGTAAAGATCTGGATCCGAATGTTATAGATATTCGGCTCAAACCAGAAAGGCGCGAAAAAATTCGTGATCTGCTTGAGCGAAGGGGCTTTGTCAGCCAGACCAGTTGCGGCATTTGCGGCAAGGAAATGGTCAAGGACCTTTATCAGGTATTAACCCCGGCTGAAAACGGCTTCAAGGTTGAAATCAACCATATTTTTGAATGCATCAACAAGCTTTGCGAAAACCAGACGTATTATCAAAGAACCAGGGGCTCACATGCTGCAATGATATTTGACAGACAGCTGGAGATGATCTCTTTTGCTGAGGATGTCGGGCGGCATAACGCGCTTGATAAAGCCATAGGGAAAGTCTTTATGAACAGGACGCTCTCCGAAGCCGCCATCCTGATTCTATCTTCAAGGATAAGTTATGAACTCGTTCAAAAAGCCGCCCGGGCGCATCTGCCGATAATGATCAGTATGTCAAGACCGACCGTCCTTGCCGCCGAAATGGGAAAAGCCCTTAACATGACGCTTGCATGTATTGACAAGGCATCTGAACTTATATTGGTTTGCGGCGAAAACCGCATCGTTTCGTGATTCGACTTGATGGGTAAGCAGCTTTTTTCCTGTATGAGGCACAGTAACATTATAAGGAATCTACCACCCGTTATTATCGAGTATAAACGTTGGGGCGCCATTTTTTTGATTCATGTTTCCCACCTCAGACAAAATCCATATCCGATAATGAAATTCTAATCCTACTACCACATTGTGGAATTGACAGATTGTATAGAAAGTGAAAATTAAACTAATTGGTTCTTCTCCCGACAAGTGGGATAAGAACCAATTGTGATCATCACCAAAGTAATTGTAGTCAAATAGAGAATATAAAGAAGTCTTGTACGACTTAGTGGTATAAGTCTATGGATAGTAAGATATTCGATCTTGACAAACCTTTTGGAGTTAAATAGCCTCTGATGGAAAATATAGTCATCTAATACAATAACGCCTGAGAACAACCCTCTATGGAAAGAGTTGTCGAAAAGGTGATGTTGAATAAGCCCCCCTAAAGGATCGCTATCCTCAGGGGGGTTTTTCTTTTTGGGATCAATTTTTCAGGACATTACAATAAGAGAACGGAGGAGAGATGCAAGGCCTATTTATCCGGTTCACCATCCTAATTGTATGCTGTCTTATTTCTGCCACACCGGCTGCTGCCTTGAACATAAATAGTGACACTGTGTGGCCGGCGGGCACCTACACAATAAACGATTACATAATTATTTTGAATGGTGCGACCCTGACTATTGAAGAAGGGGCAACAGTAAGTTTCGCCACCGACGGATATTTATGGGTCCAGGTCGGGGCTCTGGATGCTACGGGTGTGACCTTCACATCGGCTGACGGATTGAACGAGTGGCGAGGAATTTCGATTAGCGGCAGCGATTCCCGCAGCCGGTTGGTGAATTGCACGATTGAGCATGCAAAGGGTTACAGTGATACGGCCCCGGCGATGGTATATCTCTATGGTGCCGTGGTTGACCCTGGTCTCCTGATTGAAGGTTGCGTCATCGGTAACGGAACGGCAGATCAGGGTATATATGTCGCAGGGGGAGCTTCACCCCAGATCCTGAACAATACCTTCACCGGGTTCGTTGACGCCGCAGTGTTCCTTCAGTCCACACAAACAGCCGCGTTAACCGGCAACACGTTCGATAGTAACGCTGTCGGAGTCCACATTTATTACGCCGGCAGCAACACCGCACCGACCGTAACTGGTAACACCTACTTAAATAGTACCGATGCCGATGTAAGAGTCGCCGGTAATATCTATGCTAACGTGGCTTGGAATGAAGGGCCGGGCACCGTTTACCGTGTGGCGCCTGTAAATGGTGTCTTAGGGATTGAAGAAAACGGGCATCTAACGATCACCGACGGCGTCATCGTCAAAGTGAACCCCGATAGGGTCATTTGGGTACAAACGGGCGGAGTTTTAGAGGCCACAGGGGTTACCTTCACTGCGGCGGATGAAAATAATGAGTGGGATGGTATCTGGTTCTTTAGAGGGGATTCCCGGAGCCGTCTGGAGAACTGCGTGATCGAGCGGGTGAAAGGTAGAAGCACGGATGGATACGCCATGGTGCGTGTGGAGGGCGGCGTTGCTGATACCTATCCCAGTATCATCGGCTGTACGATCAGCAATGGAGGCGCCCAGCGTGGCATTTACGTGGGAGGGGGAGCCTCGCCCCAGATCCTGAGCAATACCTTCACCGGGTTCGGTGACGCCGCAGTGTTCCTTCAGTCCACACAAACAGCCGCGTTAACCGGCAACACGTTCGATAGTAACGCTGTCGGAGTCCACATTTATTACGCCGGCAGCAACACCGCACCGACCGTAACTGGTAACACCTACTTAAATAGTGTCCATCCACGGTAATAACTAGTTGGAATACATAAAAAAAGCGCATTTTGTGCTGGCATCAATTTGCTTAATGTAGTATATAAAAAGTCGCCAAACAATTAATATTACTACAAAAGCAAAGAGGAGGCCTGACACAAAATGCGCGAAAAGATGCAAAAACAAATGCCGCTGATCAACTCCGCAACCGATCATTCCCAGGTCAGAGAACTGGAAACCATCAGCGCGATTTTGAAAAAGCATCCTACTATTTGTCAGCGTGTACATCAAGATCTTTCCAATGGCAAAATTACTGCAGCTCGCAGCGGGGCCCGGGGCATGAGTGCCGAGCAAGTGTTGCGCGCTGCGCTGGTAAAGGCACTGTTTGGTTTTACTTATCAGCAACTAGCTTTCCACATGGTCGACTCGCGCGCCTTGCGCCGGTTCTGCCTGATCGGCTTTGCCGACAAGGGCTTCAAAAAGTCGGTTCTAAACAAGACCATAAAGGCATTGTCAGCAACCACCTGGGAGCAGATCAACCGCAAGCTTCTGGCTCAGGCCGCTGCTGAGAAAATCGAGAAAGCCCGAGAGGTTCGCATCGACTGCACGGTGGTGGAAACAAACATTCATGTGCCCAGCGATTCGAGCCTGCTCTTTGATATAGTACGGGTGCTCACCCGGCTGCTTGCCGTTGCCAAGAAGGTCTCCGGGCTCAAGGGTATCTATTTTCAAGATCACTGTCGACGGGCCAAACGCCGGATGCTGGCCATTCAGTATGCTCGCAGGGCCCAAGTCCGAAAAAGCAAGTATCTGGACCTGCTCAAGGTTACCCGAAACACCCTCGGCTACAGCCGCCGAGCCATCGAGTGTATCGAGCAGCAGAGCATCGATGTCAGCATTCTCGCAATCGCTGCAGAGTTGCGCCATTTTGGCGATCTGGCCGAACAGGTGATCCGTCAGACCGAGCGCCGAGTGATTGCCGGCGAGAAGTTACCGCCGGCCGAGAAAATTGTCTCGATCTTCGAGCCACATACCGACATCATTGTCAAAGACAACCGCGACACGTTCTTCGGGCATAAAATCTGTCTGACTGGCGGCGGAACGAATCTGATCCTTGATTGTCTAATTGTCGAAGGCAATCCCGCCGACAGTACGCTGCCCCAGACGATGCTCGATCGTCAGCGGCAAATTTATGGACGTTATCCGCTCAAGGCCGCTCTGGACGGTGGTTTTGCATCCAAAGACAACCTTCAGAATGCCAAAACCAGCGGCGTCAAGGACGTGTGTTTTGCTAAAAAACGCGGCCTGAAAGTCACCGATATGTGCCGCAGTGACTATGTGTATAATCGCCTGCGGCGGTTCCGCGCCGGTATCGAATCCGGTATATCCTGGCTTAAACGTAGCTTCGGGATGTGGCGATGTACCTGGAAAGGACTGGCTTCCTTTAAAAGCTACGTTTGGACAGCAATTGTTGCGGCCAATCTGTTGACCTTGAGCCGTCGAGCGGCTGCCGCATCATAAAAACTCAAAGAACATAAAGGCCATTTGTCGTTCAAGGATAGCCGCGCCCTTATGTGAACAATATCCACAAATTTGATATACTTTTCTTCCAGTCGGAAAAGTTCTGAATACTCTCGGCTTAATACTAGCTTTTTTGTCTAAATAAAAATCTGAAATCGACGATTTATGGATGGACACTAAATAGTACCGATGCCGATGTAAGAGTCGCCGGTAATATCTATGCTAACGTGGCTTGGAATGAAGGGCCGGGCACCGTTTACCGTGTGGCGCCTGTAAATGGTGTCTTAGGGATTGAAGAAAACGGGCATCTAACGATCACCGACGGCGTCATCGTCAAAGTGAACCCCGATAAGGTCATCTGGCTGCAAACCGGAGGGGTCCTGGAAGCCACGGGGGTGACCTTCACTGCGGCAGATGAAAACAACGAATGGGATGGTATCTGGTTCTATAGTGGAGACTCCCGAAGCCGTTTGCAGAACTGCATTATCGAACGGGTAAAGGGTAGAAGCACAGATGGATACGCGATGGTGCGCGTGCAGGGAGGCACTGCTGATAATAGTCCCTCCATAATCGGCTGTTCGATCGGCAATGGCGGCGCACAACGTGGCATTTACGTCGCAGGTGCCTCGCCCCAGATTCTGGGAAATACCATATCGGGGTTTCCCGACTATGGCCTGTATGTTACCGGCACCTATTCTGCACCGTTCGTAGCAGGCAACACACTCACAGGCAACAATCGTGGGATCGGCTCGTTCGTCCAATCTAAAAGTGTTGTTTCTCGGGTCAACCGTATTGAGGGCAACATAGAATATGGATTCTTCACAGGTGAATCATACATCTATTCTGTTGCAGACGCCCGATTCAACTGGTGGGGCTCATCCACAGGACCCACCTTCGCTGGAAATCCGATGGGCAGCGGGGACGATATCACCACCAAGGTGGAATATTTCCCTTTTTTCGGCAGCATCGCTGACATAGAACCCGACGGTATGTGGGATGAATGGGAAATACAGAACTTTTCTAATACTCTAACAGCAACTGTTATCAGTGACTTCGATGATGACGACCTTCTTGACACTGATGAGTTCTTACGTGGCACTGATCCAAAGAATACCGATAGTGACGGAGACGGTGTCTTCGATGGCTTGGAGGTCCAATGTTTCCTCAATCCTATTTTGGCAGGCGACTTAGGGCTGGATAACGATGGTGACGGATACAGTGATCTGAGAGAGCATATTGCAGGTACTGACCAATGGAACAGTGCCGACATTCCTGAGATTATCGCTGATTCCGATCCACTACCTTCAGGTGACAACGATGTGGATGCTAAAGATCTTATAGCTTTCATTGCTGAGCTCGGTTCAGCAGGATGTACAGATTGCCACTTCGATTTGGATGATGATGGCGACGTCGACAGGGCAGACTTGTTCCTCTTCGCCGAAGATTTTGGTCGAATTAATTGAATTGAACTAGTTCAGATTTGATATGAAACCGCACTTGAAAAAGTGAGTTACCGGTTTTGATAGTAGATGCCAATCCAAAGCCTGCACCTGCTGCTTCGGCCCCACATCTATCATCAAAGTATTTTTATAGTATAGCCAGATGGTAACTGAATCTTAGTTGTAATTTCTGTTGGTTAAGGTTTTGGCAAGCAAGTTTGACTTTGGATAAGGCTTAAATTGTTTTGCTTTCATCCTTACATATCTGAACTTTTGCGATTATGCAGATACTGGTTATGATACGTCTGATGTAGTTTGCATGGCTGTGGATTGACGTTATCATTACCTTTATCGCATATCAATACACCACCATATATTTTATTCCCAGCTGGCCTTTGTTCCGAATTCTCGCAAAGAAAAACCGTTCTTTAGATATCCTTATAAATTCAAATTATATATCCATTGTTTTTCAAAAGCAGTGACAATAAAAAATTTTATTGACATACTTGGCCAGAGCTTAATATGTAGACATGCGGTACTTTAACTTAGTAAATTTAAGTTTCTATTTTTAACAAAACCAACTGTTCAAATTGACTAATGCGTAGCTAAAAGTTAATATGCAGACATAATCATTTCAACATGCTGGTGAGGGGAAACCAGAATGTGAATTATGCAATTACAGGCCGGATTGCCATGTAAGGTAGCCCGGCCTTTTGTTATTCAAAAGAGGCAGACAACATTCCTCACCCATAATTAAACCAACGAGTACCATAAATAATCCGAAAGGGAGAGAACGCCTACAGCCTTTATAGTTGGTAAGCATAGGTGACGTCCATAGAAAAGGATAAAATATAAATGGCAGGACATCTTATTTTTTCTATGTTTAAGTAGACAACTGTTAAATTTGGGCCTCGGCGATGCAGGGGTTAACAGGAATTCAAAACAAAGACATGGGCATTATCTAATCTTAATTTTAGGAGGAGGAAAATATGGAATTGCAGGTTAGAGTCAGTGATAAGAGGTCAAAATCGATTATTGTAGCATTATTATTAGTCATTATGTCCTTGGTTGGTCCTGGTGTCGCATTGAGTCAGACAACCATCCCTGTAATGGTCGATTATTTTGATACGGCCAACGCAGGCGTATTGAATCCGAACGGAATCGCCTATATCCCGTCATCCGGCAATTTCGCCATCGTCGATGATGGGAAAGATAGGGTATTCATTATCGATTCGGACGGGCTATACCAATATGATTTTGATGTTGCGGTATTTGGCTCCACCGTTCCCACCGGCATTACTTACATCACTTCGGGTCCACAGGCCGGCAACTTTGCCATCACCGACGCCAACCAGGACGAAGTATATATCGTCAACGCCTCTGGCGTTTTACAGAACCAGTTTGACACTGCCGGATTTGGTTCTAACAGTCCCCAGGGAATTGCCTTTATCAGTTCGGGTGCTTTTGCCGGGGGTCTTGCCATCGTCGATAACTCTGCGGATGAAGTTTTTATTGTCAGCATCGACGGCGCGAGTTTAAGCGGACAATTTGACACGGTTGCTTTAGGTTCTTCCAATCCGACGGGAATTACCTTCGCTGAATCGGGAACGTTCTCCGGCAACCTGGCTATCGTCGATTGGTCAGCAGACGAGGTGTTCGTTAGCAATACTTCCGGATTTAAACAGGACCAATTTGATACGGCCTTTGTATCATTAGCCCCGCAGGGTATCACGTTTAACTCAGGAACGGAAAATTTTGATATCGTAGACGAAACTTCCGACGAGGTTTTCGGCTTAAATGTCGATGGCCATCTCTTTGATGCCTTCAGCACCAATGTTTTTGGATCGAGTAATCCCATGGGTATTACCTATATCAGCTCAGGTCCTCTGGCAGACGATTACGCGATTGTCGATGCCACCAGTGACTCGGTCTATTTTGTCAACTCCGATGGACAGCTTCAAGACCAATGCACGCTTCCGGCCGGCGCCAACAATCCAACAGGGATCACATTTATCCCCTCAAACGGTTATTTTGCCGTTGTCGATAGCTCAGATGATGAAATTTATGTCATTGATAACACTTGCACGTTTCAGGAACAATTTGATCTCGCCACCTTCGGGATCGGTGCAACGAGCCCAAACGGAATTGCCTATCTCCCCGGCGGGGACAATTTCGTTGTTGTCGATAACATTAAAGACGCATCTTTGGTGGTCAATCTTATGCAACCCGGCCGCATCAGAGATCAGCGCAGCACTAGCGTGCTGGGATCCGTCGCTCCTGCTGGGATTGTTCCAATTTCCGGCGCGGGTACGGTTGCCGTGGTTGACAACAGTGCCGACGAGGTCTTTGTGGCAAATTCAAAAGGTGTTTTGCAGGCCAGATTCGACACTTCCGTGTTTTCTACGACTTCCCAGGGAATCGCTTTCGATTCCACTGACAATGTGTTTGCCATCGTGGACAATGGAGGTGACGAAGTATTGTTTTTGATGCTGCCAGGCCTGCTTCAACCCAGCAATAGCTGTGAGTGCGATGTAAACGAGGATGGTGATGTCGACGGCGATGATCTTTTTATATTTTCGGAAGAATTCGGCCGGGATGATTGTTTGTAGACATTATGTAAATGGCAATCGATAATATTAAAAGGCAGGGTCATAACGACCCTGCCTTTTCTTTTGGCCATAAATATTACTGCTATATAGATTTAGTGTGGTCTTCTCAAAACGGATTGGGATAGATAAAACCTATTTGTATTGGACCAAAAGCCATTTCTCGGTTAGGCTTCCTATATTAAGTAGCAGTGTTTTTCAGAACCATTCTTTGCGATTCCTGCTCATACCTACATGCTTCTGAGGCCCGGTGTATTATTCCCAACTACCAGATTTCTTGGAATGTTGAAAAATCAATATACCTATTGTGTAAGGCGAAGAGAATCAATTTCTAATAAAACCTTCCCCAGTATTAAATCTTTTTTTAAAAGATTTTTGGTGACCTTTTTGGCACCCATTAGTTCTATTTTTACTCCTGCGTCGACATTGAGAATGCGACCCAATTCATAGTAGGAACCCTGCAACAGTAAAAAACGCGAATTTTTACATGTTTATTTGAAGTTAAGTAAATGGGTGCCTTTATTCTGCATTAAATTTCATACACTTTAACCTGCCTTTATCATTCCGAATATCGAATCCATCCGTTTACATTATTCCACTCTGTATGTTCAGTCCTACAGCAATCCGTATATCGAAAACAAAAAGCCTTGTATCTGTATTAAAAACAGATTGTTGAAATATTGAAACTTTTCGGCACAGCGATTGCTTTCACTCCTTTCTCAATGTTCTGGTTAAAGCCGAAGTCGGGTTGTTCAGGTAACTTAATGGTATAAAATAGAAAGATTATACATGGCTGGATCCAAGTTACAAAATCCTAAAGATTTGTTTGGCCGTTTTCTTGTAAATATTATAGTAGTCATTTTTTCTTTTTCTTTTCTCCCATCGAACTCGGTAGCGGGTGAGATTTTGCTGGAATGGGATTTAGACGACGATCCCAATATTGCCGGTTACATTGTGTATTGGGGGACCACCAGTCGAATCTATTCTGATAGCGTCGATGTCGGCAACCATAACGATTTCGCGATTTCAGGTCTCGACGATGGTCGATCCTACTACTTTTCGGTAACGGCTTACGACTGGGTTCGCAACGAAAGCGGCTTTTCCAGCGAGGTGTATAGCGTCGTCACTGTGATAGATTCTGACAAGGACGGTTTATCGGATTCAGATGAAATCAACATTTATGCAACGAATCCTTTAAGTGCCGACACAGATGGTGATGGCACCTTCGACGGCATGGAAATTCTTTATGAATCTGATCCTCTGGATGTTCAGTCAATACCCTATTGTGCTGCAGATTATGACCGGAACGGAGATGTCGGCGGCACAGATATGACTCGATTTATGGCGGAGTATGGTGGGACAACCTGCCGCAACGACTGCAACGGTGATTTCGACGGCGACGGAGACGTGGACGGAAAGGACCTCACTCTTTTTAATAAATTCTACGGAAATTCAGGATGCCCATAATCGCTTATATTTCATAGCCGCTTCTATTGCCTATGTTCCAGACAAGATTTGAAAACCCCTTTCTCGGCATGACCAATCATCCTGCAGGTGCTTTTCCATAACGGAAAGGGTTGGAAGAGACCACAGTTCCACTCTTGCCGTTTTCCGAAGGCAAATATTTTTAATCTAATAGAAAACTACGCCCAGAGGGATTCAGGCATTCCGGCAGGGAAATCGATCCGTATGAGCTCTGGACCTGGCTTTGGCTCCGGTCGAGACAGCCCACCACCCGATCATGTTCAAATAATTAGAACGCCTTCTCCGTCGAAATTCGGCCCAACGTCATCGCCACCGTGAAGTGGAAAATTATAATTAACCGTTTGTAAGACCGGTTTATACCCGGTTCTGGAAAAAATGGGGGGGATTCTCGCAAATAGAGTAACAGGCCGCAGCTATTTATGCGGTCGAAGACAGAATACCACGGGTTTACCCGTGGATGAATGAGATTCTCCTCGTCTCTGCGTTAGCAGAGGTGAGGTCGGCTCCTCAGGAGCCGTAGACTGCTAGACCCCCGGGTTTAACCCGGGGGAATCTATTATTCCCGGGTTTATCAGGGTTTGAGCGGGGCAGGGCTATCAAACATATCGATATGATCGTGATCGACGAATTATAGGAGTCCGGTTGGACTAAACCACCTTCTTATTTCGCAGGGCTTGGGCAGGAAAACATGCCTGTGGTTGTCAGATGATGGAATTGATCACTCTGTTCGGACTTGCAGGTTATCCAAAGCGAGCTTATATTCTTTTCAGGGATTAAATGGAGGTGCAATATGCCATTGTATGAATTTAATTGCGAAACTTGCTCATACGCGTTCGACAAAATGGTCCTAAAATTTGACACTGATGTTAAGTGTCCGATATGTCAAGGGAATGTAAAAAAGCTGATGTCAACATTCTCCGTCAGGCATTCCCATAATGGTCCGGTCAACTTGCCAAACCACTTACAGCCTAAAATGTGCACAAATTGTTGATCGCAAACGAACAAGTACAAAAAGAAAAGCCGGTAAATATTGATTTACCGGCTTTTCTTTTGCCGTACATGCCTTCGGTTTGGTGGTAATCGATAATTGCTGCGTCACAGACCCGGCAACCACCGGCTGTTGATTTGCCGCTTAGAGGATGCCCCCGGGGAACAAAGATTGAAAACTCACGCCGCATGTTTTATACTGCAGACGTTTAAACCTGATTGTAGTGCGTTTATCAAAATCGAGCCGATACAATCTTGGGGCGCTCTTAAGGCACCAACAGGCCAGGATACAATAGGAAATACAATATATGTATCTTTCGTTCTACAAGCTTTCGGAAAAGCCCTTTAATATCAGCACAGATCCCCGGTTTCTGTGGCGCGGGGAGAAACATCAGGAGGCCCTTGCCAATCTGAAGTACGGTCTTCAGGAAGCCAATGGTTATGTCGTACTGACCGGAGACGTCGGGACGGGTAAAACCACACTGGTGAATGCGCTCATAGAGACGTTGGCTGATAACGTGCTCATCGCCAATATCAACCATCCCACACTCGACATCGTCGAATTTTTCAGATTGGTTGCCAAAACCTACGACGCGTCGGTCGAGATTACGAATAAGACCGAATTTCTGTTTTTCTTTAAATCTTTTCTTCAGAAAAAACATGCCACCGGCAAGAACGTTCTTCTCGTTATCGACGAAGCCCATCGCCTATCAAAGGAACTCCTGGAAGAAATACGCCTGCTGTCAAACATGGAGCAGGCGGGTAGGAAGTTGATCAATATTTTTTTTGTCGGTCAGAACGAATTGAAAGAGGTTTTGCTGTGTCCGACTTGCCGTGCTTTACGGCAGAGAATCACGCTTTTTTACGACATAGAACCCCTGTCTGAAGACGAAACACTCGACTATGTGGTTCACCGTCTGAAAGTTGCCGGTACCGACGAACAGGTGTTCACACTGGCGGCAATCCATGCGATCCACAACTTTACCCGGGGGTATCCACGTCTCATCAACATCCTTTGCGACCGCGCCTTGCTGACCGGTTATGTGAAGGAGCAGCGCTTGATCGATGCGGATATCGTTACTGAGTGTGCCCGGGAGATTAGTTTTCTCGATCCAAAAGCATCGAAGATTCTAACGACTCAAATCGACAGATTTTCAAGTTGGGGGCACCCTTTGGTGGCTAAATTACGGGAGCAGACCACGGCCTTGAAGAAAAAATACACTCAAGGAGAAGAGACCCCCGAAAATGCCCCCCTCAAGGAGAATAACTCAATTGGTGCCATTAACCAAATGGCGAGTATGTTCCTGCAAAAAAACCGACGCAAGTTGATACCGATCGGACTGGCTGGTTTTATCGCCCTTATCGTCGTAGCAGTGGTTATTGGCAACCATACCGAGCCTCCCGTTAAAAAGGATGCATCGACGACACAGTTTGATCGGACGGCTATAAATAAAGAAGCGGACGAGCCGGTTCGCAAGGATGAACTGTCGGCGACGCAGCAATCCCAGAATATCGCCGATCCGGACCCCCCAACGCCCGCGGACGATATCCCGAGCGAGACGTTGCCAGCGCAGAAACAGGATCCATTTAAAGAACCGGAAAAAGAAAAGGCTCCGGCAAAACCGGCGGCTGAGGCCATTGCGACCTTGCCGAGCGAAAAAGCAGCACCAACGGAATCGATTCCGCCGGAGGAACAGCGAGCAAAGACGCCTGAACCGGTGGAGATTTCAGAGGCGGCCCCCCCTTCAGTGCCTCAGCCAACCACCCTGGAGTTGGCATCCGTCGCTCTGGAACAGAATAATTTTCAGACCGCAATTGAGTTGCTTGAAGCCGACCGGAGCAGTGATGCCGAAAATTACCTGAAAGCCAGGGAAATTTATTCGAAAGCGCTTGTCGGCCGCGCTGGCCAGGTAGTGACGACGTCTTCGCCGGAAGCCGAAACCATGCTGCGTAAAGCCGTCGAAGTGAATCCCAAAAACGTCGAAGCCCATTTTAGTTTGGCCCAAATTTACACCCGATCCAAACAATACGCGCTGGCGATCGATGCCTACCAGAACGCCGTCACATTGAATCCGAAATTATCAGATGCCTTTTTCAACCTTGGTTTCATTTATGCGACAACCGGCATGTATGATGATGCAGAGAAACTGTTTACGCGAGTGGTTCAATTGGAACCCGCCTATTTAGACAAAGCGCTCTTTAACCTCGCCATAATTCAGGAAAAATTGGGCAAAAAGGAGGAGTGCCTGGCAAATTTGCAAATGGCGGTAATGATCAGGCCGGAGAATCAAAAAGCCCAAACTTATTTGGAGCGGCTTATGGGGGCTGCGGAGGAGGCCCGATAATGAAGGCAATGATAGCGGCATTTGTCCGCTGGCTATTGGTGTTCAGTCTTTTCTGGCCTTTCGGCTGCAGCCTGATTCAGGCTCCCATACCCGAAGACAAGCCGCCGCCGGCCCCTGTACCCCGTAAAATCGAACAACCTCCGGAGATTCAACCCGAGCCGGCCGGCCCTTCGTCAACGCCTGAAGTAAAATTTTTTACCCACCAAATCAAATGGCCGGGAGAGAACCTCATCCGGATTTCCCGCTGGTATACTGGTTCTGGGCAAAATTGGTTGAACATCGTTGAGGCCAATCCGTCAATCGACCCCAGGCGAATCAAGATCGGCGATACGATTCTCATCCCGGAAAATCTATTGAAAACACGCGAGCCAATGCCGATCAGCTATCTCACACCCCGAGTCGAGAAAAAAAATGAACCATCTTCGCCATCTGCAGTGCCGCCGTCCAATTCCAATGAAGTCGAGCTTTTTGGTCCGATCGATACCGAGACGCCGGCCGAGCGTCTCGATGGGACTGGTACGCCTCTACCCTTGGAGACCATCGAGTAAATGCCCGCATCGATTGCTTTTCTGAACCGGTTCGAGGGGTGGCATTCCGGCATTAAGCAAGTCGCGTGGACTATCTGTGCCATTCTGTGGTCAATCGAATGTTTTTTTGAACTATGCGGGAGAGGAAATGATCAGGACCGGGCAGGGCGCTTTAGTCAGTATGCGCGCTGTCACGTTGTCTTGATCTGTGGTGCAGAGGTTATTTCGATTGCGGGTTGTAATAACCATCAGGTCTGCGGGAAGAATGTAAGCCAGAGCGTTGATCTCGTCGGCCGCATCTCCCTGGCGCACGATCGTATGCCACGAACATAGACTGTTCGCGGGAAACCGGATGGCGGGGACTCCCTTCGGGTCTCCTACATGCACAAGAGATATCGTCACTTCCCGTCCTCCCATTGTGCTGGCGAGTGCGACCGCATCCTTAAGTGCCGACTCGGGGCGGGGATTCTGCACCACCGGCACCAGGATATTGTTCAGTGCGACGGTACCGTCCCGGTCGGAAACAAACCCGTGAACCCTGTCGGGTATGTAAAGTATTTGGGCACCCGTCGCCTGCATCACTTGCTGCATGAATTTGTAACCAGATTCCGGTTTCAACCCGTTTTGGATGTGGGCGGAGAAGACGATCAGGTCGACCTCATGGCTCTCCAGATGGTAGGCGATGGCTGCCGTCGCGTTTAAACTTTTATGATCGATCTTTTTTACGGTGAGCCCAAGTTCTCTGAAAACCTCTGACTGCCCACTGCCTTCTCTAAGCAATCTCCATTGCTCGAGGGTTTTTCGAACGGGTGGCATCTGAGGCCGCTCATTACGGACGGCATCGAGAGTCTTGCTGCGGAGTATACACAATTTAGCCCTGAAGGTCAGCGCGACCTTCAGGGCGTGTGCAAATGCGACCTGACCGGCCTCGGTAGGGTCCGCAGGATGGAGGATTGATAATCTGTATTTCGATTCCATCGGATGATTATACACCACTATCGGTGATCTTTCAAAGAAACGGTATCGGTTTGCCGGTGCGATAAGCCAGGGCCGTGCAGGTGGCGATCAGGCCGCCGTTGGTGTCGGTGACCCTGATGTCGTATCCGGCGGTTTTTTTTGTCTGACTGACCTGCCGGGCCTCAGCCCGCAGCCGTGTTTTCTTTTCCGGGCTCGTGATATAAGTTACATTGACGTTGAGCGCTACGGCGATCGTTCCGTCCGTCTGACCCGCCGTTTCAAACGCCTCGTCGATGAGACCGTAGATCGCTCCGCCGTGGGCGCGTTCATAAATGTTGTCTGCTTTCAAGGGATCATAGGTCATTTCCACCACCGAGTGGCCTGTGTCCAATTCGATCAACTGCATGTCGAAAAGTTTGGCAAACGGCTCATTCATCACTGCACCGATGATGGCTTCTTTAATCCGGGCATCCATTCTTCACCTCCTGGAGCAAGATTTTGGTCGAATGGCAAGGATCGCCTGATTCAATACGAGCATCGGTGTGTCCATTCGCGTTTCAGCGGAGCATGTATGCCGCAAAACTTTTGCGGAGCTGCGGCCATGACTGCCGAGGGGATTAATCCACGAACAAGGTGACCGTATTTCCGTCTTTCAAGTTTACCAAACCTTCCTCACAGATGCGCAGGTAAGGGATGGCGGCACCGGTAAGGGTGTTCAGCGATAAAATGGGGTCCGGAAACTTGCATCCGAGCTGATTGACAACATTGTTGACGGTCTCAAGCTTGTCGGCAATGCTTTCAATTGATTCTTCCGACATGAGTCCGAATACCGGCAACGCCAGCTCTGCCTTGATTTCGCCGTCAGAACAGACCACCGCGCCGCCTTGCAGGGTGCGGATGCGGTTTACAGCGCGGGCCATATCGTCGCACCCAGACCCGACCACAATGATATCCGAGGAATCCCAGGCCGCACTGCAAGCCAACGCACCGGATTTTAAACCGAAACCTTTTATGAGACCGATGCCGGTTTTGCCGGGCACGTGGGTGCGGTCGATGGCGGCAACGATGGCCAGATCGTGGTCGCCATCCGCCATGACTTGACCGTCATGAACGGGCAACGTCATGATTGTTTCGCGGGTGACCAGGTCGGTCACCATTTCGATAACCCGCACACTGACCCGGGTGGTGCTGTCGGTTTTGATCTGAAATTCTTCCGGCCGCACATCGCCTGGAAGTCGAATGGTGCTGAGGCTTTCAGACCGGAAATGGTGGTGTCGTGGTTCGATGATCACGCGCCCCTGCTCGGCCACCACTCTTCCGTTGCTGATGACAGTTTCAGCCCTGATCGTGCGAAGGTCTGGTACGATGAGAAGATCGGCACACCGACCCGGTGCAATGCCGCCGGAGATGGTGTCGAGACGGAAGTGTTCGGCCACGTTCAGGGTGGCCATCCGGATGGCGGTCTCCGGGTCGAAACCGCAGTCGATGGCTTTCTGGACGACATACTCCATGCCGCCTTTTTCGATCAGGTCACGGGGAGAAAGGCCGTCGGTCACCAGTATCAGCCGGCGCGTATCGACATCGGCATCCTTGATAGATGATATGGCCTCCAGGTCCCTGCGGATACTGCCTTCACGGATCATAACGTAAATGCCGAGCCGCAACCGATCCAGGACCTCATTGGCCGTGATCGGTTCGTGGCAGGAAGATATACCGGTGGCCAGGTAGGCTGCCAGTTTGTCTCCCCGGGCCCCGGCCGTGTGCCCTTCCAGGGTCTTGCCACAGCGGCGTGTTTCCTCCAGCGCGCGGGCGGCGGTGTCCGGTTCCTGCAGCACAGCCTGCCAGTAGGATTCACCCAGACCGACGATATCCTTGCGGGACAGCAGTTGGCGCAGCGCTTCGACGGGAATTCCACGGGTGGTCCGGCTGATGGAGGCCATGAAAGGTGCCGTGGCGAATATTTTTATCGGTTGATCGGCCAGGGCGTCCATCAAGTCGATGACACCGTCTAAACCGGCTACGGGAAAGACTTCCATGCTCTCGGTGACGATCGTAGTGGTGCCACCGGCCATGAGCGGTTTGATGAAAGCGTCGACGCTACCCATCCAGGCCAAATGCGTGTGGCCATCGATCAGGCCCGGTATGATCGCACGGCCGGCAGCGTCGATAACCTGGGTATGGTCATCAATTTTACGGTCGACGTTGTCACCGACATAGGCAATCCAGGGTCCTTTGGTGCAGACCGAAAGACCATCGAGGACCTCACCGGTATAGACATTTAACAGGCGGCCATTGATTACGGCCATGTCTGCCGCATCCTGGCCGAGAGCCACGCGCATCAACTGCCGGATATCCTTTTCAGGACCGTATGGGTCTAAGGGCGCTTGGTGCATGGTCATCTTTCCTTTCCGAGCATCGAAGTTACCAGGCTGTAATTACCCGGAAATTTATAAATGTTGAAGGTTTTTCCAGCCCTAAATAACGCAATGTATGGGAGCCATCAACGCGCCCTAAAAGTGAAAATTTGGCCGCTTACTCCATAGGTCTGAACAATGTATAGAACGTCACCTTCTGAAATTCAGAGGCCATCTGGAATAGGCGACTTCTCAGCACACAATAACCGTTCCAGAAACGCATTTATCGCCCGGAAACAGGCCCGAGGCTGTTCCATGGGAACAAAATGACCAGATTGAGGAATTTCCACCAGCTCGAAATTCGGTACCATGGCCTGCAATTTGCGGGCGACAGCAGGAACGAATGTGTCTGAGGCCGCTCCCCGAAGGGCCAGCACAGGGCACGATATTTTATTTACGTAAGACCAAATATTCAACGGCACCGATTCAAAAATTTGGGCTTCCAACTCGGGATCGCATTTCAGTGTCGCCGATTCCGCATCCTTTTCCAGAAGGCCGCACTCAAGATAGGCCTCGATGAACTCTTTTGACCAGGATTTAAAGACGCCCCTTCCGGCGGAAAATCGTTTGAGTGCCGATTGCTTGTCCGTAAACACCCTCTTCCTTCTGCGAGCGGAGCGCACCAGCGGCATGTTGCCCCGCAGACCCAGATTTTTCATCATCGCGATGAGCCAGAGTCGTCTCTTGGAGAAAATGACCGGGTCGATCAGGATGATATCGGTGAAGAGTTCGGGGAATTTTGCCGCGGCAATGAGAGTGGTGACAGCCCCCAATGAGTGGCCCATCCCCGTTACCGGCGGAGACATGACTTTTCCGATGACGTGCTTCAAATCATCGGCGAAGATTTCCCAGTGGTGAATACGCCGCAAACCGTGAAAGTTTGATTGGCCATGTCCACGAACATCGCTGGCAAATAAACGGAAATCCGCCGTCAGGAATTTAAAAAACGGCGTATACGTTCCAGCACAAAATCCGTTTCCATGAAGGAAGTGAACCTGGTGTCCGTTGCCACCCCAATCCAGGTAGTGGATTTGCCCCTCGGGTGTCGAGACGAAACCATCTGTCGGTTCTTTCGTTGGTGTATTGTTCATACCGTACTTTAAACCTGAGTGCGGAGCATTCGGCGAGGCCTATCGGTAAACATGTCAACCGGATCCTGACGATGGGTGAAACCATCGAAACGTAAATTATTCTCGTACCCCTGTCAAACTTGAAAATCGCTTGGATCTCTTGCCCCGCAGGCGGAAAGCATAAAAATACGAGGTTAACATCGATCTTGCCGTCGCTGCCGCCTTCTGATAATTACCCTCATTGATCTGTCTTATGATCGACATTTGCACGTAAAAAGACATGTGACCGAAGATAATCTGATATTGGTAGACTCTGGGACTTGATGTGAAAAATTATACCATTGGCAGCCGGCTGCGGGTCTTTATCCCGTTCGCTCTGGGGTACTTTCTCTCCTACCTTTACCGCGTGGTAAACTCTGTTATCGCGCCGGATCTGGTGACCGACATCGGCGTGGATCCTTCCGAACTGGGGTTGCTGACTTCCGCTTATTTTATTACCTTTGCCGCTTTCCAACTGCCCCTGGGGGTTCTTCTCGACCGGTACGGTCCCCGTAAAATTGAAGCGTTTTTATTGATTTTCGCCGCTATCGGAGCGTGGGGGTTCGCTTCGGCCGAAACCCTCACCGGACTTGTCATTGGGCGGGCCTTTATTGGATTCGGTGTATCGGCCTGTCTGATGGCTGCCTTCAAAGCGTATGTGATGTGGTATCCGCGGGAACAACTGCCGCTGATCAATGGATTTCAGATGGCGGCTGGTGGTTTAGGCGCCCTGGCGGCAACGGCCCCGGTCGAAGCGGCTCTGGCGCTGACGAACTGGCGCGGTGTTTTCATGGGATTGACGATACTGACCCTCGTCATTGCCGCTGCCGTTTATTTCGTCGTCCCCGAAAGAGCCGTCGGCGGTGGAGACCTTAAATTCACGGAGCAAATTCGCGGAACAAGAAGCGTATTCGCCAGCCTGGCCTTCTGGCGGATTGCCCCATGGACAACCCTTTCCCAGGCGACTTTTTTATCGATTCACGGACTGTGGGCAGGCCCGTGGTTGCGTGATGTGGCCGAATTCGACCGGTCGAACGTTGCCGGCACCCTTTTATTGGTGGCCGTCGCCATGGTTGCCGGCTTTATCCTTCTGGGGGCCGCCGCCGAACGCCTGAGCCGCTATGGGATCAGACCGATCACCGTTGCCGCTGCCGGGATGTCGCTATTTATGGTGGTGTTGCTGCTGCTTATCGTCGAGATTCCCGCGGTCTCAGTGCCGCTGTGGATGCTTTTTGGATTCTTCGGTACCTCCGGCATCGTGTCCTACGCTGTGCTATCTCAAAGTTTTCCCGCCCACCTTTCCGGTCGCGTCAACACCGCTCTCAACCTGCTGGTCTTCGTGGCTGCATTCATCGCCCAATGGGGTATCGGTTCAGTGATCGAGATCTGGCCGGTCACCATGAGAGGAGGGTACGCACCGGAAGGCTATCGGGCGGCCTTTATCGTCATGCTCGTCGCCCAGGGATTCGCCTCGCTGTGGTATGTGGCGGCCGGCGCCATCCAACGCCGGCGCCGCAAAAGGTGATATCGAGGTCAGAAGGTGATCGAGGAGTGGTTGATTCCACAATAAGGCCAGCGCCGGATCGTGTTTCCGATTGCTCATCTTCAGTCGATGGTAATTTTCATTGCATCACCGTCCACATGCCCAAATAATTCTGGTTGCTATTTTATCTGATCGGTTAAATTGGTTGACATACATACGCGGATTTGAAAATTTGAAAGGTAAACCCGGGCAGAGGAACCGGAACCTGAACGCAGAAAACAACGTGAATGGGGGTGTTCATGAGTAAGACGCGCCGAACAATATTAATTGCCAGCCTGTTTCTATTCTTTGTTATCCTCGTCACACCGGCAGGCGCCGAGCCGTCAAAGGAACAAACGATCGAATACCTTATCGAGCGTATCGACGATGTCAATTTGAGAACCAGTTCTATGTCGATACGCACCGAGTCAAAACTGATCAAGCTTAACGTGAGCCACGTTCAAAATGCCGCCATAAACGACTGCGTTCTGACGGTCAAAGAAACAAAGATGGAAAATAAAGATATGGTTCTGGAGAAGTCACTGCGGGTGCCGATCGCCAAATTGAATCCATCGAATATAAAAACCTTTTCAAACCGGCTGATCATATTCACGGCAAACGACGGTTTGGATGTCGATTTAAACGCGAGGTATCGGAAAGATGCCAAAGGGAAATGGACCATCGACAGCAGGACGGCTGATGCGATCAGTCTCACGTTTTCCAAAGGGCAGGCGGAAAAAATTGCACGGGCATTTTCCCATCTGATCAAATTGTGCGGCGGGCAAGAAGATTTGTTTTAGGTTTCGCTATAACCATTCCTGATAGCTTGCCGCCGCAGTCGGCGGTAAAGGTCATCGCTGTCCATCTCACGCGGCCTGCCCTGAGAGGCGGCTAAATCGATCCGCAGCAGTATGAGCTGCAAGGGCTAACGCGGGTCGACGGCGAAGGGCCGGTGAAGGCGGTACGCCTTTTGTGGCCGTTTCAGATGGCGGGAAAGTTGGCAGGTGTGTTTTCGGACAAGGCACACGATGCGCCGCCGGCGGACACCTCGCTTGCCCCTATCCTCTCAAAGATTCTGCGGAATAAGCCTACCAATAGTGATTCAATTTGAACGCCGATTTGCGGATAGCCTTTCCGATTGTTGGCCGGACGATTTCACCCTTGGGAAAAATCAGCTTTTGGACGATTTTCATTGTTGTTCGCCTGTAGTAACACATATCCTATGAAATTGTCAGTTCCACGATGGTCACCAGCCCGGCTCCACTCGGACACAGCGTGCCGATGAACACCACGAACCTCGTGTAGAATTCGTAATGATATGAGTGACAACACGAAACTGCAGCGTTTCATTTTTAAAACGAGTGGGGTTTGCCCACCAGAGATCCATTTTCAGGTTCAGCAAGATATTTTGACCGACCTCCGTTTCGTGGGTGGCGGTTGCCCTGGAAACGCTCAACTGGTCGCGCGCCTGTTGCGCGGTCGATCCATTGATGACGTCCTGCAGCTCATTGGCGGAATTGAGTGTCGCAATGGGACGTCTTGTCCCGATCAACTGGCCGATGCCATTCACGCGGCTATGGATGGCCGGATGGCCCCCGCGGAATCGTTCCGTCTTATTGACGATCCATCATCCCGGCATCGTGTCGGTCTTATAGGGGATTTGGCCGGCAATCCGGATACCCTTAATAGAATCATAGACAGTATGTCTGCTTCCGGAGTTGAGGCCGTTTACTGCCTCGGGAACCTGACTGGGGAGTTGATGCGAAGCGAAATCAACAAACTGATCGAGCTGATCCGGAAGCTCGGGGGCGTCGCCATCCAAGGGGAGAAGGACTGGATCCTTTCCGGCCAGACAGACAACCGTAGGGTGCAGGACTGGTTGCTTCAACTTCCGCAGGTGCTGACCTTTCAGCTGGGAATGAAAACCAGCATCGCCTTTTTCGGAGACTATATTCTGAGGCTGCCCGGTTTCTCTGATTTCGAACCCTTCGCACTGGAGATGAACATGGTGTGCGGCCTGACGGATTTTATGCAGGATGATTCGGTTTTTCCCGCCCTTGAAGCCATGGTGCCCCAGTTCCGGGGGGATATCGTCATTTTCAGCCAGATCCGGAGGTGGGGGCATTGGCAGGTGGGCGGCAAGGATTTTATCAGTGTTGGTCCCGCTGTCGACCTTAAAGGATTGAGCTGGGGATTGTTGGAATCCATCGATGGCAATGCGCGCCTAAATGTCATTCGATCAAACTAAGACAGGGAAGTAAACATGACGCAACCGGTGATTGTTGATGTTCTTTTGACCGATTTTAACCAATGAGTGGCCTGCGTCTACATGGCGGAGTCGGTAAAGGTTTTACCGGATGACATACAGAGCATTATCGAAGTTCATGAATGGGATATGCGTACACGTGAAGGGGTGCAGCGTTTCAGGGAGCTCAAGGCCAAATCGTTACCGAGTGTCGCTCTGGACGGTGTACTGGTATACGAGTCGCTGATTCCAATGCAGGAAGAGCTGATTGCGGAAATCCAAAGACGTTACGAGGATAAAAATAAAGGCAGCTGCAATGTATCTTGAAGACGTGAACATTGAAGGTTTCAAGTCCTTCTCCGAAAATACCAATATGGCCTTTCAGCCTGGAATCAGCGTCATTATCGGAAACAACGGTGTCGGCAAATCGAATATTCTGGATGCCATCGTTTGGGCCCTTGGTGAAAATGAGCTTGATCGCGTCCGCTGTTACGACGACAACGAATTGTTTTTCGCTGGAAGCAAGGACTATCCGACAGCCGACCGAATTGCTGTGGATTTGACATTCAGACAAGGAAAAGAAAAAAATGCCCCGATTCTCAAGTTGCGGCGGGAAATTGACCGGGACGGCGGAGACCGGTATTATGTTGGGGACCGATCCTATGGGCTGTCCGACTACCGCGAAAAATTGGCGACGTTCAATCTGAATCACGCACTGAAAACCATCATCAGGCAGGAGCAGATAAACGATATCCTGCTGCTCGATCCCGCCTTGCGATTCGAGAGGATATGCGCTCTGCTGGACCTAAAATCCACGGCTGATTTTTCCGCTCACTTGCGCCGTGACATTGCCGATTGCCTGCGGCGGTATATGCAGTATCTCATACCATTGGCTGAGGTTCGACTCGAGATGCCGTCCCACAACGGCCACAAAGGCCTTGATATCGAGGTGACACTACCGGGGAACCGCGTTCGCCGGGCTCACCAGCTATCGGGCGGCGAAAAAGCCATCACGAGCCTGGCCTTGAAGTTGGCCGTATTCAACCAGCTGAAAAACCCGTTTTATTTGCTGGATGAAGTTGAGCCGTCGTTGGATTACAGCCACCACAAGTCGATGCAGGCGTTTCTGAAAGATGTGGCCGCGAATACCCAGCTGATAATGATAACCCACCTGCGGAGCACCATCGAGTTGGCCGACACGCTGCATGGTGTCCGGACACGCTGGGACGGCTCGTCCTTTATGAAATTCTATTTTGTGATGGATGAACGCCTGCTGCGTCTTTACAAATGCTGCTGAGCCCTGGCAGGAACCTTCCGAACGGCCTCCTTATCCCGCGTGGTGGATCCATTCGACAGGGAGCTCTTTGTAACCCATACCATTGGAAATCCCATGTTGACCCATGCAGACATCCAAAGCGCCCTGGCCCTGGGCAGCGTTTCTTTTGATGCCCTCCAAAGGTTGTACCTCCGGTTACCTTCGACCCGGTGCGAATGCGAAAGCCCCGGAATTTGCTGCCGCTTCATGCCGGAAATGACGCTGTTAGAGGCTTTGCAGTGGATCGATGTTCTATCCGGCATGCCGGAGGATCGCCGCGTCACGCTGATGCGCCGCTTCGTATTATTTTATCTGGTCACACCTTTACAGCAGCCTGGTTGTCCGTTTCTGGAGGAGGGGGGATGCAGTATTTACCTCCAAAGGCCTTTCGCCTGCAGGGCCTACGGGCTCTGGAGTGCCACAATCGGAAAGGCTAAAACGCGACAGCACCGTGACGGCAAAAAGGCCCTCATCCACAAATGGCGTGATCTCGGCATCCAGGTACCCGCCGGTGCCGTGGCCTTTGAAATGGACTACTGCACCCGGGTGTACGGTGACGCCGATCCGCCGCTGACAGACGGGGCGATCATGGCAGTGCTGTCGGAGGTGTACGCCCTGGACGAGCCATTGGGGCATTGGCGCGATGTTTTCGAAAAACACTATCATTCGGATTTCAGCTATTTGTTGATGGCCACGCTGTTCGGGGCACGGAAGTCCGTTCTGGCCAAGATCGCCGTGATCAAAGAGATCGCCGAGATGGGTACCGAACGGCGATTGCAAAAGTTTGTCTCGCAGGTGGGTGACCGGGCCCTCGTGGAGGTGTTCGACAAGTCGGGCGGTTAATTCCCTATGGAAGTGAAACCTGGAGAAATAGACCGTATTCGGATCCATCCCGAAGAACTGGAGCTGAACACCGACGAGGCCTTCGGCTCTGGTGCACATCCTACCACCAAACTGTGTCTCGACATGCTGCAGCGCTACCTGAAACCGGGAGACCGGTTTTTAGACGTTGGCACAGGTTCCGGTATTCTTATGATTGTTGCCGCCCGGCTGGGTGCTGCTGCGGTGGTTGGAATTGACAAGTTTTTCTCCGTCGCCGGAGTTGCGCAGGCCAATCTGGCGGCCAATAGGGTCCCACCAAACAAAAGCACCGTATTTGTCGCCGATTCTCTCGCTCCGCTGAAGTGGCGGGTCGACATTGCTGCCGTGAATATCCTGCCGGGGGTGATCCTCGCCTTGCTCAAAGATTTGTCTGTCGTCGTGAGGCCTGGCGGGCTCTTGCTGTGTTCCGGCATGATTTTGGGAAACTCCCACCGGGTCGAGGCCGGGTTGAGCGAGTCGGGCTTCGATCTCATTTACAAGGACCGCAGGGATCTATGGGTCGGGATCGCCGCGCGGCGACAGATTTGAAACCGCTTTCGGATTCCTTCCGGTGGTGAAGGGTCACATGACTTTCCCGGGGAGCGTGGAAGCTCATGTCGCAGGGCTTTTTCGAGGTTTTCCAGAAAACGTGTCTTGGTCAGGTTCGGCGTATCTTGCATATCTTCATTCACTTTCCGGTGACGCACCCACGCAATCGTTCGAGGATATCCTCTGCCACAACGTTCCAACCGATAAAGGCCAGTGTTGTATCATCGTCTGACCACGGAAGGGTCTCGCTTTTACCGCCAACATGATTAACCATGACGCTCCGGCCTGTGAAGCGAACCGGTCCTTTCATGCGGAAGACCTCCGGTGGTAGTGCTGCGACAAACTGGTTGAAGCGCTCCTCATCCAATTTCCGGGATTCTTGAAAAGAAAAGGTCACAAAGCGGGTTGCCTCCACGGATGCCCGTTCTCCCTGATGATCACGTGCCCCGGTGGTGATATCGTCGAACAGGTGGATCGGCTTGAGCATGACGTTTTTCGGGCTCGCCGGAGTCCAGAGCGTTGCCGGATCGATGCTGCAGCGTACAGTGGGAACCACCTGGCAGCCCGGAAACTCGACATGGATTTCCTTTAGGTAGCGGGGAACATCAGCGTCGCTCACCAGGTCGACTTTGTTCAACAGGATCAGGTTGGCGGTATCGAGCTGATTGTAAAACAAACGCCCGAAATTTTCACGGGCTTCCCAGAAATCGGCATCCAATACCGTGACGACCTTATCCAGTCTCATCGTTTCAGATAGGGGGGAGCTGTTCAAGACTGGCAGAACGGCGGTGGGGTCGGCGACGCCAGAAGATTCGATGAAAATACGGCGGGGAGTGTATTCGGCCCTGATGCGGATCAGGGACTGTCTCAGGTCGTTGCTCAATGTACAGCAGATACAGCCGCTGGTGAGTTCGACCACATCCGAACCGGCACCTTCGAGAAGCGTTCCGTCGATGCCCACTTCACCGAATTCGTTAACCAGGACCACTGTATCGGATAGGTCTGTTTCCCAAGCGAGGATGCGTTTCAACAGGGTGGTTTTACCGGCACCGAGAAAACCGGATAGCAGCAGCACATCGGTCTTACGATCAGTTTGTCGTTTCGTTGGTTGATTCATTCAATGACATCCTTTGCACCACTGGTATGCCCGCATTTTATATGAAATAAGCGGGTTAAATGGCGGAGATATTATATCCGGGTGGTGATGTTGTCAATTGGGAAACGGCTCGTGGGTATTCTTTTGACGAGCTTGTCCGGGGGATTTGCTTTTATTGGCAAGGCGACACGAAGTGACCCTATGACGGGATGCCATTCTGAAGGTTAACACGGCCCGTTAACTGTGCTATAGCAATCTCATCGGTCAAACAATAACCGGTGCTTTTTCGGCACGCTACAGGACCTATAAACGTCGTACCAGGTTGCGCGCAGGCTGCCCATGTCCTCCTTCAACTGGAAACGTGAACTTGACCGCCATGAACATCGGGTCGTCCTAGCGGGTCAACCCATCACCATTCATTGTCACCATTACAACATCAACCTTCAGAGGACCCTGGAGGAGACGATGGGGGCGGAAGGCGTACAGTTGATTTACCGGGCGGCCGAGGAGGCCACATATCACGACCTTAAGACAATGCTTGCGGCCTACCGTGAAATGCGGACAATCAAGTCCAAAATGGAAATGGCCGCAGTCATGTACCAAAATTGCGGTTTGGGAATTATTCACCCGCTGGATATCGATACCGAAGGAGGCGATATCATCAGCTCATCAAGCCATCATGTTACCGGCTGGCTCGCCAAACATGGCAAGCGCCGAACCCCCGGCTGCCATTTTTCCCGTGGATGGATCGCCGGTGCGCTGGAGGCCGTCTGCGACAAACCGATTGACCACTACAAGGTGGTGGAAACCCAATGCAAGATGATGCGCGATGAGGATTGTATTTTTCACGTGGAGGTGCGTTAAGTGGCCATTGACGGGACCAAAATTATTCATGCCGTTATGGAGGGCAGCCGGATAAGAGAATCGAAAGGCATCATTCCACTTTTTGGGGTCTATCTTTCGCTCTTTTCGGTTCACTATTACAACCGGCTCAGCTTCGACTTCGAAACAAAAATCGGTCCTACCCGCGAAACCGAAGCTGAAAATCTTCTGATCAAAGCCGCCCAGGAGTGCGGCTACGCCACATTCCAGGGCATTCGCAATTCCTGGGAGTGGGATGAAATCGTACGGCCGATGATCGACCGTAAGGAAGACCAAATCATGGGTTTTGCCGCGGTGGCAACGGCTTTCGGTTGGGGGGATCTGACCGTACAGGAACTCATTCCCGAAGAAAAGCTTGTCCTGCGCGTCAACGATTCTTACGAGGCCGAGGGCTATTTGAAGGACTACGGACAAGCCCTCAAGGGCAAATGCTACATGCTCCGCGGAGTGGCGGGAGCACTCATGGATCTGATATACGGCCAAGGTTATCCAGAAGGTTGTTTCACCTTTCTGGCTGCGGAACCGGTTTGCCGGGCAAAGGGAGATTCGTACTGTGAGTTCATTGCTCGAAAATCACCGCGTTAGCATCGCTCCGGAATACAAAGCCCAAGGGGAGCGTCGGACGTGCTGGGATTTGATCCGCTGCACCAATGTCCTTTGCCCGGTTCATGAAAAGAGCATCATGGAGTGCTGGCTGGTCCCCAAGACCCATTGCACAAAAAATATCGGCGACGGTTTTTTTCATAAGATGGCCGCCTGCCTGACCTGCTCGTATTTCAAGGTTAGGAGTGAAGCTTTCAGCAAAGGGACGGACGCTTTCATCGCCGAACAGCTTCAGCGTTACCATAGCAGCGTCTTGGAAAGGATTTATCAAAAAGAGGAGAGCTACGTCGAGATTCTCAACCGCTTGCCGGATGGTCTGTTTACCACCGACCACGAATGGCGAATCACTTATTTTAACCCGGCTGCGGAAAAAATAACTGGTTTTTCAGCCCGGGATGCCGTGGGCATGTACTGCAAGGATGTTTTCAAAAATTCCATTTGCGAAACCGACTGCGCCTTGAAACGAGCAGTGGATGAGGGCCGGGATATTCACAACCGTGAATATGAGATTACCAATATCGATGGCCGTAAAATTCCGATTATCTGTTCCACCTCGGCGTTTCGGGATGCATCGGGCCGGATCACGGGCGGGCTCGAAATCTTCAAGGATATTGCCGAAATCAAGCGACTTCAGGAAGAGATCGCCAAGCGGGAAAGAAAGTATCGACGGGTTTTCGAAGGCAGCCACGACATGATTTACGCCACCAACCTGAAGGGCCGGATAACGGACATCAATCAGGCCGGTGTCGAACTCATGGGTTTTAAAACCAAAAAGGAGCTGTTGACGAACATCACCGCCGGAGATCTGTATCGCCACCCAGCAGACCGCGACAAGTTTCTGGCGGTGATTACCAGCAAAGGCTTTGTCAAAGATTTTGAAGCTGAGTTCAAAAAAAGGGACGGGTCCCCGCTGCACGTGCTCATATCGAGCCGTATGTATGAAAACGCTCAGACCGGCGACATCGAGTTTGAGGGCATCATCAAAGATATTACCCGGCGCAAACAGAACGAGGAGGTCATCAGTCAGCGCAACCGGGAACTCTCCATCGTCAACAGCATTGCCTTGGCTCTGAACCACACCATGGACTTCAATCAAATTCTCAAGGTGACTCTCGAAAAGGTCATCCAGGTCCTGAGGTTGGAAAGAGGCGGGCTTTTCATCATAGACCACAAGGCGAAAAGGGTCGAGCTCAGAGCGAGACACAACATTCCTGAAGCGGTTGCTGAAGATACGGACGAGGTGGTTTTCAAGGATGCCCTTCTAATGCAGCATCTGATTGAGAAAGATGTCGGATTGCCACCCGAAGCGTCGTTTCCCTCTTTTCAGATTCGTTATCGCTCAACCCGGGGGCAGACGAACCTATGGTTGACCTGTTTTTTAATTACATTCAAAGGCAAGGCCGTCGGTTTTTTCGGACTCAGCATTCCTGCGGAGCGGGTTCTAAGTGCCCACGAAATACACCTGATGGGTTCCTTGGGCAATTTCCTCGGTGGTGCCATTGAAAATATTCAGATGATGGGAACGATCCGGCGGCACCGCCAGGAACTCAGGCGATTGACCGAAAAGCTGTTTCAGAGCCAGGAAGAAGAACGGCGCCGCATTGCTCGCGAACTGCATGATGAGGCCGGCCAGTCCCTGACGGCAGTGAAACTCGGCTTGGATCGTCTGGAAGAAAAGCACGGATCCAACGCGCTTCTCAAGGACGAAATCGGCGAGATACGACAAATGACCCAGCGCACCGCCGCGGAAATACGGCGCATGTCCTACCACCTGCACCCTACGCTTCTCAGTGACCTTGGTCTGGAGCCGGCCCTGAATCTTTACTTGAAGGAAATCAGAAAACATTCCGACCTGGATATCGAATTTCAGACCATCGGATTTGACCGCCGCTTGAGTCCGGATATCGAAACGGTCTTGTACCGCTTCAGCCAGGAAGCCCTCACCAACACACTGAAGCATTCCGGCGCCGAGAATTTCAGTCTCGCCATTATCAAGAGCTACCCGAGAATCATCTTTTTAGCTGAAGACGACGGCATCGGCTTCAATGCCGAGATCATCGGCAGGGATACACGCACCCTCGGGCTTCTCGGTATGCGCGAGCGGGCTTCCCTGCTGCACGGCACATTTCTGATGCGCAGCACACCCGGGGACGGCACCCGGATCCGAATCGAAATTCCCTTGGACGAGGAGTTGCGTCATGAGTGAGCTCGTTCGCATTCTGCTTGCCGATGACCACACGATCGTGAGACAGGGCCTGGCCCGCCTGTTGGAAGAGCAGGCGGATCTGAAGGTCGTCGGTGAAGCCACCAATGGCCAGGCGGCCGTGGATCAGTCCCTGGCTCTCAAACCGGACATCGTGATCATGGATATTGCCATGCCGCGGATGAACGGTATCGAGGCTGCCAAAAGAATACGGAAGAATTTGCCCAAAACAAAAATCCTGATTCTGTCGATGTATTCCCATGAACACTATATACACGAACTCATGGAAACCGGAGTTTCCGGTTATCTGCTGAAAGATGCCAGCGGGCGTGATATTATCAACGCCATCCATTCCGCCATGCGAAACGAAACGTTTCTGAGTCCCACCATTTCCAAAGTGCTGGTCGATTCCTATCGTTCTCCGCACCGGAAATTCTCATCCATTGCCGAACGCTACAATCAGCTCTCAAACCGCGAGCGAGAGGTGTTTCAGTTGATCGGCGAGGGGCACTCCACCCGGGAGATAGCCGACATGCTGTGCGTCAGCATCAGCACGATAAAAACCCACCGCGCCAACATATTGGAAAAGCTCAACATCGACTCACCGGTCAAATTGATCCATTTTGCGATTCAACTGGGGTTGGTGGATCCGGATCTTTAAAGTCGCTGCGGGAAATGGGAACCGGCTCAGACCTGATCAGCCCGCGCACGTGGAAAACCGTTATCCAACCGCCTATGCAGCGCATCCTGGCTGCGTGGGATGCTCCCAAGATACTGCACATTTGCGGCGCCACGAACCTGATCATCGAAATGATGAACGACTGCGGTGCAGATGCCGTCAGCGTCGATATCAAGAACGATTTGTCAGCTTCGCGTGAAAAATTGGGCAACGATGCCCTCATATTTGGCAACTTCGACGTCTTTGCGCTGCCCTGCAAGGAAGAGACAACGGCTCCAGAGGCCGTGGCAGGTATCAAGGCCAACATCGACGGTGGCGTTGACGCCATCTGGCCCGGCTGCGACCTGTGGCCCGATATCAAAGAGGACAACATGCGCGCCATAGTAAAAACCGCCAGGGAATGCGGACGTAAACCGATCCCGGCGCTGGCACGCCTGTAATCTCCTGGCCGATACGGTAAATTGATCGAGGAACTGATCTGCTTGCGATTAAAAGTGATTGTGGCCCGCAGGCACCCCTTATAACGGCTGGCGGCCCGTAAAGCAACTCTTTACGGGCCGCCATATCAATTCAAGAATTGGCCTTCATTGTCGTTATTTTAAGGATAATGCTCGCTGAAAGGTTTTCCGCAAACTGGCCAGCGTTCCTTCGGTTTTCTCCAACCGCCAATCGAATTCAGCGGCGATCGCCTCAGCCTTTTGATCGATGGCCAATCCGTCATTTAATCCTGAATCTATCAGTAACGCTCTCGTAAAACCGTCAAGCATTCGTCGGGCAACGCGCAGGGGGTCGATACCCTTTTCGGCCATGTGCTGTACCTGCAGTTCGTGAAACACGAATGTCATGCCGAGTTCTGTCCAGCCTGGGGTCAGAAACCACGTACCGGGTTCACGACCTAGCTCTTTTTCATAACGCTCCTGCCCGAGAAGGACACCGATACAGTCCTCGGCTGGAGGGTAGAAAATAGGGACCAAAAAGTTACCCGGTAGCTTATCCATGGTCTGGCAGCGGCCATAGCCGAGCACGATGGCATCCACATGATCCTGTAATTCTCTGATCCTCTCAGACAACCGGCTGTACAACCGTTCGGGCTGAACATGCAGTCCCCAATCCATGACTTCCAGGTGAGTGACTTCCGGGATGTCGGCGATGACAGTGCGCATTTCCCGTTCGAGCACCCGGCAACAGATAACGCCGATCGACATGGGTTCCCTCCGAATCAATCGATCAAAACCATGCTGTACCAGGCCGGAAGGAGTTTGCCCCCGGCATCGAATTCCACCTTAAAGCCCAGCGGAGCCAAAGTTTTGCCGATATCGACACCGTAGGCATCCATCGAGGGGCGGGCCAGATGAGGATAGCGGCAGGGATCCGGGTAGCTGCACTCATCGCACTGGACGCAGAGCACCATGGCAAAGGCGAACGAACACCCCAATTTCAGCATGGCTTCCTTTTCGATCGCCACTGTGACGTCCTGCCCGACCTTGGGATCTGAGGATTTGATGACGATCGCCTGGTGGTATTGGGCGAAAGCATCCATGAACCGCTCCGGTGTAATCTCGAGATGGGGCGGACAGGTCCAGTATTTACCCCATCGGTTGCAGCCGAAGCGGCATTTAAGGTAGGATCTGGAATCGAACACGATGCTGCTGGTCGGTATCTGTTTGGCCTCGGTGGCACCCAGTTCGATGGCTTTATCAATCAGACGGTCCAAATTTGTTTCCATAATACCTCATCCTTATCGAATCAGTTATCAAACCTCCTGCTCAGCGCGTATCACTGATAGTACCATAGAACATTATCCTTCTTCATGAAAAGAATTATGCTGCGGCTTTTGCAACGGACGATCAAAATCATCTGTGATCCCATCAAAAATCGTCTATTGGACGATATTCAGGTCCCGTTCAATCCTATAAAAGGATGACGTCAATGTCATTATAGGGGGTAAGCGTTAATTCCCGTTGGTAGGGAAGGAGTCATAAATTTTGAACAGAGGAGGTAAATGATGTTTCAGATCAGTACCGAGCAAAAGGTTTGCGAGGTTGGTGGGGTAAAATTCGGCGGGCAGCCCGGTGAGTACCCATGCGTTTGTGTCAGCTCGATTTTTCAGAAGGGTGACAAGGTGTTTACCGGCAAACGCAAGGAGGGATTCGATGAAAAACGGGCCGAAGAACTCCTCAAAACCCAGGAACGCTTGACCGAAACGACAGGCGTGCCCGGCATGGCGGACATTGTGGCCAACACGGGTGATGAGTTCAAGACGTTTATCGATTTCGTCAGTGGGGTCAGCAGCATGCCCTTTTGTATCGATGCCTGGGTGATGAAGCCCAAACTGGCTGGGGCGGCCTATTGTGCCGAAAAGGGATTGCTCGACCGCATGTTTTACAACAGCCTGACGGTCTGGGAGAAGGATCTGGAAACTGAAATTAAGGAAATCGCCGCTATTGGTGTCAAGCACGTGCTCCTGGTGGCATTCGACCAGGAAGATCAAATGCCCAGCGGACGCGTCACCGGTACCCAGAAGCTGCTGGATGCCATTGACAAAGTGGGCGCCAAGTTCGAGAGCATATTCGTGGACACCTCGGTGATGAACGGCCCGGCCACGGCGTTTTGCGGTATTGCCAACCGGATGGTCAAGGAAAAATGGGGCTACCCGACCGCCAGCGCCCCGAGCAACGGGTCTTATATGGATTTGAAACGCTTCAAGGACATGTGGGATTTTAAGGGGTGGTCGGCCACCGATGCGGCCCTGGAATCCCTGTCGGCCTTCTTTTTCCATGACATGATCTTTTCCGGACCCATGGCCGGTGCCACGCGCATCCTGCCGGCGGTCGCCGAGGCCGAGGCGTTTCTGGCCACGGCGGTTTTTGCGGAAACCAAGAAGCTGCCCAAGGATCCGAATCACCCGTTGTTCAAACTGTTTCCCGACTTTGTGGAACAGCTCAAATCACTGGCTTGATCCAAACCTTCAACCCTTTTGGGCGATATAATAACCAATTAGAAAGGAGTTTACATTATGGCGGAATTGACACCCAAGGAACGCGTTATGCGTCTTCTGCGCAAGGAACCGATCGACACCATGCCGTTTTTCAGCGGTATGGGGATGGTGGTGATGCCGGGCATCGAAAAGGCAGGTTTGAAGTTTCCCACCGTTCATACCGATGCCGAGCGCATGGCCCAATCAGCCATCTGGTCGGCCAAGATGATGAACTTCGACTGTGTGGTTATTCCTTACGACATGACCATGGAGTCCGAAGCCGTGGGCAACAAAATCAGCCTGTATGAAGAGTCCGAGGACATTCTTTACCCGACGATACCTAACAAAGTGTGGTCGAATCTTGACGAGCTTGAAATTCCGGACAACATCACCGAATTGGGCCGTCTGCCGATGCTGCCCAAGGCGATCGAGATCATTAAGAAGGAAGCCCCGGAGCTGCCCATCGGCTGCTGGCAGCTGGGTCCGTTTACCCAGGCCGGCCAGATGTTGGAACTGGATCTGATGCTCAAGGGTGTTTTCAAACAGAAGGAAAAAGTCGGCGAAGTCCTCGACAAGCTGACCGACATGATCATCAAGATCGGATTGAAGCTTCAAGCTGCCGGCTGCGATTACATTACCTTGCGTGAACCTGGTGTGGCTGCCGACCTGTTGAGCCCGCGGACCTTCAAAGAGTTTATCCAACCACGGCTGACCAAAATTCTTGCGGCCTGGAAATCTCCTAAATTGCTTCACATCTGCGGCCAGACCGAACCGCTGCTTGCCATGATGAACGAATGCGGTGCTGACGGATTGACCGTCGACATCAAATGTGATGTTCGCAAGGGACGCGAAATACTGGGGCCGGATGTCCTGTTCATGGGCAACCTGGACACGTACAAAATGACCTGCGATGACAAGACCCCCAAACAGGACGTCATCGATCACGTCAAGGACAAGATCGACGGTGGTATGGACGCCATCATGCCTGGTTGCGACCTGTGGCCGGCCATCATCGAGGAAAACATGAAGGCGTGTGTGGACACCACCCATGAGTACGGCAAAAAGCCAAGCCCGGCGGTTGGGCGCCTTTAGTCCAATCGGAGTGTGAATCTCAGAAGCGAAATTACGGGAAGTCCCGTCGTTAATTAAAATTCTTATCAAGGAGAGAATGACAACATGGCGACCAAAGAAGAATTAATGGAAAAATTGAAAGAAGGTGTAGTCGAATACCAGGAAGACGATGTGAGGGAAGCCGCACAACAAGGGTTGGATGACGGCTACGATGCGTTGGAATTGATCATGGACGGTCTTGCCGCCGGTATGGAGATCGTCGGCGATCTTTATGATCGTAACGAATACTTTGTACCCGAGGTGTTGATGTGCGCCGATGCCCTGTATGCCGGGCTCGACATTCTGCGACCGCATGTGCCCGAGAAAACCGACGGCATCAATGCGCAAGTGGTTATCGGTAGCATTCAGGGCGATGTGCACGACATCGGAAAGAACCTCGTAAAGATGATGTTCGACGTGGCCGGCTGGGATGTTCACGACCTCGGCCGCGATGTGCCCCTGGAGAAATTCGTTGAAGAGCAGATGCGCACCGATTCCGAGGTTGTCGCCATGTCCGCCATGATGACCACCACCATGCTGGGAATGAAAAAAGTGATCAAGATGATCAAGGACAAGAACCCCAACGTGGCCATCATGCTGGGTGGTGCGCCGGTGACAAAGGACGTCGCCAACCTGTTCGGTGCGGACGGTTACGCCGAGTCGGCCGGGAACGCCGTGTCGGAAGGCATCAAGATGATCGCCCGGCTGCGTGAAATGCAGAGTAAACAATAAGCGCCAGTAATATGTTTTTGCCGGAGTTTTTGGCTGCATGACTCAGGACCCGGAAACTCCGGCCATTGGCGTTGACGCAACAGTCGAGAATCGGACCTCGTCCGTCGAGGCGGGTGCCTCCATTCCATTTGAAACGTTGGACAGACGTTCTTGGGGGAAGGACTGAAACGGCTGAGAAAGACTATTGGTGATCATTTGAGCGGAAGAATCGGCAGTTGGTTGATATCCTGATGACACCCAGATCGTCACAGGTGCACATCTCTGCGATGATAATTACGGATAAGGAGCAGTACGAATGGATTCTGATAAGGCAATGCTGATATTTCAGCCTTCCGGGCGCAGAGGTGAAGTGCCCAAAGGCATTAACCTCATTGAAGCCTCGCGACTATTGGGCGTAGATATCGAGGCCCTTTGCGGAGAGAAAAAAGTTTGCGGCAAATGTATCGTACGCGTGGAAGAAGGCCATTTCGAAAAATACGGCATCACTTCCAGCAAGTCCCACTGCAGCGCATGGTTGGAAGAAGAAGACAAATTCATCAACCCTGAGCGGAAGGAAAAGGGTTTTCGGCTGGGTTGTGTGGCCAAGGTCGAAGGCGACATGTTGATTTTCGTACCCGAGGAATCCCGGGCCGGCAAGCAGGTGGTCTCCAAGGCCGCCCGTGACATCCCCATCGACCACAACCCGGCCATACGCCTGTATTACGTAGAAGTTGACCCGCCGACTTTCGAGGACCCCACGGCCGACTTCGAACGCGTCTGCCGGGCCCTGGAGCGCGATTATGGTTTGAGTAACCTGACCATCGACATCTTTACCCTGCGCACGCTGCCAACGGCCTTGCGCGACGGGGACTGGAAGGTGACGGTCAGTGTTTGGAACGACAGGGAAGTGATCCGTGTGCGGTCGGGAAAGGCCGAGCACGCCTACGGGCTGGCCATCGACGTGGGGACCACCACCGTGGCAGCCTACTTTTGCGACCTGACGAATATGGCGGTGATCGACACGGTTTCGATGATGAACCCGCAGTGTAAATACGGCGAGGATGTCATGGCCCGGATTACCTTCCACATGACCTCCCTGGACGGGCTCAAGCGCATGAGTGATGACATCATCGAGGGGCTTAACGATCTCATTGATCAGGCCATAGCCAATACGCATCCGCCCAAAAAGAAAAAGAAGAAGAAAAAGGGCGAAGAAGGCCCTGTTGAGTACGTCGAAAAGCCCGAGGAGGGCAAAACCTACCTGCGGCTGAACCGTGAAGACATCGAGGATATTACCATCGGGTTCAATACCGCCATGCACCATATCCTGCTGGGTCTAAACCCAGAGTTCGTTGGGCTGGCGCCGTTCCCGCCCGTCATTCACCACAGTATCGACATCAAGGCCCGCGATTTGGGAGTGAACATCAACCCGTCGTCCTACATGTTCGTACTGCCCAACGAGGCCGGATTCGTCGGTGCGGACAACGTGGGCGTGCTCATTGCCGAAGAACCCTACAAGCACGAAGAAAACCAGCTGATCATCGATATCGGCACCAACGGCGAACTGGTGCTGGGTAATCGTCACAAGCTGATCTCGTCTTCCTGTGCCACAGGGCCGGCCCTGGAAGGGGCGCAGCTTTCATATGGTATGCGTGCGGCTCCCGGGGCCATGGAACGCATCGAGATCGATCCCGAGACCAAGGAAGTCAACTACAAGGTCATCGGCCGCGATGCTTGGCGAAAGTTCTCCGAACCGAAAGAGATGAAGGTCAAAGGCATCTGCGGTTCGGGCATTCTGGACGTGCTCGCGGAACTCTACACCAGTGGCGTGATCGCCAAGAGCGGCGTCTTTAATAAAAAGGCGCTCAAGGACTGCCCGCGTTTCAGGATCAACCCGGATAACCGCCAGCCCGAGTTCGTGCTGGCCTGGGCCGAGGAGTCGAGCATTGACAAGGACATCGTCATCTCTCAGAAGGATGTGCGCCAGATTCAGCTTGCCAAGGGCGCCCTTTATGCCGGCTGCAAGCTGATGGTCAAACGCATGGGACTTGAAAAAGTGGACAAGGTCAAGATTGCCGGGGCGTTTGGTACCCACGTGGACCGCACCAAGGCACTGGTCATGGGTTTGTTCCCGGATTGTGAGATCGATATGATCCAGAGTGTGGGCAATGCGGCCGGTGATGGATGCCGTGCGGCCCTGTTGAACGTGAAAAAACGCGTCGAGGCCAATTGGTGTTCACGTAACGTGGAATACATCGAACTGACGGTGGAGCCCAACTTTCAGCAGGAATTCATGGAAGCCATGCAGATGCCCCACATGACCGATGAATTTCCGCATCTGCGCGGCATTGTGCCGGACGAAATTCTTGATCAATAAGCATGCCGGATCCCCGACGGCGGAAATTGCTGCCGGGGATCCCGTCCGATTTCCTATCCACTGCGTTGGATTCCAACCGCAGATTTAAGGCGATTTTTTGGCCACACCCGCTGAAAGCTGCTGTTGATTGATGAGAGCGTCAACTTGAGCACCGACACTGCCGAGACACCGAAAGTTGTTTACGTAACTGCAGATCCAGGGATCTGCGGGTTTGCCTGCACGGTCAAGGCCTGCAAATCGGGTAAGCGAACGGTAACCGTGGAATTAACGGATTCGGAATGTCAGCAGGTCAAACGCCTCGCGAACTGTCTGACCGAGATGACCTTGAAAGAACTTTTTCTACCCTTAACCCGCAATCCCGTGTACATCGCGGCTGAAAAATCGGGCTGCCACCCGTCCTGCGCGATCCCCTCGGCCGTGCTGAAGGCCGTGGAAGTCGCCATGGACATGGCGCTGCCCAAAGACGTTCGGATTAAATTTCAGCATAGAAACGAGAGTGAAGGTTGACAGTGAAACGTCATATCACCATAAGCAAACCCAATGTCGTTCCATTCAAGACCAGCGAGGGAATCTCGCACGATCTGTTGAAACGCCTGCTCGAAAAAGGGAAGAAATACGGGCTGAATGCGGTGTTTCCTTTCAGCGTCGATAAACTTCTCGTGTCTGAATGGGTGCACCTGAAGTGTCGCTACGGCTGCAAGAACTACAGCACCAATTGGTGCTGCCCCCCCGCCACTCCCGGCCCCGAAAAGGTTCGCAAAATTTTAAACGAATATACCACGGCCCTGCTTCTGGTGGGCAGCAAAACCTGCGCCGATTTCTACCGCAATAACGGGCGCAAGCGCGGCCTGCAGGTGAAATGCTGGAAGGGCACAATCGGGATGGAGCGCATGCTGTTTTTAGAGGGTTACTACAAAGCCTTCAGCCTTATAGGTGAATGTTGCGCTCTTTGCAAGACCTGTGCGTACCCCGAAGAGTGCCGCTTCCCCCAGGAAAAAAGGCCATCGGTGGAATCGTTTTCCATCGACGTCATCGGCACGTTAAAGAAACTGGGTACCACATCGAAGGTGGCCACCAGCACCGGTGAGACCTTTAATTATTATGGGATTATCCTGCTGGAATAAAAAACTGTTTTCCGTGTATTGAATATAAAGAGATAACCGGATAGAGTTTGTTTGACAAAGTCAGTCGATAGTTGAATAGTGCCTACATATCATCAACGCGTTGACACGGGAAACGGCGGAATCGTGTTGTTAACCAGAAATTATACTTTAAGGCCATTATTTCGGAAGGGAGGTGAGGAATAGAAGAGCGGTCAATTACACACTGAAAGCGTTTAATGTCGACATTATGAAAGGAGACAATTCATGGCCAAACAAATGCTGATTGATGCCTACCGGGGCAAAAGGACCGAAAAAGCTCCGTGGGTACCGTACGCTGGGGTTCATTGTGCATTTTTGATTAATGAACCGGCGGAAAAAATGCTCAAAGACCCCGAACTCCTTGCAAAAGGTGTGGTCAACGCGGCCAAACGCTATAAGGCCGATGGTATACCGCTGCTGTTCGACCTGTCAGTGGAAGCCAACTCTGTCGGGTGTGACCTCAAATGGTGGCCTGACAACGTTCCCTCAGTAACCACCCATCCGTGCTCGGGAAAAACACCGACCGAAGCCGGTCTTAAACTGCCCACCAAGGACTCCGGGCGGTGGCCGGTGATATTCGAAGCCGCAAAGATTGCCAAACCTCAGCTTGCCGAACTCGACTGTGCGCTGATGGGTCTCTTCTGCGGCCCCTTGACCCTGGCCTCCCATCTGGCCGGCGTGCGTATTTTCACGGATGTGTACAAACATAAAGAATTTGCCCACCAAATACTCAAATATGCCGGTGAAGTCGGTGCCCTTGCCGCTAAATTTTACGCGGAAATGGGATGCGACATCGTCGCCATCGTCGACCCTGTTGCCTCTCAAATCAAATCCGAAACGTTCAAAGAATTCGTCGCTCCGAACTGCCAGCCGGCCATCAAGGCGATACACGATGCCGACAAGACGTCCTCGTTCTTCATCTGCGGCGACTGCACCAAGGTGATGGAAGACGTCTGTCAGCTCGGTACCCACGGGTTTGCCATCGACGAGCAGCTGAATTTGGTGTTCGTCCGCGATTTGGCCCGCAAACACGGCGTCGGATTTGGCGGCAATCTGAAGTTGACCCTGGCTCTGAGCCTGGGGCTGCTGTCACCCAGAGAAGATGCCATCGTGAGCCTCGCTGCTGGAGGTCAGCACGGGTACACGTTTGCACCTGGGTGAGACATGCCCTACGATGTTCCGGTGGAACATATGGACCAAGCCCTCGAAGCCAGAGATTGGTATGATCAGTACTATGCCAAGTATCCGGAATCTTGGTAAACCATTCGCGAAAGGAGGATTCGGATCATGGCAGAAGATAAAATTACCATTGATGTTCTAACCCTGGACAGCGTGCAGTGCGCGGCATGTGGCTACATGATGGAGTCTATTGCGGCCCTGCCTGCAGACGTGCAGGAAATGATTGTTTACAAGGAATGGTCGATCAAGAACAAAGATGGTATCGGCAAGTTCCTCGAGCTCAAAGGCAAAGTTCTGCCGACCATCTGCATTGAAAGAGATCTCGTGTTTGAAAGCATTATCCCCCAATACGAGGAACTCATCGATGAGATGGCCAAAAGAGCCCCCAGCGAAGCAATGAAGGAGCGGATCATTTCGCTTCGGGAGGTCGGTTTTGAGTTCGACAAGATCCAGGAAAACCTGGCCAAAGCCGGTGCCGGACAGTCGACCCGAGTGGACTCCAAGGTCAAGTAACAAATGCATCACCACCAATCCGGGTCCCCACTGGGGGCCCGGATTACTGCGAATAAAGGGGTTTCCAGAACGTTGGAAAGACACGCTGCCGTCGAGCAACTGAAGACGTTGATTATCACCAACGGCCTGCCCCAGACGGATATGGCACTCTTTGGCATCAAATGCCCCTATTGCGGAAAATCAGACCGAATCCACAAGCTTGAACCGCCCGATGATCTACCCAAAAGCGTCAAAGCCGAAGTTGCCGTGCAATATGGTGTTCTTTGGCATCAGCTTAACCCCGGGGCATCTTTGCTGGGAGTCTGCAAATTCTGTCACTACCCCTCAGAACTGCTCGTAAAGGCAAACCAGGCGAAGGTCTTGGTTAGCGAATGAGATGGACAGCTCGGGGAAAAACGTTTTTCGGCGTAGCGCACCGGTGATGCGTCGTTCAGACCGCCGCGACGCCTTTTTCCAGCCAAGCCCGCTAACCGCGGAGAGCGCGACATTCAGGCGTTGTGTCCTTTCGTGCAATGAACCCTTCCCGACTCCGAAATCCCAAGGAGATGACCAATGAAAGTTGAAGTGTTGGGCCCGGGCTGCAAACGTTGCGAGCAGCTTTATGAAAATACGGTATCTGCTGCGGCAAAATTCGATGCTGCGGCCGGAATCGAAGTTAAAAAAATTACCGACATAAAATACTTCGCACAAATGGGCGTATTCGTCACTCCGGGGCTTGTCATTGATGGTGAAGTGATTTCGGTCGGTAAGGTCCTGCCGGCCGAAGAAATCCAGAAAAAGATAGCGGAGAAGATATAATCCATGGCCGATTCCACTCAAGTTTACCTGATCACCGGTTTCCTCGGTTCCGGCAAAACGACCTTCCTCAACCGGATCATCGACCGATTCCCCAAAGATCAAAAACTGACCCTTCTCGTCAACGAATTCGGAGAAGTCGGGGTGGACGGCACCTTGGTCGAGGGTGAAGACATCGATATGATGGAGATCAGCAAGGGCTCCATTTTCTGTGTCTGCGTGAAGACCGATTTCATCAAAGGTCTTTACGCTCTCAATACCACCGTTAAGCCCGATGTGCTGTTGATCGAATCGACCGGTGTGGCCAATCCTTCAGACCTCAAAAAGGACCTTCAGCTACCCATATTCGAAAACCGCTTCCAATTTAAGGAGCAGTTTTGCGTCATCGATGCCGCCCATTTCCTGGATGCATACGAAGTGTACGCTTCACTGGAGAAGCAGATCGCTTCCTCCAGCGTGTTCATTATTAACAAAATCGACACCGCTTCAGCCGAGACCGTCGCCAAGACGCGAGAGGTGATCCGGCGCTTTCACCCGGATCCGATTTTTTTCGAAACCAATTATTCCGACATTCCTTTGGAAAAATATTTTACATTTGCAAAAGACGGCAAAGGCAATGAAGATATCGACCAATCTGAACAGAAGCCGAGAGCAGTGATGTCGGATGAGGAACTGGACCAATTTCTTGACGATCTGCTCGACAGCCCCGACCTTGAGATTACCCCTCCGGATCTTTTGGTTTCTGTGGCCTACCGGTGGACCGGCGACGACTTGGAGGAGGTCAAAAACATGGCAGACGCACTACCCGCCACCGTTGTGCGCGCCAAAGGGTTTGTCGAAGCAAACGGTAACATGCTGATATTTAACTACGTGATGGGAGACTGGACACTCGAGAACCCGCGGATTCCGGTGGATCGCATCAAGCACAAAAACGTCATTGTCGTCATCGGACCGCCGGATTCGATGGACGGTATTGGCGCGGCCACCCAAAGCGGCAACTGGGTCAGTTTGGGCGTCTATCAGCCCTACTCAGGCTGAAGGCCGCTTTATGGGGGCATAGTGTGTCGATGTCCGGACCTGTGTTGAATACACCTTAGTGCAATAGTGCGGTAGTGAAAGGAGGCTCAACATGGTCGTAAAGGTTATCATCACAAGAAGAATCCAGGAAGGTAAAACAAGGGAAGTATTTGCCCTTTTGAACAGAAACCGTTCTGATGCCATGAACCAGAAGGGGTATGTATCCGGAGAGACCCTTATCAATCATGATGATCCCCAAGAGATACTGGTTATCAGTATGTGGCAGGGCATGGAAAACTGGCTAAAATGGAAGGAAAATCCGGAACGAAAGGCCAATGAAACCCTTTTGGAGAGATGGCTGGAAGGTCCAACCGAGTATAAAGCCTGTGTCCTGGGGACCTATTTTACCCAGTTCGAAAAGAAAAACTAAAATACCCTTATCCACAGAAACTCAGTGATGACATGCCAGATACCCTCTATGATATCGTTATTACAGGCACCGGACCGGCCGGATTGACGGCCGCACTTTATGGCCAGCGCTTGGGCCTGAACACCATCGTTTTTGGAGACATTCCAGGCGGCAATGTTTATATGATCGAGAAGATAGAAAATTATCCCGGATTTATCGGTGGCATTGCCGGGACCGAATTCGGCGTCAAGCTGTTCCAGCAAGCCCAAACCGAAGGCGCACTATTTACGATGGCCCGATTGAAAAAACTCGGGCACGGGGACGGGGTATTTCAGGCGACCGATGTCAATGGGCAGGTGCATACGGCCGCAACCGCCATTATCGCTACTGGGCGCGTACCCATAAGACTTCCATCTGCCAAGGCGGATTTGAAAGGCGTTAATTTCTGTTCGGTCTGCGACGGACCGCTGTACCGTAACCAGAATGCGGTCCTGGCTGTTGTCGGAAGTGACAACAGCGCTGCCCAACACACCATGACACTGGCCAGGATCGCCGACAAGGTCTACCTGATCCATAGAAGTCAGCGGGCGATTATGGATGCCGCTCATGCCGCATTGTTGGCCGGCCAGGAAAACGTGGAAACCTTGGAGCGGACAGAGGTGATTGGGATGAAAGGGCTTGACCTGATCGAGGCGTTGACGGTCAGATCGTCTGATGCGCAAGAAAGAGATTTACCGGTAGACGGCGTGTTTATGGCTGTCGGGTGGCGCCCGAATTCCGCTTTTCTGGATCTTGAGGTCGCAAAAACACCAGAAGGGTACATTACCACCGATGCCAAGCTGATGACCTCGTTTCCCGGCCTTTTTGCCGCAGGCGATGTGCGGGATACAGACTTGTGGCAGGTGCTCACCGCTTGTGCCGACGGCGCCCGGGCCGCCAAGTATGTCGGCGACTATTTGACGGGGCGCTGAGACTACCGGTGTCGCGATAGATTAACGCGCCGTAACCGACAGCACGGATGAATCGTTTGACGGCTTAGCTGAAATCCAAGCCCACGGCAATTAATTATTTGCGCATATATTCGACATTGTCGAATATATGCGCAAAGCGGATTGTTTGACCATGGCCTCTATTGATCCTGACTGCCCGTGCACGGGCAAGAATATGCGGAACCTGGCGGCACCGTGGATTCTGCTGACACTGTTCAAACAAGACGGCACCCACGGCTATGAAATCGGTAAGATCGTCAGCGGTTACCTGGAGGATACCGAAGCCGGGTTGAACCTGGCCGGTCTGTATCGCCATCTCAACATGCTGGAGAAGCGGGGCATGGTGACCAGTGAATGGGACGTTGATGCAAAGGGCCCGGCCAAACGCCGTTACTTTATGACCGACGCCGGCAATGAGTGCCTGTGGCGCTGGATCGGAACCCTCAGTAATCAGATGACGCTGATTGGCAAATTTTTCGATCAGGTCCGCAGCGCTTTTCCAACTGCGGTATTGCCTCACCTATCGATGCCCTCGGAACCAACCGGAGCAAAGGATGGACCACCATGCAGAAACCCCAGCCGCTGAATGTAGCCAAACCGGTTAAACTGATCTTTGCCGGCGGATTCCTCGGTTCGGGCAAGACCACCGCGCTCGGGGTCCTGGCCCGGGACATCATCCGCAAGGGGATGCGTGTGGGCATTGTCACCAACGATCAGAGCGGCAATTTGGCCGATACGGTCATTGTCCGACAGATGCTCGTCGAATTGAACGTGCCGGTGGAGGAGGTGGTAGAGGGATGCTTCTGCTGCAAATTCGATGACCTGATTCATCAGATCGAAAAAATCCTCGCTCACGAGCCGGACATTCTCCTGGGAGAACCGGTGGGTAGCTGCACCGATTTTGTCGCCGCAGTGGCCCATCCCATAAAGATCCACTACCGGGACGCTTTCACCTTCGCCCCGTTTTCCACCATGGTCGATCCGGACCGGGTGCGGGAACTGCTGCTGAAGGAGATCGAATCGACCTTTCCCGAAGAAGTGGCCTACCTCTTCGAGAAGCAGCTCGAGGAAGCGGATCTCATTGTGCTCAACAAGTGCGACCTCCTAAAGTCGACGGAAAAAGATCGTCTGGTGAAGGCTTTACGGGACCGTTTTCCGGCCAAGGAGGTTCTCGTCACATCCGCGTTACAGGGTGACGGCATGCAAGCCTGGCTGGAAACCCTTCTCAGCGGTCGCCCCGGTGCCGATACCGTGCTGCGGCAGATTGACTACGATCGATACGCACAGGCCGAGGCGATCCTGGGCTGGCTCAATGCAGCAGTTAAAGTCCGGTCCAAAGCGACCTATGCGCCGGGAAATCTGATGCGGGGGCTCCTGCTGGAAATCCGGGATGCGCTTCGACAGCGAAACGCCGGTATCGGTCATCTGAAACTGGTGTTGACCTCCGGCGGTATATCGACGTGGGCCAGCATCACTGATCTTCGTTCCGAGCCACGCCTGAGCCAGCCGTCTGCGGAGATTGCATCCGGCGGTACGCTGCTGGTGAATGCCCGCGTCAAACTGGAGCCGGCGGATTTGGAAACCGTCGTGCGGGATGCCCTCGCCGATGCGGCGGAATCTTTTGCCGTGCAGTTCGACATTGTCGACCTGCAGTGCTTCAGCCCGGCCTACCCCAATCCTCCCTACCGACCACAGAAAGACGTCGGATCATGATGCACATCGAAGTGGTCGGACTGGATCCGCCGTGTGAAAAGTGCAACGAACTTTTGGAAAATGCGAAAAAAGCCGTCGCAACCTCCGGCATAGAGGCGACAGTGGAAAAGAAGTGGACCCTGGCCCCGGAAGTGCGGCAGCGATACGGCTTGCTGCTCAGTCCGGCATTGATCATCGATGGAATGGTGGTTGCTCAGGGCAAGGTATTCAAAACCGAGCGGATCCTAGAGCTGTTGAAAGACTGATCGCACCTTCAACCGGAGACGAGGAGACAAAACGATGGCAACCGGGGAAATCTGGATCATTGGCACATGAGGCAGAATGACAGAAGATCGGTAAACGCTTACCATAACATGTATACAGAAGGGTGCAGACTGACCCGGGCCGGCAAACTCTCGGAAGCGGTCGGCGTATTCACCCTGGCGATTGAGAGCAACCTCAACCGGGCCGAGGCCTACTTCAGAAGAGGCGTATGCCACTATCTGCTCGGCAACTGCCAGATGGCAGCGAATGATATGAATGCGGCGACCGTCCTGGGATGTCAAGATGCCCAAATGTGGAGCCGCTATGCCCTCCAGCAAAATGACGACGCCGATGACCCCCAGCCCGAACATTCATAACATCGTCATCACATATATTTTCGTTTGATGAGATTGAGGGACGATTTCAAGTCGGCTGGTGAAAAAACTTCCAGATTGAGGATACCGGAAAACTCCATACCCATGAGAAGTTTGAGCCATTTGGACAACCTTTTCTGCGGCAGAATGCTCAGGCTGTGATGATCAGTGTGGCCCTTGACTCCGTGAATATGAATTTCCCTGATGACATCGCCGTTGCGCTGAGTCGGAAAGGATAGCTGGCGAGACGATGGGTCACTCTCTGAAAATGGCTGTCACTTGCCATGCAACTGCAGCAGTTCAAGGGCGGCAGCCGAAGGTGAAGTCATACCATTTTCGACGGTATCGACAATGTTCTGCAGCTGGCCTTTGACATTAGGATTCTTGAAAAATCGATCTTTCAACCCCTCCTCCACCAGGGACCACATCCAGTCGATCGCCTGTGATCGGCGTTTTTCAGCCAATTCTCCCGCGGCTGAAAGTTTCTGGCGATGATCGTGTATGGTCGCCCAAATGTTTTTTAGGCCTTCCCCGGTCAAGGCGCTGCAGGTCAGAACCGGTACGGCCCAAGCCGAAGATTTCGATTCCATCAGGTTCAACGCAGACACATATTCGTTGCGGGCTTCCATGGCTCGCTCGACGTTGTTACCATCGGCCTTGTTGATGGCAATGGCGTCTGCCAACTCTAAAATACCCTTTTTGATCCCCTGAAGTTCATCGCCCGCCCCGGCCAGCATCAGTACCAGGAAAAAATCAACCATCGAGGCCACTCTGGTTTCAGACTGACCGACACCGACCGTTTCGACCAGAATAACATCATAACCGGCCGCTTCACAGACAATCATGGTTTCGCGGGTTTTCTTGGCGACGCCGCCCAGGGTGCCGCTGGTGGGAGACGGCCTTATAAATGCATTGGCATGCATAGACAGTTTTTCCATTCGGGTCTTGTCTCCCAAAACGCTGCCGCCGCTTCTCGAACTACTCGGATCGACAGCCAGTACGGCAACGTTGTGGCCCTGTGCGACCAGCATCATGCCGAAGCTTTCGATGAAGGTGCTCTTGCCGACACCCGGTACACCGGTTATTCCGATACGCATGGCGTTTCCGGAGTGAGGCAGGAGACCATCAATGATCGTTTGGGCTGTTTCCTGGTGGGCCGACAGGGAACTTTCGATCAACGTGATGGATTTGGCGATAACCCCCCGTTTCCGTTCTAAAACTCCGTCGATATAATACTGGGCATCCATGAGATCAATTCTTTCGTGTAAGATTATCCAACATGAGGATTACGTCTTTGGCCGATTTGGGGTTAAAGACTATCAGGTCGGCGTTGCCGACCCGGTTCGACCGGCTGCCACTGCCTTTGACGAATTCCGGAGAGGGACCGAAGACGGCCACGAGAATATCGGACGCGTCCAGGTTTTTAAGCGCATTAAGCAATTCAGTGGTTTCTTGGTGAATCAGGTTTTTCGAGCAAAATATGACGACAATGTGGACGTCGTTTTCTAAAGCCATGCGAGCAATCTGTTCCGGTGATTTTTCTATTGGGCCGATGTCTACATCGAAACCCCATTGTGCCAAAATCGAGCCGATGTGATTGATCGTTTGTTTCCGTGCTACCGGATCGGTGGGGCAGACCAGAATTCGTGGTCTTCTGCCGAAGCTCAAAATAAACTGCTGAACTCTCCGTTGAATGAGGTCGAGTTGAGTCCAGTCTCTCGTAATGGCAGACAGATCGCCAAAGAGACGGACGTCATCATGCATGCGGATGTCAGGCCGTTTTTCCATTGGCTGTTTCTACCGGAGGCATGCGATCTCACCGACGGCGCGTACGACCGGCTAAGGAAAAACCGCGGCCGCCATCCCACTGGCCGTTGTTTGGTCGTAACCGTTGTGGAAAGATCTGTGGCTTTTAATGTTTTACGGCAGTTGAACTGAAGATTTAATAATCCTTACAAAATGTTACATATTTTTTTGACCAGCGCACTATATGAGTATAAGGGCCGGATGTCAACACGGTATCATCGCGGCGACACTGAATTTGATGTTGCTGGCTACGGGTATTTCACTGCCACGCAGCCGGCGATGTCCCACATGCAAACCCAAAGTCGTCCGATAGTTACCCGTCAGGACAAATGAGATTCGAGTTGAACAAATTCAGTGCATTTGATATGAGCCAAGGCACCGATTTCTTCCGATTTACAGGGCTGGAACAGAAGCTCCCCCAAAAATTGGCAACCTTGAATACGACTACGGTGATCATGGTGGATCGACCAAAAATATTGATAGAAGTCATGTACAAAGCGGATTATTGCTTGCCGTGCTTTTACATGGATGAAACGGTGCGGGAAGTATTACCGAAATACGATAAGTACATTCGGTACCAACGTGTTGATTTTATGCGTGGTACCGGCAAGAAACGCTTCCTTGAGCTATCCTATTCATTGTTCGGAGAAGAAAATGTCCACAAATACGGCCGGATCGCTCCGGTGCCCTCCCTGTTCATTGATGGTGAGCTCGTATTTGACGCCATCCCGCCCATGTTTGATCTTGAAGAGGCTATCGAAGAGGCGATACGGGACAAAGGTTTGAATCATTGAGGTATCACCATGGTTAAATCGGAAAAAATACACCTGGAAGTTTTGCACGAGGGAGCCCACTGAATCCCCTGTGAGTATATGGCCCGTGTGGTCGCAGAAGTTGCACCTGCCTACGAAAATTATATCGAATGGGAAACCATTATCACCAAGAATATAGGTGGTGCCCAGCGATATGCCGAGTTGTCTAAAAAAGCAGGACGTCCCATGCCGGTACCATCCATCATCATTGACGGCGAACTGGTTTTTGATACCATACCGGGTGTTGAAGAGCTGAGAAAGTGCCTGGATGGTTACCTGGAAGCAGAGAAAAAATAGAAAAACCGTCTTTTCGTTGATTACCCTTCCGCTTCATGCGCGTATATAAAACACTCCCTATGCCTGCAATTTCTATCGATACACCCCCATGATATGCCGGGCCGTGCCTTGTCAAAATTTTCGGCTGTGGTCTGGGCTGAAGGTTAGCCTTGCCAAAGGCCGGAGATGACACCGTGACAGCGGCAGGCCGTGCTTAGCAGAATTCCGCCTCGAATTGTTTCCAGACGTTTGTCCAGGTTGAACAATTGCGCGGGTCGGTAACCGCCGATGCCGGGTCCGAGCTGGTGACTGCGAATGGCGATAGGTTCAAAAGACGGCAGATTCAGATCCCCGAGGATTTCGAACATGTTTCTCCTGCGCAGTTCTGCGGTGATCGAGCAGACATCAGCCGGTTCGGAGCAGTTTTCTGGGCACCGGAACGCCGCATGGCTGGTATAGACATTCCCGTCCAGGCCACGCATCGGATTCGGAATGTGCCGATCGATCGCGTTCGGGACAGCATATCGGCGCAGGCGCGGGCCCTGTCGCCTCAGACACCATTCGGCGGCAAGGTGAACCGGCAGGGCGGGAACGATCCAGTCCGGCCCTTTTTCCGGGGAGGAGAGGTTTTGGTCGACGTACGCAACTCCGTCTGCGACGTCCAGAGAACGGTTGGGGCCTGCTGCCCGCAGGAGATTGTCCTTGACGGGATCCACCAATACCAAATGCGCATGCGGATGTGCACTGGCTAAAGTTTGGACTGCAAGCAATCCGAACTGGCCGACGCCGATAATCCAGATTTCTTTCATTTTGCCTAAGCGCCGTAAAAGTTATCGCGGTCTTCGCCTGAACCCCCTTCACCGAGAGGGAAAATCGTTGTCCAGCGGTTCGGATCTAATTGCAGACCGTTGGATTCTATCCAGAGCGATTTATAATACAATCCACCGCTATCTTCAAGGCGGGAGATCGCCCAATCCGATTGATTTCAGCGGATGTTGGTAAAAAACCTTTTCGGCAAGAAAGGAAGGTGGAGAAGATGGCAGAGCAAAATGATCAAGCAGCGGAACAGACTGCTCCAGATGCCCATCTGAACAAATTTGCGAGAGTCGGTAATCACGCACTGGTCAAGAAGTAGGGGCTTGGTGACACGCTTCAGTTTTTTGCAGAAGAGGAGATCTTCGAGCACCGGTTGTTCCGGAAACCCGCCCAACTGCTCGAACAGCCGCCGCCTTACAAACAACGCCTGATCGCCATAGATAATCTGCGTCAATCCGGCCCGGCGGTTGTCCAACCAGGAGATCATCTGCAGGCGCCAGTCAGTTCCGGAGAAACAGTGTCGGAATCCTCCCGCCTGATACACAGCGTCATCTTCCAGGCTGTTCAGTCGGCAAATGGCCCCTTCAGGCAAGAGGGTGTCGGCATGCAGGAAAAGCAGCCATACTCCGCGGGCCAGTCGTGCTGCGGCGTTCATCTGCACCGCCCTTCCTTTCGGGGCAGTTTCAAAGCGTAGGCGGGGTTCGGCTTTAACAATATCACGGGTGCGGTCGCTGCTGCCGCCATCAACGACGATTACCTCGTATGCACCCCTTTGGCGGAACAGGCCGTCGAGAGTCGCCGGTAGCGCCTTTTCTTCGTTATACGTGGGAACAATGACGGAAACCATTTTTAATTAGCTTCCCAGAAAGGCTAAAGCTGACTTTCCAAGCATAGAAAAGATTGGAGGGAGCGCACGGACGTCGCCACCGGGGAAAGAACTTGTTCTATCCAATGTATCGATGCTCTTCGAGTCCGGTGAAAACTGGGCCCGATCGGATACCGATAGGAAAGTCATACTGCGGCAATGATACCGTTTGAAAAGAGAAGTCAGCCCATATTTTTAAGGAGCCCGAGGATTTTCACACCGATGCCGGCTGCCGTCGTGCGGACGATTTCTGCCTTGATCATTACCCCTCTATCAAATTTGGTCCCCGGAACAACGAGATTGACGGTTTGGCCGGCGACAAAATTGTCCGGCGTGGCAATGAAGAAGCCCCCCTTGCTGACATTGGTGATTGTTCCTTCGTAGAACTGATTGGCAGAGGTGAATAGGACTTTTCGGGACACAGGTTTGCGCGGGTGCTTCCGGCAATCTTTTTTATCCGCTATGACCATTTTCAAGTATTGAGGGATGTCATATAACTGCTCGCCGACATCATCTGTATATGCATCGATGGGGTCCAGGTGTTGAACGCCATAACCATATTTGTAGTCCGATCGATAGAGGTCTTTACACCACTTAACTTTTACGCGATGGCATTCATACGTGGTGGCGGCCTGGCTGTAGGGCGAATCGGATATGCCCAGATAAATGATGGTCCCGGGAGTAATCAGTGTGTCTGATTCAAAACAAAGGCCGCCGTTGCTGTAATTTATTACCATTGCACTGTCCAAAGGGGTCGAATCCAGGCTTTCGATGACAGCACTTGCAGAATAATAGATGCGTCCGTTTCGCCTGCGGTCATGGTTTCCGATGACCTGCTGTCTATTCTGTCGACCCGAAACAAATGCTAACTGATTGTTCATGGCAAACCCTTTTCTATTCCCCCTGCTGAGTCACCCATATAGTTAACGGTTGAATTTCAACCGGTTCGTCTCACCCGTTGCTGCAAACATGTAAAATGTCCTGTCAATGCATCCAGAACGGTTGTAAGGGCAAATGGCTTTTCGAATATCCGATCGATACCGAATTCACGTGCGGTGCTCACCGGGTCGATATCGCCGTATCCGGCAATGACCACCTTTAATGCCCGGCGACACTGTGAGCCGGTTCGATTGAAAAACTCGAGACCGTCGATTCCCGGCAGGTCGATGTCGGCCATAATGATATCGAAGTCTTCCCTTCCGATGACACTGAGCCCTTCTTCAGCCGATCCCGCAACGTCAACGAGGCAGCCGATGTTTCCAAAAGCTTTCTGAAGCGCATCTCTCAGGAAAAGGTCGGGTTCGATTAAAAGTATTTTTAAGTCGGCGAGCAGGCGGTAATATTCGAGTTTTCGCATTTTGATTTTCCCCTGTAATGGTTCTGCCTCTACCAATTAGCAGAGAATGTGCCAATCTGCCATTTAAGGGTAAAATAATAATAATAACAGGTTATTAAGAATAGTTATTCCAAGGCCGATCTTTATGTTGACCAAACATCATTGGGTGATATTCCGCAGTGTCGATGGGCCAAATGACGCAGGAGTGAGTCCCCCTCACGCGGTATATCCGGTGATTTTGCGATCATGATGGGTTTGGACGGGGAGTGAGTAGACTGTGGGGTGCACTGCTCGAGGCTGCGCGATGCCAACCTGCCGGCATCGCGCAGCATTAAAAACGATATGGTGACGTTGCCTAAAAGGGGGTCGTCGTTGCTCGCAGTCTATTCCCCAAAACGATTCCTGGGTCACCATTGGATTAGCAAGGCTTTTTAAAAACGAATGCGCTTGGCCTCACGGTGTTACTGGCTGAAGCGGGGGTAGCGCCCCCGCTTCAGCGAAGATGCTCATTTAGCACTTATAAACGGTGCTTTTCCGTCGGTTTTGGCCTTGTCTTACCTGCGCGCATTACTTTTTCAACATCCCTGTTAGTGCCCAAAGGTTTTAATGAATTCATCCAGATCACTGCATAATTTGATACCGACACCGTAGTTAACGAAAACCACCATTCCCGAGAGCTTACGGCACCAGCGTACCTGACCGTAATATTTGCGTATATTTTCCGGTGCAGAGGCATCGGGTGCGTAGTTTTGCATGTGAATGACAACGCCGGAATGAATTCTCGGCGCTGTTTCGGTTTCCACGTACATGCCGGCCTGGCTGTGATTGAAAAGCGTTCCGGGAAAGACGTCAAATGTGTCGCCATCCTGGATGCTGATCTTGGTTTCAAAATTAATTCGATCGTGAGCCCGGTCGATAAGATGAGACGCTTCACGGATCCGGTCCGGTCCTCCCGACATTTTTGACTTTGTTGCCGTTTAGTCCATTTTTCCCCAGTAACAAACGGATCGCCCGGGTTATGAACGCTCCGCTGTTCTTTCCCGGTTTGAGGTCCGGCGTCTTGTGCCGCGTTCCGGAGTTGCCGCGGCGGTCAATGCCTCTGCGTCTCTCCGTACCGGAGAAAGGCAGCGGGGCCGCTTGCCGGCGAACGAAACCCGAGCGTCTGTCCTTGTCTGTGATCTCTTTTATATGATGGTGTGTTGGACTCATCTGTGTCCTTTCCCTGCCTGCGCTTATGAATTCTTTCAACACCCTGTGAGGCCACTTGTTCAGAAAGTTTCCGGCCTAAAGGGGTTCTGAGTGAATATAACTCGACAGTAAGCACTCGAGTACTGATATCAAGCGCCGACTCTACGCTTCAATGTCACCATGGGGGGCAATCGAGAAGAGAAGGACCTGCTCGACCTTTACGAACAATCGTTGCTTTACCTGGGGATACACCCGTATACCTTCGACCTCGGGAGCATAACCATTCAGCATAGCGCTCTCTGATACCCTGTCAACTTTACCAACAATCTGGTATCCAGAATCATTGGCAGATTCCCAGACAACTATGGATATGCTTTTGTTGCCCGCAAGATTTTTGATTGTCCCCGGGCAGAACCAGGCCGTCACCACTATCTGATCAGGTGCCAGAAGTTCTAAAGGCCCTGCTGCGGCCATGTGAGGAACCCGGTCACGGTCGGTTGTGGCGATGAACACATTGTCAGCGCTATGGCTTAATTCGACTGTGCGGCGAATCGTATCGATACTGGCCATTGTTACCCCTTAATTGAATCGATGATAGTTGACGTCATCCGCAGGCATGCAAATTGTTGTTTTTTTAACCTACGGCGCCTCAATTGCACATGCTTTTCCTTGCATTGATGATTTACTGTTACTGCGGTGTTTCAGTTGTCGTTCCGAGATCCACTGTACAAAACGGTCGCGACCTCTCATCAGGCAGTAATTCCAAATCCTAAGATGTCAAGATGCCCCAGCCTTCTGACGCAACCTTTGATTGTGGAGTATGGTCGCAAGCACAGGGGCCGGTGATGGTCTTTTCGATGTCCGTAGCCATATTTCATATGGAAGGTAAGCAGCCCGCAGGTAGGAATTGACATTGACAGGTTGAAACTATATGAAAAATATGAACATCCCCGGTCAGGTGCGTCACAATTGCCCCAAGTCGTCATCCCAATGGAGGTGCGGCATGATCATCAAACAGGCTGATCTATTTCATGGTCTGAGCCACAATTTCATCAAGGACCTCATGGGCATAGCAACCAGGGTGTCCTTTTCCGAAGGCGAAGTTGTTTTCAATTCCGGAGAGCCGGCCGAACATTTTTACATTCTCATCCAGGGATGCGTAAGGATTCGCCTCGGTCAGGACGGTCGCGAGGTTTACACCGGCAGCAAACTCGGTGAGATCTTCGGCTGGTCGAGCTTGATTGGCCGCAAGGACTTTACGGCATCAGCCGTGTGCGCGGCACCAACGTCGTTGTTGAGAGTCGACAGGCGACAGTTCCGGAATATCCTCGAAAAAGATCATTTCAGTAGCCTCATGTTCTTCCAACAGTTGGCCAGGGTGCTCGGTAACCGGTTGATACAACTTTATGGCCGTGATGCGAAAGAACCTCGGGATACACCAAAACCGGAAAGAGAGGCTGCCGTATGAAACCGAATAAAATCGAAGAGGTTCTGATGAGCTGCGAGTTTTTCAAGGGGTTGAGCAAGGGCGACATCACGTAAAATTGGCGACATCTGTGAGGCGCGTTCCTGTAAAGCCGCTTCGGCCCTATTCCAGCAGGGAGACTTCGGCGAGCATTTGTACATCGTTGCCGATGGCCTCGTACATTTGGAACGCTCTATGAAAATCGGAAACCGTAAAGGGAATATTGTCATCGAAACCCTCGGTAAAGGCCGGGTGCTCGGATGTTGGTCAACACTGCTCAATGAACCGCACATTGTGATGTCGACGGCGATCTGCCAGAGGGCAACCAACGTCCTCGTACTCCAGGGAGCCAGGTTGAGGGAATTGATGACCGAAAATTCCGAACTTGGGTTCAATATTCTGGAGAGGCTCTGTTTCCTTCTGCGTGACCGGATTCAGGCGGCATATGGTGCCCTGGACAAGATCTGAATCCTTCTGCTGGTGCGCATTGGGTTAGAATCAGATGTCACATATCACTCTGACCGGAACTGATAAAGTGGCTGTCCGGACGCGGCGCCGAAGGGCATTTTGCAATCGGATCGTTCTGACACCGTAAAGGAATGCCCATGGATGTTGAGCTCAGCCCTGAAGAGGCCCGCATTCTCGAAGAACTGAAATCTCAATTGGCGGAATTCAAGAAAGACCGGGGGGGACTGATCCCCATACTGCAGATGTTTCAAGGAAGGCTCGCCTACCTGCCACCGGAAACCATTACGGTGGTAGCGGACCATCTGGGGGTATCTCCTTCGGAAGTATATGGTGTGGCAACATTTTATAATCAGTTCAGATTCAATCCGCCCGGAAGGAATCCGGTGAAGGTATGCCTGGGAACCGCCTGCCATGTCAAAGGGGCCGACATCATTCTCGAAAATTTCGAACGAAAACTCGACATAAATGAGGGTGAGACCACTCCGGATCGCGAATTCAGCATCGAAAGGGTGGCCTGCGTCGGTTGTTGTGCCTTGGCCCCGGTGGCCTTGGTGGGTGAAACCATCCACGGCAATATGGCACCGAGCAAAGTCGAGGGCCTGGTTCTGCGTGTTCGGGTAGAGAAAGAAATGAAGGCCAGGGCAAATCAAAAGGATGCGCCCGATCAAAGCTGAAACAGATATCCTATCTTACGATTCTGCCTGCCATTGAGTGAGTGTCCATCCTCTATTGGCCTTTTTCCTCTGGATCCCGCCATGGCGAGATTCTCTGCAGATTTCCGACTGCGGCATATATTCATACCTACCAAAATAGTTAATGGCTTATGGGCTTAACCGAAATACGATGAAAATTTTTCCCTATTGAAGGCTATCCGGCGTCTGACATTCAACCCTATGCCAATAAACTTCCCTTGACCCGTGTTGATGGCTGCACACATCGGGCGGGCTTGCCTCAGCATTTATAGGGACAGAAGTGGTGAAAGCAGAATCCTTCGGGATCCCCGTATGGTTTGCCGGTCGTCCGGATACACTCCGATACCATCTGCTTTGACATATTTGCGTAGTCCTGCCGCTTTTCTTCTTCAGCCTTGCAATGACTGCAGATGGGTTGGTGGGAATACACGGATAGGATTCTCAGATCCCGTTTGGCGATTTTGCCATTGCAGGAAGCGCATCTCTCTGCACAGCTCAATTCTTTCTTCCACTGATCGGTCATAATTCTGCCTCCCTTCTTAATCATCATTCCAATAAAAATGTTTTTTGTGGCGCAATCTAACTCTTTTTATCGAGGTTGCAACCGTTTGATACCAGTGGTGAGATAAGCCGCACCGAAAGGTGCCACGGGGACAGGGGCCTTGAAGTCCTCGGATGTGCCGGGATGAGTCAGCGATTGTCCGGAGAACGTCCGGCCGACATCCGCAAATTCTGCCCAATCCTACCGCTTTTACCGGAGCGATCGGCGAGGTTGATAATGTTAATAACTCTTAGTAATTATGTATAAAAATATCAATTTGGCGTTAGTTTGTTGGACGAAAAAAAAGGATTGACAAGGTCCATCTTTCTTGACTAAATAAATGAACAATTAACCTGACTAAATTAGTCGGGAAAGAACCCGACCGATTTAGTTGAGAAAGCAGAGCCAAGGCCATGATTCGAGCGAAAAAGAGCGAGCAATATGCCTTGAGGGCGCTACTGGAATTGGCCAAGCACAAAGGCAAAGGACCCAAGAAAATTTCCGAAATTGCCGCCGCACAGGCGATTCCGTTGCGGTTTTTAGAAGTAATTCTCGGCCAACTCAAAGGGAGCGGGTTTGTCGATTCAAAGCGGGGTTATCACGGCGGTTACTACATGCTGCAGTCGCCGGAGAAAATCACCGTCGGTGACGTTCTCCGGTTCATGCAGGGCGAGGAAGACCCTGTTCACAACATCAGCTGCATGTCGAAGAAGGAATGCCCGTTCGAGTGCGACTGCGCATTCGTGCCCATGTGGAAAAAGGTGAACAATGCCATCTTCAAGATTTATGATGAGACGACCTTCGCAGATCTAATTAACTTCGAAAAACGGTCGGATACGCTGCTGGCGTAGCATCTGAACGTCAACTTCAGAACCAGAGAAGGACAACGGTCAAGGAATTCGAACATGAAGAATGGTAAAACGCTGTTACGAGGAGGCGGACTTTTTGGGGCGATCGCACTTATAGCGATCGTGATCCTGAGTTTCGGAGTCCAGGGAGTCTCAGGGGTGCAACAAGAATCGGATTCAATGGAAGCCTTGCGGTCCGATTTGGTTATGATCGACACGATGAAAACCTTTGGCAGACTCGAAAGGCCTCCGGTGGTTTTTTTGCACGACAAACATACGGAAGCCCTGCTGCAGCAGAAACAGGACTGCAACGCCTGCCATCCTTCCGATGAAAAAGGCCGTCAGTCGCACAAGTTCAAACGGATCGAGGACAGCGACCCACAGGCCGTAATGGACCTGTACCATGAAGGGTGCATAACCTGCCATACGGAAACGGCGGCAGGCGGTCGGAAGAGTGGGCCGGTGACCTGCGGCGCTTGCCACAAAAATAAACCGACGGTGGTCTCTGACCGTCAGCCCATGGGGATGGACAAATCTCTTCACTACCGGCACACCAAGACCCTCGATAACAAATGCGAAAAGTGCCACCATGTTTACAACGAACAGAAAAAAGCCCTTGAGTACCTCAAGGGCCAGGAAGGTTCCTGCCGTTACTGTCACGGTGAAACCAAGGTGGAAAACCGCATTGCAGCCCAACAGGCTTTTCACCAGGCTTGCATCGGTTGCCACCAGCAGCGGCTGGCGGAAAAAAAGGTCAGCGGACCGAACGAGTGCAGCCGTTGTCATAGCCTCGAGGATCAGAAACTGATCGAGGTGGTCAAAGATGTTCCGCGGATGGAAGTCAATCAGCCCAACGTGGTGTTCGTCAAAAGGCTGCAGGAAAATGAGCCGCCTCCGACCCCGGAAGAAAATACCCTCATGCAGCAGGTGCCGTTCGATCATAAGGCCCATGAAGAGTTTAACAACACCTGTCGCGTGTGCCACCACGCCAATCTGAAAGCCTGCGTCAGCTGCCATACTCTCAAAGGGGACGAAAAGGGCGGACGGGTGCAGCTCGAACAGTCAATGCACCAGTCGAATGCCGCCCAGAGTTGCATTGGCTGCCATAACAACCAGAAAGCCCAACCTGAATGCGCCGGTTGTCACGAGAATATCTATCAAAAACTTTCCGGTGATAAAAACGCCAGCGCCTGTCTTGCCTGCCACATGGAGCCAATGTTTGTTACCGATGGTTTGACACAGAAGCCGGAAGAGCTGGCCGCCCTAATGCTGGAATCCAGGAAAAAACCGCCCACCGCCTACCCGGCGGATAAGATTCCGGAAATAGTGGATATCGAGGTCCTGAAGGATCAGTTCCAGAAGGCCCGGATGCCCCACCGTAAAATCGTCCAGGCGCTCGAGAAAAAGATCCAAGGCAACCAGCTGGCGGTCGCTTACCATGGCGATTCTGGAGCTCTCTGCCAGGGGTGTCACCACAACAGCATTATCGCTGAAAAACCACCCAAGTGCGGCAGTTGTCACGGCCAGCCGTTTGTAGAAAGACAGCCGGTTCGCCCGGGCCTGATAGCGGCCTATCACCAGCAGTGCATCGGATGTCATACACGCATGGGGATCGAAAAACCGGCCGCCACAGACTGTACGGCCTGCCATGAGAAAAAATAGAATCGGTCCGCAACGCTTGCTCAAGTTTTACGGGAGGAACCGCTAACCAAGATATTCAAGCAGTAGGGGTATGTTTATGTCGATTTCAAGAAGAAAGTTCCTCGGGTGGCTGGGTTCAGCCGGTCTCGGCGCAACCTTGGGGAAAAACGCCAGTGCCGCATCCAACAAGCACTTTACCGGTTACCCGGATATCAGCGGTGTGCTCTTCGACAACACGCGCTGTATCGGGTGTCGAAAGTGTGAAGAGGGCTGTAACAAAGTCAACGAATTGCCGGCGCCGGATAAGGCCTTTGACGACCTCTCCGTCATGGAAGCGCCGCGACGAACACGCGCCGGGGAATTTACGGTGGTCAATCGATATTCAGGAGGCCCGGATGCGGGGGGAACGGCGTATCGCAAGATTCAATGCAATCACTGCCTTGAACCGGCGTGCGCCTCTGCCTGTTTCGTGAGAGCGTTTACCAAGACACCGACCGGCGCTGTGATTTACGACGAGTCGGTCTGCGTCGGATGTCGCTACTGTATGATCGCATGCCCGTTCGAGATTCCGGCTTACGAGTACGACAAAGCCCTGACGCCCAGAGTAACGAAGTGTACGCTTTGTCACCCTCGGATTATCAAAGGGCTGCTTCCGGGATGCGTGGAGATCTGCCCCACGGAAGCGCTGACCTTCGGGAAACGCAAAGATCTGATCCGGCTTGCCAGGGAACGCATCCAGCAACACCCCGGCCGTTACGTGGACCATGTTTACGGGGAAACCGAAATGGGTGGAACGAGCTGGCTTTACCTTTCCGGTACGCCGTTTCAGAAGATCGGAATGCGTGAGGATCTGGGGAATCTGCCTGCGCCTCTGCTCACAAAGGGAGCTTTGAGCGCCGTTCCGATCGTATCGGGAATGTGGCCTGTTCTTCTGACAGGCATCTACGCCATATCGAAACGCAAAGAAAAAATCGCCGAAACCGAGAAGGCTCAGGCTATCAATGCGGTCAGAGAGCAGGCCGAAGCGGACGCCAAGGCCAAGCTGGATGCTGCACTGAAGCAGGCCCAGAAGGATAAAGAAAAAGAAATCGAACTGCAGGTTAAAAGGGCCCTTGAAGAGGCGGCCAAAGCACAAAGTGAAGCAGCCGCCAAGCCTGAAACCAAGGAGGAATCTGATGGCTGAAGAAACTGCTTCAACCAGCAAAATCCAGTTTACGCCGTTTACCGTTGTTTCCGGGATTATTCTTATCATCGGGGTGATCCTGACCGTGTTGCGCTTCACCGGCGGGCTGGCGGCCGTCACCAATCTGTCCGACTACAATCCATGGGGAATCTGGATCGGATTCGACCTCCTGGTTGGTGTCGCCCTGGCGGCCGGAGGATACGTGACGTCGGCAGCCGTCTATATCTTCGGGCTTAAAAAATACCATTCGGCTGTGCGGCCGGCCATCCTGACCGGCTTCCTCGGCTACGCTCTGGTCGTTCTGGCCCTGCATTATGACGTGGGACGTCCCTGGCGTCTTCCCTATCCGTTCCTTGTGCAGCAGGGCACCACCTCTCTGCTTTTCGAAGTCGGTGCCTGCGTCGCGCTCTACCTTACTGTCTTATTCATCGAGTTTTCGCCCGTCGCTATGGAATGGCTCGGATTGAAGCGGGCACGCAATTTGGTTGTCAAACTGACCCTTTTGCTGACGATATTCGGTGTGGTGTTATCAACCCTGCACCAGTCGTCTCTGGGGGCCCTGTTTCTCATCGCCCCATCCAAGGTGCATCCGCTCTGGTATTCGTCATATCTGCCGGTGTACTTCTTCGTGTCGAGCATTATCGCCGGCCTATCAATGGTTATATTCGAAAGCTCACTGTCTTATCGGTATTTCAAAGACAAAATGGACCCCGAACACCTGGCGGAAAAAGATTCAGTGGCGCTCGGTTTTGGCAAGGCCGCCGCTTTCGTTCTGGCCGGCTATTTCATCATCAAAGTCATCGGAATCGCCGCTGACAACAACTGGGACTACCTGTCGACCGGTTACGGCGCCTGGTATCTGGTTGAATTACTGGGTTTCGTGGCCCTGCCGTGTTTCCTTTACGCCGTGGGTGTGAGGGACAAAAACCTGGCGCTCATTAAATGGACGTCGGCCTTGACGGTCCTCGGTATCGTCGTCAACCGGTTCAACGTCAGCATGATCGCCTTTAATTACCATCTGCCCGCCAGTGAAAGGTATTTTCCATCCTGGATGGAGATTGGCATATCGATTTTCATCGTAACCATCGGCGTGGTCGTGTTCAGGTTTATCGTCACCCGAATGCCGATACTCTACGAGCACCCCGGATACAAAGGCGCCCACTGACTGGAGATACCTTTCGCCTCTGAGCGGGTGTTTTCTCCCGTGAAAAGGCAGCAATGCACCGGTGCCGAGGTATGGAACAACCATTTGACGAGGATGAACATATCATGGAATCGACCATTCACACTCTGCACGAATTCATGTTACGGACGGAAAGCATTACCTATATATTGATTGTGACCGCTTTGATCGGTATCACCGGATTCTGGATTTTCCTTTCCGGTCAGGATGACGACTGACCGCATCGAAGCCCGCGGGGATTCTTTTTCTGTACCGGCATTCCCCGTTTAAGCCGTTTCGGTTTGTGGAAGACACAAAACAGGTTCCCACTTCCATTCATGCTTAGACCTTAAATCGACGTTATGGAGTTTCCCATGTACGACTTTGTCACCGGCCCGCTGGCATGGATTGCGTTTCTAACTTTCTTCCTCGGCCTGATTGCCCGTGCCGTGTGGTACATAAAAGGCCTGAACTGGCAGCTAGACCGGGTGGCCTATCAGCCGCACATGCGTTACGGCATCAAGGGGGCGGTGCGGTCCATCGGCTTCTGGTTGTTTCCTTACGGAACGCGCAGCTGGCGCAACAATCCCGTGTTCACTTTCCTGGTTTTCCTTTTCCACTTCGGTCTGTTAATCACACCGATTTTTCTTTTAGGGCACAATATAATGCTCAAGAGCAGTTGGGGATTCAGTTTTCCCACCATATCGGAGACCACCGCGGACATATTGACCATTGCCGTGATCGTTTCGGCCCTTTTCCTTGTCCTGCGGCGAATATCCCTGAATGAAGTCAGGATCATAACCACCGCTTATGATTATCTGTTGGTCGCCATTGCGGTGGCTCCATTTGTGACCGGCCTGATGGCCCGCTATCAGGTCTCAAACTACCAGTTCTGGCTGATCGTTCACATTCTCTGTGGCGAACTTTTACTGATCGCAATACCCCTGACCAAGCTTTCGCACTTTATACTCTTCTTCACCACCCGGGCACAATTGGGAATGGACTACGGCATTAAGCGCGGCGGTATGAAGGGAAAAGGCCTGGCCTGGTAAGAAAAACCACCAAATACGATGTGGAGAAGAGATATGCCTGAAGGAAAACTTTGCAACAAACAAACCGTAGACACCGTTGAACAGCTGCACGCCCTGCTGGCAGACAAAAGCGGCAAACAATATTACGAAGAAATGAATCACTTGGACATCGATGACAAAGCGCTCTGGGCCACTCTTCAAAAAACGTTCAAATCCCGTTTGAAGACCTGGCTCGACATCTGCTCCCATTGCGGGTTGTGTGCCGAGTCCTGTTTTTATTATCTGGCCAATGACCGTGATCCCACCCAGGTGCCGTCTTATAAGATCCAGCAGACACTCGGGGAATTAATACGGCGTAAAGGCAAGGTCGATAATGCGTTCATGCAGATGTGCATGGACACGGCCTATTCCAAGTGCACCTGCTGTACCCGTTGCGGTGTCTATTGCCCGTTCGGGATCGACACCGGGATCATGTTCAGCTACCTGCGTGGGTTGCTCTTCGCTCAGGGCTTCACACCCTGGGAGATGAAAATCGGAACCGGCATGCACCGTATTTATCGGGCCCAGATGGATGTCACCTCAGAGGACTGGGTCGACACCTGCGAGTGGATGGCAGAGGAATACGAAGAGGATTGGCCGGGGTTGACCATTCCGGTCGATGTGGAAAACGCCGATATCATTTACACTGTCAACGCCCGCGAACCGAAGCATTATCCGGAAGACCTGGCCGAAGCCGCTATTCTTTTCCACATCGCCGGTGAAAACTGGACGGTGCCCAGCGAAGGCTGGGAAGAGACCAGTCTGGCGATGTTCGCCGGCGACTGGGCCGCCTGCAAGATGCAGGTCGAGAGCGTTTACGCGGCCATGGAGCGGTTGAAACCCAAACGGATGGTGGTCACCGAATGCGGACATGCGTACCGGGCGACTGTCATCGAAGGTCCCTACTGGGCCGGTCTCAAATCCGGCCAGACCCCGGTACCCAGTTTTCACTATGTGGAGTGGGTTGCCGAGGCCCTGCGCACCGGTAAGCTGAAGATCGATCCGGCCAAGAAGATCAAGGAACCGGTCACCTACCAGGATTCCTGCAACTACATCCGCAACGGCGGCCTGGGAGACCATGCCCGCGAGATCATGAGCTACATTGCCGAAGATTTTCGCGAAATGACCCCCTGTCGGGAACATAATTTCTGCTGCGGCGGCGGCGGCGGGTTAAACGGTATCGGCCGCTACCGGGCCCAGCGAAACATCGGGCTCAAAATCAAGCGGGATCAAATAATGGCCACCGGGGCCAAGCTGGTTGTATCTCCCTGCCACAATTGCTGGGACGCGATCCGCGATATGGAAGAAATCTACAAGATCGGTATCCGGTGGAGTTTTCTGAAACCGTTGCTGATCAGTATGGTAGAAGTCCCGGAACACATGAAGGTGGCGGAGCAGTAAAACCGGTGAAGTAAACTGCAGAAGCCGACCGAATCCTGCTCGCGTTTTTAAGAATTCAATGACGGGGGAGATTTCTCCGGGAAGCGGCAAGATCATGAATACGATCCAGCTGCAGAATGATGGGGCCATTCTCGACGAACGCCATCGGGCCGTTGCGGAACCGTTGGCGTATTTGAGCAATAGAGTCGAACTGGCGGATGCTTTCACCCTGCGCAGTTTTTTCCGGATGATCGCGCACTACGAAGTACTGGCAAAAATCAACGCATTTTTCCCGTCCTATCTGGATCAGTGCCGCGCCTGTCCCGCAGACGGGTGCTGTGGCGCTGGTTTCGACTTTCTTGAGTTCAGTAAAACAGTCGAGATGATCGGGTTCCCGGGTGAACCGCGCCTTGAAATTTACCATTCGCTGAACGGCGTATGCGGGGCGGATACCAGCGAGATCAAATCATCACGGCTGGAAGGATTGCTGGACCTGCCGTTGAGACTGGGAAAGCTGAAGCACGTCGTGTTTGGAGACCGCATGGATGTCTTCGAATTTGAGACCGTTTTCACCCTGTTCGAATTCATTGACGGAATTGCATGGGAACTTAGCTTTCATGGAACCCCCGATGCGTGTGATTTAAGGAGATGAGCGATGTTTAAAAAATTACTGTTTGCCACGACCGCGTCACCGGTATGCGACAATGCCGCCAAAGTCGCCTTCGACCTTGAACTGAAGTGGGATGCCAAACTGTTTGTGTTTCATGTGCTGGGATTTCCCACCCGAGGATTCAGCCAATATGTCACGGACGTTCGAACCGGCGAAACCGATCAACTGAACGGCGATTACATCGATTGGGTCAAAGAGGAATTGCAGAATACTTACGCGGACCTCCTCGCAGACAGCGAAAACAGCGAAATTGATGCCGTCGTGGGGGTGCCCCCCCGGGAAATTTTGCGTAAAGCCCGCAAGGAAGATGTCGACATGATCATCATGGGGGCCCACACCCGGGAAGAGGACGTCGGGGCGGCGCGCTACAGAGCCGTGGTCGGCAGCACCATGCAAAAGGTGGCCAAGGCCGCTCGATGCCCGGTGGTCATTATCAGCCGTCCCTGTACCACGTGTTGGAAACTGTTCTCCAACATCGTCGTGGGCACCGACTTTTCAAAAGCATCCGATTACGCTTTTCTATGGGCATACAAGCTCGCCAAGGAAGTTGGGGCCAGACTGCATGTGTTTCATGCCCTGGATGTCAATTACGGAAGTGCCGGCCAGATACAGCTACAGCCTGAAATCGAAAGACTGCTCGCGGAGGCACGCAAACGAATCGAAGGGCGCCATCTGGTGAAACTAAAGGACTTCGACAATTATACCGTGGAAGTCTGGGAAGGCATTCCGTACATTGAAATTCTCAAGTATGCCAGACAGGTAAACGGTGACCTGATCGTTATGGCCCATCACACACGGGAAATCGATCCGGAAGAGGCTCTTCTGGGAAGTACCGTCGAGCAGGTCGTTCTGAGGGCATCATGTCCTGTGGCCAGCGTCAATCACCCCGACAAGGTAACCGATGTCATGGATTAATACGCGGGCACTCCACACCGGGCCTTTAACACAGATTTGTTGCGGGAACGTCTACTCACTGCAGGATAACACGGCCGACCACGAGAACACACCGACCCCCAATCCGGGTGCCGATGGAGTCTCACGATGGATAAGAAAAAAATTCTTGTCGTCGACGATGAGATGGATATGCGGATTTATATATCCACGGTGCTCGAAACCGGCGGGTACAAACCCTTTACCACCCGCGAGGGGCGTGAAGGGATCCGCAAGGCCCGGGAGATTCAGCCTGATCTAATTATTCTGGATGTCATGATGCCCGGTGAGGGCGGGGCTGAAATGTACCGGCAGCTGAAAACGGACCCCGATCTTAAAGACATACCGGTGATCATGCTCTCAGCGGTGAAGAAAGCCTCCTTTTTTCACTACCTCAACATGCTCAACACCCAATTGGCCATTGAGGTTACCCTCCCGCCTGTCTACCTGGAAAAACCGTTCGAACCGGATGAATTGCTCACCGCCGTGACGGACATGATCTGAAATTCGGGGCGTGATCGCCGTCAGCCTGCCGATGCTTAAGAACGGCGGAAGACAGACTCAGCATTAAGTCCTTGTATATGTTTCATTAAACCCAACGGTTTCCGTACCACCGTTTGGAATGCATTCGATCAAAATCGCCATGAAAAAGAAAATTCTGCTTGTCGACGACGAAGAAGGTATTCGCAAGGTTCTGGGTATTTCTCTGACCGACAGCGGCTATGACGTACTCACGGCCGAAAACGGTGAACAGGCCCTGAAGTTATTCTCGCAGCATGCACCGCCGATCGTTCTCACCGACATCAAAATGCCGGGTATCGACGGCGTTACGCTTTTGAAAAATATCAAATCGAAAAATCCCGACACCGAGGTCATCATGATCACCGGTCACGGTGATATGGATTTGGCCATCAAGAGTCTGCAGCACGATGCCACCGATTTTGTCACCAAACCCATTAATGACGATGTCCTTGAAATTGCCCTAAAGCGGGCAACCGAAAGAATCGGCATGCGGGAAATGTTGCGTGAATACACCGAAAACCTCGAGACCCTTGTTAGAGAGCAGTCGGCCAAGCTTGTGCAGGCCGAGCGGCAGGTGGCCGTTGGGCAAGCAGTGGAAGGCCTGTATGCCGCTATTCGCGGCATTGCCGGCGACCTGGAGGGCGGTATCCGCTATTTCAATGAAATGCCGTGCTTTGTCTCGATCCACAATCGGGATCTCAAGATTGTCGAGACCAACCAGCTCTACCGCGAGCACCTTGGCGACAAAGTCGGCTGTAACTCTTGGGAGATCTTCGCATCCGATTCAGGCGGGGAAAAGGACTGCCCCGTAGCCCATACTTTTACCAGCGGCAGCGGGCAAAGAGCCAAAGAAAAGGTGCGTTGCCAGGACGGCAGTGAGTTGCCGGTAATCATCCACACGGCCCCTATCCGCAACGGCAAAGGTGAACTGGAACTGGTGCTCGAAATAGCGGCCGATATTTCCGAGGTCAATCGCCTGCAGGAAGAATTGCGTACCACCCAGCAACGCTATCAGATGCTGTTTGACGAGGTTCCGTGCTACATATCGGTTCAAGACAGGCAGTATCGATTAACGGCCACCAATCGGCGTTTCAAGGAAGATTTCGGCGATAAGATCGGATCCCGCTGTTTCGCCACCTACAAGCATCGTTCGGAACCCTGCCCGAATTGCCCGGTGGCAAAAACTTTTGCCGACGGCCAGTCTCATCAAGCCGAAATGGTGGTCACATCCGAATCCGGAACACAGTATAACGTACTGGTCTGGACGGCACCGATCCGCAATGCTGCAGGTGACATCATTCAGGTTATGGAGATGTCAACCAATATCACCCAGATTCGCCAACTGCAGGACCGCCTCACTTCCCTGGGGTTTCTGATCAGTTCCATTTCGCACGGTATCAAGGGGCTTCTGACCGGTTTGGACGGCGGCCTGTACATGATCAACAGCGGCAACGCCAAGGGCGACAAGGAAAAGGTCAAAGAGGGTTGGGGCACCGTTCAAGTGATGGTCGATCGCATCCGCAACATGGTTCTGAACATTCTTTATTATGCCAAAGAAAGGGATTTGCACTGGGAAGTGGTCGATGTGCAGAGTTTTGCCGAGGATGTGTGTTTGACGGTTGAACACAAGATCGTGCACCACGGCGTGGCGTTTGTGAAGGAGATCGCTCCAACGTCCGGAGAATTCGAAATCGACGTCGGTGTTGTGCGCACGGCCTTGATCAATATTATCGACAACGCCGTCGAGGCCATCCTCGCAGACCCGTCCGGCACCGAGCCCCGCATTGTTTTCAGGGTCCGAGCGGAAGATTCCGAACGCATCGTCTTCGAGATCAGCGACAACGGTATCGGTATGGACGAAAATACCCTCGAGAATATGTTCACACTATTTTTCTCTTCAAAAGGGCACGAAGGTACGGGGCTGGGACTTTATATTTCCAACCTTATCATTCAGCAGCATGGCGGGATGATCCGTGTCGAATCAAAACCGGGGAAAGGTGCGCTATTTAGCGTGGTCCTACCGCGAAAATGCGCAGATTCCACCAAGAAATCGATGAAAAAAAGACCCGAAAGCAGCCTCCGCGATTAAGGCCGCGGCCAGCTGCCTGTCCCGCTTATTTCATGAGGTCTCGGGGTTAGGTGCAGCCGTCGTCTGTCCGTGTTCGCCCTGCCATCAGATTATAGACCCACGCGCGGTACCGCCGGGTATCGCGACAGACCGCGTCATGCCTTGACAAGATTTAATCTTAATAGTAATTTCAATAACTTCAACATTACTACAATGTGCCGGGTTCCGGGTTGTCGCACTGTGTAAGTGAGTGCTTTCAAAGCGAGCACTGATTTTAGAACGGATCAAATGAGTCGGTCAACGGGCGTACCGGAACAGAATAGATAGTCTATATTTGGTATAACCAGGAACACGGGCAGGTGAGCATGTTCAAGTTTATCCGCAATCTCCGACACAGTCTGGTAACAAATCTGATCGTCACCGTCGGGTTGACTTTACTGGCCAGCATCGCCACCTGGGCGTATTTCAGTGTCACTTACCAGAAAGAGCGCCTAAAAGGGGAAGTGACGATGGGATCAGATCGGCTCAGCAACACCATAAAACTGGGCACACATTATGCCATGATGCTCAACTCCCGTGACGAAATTAACCAGATCATCAACAACATTGCCCGTCAGAAAGAGATCAAGAACATCCGCATCTACAATAAAGACGGCCAGATCAAATTTTCGAACCGTGCCGAAGAACTCGATCAAATAACGAATATCAAAGCCGAAGCCTGCGACATCTGTCACCGTGCCGAACCGCCGTTGGTGAGCGTCGACCTGAAGCAACGCACGCGAATTTTTTCATCACCGCACGGATTTCGCCAGGTCGGTATCATCAGCCCGATTTACAATGAACCCGGCTGTTCGACATCCGACTGCCATTTTCACCCGGAAGGCAAAAAAATTCTCGGGGCATTGGATGTGGTTGTCTCCCTCGAGGACGTGGATCGCGAAATCGTCTTTTTTGAAAAGGGGCTGTTCGGCCTGGCCCTGACCGTGTTTTTAATTACCTCGGCAATCATTTTTATCTTCGTATTCAAGTTCGTCAAGCAGCCGATCAATCGATTGATGGAGGGGACCCGGCGAATACACCAAGGCGATTACAGCAGTAAAATAGACATCCCTGCGAACAACGAGGTGGGGCAGCTGGCACAGGTGATCAACCAGATGAGTGAAGAAATCGGGCAGAAGCAGTCCGAGTTGAATCGGCAGCGGGATGAATACCAGACGTTATTCGAAATGGTGCCCTGCTTCGTCACGGTCCAGGATCGAGACTACAAACTGCTGCGCTACAATCGCAAATTTGCCGAAAGCTTCGATCCGCACGAGGGCGACTACTGCTACCGGGTTTACAAGGGGCGTGAAGATAAGTGCGTGGTCTGTCCGGTGGAACGAACTTTCGAGGACGGCTTCTCCCACACGAGCGAAGAATCAGGGCTGGGTAAGGACGGCCAAACGACCCACTGGCTGGTGAGGACATCCCCGATCAGAAACCCTGAAGGCGAAATCGTCGCCGCAATGGAAATGAACCTGGATATCACTCCCCGTAAACAGCTGGAAGAAAAACTGGAAAAATCCGAAAAAAAATACCATGCCATCTTCAACAACATTCCCAACCCGGTTTTCGTTCTCGACCGGGACACGCTCGAGGTGCTCGACTGCAATGACAGCGTCGAGGCCGTTTACGGCTGCGACAAGGAGCATATGACCACGCGGTCCTTTCTGGACCTGTTCACCGAAGAGGACCGAAACCGTATCGCGCTCAATCTGAAATCGGCCGCGATCATCAGCCAGGTGAAACAGCGCGCCAAGGACGGCACGACCCTTTTTGTCAACATCCGCATTTCACCATCGGAATACCCCGGGAAAAAAGTGCTTCTGGTAACCACCAGCGATATCACCAAACGGCTCGAAGCGGAACAGCAACTGATTCAGGCCAGTAAAATGGCCACCCTCGGTGAAATGGCCACAGGGGTCGCCCATGAATTGAACCAGCCGCTTTCGGTCATCAAAACGGCCAGTAACTTTTTTATCAGAAAGGTGAGAAAAAAAGAGCCGATAAAGGAAGAAATCCTTGCCACGATGGCCGAGGAGATCGACAGCCACGTCGACCGTGCCAGCAAGATAATCAATCACCTGCGTCAGTTCGGGCGCAAGTCCGATCTCGGCTTGGAAAGTGTCCAGATCAACCAGATTCTCTTAAAAGCTCTCGATATGTTCAGTCAACAGCTCAAGGTGCGGGGTATCGACACCATTTGGGCGCTTCAGGATGATCTGCCCGAGATCATGGCTGATGCCGATCGTCTCGAACAGGTGTTCATCAACCTGTTGATCAATGCCCGCGATGCGATCATGGATCGATTGGAAAACGAAGAACCGCAGGCCTTCGACAAAAAAATATTCTTGCGCACCCGGTCTGAACAAAATAAGGTCATTATCGAAGTTTGTGATACCGGCATCGGCATCCCGCCATCCATCGCCGACAAGATCTTCGAGCCCTTTTTTACGACCAAGGAGGTCGGTAAGGGTACCGGCCTGGGGCTCTCCATAAGTTACGGAATCATCAAGGATTTCGGCGGAAAAATTCGCGTGGCAAATAATGAACCCCAAGGTACCTGTTTCCTGATTACCTTTCCGATAAAAACTACGTGAGGCCGACCGCCAGGGAACCAGCGATGACAGAAACGATTTTACTGGTCGACGACGAAGAGGGGATCCGCAAAGTCCTGGGCTTGTCCCTGGCCGACCAGGGGTTCACGGTCCACACCGCGGGTTGCGGTAAAGATGCATTGAGAACGTTCGATTTAGTCCGCCCACAGATTGTCCTGACGGATATCAAGATGCCCGATATGGACGGCATCACTCTGCTGCAAAAAATCAAACAGAAAAACACCGACACGGAAGTCATCATCTTTACCGGCCAGGGTGATATGGATTTGGCCATCCAGAGCCTTAAACACGATGCCACCGATTTTGTCACCAAGCCCATCGACGATGAGATCCTGCAGATTGCGCTCCGTCGAGCCCGCGAGCGAATTACGATGCGCAATCAGATCAGAGAATACACCGAACATCTCGAAAGATTGGTGGAAGAAAAGGCCCGCAAACTCATCGAGGCGGAGCGGATGGCGGCCATCGGACAAACCGTTGCCGGGCTTTCGCATACCATCAAGAACATTGCCGGCGGTCTGAGAGGCGGCATTTTCGTTCTCGGCCAGGGCATCGAACGCGATGACAAGAAGTACCTTTTAGAGGGCTGGGAGATGGTCAAGGGCAATGTGGACAAAATTCGCAGCCTTTCTCTCGACCTGCTCAACTACGGAAAATACGCCGAAGTAAACCTGAAATTGTGTGATCCCAACCTGCCGGTTAGAGAAGCAGTGGCCGCCATGGGATCACGGGCGGCTGAAGACGACATCGAGCTGAAGATCGAACTCACGGAGTTAGCACCGTTCCGGTTTGATCCCGAAGCCATCCAGAAGTGTATCTTGAATCTTCTGGCCAATGCCATCGATGCCTGCAGAGACGCCGGCCCCTCTGATCCAAAACACAGGGTTCACATTCAAACTATAAGCGCTGCGGGGTGGGGGGCGGAATACCGGGTGTCCGATACCGGCATCGGAATGGACAATGCCGTTCTGGCTCATATTTTCAAGGGATTTTTCAGCACCAAAGGCACCCGGGGTACAGGCATCGGTTTGATGATGACGCGAAAAATCATTGAGCAGCACGGCGGCGAAATCGACGTTCATTCGCGAATAGGCGCAGGATCCACCTTCTTCTTCAGGTTGCCGGCAAATGAGGCTCAACCGCCTGGCCTTGGTAAATCATAACGGCATGTGGATAATGATTTATCGCCGCGGGCGCACCTCTTTTCTCCAAACCTTCACATGGTCCATCCAATCCTGCACGGAGAGTGTTAACCGGTTATGACAGCCATACAATTCTTCGAAGATATCCAGGCAGAAGCCCGAAAACGCCGGTCTGCCTTTACGGACGACCCGGTACCGAAAATCCATATCGGCATGGCCACTTGCGGCATCGCCGCCGGCGCTTTGGAAACCAAAGCGGCTTTCGAACAGGCTATGGAAGCAAGGGGAATCCGTGCGCGTATTCACACTGTCGGATGCGTCGGGCACTGTTATGCAGAACCGATTGTCGTCATCGACCATCCGGAATCAGGATTTCCACCCATTTTCTATCCCGAGGTCAATCCAGGCAAAGCGACGATGCTGACAAAGTTGTTTCTGGAGGGAGGCGACCCGCGTCTGGAACATATTCTCGGCGCCACCGTGGAGAACGAATTAATTCCGTCGATCATGGAGTATCCGCGGTTCAGCCAGGAAAAACGGCTGGTAATGGAGAAGTGCGGCCGTATCGACCCGGAAGATATCTATGATTACATCGCCGACGGCGGTTATGTGTCCTTGGTGTCAGCCATAGACCGGTCCCCGGAGGAAATTGTCGCTGCAATCAAACGCTCCGGTCTCAGGGGGCGGGGCGGGGCCGGGTTCCCCACCGCAACCAAATGGGAGGCGGCCATTCAGGCCGCAGGACACGAAAAAGTAGTTATCTGCAATGCCGATGAGGGTGACCCCGGCGCCTACATGGATCGCACGATTTTAGAAAGCAATCCCCACCAGGTTCTCGAGGGTATGATCCTCTGCGCTTATGCCGTGGGGGCCGCCAGGGGCATCGTTTATGTGCGGGCCGAGTATCCCCTGGCCGTGAAGATCGTCCGCGGGGCCATTCAGCAGACGAAGGAACTGGGTTTACTGGGTCGAGGTATTTTAGGCAGTTCTTTTAATCTGGAGATCGAGGTTTTTGAGGGATCTGGTGCTTTCGTGTGCGGTGAAGAAACCGCACTGATACAATCTGTTGAAGGTCATCGGGGAATGCCGCAGCACAGGCCGCCATATCCGGTCCAATCCGGGTTAGGAGGAAAACCCACTGTGATCAACAATGTCAAAACCCTGGCCTCAGTGCCGCCGATCCTTGTAAACGGGGCCGACTGGTTTAAAGCGATCGGCACCCCCGGTAGCCCCGGTACGGCCATCTTCTCGATTGTCGGCAACGTAACCCATCCCGGTCTGGTTGAAATTCCCATGGGTGTCACCTTGCGGACGCTGATATTCGATATCTGCGGCGGGATACCGAACCAGAAAAAGTTCAAAGCGGTTCAAATCGGAGGGCCATCGGGGGGCTGCCTGCCGGAAAATTATCTCGACACCCCCATCGATTTCGACTCCCTGAGCGCGGCGGGTGCCATGATGGGTTCGGGAGGTATGGTGGTCATGGATGAAGATGCATGCATGGTGGATGTGTCGCGCTTCTTCATCGATTTTACTCGCAATGAATCCTGTGGAAAGTGCACCTTCTGCCGCATCGGAACACATCACTTGCTGGAGATACTGGAGCGTCTGACGGAAGGCGAGGGGCTAAAATCGGATTTGGAGCTGCTGCAGCGGTTGGCCGAGGACATCAAGACCGGCTCCCTGTGCGGGCTGGGCAAAACAGCCCCCAATCCGGTGTTGACGTCTCTCAAGTATTTTAGAGACGACTATCTCGCTCATCTGGAGGAAAAACGATGCCCTGGTATGGTATGCCGCCCACTGATCGCATTTTACATCGATCTTGACCGATGTGCCCGCGGGTGCGATGTCTGTGAGGGGTGCTGCCCGGTGGATGCGGTCTTTACCACCAGAAACCGCAAAAAGGGCATCGATCAGTCTCTGTGCGTCAAGTGTGGAGAGTGCATGGTCGTCTGTCCGCCCGAATACCGCGCCGTGATGAAGGTATCACCGCCGGATCTGGCGCCGATCGTCGAGCGGGAAGCAGCGACGCCGAAAAAGGGTCTATAGAAGTCATCACAAAAAAGTTTTTTGACTCAATCCGCCCGAGGCGGATAAATCTCCATGTTGGTACCTCGTTTTTGGCAGGGGCGCAGGTCCCTTCCCGCGCCTCTGCGGACATACTTCAGTATGCCTGCGGGCTGCGACCCACAAAGAAGTCTCGAGCAGACGGGAAGTCCCGCACAGCGGGGAAACTCGGCTCCGCCTTGATAGTGAACCAAAATCCTAATTTTGAGATGGCTTCTGAACAGAGTGTCAAATAATGTCGAACGACCGAAAGGCGCTGCCATGGTGACAATTGTGGTTGACCGAAAGCGGATTGAAGCGGAGGAAGGGATGCCCCTGCTGAAAGCCTGCCTGGACAATGGGCACTATGTTCCCAACCTGTGCTATTTGGAAAGCAGCGAAAGAGCTGCGGCTTGCTGCCGCCTGTGTTTCGTTGAAATAGAAGGTCAGGATCAGCCGGTGGCGTCCTGCTGCGTTCCGGTCCGCAACGGAATGACGGTCAGGACTGACACCCCCTCTGTCCGGCAACTGCAGACAACGGCCTTCAGACTGCTTCTGTCGGTTCACGATGTCGATTGTAAAAACTGCCCCGCCAACCGCCAATGCGCCCTTCAGAATATCGCCGTGTTTCTGAAGATCGGATTGAAACCCAAGCCGTTTACGCGCCGCCTGAAAGAACCCGCAATCGACACTGTCCATCCCTGCCTCGATTATTATCCCAATCGTTGTGTTCTGTGCGGCCGGTGTGTCGAGGTCTGCCGAAGAGAGGGCAAACGATCGGAGCTGACGTTTACGAAGCGTGGGTTCAACACGGTGGTCGGTTATTTCGACCGACCCGGTGGCGTTCGCCAGGATGGTGGTCAATGCCGTGCGTGTATCGAGAGTTGTCCGGTTGGTGCGCTGACATTGAAAGGCGGGGCTCTTGATCGGCCGGGATAGACACGTAAGACGCGGCCTCATCATGGACATTTGTCCCGCGGTCTGCAGCTGCTCCCGCGCTATAGACCGATTTCCCCCGGAGGTGAAGATGAAAGAAGTGTTGATCGGATTTCTGATAATTGCCGTTTCCGTGGCGCTACTGTCCGGATGCGGCTACAATCAACTGCAGCAGCTCGAAGAGAACGTCTTCCGCGGCTGGAGCGATGTCGACTCGACACTGCAACGCAGGGCGACCTGATCCCCAATTTGGTCGAAACCGTCAGGGGCTATGCCGCCCACGAGAAGGATACTTTCGACGCCGTGACGGCAGCGCGATCGAAAGCGACCTCAGCGCAGCTTTCCGCCAAGGACCTCAGCGACCCGGCTGCCCTGCAGCGCCTCCAGGACGCCCAGGCGACACTGTCTTCAGCTCTGTCGCGCCTGCTGCTTACCCGAACCTGAAGGCCAATCAGGCCTTTCAGGATCTTCAGAACCAACTTGAAGGAACTGTGAACACCGGATCAATGTTGCCCGCCAACGCTACAGCCAGACGGTGGAAAAATTCAATGCCGCCATCCGGAATATCCAAACAACTTGACCAACAGCCTTCTCCTCCATCTGGATCGCAAGGAATACTTCAAAGCCGAGGAAGCCGCGAAGGCCGCCCCGAAAGTCACCTTTTAATGGGTGCATCAGGAACGGTTACGGGCGACAAATTGGCCCAACATGGCCTGCATTCCCTCCAGGATCAACGAAAAGTGGCCGTGTTGAGGCAAAAACCTGGCCTGACAGTCGGGTATGGCGTTTGCCAGCCAGCGCCCCATGGCCACCGGAACGATGCGGTCTTTTTCCCCATGCCAGAGGTCAACCGGTACACGAATGTCATCTAACTGAAATCCCCACCCGGTGCCGTAGAGCCGGAGATCGCTGACAGCTCCAGCAACGCCGAAGCGCATCGCTTCCCGGAATGTCGCGCACATCACTGTGCCAACATCCTTCCGGCGTAAATACGACCGATCCGGCAGTTTGGCTCTGGAGGCCATAATCGACAAAGCTATGGCTGGGCGCCGCCTGAGCAGGATCGATAGCGGTACAAGCGCCGTTCTTATCAGTGACGGCACTTTGGCAGACAGCATCAATCCGAAACGATTGATCAATGTCATTCCGTCCAGGATTCCGGCTTTTCTGATCGGAGCCAGACCGCACGCAAGTCCAGCCGAAAACAACCGGGAGGGCAACATGAAAGCACAGGCGATGGCATACGGCACCCCGCCAGAAACGCCGAGTACGGAAAACCGGGTGACATTTAAATAATCTGCCAGCGCGACAATATCATCGGCCCAACTGATCAGGCTCCGGCCAGGTTTGGCATCCGAGAGCCCGTATCCCGGGCGGTCGACACCGACCAGCCGAATGGAGTGGTAAGCGGCCATCCGGTCTGCCAGTAAAACCTCCAACCGCGAACCGGGAAATCCGTGGCAGTAAAATACCGTCAGACCGGATTCATCACCGCACGACAAATAACCCAATCTACGGCCGTCGTGAAGCCTGACCCATTTGTCCGTTGATTGAACCATTTTATACTTTCTATAAATGGAGTGACTAAGTGTGCATCGGTTATATGGTTCATGAGTTTGACCAATGCTCCGATATGGCGCCTTTTGGGCCGCTCGGTGAGAAGATTTCATGAAATATTTGGGCTAAGAAGTTAACCGACGCGGTAAAAACCGGCAAAGACCTGAATCCGATCTTACGGCGATCCGCCAGATTGACAGAAGCCGAATCGAATACATTATGTTATCTGAGATAGTCTGTTTTCGGCAGGAGGAATGGTAAAATGCCTTGGATCGATAAGTCAATCTCTTCAGATCCCTATCACCGTCTCGCCGGGTGGTACGATACCCTGGCTGAACCGTTATTGAAAAACCTGAGGGCTGAAGCCGAAAAAATTATATTTCCACGCAAAGGCAGGCGGGTATTGGATGTCGGTTGTGGAACCGGTTCGCAGTTAGGTAGATATGCACGGATTGGCGTTACGGCGTTTGGGCTTGACCGCTCACCGTCCATGCTGACGGTGGCCGCCAAAAAGCTCACCGGTCGGCTTTGTCTCACCCGGGGAGATGCCGGGCGGATGCCTTTTCATAGCTGTTCATTTGATCTCATCTTGATGACCATGGCGCTGCACGAAATGGCGCCGGCTACACGGTCAGCGGTGCTTGATGAATCGCGTCGCGTTCTTGTCCATGATGGGCGCCTATTGATCATAGACTATGCGTGGGGTCCGATAAGATCCATGGTTGGACGAATCCTTCGTTGGCTGAGTTTCAGCGCAGAATTTATGGCCGGCGGTGCCCATTATAAAAATTACCGCCAGTTCATGTCCAGCCGCGGCCTCGATGGCTTGGTGGCACCGCATGGCCTAAAGGTCATTCGGCAAGTCGACATCTGGCAGGGCAACATAACGATTACCGTTATGGGTCTCCTTGCCACCCGAGGTTTCGCAGATTAACATGTACGAATTGCCGGCGGCCGCATACAGCTTATTTTATTAACTGCGCACCCGACCTCTATCATCACCCCACTTAACCCTGGAAACCGCCCTTGCCGACCGAATCGGATCCAGATGTTGATATAGAATATTATTGACGCACTATATGTTGTGTGGTAAATGTTTTTCTGCTTTTCTTGATTGAGACGGCGTCGTAACCGCGATTTCTGTTTACCACCTGCGAACGGTGAAAACCGACCGCCGCTTTTTTGCGTTCACGTTCTCGCACCGTGATACCCCGAAACTTATATTGGCAGCACATAGATGAATTGTTAGGAGTGACGTATGGGCCAACAGGGCAAAATATTGGTTACCGCAGACGGGCGATTTGATTTGAGAGAATACCGTTGGGATGACCACCGGTTTTCGGATCTGTTGACGCGGCAGAACCCGATCAACAACGACCAAGCCATTGCCATCAGTCGATTTCTGCGTGAGGAAATCGCCAAAATGGAGCAGGAGACGATTAACTCAGCGGTCGTAGAGAAGCTGATCGGAGCCAAGATGGGCGAATACGGTGTACCTTCGACATCTTCGGTTCATCTCGACAAGTCGATTTTTGTCAAAAACGAGTTGGTTTTGACCGATAACGCCAGAACCGTCCTGGAAAGGCGATATCTGAAAAAAGACATTGATGGAAAGCTGATCGAGACTCCCCAGGATATGTTTCGGCGGGTCGCCCATCACATCGCTCAGGCAGAAAAGAACTACGGCGGTGAAGATCAGGTGGATTATATGGAGGGACTTTTCTACCGCATGATGACGGATTTTTACTTTCTGCCGAACTCTCCAACGTTGATGAATGCCGGCCGTCGATTGGGTCAACTCGCAGCCTGCTTCGTGCTACCGGTCGATGACAGTCTGGACGGTATTTTTTCGGCCTTGAAAAATGCGGCTTTGATTCACAAGTCCGGCGGTGGGACCGGATTTTCTTTTTCGAGGCTGCGAGCCAAAGACAGTCGTGTCGGCAGTACCGGTGGCGTGGCCTCCGGGCCGGTCTCCTTTATGAAAATTTTTAATACTGCCACTGAACAGGTCAAGCAGGGCGGCACCCGGCGTGGGGCTAATATGGCGATCTTACGGGTCGACCATCCGGATATCCTTGATTTTATCTCCTGTAAAAGACGTCATCACGATCTGAATAATTTCAACATATCCGTCGGCGTGACGGACGCCTTCATGGAATCCGTCAAACTGCTGGCACCCTATGACCTTATCGATCCCAGGGAGAAAAAGAAAGTTGGTGAGCTGAATGCTGCCGAAGTCTATCTCCACCTCGTTGAACAGGCTTGGGAGAACGGTGATCCGGGCGTTATCTTCCTAGACCGCGTCAACCGGGACAATCCTACACCGGGCATCGGCGAAATCGAAAGCACCAATCCGTGCGGCGAGCAGCCCTTGCTGCCATTTGAAGCCTGCAACCTCGGTTCGATAAACCTGGCAAAATTCGTTGTGCGAAAAGACGGATCGCCGGCTGTCGACTACGATCGGCTAAAGGAAATCATTTGGCTGGCTGTCCGTTTTCTGGATAACACCATCGACATGTCGCAATATCCTTTGCCGGATATCACCGCCATGGTCAATGGCAACCGCAAGATCGGACTCGGTGTGATGGGGTTTGCCGATTTGCTTTTTGAACTTGGTGTCCCGTACCATTCCGAAGACGCGTTGAAACTTGCCGAAGAAGTCATGTCATATATTCAGACCGAAGCGCATATGGCGTCAAATGAGCTGGCTAAAACCCGCGGGGTTTTTGAGAATTACGGCCAAAGCATATTTAAAGACCGAAACGGCTGCCGGTATAGAAATGCAACTGTCACCACCATTGCGCCCACCGGCACTTTGAGCATTATCGCTGGATGCTCCAGCGGCATTGAACCCCTTTTTGCATTGAGTTTCGTCCGACGGGTGATGGATAACGACGAGCTGGTCGAGGTCAATCCTCACTTTGAGCGTGTTGCTCGTGAGCGCAGTTTTTACAGCCCGGAGCTGATGAATCGGATAGCCAAGAAGGGGAGCATTGCGCACTTGGAAGATGTTCCCGAAGACGTGCGCAAAACCTTCGTCACCGCCCATGACGTTGAACCGGAGTGGCATGTACGGATGCAAGCCGCGTTTCAGAAATATACGGACAATGCCGTATCCAAAACCGTTAATCTACCCCGGGATGCCACAACGGCGGATGTACTGAAAGTCTACAACCTGGCTTACGAACTTGGTTGCAAAGGGATAACCATTTACAGAGATGGCAGTAAGGAAAATCAGGTACTCTCCTTTTCAGAAAAGGAAATCAAGGGCAGCGGATTCATGACCGCTGTCAAAGAGCGCCCCGATACACTGGAGGGTTTTACCACCAAGACCAAGACCGGACTGGGGCAGCTCTATGTCACCGTAACGGAATACGGCGGACAACCCTTCGAAGTTTTTGCCACCATCGGCAAGTCGGGCCGTTCAACGACCGCCAAGACGGAAGCCATCGGCCGTTTGGTTTCATTGGCGCTCCGGGCCGGTGTCAAGGTGAATGCCATCGTTGATCAACTGAAAGGCATCGGCGGCGAACATCCGGTGTTTCAGCAGGGTGGACTGGTGCTTTCCATTCCGGATGCCATCGCCAGAGTTCTCGAAAAACGCTATCTGACCGAGGCCGAAAATGGCGGCCGCGCCAACCGGAAAAACGCTTTATTGGGAGAAACCTGCCCCGAATGCGGCCAGACGGTCAGTTTCGAAGAAGGCTGCATGATGTGCCATTTTTGCGGGTTCAACAAGTGTGGCTGATCCCTTCTCTATCAAAACACCTCGCTTGTGAGCACCGAACGGAAAATCGCGGATCGGTGTTCTCGTGGATCATTGCAACAGGTGCACGGGCGTCATGATGCGGCCCGACCGTTACCGGCCGGGTGCGTGATGATCCCCACCCGCCCGAACACGCCGCGCGAAGCGGTCGCGGCACCGTGGTCGAACCCGGCGGAATGGCAGGCTGTCAACCAGGCCTTCATTCGCCTCATCCAACGCCACGACCCTTTCTTCGCCTCCATCCGGGCCTGCGCTCTACGGCTGGCCGATCATTTGAATTCCCTTTTTCTCACAGCCGACCGGCTTTGCCGTTCAACCTGCCGATTCTGCCCGGACCCCTGCTGTGAGAAAGCCTGGGCATGGTTCGACTTCAAAGACCTGCTTTTCATGCACCTGTGCGGGATCGAGATCCCCGGCAGCCAGGCATTGTCCGCACCTGGTAATCGCTGCCGGTACTTGGGCCACCGGGGCTGCCGGCTGCCGCGCAACGCGCGTCCCTGGGTTTGTACCTGGTATGTCTGCCCGACCCAGGCGGCGCGGATGAGAAGGGTGCCGGTGGCGTTGAGGGGGCCATTCGAACGGACCGTCGGCCGGGTAAAACGACAGCGCACGGCTCTAGAAGAGGCGTTCATTTGTATAACGACCGGAGAGTCCTGGAACGGCCGGTCCGTTGGTGTGTCGCTGGCGCAAGAACAGGGGAGGCTGGTCGAAATATAAGAACGGGAAGTCGGTTTTCGGAACCGGCTTCCCGTCACTAAACTTTGATTGACCTTCGGTTACCGGTTCGTCCCGACAACCGATGCCTGGCGATGATCATTGGCAGGTTTGGTTTTTTTTGCTCCACTGGACCCCGTCACATTCGCCGAGCTCGCAGGCCCTGACGAAATCACGACAGGCAAGGTCTTGCTTTTTCAGTTGGTGATACGCCAGGCCGCGGTTCTGGTAGGCCAGAGGGTAGTTGGCATTCAGGGAAAGGGCTTTGTTATAATCCCTGACGGCCATTTGAAAATTACGCTGGTCGTAGTAGATATTGCCTCTGTTATTGTAAGTTTGCTCCAAGTTCGGGGCGAGGCTGATGGCCTTGTTGTAATCCTGCATCGCTTTGGCATACTCTCTCATGTCGCGATATGCATTGCCGCGGTTGTTATATGCCTCGGCGAATGCTGGATCCTCCTGAATCGCCTTTTGAAGAAACGAGACCGCCTTTTGCGAATCCGTGTACTGGGCCTGTTGCCATAGGGAAACGGCCCGGGTGTTCCAGTCCGCATTTTTCAGGGTGTCATTTTGGCTCTGTTTGTTTGCGGTGACCCTTTTTCTGACTTTCCTGACAGCTGATTTATTGGCGTTCTCAGCTGCAGTGACTTTTTTGGAGCTCTGGGACAGCAGCCTCAGCCCGACGTCGTAAGGAAGCGACTGTATCATTTTGGCCGGGCCGGTTACGTAAACCAGAGCGCCGACCAGAAGCATACAGACCGACCACAACAGCATCGGCTTCATTAACTGAAGTTGCTTCGACTTGAGCCATCCCCACACGTAGGTGTAAAGCCCGCCGGTCACAAGTCCCAGAAGGCCTGTGAGCGCTCCGCCTTCTTTGAATGATTTAATCAACACCACGAACAGTAAAATAATGGCCCCGAGAAGTGCCAGCGCACACATTGAGGTATAAATGAGATCCATATCTTATCCTTTTGATGAGAAGTTCCGGGCGAATTCGATGGCCCTGTGATAAAATATATAAACAGTACGGCGACAAAACGGCCTTTGACTATAGGGACAATTTTATCATTTCAGCGCTGTTAACGCAAGTAATTCGCAATCATTACGGAATTATACAGAATAATATTGAGAGGTTGGGCGAAATCGGGCGGGTAATTGCGGAAGTTATTCAGGTTCCTCCTTTTCGATATAAGAACGGATGATCTCTTCCTGGTAGGGTGACAAGTTCGTAAACTTGATGCCGACACCTTTGTTTCCAGTCCAGGCTACACTGGCCTCTAACGTCAGCGGTTGTTGATAATTCGGGAGCTTGAATGTCAAGCCCATGTCCTGGCCGACAGAGAAGGGTGCGTCTGTTTCGATAAAAACGCCAACGGTGCTGATGTTGAGAATGTAGTCTTTGTACTCTTGTCCGCCGGTCGTATAGACAACGTTCAATAGACAGTTTCTGCGTGTATGTTCGCGCATGGAGGACTGGTCATCGTCAAGGCTCAAGGTCTTGACCGGCAGATCGTGTGTCGGCAAGTTTTCAAGCCGTTTCAAGAGGTTGAGCTGCTGAACTTCGGATAGATCGATGATGGCTTTGAACAATTGAGTTTTCAAGCGGCCTTTGAGAAGTTGCCTCAACAGTGCCAGCTGCTGCTCCTCATTCAGGTTCTCGATCGCACTGAAAAGCGTTGGAATGATGCTGTGTGAATCTCCTCTCTGATCAGCGTCTTTCATGGAGCGAATCCTTTATCGTTAGGTCTCCGGTGGCTTGAGACATGAATTGAGCGCAACTCACAGATATAATTTATAATACTTTTTAGTATCTGTCAACATTGTTGCCTGCTGTTTACGGCGCGTATTGCAGTGGTATTACCCGGATATGTCACCAAATAATGACTTTCAATTCAGGGCACTATGCAGCAATTGGGTATTCGATAGACCGCGAGCCTCGAATTACAAGAGTTGACGGATCACCACGGACAGGCGAGGCTATGGATATCCGCAATTGGCCCGTGGGTAAGATATACTCAGATCCCTTGTGACTTACTGGAAGACGTTTGATTTTTAATCAGTTTTAGCTTATAATTATAACTTGTTAACAACGCATAGACTTACTGTCATTCTGGAATTCGCATGCCCCAGAAAGTATACATAGCCAGTAACCAGATGGTCACCTTCACCTGCCCCGAGTGCCAGCACCCTCGCGTTGTCAGCCTTTCCGAACACAAAGAACTGGAAAAAGCCGTAAAAGTGCGGGTCACCTGTAAACGCTGCGGACATAAATACCCGGTAACCATTGAAAGGCGGCGGCAATACCGCAAAACGGTGAATCTGCCCGGCACCTATACCCACTTGGTTAACGGGCGGTTCCGGGGTAAAGGGTATATGACGGTGGTTGATCTATCCCGCACCGGTTTGAAAATCAAATTGAATGACAAAGGGGCGTTTGCCATCGGAGACAAGTTGATGATCGAATTCAACCTCGATGATGCCAACCATTCTCTGGTCAAGAAGGAAGTCGTAATCAAGAAAATAGACAAGGCCGAGCTGGGCGTCGCCTTCCTCTCCATGCACCCCTCTAACCCCTCCGACAAGGCGCTTGGCTTTTACATGTTTGGTTGACTTTCAGCCTGAAGCATCCTTTCTTAAACCTAAATTGAGTGATTGTCGAGGCTCGCTCGCCTCTGGCGATGTTGCTGCAGATACAAGGAAGATGCCGTTCCGTACCGCCGCCGGCGGGATTTTAGCTATGCGGAACGACATCTGACGCCGTAGATGCGGTAATCCTGCAGAGGCGGATAAATATCGGCAATCCCAAAGGGTTTTAATTTTAAAAATTAAAAACGATAGAATTCCAAATTAATAAAAATTGTTTCCCATCCTTTTAAAATTTTAAACGCTCAGTTTAGGTTAAAATATAATTGTCGATGCTATAACATAATATAAGCAAACACATCCCTAAGAGCGATGTATACAAAAGATTCGTAATTTGGGGGTAATGCTCGGAGAGAACCTCGAAAAGTAAAAAATAAATGGCAGAATCATATCTGCCCCGGCATGGGTCTTTGGCAGTCTCGAATCCTATAAGGGTAGCCGCAGGTAACGCATTCGGCTCGAGTGCCGTGCAGGTGTAAGCAGTCGACCGCAAGGAACGGTGCCGAGAGACCCTGATACTTGCAAGTAGGAAGCCTAACCGGAAAATGGCATTATCATTACTGAAAATAGGGTTTGGCTATACGGATTGGTTTTGAGACAGCCGCAATCAATATAGATAGCGAGACTGTCGAAAAAGTAAAAATATGGTCATTTTAGCAATTTCGCAGATAATAAAATCAACAACTTATAACCCTCAAAATGGTAGATTTAGGGTTTTTCGACAGTCTCAG
>CAWGUE010000007.1:0-71313 GCA_963825595.1 uncultured delta proteobacterium | reverse complement strand
CGCCCCGTTTTTCGCAGGCGTGGGCGGTGCCTATCTGTTCTTCCTTAAAAAGCATGACATCAATTTCTACCTGGTCGAGAAACCGCCTGAGTTCTGGTGGGCGATTGCGATTGCCGCGCTGCTGTTGATGATGTTGGCGGCCATCGTTCTGAAAAAGTATTCGAATTGGATTATAGCCATGCCGCTGATATTGTTCGAGGGTCATCGCGCTGGTCCCGCGCTGCGCGAGAGTGCTCGGATAGTTGTGGCGTGTGGTTGGAAAATCGCACTCCTGCTTGCCTCGTGGCTCGCCGGGGTTGCCCTCCTCTCGGGACTGGTCACGTTCCTCGTCGGACTGATAGGCAATGTCCTGATCCCAGACATCGGAGGGGGTTTCGCGATCATGGCAGCAGGGTTGGGGATTACCCTAATGCTGGCGGGGTTGGGGAATCTTGCCATTGCGATACTCAGCACGGCCTTGTTCCCCCTGCTGATCGTCCGTCTCTATCGCGCCGTGGCCGGCCCCGGCCGACTTGATCCGGAACTCGCCGCACGCGGTTCACTCGGGAAAAAGGCTTCCTTGCAAATTCCGGGCAAGGTTATTTTCGGAATCAGTGCCGCAGCCTTGGCCCTGGTTATCCTGGCCGGCTACGCCGTCAGCCGAGGCCTCGACGAGGAAGCTGACGTCAAGGTCATTGCGCACCGGGGTGCTTCAGGAGCGGCACCGGAAAATACGATGGCGTCGTTTCAGCAGGCCATCGTCGACAAGGCGGATTGGATTGAGCTCGATGTTCAGGAAAATGCCGACGATGTCATCGTGGTGGCCCACGACAGCGACTTTATGAAGGTGGCGCGGAGCGACCTGAAAGTCTGGGACGCTACGAATGAAAGCCTTCGAGACCTCGACATCGGCGGTTGGTATGCGCCTGAATATTCAAACCAGCGGGTACCAACGCTTCGTCAGGCATTGGTATTGGCCAAAGATAAGCTGGGCGTCGTTATAGAACTCAAGTACTACGGTCGCGATCGCAACCTCGAATCACGGGTAGTGGATGTGGTGGAGCAGACCGGGATGGCATCGGACATCATGATTATGTCCCTCAACATCGATGGATTGCGCAAGATTGCCGCTCTGCGGCCGACATGGACGCGCGGTCTGCTCAACACCGCCAGCATCGGTGATCTAACTCGACTGGATCTGGACTTTCTGGCGCTCAATTCCGCGGCGGCATCGCTCGCGATGGTCCAGCGCGCCCACAAACAAGGGATGAAGGTCTACGTGTGGACGATCAATGACCCGGTCCAGATGTCTGTGATGATGAGCCGTGGTATCGACGGGATCATAACGGACAATCCAGCACTTGCACGTCAGGTGTTGGAATTGCGAAAGCAGCTTAGTCCTTTCGGACGTCTGGTCGTCTGGATCGCGGGTGAGACAGGCCTACTGCACCGTGTGGATAAGTACTCGACCGAAGATGATGCGTGATGAAAGACAGAGGCACATTCGCACCATGCCAAAACGTCCCCCTCAACATATATCGGGCGTTCAATTAGCTGTTTCCAGCGTCGACAGTTTAAAGCCTCTCATCACAAAACTGGGGAACGGTGAGATTAAGGTACCGCCGCCGCCGGAAGGCGTCGGCAACTTGCCCTTCATCGGCAGGTCTGTGAAAAACCTGTGGCAAAAGGCTTCCGACAACCTCGAATCCACTCTAATGAAATTCGAACCCCAGGTAAAAGCATTCGCAAAATGGCTATTGAAAACGATCTTCGGCGCGGCCGTGGGCCTTTTAATGTTTGCCATCTCTCTCATCATTGCCGGTGTTCTCATGGCTTCAGCAAAAAGCGGTGGGCCGATGGCTAAAAGCCTCTTAGTGCGCCTGGCCGGAGACCGCGTGATATCCGATCTTTCCCGATCAAAAAAGATACTTGGAATTTACGACAAATGGATCGGCCAGTTTACCGGACAACGATAAACTCGACACTGGCTTCATTTAGCCCTTTCAGAAGTGCGCTTAGATCGGATGCTCGCGTTTTTTTCAGTGTAGGCATTTTGTAATTCAAGAATCAAAAAAACGCTTTCCATTGATTGTTGCAAAATGGGGTCGATTGCCATATGAAATTAACCCAGGATAGCGACCATTTGGGTGTAAATCGTTCATCTTGATTGGAACGACCTTATGGAAGTAAATAAAATAAGCCAGTCGCGAAAAAAAGAAAAGAACATGTTATGTTTCTATGGCTTTGCCATTGCCGTGATGGTAATGGGCTCACTTCTGGGGTTTGGCTGTGCCACCCTGCCCAAAGATTTCGAGCGCGCTGAGTCCCACGCCTTGACCGACACGGACGACACCCCGCTCGGTCAAATCCGCCGCGCCGAAAAAGAGGCCAAGCCCGATCAATCCGGTTTTTTGCTGCTGGGAAACGGTTTGGATGCCTTTGTGGCCCGCGTCGTGCTGGCGCAGGCCGCCGAACGCAGCATCGATGTGCAGTATTATCTTCTCCACAAGGATTTGGTCGGAGCGCTTTTTATCGATCAGTTGCTGAAGGCTGCCGACCGGGGGGTTCGGGTACGGTTGCTGGTCGACGACATGGACCTGGGGGGACGCGACTTGGGAGCAGCCGCACTGGACAGCCATCCCAACATGGAAGTGCGTATTTTCAATCCGTTCAGCCGCAAGACCAGCCGTATCTCCCAATTTGTCACCCGTATGGGATCGGTGACCCGTCGCATGCACAACAAGTCGTTCACGGTCGATAATCAGGCGACCATTCTCGGCGGCCGCAACATCGGCAACGAATACTTCGAAGCCGATCCGGCTCTGGCCTTTGCCGATTTGGATGTACTCGTCATCGGGCCGGCGGTGGAGGAAGTTTCCCACGCTTTCGACCTCTACTGGAACAGCGAACTGGCCTACCCGGCTTCGGTGCTCAAAGGGCAGCCACCCACTACTCAGGAAATCGAGCAACAGCGAAAAAAGCTGGACGAATTTGTTGCCCAGCAAACCGATTCCGCTTACCTCTCTGCTCTTCGAAACTCGGACCTGGCCAAGAATTTGAGGAAAAACGAGGTCCGCTTTGACTGGGGCAAGGCCGAGGTGGTTTATGATCTGCCGGAAAAACTGCTGCAAGGTTTCGATAAAACCGAATATCATCTGGCGCCGCAGTTGGGGCCGATCTTTGCCGGTGTGCAGAAAGAATTGATCATCTTCTCTCCCTATTTCGTTCCCGGGAAAAAAGGCACGGCCTTTCTGATCCAACTCAGCCGGCGGGGCGTAAAAGTACGCGTTCTGACCAATTCTCTGGCGTCCACCGATGTCGGTATCGTGCACTCGGGTTATGCCAAATACCGCAAGGCACTGCTGCGCGACGGGGTCGAGCTTTACGAAATGAACAAACGCCTTACCCGGGAGCAGCGCAAGGAGAAAAAGGGGTCGCACGGCTCTTCCAAGGCCAGCCTGCACGCCAAATCGTTTGTCTTCGATCGGCAAACGGTTTTTATCGGTTCGCTGAATCTCGACCCCCGCGCCACTCTCCACAATACCGAGATCGGTGTTGTGCTTGAATCAATGGAAATCGGCGGCGGGATGGCCCAATGGTTCGATGCGAACATCGGAAAAATCGCCTTCAAACTGGAGCTGCGGAAAGGGAAAGATAAAAGCGAGCGGATTGTCTGGCATGGATTTGAAGACGGCCAACCGGTCGAATTCAACACCGACCCCTACACCGGTTTCTGGCGGCGTTTCGGTGTCGGATTTATGGGGATATTGCCGATTGAATCACAGCTGTGACAAAAAGCGATCTCAACAGGCTGTTAAAAATCCACCTAACGCACAATCGCCAGGCTGGAGTCCTCATTGAATAAATTCGCCTTGCTTTCTCCGGCATACATCTCATATTTACCCTGCAAGTGATCGAGTGAATCGATAATCAACCCCTAAAAATGAAAAGATAGCATAATGAGACGAAAGATTTTGTGCATCACCGGTTGTCTGCTGTTGGTCGTTGTCTCGTGCAAGAAGGAAGAAGCGCAAAAAGTGGCCCCGCCGCCGAAGGTAACGGTTATCGTTACCGAATCCCAAGAGGTACCCATCTACCAGGAGTTTGTCGGCCAAATCTTCGGGTTGAAAGATATCGCCATTTCGGCGCGGGTGGAAGGCTTTCTGGAAGGCATCCATTTTCAAGAGGGGTCGGAGGTCGAAAAGGGCCAATTGCTCTACACGCTCGAAAGTCAGACGTCTAGAGAAAAGGTTGCCGCTCAGATGAGCCGGGTGGCCGAGGCCAAGACGATTTCGGCCAACGCCAAGGGAGATCTGAGGCGCATAAAACCGCTCGCCGAGGTGAAAGCGGTCAGCCAGAGCGACCTGGACACGGCCGTGGCCATGTATGAGGCATCCCTCTCTTCGGTGGAAGCCGCCCGAGCGAACCTCCGGGCCCTGGAAATCCAGCTCGGCTACACCAAGATATATTCACCCATATCAGGGATCATCGGTAAAACACAGGCCAAAGTCGGGGATTTCGTTGGGCGCAATCCGAATCCGGTCATTTTGAATACGGTGTCCCAAGTCGACACGGTTCTGGTCAACTTTTTTATTACCGAATCACAATATCTGGAGTTTGCCCGCCTCCGGGCCCAGGCGGAGCCTTCCAAGCAGGAAGCGAAACAGTTTGAACTGATACTGGCCGACGAATCGGTATACGAGCGCAAGGGTAAGGCCGATTTTCTGGGCCGGGAGGTGGATCCCACCACAGGGGCCCTGCTGGTTCAGGCATCCTTTCCCAACCCGGAAAAACTGCTCCGTCCGGGACAGTTTGCCAAGGTCAGAATCGAGGTCGAGGCGGTCAAAGACGGGATACTTATTCCCCAGCGATGTGTCTCCGAACTTCAGGGCCTCTTCAGCGTCTTTGTGGTCGGTTCGAACAACACGGTCGAACGCAGAGAAATAAAGGTCGGTCCGAAGGTCAAGGAATTCTGGCTGATCGTCGAAGGTCTGAAACCCGGGGAGCAGGTGGTCTACGAAGGCTTGCAGATGGTAAGAGACGGGACAGTTGTGGAACCCGCGGTGAAAGAGATTGAACCGGTGAACCAGGAACGAAAGTGACACAACATGGGTAATTTTTTTGTCAGGCGACCCATCGTGGCCATGGTTATCGCCATTTTCACGGTCATCGTGGGGGTCGTCTTTTTAGGCGGCCTTCCCACCGAGCAGTATCCCAACATTACGCCGCCCATTGTCGAGGTCAGCGCCACCTATACTGGCGCCGATGCCATCAGTGTCGAGCAGTCGGTGGCGACGCCGCTGGAGCAGGAAATCAACGGCGTCGACGACATGATCTACATGAAATCCACCAACTCCAACGACGGGACCATGACGATCCAGGTCTCTTTCGAAGTGGGAACGGACCCTGACAACAACACCGTCTTCACCCAGAACCGGGTCGCTGCGGCAACTGCCAAGTTGCCGGAGGAAGTCAAAAGATTCGGGGTAAAGACCCAGAAATCGCTACCCAATATAATGATGCTGATCACGCTCACATCCGAGGACGGTCGCTTCGACCAACAATTTTTAGGCAATTATGCGCTGATCAACATCAAGGACACCCTGGCGCGCATCAGGGGTATCGGAAGGGTCAATGTGATCGGTGCCAGTGACTATTCCATGCGAATCTGGATAAAACCGGACCTCCTGGCCACCCGGGGCATTACCGTGCCCGAAATCATCGCGGCGATTCGCGCCCAGAGCGTCATTGTACCCGGCGGCAAGTTCGGGGCCGAACCCGCTCCGCCGGGTACTGAATTTACTTACACGGTAAAGCTTCCCGAGCGCCTGCAGACCGAAGAGCAATTCGGTGAGATCGTCGTCAGAACCGCTGCAGACGGCTCCCAGGTCAAGATCAAGCATCTCGCTCAGGTCGAACTGGGCGTGGAAACCTACAACGCCTTCACGCGGTTCAACAACAAGCAGTGCGCCATGATCGCCGTTTACCAGGCCCCCGGCTCCAATGCAGTCGAGCTGGCCCAGCAGGTCCGTCAGACCATGGCCGATCTATCGACGTCTTTTCCGGAAAGCATCCGCTACGATGTGTCCCTGGACACTACATTGGCCATTACGGCCGGCATCGATGAAATCGTCGTCACGCTTTTCATCGCCCTGGCGCTGGTGATTCTGGTGGTCTTCATTTTCATCCAGGACTGGCGGGCGGCACTGATTCCCACCATCGCCATCCCGGTTTCCCTGGTCGGCGCCTTTATCGTCTTCCCGTTGATCGGTTTTTCCATCAACGTGCTCTCGCTTCTGGGATTGGTGCTGGCGATCGGCATCGTGGTCGACGACGCCATCGTGGTTGTGGAAGCGGTCCAGGTCAAGATTGAGGAAGGCTTGGATCCCCGCACGGCTACAGAGGAGGCTATGAAGGAAGTCACCGCACCGGTTATCGCCACCACCCTTGTTCTGGTGGCGGTGTTCATCCCGGTAGCCGCCATGGGAGGCATCACCGGGAGGCTCTACCAGCAGTTTGCCATCACGGTGGCCGTCTCGGTGGTCTTTTCGTCGATCAACGCCTTGACCCTCAGTCCGGCCCTGTGTGCTCTGCTGCTCAGAAAACGGAAAGAATCCCGCGGGCCGCTCGGGCTCTTTTTTCGGGGGTTCAACAAGGCCTTCGACAAGGCCACCGACGCGTACATGAAGCTGACCGACTTTGTAACCCGTAAAATTATCCGGGGCCTTGTCTTTATCGGTATGGTTACGGTTGGGTTGGGGTACCTTGGAAGCATTCTGCCCGGCGGCTTCATGCCCGAAGAGGATATGGGGTATTTGCTGATAAACATCCAATTGCCGGACGCCGCGTCCCTGCAGCGGTCCGATGCAGTCGCCCGCAAGGTGGAAAAAATAATCGCCAATTACAAGGAGGTGGATTACATCACCACCGCCACCGGGTTCAGTTTGATTTCAGGCAGCATGTCCACCAATGCCGGCTTTATGGGCGTTTCTCTCAAGGACTGGGGCGAGCGGGACAAAACCGCCAATGAGATCGTCGCCCTCCTGAACAGGGATTTTCGCGCGGCCATCAACGAGGCCCAGGTTTTCGCCTTCGGCCCTCCGGCCATTCCCGGATTGGGGAACGGTTCGGGCTTTACCATGCTGATCCAGGACAAGGGGGGCAATACCGCTCAATACCTCGCCGACCAAACCGCCGGTTTCATTCAAGCCGCGACGAAACGTCCTGAAATCGGTTCCGTGTTTACGACCTTCAGGGCCGGTGTGCCCCAGAGATACATGGAACTCAACGTCGACAAAGTGCTCAGGGCCGGTGTTTCCCTGAACGACATCTACACCACCATCGGTGCCTTTCTGGGGGGCGCCTACGTGAACGATTTCAACCGCTTCGGAAGACTCTACAAGGCGTATATCCAGGCGGAGCCGGCCTACCGGTTGAGCCAGGACAAGGTCAACCTGTTTTTTGTCAACAATCGCGACGGTGCCAGTGTCCCCCTGTCGGCATTTGTCAGCATCAAAGATATTTCCGGTCCCGACTTTACCAACCGTTTCAACCTGTACCGGTCCATCGAGTTGACCGGCGGTCCGGCCCCCGGCTACACGTCGGCCCAGGCCTTGACCGCCCTGGAAGAGGTGGCCGCCGAGGTTCTGTCCGCTGATATGGGCTACGCCTGGAGCAACATGTCCTACCAGGAAAAAAAGGCCTCCGGAACCGGTGGAATTGTGTTTGTGTTTTCGTTGGTGTTTGTCTTTTTGATCCTCGCCGCCCAGTACGAAAGCTGGTCACTGCCCTTGAGCATCCTGCTGGGGACGCCGTTTGCGATTTTTGGGGCCTTTCTGGCGTTGTATCTGGCGAGGCTTTACAGCCTGAGCTTCGAGCTCAATGTGTTCGCCCAGATTGCCCTCGTGATGCTGATCGCGATGGCGGCAAAAAATGCCATTTTGATTGTTGAATTTGCCAAGCTTGAATTCGACAAGGGTCTTTCGTTGTTCGATGCGGCCATAAAAGCGGCCCGGCTGCGGTTCCGACCGATACTGATGACGGCCTTTTCCTTCATTCTGGGCGTGTTGCCGCTGGTCGTTGCCACCGGTGCCGGGGCCGAAGCCCGGGTGATCATGGGGATGGCCTTGTTGGGGGGGATGACCATGGCAACCGTGCTGGGCGTCTTCTTTTACCCGATGCTGTTTGTCTTCGTCGGCAAGGTGGCCCGCTACGAGCAAAAAAGGGATGCGCAAACAATAGCAGGGCAGGGGACGCAATGAAACGTGTTCAACCAAAGACAGCAATCAAGGTGGCGACCGTTTGGCTATCGATTCTTGTGGCGGGCTGCGCACTGGGGCCTGCTTTTAAGGAACCTGTTGTCGAAACCCCCCAAAGCTACCGGCTCGATACCATGCCGGTTGGATCTGCGGAAGATTTGAAATGGTGGGAGCTGTTCGACGACCCGGTTCTCTTCACCCTCGTGACGACAGCCCTCGAGAACAATCGCAACCTCGGAATTGCAGTTGCCCGTATCGAACAGGCCCGCGCGTTTGTGGGCTTCACACGGGCCGACCAGTATCCTCGGCTGGACGTTCAAGGCGGGGCCGTCATCGGTAATTCCATTGCACCCGGGCGGGCGAATACGACTGATAAGGTGGCCTTCATTGGGGCGCCACTGAGTTGGGAAATCGACCTGTGGGGCAAATTCCGCCGGGCCACCGAATCGGCCATGGCCGAGCTTATGGCTTCCGAATATGGATTCAGAACGGTTCAACTCAGTCTCGTGTCCGATGTCGTCAGCACCTATTTTGTACTGCTCGATTTTCATCAACGGTTGGCCATTTCTCGAAATACGCTCGAATCCCGGCTGAAAAGCCTTAATATCATTCAGCAGCGCTTCGACAAGGGCATTATTTCCGAGCTCGACCTGAACCAGGCCCAAATCCAGAAAGAAATTGCCGCAGCAGCAATACCGCTGTACCAGCGAGCCATCGCCCAGACCGAGAATGCCTTGAGCATTTTAATCGGCCATCTGCCTGAACCGATAGAGACGGGGACAGAGCTGATCAAACAGACCCTGCCGCCGGATATACCGACCGGTCTGCCGTCCACTCTCCTCGAACGCCGGCCCGATGTCCTCGAAACCATGTACCTTCTCAAAGCCCAGACCGAACTTATCGGCGTTGCCGAGGCGTTGCGTTTTCCGGCCATAACCTTGACAGGCACGCTCGGTGTCGCCAGTACGGACCTTGCGGGAATATCCTCATCCGGAGGACTCTGGCAGGCCGGGGCCGGTTTGGTGGGACCGATCTATAACTTCAACAAAAACATTCGCCGGGTCGACATCGAAAAGGCCGCGACCAAACAGGTGCTTTTTCAGTACGAAAATGCGGTCCTGAATGCCTTCCGAGAGGTTGAAGACGCCCTGGTCGGCATCGAGAGCTATAAAAGAGAAATTGCCGCCGTGGCAAACCAGCTGAAAGCCGCCAAGAATGCCAACATGTTGTCGAATGAACGCTACGACAAGGGCTTCAGCAGTTATCTGGAAGTGTTGGAAACCGAACGGTCCCTCTTCAACGTGCAACTGCAGTATTCCGATCTGAAGCAGAGGTATTTGAACGCCTATGTGAATCTGTACAAGGCGCTCGGCGGGGGATGGATGACACCGGCGGAAAAGGGAGCAGCGAAAACTGAAGCGAATACAGAAACGGTGGCCGACGATTGAGGCTGACGCGGATGTGTTATAGCTGTTGACATAAATATGTTCCGATGTGAGGGTGTGTGCGACAGTAAAAAATCCCCCCCTGGCCCCCCTTTTTTGAAAGGGGGGAACGCTGACACTCCGGCATCCCTTCTTGACGCAAGAGCTGTTTTGGAGCCACTTTAGACCTTTACCAGTTCCCCGTTTGACAAAGGGGGACAGGGGGATTTAAAAAAGAGCCAATCGGTATATAATTCTGACATTCAGTATATGACCATTCAAAATCCTTCCGACACAAAAAATCTTATAAATCCGATACGCTCCGCCGATTGACTTCTCCAATGGCGGTGGTTACTCTCTGCTCACCAGAACCACCATACCCGGAGAGGTCTCATATATCTATTCTCTCAGTGAAAGCCCGGTCAGTAAATCATTAAAATTAAAGGAGGTTTCCATGAGCGCCAAGAAAATTCTTATGCTTGTCGGTGACTTTGTGGAGGATTACGAGGTGATGGTGCCGTTTCAGGCCCTGCAGATGGTCGGGCACACGGTACACGCGGTGTGCCCCGACAAAAAGGCCGGCGAAACCGTTCGGACAGCGGTACACGACTTCGAAGGCGACCAGACCTACACCGAGAAACCGGGCCACAATTTCGCCCTCAACGCCAGCTTCGACGAAATTCGGGCCGAAGACTACGACGCACTGGTGATCCCCGGTGGCCGGGCGCCCGAGTATATCCGGCTCAATCAACGCGTCATCCAGATCGTGCGCCATTTTGCCGAATCCGACAAACCGATTGCCGCCGTCTGTCACGGCGCCCAGGTCCTCGCCGCAGCCGGCGTTCTCAAGGGCCGCAGTTGTTCGGCCTACCCGGCCGTGGGTCCGGATGTCAAAGGGGCCGGTGGGGAATTCATGGACATCGCCGTCGACAGCGCCCATCGTGACCGAAACTTGGTAACCGCTCCTGCCTGGCCGGCACACCCGAAATGGCTGGCGGCCTTCCTGGAAGTCCTGGGCACGAAAATTGAACCTTAATGCGAGGATGCGAGGCGGTGAGGAAACGCACGGAACTTGGTTTCCATCCACGTATCTTGTTACCTGATTTCAAGTGAACCGTGATACCTGTTCAATGCAAATTTCGGTCTCAGCAGTGAAAATGAATCTCTCTGCAGCTTGCTGCCGGGAGATTCATTGGATATCGTATGCTTCAATTGATGGGTCGGTTGAGGAAGCCCAGCAGCGTAACCCCGTCCCTATCCAATAGATTTTCAGGCCGCATACCAGAGCACTGCGAAGTAATGGCATGTGGTACCGGCTATAACAAATAGATGCCAGATGAGGTGGCCATACTTTAGCCGCGAATCGGTTGCGAAAAATGCGACGCCGGCGGTGTAAGACAAACCTCCCGCAATCAACCATAGCATGCCCGCCGGCGGCATCCTGGCAAACAACGGTTTGACGGCAAAAACGATAAGCCACCCCATCAACAGATAGAGGCCGGTGGAGAGAACTGGATGTGAGGCTTTATCAAATGCCTTCAGCGCGACCCCTGCTGCAGCAAGACCCCAAACAACCCCAAAAAGCGTCCAGCCCACTGCGCCACGAAGGACCCCAAGCGTTAACGGCGTGTACGTACCAGCGATAAGGAGAAAGATCGCGGAATGTTCGATGACTCGAAAACTGCGCTTGGTTTTGCCTATTGGTAACGCGTGGTAGAGGGCAGAGGCAAGGTAAAGAAGTATCATGGTCACGGAGAAGAGACTCGTGCCGGCAATGAAACCGGCATCTCCGTGCCGTAATGCATGCATGATGAGAAATGGCGTTCCGACGAGTGCGGCGATCAGCCCTATACCGTGGCTAATACTGTTCGCGATTTCTTCCCCTTGCGACTGATTACGCTTGAGGTCTGCAAGCATTATGCACACTCCGGTTCCTTTTTTTACTATACACAATTTGAGATATTCGCCCCAACTGCTCTCCTTTCCCTCCGTTCTCTATGCCTATAGATTCTCTCCTTCATCCTGGGACTGGCTTTGAATCTCCCCTTCATTCTGGGATTGATTTTGATTCTCTTCTGATTTTTCAGTGTTTTTATCCAATTTGAGTTGTCTCTTTTGTTCTTTCTTTTGCTTCCTTGCTAATTCTTTTTGACGTTTATTAAATTGATAATTCGATCTTGCCAATGTGATGCCTCCTTGGTTGTAATTTTATCATGACAAAAAGATAAGGATCTGTGCGCAGGCTGCTTTGAGGTTTATACTGCTTTTTAAAAATAAATTCCGACATACGGAAGGATGGTATAAGTGGTTGGTGAAAAAAACGATTCTATAACGGAACGTTTTTTTGACAACCACTATAAGGACTGATGATAGAGAATTGTGAAGGAATAAATTCAAACAAAAAAAGGGCATCCCCTCAATTTGAGAAGGAATGCCCTTTTCATTCGGAAATGAACGTTAAATCACACTGACATTTGCAGCAGCAGGACCTTTTTGTCCTTGCTCTATGTCAAACGAAACCCGGTCACCTTCATTGAGGGATTTAAAACCGGATGAGTTGATGGCCGAATGATGAACGAACACATCCGCTCCGTCTTCCTGCTCAATGAACCCGAACCCTTTGCGGTCATTAAACCATTTAACAGTTCCATTGGTCATGATAGCATCCTCCTTTCTTATTAAATTTCAACGTCGCAAACTGGAGGGTGCCACTTTGAAAAATGGATTATTCCTTCAGAAAGAAACCGTCCCGTAAATTAATCAGGACACAATTGATTGATCCCATAGTAATCTTTATTCAGAAGAAAGCAAGCGAATTCTTCGTTATTTTAAAAAAACTAAGATTTAACGTTTAAAAGTATATTTTCGTCAGTGGGATCTTAGGCGCATAGCGTTTAGTTTTTCTCTATCTTAAGAAAATAGTTTATCCCCAGAGGCTCTTCGTAAATTTGAATGGATTTGATCTCCTGCTGATCAATCGTTCGTGCAAAATCCATCATCTCAAATTTGTGTCGGTATATGAGCTGCCAGTCGTAAATATACTCCATAACAAACCGAAGGTCTTTGGGATTGTTATGGTTAAAGTTACCGACAATCAGTGATCCGCCGCTTTTGACCAGATCGAACAGGTTCTTTGTCAGGGCCACGGTACCCTTGGAGTCATCCAGCTGGAATGTTTCGATATAGTCATAAAGACCGGCACTGTAGACGATATCGAATCGTTCCCCTTTCAAATCGATCAATTCATACTTCAGCGAACAGTATAATTTTCTCAGTCCGCGAAAGTCCTTTCTGGGATAACAATACTTTTCCAAAAAGTGTCTCGGCTTGGCCGCATAATGCTTGCCGGCAATTATTTGGAAGGCGTTTGCGAGGGCATAAGTGAACTGGTTCGGCCTGATTGGATACCTGAAGCGCTGCAGCGTTTCGAGGTCGTGATCCAGTGCCAGGAACTGGTAAGTGTTTTCCCGGTGGTCACTCAAAACCTCTCTGATTTCCTGAGCCGGGCCGGCTGCAAGGCTCAGAACCTTGCCTTTTTCTGCAGAACGGAGTTGCTCCACCAGGAAGGTTTTTCGGTTTCTCACGGACTGACAGGCTTTGGTTTCGACGGCATGCTTGTGCATAAATTTACCGAATGGCGTGCTGCCTTCGAACTGATTGCGATAAATATAGCTCATCATCTCGGCATCCCCGGCATATCCGTTGGGCTTATTTATTATTCTCCAGTAAAAAGGTGCTTCCTGAACGATATGATAATAACGTGTGGTCCGGATATAGTTCCTATGATCGATTTTTTGTTTCTCATCAAAATCGTCAACAATATCGGCAAGCTGATCCATTATTGATAGGCGCCAGGGCTCGAAAGCCTCGATTTCTTCGCTAAGTCTGTTTTGCAGCCCATTACCGTTACCTGAGAAACGGTTGACACGATGCATGATATCGATGTGCCCCTTTTCTAGCGCTGCAAAAAGGGCCTGAAAATCCTTATCGATGACTGCGAAAGTATACTCAGATGATACGGTGTTATTCATTGATTGATGATTTCTGATGAACGGCGGATACCGTAATGAAGTGCAATAATACCTTCATACAATCTCATAAACTCCGTCTTGTTCTGGACTAGCTGCAATTCGATCCCAGCCCAACTGTTTTTCTGACTAAACGCTTGCGTTCTTCAATTTCACGAACCAGGTCCTCGTTGATTCTCAGAAGCTGGGTTGTGCGCTTGTCGACGATTTCTTCCAACCGGCGATTGGCAGCCTTAATTTTCTGCTGCTCCTTTTCAAGCAAATAGGTGATGAAGAAATTGGCCCGTGCATAGTATTCGATGGAATAGCAGACAAACATCCCGATGATGTTGGCGCCGATGAAAAAAAAGTTGTTGCTGTACAACACCGAATAGGGCGTTTTGCTGATGTGTACGGCTACGATTTCGTAGAGTATGACAAGAAGCCATCCGGCCGGGGTGGCATATACGAAGCGGACCCTCGTAAAAGCATAGCCCCAGATGAATACGAGGATCAGTCCGGCATAATAAGAGTAGTTTACAGGCGGGGGAACAAGTAAAATCATGGCTATGATGCCGAGCCCGGCGATGATCATGGACGTTGTTACCGCGGCCTGAAAGTATTTTTTGAAATTTTTAAAGTACGAAAAAACGATCACGGCTAAAAGAAATGGGGAAACAAAGGCAAAGCGGACGTACCACAGCTTGGTTTTCATATCGGGAACCAGTTGTGCGTCGAGAATCCCAAAGAAACCATAGAAAAAAATACCAGCCAAAAGGGAAATTCTGACGAGTTTCAATGAGTTCGAAAAAAAATGCTCCCGGAAGGACTTCTCGAGGTCACCTGAAAACGACAAGGTGAGAGGATTCAAGTCCATTGCGTGTGGGCCGGGTAAAGTGGCCGGCATGATTAAATCCTTGTGATCTTTCATTACTCATCCCCTGTCATGGGCTCTCTACGCCCTTTCAAAGATTCCTGGGGTTTCTATGACATGTCGTGGGCAGCCAGTTTATATCGAAGCTGCCTGGGCGTAATACCGAGCAATTCGGCGGCTCTTGTCTTGTTGAAATTTGTTTCGTTGAGCGCATCACAAATAGCGGTTTTTTCGATAGATTTAAGAATTCCATTTAATGATCTGTTTTCCGACTGCAGAGAACGGGCAGCGGGGAGCCGGCTGGAGACTTCGTCGGATTTTTCCGTCGAGAGCAGTGTAGCGGCAGCCAGACACAGCGCTCTGATTTTTTTGAAATCTTTGTCTGTCAACGCCTTGATGTTTACCGCCTGCGGTGGTATGCCCATCTCATCGACAATCATCTGCAATATTTCAAAGGCTTCTGGTTTTCTCATTTTCTTTGTCTACTGGCCGTTCTTAGAGCATAGAATGTTATTCTATACGTCGCTGACACACACCAATTTCATCGGGGCGGTCGCTTGGGGAATGTGACGGGTATCGCAATGGTTTCGATTCGAAATATCGATGAATTTTTCTTCAATTGACAAAAAAGCGTCGACAACGTCCGGATCGAATGTTTTGCTTTTTTCACCTATAATAATTGTCCGGGCTTCGGCATGAGACATGGCCTTCTTGTACACTCGTTCTGAAACCAAAGCATCGTAAATATCTGCCAGCGCCACGATTCGGGCCGATAAAGGTATGTCTTCTCCCTTCAGACCATTGGGGTAACCGGTTCCATCCCATTTTTCGTGATGGAAATAGGCGATTTCTTTACCTATCGTGAGAAAAGATTTGCCACTTGTCTGGGAATCGATGGAATCCAGCGCATAGCCGCCGAGTATCGTGTGGTGCTTCATAATTTCGAATTCATTTGCCGTCAACTTGGATGGTTTTTGCAAAATTGTATCCGGTACACCTACTTTTCCGATGTCATGAAGGATGGACGAGTAGTATATGTCTTCGATATATCTCTCCGAAATATACTCTTTATACTTGAAGCTGAGCGCCAATTCCGATGCGATCAATTTTGAATACTCCCTGATTCGCTCGAGGTGCTGACCGGTATCTGTATCGCGGTATTCCGCCAGTTTGGCCAATCCCAGAATGGTCGCTGTTCGCGCTTTCTGAACTTTTTGTTCGAGTTTCTTTTTCTCGCTTGCTGCCCTGAGGCGTTCGGAAACATCGCGGACAATCCCGCGGAAACCGACTGGCACGCCGTCATCGCCTTTGATCAGGTTGGCCGATAACTCAAAATTTAATTTGATCCTGTCTTTGGTCAATATTTCAATGTCGGAGACAATCGCTGGCTTTCCTGTCCTGTAGACGTTGTTGAACATATGAAACATTTTTTTTGACGTCTCAGGATGGGTATATTCCCTGTTGTTCTTACCCAGAAGTTCGTTTTTGGAATAACCGGTTATTCTGCTCAGCGAACTGTTGCAAAAAGTAAGCGTTCCTTTCAAGTCGACTTCGAAATACCCCTCTTCGATGCTTTCCAGTATGGTTCTGTACTTTTTTTCGCTCTCACTCAGGGCTTTTTCACTTTTTATTCTCTCTAAAATTTCTTGCCTCAATTCAGCATTTGAATAGGCAAGTTGTTCGGTACGCTTCGCAACTCTTCGCTCGAGGTCGCTGTTGATTGCATCGACCTTTTTCTTTTCTTCATCCAGTAAAATTGCCTGCGAAAAATCCTTGCGCGAATAATACTCGATGGAATAACAGGCGAACATTCCGATAAGGTTTCCCGTCAAAATGAAAAAATTGTTGTTGATAAGTACAGGCGTGGGCGCGTTGCTCAGAAAAATAGCGGCAATTTCGTATGCGGTAACGATTGTCCAACCGGCCAAAGTCGCCCATTTGAATCTCAATTTTAAAAATGTGTATCCGTAGATGAGAACGAGAATGAGCCCGGCGTAATAGGAGTAATTGCTTGGATAGGGAGCAATTACGGTCATGGCAATGACACCAAGACCCGCGACTACCAAAGACAAGGCGATAAACGGCTGCGAAAATTGCTTGAATCCGCGGTGGAACGAAAACAAAAAAACAGAACCGACAATTGGTAAAAAGATTCCATATCGGATGAACCAGAGGTGCTCCTTGGCTTCGGGTACCAGCCAGGCATCGAGGATACCGAAGAAACTGTAGAAGAATATGGCGAACAGGATAGCCAAACGGAAGTGATTCAGAGATTTCCTGAAATAATTCTCGAGATAATCCATTTCGAGATCAGACGGAAAGGAAAGCGTGCACCAGTTCAGCTTTATTTGGTCCAAGGAAATTGACATTTATCGTCTCTGGGCGAATTAAAAATAACTTAATGCAAGCAATTGTTGTGCCAAAAAAAAATATAAAAAAGTGCTGTGAATATAGGGGGTTAACTTGTGGCAGGGTAAGGGCAGGTACTTTACAAATGCCAAAAAATGTCAATGCGGTTACAATATATGACTTACGGAGAGGACAAAGACAGAAGTAAATTGTCACATTTTGTCATGATGAGACGATATTTGGTCCCGGAATCGGCAACTCTAAAAGGGTTCTGTTGATCGGGTGACCTCGCTCCAATACCACCAAGTTTCTTTCGATATGAAGCCGATCTCACAATTTTGCCCCACAATATTTGCAGTTTTTGGCGTCCGCATCGTGTCCTTCGGCGCTGCACTCGGGGCAGGCCTGGGTCGACACTTTACGTTTGAAGGACTGTGCCATCTCGACGGTCACAATTCCGGTGGGCACGGCCAGGATACCGTAGCCGATCACCATAATCAGCGCCGATAGCAACTGGCCCAGACCGGTTTGAGGAGAAATGTCGCCGTAGCCGACAGTGGTCAGCGTCACGATCGCCCAGTAAATGCTTTGTGGGATACTGGTGAAACCGCTGCCCGGATCTTCGATCAAATACATCAGCGAGCCGAAGATAACCACCAGGATCATCACGGTGAAGAGGAACACGGTTATTTTACGGTGACTGGCTTTCAGGGCCTGCATCAGCAGTCGGGCCTCTCCGAGATAGGGCACGAGTTTGAGCACCCGAAAAATGCGCAGGACGCGTAGCAGCCGGATAACGAGCATATATTGAGAGCCCGGAAAGAAAATGCTCAGGTAGGTGGGTAGAATGGCCATAAGATCGACGATTCCGAAAAAACTGGTGGCGTATGCCAACGGCCGCCCGACACTCAGCAACCGCAAGAGATATTCGACGGTGAACAGCAGGGTAAAAAACCATTCACCGAGATACAGCCAGCGGCCGTAAACAGTGCGAATGCCACTGACACTGTCCAGCATAACCAGCACCACGCTGATGACAATCGAGAAAATCAGTAGGACATCGAACAGTTTGCCTGCCGGTGTGTCCGCCTCAAAGATAATTTCGTGCAGCTTATGCCGCCATCGGTGGGGTTCTTTAGCAGTCATTTTTTTCCCCTATCATCTTATCCACTGCGCTCACGGGTCCTGTAAACCGGGTCGCCGATACTACTTGACTGGTGTCCTTCCGGCCGGTTGTTGCATCGTTATTAATTAGGATTACTGAAAATCTCTTCGTTGCAATTGAAACCAATAAATGGCAACTCAAAAGGAGGGCGAGTGATCATGACCGCCCCGATTGAGAATGACAAATACTAACAAATTACACTTCCTGCATTCAACGTTTATTTTTTCATCCCCTTGTCCCGGCTGCTTCATCCACTGACCAGATAATTGAAATTTGGTCTTCGCCATCCGTCCGCATATTTCCGGAACCCTGTTTGCAGTTCGAACACTGGCAATCGACAAACTTGGTCTTATTATTTTGCCATATGAATTTGGACGATTTGCCTGTCAATATGAACAAGTTGACGCAAAATCGTAGTACAAGGAGGTAATCTCATGACCTCACAAAACGATCAGCAGGCGTTTGACAAAGACAAAGCTGAATTATTTTCAGAAAAACTTTTAACGGCGCTCAATTACGGCTCATTGTCCTTGATGATGTCCATAGGCCACCGTACGGGGATCTTTGATGCCATGCGAGCATTGCCTCCTTCGACCTCGGAGGAAGTGGCTAAAGCGTCCGGCCTTAACGAACGCTATATCCGTGAGTGGTTGGGAGCGATGGTCACTGCCGGGGTGATCGACGTCGATCCGACGAGCACAAGATATAGGCTGCCGGCCGAACACGCCGCTTTTTTGACCCGCGCAGTGGGTGCCGACAATTTCGCCGTTTTCACCCAGTACATTGGCCTGATGGGCTCAGTGGAGGACAAGATTGTCGAGTGTTTCAAAAAGGGGGGCGGGGTTCCGTACGATGAATTTCTGCGCTTTCACGCCATTATGGCGGAAGACAGCGGTCAGTCGGTGCTTTCGTCGCTCGAGTCACATATACTTCCCCTTGTTTCAGGACTTAGTGAAAGGCTCGCCAATGGAATCAGTGCTCTGGATATCGGTTGCGGCGCCGGGCGAATAATGAACCGGTTGGCCGAACTGTATCCGAACAGCCGCTTTACGGGGATGGACCTTTCCGTGGAGGCGATCGGCACGGCGCGCTCCGACGCATCACAGAATCGCATGCGCAATGTCGAATTTGTCGTCCGTGACCTGAGCGATTTTGACGAAACGGCAGAACCTGAAGCGTTCGATTTGATCACTTCTTTTGACGCCATACACGATCAGATCAATCCGCTCAACGTTCTCAAAGGCATTCACCGCGCCTTGAAATCCGACGGCGTTTATTTGATGCAGGACATCAGGGGATCGAGCCACGTTTATAAAAATGTCGACCATCCGATCGGCACATTCATTTACACCATTTCGACCATGCACTGCATGACGGTTTCACTGTCACAGGGTGGCGAGGGACTGGGTGCCATGTGGGGTGAAGAAAAAGCGCGGGAATACCTTGGCAAAGCCGGTTTCCTATCGATAGAAACCCACCAACTGGCTCACGACATACAGAACAACTGGTATGTGGTCAGAAAATAAGTCAAAGGTATGCTGTGTACCAGGCCGTCAAACGATGACTCTTTTTCGATCCAGTGGTTGATTCCTTTCCATAATGCCTTAACTTTCGTCGATTTATACTATATTTTCTACTCGCTACCTTGAACCCTGAGAGAATTACAGCATCAAAACCTCACTCTTGAAGTTCTAAAGCGTTCTACATTGAAGACAGAGCACTAATCACCGCTGTGCTTTGGTACGGGCTTGATTGTGCTGATTGTTCCATCGAGGGAGTACTCGATTGATGTTCAACCTGAGGCGCGATTCTTACGATTGGTTGCTTGACCATGTCTTCATGCTGGTGCCTTCCCAGGCCTATGTCCGGCAATTCCTGGCACCGGTCAAAGCGTTCCCGCCGCACCAGAGAAGACCGCCAGTTTTAGCCTGGAACAGGCGCTGGAAAAAATCCAAACACCCGGCGGCGCACGATAACCGCTGTGATAGCCTCGTGCGGGCCTGGCTATACCGGTTCATGTCCCCCGCCGGGTTTATCGGCAAGGCGCTCGACTAATGAAAACGAAAATGCAACGCAATATCGTAAAGATCATCACGCTGGCCTTGGTGCTGGCGGTGGCGCCAATGGCCGCCGCTGCCGCCGACCTGCCGTCGTGGAACGAAGGCGAAGCCAAGCAGTCCATCGTCGACTTTGTGCAGCGCGTCACCACTTCCGACAGCGCTGATTACGTGCCGGTGCCGGAGCGCATCGTCGTTTTTGACAACGACGGTACCCTGTGGATCGAACAGCCTATGTATGTCCAGCTTGCGTTCGTACTCGACCGCGTCAAGGTCCTGGCGCCGGCGCATCCCGAATGGAAGAACATGCAGCCCTTCAAGGCCGCACTCGAGGGTGACCTGAAGACGATTGCATCCGGGGGCGAGCATGCGCTGCTGGAACTGATCATGGTCACGCATGCCGGCATGACCACCACGGAGTTCGCCCAAACGGTCAAAGATTGGCTGGATGTTGCGCGACATCCGAAATTCAAACAACCGTATACCGAGCTTGTCTACCAGCCGATGCTCGAGCTGTTGGCTTATTTGCGAGCCAACGGCTTCAAGACGTTTATCGTCTCCGGCGGGGGCATCGAGTTCATGCGGCCGTGGACCGAAGAGGTATACGGCATCCCTCCCGAGCAGGTGGTCGGCAGCAGCATCGAGACCAAATTCGAGCTGCGCGACGGCAAGCCGGTCCTCGTGCGCCTGCCTGAAATCGACTTTATCGACGACAAGGCCGGCAAGCCGGTGGGCATCAACCGGCACATCGGCCGGCGGCCCATCGCTGCCTTCGGTAACTCCGACGGCGATTTGCAGATGATCCAATGGACGATATCCGGCCCGGGAACGCGCTTCGCCCTCATCGTCCATCACACCGACGCCGAGCGCGAATATGCTTACGATCGTGAGTCATCAATCGGCCGTCTCGACAAGGCCCTCGATGCGGCGAAAGAACGCGGATGGACCGTCGTGGATATGCAACGCGACTGGGGACGTGTCTTCCCGGTCGATTAAAACCCAAATTGAGCGATTATTAATTTTGTCATATCGAAAATATGAAACGCTCAACTTGGAAAAAGTAAGGCAGTCGGAAAGCTGGTGGCAACCAGCCCCGACGGAAGAAAATTGGGTGGCTCAATGCGTTTGGCAAACAGTCAGTCACTGGGCCAAAGCACATGCCAGAGAGGAGAAACGATGAAACCGTTGTCAATTCTGATGAGTCTGCTGCTCATCTTTACCCTGTTTATGGATTTGCCAGCAGACGCACAGGAGGATAAGACCTTCACTGTGGAAGAGCTCGACCAGATGCTTGCGCCGATCGCCTTGTATCCCGATTCGCTGATGTCGCAGGTATTGATGGCCGCCACCTATCCGGCGGACGTCGCCGAGGCGGCCAAGTGGTCCAAGGCGAATCCCGACCAGGAGGGCGATGCGGCGGTCAAGGCGGTCGAGAACCAGTCCTGGGACCCGAGCGTGCAGTCGCTCGTCGCTTTTCCCCAGGTTCTGGCAACCATGGAAGAGGAACCCGACTGGGTCCAGAAACTCGGCGATGCCTTCCTTGCCCAGCCCGAGGACGTCATGGACGCGGTGCAACGGCTGCGGGCTGCAGCAAAAAAGGCGGGAAACCTCGAAACGACCGAGCAGCAGAAGGTGATCGTTGAAGCGGCACCGCAGACCCAACAGACCGTCATCGTGATCGAACCCGCCCAACCCCAAGTGGTTTACGTGCCGACTTACAACCCGACGGTGGTTTACGGGCCATGGTGGTATCCGCGCTACCCGCCGTACTACCTGCCGCCACCGCCCGGGTACGTATTCGGCACGGCGCTGGCCACAGGCATCGCCTTCGGTGTCGGCATCGGCATCACCAACGCGCTCTGGGGAGGCTGTAACTGGGGGCGGCGCAGCGTCGATATCAATGTCAACCGCTACAACAACATCAACGTCAACCGGAAGCTCAACGTCAACCAGAAAAACGTCAACTGGAACCACAACGCCGGAAACCGACGCGGCGTTCCGTACCGCGATGCCAAGAGCCGCGATCGCTACGGCAAGCAGGTGGCCGGCAGCGACAATCGCAAGGATTTCCGCGGCCGCGACCCACAGCGTGATGCCAGTCGCGAAAGGGCCCAGGCGACGCTGAAGGATCGCGGTGCCGATCCGGCTAAGGGGCGGGAAAAACTGCGCAACGACCCGCAGACCCGCGATCGGGCCCAGTCGGCCGCCAGGAACGTCGACCGGGATAAGGCCCGTAGCAAGACCCAAAACATCGACAGGGACAGAGGCAGCCGGACGGCCCAGAACAGAAGCGGTGACAATGCATTGAAAGGCGCCAACAATGCCGGCCGATCCAGACAACAAATCGATCGCGGCAAATCGAGCCGGCAGTCAATGCAGCGGCATTCTGGAGGTGGAGGACGTTCTGGTGGAGGACGCACAGGTGGCGGACGCTCTGGCGGCGGCCGTCGCGGCCGATAGGAGGAGATGACGATGATAGCAATAAAAGCAAAAGTTCTATGCTGGCTGTTCGTGGCAGCGGCCGTTTTATGGCTCGCTGTGTCCGGTCCGGACCATGCGCTGGCGCAGCAGACCTTCGACAGCCCTGATCTGGCTTCTGAGGCGTTTGTCGAGGCCGTGGCCACCAAGGATGCCGACGCACTCGGTTCGATACTCGGTTCCGACTGGAAAGAATTCATTCCAACCGACAACATCAGCCCAGAGGACGTCGATGCATTCATTGCCGCCTGGGATAAAACCCACCGGTTCAAGCCAATTGCGTACGGTCGGGTGCAGCTGGCCGTTGGGTCCGAAGACTGGACCCTGCCGATCCCGATCGTGAAAGAGGGCGAAACCTGGCGTTTTGATACCATTGCCGGAGCTGAGGAGATGCGCACCCGGCGCATCGGGCGAAACGAGCTGTCTGCCATGCAGGCCGCAATGGCGTATTACGACGCACAGATGGAATATGCTCTTGTCGATCGCAACGGCGACGGAGTGCTCGAGTACGCCCAACAATTTTTGAGCTCACCCGGCCAGCGTGATGGTCTTTACTGGCCGGTGACGGCTGGCGAGAAAGAAAGCCCGCTCGGGCCGCTCTTCGGGGAAGACGAGCCCGGTAAAGATTACCATGGCTATTATTACAGAATCCTGTCGGGACAGGGCCATAACGCACCTGGTGGCGCATACGACTACAAGATAAACGGCCGGATGTCAGCCGGTTTTGCGCTGGTGGCCTGGCCGGTGGATTACGGAGACACAGGCGTAATGACGTTTATCGTCAGCCACGACGGTCAGGTTTACGAAAAGGACTCAGGTCCTGCCACTGATCAGGTGGCGCGGGTCATGGCGCTCTTTGATCCCGATCCAAGTTGGGAAAAGGTGGCGCCATAAACATTAACAATGGCCGGATTCAATAGGTCAAAAATAACAAGAGGAGGATTACAATGGGTTTATTTGACTTTTTTAAAGACATGGGTGAAAAAATATTCGGTAGAGAAGACGAAGCAGCCGAGAAAATCAAGGCGAACATCGAAGCCGCCAATCCCGGGATAACGGATCTCGGCGTTAATTACAACGATGGTGTCGTTGAGTTGACCGGGACAGCAGACAGTGCAGAGGCCATGGAGAAAGCAGTGCTGATGGCTGGTAATGTCAAGGGGGTTTCCGAAGTAAAAGCGGATGGCATCAGCTCCCCTCCGCAGCACGCACAGGTCGAGTACTACACCATACAGAAAGGGGATACCCTCTCGGGAATTGCCAAAAACTACTACGGAAAGGCCAATGACTACCCACGGATTTTTGACGCCAACCGTGAGGTCATTAAGAATCCTGATCTTATCTATCCCGGCCAGAAGATCCGGATCCCGATGGGATAGATGGCGGGGCAGGGCGGCCAGCCGACAATTATTTACGGTGCAAACCGTTTTCAGCGCTTGGGATAAAAAATGTGAAACGAACCTCTCAACTTCCCATTTCTAATGGGTTGCGAGAAACCAACAGACGCCCCTATTCCATAGGGTCAAATCTTAAGGAGTCGACCATGAATGCCGCCAACATCATCAGCACACCACTAAAATTTTTGGACAAGGCCGTCAATGGCCTGCGCGACCTGGGTTTGATGCCCGAAAAGCCCGACGAGGCCCCGATTTTGGCCCTGATCGAACAAGTCAGCGACCTCGATGAAGAAAAGGCCGTGGCTATCGCCCGCACCCTGAGTCACACAACCATATTCAACGAAGTCGTACGCGAACAGATTACACAGATGAACGTCGGGGAAAGATACGAGAAAATCACCGGCGCTTTCAACAGCATCCGTGACGATGCCAAGTCGATGGTGGACCAGCTCGACGACGGCAAGATATCGACCATGGAGAGACTGCAAAATCTTTGGATGAAGGTCACACGCGGTGACATCCCCGATCGTTTCCGCAAGATCAAGGATACCTACCTCGATGTGACGAACGACACCAATGACCAGATCGCGCGCGAGACGAAAATCCTTGAATCATACAAGGACTTTCGCGTGGCTCTCAAAGAGGCTCAGGTGATGGCCTTCCAACTTCTGAAGAAGGCTGAAGCCGAAGTCGAGTCGGCCAAGGAGCGTCTGGATTCTGCTTCCAAAGCTGTTGAAAGCGACACAACTGGAGACCGGGAACAAAGCGCTCGACTGGAATTGGATCGGGATCAGCGCCTGCGGGAGCTTCAGGATGAAGATAAGCGTTATCAGATCGTCAAGGATCTGGCCGAGAACCTGTCGATCAGCTACAACACCACCGAAGTGGTGATGGCGCGTCTCGCGCAGACGACCGACGTTAAGGAGCGGGTTTATTCCCAGGCGGTGTCGTTTTTCGGCACCAATGAAACCGTATTCACGGCCCTGAACGCATCTTTCACCAGCCTGCAGGGACTGCACGAGAGCACCCGTACGCTGGATGCCATGAAGGAGGGAGTCAATCAGAGTCTGGAGACCATTGCCGAGGTGGGCAGCAAGGTCCAGGAGGATGCCTTGAGGGCGGGATATGGACCGACCATTAAGGCCGCGTCGGTGAAAAAACTGGTTGATTCGGTGGTCAATTTTCAGGAGAAATCCCGTCTTCTTATCGCCGAAATGAGGGAATTGGCCACGCGCAACGAACAGGAGATCAGTGCGGCGGTCGAGACCAGCAAGAAACGCATGGCCGAATTGGCTCATTCAGGAGCAGCGATAACTCATGGCTGAAGAACAGGCAGCTAAAAAGTTCGAATTGTCCGAAGTGATGCTGGCCATGGATGTGGTCGACACCCTCCGGCATCAGCAGTCGCTCGTCGAAAGAGAGCTTCAGACTGAAGACCGCGAAGCCGATCTGATCGAAAAGCTGCGTAAAATCTACGCCGACCAGGGGCTTGAGGTCACGGACGCAGTGATCTCCCAGGGCGTCAAAGCCATGCGCGAGGAGCGGTTTACCTATCAGCCGCCACCGGCCGGGCTGCAGACGACGCTGGCGCGGCTCTATGTGAACCGCGGCCGCTGGGCCAAGGGGGCGGTATTGCTTTTGCTCGTCCTGGCGGCTGTTTGGGCCGGCTACCGTTATCTTTATGTCATGCCGGCCGAGCGCGGTCGCAGCCGGCTGGTTCAGGAACTTAAAAATCTGGCGTCCGGCCAGCAGGAAAAAATCGACACATTACAGGCACAGATAAGCACCATCACCGGCGAATTGGATAAAACCATGTCGTCGCTCCCTTCGTCGTTTCAGACCACCGCCCGCCGACTGGCCGACCAGGCTCGACAGTCATTGGCCTCGGCTGCCCGTGAGTTGGGCGCAGCTCAAAAACTCGGGGAAGTCATGCCAAGCGACCCGGAGATCCTCGATGCCAAGGCAGCGAGCGTACAACAGCGTCTTGCCGAGCAGAAGGGAATTGTCGACCGTGCCCAGGGAGAGCTTCAGAATGCCCAGGCCGCCATCCAGTCGATCCGATCGCTGGAGAACGCGTCCAGGGACCTCGATTTACTGCGTGCAGAGGCATTCAAGGCTGCTCGTGAGCCAGGCGCAGCGGATAAGATCGAGGCGCTTTATAACAATGCCTTGTCGGCCATGCAGGCCGGTGACCTGGAAACGGTTCGCACCACACGGCAGGCATTGCAAGTCACCCGTGACATTTTGGGGCAGGAGTATACCCTGCAAATCGTCTCGCGCCCGGGAACGCAAAGCGGTGTGTGGCGCTATCCGGCCGACAGTCGCACCGCCCGCAACTACTACCTGATCGTCGAGGCTGTTACGCCGAGCGGGCAGCGGCTCGAGTTGCCGATTACCTCGGAAGAGGACGGTAAGGTGCGTTCGGTTAGCGAATGGGGGCTGCGGGTCGATCCGAATGTTTACGAAAGGGTGCGACAGGACAAGATGGACGACGGGATCGTGAATAACAAGACCGTCGGAAGCAAGAAACGCGGGTACCTCACACCGGATTACACGGTTATCACAACGGGTGGTGCGATCACCGAATGGTAGGAGAAGTTAGGCCATGATCAGCGGAACAGACCAATTGGCGATTATCAACCAGCACATCAACTCGGCCCGCAGTGGCCTCGACGCCATTCACATGCGCAAGGAATCTGCGAACCAGCGATTGGTGCAGCTGCGCAACCAGATGACCGAAGAATATCGCGACCTGGCCCGGTTCCGCCTGGACGAATTGACCGCCAATCGCGTGGTCATTCAACTGGACGAAACCGACCGGGCCGTTTTGAAACTTTTGGAACGTCGGACACGGGCACTGCAAGAGCTGGATACCGCCATCGAGCAGTCCAGTGCCCAACAGGCACCCTTGAACGAGGAGCGTGAGAAGACGATTCGTCAAAGAGATGATCTGATCAAGCAGATCGATGAGCATGCCGCCGAGATCAAATCGAATCTCAGCGGTCAGGAATTCTACAAAGAACAGGAAAAATGCGCCGCTGAGGCAGCGGCAAAGGCCGAACGGGCCGATACCAAAGCCGCCCAATCCGAAGCCGACCGAGATGAAAAAGGCAAACCGTATCGCGACGATCCGCTATTCATGTACTTGTGGGAGCGCCGCTTCCTGACACCGGATTACACCGGAAACGGGGTGTTTCGAAGCCTGGACGGCTGGGTCGCAAAGATCATCAAGTATGCAGATGCCCGCAGCAATTACTACATGCTGACGGAATTGCCGGTGCGGTTGCGCGAGCATGCCAATCGGCAGAAAGAAATCGCCGAACAAGAATTGCATAAGCTGCACGACATGGAAGCAAAAGCCCTGCAAGTCGAAGAGATTCTTCAAAACAAAACTGCGCTCGAGAGCGTGCAAAAAGCCTTGGAGAAGGTCGAAGATCGCATAGAGGCAGAAGAAGAGAAGTATGACGCCCTCATGCAACAACGGTCGACCTTCTCATCCGGCGCCGATGACCTCTCTCGCCAGGCCATCGAATTGCAACTCTCTGAAATCAAACATGACTCTCTGGCGAATCTTTACATGAAAGCAAAAATGACGACCAAACCCGATGACGATGTGATCATCGGCCGTATCCGCGACCTGCAGCAAGAAGAGAAAAATGTTAATGAGGAAATCAGTGATTTGCAAACTCAGGAGCGTCAACAGCAGCTATCCTACAGGGAGCTAGAAGATCTCCGTCGGCAGTATCGACGCAGTGGCTACGATTCACACCATTCAATTTTTCCGGGCGGCTTCGAGCTGGCGGCCTTGCTCGGGATGCTCTCTATCCGGCAGGACGTCGGGTCGCGATGTGTGGGATCGCATCGACCGCGAACAGCAGTTCCGCCGGCCACGAACACCGCGGGATTTCGGCGGCGGCATCTTCCCCGGCGGATTCGGTGGCAGGAGTCGCGGTGGGGGCGGTTTCGGGGGCGGCATGGGGGGTGGTGGTTTCCGCACCGGCGGCGGTTTCTGATCGAAACCAACGCTGTCCATCAGATTGTTACATGCTTTACGTCCAATCGATTATGGCTGCGATCCAAATAACAACATTAAATAGTCTCCGTCAAGGAACGGTAGAATTTGAACCCGGCCAAGTCCGCATCGATTTTGCAGCCGCAGGCGTAGCAATGCGACGTCGAGGATTGCAAAGAATGAGAACACCGGCCCGGGCCGAAAGATGCCGTTTCTGGATAGACACTGAACAGGAGGATAGAATGTTCAACATGAGCGATTTACTCGATGCGTTCACGCAGTCGGGAATGACAAAATCGACGGATCAACGGATGAAAAACGCCTTGTCTGCGGGCGGCAAAGCACCGGAAAGTCTGCTTTCCGGACTTTCCGGCGGTGGACTGGGCGATGCACTGTCGAAAATGCTCGGTGGTGGTGGCAGCGGTATCGGCGGCATGCTCGGCAATGTTCTCAACGACGCCGGTCGGAAAGTGGGCGGAAACCGCAACCTGGCTGTGGGCGGCATCGGTGCGCTGGCCGGAGCGCTTCTCGGCGGCGGTGGGCGTTCGATCAGAGGTGCTTTAGGTGGCGGCGTGATGGCCCTGCTTGGCGCCATGGCGTTTTCAGCCTTGAAAAAAGGCGACCAGCAAGATGTCCAGGTGCCGGTGGGACTGCAGGAAGCGAAAACGCCTGCCGAAAAAGAAGCAGTTGACCGTGAAGCCGGTCTTATTTTTCAGGCCATGATCAATGCCGCCAAAGCCGATGGGCAGATTGACAAAGACGAAGTGAATCGGATCGTCGGCAAACTGGGTGAGATGGGCATGGCCAAAGAAGCGCAGGACTATGTGCTCGCCGAGATGCAGAAACCGATGGACACCGATGCACTGGTGAATGCGGCCGCCGGGCGATCGGAACTGGCGGCTCAGCTCTATGCAGCGTCGCTGTTGGCGATTGAAGTCGACACACCGGCCGAGAAAGCCTACTTGAAGAGCTTTGGAGAACGTCTCGGTCTCAACTCAGCCACCACATCAGCTTTGGAAAAGGTTTTGAATGTGTAACACGGTTGAACGTATGGTACACAAGGAAATTTTTTTTTTACAGTCGATTCAAATCCGGCTGGGGATTTGAGAGAAAACCGCCTCAGGGTCTCAAATAGTTGCTGTTCTTAAAAACTATTAGCGAAGAACTGAATGATGTTCATACCATTAGGTGACGACAATTCCGACCGCAAAATCCGACCGGTTGTCAACTTTGCGTTGATCGGGCTGAACATCCTGGTGTTTTTCTTCTCTGCAGGGTATGGGAAGTAACCTGCCGTTCACATATTCGTACGCGACGGTACCGCAAGAAATTCTCACCGGTACCGACGTTGTTAGCCGGGACAGCATCGTCACTGACCCGGGTTCCGGCCAACGTTACCGGGTCCCTGGCCTGGGGGTAACACCATTTTCAGTTTACCTGACGCTGTTGACATCCATGTTCATGCACGGCGGCTTCATGCATCTCATTGGTAACATGCTCTACCTTCACATCTTCGGTGACAACATCGAGAATCAGTCTTTCCCAGCTGTAAATTCCATTAATACCGAGACATGAAAAGAGGCTGACAGCTTATTCAGGGGCAATGCGCATTGGCTGGGAGCTGATGATGCCTATTCTATTCCATTGTTGGTCATAAGGAGGAAAATGATTAAGGTGACGTTAGTCGCAGCCCTCTCGTTTTTTACGGCAGTGATGTTAGCCCAAGCGGCGGACACAATGAAGGCATTTCCTCAGGCAGAAGAGGGGATGGTTCGATATGTCTTGCAGCTCCCCAAGCAGCATGATGAATCTGTTCTCAAGGTGGAGCTGATCGTCGGTAAAACGGTTCAGGTTGACGAAGTGAACACGTACTTTTTCGGCGGTCATATTGAAAAGGAAACGATCAAGGGCTGGGGATATCAACGCTACACCGTTAATAAAATCGGTCCAATGGGTGGCACACTTATGGCCGTCGATCCAAACGCGCCCAAGGTCGATCGGTTTATCACGCTTGGTGGCGAACCGTATTTCATTCGCTACAACAGCCGCCTGCCCATCGTGGTGTATGTGCCCAAGGGCGTTGAAATTCGTTATCGGATATGGAGAGCCGATGGGGAAGTGAAAATGATGGAAAGCGGTTGAATCAGAGTCTCACCGGTCGATAATCTGGTGGACGTGGCCGTACGTCATTGGACCGATACAACCCGTGACCTGGGACGTATCACCGGCTGGGCGCACCCTGTATTCGATCTGATACAGGACGCATTCTACGAAGCCCGGGGTCATCGAAATCCCCCTTCGCAAAAATTATCAGCGAAAAATCGGTAGCGAATGAGTATTATTACATTTGATTTTCTGGATAAAAGCTGCGATAAAAACACCTTTTCCCATATAGCTGTTGTCATAAATATGTTCTGATTGGAGTGCTACTGCGACAGTAGAAAATCAGCCCAGTCTATACACCTTTTCAAAGGTGGGGAACGCATACACATCAACATCCTTTTTTGTCGCAAGAGCTGTATTAAATCCACTTCTGGCTTTTACCCGTCCCCCCTTTGACAAAGGAGCTTTGGGATTTTAAAAAATAGCCAATCGGAATAAAATTCTGACATACATATATCAAGGTCAAAAATTGGATCAACCATGAAAAATCTTAAACTTGTATCCGGTGAAAAAGGACAGAAGACCGTCGTCCAGGTGGGCAACGTTGAGGTCGGTCACCAGTTTGTGGTGATCGCCGGACCGTGCGGTGTCGAAACCGAGGAGCAGACCCTCGAAACCGCCCGGGCCGTAAAGGCCGCCGGGGCGGACATGCTGCGCGGCGGAGCTTTCAAACCGCGTACGTCCCCGTATTCGTTTCAGGGATTGGGCCTGCAGGGCTTGAAAATTCTCGAGAAGGCCAGAGAAGAGACCGGTCTGCCGATCGTCACGGAGGTGATCGATCCGAGAGATGTTTCCTGGGTTTCCGAGTTCGCGGACATTCTCCAGATCGGCACCCGCAACATGCAGAACTTTGCCCTTCTCAAAGAGGTGGGTCGATCGGACCGGCCGGTGCTTTTGAAGCGCGGCATGTACTCGACTCTGGAAGAGTGGCTCAACTGCGCCGAATACATCCTCAGCGAGGGCAACCCCAACGTCATCCTCTGTGAACGGGGCATACGCACCTTCGAAAAGTACACCCGCAACACCCTTGACCTGAGCGCCATACCGGCCATCAAAGAACTGACCCACTTGCCGATTATCGTCGACCCCACCCACGGCACGGGACGGCTCAGCCTGATTGGCCCGATGAGCCTGGCTGCTGTGGCGGCCGGTGCCGATGGAATGATCATCGAGGTCCACAACAATCCCCAGGCGGCGCTGAGCGATGCGGACCAGGCGCTGACACCGCAAATGTTCGCAGACCTAATGAAACGGGTGAAACCGCTCAAGACTTTTATGGAAAATCTGCCTGACTGAAAAAGCTGGCAATCTGTGAGGTATACGAATGAAACTCGAAGACATCAGGAATAAAATAGACAAGATAGACCGGGAACTGCTGGTTTTGCTGCAGGAACGCATGGGCATGGCTTTGAGATCCAAGAAGTTCAAGGTGGATGTCACAGATCCGAATCGGGAGGAAGCTGTCCTTACGCGGGCCGAACGTCTCAACCTGGACCTCGTTGAACGTTCGTTCACCCGGCAGCTGCTCAAGACCATCATCGAGGAGAGCAAACGGCTCCAGCAAGAAGATCGGTCGCTGGTCGCCTTCCAGGGGGAACATGGGGCTTATGGCGAGGTGGCCGCCCGCCTTCTGATGCCCGGCGGCGCTTTTATTCCTTGCCTTGAATTTGTCGATGTTTTCCGTGGTGTCGAAGAGGGATACCTGGATCTTGGCGTGGTGCCCGTGGAAAATTCCCTGGAAGGGGCCGTCACCCAAGTCAACGACCTCTTGACGACCACCAACCTGAAGGTGATCGGAGAGGCCAGAATCCTGGTCAAACACTGTCTACTGGCAACAGAAGCCACCGATTATCGTGAAATCCGATTGGTCTACTCCCATCCCCAGGCCCTGGCTCAGTGCCGGAACTTTCTGATGCGCAACAAGTTGGAGGCGCGTCCTTTCTACGACACGGCCGGCGCGGCGAAAATGCTGGCCCGGGAAAACCCGCGGGCCGCAGCCGCTATATCCAGCCGGCTTTGCGCCGAACTCTATGACCTCGAGATCATCAAGGAGGGTATCGAAGACGGTCCCGCCAACACCACCCGGTTTCTGTTGCTGGCCAGGGAGCCGTTTGAAGGCAAAGGTGATAAGACATCGATCATCTTCGCCACCCCGCATGAAGCCGGACGGCTCTATGCCGTGCTGCAGCTCTTTGCCGAAAACAATATAAACTTGACCCGGATCGCTTCGATGCCGCTGCGTTCGGACCCCAGCAATTACTGCTTTTTCCTCGACTTCGAAGGTTCGCAGAAAGATGAAAAGGCAGCCGACGTGCTCAAAAAAATGGAAAACTTGACCATTTCGTTGAAGGTCCTGGGCAGTTATCCCGCCCACACGGAAGCTCCAGCATAAGCCGCGAATTACATCACTGTTTCTTGTGATAAGCTAAAAGGGCGACATTTAGTGTTCGCCCTTTTTTATTCCATGAAGATCACTTTGGGCAATCTAGTTTAAATTTATTTAAAAATTTCCCTTAATAGGGAGGATGCATGACCGATTCGAAAAAAGTGAAGTTTGCCGCCGGGCGCAATATCGCCATGAAAGTGTCGTCACACGAGTGGGAGAGGACGGCTGCATTCTACCGTGACGTCATCGGGCTGAACGTTATCGAGCAACCACCGACGGTTCCGCCGAGCATCTGTTTTGAATTCGGCGGAATCCGTTTATGGATCGACTGTGTCGACAGATTGAGCCAAGCTGAAGTGTGGTTGGAACTGACAACCGATGACCTTAAGGGGGCCGAGGAACGCTTCAGGTCTGTCGGTGTCGTGCGCCGGGATGAAATCGAGAAGCTTCCCGAAGGCTTCCAGGGCTTTTGGATTCAAAACCCTGCGTCCATTATTCACCTTGTCACGAAAAAAGGTTCTTAGGCTTTGGACGTCATTCTATAGTGAATGTCAGAATTATACTCCGATTGGACCTTTCGCAAAATCCCCCTGTCCCCATTTTTCAAAGGGGGGAATGAGAGGATTATGTGCGGTCGGACGGCACTCATTCGGAACGCATTTATGACAATCGCTATAACTCAAACAGTGACAAGAAATGAAAAAGACAAGCCATCGCTGACTTGCCTTTATCATTTTGTGGTTTCCCGCGGTGCAGTTTTTCTTATGAGATGCACTTACACCCGAGAAACGCTGTCCGAATGATTCCGAAAACCCTGTTTTTAAATGTTAACCTTTGCGTCCGCAATATACGGAACGACGTGGTTCTTATCGATGGTGTTGTGGTTAGGAGCCATTCGGGCTTTTTTGTGTCATTGTTTTTAAGCAATCCGCATGCCAGTTATCGGTAAAAATTAAATAATGTATAATAACAGTATGTTGTATTTTTTACTTTTGTCGCGTCTGTAGTTTGAAAATAACAATCTGACAGAAAATGTAAAGGTTGTTTCACAATTTACGGCAAATAAGGCTTAAGTTTAGGGGGTACGGCTTGCAAATCGGCGTATGCGACTCGGGAAAGATGCGGGATGAGCATTTGGTATCCGGTTAGGGCATTTGGCGAAGCCAACCGGACCACATCCTAAATTTATGTATTAGCGAAATCTGAGTCTATCCCCTTGCACGAACAAAATTCGATATTATATTAGAAGGACAAATACGAAAGTGTGTGTCCGATCCTGGATTCAGCTTTCTCCTACCTCCGGCACCAATCCCATAACTTGAAATCAAGTGTCGGCGTACGTGCCGGTTGCATCGGTACGTCATAAACAGTGAATCATCCTCCATTGTTCATTGCAATTAGGATGATTTTTAATACCAGTCGAAAGGAGTTACCCAATGATAAAAAAAGTTCTGATGATACTCAGTATACTCACAGTTTCAGTTGCCGTAACGGCTTTTGCCGGTAGCATGGGCAAATCGGCAGACATCGTCGATACCGCGGTTTCGGCCGGCGACTTTAACACCCTGGTTACGGCGCTACAAGCGGCCGAACTGGTAGATACACTGAAAGGGGAGGGACCCTTTACCGTTTTTGCACCGACAGACGCGGCTTTTGCCAAACTGCCGGCCGGTACGGTAGAAGATCTGCTGAAACCCGAGAATAAAGAGAAACTGCAAGCGATTCTGCTATACCACGTCGTTCCGGGCAAAGTTATGGCTGCCGAGGTGGTTGGTATGAACTCGGCCAAGACCGCCGGCGGACAGAGCTTTTCCATCAGTCAGAAGGATGGCGGCGTATATGTCGATAACGCCAAGGTCGTCAAGACGGACATCGTTACCTCAAACGGCGTGATTCACGTCATTGATACCGTCATCATGCCCAAGTAATAGACGTCATTTGCATTGGCACTCAATGAACCACTGGAGGGGTCTCAATGGCCCTTCCAGTGGTTTACTCTGTATTTATCCTGCCTCGTGTCTAAAAGCCTAATAAACAAAGCATAATTCACAAACAACGAGTTTAGTTATTCGTTGTTTCTTTCGGCTTAACAAAAATCTTTCATAAAAGTTGAAATCTACGGTTTTTGAGGCCTTCTCAGCATCTTGCGGCTGCTTTCGATCATTTCATCCCACGCTGTTTCCCTGCTGAAACGACACTGTCGGTACGACTGCTGGTGTGCTTGATAGACATTTTCCGGAAGGAGAAGGTGGGACAGATAAATCGAAATACCGCTGGAGCGTGAATCCGCGGTATGTTGCTCGTAAATGACGAGTTCGTCCGTAATTACCCCGATGGCTTGTTGGCAGAGCCGTTTTGTTTGCCCATCCGCTGTTTCCCTCGCCAGATTTGCAAGAAAATTCCTCAGATCGTAATACTCCAGGTTTAAAAAGCTCGCATACTTTTGTGAAGATGACGACGCGCGACGAATTGCGGCAAGGGCCGTTCTGCCGGTTGTTTCCGCACTCAGCTGAGTCGTCACATGCTCTGCCAGGTCGTTTAGAATACCGGCCAAATGCGGATAGCGGCGGCAATCGACGACCGAAAGACCGCCGGCGATCCGTTTGAATAGACTGCCGCTCTTTCCGTCGGGAACCGCGACGGGGTCGTTGTACTGAGCGACAAAGCTGTCCACCGTTATTTTTCCTAGTTCCGGAGTCGGCAAATCCGGGTTGACTTGCAGCTGTTTGAAAATTTCTTCAAACTTGATCCCGCGAAGCTGAAATTTTCCGGGCGGATCGTTGACCATTCGAATTTCATCTTGGCTGGCGATCAGATACCGGGTGAGATCCTGGAGGGAATAACCGATCTCTACCATATTGGTCAGGCAGGAAAAAAAGATCATCACGTCGAACATTGATCCTTTCAACGCGCTTTTGACGGCAGCATGAAACTCCGGTTGGCTCATCACCGTTCGGCTGGTGTCATCCGGAGAAATGTAAAGCGATTTGACTTGGCCGGGCAGCTTCAGGATGTTGGTATCGATGATGCCGCGGCCATGAGCAAACATACAAAAAATATATCGTTCGGCCGGAAATTTCAGACAGGCCTTGATGAAGTTGTGGAGGGTCTGCGGATCTCCGAGGTCCTGCTCGCCCATATCCGCCAACACGGTCGAATTGATCGCTCCGACAAGGTCATCCTGGGTGATGTAGAGAAATTTCGTGCGATCCCAGCCTTCTCCATAGACCGACGTTGCATCCGACCCCCCGTCCACGAGCACCAGGATGTTGACATCCGCCGATGAGCCCACGGTTTCCATCATGTCGACGGCGTGCAGGACTTCGCGAGTCAAGTTGTTGTCGCCGTTCATGTAGCACATGATGGTAATTTTCTTGCGCTTGGCGGCCTTTTCGGCTGCGTATGACGGACATGGGAAGGAGAAAAACCAGAGGAATAATACCACCAACAAGGTGAGTGCTATAGAAAAAATCTTAGGCTGGTCTCTGTCGGGACAATTCATGGAAGACGCAGTCAACAGTAATAAAATTGGTTTTACCAGAGCCAAATCCGCATCAGATACCATCTATTTTACCACTTGAACGAACAACAATCAAGTTATGAATGGCATTCATGCCACTCTTTTCTCTAATCGGAATTCCATTTAGAGGTATCGGTGCATCGAGGGATATACTTTAACTGGATGTTTACAATTCGTCGCGGGGTAATGCATTGACCGGTTCATGGGAAGCCGCCAAGGTTTATGAGAAATTATCGAGACCTGAGGTGAGCCTTTGAAATTTTAAATTAAAACTCAACTCAAAGTACCGTATTGAATCGGCGCAGCTCATCCGCCGCTCCGTCCGCTGTCTGTGGCCAGTTGCAATAACCGTCTTTCCATGCGATAAAAGTCCCGGCACGTCATCGCGCACGCCTCCCTCCTTCTCTCATGATGGCAACCGCTGTTGAAAATTGAGGAGTTCATTATGGCTGGCAGGAAAAAGACACCATCGAGTTCAACGATCAAAAAGACAGCCGTCCAAAACCCGTTTCCCAAAAAGCGGAGTGCAAATCCCAGGCTCAAACAGAAGAAAAAAGAGAACCGTTATATCGTCGGGATCGGCACCTCGGCCGGCGGATTGGAGGCGCTTCAAAAACTTTTTGAGAACACGCCTGCAAAAACCGGCATGGCCTTCGTGCTGGTTCCGCACCTGGATCCCACCCATGTCAGCATCATGCCCGAGTTGCTTCAGAAATATTGTCGGATGCCGGTACGGGAGATTACCGACGGTATGGCCGTCGCGATCGACACGGTGTATATTGTCCCGTCCAACAAGAATCTGGCCATCCTGCACGGTGTGCTGCAGCTGTTGGAAACGACCGAAAACCCCGGATCGCATATGCCCATCGATTATTTTTTACGCACGCTGGCCCAGGATGCCGGCGCGCGGGCTATTGCAGTGATCCTGTCCGGCATGGGCACAGACGGGACCCTGGGCCTGCGGGCCGTCAAGGGCGAGCTGGGGATGGCCATGGTCCAAGATTTCCAGTCTGCCAAATACGATGGCATGCCCCGAAGCGCCGAAGCCACAGGCCTGGTGGATTTTATCCTGCCGCCGGAGAAAATGGCCGAGCAACTCGTCAAGTATGTTCAGCATGTCGGGCAGAAAACTCTTCCAGCGATGCATCTGACGGATGGTGCGTTGCCGCTTGCGATGCAAAAAATATTCATCCTGCTGAGGTCTCATACGGGTCATGATTTCAGTTTTTACAAGCCCAGCACCATAAGCCGGCGCATCGAGCGGCGCATGAACTTGCACCAGATCGATGTGGTTGCCGACTATGTGCGCCTGTTGCAGGAAAACCCACAGGAGATCAGCCTTCTTTTTAAAGAGCTTTTGATCGGAGTCACCAATTTTTTCCGGGATTCGGAAGCCTTCGAGGCCCTTAAACGAAAGTGTCTGATTAACTTGATCAAGGGAAAATCGGACAACGACACTCTGCGGATGTGGTCGACGGGTTGTTCCACCGGAGAGGAAGCCTATTCGTTGGGCATCCTGGTTCAGGAGTGCCTGGAAGAGACCGGCCGAAACATAGGAGTCCAGATCTTTGCCACCGATATCGACGTCGATGCGATAGAGGTGGCCCGCAGCGGCGTGTACCCGGCCAGCATATCGGCGGATGTCAGCCAGGAACGCTTGCGGCGCTTCTTTGCAAAGCAGGACACCACCTTCCGCATCAAGAAAAACATCCGCGAGACATTGGTATTCGCCCCTCAGGACATCATTCGGGACCCGCCCTTTACCAAGCTGGATCTGATCAGCTGCCGCAACCTGCTGATATATCTCGAACCCGTTATCCAGAAGAAGCTGTTGCCGTTGTTTCACTATGCCTTGAATCCTGGCGGCACGCTGTTTCTGGGGACCTCCGAGACCATTGGCGGGTTTGCCGACCTTTTCGAGGTGACCGATAAAAAGTGGAAAATCTTCCGGCGAAAGCATACCGCGGCCGCGTATCATGCAGCGGTGGAATTTCCTTTTCCCTCAAAGCTTGAGCACGGTGCCGACATGAACATTGTAAAGCCCAAAGAACTCAACCTGTCCCGGATGGCGGAAAAAATCCTGCTGGAAAATTATGCCCCACCGGGTGTGATCGTCAATGAAAAGGGGGACATCCTTTACGTCCACGGGCGCACCGGCGCCTTTCTGGAGCCGGCACCGGGGGAAGCCCGCTGGAACCTGATGGAAATGGCCCGGGAAGGCCTCAAACCGGAACTCCACATTGCCGTGCGCAAGGCGTTAACTCTGAGGCAGAACGTGGTCCAGAGGGAATTAAAAGTCAAGGACAACGGCGGATGGCGGACCGTCGATTTGACGGTCAAGCCCTTGAATCTGACCGAGGCCGCGACCGGTATGCTGCTGGTGGTGTTCGAGGAGAAGCCGCCTGCTGTTGTCAAGAAACGCGCCGCGGGGAAACAGGCAACTGGCCAAAAGCCGAGCAAACGCCTCGAAGTTCTTGAAGAGGAACTGAAGTACACCAAGGAGAACCTGCAGATTACGATCGAGGAGCTGGAGACTTCCAACGAGGAGCTCAAGTCGACCAACGAGGAACTGCAGTCGACCAACGAAGAGCTGCAAAGTGCCAACGAGGAGCTGGAAACATCAAAGGAGGAGCAGCAGTCCCTCAACGAAGAGCTGGTGACGGTCAATGCCGAGCTGCAAGAGAAAATCGATGCGCTCACATTGACCAACAACGACATGCGTAACCTGCTGGACAGTGTCGAGGTGCCGACAATATTTCTGGATACCCATTTAAAGATCAAACGTTTTACAGCCCAGGCCACCAAGGTCATCAATGTGATTGATTCCGACATCGGGCGCCCCCTTCATCACATCGCCTCCAAACTCAACTACGAGCAGTTGGCGGCAAACGCGCAGGATGTGCTCAAAACCCTTGTACACAAGGAAATCCAAGTGCAGACCAAAGAGGGCCACTGGTATCTGATGCGTATCCTGCCGTATCGTACCGTAGACAACGTCATCGACGGGGTGGTCATCAGATTTTTGGACATCCACGAGCAGAGGATGGCCCATGAACGGATCGAAAATTTGAACCAGGAGCTGAAAGAACAATACGCCTATGCCGAGGGCATCATTGCGACCCTGCGCGAGCCCATGGTCGTTCTCGACGACAATATGAATGTCGTCTCGACCAACCCCGCGTTTTACGCCAAATTTCAAGTCATCTCCGGCGACATCGTCGGGCGGAATATTTTCAAATTGCAGAACCGGCAGTGGGACATCCCCGACCTAAAAAAGCTGCTCGACAAGGTTGCTGCTGAAGCCGTTGTTATGGAAGATTTTCCGATCGAAAACACATTCAAGAAGATCGGCAAGAAAAAGATCCTTCTAAACGCCCGTAAAATTGTGCGGAGGAGGGGGAAAGAAAGCCTGATACTGCTGTCATTTGAGGATGTAACCACTTAATCCGGACATTCCATGAAAAATAAGCGTTCCCGATCAAACACCGCCACGCGCTTGCGCAGGCAGGCGGAAGAACTATTACGGGAAAAAGTTGCCGAGCTTCCGGCTTCCCTGGGCGACGATATTCAGCGGCTCGTTCATGAACTGCAGGTCCACCAAATCGAGCTGGAGCTCCAGAATGAGGAGCTGCGGCATGCTCAAGTCGAGCTGGAAGACTCGCGCCAGAAATATGTCGACCTCTACGATTTTGCACCGGTGGGCTATTTTACCTTCGATGCCAAGGGGGTGATTGTCGAAGTAAATCTGGCCGGTGCCGCCCTCGTGGGGATTGAACGCCGACACCTGATTGGAAGGGGCTTCAGTGCCTTTCTCGATGATGAAAATCAGAGAAGGTTCTACTTGCATCGACAGGAGGTATTGGACACTGGAAAACGGCAAGGCTGTGAACTGAAACTGTTGAATAAAGACGGCACGCAGTTAAACGTTTATATGAAAAGTATTGTCAGGCCATCGTTAATAGACAAAAATCATGAATTCCGGTCTGCGGTTACCGACATCACTGAAAAGATTAAAGCCAACGAAGTTCTATTTGAAAGTGAGGAGAAATACCGGTTGCTGTTTACTGAGATGGTCAGCGGCGCCGCACTTTTCGAGGTCGTCCAAGACAAAAAAGGTCAAATGGTGGACGCACGTTTTTTGGAAGTCAATCCAGCTTATGAGATAATCCTGGGTATTGATCGCAGCCAACTATTAGGCAAACGGATCCGCGAAATATGGCCGGATACAGAAGACTACTGGTTCGAGGGTTTGTCCTCAGTGGTGCGGACCGGAAAACCCGTCTTTTTGGAAAACTACCATCGGAATACCGGGCGGTATTTTGCACTATCTGCCTTTCAACCCCGCCCGAGACAATTGGCGATAACCTTCCGCGACATTACCGATCAGAAACAGGTCGTGGCGGAGATTCAAAGCGTTGCCCGGTTCCCCGAAGAAAATCCCAATCCTGTCATGCGAATTTCTGCCGGCGGTGAGTTGCTTTATGCCAACAAAGCAGCCAAGGTGTTGCTGGAGAGCATGGGTTGGAAGAAAAATGACCCCATGCCGGATACGATCCTCATGCCGGCGAGAGGTGGTGCGAATGATGACTTGATTTCAGAATTCGAATTATGCTCACCGTCCGGCGGCGTATACTCTTTCGGGCTATCTGATGCGACTAAAACAGGATATCTAAACCTTTACGGGCGCGATATTACCGAGAAAGTAAAAACCGATGCGGCTCTCAGAAAAGCCCGCGAGGAGTTGGAATCCCGGGTGGTGGAACGCACCGCCGAGTTGGTTGAGACCAACCGAAGTCTCTTGGCGGAAATTAGAAAACGAAAAAAGGCCCAAAATTCTTTGCAAGATAAAACCCAAGAGCTGGAGGTCCAGTCTGCCAGCCTGGCAGAGGTCAATTCCGCTCTGAGGGTGCTATTGAAACAGCGTGACAACGACCGCCGTGAGCTCGAAGAGAATTTGCTGATCAATATCAATGAGCTTGTCCGGCCCCATCTGGACAAACTGTTGAATAGAAATCTGGGGCAAAAGGAAAAAGGCCTTCTACGCGTCATCGAAACCAACCTCGAAGACATCGTCTCACCCCTGGCCCGCAAATTGACTGTCGAACTCGTCCGGCTTTCTCCTGCGGAAACCCAGGTAGCCAACCTCATCCGGCAGGGCAAAACCACCAAGGAAATTGCCGAGTTGATGGGCCTGGCAACCAGCACCATCGATTTTCACCGACACAACATCCGCAGCAAACTGGGCTTGAAGCACAAAGGCATCAACCTGACAACCTACCTGACTATCGGTCACATAGTATTTGTTTTTCCCCCACAATAAACCCACATGTAACCCGTCTTGTTATTTTCCAAGTAATGCCTGATTGTAATGCTTAGTTCCATAAACAATACCACACCGGTTTGACCCGTTGCTCGCGTGCAACCATACATCCGAAGCGGGGACGGATTCTCTGCAAAACCATATGGAACTCAAAGGCGGGTTCAGGGCCGATAAGGGTGAAGCCGGTCAGGCTATCGCGAAAGGTGGTTAATCATGAAAGAACTGATCGAGTTCATTGCCAAGCATTTGGTGGATCATCCGGAGAATGTTGCCGTTAACGAATTCAGCGGGAATCATGCATCTGTGCTGGAGTTGAAGGTGGGTATCGGCGATACGGGCCAGGTCATCGGCAAACAAGGGCGTACGGCCGAAGCTCTGCGGACAATCCTCACGGCTGCGGCAGCCAAACAAAAGAAGCGCATGGTGCTCGAAATCATTGATTGAAGCCGGCAGCAGATCCACGATGGCTTCAACGGCCACGAGAGAATGCATAATCTTCAGGCAGGAGACATCAACATGAAGCAAGACCAAGCAGCGATCGATATACCGGCAGGGAGCGCAGGGCTAAATGACCGGCGGAGCCGGGTCGATCGTCACGCAGAAAACCGACCCGTTGACTGCCGGGTGTTGGTGGTCGACGATGACGCCATTATTTGTGGCTCGGTTGCAAAGATCTTGGAGTCGTTCGGTTATACGGTGTCAAAAGCCGAAGACGGCATCGCCGCCATGAGCCACTTGGCGACCTCGCAATACGATTTGGTGATTACAGACTTTGAAATGCCGTCGATGAATGGGTACCGCCTGTCGGTCTGGCTCAAGCAGGAATCACCGTGCACGATCGTCGTCGTCATGACAGCCGCCTGCCAAGCCGAGGTTGACCAATACATGGCAACCGGGCTGGTCGATAGATGGCTTTTCAAACCCTTTGGAGTCGAGGCGTTGCGCGAGACGCTCAACACGGCCGGATTGCCTAATGAATACTGCCCATCCAACTGATTTCCCAGGTGAGCGTTTCCATGGGTGGAGAATAGTCGAATCGATGACTTTATTTACGGCGACATCGATGACCATAATCAATTTATATATGAGGGTTCTGAAGCATGGCGAACAACTTCCGGGTCGATATCATACACCGGGATCCAAGTTACCTCTATGTGAGAGTCATTGGAGATCTCGACGGGGCATCGGCGTATCGGCTTTTAAACTTAATCGAAAAAGACAAACACAGACTACGTAAGATAACGATTGATACGAACGCCTTGAGAAAGGTTCATGCGTTCGGTTCAGATGTCCTCGGCACGAATATGAGAGCGTTAAAGAATAGCGGTATGGAAATTGTTTTCATCGGTCGATTCAAAAGATCATTTGTATAGGTCACGGCTATGATTTTAAGGCGGCAAATTAATAATTTTACGAGGCTACAGGATGCTGCCCGATCTTTGCGGAAAGAAAGCGCATCTGGCGATCATCCGACCGATAAACAACCCTGCCCCGAAAGAGCCTCGTTTTGCCCGATGGCATCCCCCAATGAGGTCCAACGCGGTTGCGGAAAGATCATGAATATCGACTCTGATACAAAATCAATTACCGTTGAATTGTCGATGAGTAAGAAGTTTATAATAAATTTAAATGGGAAATTTTCGCCGGATGTGCGGTTTGATTCAAACGGACGTCAATCCAGCATTCTCGATTTCAACATCGGGGATACCGTCGCAATTGACTGGCGCAACACACAAGATGGGGCAACAATCTTGGCCCTCATTCCTGATCGATCGGGAGAGGTGGGTGATTTTGCTCACATACGTCACAATAATTCAAAATATGGATTATAGCCGATATCTCGGAATTTAAGTTCTGACAAGATGCAGATATCCAATTCAATATGAATGATGAGTCAATCTGGTGTATTAGCTGTCTCAAGGTCTAAACACCCCCCCAAAAAAATGGAGTGAGCTCAAGGTATTTGTCGTTGAATTTCTGGCAATTTGGTGTATGGTGATGAAATAGTAAGTCCCGAAAAATTAAAACAGCCAAGCGGATTTACATTATGCAGAATCCGCTTTTTTATTGGGCTCGAACCTTTCAAAAAGCCAAAAGATAAAGGGTCAGGCATTTATGAAGATCTTTTTAGTATATGTTCGCGACGAAGACTACTATCGATATTTACCGGAAGAACTCGGCGGTTCAAAGGCCGGTGATAAGCGGGTCAAGGTCATGGCATTCCCGCCGCTCGGGATCGAAACCCTGGCACCGGTGGTGCGGCAGCATGGTCACAATGTGTGGATGTTCGACACCTGTCACCCGGAGATGAAGAAGGAGCATATTGCACGGGCGGTCAGAGAAGAACGACCGGATGTCATTGCATTGTCGTTTCTTTCCACCACCACCTATGCCCCAACCAAAGTCATGGCCGAGGGCCTCAAATCCGCAGCGCCGGACATCCCCATCATCCTGGGTGGCGTTTTTGCCTCAATGAACGCTGAGCATATCTTAAATGATTGTCCATATGCGGACTGCATAGGGGTTGGAGAAGGCGAAGAGCTTTTACCCGATTATCTGGACCACATGGATGATCCCGGCTCAGTGGCAGGTCTGGTGTGGCGCGACGGTGACAAAGTCGTATCCAATCCCCCCCGTCCCATTCTCCGCGACCTGGATCAGTTTCCTTACCCGGACCGGGACAGTCTGCCGATCGATTATATCGAGTCATTGCCCCTTGACGTTCCCGCGGTGCTCTCTCTGGACAAATTCTGTACCATTCAGACGTCGCGGGGCTGTCCTTACGGCTGCATTTATTGTGATATTCCCTCTTTGTCAAAGGGGCAATGGCGCCACCGCTCGGCCGAACATGTGCTGGGAGAGATGCAGATGCTCAACGATGCGGGCTACCGCTCCATCTATCTCACCGATGATCATTTTTTGCTCAAGCGTAAGCGCATTAGCGACATCTGTAACGGTATTATCGACCGCCGTCTCGAATTCCGCTGGGGCTGCGAAGGAAGGGTGGACTCGGTTGCCGTAGACCAACTGCCCATCATGGGTAAGGCCAACTGCACCTTCCTGGCATATGGCGTCGAAGCGGGCACCCAAAAGATCTTGGATCGGCTGTGTAAAAACCAGACCTTGGCCCAGGTCGAGTATGCGGTCAGCGAGGCCAAGCGTCATGGCATTGAAAGAGCCCACGGTTTTTTTCTGGTCGGTTCTCCCGGGGAAACCAAAGCGGATATCATGAAAAGTTTTCGTTTTGCAGCCCGTTTGAAACTGGATACTTTCGGATTTAATCGCCTTTGCGTTTACCGGGGTACGCCTCTGTGGCAGGAATATATTGAACGCGGGATCATTGACGATGAACGCGACTGGTTCAAATGGTTCAAATGCTCCGATATTGACCCGACCATTCTTCCCGGCGAAGTGGTAAACAGTGCGCGCATGAAGGGCTATGCCTTATTATTTTTCCTGAGGATCTTCTTGCGCCCGATTCAAACCTACAAGCTGGTGCGTGATTTTGGCCGCTATATGAAGGCATCCGATATTTTTAAATTGCTTTCGAGTCCCTTTCGACGGCGCACACTTTCACGTCAACCCGAACTTCCGGCTAAAATGAACAATATCAGCCTGAAAGCAGCCGATAGACAGACCGCCCCGGTTTACTGATTTGGAGATCCTGAATACGCCAAGTTGCTGATATGGATGTTGGTTCAAGATAACGCACCCGGATCGAGAGGTGCGTAAGTGTGGGCAGGCATCACAAGGAACGGTTCCGAGACACCCTGCTACGGCAGATTGGAAACCAAACCGGAATATGGCATTTTCTCTACTGCAAATAAGGTGTGGCTGTTCAAATCTATTTTTATGGAGCGATACTCAATTTAGATAGCAGATATCTTCATTTGATGGACTTTGCCTCATCCAGCACTCTACGAACCGATTGTGCCAGATCATGCTTGGCAATGGGTTTGTATGCAAATGCTTTAATGCCTATTTTCATTGCGGTTTCATCAGAGATCTTTGAACTGTAACCAGTGCAAAGAATGATAGGGATATCTGGTCTGACTTTCATCAACTCAGCAGATAGTAAATCACCACGCATATTCGGCATGGCCATATCGGTAATAACCATATCAAATCGGTCCGGTATGGCCTTAAACAGTTCTAAAGCCTCCAGACTACTGGTACGCGTGGTTACTGTATAGCCTATGGATTCAAGCATTTGTTTTCCGATATTTGCCAGCGCCTGCTCATCATCTACAAAAAGAATTCGCTCGGTTCCAATATCAATAGGCTCTTCAACGTGGGATTGGGGCTCTAACTGGGTTTCAACCAGCGGAAGATAGACCTTGAATGTAGAACCTTCACCCGGCCTACTGTAAACTGCTATGGCACCTCCATAGCTGCCGACAATGCCGTGAACTACAGAAAGGCCCATTCCGGTACCTTCCCCTGTTTCTTTGGTGGTAAAAAATGGATCAAATATCCGATCCAGTATGTGCGCCGGCATGCCGTGACCGGTATCGCTGACTACTAATTCCAGATAACTCCCGGGTGTTAGCTCCAGACGCTCGGCCTTAAAATCCGCCTCAATTTTAACATCTGCCAGCTTAACCTCCAGCACACCGCCCTTTTCTCCCATGGCATGTCTAGCATTGGTGCAAAGGTTCAATATCACCTGATGTAATTGGGTTGGATCGGCTGTCACCAGTGAATCACTTTGAATATCCGGAATGATCTTAATGGTAGTCGGTAAAGATGCTCGCAGAAATTTAAGGGCTTCTTTGACGATAAGTTTTGCCTGAACCGGTTTAAGTTCCTGATCGGTTTGACGACTAAAGGCAAGTATCTGTTTGACCAGTTCTTTGGCACGCATTCCCGCCTGGAGTATTTCCTGCAGATTGGTATATAGTTTTGTCTCTTTTTCGGCTTCTGATAAAGATAGCTCAGTGAAGCCGATAACGGCTGCAAGGATGTTGTTGAAATCGTGTGCGATTCCACCCGCCAAGGTGCCAATAGCTTCCATTTTCTGGGCTTGTTTGAGTTGGTCTTCCATCCTTTGCTTTTCCGTAACATCTAAAATTATTGCCACGAAAACATGCATTGATTCAAATTCCACAAACTGAAGATGCACCTCGACGGGATATAGAGATCCATCTTTCCGTTTATGAACTGTATTAAAGATGATAGCATCTTTAGTACCTGCTCTAAGCGGCTCAATAAGGCTTAAGAATGAATCGAGAGTAAACTCAGTTTTTAGATCCAAAGGGGTTAGCCGCTGAAGCTCTTCCATGGAGTAACCCAAGTTCTTTCTGGCACCTTTGTTCACCTGCATGAAATTGAGCGTTTCAGCGTTAAAAACGTAGATTTCGTTCAATGATCGCTCAAGGATATGTCCAAAATGCATCGCTTTCTCTTCGGCCTGCTCACGCTCAGAAATTTCCTTGGCTAATTGTTGGTTGGTTCGTATTTCTTGAATAACTTTTCTCTCGATTTCAGCAGTATATTTCATTTTTTTTAGCAGGTAGAAAGTCAACATAAAGGTTAATAGCAACGACCCGGATAAGACAATCCAAGATTGCCATGATTTTCTAGAATTAAGGTAAAAGGACGATGGATCAAACACGATTTTCCATTGACGCCCCGCGAAATCGATGGTTTTATCCCAATAAAGACCTTTTTGAATTATTGTTTCCTCCGTTGGTTGCTCAGTCATCTCTGACATGCTTGAAGGTTGGTAGTAAAGAAAACGTTTTCCCTTATCAGCGGTCAAATCGTAGAGCGATAAATTAATTCCTTCATCTGAAAAACCTTTCAAGCTTGTTTTTACGACATCGCCAATGCGCAGGACCTCCACAACAAATCCCTTGCAGTATTTGTGACGGTCTTCCAATGTCTTTACAGAAACACCTTGCTGATATATTGGCAGAAGGAGCAGGATTCCAAACTGGTTAACAGTTTCCTGCACTAACGTAATTCTGTCTGTGGCAGATAGTTTTCCAGTATTAAATCCTTTTATAATGGCTTTTTGTCGGGTGGAATTAGAAGCAATGTCATACCCTAAGGCAGGTTTATTTTTCTCCAAGGGTTCAATATAGTAGACGATAACATATTCCGGGCGGTGTGCAGCCCTGATAAGCCTCATTTCATCATTACGTTCTGTGAATTCGAAATTTTCAAAACCTTCATCTCTTGCAAGTGTTTCATAAGCGTTACGTTCATTATCCGGAACAAGCGGATTCCATGAAAATCCTTGGATACTGGGGAATCGAGGCAATGCACTTTTTACAAAACTGGAAAACTCTTGCCTTGTTACATGAGTGGAATTATTTAAAAAATCTCCAAGGAACATGAGCGCTTCTATATTCCCATTTAAACTGGTTTGCACAGCGTTTGCGTATCCTTTCGCACGTGTTTCGAATTCGATGCGTTGATTCTTCTTTTCCCAATTATTCACGATTATAAATAGAATTAATGATGCCACAACCCCAATGCCAATTGTACACAATACGGTTAAATACCTATGCAGGGGGGTCGCCTTGGGCGCTTTTATATTATTTTCTCTTTCCATTCTCGTCCGTTAGTGTTTTTATATGCATTGGTTGAATCGCCGAAAATCGAATGACGGCGGTTATTACAAAGATGAACCTGAATAAAGTTAGCCAGGCAAAATAATTGAAATCTACTATTTGCTCAATATTATTCATGACTTTTGATATTCATACAGATAACTCTCTACAAAAGCACAAACAAAGGTTTTCAGCTCCGAGATTCCAGGACATTTTGATTTGTGATAGCTTGCCAAAAGCGTAACTGTCTAAAATTTCTATTTTATGATGATACGGTCTGGCTATATTTTGGAAATCCATCGAATGATGGGTCAGGGTATATAGCAGATATCTAGAAATCTGCACAAAAAAATACTGTAAAGTATTATCTATTTTTTCTTAACAGGAATTACATAAAAATCAGAGGTGTTAGCTACATTTTCAAATCTTACTGGCAACGCGATTGGAGTCGTAAATGGCAATTGTATCGGTTTAATACCGTAAAAGAGCAAAGAAGTCTGACTGGTATATTCGCTACAGGAGGTATTCCCTTCAAAATCACCTGTTAGTACAGATTTCGGCGAAAATTGCTTTACGCTATTCAAGTCTGGTAGATAGTTACCATCATATGGCGGGCATTTTAAATCAAGCACAGCTGGAAATGTATTATACACATAGGGAGTACCGCTGCAATCAATTGTTTCAAACCATATTATATTATTGGGTGAACAGGAGTCAGGATTATCCAGCTTGAACTGTTCGAACGAAAAGGAAGCATTAATTGACGGTATGAAGACTGTCAAACTACCTTGACCTATATCTAGCAGTATTCCCAAGTATTGGTTATTGTTATCGTAAACTTTAATCTCAGCAGTTGAAATATTGGGGAAAGTAAAAATAAAAACTGTGAATATCACACTTATTCCTATTGTGAGTTTAGATTTAAACATTGTAAACCTCCCGTTTAAATGCGATTGTTTCAATATGTGTATCAAAACGTCGGTGAGTCATTCAGTGTGAAGCATTTGGTTTCGATAATTTGCACAAATTTACAATGAAGAATTAATGAAATTTTTGAATTAAGCGGAAAAAATAAACTTATTTTTTATGCACAGGAATCACAAAAAAATCTGTGTCTTGCTTAGGAGTGATAGAAATTGTTGAGGATAAGTCTGTTATAGTTATTATATTTGAATAGGCTCTCGCGCAATTGTTGGTGGTTCTTACTTGAAAATAGAATCGAATTTCATCTGCTCCGCTAATCAAATTCTGGTAAGTTGAGCTGGGAATGAAACTATATCCCACCGCAACAGGAATATTCGGCCAATAGAGAGCAGAAAACTGCCCATTCCACATAGCTGCGACACCCGCTCTTATCTGTAAATCGTATGTCTCAACAAGAGTAAGCATATCCTTGGGGATATCCCAAGTCCAATGTATATTGCCTGCCGAATCCGAATGGATTTGAAATGTTCGTGATGATACATGCGGAAGATCTAAAAACGTATCGTAATTTATTTGCTTTGTAAGTTTTTCGCCGTTTATCGTATTAACTTCCAGAGTATAGGAACCAATGACAAGAGGTGTTGTGATATCAAGCTTAAAATCGGATATTTGTCTGGGCGAATTAAACACCCATGATGCACTATTAATGTCATATCTGGAACTGTAATAGTTATAGAGTGGAGAGAATACCAAAGATGATAGACCGACAGTGGTTCCATTGGGATATTTTAAAATAACGCTGGTCACAATGTTGGCATCATTGATGTAAAGATCAAAATCGTCTGTAACTTCAAACATAAGTTTGTTTGAAGGAGTTTCAGACTCATACGTGCGATGCTGAATTGAGGTCCAAGCTAGCTTATACGCTTCACATGTGCCTGTTTGAATCACAAGAAGAGCCAAAACAACAGAGAATGCAAGCAGAGTTATTCTGAATCTTTTCACGTCTACCTCCTATAATTTGAGTCTGATGTAAGGGTATAATGCGTGGAATCGGTATAGATTTAGTTCATATTATGATACGCAAAGCCAAAAGGGCAATGTAGGCTTCAATACCAAGTCATGACACATTGGTCGACCGTGTCACGACCGAAAGCATGGTATAACTAAATGTAAATATTACATATCACATGAATATCGTATTTTGCAATCAACTTTATTTCTGACGAAAAATTTTAATGGCATACGAATAGGTATGAAGCAACTACCCTCCCCCGCTGTAACCCGGGGGATTTTTATGCGATAAATGAAGAATATTACGCCTTCGGCTTGATCAGCCGACCGGAGGTAAATGCCAAAAGCAAACCCAAAGCATAGCATGGGAACCCGCCTGTTGACTCATGCTATGCTTCGGGCTTGGTGTCTTTGAAGGTGTCGATGAGAGTCGGTAAAAAATCGATGAAAAGAAATGATTTAAAATATTATCTATTTTTTCTTAACAGGAATTACATAAAAATCAGAGGTGTTTGCTACATTTTCAAATCTTACTGGTAATGCGATTGGAGTTGTGAAAGGTAACTGAATTTCTTTAATTTCATAGAAAGTCAAGTCTGGAGGGCCAATATAAGACGTACAGATGAGTTCCCCAATGGCCATGTCACTTATATGCATTGATTTTGGAGTGAATTTTTTTCCGCTACTAATGTCTGGCAAATAATGTCCATCATATGGCTGACAGTTAAAATTTATTACATTCGGAAATGTACCACATGCATAAGGAGTTCCGCTACAGTCATCAGATTCAAAAACAACACTATCAGTAACTATACACCAATCAGGCTTCTCAATTTCAGTATGCCAAATTTGATACGAAGCTTTTATAGATGGAATAAACACTGAGAAAACTTGATTACTTCCGACACCTGATGTTATTCCCAAGTACTGATTATTATTATCGTAAACTTTGATTTCCGCAGTTGAGAAATTAGGAAACGCGCAGATCAGAATTACAAATATTACACTTATTCCTATATCGACTTTAGATTTGAACATTGTTAACCTCCTGTTTAAATGCAGTTGTTTCCTTACCAACAAATTCAAAAGCCGAGCATCCTAAACTCATTATTATCGATGTAACGCTCATGATCATCCATCGCTTAAAAGTCGCGCCTCTTCAGAGGTTCGGGATGTCAGACAAGTACCTGCGTCAAAAGAAGGATAGACCCGTATTTTCTGATTGACACTTTCAAACATATCAGCAGAAAGCTAAAGCATAAAAAGAGGTGATGATTTAAAATATTATTTATTTTTTCTTAACAGGAATTACATAAAAATCAGAGGTGTTTACTGCATTTTCAAATCTTACTGGTAATGCGATTGGAGTCGTAAACGGCAGTTGTATCTCTTTCATTTCGTAGAAGAGCTGAGAAGAAATACTAATATATTCTCTGCATACTGGATTCCCGGTCATCATATCAGCCGTTAGTTCAGATTTCGGTGCAAATTGTTTTGCACTGTTCAAGTCTGGCAGATAGTGCCCAACATATGTTTGACAATTAAAACTAACTACGACTGGAAATGGACCGAAAGTGTATGGGGTACCGCTACAGTCATTTGATTCAAAAATTATTTGGCGGTATGGTTGACACGAATCAGGGTTATCAATTTCAACCTTCATGAAAGTATATGAAGCATTGATTGAAGGTATGAAAACTGTCATGCCTTGTTCACTTTCCATATTCAAAAGTATCCCCAAATATTGATTGTTGTTATCGTAAACTTTGATTTCAGCAGTTGAGATATTTGGAAACGCACAAATCAGAATTACAAATATTACACTTATTCCTGCAGCGACTTTAGATTTGAACATTGTACCCTCCCTTTTAAATGCAATTGATTTAAATAATATGCAAACATGCCGATGGGTCACTAAACGTAAAGCATATGGGTTTTATGATCTGCGCTACTTTACTTCAATAATTTATTAGGCTTTGTCCCACTAATCGGGAGAGAAACCATAGAGGAATTTCACAAAATTATATTGCCGATAATTTGAGATCAGTTTCATTAAAACAAAAAGCCTCCGAAGGGGTTTACCCAATTGGAGGCTCTGGCAGCTTAAAGTCTGTCATTGGTCGTATTGCCATATGCAGCAGCTTCGCTTCATTTGAGGATCAAGCGCACGAGTATAACCTACTAAAATAGCATAGTTTTCGGTTTCAACGGTTAGCGACCAACCTGGACAATGACAAATTCAAGGTCCAATAGTTTACTAATTTAACTATTTTATTGTCAAGATTTTGGTTGGCGATACCACACAGTAGGATTTTGGACAGGAAATTAAGAATGGATGGTAGTTAGACTTGCTTGCCACAGGTTCAACTATTAATAATTACAACGAATATGACGATACCGCTTGGATATATTCAGGAAATCCGGCGGGTGATAGATGCCGGAAAATAGCAAATATCTAACGTTCGGTATTAGCGGCGGTGCTTAGCGTCGTCCGCTGCATGCTGTTTTGTTAGCCCGGAACACGCAGTTCTTCGACCAACAGCGCCCTAATCTCCTTGAAGAAGAGGTCTCTGACCCCCTGGAGATGAAGCGCCTCGGTGTGTCCCGATATGACCTCATCCTTGAGCTGTTGGGCGTATGGCTCTACCTGAAGAACATACGAGTTAACCCTTAGGTCCCAAAACCAATCCGCAGATCCGAACTGGACGTATTCCAGGTCGATCATTGGAACGCGCGCGAGGGATCTCCATAAGTCCCTTCCCCGCCGACTGTTCTCGAGGCAGAAAGCGAGGTAGGCGATTCTGTATTGTACCAGGCCAGTACAACTGTTTGAAATAGGGTCGAGATTATGCGGGTCCTGCTCGGGTACGCAAACGAAGTGCCCGTAGCAACACTGCAAGGTAAAACAATAGGGGATCTTAGAGAAGGTGGTCACAATATCCACGATCGGCTCGTCGATCGAGTCGAGATCCAGTGCCTTGAGAGTGTCCTCGCGGTCTTTCGTATATCGGTGGTCCTCCAAAAACGCTCTCGGGGCGGTGAACGTTTCCAAATAGTCCTCGGTCTTGTAGTCGGGCTAACTGGTGAGTAGCGCTAATTTTTTCGCGTTTAATGAATAAATCGGAATTAATCCTCGTTTATTGGATATTCCGCAAAATATCGATTGCTTGCCAATCTCGTAACTGTCGAAAATGGCGTTGAAACTGCATATACGATCTGAGTAAAATCAGACTTTAGAAACTTCGAGAATCAAGGCTGTGTCCGTCCTTAGATCCTTTTACTTATTAGCATCTAGACCTATTTGACTATTAGTCTCCATATGTGGGGAACTAAATTCTTTAATATTTTCTGCTTAAGTCGGTTTTGTTTAAGTATGCATTTGAGAGGTTTCGATTTAACTTCCAACAGGCATGAATTGCACGAGACACAGTCAGCCTTCTCATTACCTGTTCCCGCTAACCATCTGTTTGGTAAATCGGGTTCACTGATTAAGGGACGGCTCAAAGAAAAGAAATCTATATTACCCCTCCCTATTATCTTTTCGAGACTCTCAACGTTTCGGTGGCCACCAACGACTATCACTGGAATCTCCAGATTCAGTTCTTCAGCAGCTGGTACGTAATAGGATTGCTGTTCAAGACTGTTGATTCGAGTGCGCGATTCAGGGATAGGAAGGGGAAAAAAGCCAAGCTCTTTCTCTGACCGAACTAAGCAATCCCACATACCTCCACTTACCTCAACAGCATCAAAACCCAAAGCTTCAACTATTTTTACCATTTTAGGAAAAGTTTCGTCGTCTATCCCTCCCTCAACGTGATCAGAGCTATTTATTTTGATTAGAATTGGGAAATCATCGACATTCTCTCTTGCTTTTGCAATGATTTCTCTCAGAATGGTCATACGCTTTTCAATCGATCCACCATATTGATCGTCACGACGGTTGGTGTAGGGTGATAAGAAAGAACTCAACAAATATCCGTGAGCACCGTGAAGCTGGGCACCATCGAAACCAGCTTTTTTGACTCTTACAATGGCATCAGAATAGCAATCTATAATTACTCTTATCTCGTCTACTGAAAGAGCCTTTGCTTTTTTTTTCAAGATTGGTGATGAAATTTCAGAAGGGCCGACACACTCGGCGATATTATTGTCGTGAAACACTTGCCTTCCCGCATAGCTAAGTTGCGCGAAAATCTTACAGTCTTTTTCTGAAGCATGAACAACCTCTGCTATTTTGGCTATTTCGATGATATAAGAATCATCGTAGATGCATGTCTGTCTGGCGTGCCCTTTGCCTGCACGCCCCACTGTCATATGACCTGTAATGATTGCCCCTACACCACCATTTGCTAGATCGCTATAGAGTTTTAGAATCTCGGGCGTAACATTGCCCTCCTCAGTCATTGCACCCTCGTAAGTCGCAGCTCGGATTAGACGATTTTTCACAGATAGGTGAGCGATTCTTCTTGGTGAGAACAACTCGTATTTATCGCGCTTCATTTTGAAAACACTTTCTCTATTGCGTATTTTCTACCGCTACCAAATGCGTAGACTGACTATAATGCGTATGATTCGTCTCCTACATATCCATTTCTGAGTTGTCTCAGCACTGAGTATGGCGGTAAGTTTTCGCTTGTAGTCCTCATCAGCCACAGGAGACCTCCAAACTACACACGATTCTTTCTGATATGTTATAAGGGGTGGGATCTATTCAGATGATACTGCAGCAAATAAAGACAGGCCAGGATCAGGCACAGTGTGATCTAAAAATTATTAGTGCGGTAAGGCATGAATTGTCAAGATTTTTGCGGTTTTGATTGAAGACCGATATAATTTATGAGGATTTTCAAGCTGATTCAATATTACCACTTCACATGCCACTAATTGCCGATACAGTGATTGGCGTACCCGCCTCTAATAAGATGGCTTAAAGCTCAAAATATCTTGCTAATACCTTAACCATAAGAAATCACAACGAATATTCCGATACCGGCTGGCTATATTTTTGGAAGTGGCCTGAAAATAGCCTTTTAGCCAACAGATAGCACCGTTCACTCAGATGCGTGAACGATTGAGAAATCACAAACTTTGTAACTGGTAAGAAGCCTTTTATTTTATAAAATCGGTGTGTTTATTTGGTGCTGCGAACTGGCAGGACCCGGGTAGAGCCGGAGTAGGACTTGCGGAGCCAGTATACTTGACCGTAGGTGAAATTGAAGCGGGCAGCCTCGTAGCTGCGAGTCTCTGAAGCCCAACATGTTGCAGCAATAGTGTCATTAGTTTAGTAATATGGTAACCATTGCTATTCTTAACTTCAGAATTCTAAAGACTTGTTAGTTCGGCCAGTGTCGGCATCCGCCAGTCGGTATGGCCGCCACCGCTGTAATTTTGGCAATAAGATACGGCTTTAAAGTTGACGATGAAAATCGAAAATAAGCATGTCCAGCCAGAGCCAGTTTATAAAGCTTGCCTTGATGCATTGTTGTTACGCCATAGCGAGGAACTTGTTCAAGATTTGAAGACGACACGAGAACCAAATAAGAGCTGATCAATTTATGCGTAACCAACAAACCCTGTGGGCTGAGGATCCACAGCCCGAAACGGAGACCATTTAAAATGGAAATTGCCATTCTTATACTTGCTGTTAGCTTTTTCATATTTCTTTTTTACATGTTTAGTCGTGCAATGAAGACTGCAACAAAAAACTTCTCTGAGATTCAGCATTCATTGGGGGAAATTTATCAGAAATTGGATAAGTTAGAGGCCATATTTAATAGGGACTATAGGCCGTTCAGGAAGTGACCCGGCGAGAGACAATGTGTATCACTCAGGGGAATGAAGGTAAGGCCTAATAAGCAGAGCAGTTATTTTTTTTGGATATCAGGGCAAGCGTGTTGCCGATGCAAAGAACTCGTTCAAAAAAGCCTGAGCGGATGCCGGCATCCTATAGGGCAGGGAAGTTGACGGCGGTGTAACGTTTCATGCGCTACGCCGTAAGTTCGGCAGTTGGCATGCTAATAGGAAAGTGCCGATAAGAACCATTCAAAAGCTGATGGGGCATAAGAACACCCAATGACGATGAGGTATGTCCACTTGGCCGAGGAAGCAAAGAAAGAAGCCGTCCAACTCTTGGCTGGGTCGACGGCTTCTGGAAGCGGGGCTGTCACAAAACTGTCACTTTCTGGAAAAGCGTCAAAGACAGCATCCACGTAAACACTTGATTTTACTGGTGGGCCGTGAAGGAATCGAACCTTCAACCTACTGATTAAGAGTCAGGTGCTCTGCCTAGTTGAGCTAACGGCCCGGAAGGCTTGCTTGCTATCAACTTTGACCGGAACTGTCAATTCTTTTTTACCCGGCGGCGGATCAGAATGATCCCCGCGAGCGCTCCTTGTGCTTGCGCTGCTGCCGGCGCTCTTTTTTCCAATCCTGATCTTTACGCTTCTTTTGAGACTCTTTGTGGCGGTCATCCGGCGCAACCCGTGCCGGATCCAGAAAAAATGTTCCGGCATCGGGACGAAACGGCCGGGATTCATCGGGTGCCTTTTTGGCGGATTCCGCTTTTTCCTTTGGCAGTGCCGGTCCTGAAAACGTTCCGGCCGGTATGAAATCGGCCAGAAACAACTCTTCTCCGACCTGCTGGTAGACCACGCTATTTTCAATGGTCTTTTCGACCCTTACGGTTAAAAGTACCGGATTCGGGTCCCGGCGTTTGCCGATCCGGCGGGCCAGATCCGGTTCCGAGGTCAATACGATCTTTTCATCTCCCGAGACATAAATACCCTTCTCGTGCACGGCTGGATACGCCCGGCGCCTTATGCAGGTGTACAGCAGCTTGGGTGGCTGTTCAGCCGGTCTGGCCGCGTAGATATGGGCCCGAGATTTCGCTCGAATGCGGTTGTCTTCGATTTCGATCTCCGGTGCAGGATGGCTCAGCAGCATCTCGTTGATGTGGGCCCGGCGGATATGCCGCCAACCATTCTCCTCGTTGAGGGCTTTGATCAGTTCCTTGATCTTGACCCAACCGTCTGAATCGGGAACCAGCCCGAACTCATCCGGTCGTCGGCCCAGTACATAATTCATGAATTTTTCAAGATGTTTGACAGATTGTTGTGATTTCATTTTCGTTCAGTAGAGATCCGCGATGTTGGTTGTCGGGAACTTGTACATTACGCTGATGATTGCCATCCGCTGCTTGATTTGTTCTGAGGTCTCTGATAACTGTGTCCGCCGGACCGTTCCGGAGGCTTTGACACTTGAATTAGAGCCATCAAACATTCAAAAAGTCAACCGGTTTCAGCCGATAATCTCGCCGGAACCTGCTGACGCGAGCGGCTAAAGCTGCTGCCCGGCCAATAAACCTGAGGCTGGCACTGTAATGGAAGTGCAGCAACAACAAGCGGGGATTACATTTCAATGGCGGGAGATCGCCCGAATGTCCGGTAACAGGTTACTTTGGCGATCGAAAAAATTATGCTAACGGAAAGGACACGCTGAACATGATTCGCAAACAATCGGACAAGCTGTTTCAGGCAGCGCAGGCCTGTATCCCGGGTGGGGTCAACAGTCCGGTGCGGGCCTGCAAGTCGGTCGGTTCCGATCCACTTTTTATCGACCGTGCCGAAGGGTGCATGCTCTACGATGCCGACGGCAACGCGTTTATCGACTACATCGGCTCCTGGGGCCCGATGATTCTCGGTCACAGGCACCCGGCGGTCATTCAGGCGATTCAAAAGGTCCTGGAGCGCGGAACCAGTTACGGCGCACCGACGGATCTAGAGGTGGAATTGGCCAGGATGGTGGTGGATGCCGTTCCTTCGGTGGAGATGGTGCGCATGGTGAACTCCGGAACCGAAGCCACCATGAGCGCTGTTCGATTGGCCCGGGGGGTTACCGGACGGGAGATGATCGTCAAATTCGACGGGTGTTATCACGGTCACGCCGACGCTCTTCTGGTCGAAGCCGGATCCGGCGTCGCGACTCTGGGTATTCCGGGGAGCCCGGGAGTCCCCAAAGCCTTTGCGGCCCGAACCCTCTCCCTGCCATTTAACGATATCGAAGCGGTACGCCATGTCTTGCAGGAAAAGGGCCAAGACATCGCCGCCGTCATCGTTGAGCCGGTTGTCGGAAATATGGGGCTGGTGCCGCCGGAGGACGGTTTTCTTGAGACATTGCGGGAAGAGACCGACAAGGCCGGCAGCCTTTTGATCTTCGACGAGGTGATGACCGGATTCAGGGTGGCCTATGGCGGGGCCCAGACCCTCTACAGCATTACCCCCGACATATCGTGTTTCGGCAAGATCATCGGCGGCGGCATGCCGGTGGGGGCTTACGGGGGACGGCGCGAGATTATGGCCCATATTGCACCGCAGGGTCCGGTATACCAGGCGGGTACGCTGTCTGGGAACCCGGTGGCCATGGCCGCGGGTATTGCCACATTGCAGCAATTACAACAACCGGGTTTCTACGAGGCGCTCGATGCCGCTTCCGGGCGGTTGGTGGATGGTTTGAAGCGTGCCGCCGAGGCCGGCGGTCAGCGTGTGGCCGTGAGCCGGGTCGGTTCAATGGTGGGAATGTTTTTTTCAGACAGGCCGATCCGGAATTTCAGCGACGCCAAGACCAGCGACTTGAAAAAATTTAGCTCCTACTACAAAGGGATGCTGGAGCGCGGCGTCTATCTGGCCCCCTCACAGTTTGAAGCCCTGTTCGTCTCGGCGGCTCACACCGATGACAAGATCGATGCGACCATCGCAGCCGCCGAAGAGGTCATGCGGGGGCTGGGGCAATAGCCGCTACCCTAAAATTTTAATGAGGAGCATTCCGGATACCGATGATGAACATGAAGCAAAACACGATTCCTGCAAATGTCGAGACCATTCACTTCACAGCTGTCTGCGGAACCGGAATGGCGGCGTTGGCATCGATGATCAAAGATCTCGGGTACGAGGTTACCGGTTCCGACCAGAATGTTTACCCGCCCATGAGCGATTTCCTGGCCGGGAAGGGGATTACGGTCACCAGTGGGTACCGGGCCGAGAATCTGTCTCACCGGCCGGATCTGGTGGTTGTCGGCAATGCGGTTTCAATCGACAATCCCGAGGTGGCCGCCATGCTTAAGGTCGGGCTTAATTTCTGTTCCATGCCCCAAGCCCTTGGCCATTTCGTAGCGGACGGTAAAAAGCCGATCGTGGTTACCGGAACCCACGGCAAAACGACCACTGCGTCGCTGATTGCCTGGCTGCTCGTGGAAGCCGGCCTGGATCCGTCTTTCATGATCGGCGGTATCCTCAAGAACTTCGACAGCAATTACCGCCTGGGAGACGGCGACTATATCGTGCTCGAAGGCGACGAGTATGATACGGCCTTCTTCGACAAAGGGCCGAAATTTCTCCATTTCAACCCGCACCTGGCCGTGCTGACCGGCATCGAATTCGACCATGCCGATATTTTTGTGGATCTTCAGCACGTCAAGAATGCGTTCGGGAAATTCGTTTCCGGCATATCCCGGGACAGCACGCTCATCGCTTACGACGATGATGCCGATGTGAGAGATGTTCTGAAGAGCGCCGGATGCGGCGTCGAATTTTACGGTTTGCGCCCCGATTCAGACTGGCAGTTGCGCAGCGAGCGGGTTGAACCGCCCGAGACCGCATTTGAAGTGTCCGGGGGCAATAGAGACGCCGTTCCCTATCGGACGGGCCAGATGGGGCGGCACAACCTTCTCAACACCCTGGCTGCGATTGCCGTGGCCGGTCATTTGAAGATTCCGGCCACGGTGCTGGGTCGGGCGCTGAAGCGCTTTGAAGGTATACGACGACGCCAGGAGGTGCGCGGAGTTAAAAGCGGGGTCACCGTTTTGGACGATTTTGCCCACCACCCGACGGCGGTGCGGGAAACCATCAAGGCCGTGCGCCCGTTCTTTCCCAAGGGGCGACTCATAGCCGTGTTCGAGCCGCGAACCAACACCAGCATGCGTGATATCTTCCAGGATGTCTACCCGGACTGCTTTGGCGAAGCGGATCTCATCTGTATCCGCCGGCCGCCGCTGTTAAGTAAGATTCCGGAAGGGCGGCGATTTTCATCTGAGAAACTGGTCGAGGATCTAACGGCCCGCGGTAAAGCCGCCTATTATTTTGCGGAAACCGACGGCATCATCGCGTTTCTGGCTGAAGAGGCGCGGAGTGGTGATGTGGTGCTGATCATGTCCAACGGTGGGTTTGATAATATTCACGCGAGGCTGCTGGAAACATTGCCATAATTGTCAACGGTTTGGCGGGCGGGATTCGTGAATCTCTTATGTATTTATAGAATCCTAATTTGACATATCCTCATTGAGGCTTTAATTGGCTTTAAGCTCTATGTGAGCCTTTTTCTCATATTTCCTCTCTGTTTGGGCGACCGCCTCCGGTCGCCCAACGCTTTTCAGAACTTATAGCGAATACCAACACCATAGGCATTTGAGCCGCCCTTGACATCATCACCAAATAATCCGCCCGCACTGGACCGGTGGTGAATACGAGCAAACGCGTCCCATCTGGGAAGCTGCGGAAGCGAGAATGCGGCCTCAAACATCAGGTAGCCTGAGAATTGATTGGCTTTGCCGTGATTCTTTAGCTCGATCGGGGGTTCCTCGGTCGCGTAAGATAGACCGGCACCCGCTGCAAGACTTGTGTCGACATATCGGTCCCAGGGAAACTTTATCCAGCGAATATCGCCCAGTACATTGAATTCCCAGTGATCTTGGTCTTGGAAATGCTTGGCCACCTGGCCTTCAAATTCAAGGTCGAACATATCGCGAAATGTATAAAATCTTCGTGAGAGTGCGAGGGCCAGAAAGCTCGCATCTTCAAGTTCAGCACTGAATGTTAACGTTTCTCCAAAGTTCCGTCATTGAGCCTGGCATAATAGAGAGACACGCCCCAGTTCAACGTGTCTGGATCTGTCTCGGATTCCGCTTCTGCTTTTGCATGCATGCCGAAGGACAGGGCTCCAGCCAATATAACAACCACCCAGAGTCGCACAGTTTTCCTTAGCATTTACTTGAGGTATCCTCATCAAAATATTGAAATAATTATTAAATATCCACAAAGTATTTCAGCTTATCCACAACCGCGCTGAATTCCATCAACCGGTTTTCGATATGGGCTATATACCTTAATCTGTTCGGATGTCAATTGCCAAAGCCTCAACAGCCTATTATACCAGTACCCCCTTTGACAAAAGGGGGACAGGGGGATTTTAAAAAAAGCCAATCGAAATAAAATTCTGATATTCGTTACAAATGCAACATTGCGGCGGTTGATATGAATAACCCGAAAGGATTTGATCCTCACTTTCAACCGTTTACTCTTGAACATTTCCGGCAGCGCTGCCCTTGCTAAGCAGATCCCGTGTGCCCATACCCCAAAGGCTCAAGACCCTGGAGACGTCACCGATGTTGGCATCCAGCATCTCCACCCGGTCTCGGCCCACGACCTTTACGGACCCGGAGAAGGCCGTGGGCGCCCAGGGGACCAGCACCGTCAGTTGTCCGTCACCGTGATCCTCGATCACGTAGACAATATCCTTCCACCCTTCAGTAGATGTCAGCAAGCCTGGCTTGAAGGCGGCCGCCTCCTCTTTCGCAAAGCCCTTGGTCAGTCTCTTTGAGAACGGTGTAGGCCGGCAAACGACTCAGCACGGCACTTTCGATCCAATCGCCGGTTCGACTCAACACGGCCGAACGCAAAGCGAGTCCCAACAGCAAAGGAAACGCCCACGATCAGGATCAGCGCTATCAAAACCGGGGCTTCGGTCTGGGCGAACACCTCTTTTGGAAACAAATCGGCGATGGGTGTCGCCAATGCCACCACCAGCTGCAAGGCCTCGGACAGAAGCATGTAGAGGAGAAGCACCGGCAGCAGCACGAAGAGGCCGCCGATCACCGTCGTCTTCAAGAATTCAAGTATCTGTTTCATCTTTGACAATCTCCTTGCAGGACACCTTGAACATTTCGATCGGCAGTTGCCGATGTCCATCCGGTTGATGTATGCCCGCATACGTCACGAATAGGTTTCAGCAGATCTGCAAAAAAAAAATAAAATCATGAGGTTCAAGATTATTCAGCTGGTCAGTTTCGTTGTCCATTTTTCATTTGCTATTGCCTTTTCCGGCTGGCGGCGTGTTTCTTGTCCGCAAGGCCTCCGCACACATTTGGTCGGCAGAAATTTTAGAGACGAGCCCGCGGCCCAAAGCCGTCAGCCCAAATGTCGCCACGTCTATTCCACGGAAAATGGTCGTTTTCGCGACGCCCACGGGATCGATTTCCGTTTGCGGTTTCGATAGAGTGCCCCGGATGCGCACGAGGTCTGACAACAGGTCGGCACCGATGCCCAAGCCTTCTTTTGCCATGGGCCGAGCAAGAAGATCGATTTTTTCAGTGTTTAGGTCTATAAAGCCGGCCAGAGAAACGCCCACCTTGTCCGTTTCGAGGGCAACGGTGTCATCGATCAGGACGATGCCATCATTTACGGGAACATTCACAACCAGACATTTGAGCTCGCTTGTGTTCTCTTCGGTATGGAAGGGGTCGATTGTATTTATCACACCAGCAAATACATCGCCGAGCAATCCGTCCAGATTTCGGTTGTTCAGTCGACCCGGCCCCACCGAAACCCGTACGTGCCCCCTCAATGTCGATGCCAACTTTGCCGGCGATCGACCCGACGCTTGCAGATTTGCGACGACCTCCGTCCGACCGCCTTTCAGATCCTCCTTTCCGGAGACGGTTTTGAGCAGCTCGCCGAGATCGATGCCGGATGCGTTGAGGTTGGCCGAAATCTTTGCCCGCTCAATTCCCAACCCCTCCACATCGCCTGTCAGATTGACGTCGGCCCCGGCGATGTGCATCTTTGAGGGCTTCAAGGAGAGTCGCCCGCCGGCGAGGACGATGTTGGTTTGCAGGTTCTGAATGGTCAGATTACGTGCGGTCAGAAGTTTTTCGATCGAAATGTTCAGGTCGATGTCGGCCATGTCGAGCGGGGGGAAGGCGATGGGCTCGGCAGATATCAATCGGCTGCCGCGACCGGAGCCCTCGCTCTTATCCACCATTTTTTTCCCACTGCCTTTCAGTTCGGCAATGTCGATAAGTTTTGCCGAAATCGTCCCTTTTATCTTAGGGCGTTTGGCTCCCATGTCGGTTGCGATATGGCCCGTGAAAGAACTTTTTCCGACGACGACGTTCAAGATTGCCCATTTTGATCCGTTGGCCGGAAGCCGTTACGTCTGCCGCCAACGTGCTCGGCGGCAAGGCCGGCAGGGATGCCCGGAACAGTTTCCCCAAGACTTGCACATCCTTGATGTCGGCCCGGATATTTCCCTCGACGATCGGGCCATCAGTGTCCCTGGAAGTCAGTCCCTCAAATTTGAGTTTCGCCCCCGAGATGTCTGCCTGCCCATCGATGGATAGGGTTTCTTTTTTGCCGGCGAGTTTCCCTGTGGGCCTCACGTTGCCGTCCAGGTTAACCGGCGTATCATTCATATTTGCGTCGAGACGCACTGTGTATCCACCCGTCAGCCTTTTCCGAATCAGCAGCTTGCCGACATCCAGTCGCCACTCGGCGCCGGACGGGTGTTCACGGAATACGACCTTGCCGTCGCTGACGCTCAATTGTGCAAAGGCCAGTTCGGCCGGCACCGCGAAGCTGATCGACCAGTTTTTCTCACCGCTCGCCACGGTTTCGAGAAGCACGTCAGGCTCTTTCAGGTCGATGCCCAGGGCCAGCTTGCCGCGAATGAGATCAGTCAGTTTGATCCGGGCACCGATCCTTTTGGCTGTGACCATAATGTCACTGGATCCGCCGGGTGCGTTGCCAAACGTCACATCGTCGATGAGGACACGAACAGGAAAGATACCCAACTTCACCTGACCGCTTGATTTCAAGACGACGTCCGGTCTGCTCTTTCACGGCCGGCAATGGTGTCGGCGTATTGTCGCCAGTCGATGAAATGCACGACAACAACGGCAGCAGCAAAGAGCAGAGTCAACGCTGCAGCCGCCCACAGGGTGGCACGAAGCACCCTCCTTACGGCAGAGCGGTTTTTATTCTGAGGTTGCATGATGGTCTACCTTCCCGAAACCTTTTGACCTCATCGAGCCGTTCTTCGCCACAGGAAGGAATCGTGACGTTTCTGCGGCAACCACGGCAATCACGCATATTAAATCTTGGGTTGACTGGTTTCCCGCCCAGACGGGATGAACGGTTTTCGTTTGTAGTCCTATAAATGGTTGATCAAAATTTAATCACGCTTCAATCTGACCGAATTTTATGATTCATCCATTGGTTGATAGAGGTTCATCCCAGCCGGCACGAATCAGGGCGTATTAAACCTCCTCCGGATTGCCGACGAAGACCAAAATCAACGGGTCTCCTTCTTCCGTCCCCTTTTTGTCATAGGTACAGCAGGGGAGTTCTTGCAGAGCCTTTTTGAAGCCTTGCACACCATGGCTTCTGTGTCCTCTGCCAGCCGGCGGATCTTGGCATGTCACCGATTACGGTTTATAAGCGGCATTGGTGTTAGGGCTGTTTGCTCTGTTTTTCGCTTATAAAACCAGCCGTACCACCCGCAGCAACACCGACGGCCGCACCAGCGGCCATAGACCCGATGACATCCCCGTCAATCAGACCCCAGATCAGGCCGCCCGCTGCTCCGGCAGCGGCGCCAGTCCTCGCACCCCTTGCTGTTGCGCTCGTACCGCAGGCGGCAATCGCGATGCAGCAGAATAGGACTCCTATGATGAGGGTTGCCCGCTGTAACTTTGTTATTTTCGATGCAGTGAAGTTCATCTTTATCTCCTTATCGGGTTGGGCGAGACGTCTTTGAGGTAAATGGTAAGCATAACAGATATCACGCCTTCTTGTTCGTCTTTTACTTGCATGGCCAGGTTTCGGCTGCAGCCCGCATCACGGCGTCTTCCGGAGCGGTATCTTTGTATTGGGGGTTTTTTTCGTACCACTTCAGAAATGTCAGGGCCAGGGCAACGCGTGAAAGGTCATTCGGCGGACATGTGATCGGGTCGATGCCCTCTGCTGCGGATATCGCGGAGTGATAATGAGCCAGGCCTGTGACGAATCCGAGGCAAAAATATACGGCTTTTTCTACCAAGGGGTCATTCGGTGCGGCATTGCAGACCTCTGCCAGATCCGAGGCAGTACTGAGTTCGAATTCAGCCTGATCGAGCAGATCGTCGGCTGCAAATGCAGGCAGAACGAATGACATCAACAGCATCGAACAAGCTATTGACACTACAGTGTTTGACTAAAACATGGGTTACCTCCTCTCAGTAAATTTGTCCGATAAACAAGATACTTTTTGTTCAACTTTCAGCATCTCGATACCAAGTAAAATTTCGCACTTAGCTGGTGTCCATCTTCAAATGGCTTTTTTTCCGCTGGGTCCCCCCCAAGGCGGGATTATCCGCAGGCTTCCGGCTGCGGCGTACATAACGCAAATCTTTTTGCGGCTCACGCTTAAAATCAACGGGATTTCGTTCCGATCGAAAGCTTAAACGGATTCAACTTGCCCAGCGAAAAAAAAATCTCATTTATGAATTGGACACTCTAATGGTGCCATCTACTCGCCGCGGATGGGCACTCATTAACATATCACACCTTTGCCGCTTCCCTCCCGATGCACTCTCTCTCTAATCTTATTGACAGAATCCACAACAATGTAGAGCGTAGCCATACATAAGAGGAGGACCAAATGAGAGCGAGTGTTGTCGATTTGCGATACAAAATGAATGAGGTTTTAAAGGCCCTCGACCGGAGAGAGAAAGTCACCCTCATCGGCCAAGGCAAAGTCAAGGGGACAACCACCCCAGTAGCTGATCATCCCTTTTTTAACATGGCAGGAGGAGAATCTAAAGACCGTCGCGCAACAGATGAATGCTTTAAGAGGGTCCCGCTTCAGAGATGTTTGACCCGACATTTTCATTTGGAACCAACGCGGCAACTAAAATATTCCTTGAAAATTCGGATTGCCATTCCGGATTTTCGAGGGAAACGCCAAGTCAAATCACCGAAGATTTATTTGACGAAAGCTTCATCACGCCCTGACCAGTATCGTCGACTGCCACACTCTCTAAGAACCCAATCGGGTTGGCGCCTCCTGGGAAGGTTTCGGCTTCCATCAATTTATGCAAATCGTAAGACCTTCACAGAAATCGTTATGTTAAGCCCACAGCGGTGCGAAACTCGATCTATTTTTTTTCACCAGGGCCGACGCTTCGGCGCGTAATTCAAGTTCGCCGAAGTGCCGAAAGCCCCCCGATTATTTACTTATATCCAGCTTTGTTAATTTGGCGCCTTTCAGAGAAAATGGCCGCCATCAATCCCTTGACGTCAAACACAAAGGCGACAATCGGATCCTTGATGGTGGTTGTATCTATTTTTGCTCCCGCGCCCAGGTCCAACACCGCGATGTTGCCGTCGATACCGGCTTCCCAGCCTTCGCTGCTGCGGAATTTTTTAAGGGATTCGTTTGTCATGAAGGCGATAATCATGTCCTTGGCCTCGGCACCGATCTGAAAACCATAAGAACCGGCAACCATGTTGTAGTACGCGACGTTCTTACCACCGACCTTCAGGGCGCCTTCGCCGTACTCGCCGCCAATGACAATCGCCGCTTTGGTTACATTCGGCAAAACGAGCAGACCTTTGGCACTCTTGGCAAATTCTTTGCCGCCCTGTACCTGTGAGTAGAAACGGTCCATCGCGGCAGCCACGCTGGCGTCGATCTCCTTGGCCGTGGCCGCATAAATGATGCTTGCAAGGCCGGTAAGGAGGATCGCCATACGGCCGCTGCAACGGCTATCCTGATAAGGTTTTTGTGTTTTAAAGATGATGTCAATTTCATGTCATACTCCTTTCGTTTGTATCTGACTTTCCCTGCAATGGTTTGGCACATTGTATTCTACACTCAATCATTGTCGCTGCTGCTCGAGGCGCAGACGCTCCTGCTCCAGCCGGAGCCGCTCCTCTTCGAGCCGCCGGCGCTCCATCTCAACCTGTTGTTGCTGATAATACGCGGCTTCATCGCGCCTTCGCTGGGCGTTGGCCGCACCGGCAATACCTCCGACGACCGCCCCTGCTCTTGCGCCTCTTCTTCTGCCGATCAGGCCGCCCACGAGGGCACCGCCCAGGGCACCGCCCAGGAGACCCGCTTTGGCCGCCGGCATGTATAATTCAGTCGCCAGCATAATCATCAATAGACCGATTGCTACTCTTGCGGAACGTTTCATTGCTCAACCTCCCTATGTTATTCACTGTCGGGAACCGAAGGCGTGGATTGTCTGCCGAAGCAGCACTGGCCTTACTTCACCCGCCGGTCGTTCTTCCATAGTTGTTCTTGGCGCTTTCCATCCGGTCCGGTTACATTAAATGGACCTTCCGCATTGCCCTCTGACCCAACTCCCTTCGAATACCTCACCATTGGCGGCCGTGAATTTTCCTTTCCCGTCGGCCTTGTCATCCCGGAAAGACCCCTCGTAGACGTCACCGTTGGCAAAGAGAATTGTCCCGGTTCCGCTGCGTTCGCCGTTCACAAAGGCACCCTCGTACATTTCTCCATTCGGCCAAACCTGAAATCCCTGCCCCTGCGGCAGGCCCTCTTTGATATCTCCCTGGTAGATTTCTCCGTTCGCGCCTTTGTAAATACCGTAACCGTCCGGCTTGTCGAGTTTAAAACCGCCTTCGTAGCGACTGCCGTCGGCCAATTCGTAAACGCCGTAGCCGCTAAAGAGGCTGCCGGCAAAGCTGCCTTCGTAGCGCTCAGAGCCGTCTTTTGTGAAGATCTCCAATTTTGCGGGGCCTTCGGCCTTGCCAGCACGCATTTCGCCCGCGAACCGAAGCGTGCGCTTGTCGTTTTCGAACGCTTCCAGTACGCCCTTGCCGGACAGTTTGCCTGCGTCGCAGCCGCCACTCCAGCGAATGACCTCATTCTTCGCAAGTGGTTCGTCTGACCATACCTGGCATCCGTTTCCTTCAACGGGCAGCCAGTATTCCGCAGCATTCAAATCTCCACCTGAAAAGCAGATGAGAGCTGCCGCACCAAGGACGGCAGCGAGTGACAGGGGCACTTGGCGATGTTTCAATTTCAGTCGTTTCATATTTCCTCCTCGCTCAGATTACGGACGCGTATCTCTTAGTCTGGTGTTTCAAAGAATTGGCGCCACTATGGACCGCCGCATTGCGGTCGATGTCGATCGCGACGGATGTCAGGCGCTTTAGTTCATCTATACCTGATTCATTTGCCTACCTTGATCAAAAAACACACCCCAATTTCCTTCCGTGACCTTCATCGCCGCTCATCCGGTAATCGAGCATTTTGTAACCATTCAGGTGGCCCTCTAAGGCCTTGCCCCATGCCTTTATTTCGAGACAACGGGCGGCACGCTGTCCACGCCGCCCGTCGCCGCTGCTAATCAAAACTACTGCCTCGAGCCGGATTCTCGAGCTGCTTGATGACGCCGTCGATGCCCAGCGTGTTGCCGCCTCGCGGCGGGAACTCCTTGAAGGATTCCAGCCACTGCTGGTAAAACGTGGGCGGGCACGAAGTCCACATGTTCTCGGCCATCCAGCGCAGGTACATCTCCGACTCGTGCCAGCCCTCTCGAAGGGATCAGCCCTTAAGTTGATGACTTGGGCCACGCCCGCTGCTCGCGAACGGCCGAGGCGATGTTCCCCTTGAGAATGGCGAAGTGGGCCTTCCAGTTGTTGTCGCGGATGGCGTTAAGGTTCCCCACCTGGTCGAAGTACATGATCTCCTTCCGGGGCGAATCCTTTACCTCACCTTTGAACCAGGGCAGGAGGTTGTAGCCGTCGAGATGGACCTTGTACGCCTGCCGTCGATGGCGAGACCTTTCTTAAGCTTTTCCTTGATGTCCGGCTCTCCAACGGCCGCCAGCAGGGTGGGGATCATATCTTCATGAGAAGCGATGCCGTTGAGCTTGGTCCCCGGCTTGATGACGCCCGGCCATTTGATGTAGGCGGCAGCGAGCCGCCCTCCCAGGTCGTGCCCTTCTCGCCGTGGAAGGGGATGGTGCCGCCGTCGGGCCAGGTGAAGGTCTCGGCACCGTTGTCGGTGGAGTAGAAGACGATGGTATTGTCATCGATGCCGAGCTCCTTAAGCTTGGCGAATAAATACGTCCCACATCGTCATCGTGCTCGGCCATGCCGTCGGGATAGAGGCCGATGCCGGTTTTGCCTTCCCACTCCTTGCTGAGGTGGGTCCAGACGTGCATGCGTGTCGTGGTCACCCAGGTGAAAAAGGGTTTGTCGGCTTTGTGGGCCCGGTCAATGAAGTTGATCGCCGCGTCGGCGAACTCGTCGTCCGCCGTCTCCATGCGCTTTTTCGTCATGGGCCCGGTGTCCTCGATCTTCTGACCGCCCTTGCCGTCAGCCCAGGTGTGGAGCACGCCCCGGGGGCCGAACCGCTTCCTGAACTCGGCATCTTTCGGGTAGTAGTAGCCCTCGGGCTCCTCCTCGGCGTTGAGGTGGTAGAGGTTGCCGAAGAACTCGTCGAAGCCGTGGACCGTCGGCAAATGTTTGTCCTGGTCGCCCAGGTGGTTTTTGCCGAACTGACCGCTCGTGTAGCCGTGGGGTTTGAGGAGCGTGGCGAGCGTCACCATGTCGTCGCCGATCCCCTGGTCCGATCCGGGCATCCCGATGGTAAGCAGCCCGGTGCGAAACGGGTGCTGCCCGAGGATGAAGGCCGCCCGTCCGGCGGTGCAGCTCTGCTGGGCGTACCAGTCGGTGAAGAGCGCCCCTTCCTTTGCCACGGAGTTGATGTTGGGCGTCTCGTAACCCATCATCCCCTGGTTGTAGGCGCTGACATTCCAGTAGCCGAGCGTGTCCGTCACCCCAGATGACGAGAATGTTGGGTTTGTCAGCTGCATGCAATGACACCGCTATAACCAGAGCCAGCAGCAGGGTGACAAGAAAAGTAAAAGCTTTCGATTTCATTTTGCGATCCTTTCTATTTTAGAGTGACAAAAGGGGGCATTTCCTACCCAACACTATCTTCCTTCCGTAAGCGCATTTTAAGGGTATAAGTTCCAAATTTCCGGTATCTGTTAAATCTATAAGAATGTGATTCAATTTATAAGTGGTTTCAAAATCTTGGATCACGCCCAAGTGCAAGGCGTGGTCCTACCAAAAAACGCAGCATACATGAGCGTATGTGAGTATTTTGAGGAGGGCCACAACACCGCAATTGGGTGTTAGACGGGGTTTTGAAACCACTTCTAGTCAGATCGTGCCTTTAGCAAGGCCGCGCGCAACATATCGATATAATCCGTCGAAAATGTCCAGATTGGCTGGCCGCCCACCTGTTCCAGGCCCCGTTCTTCCGGTTTGAGATCGAACGTCAACGTTGCCAGGATATCACTGCTGGTCCATGGGCTCTTGCGAAAATAGGCGTGACCGTTGCCGCTGCCGGCACCCGGCGTATCTGTGGCATTGATGACGACCAATTGACTATTCTCATTCAGATAACGGGTCGCTTCTTCAGACAAGGGTTCATTGACGATCTGCCCGAGACGATCGCGCCCAAACACCCACCTGGACACTCCCAGAGCCTTATCTTTTGCGGATGCATAGATGGTTATGTCCTCGGCGACATCGAGCATGCCGTCCACCAGGTAAGAGCCGAAAAGATGGAGATCGATGTCACTGCCGGTCAGAATGACGTGGCCGATGCGCAAATCCTTTGCCGAATCTTTACAACCCGGCTCTGTGCGCATCAACGCAAGTTGATCCAGTGCCTGTGCCACCACTCGCGTTCCCGCACTGTAGCCGATGATGTGAATTCGGCGGGCATCGGTTTTTTCGGCCAGGTATTGGATCAAGATGCGCAGATTCCCGGCCGACAATGCGGCTGTCTCCAGATCCGAAGTAGGCCAGGGTGCTCGGTGTGGACGGCCACGAAAAGGCAATGAAAGCGCCTTCATAGCCGATAAAATGCCACAGCTCCGAGGCCACCAGCAACGGATTTTCAAACACCACTTTATATCCGTGTAGGTAGATGAAAACGTCCTTGCGCTTTGAAATGGCCAGTTTGGCATTGACCTTGGCGGCAAATTGAACCCCCGGCACGTCCCGCTGATCGCTCTCCACAAGGCTATCGGTAAACAGATTGGTGCTGCTGTCCAGAATCCCGATTTCGCGGACATCGGTCACCTTGAGGGGGTAATCTTGAGGCCTTTCCTTGAGCAATGAAATGCGTCGGGCCTCTTCCCAGGTCATGCCCTCTTTGCCGGCCGTAATCCGAGCCACCCCCAGACGCAGCACATGTCCGCGCTCATCCAGATAATATTGCCCCTCTTTTTGGGCCGTTTCGCGGTCGGTGGCATAGAGAATCCCGCCGTAGGGGATGTCCTTGACGGGATCA
>CAWGUE010000006.1:0-107797 GCA_963825595.1 uncultured delta proteobacterium | reverse complement strand
TCCCCAACCGTGACCACCAGGCCGACCACGTTTTCGAAATCAACCTCGGTGGCGGTCTTGAGCTCTTCATCGGTCAAGGCTTTTTTGTGCTGGAAGAAACGCGTGTAAATCGATTCGGGTTCAAGGTTCCGGAAGGCTTCCGAAATTCTGTCCTTGTCGTCGGCTCGAACGGACCTGATTCTGACTGCGGTACCGTCCTTGAGCGTCACGATGCTGTCGTATTTTGCTGCGTCTATCATGCCGGATACTCCCTGCGGTCGAGCCAAAGTCCCACCGCACGATTTTTTGACGACCATTCAAGCTCCACCTGAACAGACATAATCAGGCCAATATATACCTGAAACCAACAATTACAACCCTGAACCCATTACGGAATTGAAGGAATTGAAGGGACGTGTATGATTTAATGCTTTACATATTTTCAGAATTAGGCAAATCTCACCAAATGCCCAAAAAAGCCAGAATAGACGCTCCCGGAGCGGTAAACCATATTTATTAACCGAGGGATAGAAATGCGGCAGATATTTCGCAGCGACTCCGATAGAGTCGATTTGCTGTAACGCCTCGGACGCCTGCTATCTGAGAGCCAAACCGAGTGTTTCGCCTGGGCCTTGATTCCCAACCATGCCCACTTTCTGTTGCGCACCGCTTTGGTGCCGATTGCCGCCTTGATGCGCCGAGTGCTGACGGGATGCGCGGTATCCTTTGATAAAAAATACCGGCGGAATGGAAAGTCCTTCCAAAGCCGGTACAAGTCCGGGACCTGGGGTCGGGCCACAGTAACATATTGTAAAATAAAGAATAGACACCTAAAATCATCAGTATTTCGGTCTTAATCTACCAATTTTCAAGCAAAAACTGGTTGATTAAAGATGGTAGTGGTTGATCCCATAAAAACGTGTCCCCAGAATCCTGATTATTAGCTTTGCCATATAATGTCTTTTGGCACGAGCCATTTTTCCTCGAGTCCCTTAATGGGGCAGTTTAAGTAAAAAACCGATGGATTAAGAACGTTTCAGAGACGTTATTAAGGCGTTTTATTGGCAATGTCAATTAGTTAGCGTGGCCCGACCCCAACTCTCAGCTTTCAATTATCTCTTCTTTACTATCATCATACATCATCGTGTATTCCATATTTGTGATTACTTTCCCTTATCACCGCTTTCTTTTAATCAACAACCGTTTGGGCCTCTTCAGCTACCGATCAAAATGCATTAGAAATTAATCTGCCACTTGGCACCGGCGTACCACAGATCGCCCAGGTCAGTGGCGGAAACGCTGTCGCCGATTCTTTCTTTGCCGTAGTCGATATAGCCGATTTCGGGTATCAGGTAAACTTTCGGTGCCAGAGTCATCGCGGCTTGAAGGTACAATTGGTAGAGGGTGTTTCCAAGATCGTTATCTTGCTGCCCCTTGCTGCGCAGATAGCCGCCGCCGGCTTCGAGCCGTATCCGCTCGGTGGGGCTGAAATCGATTGCCAGCATGGTCATAAGACTGTCAACATTGCCGACCTGGCCGTTCATTCCAATGATCGGTGTCACAGCGGTCTCCGAATCACCCGGAAGCGTCGCCCCCAGCCAGCCGGCCGACGCACCATTGCGGTACCAGCTGACCTGCGGCTTGATCATTACCGGTTCGAAGTTCAACTTAGCACCGGCACCGATAACACATGCGTTTATCGTTCCGCTGTTTGTACTTCCGTCGGTGAGGCTGGCGTAATACTTGTAGCTCTGCCAACCGCCGAAAATGTGGACACTCATGCCGTCGGTAAAACCAAACTCGTAGGAGGCTTCTATCTTGGGCCAATAGTTCTCGACGGTGAGAGCGTCCACGTTTCTGTCCGGGTCGGCGTTTTGTCCGGATGTCGGTGTGATGGCGGCGAACTTAAACCCATGGCCTTCGATCGCGATTTGTCCCCTGCGACTGCCGTAAGCGTGGCCTTGCTGATCCAGATTGTTGTCGCTGTTAAAGACCTGGTTGGAAAGTTCGAAATTAATTGGAGTGAAATCCTGGCCGACCTTCAGCCCCCAGTTGTCGGAAAACTTCCAGATGCCGTAGAGCAGACGGGTGGTGATGTTGGATTCGCCAGCACCGAATTCAAAGCGGGCATCGAGCCTGGCGCCTTTGAATTTGGCACCGATGCGGGAGTTGCCCTGCAAGTCCCATTGCATGTTTTTGACTTCGGTTCGGCCGGCATCATCCGGGCCCAAATTCTTTAAGTCCTTACCAGTGAAAAAGGTTGCCACACGCGCACTACCATAGAGATTCCAATCGGAGGCGTTTGCGGTGTTAAAAAAAAGTAATGCCATCGTCACGGCGAGAAGAGTAACGGCGCGTTTGCGCATCCGCATGTTTTCCTTTAAAGTGAAGTATGCAGCGTAAAAAGGAAGTGAGTGTCGGTTAATCAAGCATTTTCTGACTTCTGCATTCAATGTGTTTGCAGTTGCACTTTTCATATGGCAATCGACCCCATTTTGCAACAATCAATGGGAGGAGTTTTTAGATTCTGGAACTGGGATTCGTGATTGAGGGGGTGGAATTACACTTGCGTCGCTGATTTAAATCATTTAGCCTGAACGAAAAAAGAAAAACATGGCAGGAATTTAAGCACCAGAAGGTGGCAACGATGGCAACAAACCAATCAACTAATTCTACCCGAATTGAGGTGGACATAGCGTTAATAAAACTATTTTTAAGGATGACACCCGAAGAACGGCTGTTGTCGAATGATAAGCACATCCAAACCCTTATGGAATTACAAAATGCCTACACGGAAAAAAACGCAAGCATCCGATCTTAGCGCACTTTTGAAAGGGCTAAATGAAGCCGGCGTTGAGTTTATCGTTGTCGGCGGATTGGCGGCCGTTATTCAAGGTGTGCCGGTTACCACTTTTGATTTGGATATCGTTCATCGCCGGACCGATAAGAACATATCGAAAATGATGAAATTTCTCAAAGCCGTGGAGGCGATTCAACGCCGTCCTGACGAGAATATCATACACCCGAAGGAAACCGACTTAAAGGGAACAGGTCATGTATTGTTAACCACAAATCTTGGCCCATTGGATGTCTTGGGGGCGATTGAGAATGATCAAGGGTTCGATGAGCTGATGCCCTCGGCCATTGCAATTGATTTTAAGGGTTCTACAACGTATGTTCTAAGCCTTCAAGTTTTAGTAGATTTGAAACGCGAATCGAAAATACCTGAGGATCAATATCGATTGCAGATATACGAAGAGACACTGCGCCTGGCTAAAAAATCAGCAGACACCGATTAGAACTACCCGGCCGATACTCATTTACCTCAAGTTGTAAATTTTGCATCAATTCGCTTAAGGCAAACTGAAAGGGTTTCACCTTTCAGGGCAACGGTGGATTTCAGACCCATAGGTGAAGCCGCCGTCTATCTACCGCATGCATAGAACAGCGGCGTTTCGAAAGATCTCGATCAAAGGGCAGGTTCATGAAAGCGTCCCTATGGGAAATTTCACTGGCTGTCCGCGATAATTTTAACCTGAAAGCTGATGAGGTCAAAAACCAGGTGCATGCCGATATTTTCGAAAAAACGGCTGGAGCCGTAGATAACCTCCCAGCGGGTTCGGTCGATGTCAAAATGGGCTTCAGCGGACAAGCCCCCGTCCTCCAATTTGTTAACGGTGGCTTGAAATGCCAGATCGGCCTTTGTGCCTCGAAGTGTGAGCATCGATTTGCAATCGTAGTTCGGATAACTGAGATATGGCGTTTCGACCACCTGGCCCTCGATTATGGTCAGAACAGCGGTCGGGAACATTTTGACGAAGAAAAAATCGTCGGATTTGAGGTGCGATACAAGTACCGGATGAAGCTCGTCGCCCTTCAAATTGATGTTGTCGATGGAGTCCATGTCGATCTCGAATTCTCCTGTTAATTTAGAGTTTCTTATTTCAACCTGACCCCTTTTTAGCCTCACCGTGCCGAAATGTTTGGTATTCGGGTTTCTGCCGAACCACTCGATGAGGCTTTGCCCGGCATCAACAGGGTATATTCCGTCATCCAGCCTCAACACGGTTTCAGGATCGGCCATGCGCGGATCTTCGCCGTGGAGCTCAAACCCCTGCGAGCGCCATGCTTCGAGCCCACCGTTTAGAATTTTAATGTTCTTGTAGCCTTCCCGCTGCAGCTTAACCGCAGCCGACAGTGCGTCCATGGAACGACCACTCGATCCGTACAAAACAATCTCGGTCGTTTTGTCTCTGGCGATGGCCTGCACCTGCTCTAGAAAGCTGACTTCGAAGACACAGGCGCTGCGCGAGCCCGGAATGTGGACCTTCTCGAAATGGATGCCGGTCAAAATGTCTATCAAAATGAAAGCCTCTTTATTTTGGATCCGCTTTAACAACTCCTTTGCTTCAAGGTATTTGAATTTCTTCTCTTTCGTCATGTTTCGCTCCTCTTCAGAATTCAGCCTGAAAGGTTTTTAAGAACTTATCTTCAACTTGCAACATATGTAATTATAAAACCTCGAATATCAAGAATGATTCAGATCGCAGGCACACAACGATAACAAAAAGGACAAATTACTGTATTCCAACGGAACGACTTAAGTGATAGTTTTTTACTATCATACAACTTAGATTCTTCCCTTATTGCCAATGACGTGAGGATGCCAATCTTTACATTAAATTATTTGGTGATCTTCAGACTCAAAAGCAGGTCTAATACACGAGAGACAATAACCAAAATCAAAAGGAATCCCAAATGAAAACCTTACGCAGCCTATCCATTTTATTAATGAGTGTAATGAGTATAGTTTACGTGCAACCATCGGTCTCCGGCGCAACGGAAACCGCGGACATCAAATTCGAAGAGCGCGTAGAGGCACCGGAAACCGATCTCGAGCTCAGAGGCGTTGGTATACTGCGCTATCTTGGTTTATTCAAGGCATATGCCGGGGCATTTTACCTTGAAGAAGGCGTCTCAATCGACGAGGCCCTGGGGGATAGAGCCAAGAGGCTTGAAGTCGAATATTTCAGGTCCTTGAAAGGGGAAGATTTTGGTCCGGCCACGGTTAAGATGATGGAAAAAAATGTCGACAAAGAGACCATTCAAAGAATTCGCACCCAGATCGACTACCACAATTCTCTGTATGAGGATGTTAATCCGGGCGATCGTTACGCACTGACCTACATTCCCGGCAAGGGAACCGAACTTGCGCTGAACGGAAAGCCCAAAGGCGTTATCGAGGGCGCGGAATTTGCGGCGGCGTTATTTTCCATCTGGATCGGTAAAAAACCGATAGACGAATCATTCAAGCGGCAAATAATGGGTCTGTGATGACTGAGACAAAAGCCAACAGGGTCCCACTGTACAGAAAACTGACATACGCTATGCCGGCTTTCGCCCTGGCCGTTGTCGGGATACCGGTATACGTTTACCTCCCCAAGTTTTACACCGACGTAGTCGGCATCAATATTGCCAGTTTGGGCACCATTCTTTTTAGCGTTCGAATCTTCGACGCTGTGACAGATCCGGTGATCGGATACGTGTCCGATCAAACCCACACCCGTTTCGGCCGTCGGCGGCCATACATCGCCCTGGGTTCCTTTTTTATAGCCGTATCGATGGTGCTCCTGTTCAATCCACCAGAGGCTTCAGCGTCATTTGAGACCGTATGGTTTGCCGTATTTATATACGCTTTGTTCCTGTTCTGGACGGTCGTGGCTGTGCCCTACGAATCCCTGGGTCCGGAAATCACCTTCGATTACAATGACCGTACCGCACTTTTTGGGATGCGCGATGGGTTTTTAATTGCCGGAACGCTCGCAGCAGCGAGCTCCCCGGCCCTGGTCCAATGGCTGTTCAATCTCTCGTCAGATGCCGCTGGGGAGAAGGCCAAGTTTTTCTGGATTTCCGTTTTTTACGGTCCCTTGATCGTTGCAACGTGCTGGTGGTGTGTCCTGTCCATCAAAGAAATCCCCCAGAAAGTGGCGGATGACCATGTGAGGTTCTGGAAAGGTCTAAGACAAGTGACCCGCAACCGTCCGTTTGTGATTTTGCTGATCGCTTACACCATCAGCGCCATCGGCAACAACCTGCCGGCGACATTAATACTCTTTTATGTTCAGTACGTGCTGCAATCCGATCTGGCCGATCTGTTCCTGCTGATTTACTTTGCTACCGGCATCCTGTTTCTGCCGGGCTGGATCCTGGTTTCGCGTAGAACCGGAAAGAAGATTGCCTGGCTGGCGTCCATGGCCATTAACACCGGTGCGTTCATCGGCGTCTTTTTCTTGGGACCGGGTGACACGCTGATCTACGGTATACTGGTTTTTCTATCGGGGATCGGTTTTGGAGCCACACTGGCCATACCCTCGGCCATCCAGGCCGACGTTATCGACTATGACGAACTTCTGACCGGTGAACGACGCGAGGGACAGTATATTGGTTTGTGGTCGATTGCCAAGAAAATGGCGGCGGCAGTCGGTGTCGGTGTGGGCCTATCAGTTTTGGGCCTCGCCGGTTATACCCCCAATGTCGAGCAATCCGAGCAGGTACGGCTGACGCTGCGGACGCTCTATGCTCTGGTGCCGTCGATCTGCAACATTATCGCCTTCGGCATTGCGCTGACGTATCCCATAAGCAGCCGCATCCACCGGGACATCCGCACGGCGATATCGCTTCGCCGCGATGGTCATTCGGTTCAGAATCCTTTAGCACCATCTGAGGTTCTGGCATAACAGCAAAGTCTGGAAAAATAATAATGGACCTATTTTTTGAAATATTACTCATAAATTTTATGGCCGTAGCAGCGATGATGGTCATCGGCTGGGTTATCAGTCTGATTTATAAAAATGTGACGGTGGTCGACAGTCTCTGGGGATTGGGTTTTGTTTTGATTGCATGGATAACGTTGATTCTGTCTGAAGGGTACGCTGCGCGCCGGATCCTGATCGCCGTGATGGTAACGCTTTGGGGGCTGAGGTTGAGCATCTACCTTTCGTGGCGGAATTGGGGCAAAGGCGAAGACCCGCGCTACGGCCTATGGCGGGAAGAAAGCGGTGAACGGTTCTGGATTGTAAGCCTGTTTAAGGTGTTCATCCTTCAGGCAATATTTATGTGGTGTATTTCACTGGCCCCGCAAGTCGGTCAAATGTCGCCGATACCAATTCACCTGACCTGGCTCGATACTATTGGGGTGTGTGTCTGGACCGCTGGGCTCCTGTTCGAAACGATCGGCGACTGGCAATTGGCCCGCTTCAAGTCAAACCCGGAGAATAAAGGCAAAGTCATGGACCAGGGATTGTGGGCTTATTCCCGGCACCCGAACTACTTCGGTGAGTTTCTCGTCTGGTGGGGGCTTTTCCTGGTGACCCTATCAACGCCCGGCAGTTGGTGGACGATGTGCAGTCCGGTGATCGTCACCGTGGTATTGCTCAAAATGACAGGGATTCCTTTGACTGAAAAAACAATTACCAGCACCCGCCCGGGGTACCTGGCATACGTCCAGCGCACAAACGCGTTTTTCCCATGGTTCCCGAAAGAGGGGGGAGAGTGAAAATGCTCATCGATATGGCAGACAGGGGTCTATTGCCGGACCGATTGATTCGGATGGGCATTCGTTTTCTGGACAAGCAACGCTTGGCTCAGGAGGATCGGAGCCACTCAGAAGCTCAGAGCGATAATATCGACCGCTTTATTGCTCACATGCATGAAAGCCCCATCGCCGTGCATACAAATGAAGCCAATGAACAACACTATGAGGTCCCCGCTGATTTTTTCACTGAAGTGCTCGGCAAGCACATGAAGTACAGCGGGTGCTACTGGCCAGACGGCGTACGGGGTCTCGACGAGGCCGAAGAGGCCATGCTGGCGTTGACCTGCGAACGGGCCGAGATCTCGGAAGGCATGCGTATTTTGGAACTCGGCTGCGGCTGGGGGTCGTTATCTCTATGGATGGCGCAACGCTACCCGAAGAGCCGCATCGTCGCCGTGTCAAACTCCGCGTCCCAAAGAGAATATATCAGCGTCAGGGCGGCTGAACGAAATTTAATCAACCTTCAGGTGATCACGGCCGACATGAATGATTTCAGCACGGACCAGAAGTTCGACCGCGTGGTATCCGTAGAAATGTTCGAGCACATGCGCAACTGGCCCCGCCTGCTCGAGCGCATAGGCGCGTGGTTGACGCCCGAGGGCAAATTGTTCATCCATATCTTCACTCACCGGAAGTTTGCTTACGCCTATGAAACCGGCGGGAAAGACGACTGGATGGGTCGCTATTTTTTCACCGGCGGCATCATGCCCTCGGACGATTTACTCTTTCGCCTTCAGGGCAGCCTGGAAGTCGAAAGGCACTGGCGTGTCAACGGCCGGCACTACAGCCAAACCGCCGAAGCGTGGCTGGCGAACATGGACAACAATCAAAAGAAGATTATGCCGGTCATGGAGGAGACTTACGGGCAAAAAGACGCGTCGCGATGGTTTCAACGCTGGAGAATATTCTTTATGGCCTGCGCCGAGCTATGGGGCTATCGCGGCGGTCGCGAGTGGCTCGTGTCTCACTACCTGCTCAGCCAACGATCGTTGGCAAAAACAAACAACAAAGGATGATTTATAATGGTGAATCTCGATCCGGTGTTACTGGCTCGTATTCAGTTCGCCTTTACGATATCTTTCCACATCATTTTCCCCGCCTTCACGATCGGCCTGGCCAGTTGGCTGGCCGTGGTCGAATGGCGGCTCTTGAAGACCGGTAACCGGATATACGAAGAAATTTATCGCATGTGGGTCAAAATATTTGCGGTAACCTTCGGCATGGGAGTCGTTTCCGGTGTGGTCATGTCATACCAGTTCGGCACGAATTGGTCGGTCTTTTCGGATAAGGTCGGCAACGTCATCGGCCCGCTTCTCGGGTTTGAGGTGCTGACAGCGTTTTTTCTCGAAGCGTCGTTTCTCGGTATCATGCTGTTCGGCTGGAACCGGGTCAGCCCCAGGATGCATTTCGCCGCGACCATCATCGTTGCTTTCGGAACCCTGTTGTCCGCCTTCTGGATTCTGTCAGCCAACAGCTGGATGCAAACACCGCAAGGCTTCTTTGAAGGCGATGACGGCCGACTGTATCCGACGAACTGGATGCAAATCATTTTCAATCCCTCATTCCCTTACCGTCTCACGCACATGGTTATCGCGGCGTACTTGACCACAGCGTTTGTGGTCGGTGGTATCGGCGCATTTTACCTGCGGCGCCAACGCCATGTGAAGCACGCCCGGATCATGTTCGGGATGGCGATGTTAATGGCCGTCTTCATTGCACCATTGCAACCCCTCATCGGCGATCTTCATGGGCTCAACACCCTCAAATATCAGCCGGTAAAAGTCGCGGCCATGGAGGGCCTCTGGGAGACCGAAACCGGTGCGGCGCTGAAATTGTTCGGCTGGCCGGACCAGGAGGAAGAACGCACCAAATTTGCCATTGAAATTCCCAAGCTGTCGAGTTTGATCCTCACTCACGACCTCAACGGTGAAGTCAAGGGACTCAAGGAGTGGCCAAAAGACGAACGCCCGCCGGTGGCCTGGGTCTTCTGGTCTTTTAGAGTAATGGTGGGCATCGGTGTTCTGATGGTTCTGACGGGAATCTTTGCGGCAGTGCTCTTTTGGCGCCAGAAGCTCTTCAACACGCGCTGGTTTCAATACTGGTGCATGGCGCTCACGCCCTCGGGCTTCATTGCCGTCCTTGCCGGTTGGTTTGTGACCGAGATCGGCCGACAGCCTTATGTGGCCTACGGTGTCATTCGGACGACCGACGCCGTCTCGCCGGTTGTCGGTCCCCAAGTGGCCGTATCACTGCTGGCTTTCATCATCGTCTACACCCTCGTTTTCGGTGCGGGCAGCTATTACATCCTGCGCCTGATTCAAAAGGGGCCCGGCACACCGGAAAAAGACTACGGTGCCCACGGTATGGACAGGCCGCCGCTGTTCACGGACCTGGCTTCTGCTAAGGGAGGTAAAAGTGTTTAGCTTCAGCGCTTATATCGACTTGCCGCTCATATGGTTCGGGCTGATCTCGACCGCCATTTTTCTTTACGTCGTTTTAGACGGGTTCGATCTGGGGGTCGGTATCCTGTTTCCTTTTGCCCCGACCGACAAGTGCCGTGATCGGATGATGAATTCGATTGCCCCATTCTGGGATGGTAACGAGACGTGGCTGGTGCTCGGCGGTGGGGGCTTGTTTGCCGCTTTCCCTCTGGCCTATGCCGTTATCATGCCGGCCCTGTACTTTCCCGTGATCATTATGCTGTTGGGACTGGTGTTTCGCGGGGTGGCGTTTGAGTTTCGATTCAAAGCCTCCGGCAAATCGAGAGTACTGTGGGACTATGCGTTTCATTTCGGCTCCCTGGCAGCGGCATTTATGCAGGGCATGTTTTTAGGAGCTTTTGTGCAGGGAATCTCGGTGGACGGCCGCAGCTTTTCAGGCGGCCCCTTTGATTGGCTGAGCGCATTCAGCACAATGACGGGCTTCGCGCTGGTGTGCGGCTACATTCTCATGGGTGCGACCTGGCTCATTATGAAAACCGACGGAGAAACGCAGCAATGGGCACGCAAATGTGCCGGTTATATCATCGTTTTCGTTGCGCTCTTCATGGGGTTGGTCAGCCTGAGTATGCCGTTTCTAAACGTGGATGTGAAAGCCTTGTGGTTCAGTTGGCCGAATTTTTTCTTCCTTCTGCCCATGCCGCTCCTGTCGATAGGATGTGTCATTCTCCTTTGGCATGACATTCAGGCTCAAAAAGAATACCGACCCTTTTTCCTGAGTATCGGCCTTTTTGTTCTGAATTACATCGGCCTGGGGATCAGTTTATGGCCATGGATCGTTCCATTCGAAATAACGATCTGGCAGGCAGCCGCCGCACCGGAGTCCCAATCTCTTATGCTGGTTGGTACGGTTATCATGCTGCCCTTGGTGCTCGGTTACACCGGTTACTGCTACTATGTCTTCAAAGGCAAAACAAGTGATGAAGCGACTTACTGATAAGCGCCGGCAATGGGCGTGGTTTGTGGCTCTCTGGGCCGGTGGCCTGGCAGCGGTTTTCTTGCTGGCGCAGGCCCTGCGATGGCTGATGAGGATCGGTTGATTCAAGGACCCTGTGAGAGTATTGAAATCACTTCTGATACATATCAACCCACAGATGGTAGATTTCGGTTCCGGGTAAGGCTGCAGCGATCTGGCGGCCGCAGGCGAAATGGGGCAACGCCGAGGATTGTCAGGAAGCGAAAGCACCGCCCGGGGCCGATTTATGCCATTTGTGGCTTGACTCGACGTTTGTCGCGTTGGTCGTAAACACATAAGGAGGTAACTGCAAATGAATAAAGAAATTGATGATATACTCGTAAAAATTGGTGAAGAATTCGGGGATAGTATTGGGAAAGGAGCGAGAAATTATCTCGAGGTCGATATCGGCAGAAAAGCCGACCAATTGGGACGCCCCGAGATAGCGAAGAGGTTTCATAACGTCTATGCTGTGGTACCCCTAAAAACATCGACCGATGGAATGAAGGTTCGCATCGACGGACGGACATTTGCCGGTTACGCTCAGTTCGAATCCGGCATAGCCGTTCCCGGTTACGTAGCCAGGGAGGCCGGAATAACCCACAAAACCTTTATACCCTTGGACAGCATGATACTCAACTTTGCATAGCAATGGCTTCAAAACCCCATCTCACACCCAATCAGCCAAAGATTTACCCGCCTCAGGCGGGAGGAAAGGTCAACGGCGTTGCGGTCCTACCCAAAATACTCGAATACGCCTATTTAGGCTGCGTTTTTGCGTCCGCCCACGACTTGTTGTTGGGCGTGATCTAAGGTTTTAAATCTACTTCTAGGCAATTGATTGAGTGGAAGCCGGGTGACCGGCTTCCGCTCAATTCGGGTAAATACCGCCCCTGAACATCGATTTGGCAAACAACATCTGAACGTCACCGATATATCTTTCGGTGAATCCCGCCTCACAATAACAAAGATAGAAATCCCACATGCGTATAAAAGACCCCGAAAAACCCATCGAACGAACCGCATCGATTTGGGCGAAAAACCGGTTGCGCCACGTCCTCAGGGTTCGCGAATAATGCGCACTGATATCCTCCAGGTGAATGAGCCGCAGGTCGGTACCGCGAACGATGGCATTGCCGATGGCTGTTACAGAGGGAATGCAGCTGCCGGGGAAAATATACCGCTTGATGAAATCCACCGACCGCTTGTGGCTGTCGAAGGCCTGGTCGGCAATGGTAATGGCTTGAAGCGCCATCACTCCGTCCTCTTCGAGCAGCCGGCTGCAGTTGTTGAAAAAAGCAGGCAAATACTGATGTCCGACCGCCTCGATCATTTCTATCGACACCAGCTTGTCGTAACGCCCTTCCAGGTCGCGGTAATCCTTTTTTAGCAAGCGGACGCGGTCGTCAATCCCGGCGCTTTTAAACCGCGCTTTGGCATATCGATACTGCCGGTCGGATATGGTGGTTGTGGTCACGTTAACACCATAATTGAGAACCGCATGGACGGCGAAGCCGCCCCAGCCGGTGCCGATTTCAACAACCCTGTCCCCCGGTGAGAGTTTCAGCTTGCGGCAAATCCGATCGTATTTCGCAATCGACGCTTCTTCGAGGGTGCTTTCATCCTTTTCGAATATGCCGCAAGAATACGTCATCGTCTCATCCAGAAAAAGCGCATAAAAATCATTGCCCAGGTCATAATGGGCAACGATGTTCTGACGGCTGCCGGTGCGGGTATTCTTGTTCAGCATGTGGTAAATCGCGTAGAGCGGTTCCATCAGACGCGCCCAGCCCTTGTCCATGTCTTCGAATACCTGCTGATTCCGAATCACAATCCGTATAACGGTTGTCAGGTCGTCCGCTGAACACAAGCCGGCCATATAGGCTTCACCTGAGCCGATGGTGCCGCCGAAAACCGTGTTGGGTGTAAAACCGGGGGTGCCGCACGCGAATTCTGGCGCTCAGTTCACATTTCGGGGAACGTTCGCCGAAGTGATACTGCTGATCATCTTCAATGAGTGTAATTTGCCCTTCGCGGATCTTCTTCAGCAAGGTCAAAAAAATACGGCGGCTGATTCTGTCGATTGGCCGTTCCTTGAGAGTCTCGAGGGCGGGTACTTTGGCTGGAACAATCAACTCTGTCATGGCTGAGCCTCTGGTAGTCGGTTTGAACCCGGTTTATTCTACTATAGGCATTAAGATAAAGGTTTTGGACTGCGTTATCGGTGGTCGGCGTATTACATTTACAGCCTCCTCCCTCTGGCCTTGCCAAAAACTTTATCTTAAAGCCTATATTTTTTGGGTCGTAAAAATAAACGTATCGGTCGCATCGTAAAATTTCAATACATTACCCTTTCTTGGGGTGGGTAAAAAACGGGGTCCGCTTGATCAGCAATCGCAGCGCCTGCCAGTAAATCATGGCTGTTACCTTGAGCGTCATCAACGGGTATTTCATCAACACCCGGCTCAACGCCTGCCGGGAGATGACCCGTCGTTTGAGCGCAAGGCTGGCATCGAACAGGATTTTTCCGCCTTCGACATCGATCATGTGAACCCGAACGGCATCCCCCGGTTCCGAAAACCGCCAGTCGTAATCGATGTTCATGTCAATAAAAGGTGAAACGTGGAAAGCTTTGGCAAAACGATGACGCCGCCAATACTTTAGGGGATGCTCGTTCTGTTCTTGACCCAATACGTAACAATGGCGCTCTCCCCAGGGGGTGTTGTGAATTTCTACGACGACGGTTTCCACGCGGGTATCGGTCGAATCGTAACAGTAATAAAAACTGGCGGGGTTGAAGCAAAGGCCGAAGTATCTCAGGTGGGCCATTAAACGGATAGGTCCCTGCGGCCGGTTGCCAAGCTGCTTTTCAACCAGGTTGCGGACGGCCCGGTCGAGAGATAGACTCGGATCTCCGAAATGATCCCTGCGGCGAAAACAGGCCGCATTGAGCTGCTCATTTGACCACAGGGGGTGGAGTTGAAAAACGGCCGGCAATTCAGACAGATCGAGAAACATGAAAAACAGGCGGTATTGAAAAATATTCGGCCGCGGTCTGAAGCGCCGATGACGGATGGTTCCTTCGTAGATGCAGCTCTTCATGTGTCTAATAGTGTCGTGTCATTTTTGAAGTGTCTCGACTGCCTTGAGCGACGCAATTGAATGCATACAAGGTTCCCGGTTCAAGGTTCAGAGGTTAGGTTCAAGGTTAAAGGGTTCAGGGTTCAGCACTGCCTCTGGCCGCAAGCATCCAGTTTGATCGAGGAGGAAACTTTTAAGATTCGCTGAAAAATTCGAAATCGCAAATAACAAACTTTTTTACTTTATATAATAATCATCGTTTCAAATATTTGCTATCTTCTGGAACTGTCAAACTCTGGGGGTCTCCCCTGTAAAACTGGGGGTTTGCCGATGATTATTATTTGTATTTTGATACTTGGCATTATCTCAGGCGGGCGGGCAAGCCCTGAAATCTAAACCAACACTGCCAATGTACATTGTTATGTTCCCAGGCTTGAAATATCAGGCAGCGGGCGACAATGGATAAGACAATTTATGCGTGACAAGACACTAGAGGGTTTTTCCGAACTTCTTGCATACCTCGAGAGCGCTCTTGACGCCGTCTTCGTGGAAACCGTAGCCCCAATAGGCCCCGCAGAAGTGGGTGCGATTGACGCCGCTGATGTCACCGTGGCTGTGGCGGGCAGCCAGACTCTCCGGGTTGTAAACCGGATGATGGTACGTCATCTGTTTGTAGATCTTCTCCGGATCGATGGCCTGGGCCAGGTTAAGCGAGACACATAATTCCTGCGGCGCGCCGATGCTTTGCAATATGTTCATGTCGTAGGTGACGGCCACACGGCCGAGATCCTCCTTCGGAATATGATAATTCCAACTCGCCCAAGCGGCTTTTTTGCTGGGAAGCAATGATTCATCCGAATGCAGTACCGCAATATTCTCCTGGTAGGGTATGACGCCGAGAATGTTTTTCTCCGCATCAGTGGGGTCCTCCAGCAACGCCAGGGCCTGATCACTGTGGGTGGCAATGACCACATTGTCGAATTTTTCCACCGGTTCATTCGCCGGCTGGACCTCCACGCATTCTGCCCGGCGCCGGATGGCAGCGACCGGGCAGCGGACACGGATCCGGTTTCGGTAGGGCTGCGTCAGCGGTTTGATGTATTGCCGTGAGCCGCCCGATATCGTGAGCCATTGGGGCTGGTCTTTGACATTCAGGAACCCGTGGTTTTTAAAGAATTCGGCAAAATACCGCACAGGGAATTGATTGAATGTTACCGGATCGGCCGACCAAATCGCTTCCCCCATCGGAATGATAAAATGCTGGACAAATCCTTTTGAATACCCTTTTTGGCTCAGGTAATCTGAAAGCGTCAATTCATAATCATCGGTTTTCAGGAGCGCTTCGGCATCCGCCTTGAAACGCGAAACATCCCAGAGCATTCGATAAAAAGTCGGTCGAAAAATGTTGCGCCGCTGAATGAACAGGGAATTGAGCGTGCTGGGACTAAATTCCAGACCGGTTTTTTCACATTGAACGCTAAAACTCATGACCGAGTCTTGCCAGCCGACACCCAGACGTTTCATCAATTTGATAAAATTGGGATAGGTCTTGGCGTTAAACACGATAAACCCGGTATCCACAGGATATTGCTGCCCGTTGAGCGTAACGTCCGCCGTGTTGGTGTGTCCGCCGATATAATCGTTGGCTTCAAAGAGAACGACCTCGTGATCCGCGCTCAAAAGGTAGGCGGCGGTCATTCCAGAAATCCCGGAACCGATAACGGCTATCTTCATGTGATGACCTCAGACCTCAAATCAATAACGCCGTGAATATGATTAGAAGTGGTTTTAAAACCCCATCTAAGACCCAATGGCTGTGTTGCAGCCCTCAATCCTGACCTGCGCTTTTAAAACCACCTCTATGTAGTGTCCATCCATAAATGAGGATTTTTTCCTCTGGGTCCTGCCTGTGTCGGGATGCGGCCTTGCCGAACGAAAAAAATCCTCATTTATGAATTGGACACTCTTTAATGCCTTTAACGACTCGCGGATGGGCAGTATATAGATTATGAGACGTTCGCTGTCAGTTTCCGCCGGGCATTGGCTTGGCCGTTTGTCGCCCGACCAATCGATCAGCGTTGAGAATACGCTCAGAAACGGGGCGCAGGTCCCGAACAATGCCGAGCCATGACATCAACACCAGCAGGTAGTAAGTGATATCGATCTCCCACCAGTAGAATCCCTGGCGGGCAGTAACCGGGTAGTGGTGATGGTTATTGTGCCACCCTTCCCCGAGGGTTATGATTGACAAAAGCGCGTTGTTGCGACTGGTATCGGGTGTATCATACCGCCGCGTTCCATACATGTGGTCAAAAGAGTTGATTGTCACCGTGGCATGCAGCAGCACTGTGGTGGAAATGAAGAACCCCCACACGACCATTTGCCATCCGTTGGTCCCGAGTTGGGGCGCAAAACGCTCGAGCCGTTCACCGAAAACGTATAATGAAATTGCCAGAAAAACGGGTACCACCGTATCGAAACGGTTCAGCCAGCGGAGTTCGGGAAATTTCGCCCAGTCCCTGACGTATTTCATTTGGGTCGGAAAGTTCGCTTTCGAGGTCATCCAGCCGATGTGGCTCCACCAGAAACCGTGACGACTGGGGGAGTGAACATCCTGCTCCTGGTCGGTATACCGGTGATGGTGGCGATGATGCGCGGCCCACCATAAAGGACCGCGTTGCACGGAAGCGTTGCCCAGAACGCCGAAGATAAATTGCCACATTCGATTGGTCTTGAATGTTTTGTGCGAAAAATAGCGGTGGTAAAAACCGGTTATGGCAAACATGCGGATGATGTAGAGGGATAGCGACACGATGACCGCTGTCCAACTCCAGCCAACCCAGAAAACGGCCAGGCAACTGAGATGGAGGAAAAGGAGTGGTAAAATCCGCGGCCAATCCACCTTTTTCTGTTCACCTTCAGGCAGGGTTTCCGCATCCGCTTCTGTGTCAAACCAGCGCAGGAGGGCAACGAAAATAGGAGATTTTAAATTTCTTTTCTTGGCAACAGTCATTCTGGATCGGGCATCCTTTGACGTAAATTCGATTGAGATAACCATGAAATCAATTTAAAATCAACGCATCGACGAATTTTTCTCACGGAAACTTTACAATTCGTTGAAAAACGAATAAATTCCTTGCTTAGTGCACGAATTCATAAATACGGTTGCGTAAAATTATAACGGGATTTGATAAACTTCCCTGACGAAATCCCCCTACCCCCTTTCGCGAAAGGGGGGAAATTCTCCTCTTTTTCACAAAGGAAGGTCGGGTGGGATTTTAAAATGTGATCACACTTATTTTTTCGCGAGCCCTTAAACTGCGATGAGGAGGGAAGAAAGTGGGTACCCGCAAAAAAAGCGACGGCTCCGGATCGCTGAATCTTTCTGACGAGTTGGCCCGAACGGTATTAGACTCGATGTCCGCGCACATCGCCATCATCGACGAGCAGGGTGTGATTTTAGAAACTAATACCGCCTGGCGGACATACGCGATTCGAAGCGGCATGCCGGAAACCTATGACGACAGAGGAATCAACTACCTCGCCGTTTGTGATGGAACTTTAGGGTCTGATGCCAATGACGCCGCTGCGGTCGCCAAAGGCATCAGAGCCGTCATCCGCGGTAGCTTGAAAGAGTTTCTCTATGATTACCCCTGTCATTCAGAGGATGGCCCCCATTGGTATTACATGCGGGCCATCCGGATGTCCGGCAGCGGCCTCGTGCGTGTGGTTGTCAGCCACGAGGAGATTACGGCGTTAAAGCTGGCTCAGGAGGCGTTGAAAAAAAGCCAGGAAGATCTATTCGAGCAAAAACAAAGCCTGGAGGAAACCAATATCGCTTTGAAAGTGCTTCTGAAACAGCGCGAAGAGGACAAATACGAACTCGAGAAAAAAGTTTTGACCAACGTTAAGGATCTGGTTTTGCCTTATGTCGAAAAACTGAAAAATGCCCGGCTGAAACCTAAGGAAAAAACACTGGTGGAAATCATCGAAGACCACTTGAATGATGTGATCTCCCCTCTTCTTCAATCTTTTGCCAATGCAAAAATACTGCTGACACCGCAAGAGATGCAGGTCGCCAGCTTGGTCAAGGATGGCAAAACCAGCAAGGAAATCGCAAACATTCTCAATGTTGCCGAAACAACGGTTAATTTCCACCGAAAAAATCTGCGCAAGAAATTCGACCTGACAAACAAGCAGTCGAATCTCAGGTCGTACTTGTTGTCGATCACCTAGCCCACCCATTTTATGAAGATCTTTCGACAAACCAGTAAATGATCAGGGCGCAAATGTGGTCATTGACAACTCACCGTGCTAAGAATCCATAATCGGAAAGCCATATGACATATTTCATTTGATATCAGACACATAAATACATAGCCCATTATGTTCTCGATCATTTTTTATAATAGGTTTTTCCTGCCATAAGCCCCGAATTGCTCTCCTATTGCGCCTCAGGCCCGCGTTGTTAAATTACAATCATATGAGATTCTCAATCCGTTGGCATACGAATATTAAATTCGAATATTTGATGAAGGTTGAGTGTCCTGATGAACCGAAACTTTAACACCATGTTTGCGGGTATATACCAGCCGCATCGGTCTAATAGGGAGCCATTATGAACAGAATAAATATGGATAGCCTTGTGGATATTATCTTCAACCTTCGGTGGAAGAGTGAGAGTGCCCATCACACCGACTGTTATCAGGCCAATGGTGTGAACGTTTGGCGAGACTATTTTCCGCCAGAATTGCTGGAATCGCTCTTGGGGAAGGCTTCCGGAGATCGTGTCGGCGTCCGTTTGAAATCCGGAGACGACATCCCCGTTTACGATATGAATAAGTTGAAGACCATCAAAAATGAACAATTCGAAACCAGCCCGTCGCGTTCAAAAACCGGCCGGCCGCAGATTGGTCGTTTTTATCCACAGGGACTGCTGAGGGGACTTCCCGGCGTCTACCGGGCCAATGTGCAGCCATTTCGATGCGTCGGCACAAACAATGGGAACATGACCGCCGACTTCAACCATCCGATTGCGGGTAAAGAACTCCAACTTTCATGCTTGGTCGGCAAAGTTGAAAAAAAGAAGGTTGAACGGGGTGGAACCAGCGTTGACTGGATCGAAACACTCACAGAGGGGACCGGCATGCAGGCGCGCTGGCAAAATCAAGCCACTGACTTTTTTACCGTGAATGCGTTTGACCGGAAAGATGAACACCCGGATGAGAGATTCTACGCCAGCCCCCGTCTCGTCCAGCATATTGACGATACCGCCATTGAAATGGTGCGCAACACTTACGGCCGGTTTCTTGATAAAGGTATGCGCGTCCTGGATCTCATGAGCAGCTGGCAATCACATGTACCGACAAATCTGCAACTGGAAAGCCTTGTCGGGCTGGGGCTGAACACAGAAGAACTGAAAAGTAACAGGCAACTAACCGAATTCACAACGCAGGATCTCAACCGTAATCCCATCTTACCCTTCGGGAACAATACCTTCGATGCGGTTTTGAACACGGTGTCGGTTGAGTATCTGACAGACCCAATCGCTATCTTTAAGGAAGTCGCAAGAGTTTTGCGTCCGGACGGGCACTTTATAATTACATTTTCAAACCGCTGGTTTCCACCCAAGGCGGTCCAGATTTGGGAGGAACTCCATGATTTTGAACGCATGGGGCTTGTTTTGGAATACTTCATGCGCTCAGACTGTTTTACGCATCTGCAAACATACTCGATTCGGGGATTACCCCGGCCACATGACGATAAATATTTTCCTGAATTGCGGTTCTCCGATCCGATATTTGCTGTTTGGGGTCAGAAAAGATAGTCCATGCGTTTTCTTGAAAAGGGTGTAACCCGACGATGCGTTCAATGGTTGGAATGACTATAGTGATAATAGCGATTCTGGTGAGCTGTACCGCTATTCCGGAAGGTCTGAAGCCGATCGAGGGCTTTAACATCGAATCCTACCTTGGGAAATGGTACGAGATCGCACGCCTTGATCACAAATTCGAACGCAACCTGAGCAACGTCAGCGCAACGTATGCGGTCAATGACTCAGGTCAAATCACGGTGGTCAACAGGGGCTACAAGGTCAAGACCGGCGAGTGGAAATCCATCCAGGGAGTGGCGCGACCTATCGGTAATGAAAATACCGGCAGCCTCAAAGTGTCATTTTTCGGGCCCTTTTATGGTGGATACCACATCATCGACTTGGATCGGCAAAACTACAACTACGCCATGGTTGTGGGCCCAAGCCGTTCCTATTTCTGGATATTATCCCGAAACAAGGACATAGATGAGGCGCTTTACAATGAACTTGTCACAAAAGCGGCTGCAAATGGCATCGACACGAAAAAGCTCATACGGGTCGAACAGAATTTGCCAGAAGGGTGAAGGGTAGTGTCGATGGGTCAGGTAGACGAAGCAAGACACACACGTGCTCATGTATTGAGGCCTTGCCCGCAAAAACCCAACTGCGTGTCATCCGTTAATTCAGAGAAGAGCCGCTTCGTTGCGCCGCTGCATTATTCCGGAAGCGCAAAAGCGGCGCGAGCAAGACTCCTCAAAGTGCTCGATTCTCTGAAAGGCGCTCACGTTGTAACATCCGATGAGCATTACATTCATGCGGAATTTATGTCTTCAATATTCAAATTTGTCGACGATGTCGAGCTTCTAATTGATGAAAATACGCAGACAATCCAGTTGAAATCGGCCTCACGCGTGGGATCCTACGACTTTGGAACTAACCGCAAGCGGCTGAATAAGATACGCGATCTATATGAAGAAGAGATTGAAGCTGAATAAACGCTTTGGTGCATACGACTCGGTGACGATGAAAACGGGAAATTTGCTTTTGTATGATGACGAGCAACAGAGGTAACATCACTATAACTACCGAAGCCTTGGCAGTGTATGCGGGAAGAGATGCCGGTGGCAGATATGTCGGATGGACATTGATCAAATTTTAACCACAAGGAGAGACCAATGAGCGATACAGAAGACAAGTCCCTTTGCGCGCTGCAGGAAGAAGGCTACATCTACTCTCATATAGAAGAGTTCAAAAAATTGATCCAGCCGGCGCAATTCTTTTGCAGAAATTGTGGTCGCAGTGCGGTAACTTCGGCTAACCTGTGCAATTCTGATAAACTGTAATCTTCAAGATCCATCATAAGATCCCGAATCGAACGGGTGCGTTTGATTCGGGAATCTTTATTGAGACGGTTTATAGAGGTTGTCAAAAAGACGTTCCGTTATTGGCTCGTTTTTTCATCAATCACTTTTGCCGCACTTCCGTATTTCGGAATTTATTTTTGAAAAAACGGAGAATGAAAATCGTACCGACCGTCACCATAGGGTTTTCGCTGCACAGGCCGGAAATGGTCCCTCTAATTTCCGAATGCATGCAGACTCACGAAGCGCTGTTTCTGGAAGAGCCGCCAACGATCGAATTCGGCCGAATGCTGGCGGGTCACATGACTGTGGACGATTACGTGATGACGACAGATACAGAATATCCTCAGTTTGCAAGGATGATGAATACGGCCCTGCGCGAATTTCAATCCAAAGGTAAGAAAATTTTTCAAGTGGAACCGTATTTGGAGAGCCTGCTGGGCTTGCACGAATTTTTCGCCGACGGTTTCAGACCCGACGATATCGAAAAAAATAACTTGATGTATCCGGTCTATCTTGCCGAAAGAAACGCGACCGGTGCGCTGCTCGCTTACTATCAGACCGCCGCGGACGGATCATTTGAAGCGACCGTCGATGCCGTGAAACGTTTTGCGCGAACCGACGCAGCACGATTTCGATTGCGGGACGCATTGAGGTCCCAGGCATTGTCCTCTGAGCTTGAAAACTTTACGTCATCGTTTATCGAGGCCGGTGTGATGCACTATCCATTGACGCGTCTCCTCCAGCGACAATCATCTCAGCCAACGCCGGTGCAGCCTGTCTTCCTGGCCGATGATATCCTGAAAAAATTGGGGCAGAAAGGGCACCTTTACGGACCCGGGGATCAATTGACGCTGCTTTACATATTTCATCCTGAGATGACCAAGTCAGACCAGGAATCTCGCCTTGCCGCCAGAGCGTTGATATACTCGAAAATAATTTTCAAAGAAGAATTACGTGCCGATGTGATGCCCTACCCGCATCTTCAGGATGAGTTGCTCTGTATCAAAGTCACACGCGGCCTCTCGGCGGATGATTGCCGTCGGTTGTTTGCGCGGATTCGCGGCGCCAAAACGCTCGATGCACGTCGTGTTGTCGGCGAATTCGTAATGGAATCCCGTCCGCGCTCCGGGCAGAAACTTTTGAGGTGGACGCCGTCATATGTCAATAGTGAGGAGAATTAACATCCATGAAGCCGCAGCACTTTGATTCCGAGTCGGATCTGCCACCGATGCCATTTAACGAGCGTATCTGCCGTTTGGCGCAGCAGATCAAAGAACTCGGTTTGGTGTGGAAACCACACGTAGGGTGTTTTGTCTGGGACCCGGATGAGCACATTCAGCCCGACTCCCCCTTTCCAGGCCGAATCTATTTTATTTTGAGCCTACCCCGCTTTATCGGCCTGTTGGGCAATGTGGCAGCCATCTCCGAAAAGCTGGTGTGGCTGCCGACCTGGCACCAAGCCCGGTTGTTGTGCCAACGTTTAGGCATCGCCGATGACGATCTTGCAAGAGGTTGGCAAAAGAAAGACGGGTTTCCCCCTTGTGAGGATCTTGCGCATGTTTATCTTTCGATCATCGAAATCTTGCGAAACCGATAGACAATCGGCAGTGATTGCATGAGGGGCATTAAAAGAAGGGCATAATCAATTACAAACACTTCATTTTGTTAAATAAACCGGCAAAGTGAGATGGTCGAACAAACCCATTAGACCGAAAGAGAGGAAATTATGAATAAAACGGATTGTGATAATGAACGCTTTTCAAGCAAGACCGTGGGCATCGTTATTATCGTTGTATCATTGCTGCTGTTGACAGTGGGCCTTGTCGTGCTTCCGGTGGTGGGTTTTATCTTCGCAATACCCCTCCTGGTTCTCGGGATTGGAATGATTGCAGCGCCTGAAAGCAAGACCTGCCAACTCATCATGGACGGCCTACGGACCAAAAAAACATAATTCGGGAATAAGACTGAATGGCCTTCATCTGGTTACCCACACCACTTTCAATGGACTTCGAAACACTACATGAACGGCCGTCATAATCATTCATGCATACAGACATAGTAGACGTTATTATCGTCGGAGGCGGTCTGGCGGGTTTGAGTTGCGCACGTCACCTGCAGAATAACGGCGCGAACTTTCTTATCCTCGAGGCGTCGGAGCGCGTTGGTGGACGGGTGAAGACGGACCGCCTCGATGGCTTTTTGCTCGATCGCGGTTTTCAGGTCTTGCAGACAGCCTACCCGATCGCCCGCCAGATCCTGAATAAATATCCTTTACTGCTGAAACCTTTCCCCCCTGGTGTCGTCGTTCATCGCGCCAATCGATTTTACACTCTGGCAGACCCTCGCCGATGCCCCAAATATTTTTGGGAAACGCTGACGGCACCTATCGGTACGATTGCGGATCGCTTGCGGATGTTGCATCTGGCACGAAAAGTCTGCAATGGATCGCCTGAAAGCCTGTTTAGGAAGCCCGAATCAAGCGCCATGGCGTTTTTAAAGGCCAGCGGTTTTTCCGAAAAGATCATCCGCTCCTTTTTTGTTCCTTTTTTTGGCGGTGTTTGTCTGGATCCTCAGATTCGGGCCTCCAGCCGGGTGTTTCAATATGTGTTTCGAATGTTTGCCACGGGTGATGCCGCTTTGCCGGAAAACGGGATGGAAGAAATTCCCCGGCAATTGTCGCGGGCGATACCGCCGGAACGAATCCAAACCGGTGTGCGTGTAGATCAGGTGGAGCATGGAAGGGTTGTACTGGAAAACGGTTACGTGTGGCGTACACGAGCGATTGTCCTGGCGACGGAAGGGCCGGAAGTTGAACGTCTGCTGGGCAGATCCGTTTCCAACCACTCTGTCAGCGAAACCTGTCTTTACTTTGCCACCAAGCAGCTGCCCATTAAGGATCCTTTCCTCGTGATCAACGGCGACGGAAAAGGACCGATTAATAATGTTGCTTTTCCCAGTATGGTCTCACCTGCTTACGCACCGGAGAAGAGGCACCTTGTCTCCGTTGTGGTATTGGGGCTGCCGCCCGGTGACGCTGCCGGTTTAGAACGACCGGTTCGTGCCCAGTTGTCCGAATGGTTCGGACCGATGGTCCGGCATTGGCAACATTTGAAAACCTACCGCATACGACATGCGCTACCGAGCCAGCTGCCACCGACAAGAGACCCGAACGTGCCTCAACCGGTAGTTAAACCCGGCGTTTACGTTTGCGGTGAATACGACAGTCTGCCCGGCATCCAGTGGGCGATGCTTTCGGGACGCCGCTCGGCCGAAACCGTTCTTGAGGACCTCAAATGCTGACGTTTTCTTTCGTCGGGGGCTTTGAATCGTGCTCAGGCGGGAATTAAAAGCGCCGCCCGCAGCCACTCGATAAAATTGGCGAAAAGTGCCTCCAACCGTTCTTAGGATGGCGAGGCACTATTTAAACGTACGCACAGCGCCCATGCCGCCGTCAACGGAGATAATCTGGCCGGTCATCCAGGATCCCGAATCACTCAGCAAAAAGTGAGCGATGCCGGCGAGTTCGCGGGCCGTGCCGGTCCGCTTGAGGGGATGGCGGTCGGCCGCTGCGGTCCGCTTGGCGTCGTCAGCCAGCAAAACTTTGGCAAGCGGCGTGTCGGTCAACGAAGGCGCCACCGCATTGACACGAATTCGCGGCGCCAGTTCCGCGGCCAGTGAGCGTGTCAACCCTTCCACCGCCCCCTTAGCACTCGCTATCGACGCATGAAACGGCATGCCGGTCCTAACGGCCACGGTGCTGAACAATACGATCGCCGCCGACTGTTCGGCCTTTTTCAGCAAGCTTAAACAGCCTTTGATCGCCGTCACCGCTCCCAAAAGGTTGATGCGGTAATCTTCCAGAAAATCATCGACCGTCAATCGCGCGAAAGGCCGCAGTCGGATGCTTCCGGGGCAATACGCCAATCCATTGAGCTGATCGGGCAGCGCTTCGGATGGGAAATCGTCCTTGGTGACATCGATGGGGACGTGACGGACTCCGGCCAGTTCGGTCAAATGCCCAGGAGCGCGCGACAAAACGGTCACTTGGTGGCCATCAGCGACCAGCCTGCGGGTGAGCTCGAAGCCGATTCCCGAGCTACCACCCACAACGACAAAATTTTTCGTTACGGTCATATAATCCTCCACAGGACGGGCATTTAACCCGGATGTTTCAGTAATTTAAGACGTCGGGCAAGCTGTCGTTTGTCTACCGTAAACCTTTGCATAACCCGGGTCGCCAGGTGCCGACCCACAGGGGGGAACCTTTGACGTATCAGTTTGGTTGGATGAACCTCTGTTTCGGCTCCCGATGTAAAAGACAAGGATTCGATGGGGGGTGCGCTGGCTCGATCCAAGGCGATATAGAGCCAGCGCCTGAACTGATACGCCGGTGGTGCGTTCACCTGGAGGTGATCGGGAAAATTAACCGGCGCTGTAATGAATGACTGCTGCCGGTTCGAGAATTCGAAAAGTAAAGGATTCGGTAAAATAGAGTTTAACCTTATCCGGGGTGTGGCTTTCATATCCAATAGCCAAATCCTGTCCCAGGATCAACTCCAAATCCCCACCGCGTGTGGAAACCAGGTACGCCTCATCCTCGTATTTGTCAGAGAGGTAAGGGCTGAGGACCACCGGTCCGCCCAGAATGCTCTCCGCCTGCATCTTGACCGGATAGCCCTGGAAATGCGAAGACATCCGGCTCCACAACTTGGGCCCTACGACGAACGCGTACGGGCCTTCGACCGAGCGTTCTGTAAAAGCGGTTATGCCTTCCGCGACACCTTCCAGCAATTGCTCGGGTTTGGCGCCGATGGTCAGGCATTCAGTACCGGTGCACATTTTCAGGCCTCTAATGTTGGCTTCAGGCAACCCATGGTAAACGACCTTTTCCTCAAAGAGAGCAATATTCTTGGCTGCCGCTTCCAGGTTGGACAGATCGACGTCCTTGGCGCCTCGGACGACATTATCCATTTCAGCGATGTCCAGCTCGAAAGGAATACGTGTTTCCACCAGGTGATGGACTTTGTGGATGCCGTATGCCGGACCATTTTTCGGTTGTTTTGCGGGGTATTCCAGTCGCCCCTCCGGTACGCCGGGGAAATTGGTTCCCATAGGCCCGGTCAAATCGACTACTTTACGGGCCGAAAGCAGGGCCTTCAGGCTGCGGGCCGCTTGGGCATCGATTTCAATCCATGCCTCAGCGGGCACCGGCGCTAACTCTCTTTTCAAAAAATCCATAGCGTCACCTCTTTCTTTTTCTTTCGTTGCGGATTTGAGACATCCAAAGATAAGCCTATTTTTTGAGACTGCCAATCCCCAGACCGAAAGCCGCGGAGCTGCCGGCCTTACTTCCCGAAGCCCCAATGCCGCCGGGCAATTCCGGCAGCACGATGCCCAGAAGTTTTTCCTTGGCTTCCAGGAAGAGTTTGCCGAGAATGTTAAGATCTTCAGCCGAAAAAACCTCTCGGGCGGCCGGAAATATTTGAGCTTCTTCTTCATCCAGGTGATGGGTGGTGTACTCCCCGAGGCCTTCGATCTTGATCGGAAAGTTTTCGTGGTCAGCCGGAAATCCTTCGGCGTCCTTGATGATCAGCTCGATAATGTGGTGCTCGTTGACGGCTTCAAGTGCGTCGTGCCGTTGCGTGGCTGCCTGTTCCAGCAGATCGTAGAAATACTTTTCCTCCATTGTATGGTGTATAACCAGATGACGTGTGAATTCTTCGAAAACAGCCGGATCGTTCTCTGATTTCTGATAGAGTTGCCTGAGTATTCCGTGATGGTCGACCAGGGCCGCAATAATATCCATGATCCCTCCCTTGTTTTACGATGTCAGTTCGTGACGCTTTCAGTGGTTTACGCCGATTCTCATAATCGAAGTGCAGCACCCGCTCATGTCAAGATCAGTGCCGTTCTCGTGTCGGTCACGATCAGGCTATTAAACTTACGATATATTGACGTCGATCGCGTGCTCGCGGATGCCATTGTTACTATAGCCGAGGACATTCCACCGGGCCGTCTCGGGTTGCCGCTGCCCGTTTGTATCCGTCGCACGGGCCATTATCGTGTAGTCACCTGGTAGGCGAACATCCCACAGATACTCCCAGTGCCGCCACGCATAGTCTTCGTTGGGGCCAATGAGCCGGGCCTTATGCCAGGTTGAACCGTCATCGATCGAGACCTCGACCTGCTTGATTCCCGCTTCACCAGCGTAAGCTGAACCCCGAATGGGGATGATGCCCATGGGAAGCGTTTCGTCTTTCGCCGGTTCAACGATGATCGACTTGAGGCCGATGCCTCTGACCACTGCCCCGCTTTTGGGGTCTTCGCCCTTCTGAAAAACACGATAGACTTTGTCCATGAAAAACCCTTCGTGGGGGCTTTCCAGAACCGTGATTCTCTTGAGCCACTTGACGCAATTGGCACCGGTCCATCCCAGGGCCAGCGCCCTGAGTGGGTAGCCGTGCTCAAGGGGCAAGGGTTCTCCATTCATTTCATAGGCCAGGAGGGTCGATTCAATGGCTTTTTCGAGCGGGATGCTGCGGATAAACTTGATTCCGGCGGATCCCAGAGGCTGATCGAATCCTTCGAAGCTGACGTGCTTGGCGTTATCTTTGGGCCCGGCCTTTGCAAGCAACTCTTTGAGCCAAATGCCGCCCCAAATGGCGTTGCCCACCCCTCCGATCGTCCAGGGATTGCCAGAGGCTTTGTCCTTGAGCAGGGACCGGCCGTTACCGGAGCACTCCAGGGTATCGGCCACAACGACCTTCGGGAGGCGGCGGATATCCGCAAAGGACAATGTCAGTTCATCCTGCACCAATCCATCGATGGACAGCGTCCATTCTGGCAGCGCCACCGGGCTGTCCGCGAACTGCCCTTGGTTCCGTTTGAAAAAGACCGTGTTGTCGGTCGTCCAGGTCCGAAGACCGTCAACCGGTGTTTCGGCATTGAGTGGTCTTTCCGTCATGATTTTCATTTTTTTGTCCGTCATAATCACCTCCGTGCTTCAATGTTTGGCAAGTTACCACCAGTTCTTAAAACCATATTCGGTCGCATTTCACAAGACGGTAAATTCCGGCCGGCACATTGACGGCGGACGCGTTCATTCGCAATATAAGACTGAATTTAAATTAAACGAAAAATTGCGGGCATCTTTCTTTGCTCGACGGTCGCTTGGGCGAGTTTCCAGATTGCGCAATGGCTTGTTTAGATCTAATTTTACCACACGCCAACGGCGCTCCATGCAGAAACATTGACATGCTGATTAAACGTTCAACAACAGTAAAATGGGCCCTTCTGTCCGCATTGGCATGTTTAGTACTTTACCTGACGGCCTGCGCTTATATCTGGACGCGTCAGGAGCGTTTTATATTCATGCCGCAGCGGATTATCGCCAGCACTCCGGCAGATTATGACTTACCGTTCGAAGACATATACATTGCCGTAAAAGGTCAATCGGATACCGGAGAGCGCTTGCATGGCTGGTTCATACCGGCTGCGCATGAACCCGGCCGAAAGCTTCTTTTGTATCTGCACGGAAGCGCACTGAATATCGGGGCCAATATCGCTCATGCCCAACGTTTCCGCAACATGGGATTTTCCGTTTTCCTGCCGTCCTACCGCGGATATGGAAAGAGCGACGGCGCCTTCCCGTCGGAGGCACACGTCTACACCGATGCCGAAACCGCCTGGGATTACTTAATAAAAAACAGAGATGTCGACCCGCCATCGATTTTTATCTACGGGCACTCGCTCGGTGGAGCGGTGGCCATCCAACTGGCATTGAATCACCCGGATGCCGGAGGGTTGATCGTTGAGGGCACATTCACATCGATTGTGGAGCTGGCCGGCTTGCTCCCGCAATATCGATTACTACCCCTCAACCTGATCATCAATCAGCGTTTCGAATCCATTAAAAAGGTCGGTCGCTTGAAGGTGCCTGTTCTCTACATCCACGGGACAAACGATAAACGCGTCCCTTATGCGATGACCCGTAAATTATACGCCCAAACGGCTTCGCCGAAAAAAATGAAACTGATTTTCGGCGGCGGACACAACAACACGGCTAAGGTGGGCGGGGAAGAGTATCTGCGAACCGTTAGAGAATTTATCCGCTTCACGAGAGGACTCATCTTAAATCCGCCGCTGGCGACAATTCCCGGAATGACAACTGGAAACAGCCCCGAGCCCTTCGGTTTGCATTCAAGGGCCGCGTTTCGCGGGAACTGAATCATGCTTCAGCACTTTCACTCTCTATAGAATATTTAAATCTTTCCGGTAAACCTCAGCTTGTTTCAGAACCAGTTTCTTCTCCTTTTCCTGCATGCGATCCCATGTTCGATACATCATCGCCACCCGCGGATTTTTGAGGAGTCGGCGGCGATGGCGGTCGAAAAACGCCCAATACAAACTGTTGAAGGGACAGGCCCTATGACCATGGCGCTTTTGCCAGTCATAGTCACAGGTTTCACAATAATCGCTCATTTTGTGGATGTAGTTTGCCGACGAAATATACGGTTTGGTGGCAACGAGACCACCATCGGCAAATTGGCTCATGGCCCGGGTGTTGGGAAGTTCCACCCACTGAACGGCATCGATATACACGCCCAGATACCATTGGTCGACCGCATCCGGATGGACCCCTGCCAGCAAAGCGAAATTCCCGGTCACCATCAAGCGTTGAATGTGATGGGCATAAGCGTGTTTGAGTGACTGGCCGACAGCCGCTTGCATACACGCCATGCGGGTCTCTCCGGTCCAGTAGCAATCGGGCAGATCCGCCGTATGGTTGAAATAATTCATCCTGTCCATGCCCGGCATCTGAGCCCAGTACACTCCCCGCATGAATTCGCGCCAGCCGAGAACCTGGCGTACAAATCCTTCGATCTGCTGAATCGCGATTTTAGCTTTCTTATCCTCCCAGGCATGGACTGCAGCCTCGATGACCTCGAGCGGATGAAGCATTTTCGAATTCAGTGCAAACGACAACCGCGCGTGAAACAGATGCCAGTTGGCGACGGTCATGGCATCCTGATACGTGCCGAAGGCCGGAAGGCCGTCTTTGACAAAAGCTTTGAGCAGGTCGAGCGACTGGTCGCGGCTAATAGGCCATATGAGGTTTTCAGACTCAATCTGTCCGATTGTTTTGACCCCTGATTGACGGATCGTTCGGCAGATATCGGCGACGTCATTGTTGAACACCAGCGGTTGAGGGATCGGTATTTTGTGATCATATGCCTGGCGGTTTTTCTGATCGTAGTTCCACTTCCCCCCGGCGGGCCCGGCCCCGTCCATCATGATACCGTGGCGCTTCCGCATCCGGCGGTAGAATGATTCCATCAGGTAGCGTTTTTTGCCTTTGAAAAAATGCTCCAATTCATGTCGTTCGGTCAAAAAATGTTCCGTATCGACTGCCAGAATGGGCACCGGCAGTGCTGTGGCCAGTTTCCGCAGCTGAGCATCCAGTCGGTATTCGTCAGGCAATAGATATTCGAACCGTGTAAAATTTTTGCGCTCAATGAGATCAATTAAATTTTTTTCGATGGTCTGGCGATTTTCGCCATCGTCAAGTTTCAAATAAACGCCCCGATGGCCGAGCCGGTGGAGCCTTTCATAAAAGGCGCGCATGGCCGCAAAAAAAGCAGCCACCTTTTGAATGTGGTGTTTGACATAGTCTGTTTCCTGACGGATTTCCATCATGACGTAGGTGACATCCCGATCGACTTTTTTAAACCAGGAGTGATTTTCATGGAGCTGGTCGCCAAGGACCAAACGGAGAATTTTCTGTCGTGGCATATCGGGTAACCTCAAATTTTTAGGATGTTTCGCGAGCAATCAGAAAAAAATACGGCTTCGTTGCCACCATTGATATTTGATAGGAATTACTGGGAGACTTTATCGCCTATGACGTATCCGTCCACGAAAGGTTGGTGGCACTCATGAGTGTCCGATTCATAAATGAGAGTTTTTTTTCGCTGGGCAAGTTGAGTACATGTTGGATTCAATCAGACACGAAATTCCGCTGCCTCTTAGCGGGGGCCGAATTCCGCCTCGGCGGGATTTGCGGTGAGGCGTACTTTATGTACGCGCAGCCGGAAACCTGCGGAGAATCCCGCCATAGGCGGGACCCAGCGTCAAAAAGGCCATTTATCGATCGACACTAAGTCGGAGGCAGAGCACAAGACGTGCTCAGCCGGGGAGTGAACCGTTCCGGACCGCTTGCAATCGGTCTCTTAATGGATTTGGCAATCGATTTGAGCATGCCGTAAAAAACCCATTCATGAAACGGATACAGAAAATACCAGTAGAGGTTGCCACCCAACCCCTGCGGTAAAAAACGTGACAGCATCTGCAACTCCGTTTGCTGATCCCCAACCGGTGTCACCCGAAACTCCAGCAGGGCTTCACCCGGGGTTTTCATTTCGGCCAGAAGCAACAATCGTTGCGGCTGATCTACTTTCAGAACCCGCCAGAAATCCAGCGCATCGCCTACCATGAGATCGGATGGGTGGCGACGCCCTCTTCTCAAACCGACACCTCCGGCAAGGCGATCGATGAAGCCGCGTAGACGCCAAAGGTAATCCAGATGATACCATCCGGTTTTTCCGCCGATTCTAGTGATCGGACGCCAGATTTCTTCGGCCGTCGCCCGGATGCGCACCCGGTAGCCGCACTTCATTATCGTGCCGCCAGCCCACTGAGCATCCCCGCAATGGGCCCACTCGGGTTCAAGCATGACACCGGCATCCATCCAGCAGGTATCGACCTGTTCCTGTTTGACTTTATCCAGCGCCGTGCGAATCGCCGCGCGGCAGCTGAGCAGTTTTTGGGGGATAATGGATTGAATTCGATTCTCGGTGCAAACGGCCGCGCTGGTCAGTCCCTCGGTCAACGGCAGCGCGATTGAGGTCGGCACAGGACTGATGAAATGGATCCAGTAGGCGCTCAGCGTCGGCGTCAACACGGGAACCGGCAGGATAAAGCGTTTTCGAAGCCCTGCCTCCTCGGCATAGATGTCCAGGAGGTCGCGATAGGTCAGGACGTCCGGACCACCGATGTCGTATGTTTGGCCCGTGGTTTCGTCATGGGCGAGACATTCGACCAGGTACCTGATCACGTTGCGAATGGCAATGGGCTGATTGAGTGATTGAACCCACCGTGGAGTGATCATCACCGGCAGCCGCTCCACAAGATACCTCAAAATTTCGAACGACGCACTGCCGGACCCCAATATCATCGGTGCCCGCAAATCGGTTGTCGGCACCGGGCCTGACTGAAGAATCGTGGCGACCTCGATGCGCGACATAAGGTGCTTGCTCAGGGTGCCCTGCTTTGCCTCTGCCAAACCGCCCAGGTATAATATCCTCTCCAAACCGGCGGCGGCTGAAGCCCTAACCATGTTGTGCGCTGCCTGCCGATCGGCCTCGACAAATTTGTCTTTCTGGGCAATCATCGAGTGGACCAGATAGTAGGCCGCCCAGCACCCCGTGGCGGCCTTTGTGAGGGATTCGAGATCCAGAACATCCCCCTGAATCAATTCGACCCGTTCGTGAGGCGCCCACGGTCGACAGCCCAACTTTTCCACGTTTCGGCCCATGGCACGCACGCGATACCCCGCCTCGAGCAAAGCCGGGATCAACCTGCCGCCGACATAGCCTGTCGCACCGGCAATAAGAATCGGTTTTTTTTTCTTCATACTGGAAATCCCCCTTGGTCTTTGAAACTCAACCCGCAAATTTCATGCGATTGTCGGGCTAACGACGGGATCGTGATATTTTTATATTTCACCCGAACCGACGGTGACGATTCCCAAATAGCCGTCCACCGTGACCTCGTCCCCGGTTCGGACAAGGGTTGTGGCATCCGGTATCCCGGTAACGCAAGGCAGACCGTATTCCCGCGCAATAATCGCTCCGTGAATCAGCATGCCGCCTCTTCTTTCCACCACCGCCGCAGCTAACGGAACGACGAACGTCATGTTCGGGTCCACTGCATCACAAACCAAAATATCGCCATGCTGGAATTCAGCCAGATCCAAATGCTCACGAATCACGCGTGCGCTGCCTCTGGCGATACCGGGCCCGGCCGGCTGACCGACGAGTTGCCTGGGTTTGATTTCCAATGGATGGCCGGTGCTATTTACTTCTATCGTTTTCGGCGAGTCGGGATGATCCAATTCGGCCAGAATATCCGCGAGAATGCGCGCATCGCCGGCGGGGCGTTTTTCCTGCTTTAGGTCGGAGAGGCGGTGGCGTGCCGCTTGTATGGCTGCCAGAAGCTGGGCTTCGATCCTGCCAAGATAGATATTGTCGTCATCCCGCAGCTGATAGCTGGCTCGGGCCAGATCGAGCACATCGGCCGCCTGCGCGCGTTGCGCCTCATCGAATCGGCGGAAAAACGCTTCTTTCAGCTTGGCGGTGCGCTGCAAGCGCCGGCGTGCCGTCGGCAGCGACGGATGCGTCGCCATTTCAAGCAGTATGTTAACCAGTGGTTCTTTTGCATGGAGGCATTGTGTCCCGCCCGTAACGGAACAGGATAAATCGCCGTATTCCCGGATGAAACTCTCAACCTTGCGGTTGAATACTGATGTCTCGTCAATTTGACCGCTGCCTCTCAGCTTTTCCGACAATCCGGGATCGTTGCGGATGATATCGGCCAGTTCTTCCAGCATCTGGTTGCGTTTCACGCTGACCATTTGGGTGTCTGACAGCAAGTCGATGAATTCATAGGAGTCATCGGGTTGGACCGCATCGTTATAATACTGGCCAAAAAGACGAATGCCGTGAGCGAAGGGGATGAATTCTTCCCAGTAAATGTTGACCCATTTGTGATTGATCTCCCAACGCCGTTTTACTTCTTCGGCCAGATCCTGGTCGGAGAGGACGCTCAGATCCAATTTTGACAGGCGGTCGGCCTCGCGAATCATGGCCGGGATCAACTCTTTCTCGATCCGATGACGCAAGACTTTCAGGTTGTCGAAGGATCTGTGGAGGCTCAAGTACCAGCCGCGGTTGTCATCGCCATCTTCGGATTGCAGTGTCGTGACCGCGCGGGACTGCAGTAAATAAGTGACGTCATCCCTGATGGTCCACTCGACATCCTGCGGAGCGCCGAAAAATTCTTCCGCCTGCATGGCGGTATCGAATACGGTCTGGACTTCTTTTTGCTTCAGCGGCGGATGTTTCGAGACCTCGAGCGGTAAAGGCGCCTTATGGACGCCGTCTTTGTCCGGAACCATCCAGTATTTACGCTGAGAGGGGGTGTGGGAAATAATTTCGCGCGTCTTGCGGTCCAATATCCAGCGGTCCGGTTCGACGATGCCGTCGACAAGCCCCTGATTCAAACCATGCACCGACTCGACGACGCCTTGGGAGGCGGCATTGGGGTTTCTGGTGAAGGCAACCCCGGAACGCTCACCGGCGATAAGCTCCTGGACAACGACAGCCATAGCGCTTTTTTCGACGCTCAGCCCGATTTCCTGTCGATAAAGCAGGGCGGCATCCGACCACAAAGATGCCCACACGAGGTGAACGTGTTTCAGAATTGATTCACCCCCGCGGATGTTGACGAATGATTCATGCAGACCGGCGAATGACGCTGCAGAGCCGTCTTCGTCAAGGGCCGAAGATCGCACGACAACGGCTTTATTGCTGAAACGGGATGAAAATGCCGATCTGAGATCGGACGCTATGGGAAGCGGAATCGGCTTACGCAGAAACAGGCTCCGAATCCGCGTGGCGCAATCCCAAATTTCTTCCCAGCGCATCTGGCTGAACTCTTTGCGATGCAGTTCAAGGGCGATGCGCTCTCGCAGACCGGTTTGCGACACATAGGCCTGATACGCGTGGCCGGTAACACACAGGGTATCCGGAATGGTTATTCCGCTCTTGAGCAGTCGGGATAAAGCGAGCGCTTTACCCCCCACCTTACGACGATGGCGATGACTGATTTCGCTGGCTGGTAAGACCAATCTCATTCGTGTATGTGCAGCTCCATCACATTTTGAAAATTTCTCACAAGAAAGTAGGATTTGACCTTTACCTGGACCAGGGCGCAGGTCGGCGATTTTGCAAAGTCCTCCAAATAGGGGTGCATTTCAAGATAGCGTTTGATAGGACCCTCTCGGTTGCGCCCCAATACTTCCGCCGCATTCCCGATAATGGTCACGGCCATTGCGCGATGAAAATCGGATTCCTGGTTTTCGCTGCTGTTGACCAAAACGGAAATCTGCGGGTTGGCTTCGATATTTTTAAACTTGCGCGTGGTTTTGGGTGTGATGAAATAGAGATACCGCAAATCCTTGGACGTGACGAAAGCCACCAGACTGGCATAAGGTTGGCTTTCCCTGTGAGTGCATAAAACGGCCAGTTTTTGGGATGAACAAAGGTCCGTTATCTGTCTGCGAATGTCATCTGTATCGGCCATTCGATGCGCTCCAAGTGCTGCCTGATCAGGCGGAATAGAAATTGACTGTAAACCGCGCCGAACGACACCCTCGCAAATATCTCATTCGTCGCTCGGCAATAGTTTTATCTTTCACCATTGAAGAATAGAAGGTCGGAGGGGCATATGCCTATTTACCGGCTCCTACCAAGGGCAATTCCTTATCTACCGCGAAAAAGACCAGGAACTTGGCTTCATCCCTTTCATCGATATACTGCCGTCTGCGCAGAGATTGCATGAGCTCACCCTCCTTTTCTTCACGAAGCTTGGTAAGAAAAAGCCTGATCCCCTTATAGCCTGGTTTGCTTTCGCGGAAGAGGTAGGTCGCGTGGGGGTTAGACTGCAGATTATGGTGCGTCAGCCGATCGCGCATGATCATGGCAATCGTGCCGTCGTCCATACAGTGTGGTCGCGCATAGACCGCTGCATCCACCTTTCCGTCTCCATCTGCCGTCGCCAGAACGCCAAACCCTTCCGTGCTGTCAAAATACGCTTTGAGTGACATGTTATCCTCCTTGCCCTGTTCTTTAAAAATCCTGCTTATGCAAACGCCATTGTTATTCTCCCATCGACCTCCAGTTGCGGAGAAGATGGTTTAATTTCAAACTGGCATATAATATGCACCAGCTTGAGTTATTCAACCGGCAATAAATCGGGAGTATATAATAGGTAAAAACTATCGAAATGGTCTCCTCTCAAACAAAACCCCGGCCTTGATTGCCACATCGTGGTATTTTTGCCTTGACAATAACCACTCCGATAGCCATAAGCGATGGTCGACTACGATTCGGCCGACCCCTAAAGCGAAGTGCCATGATCTCGTTGGTTCAGACATCGCATGTCGCCGGGCGGCATTGGCGCACTTACTCAAACTGGTTAAAGGAGTCGCATCATTATGCTTAATCGATACCTGCAGATCGGCGTTGTCGCGCTGTCACTTGGTCTTTTGGTCGCTCTATTTGCTACGACAGAACCCGGCGGAGATGTCACCCGGCAAAACACCCTTAAAGCGAGCGGATCCGATACGGAAGCTGCAAAACCTTCACCCCAGGGTAATTCCGCCGGAACCAGCGGCCAATTAGCCAACCAGGCCCGGGCCGTTCTCGCTGTTCAGGGGATGACCTGCGCCGGGTGTATCGCTCAGATCAAATCCAGCCTGGCAGAGTTCGAAGGGATCGGCGATGTGAGTGTCGATCTGGCCAACGGCCGGGTAGCGGTCACATACGACAGCCAGAAACTTAAGGATACCGAACGCATCGCGGCCGCTATCACCGCAGCCGGATATCCGGCATCGGTGAAACAGGTCCTGACTGCGAAAGAACTCGAGGAAGAAAACCGGCGGGGATCCGCTAAATCCAAACGCTATATCGCTCGTGTGGGCGACTGGGAAATCTTACGGGCCGATTATGACGCAGAGCTGAACCATGCCCGCAAACGCTATGAAAAGACATACGGGAAAGATGTTTTCACGGGCGACCGGGGTGACGCATTGCTCTATGGCCTTAAGTCACAGGTGGCCCAGCGCTTGATCGATGAAGGCGTTCAATTGAATGAAATTCGCAAAACCGACTACAAGCTCTCCCCCGATACCCTGAAAAATACCTTCGACGCGTTTTTAAATCAGCGCTCGATGACACCCGACGAATTCAAACGCTCTCTCGCAGAGACAGGCCTCGATTTCAACTATTTTCTCAAAAAGTTTGAAACCAGTGTCACCATCAACACATACGTCGAGGATAAGGTCTTGTCCGGATTTTCAAATGAACAGGAGCGTCAGCAGCAGTATGCGGGCTGGTTCAACAATGCGCAACTGCTTGCTCAAATTGTCTACTACGACAAGACGATTGAAAATATTGTGAAAAATGGAAACAGCACCTCCGGTTGCCGCGGTTCCGGCGCCGGGGGAAACGGCGCAGCCGAATCAGGCTGCCGGGGCGCCTGTATCCGTAAGAGCAGCGCCGGCAAAACCGGTGGTGAGAGTGACGACCTCGGCAATAGAAACACGGCCGACAACGGTTGCACCCGCAGATGCAACCGGCAATAAACGAAACCAACCACATCCCTGATGGGGAAGATATGCTGACTGAGCCGGCCGCATCGTTTCTATCTTTGCGGCCGGTTTTCTTTGTTGCACCGTCAAAGTGATTGTCGTTTAAATGTTTCGTTTTCCAACATTTTTTTCTACAACCACAGATACCAACCTTCCGTATGCCGGAATAATACCCGATAAATTCTTGACATTGGATTGATTACAATGTTATTTGGGTTACTTTTTGTTCGGCAGACCGCAGCCGATCGATCCTTGCTCCGGTTATTGACCGGGGCTTGACACCCACAAGGAGGAGAAAGACCATGCGAAGGTACGAGACAATTATCATTCTGGACCCGGATATTTCCGCTGAGGAGCGAACCCCCGTGTTCGACCGCATCTCAGACACCATTGCCCAAGGAAACGGGTTCCTGGTGATGCTGGACGATTGGGGGAACCGCAAACTCGCTTACGAAATCAAGAAAAAAGTTCGCGGCCATTATACGCGCTTTGATTTCTGCGGCACCGGTGCCATTGTGGATGAAATCGAACGCTTTTGTCGGATCGATGACCGCATGATGAAATACTTGACGGTGATGATAGATGAAAATGCGGACGTTGAAAAGATTAAGGAAGATATCGCCCGCGCCGAAAGTGAGAAAAACAAAGCCGAGGCCGAAAAGGCCGAAAAAACTGACGCCGCTGAAGATAAGCCTCCTGCCGATCCGGTTGCAACGCAGACCAAGGAACAAGCTGAATCCGAAAAAACTGATGCCGCTGCAGATGAACCTCCTGCCGATTCGGTTGAAACCGAGACCGAAGAACAAGCTGAATCCGATGAGGCGGTGACAACCGAATCAGAACTCAACGACACCGAGCCCAAAAAGGAGGACTAAGATCATGGCATTCCGACCCAGAGGCGGCGCACGCAAAAAAAGATTTTACCACAGGCGCAAGGTCTGCCGATTCTGTGCTGACAGCAGTTTGCAGATTGATTATAAAGAGTCGAAGGCTCTGAAATATTTTATCACCGAACGGGGAAAGATCATTCCACGACGCATATCCGGGGCCTGCGCAAAACACCAGCGGAGGCTAACCAACGCGATCAAGCGAGCGCGAGCCATCGCCCTGCTGCCGTACGTCGGCAGTTTGGACTAGACAGCGGCCCCGGCCTCAGCGGAATGCCGCACCGGAGAAGAGGACCGTGCCGTTCATTGGCAACGCTGATACACTTAAAGATATCGCGATCGGCATCGGCATCACCACTCTGCTGTTTGTCGTAACGCTTCAATCACCGATACTCGGTTTTTTCTGCACAGTGGGAATCCCGCTGCCGACCATCTATTACCGAGCCAAACTCGGCCGGAAGGTCGGTTTGCTGGTACCGGCGGTCGCATTGCTGACCCTGATTCCAATGTTCGGCGGCATTTCCATCGATCTGCTCTATTTTTTCGAGCTGGTTCTCATTGGTTATGTCCTGTGCGAAATGTTCGGCCAGAATCTGGCGATTGAAAAGACGGTGGTGTTTACCTGTGCGGTGGCATTATCCGCAGGATTGGTCGTTCTTTTTCTCCACAGCGTTTCAACGTCCACCGGCATCGATACTTTGGTATCGGTCTATGTGAGAAAAAATCTCGAAGCGACGATTGCACTCTACGAGGGGATGGGCGTACCGACCGATACCATTCAACTTATCAGGGATTCTCTCGATGGTATCCAGTATGTATTGGTTCGAATCGTACCAGCCCTGGCAGTCGCGTCGGTTCTCTTTTTAACGTGGACCAGCCTGCTGCTGGCGCGACCGTTACTCAAACGCGGCAACTTGTTCTACCCGGAGTTCGGGCGGCTCAACCTGTGGAAATCTCCCGAACCGTTGGTCTGGGGGGCTATTGGATGCGGCCTGATGCTGGTGATCCCCGAACGGTCCATTAAGCTCTTGGGGATCAACGGCCTGCTGATTCTGATGACGGTTTACTTCTTTCAGGGAATCGCCATTATTTCGTATTATTTTGAAAAAAAACGGTTCCCGCGTGTGCTGCGTCTCTTTCTTTACAGCCTTATCGCCCTGCAGCAGATCGTTCTTTTGATTGTCGTCGCCTTGGGATTCTTCGATATGTGGCTTAATTTCAGAAAACTGGGTGTCGACGATACCCGTTAATTTTACCTATGACAATACCGGACGCGCCTGTCGAACCATCAGGCCGTCGCCAGGATCGCTACTGGAGGTCGAAAATGAAAATTCTACTGACAGAAACCATTGATTCGCTCGGCATCATCGGCTCTGAAGTCGAGGTGGCCAAGGGTTACGCCCGCAATTACTTGCTCCCCCAGAAAAAAGCCGTTCTCGCCACACCACAGAACCGCAAAATGCTCGCCCAGGTAAAAGTAAAATTCGATCTGCAGATTGCAAAGGAAAAGAAGATTGCCGAAGAATTGGCCGAGAAGCTGCAGGGCGTCTCATGCACGATTGAAGCCAAGGTCAGTGAGGAAGACCGACTTTATGGCTCGATCAACATCCGCGACATCATGGACGCTCTGGCCAAGCTGGACATTACGGTCGAAAAAAGGATGGTTTTGCTGACCGAACCGATCAAGCAGATCGGTTCGCACAAAATACCCATCCGGGTATACAAGGACGTCGAACCGGAAATCACGGTGGAAGTCATACCGGAGGCCTAACACAAATCGCCACTGTCCGACGGTTTAAAGCGGTCCGGCGTCATCGTGTCCGGCATCTACCAAGACACCCGACGTTTGTTTTGGGGCCATCGCTTTTTCATCACCAAGCCGACATCTTGCCCATCGCACCGAATCCAAACTTCGGACAGCAGGAATGCAGCTCATGTCTGACCGACCAAAGAGCAGCCCGACCGACCCTTCACTCGTCCATTTACCTCCCCAAAGCATTGATGCGGAGGAGTCGCTCATCAGTGCTATCCTCGTGGACAACCGCACCCTGCTGGATGTTTTGGACATCCTGTCCGCAGATGATTTCTACAAAACAGCCCATCAGAAAATCTTCGGCGCAATCACCGATCTGTTCAGTCGTAACGAACCGATCGACTTGGTGACCCTCTCCAACCACCTTAAGCAGCTCGGCCAATTCGAGAGTATCGGCGGCGCCGCTTATTTGGCCCGTTTGCTGGACAGCGTTCCACTGGCTGTCAACGCCCAGTACTACGCTAAAATCGTGCACGACAAGGCCAAACTGAGGCAACTCATTCAAAAGGCCAGCGACATCACCCGCCGCTGTTTCGAAGACCGTGGGGAAGTAGATGGTGTCATCGACTTTGCCGAAGCGTCGATCTTCGAAATATCGGAAAACAAAGCCCATCAGTCCTTTCATCCTCTCAGCAAGATGATCGAAGACAACATCGATCGATTGGAAGAACGTCAGGGAAACAAATCTCTGATAACCGGTGTATCCACAGGATTCTCGCTTTTCGATCACAAAACTTCCGGTCTGCAGAATTCCGACCTTATCATTCTGGCCGCCCGCCCTGGAATGGGCAAAACCGCTTTTGCCCTCAACATCGCTCGCAATGCCGCCATGGATGCCGGTGTTCCGGTCGCCCTGTTCTCGCTTGAAATGTCCAAGGAACAATTATCCATGCGGATGCTCAGCAGTGAAGCACGGATTGATTCCACCCGCCTGAGAAGCGGATTCATCAGCCAGGAGGACTGGTTGAGGATTACCGAGGCGGCCAGCAGCCTATCGAACACACCGATTTTCATAGACGACTCACCCGTGCTGACGGCTATGGAAATTCGCGCCAAAGCACGCCGGCTTAAGTTGGATAAAAATGTCGGTCTGATCATTATCGATTATATTCAGCTGATGCAGGGTCGGCAATCCGCAGAACGCCGCGAACTGGAAATCTCTGAAATTTCCCGAGGACTGAAGGCCCTGGCCAAAGAGCTCAATATCCCGGTCGTCGCCCTTTCCCAGCTCAATCGGATGCTCGAACAGCGCAGCGATAAACGACCGCAGCTCTCCGACCTGCGGGAATCGGGCGCACTGGAGCAGGACGCCGATGTTGTTGCATTTATCTACCGGGATGAGGTGTACAACAAGGATGAGAACAATCCCAACAAGGGCAAGGCCGAGATCATTATCTCCAAACAACGCAACGGCCCTATCGGCACGATTCCCCTCGTATTCCTGAACGCTTACACCCGTTTTGAAAGTCCGGCCAATGAAGACATGCTCGAGCCGTATCCGGCCCAATAAATCTCAAAGGTAGCAACGCCCCGATTTCGGCAAGCTGTCAAAAAGTAGTGGCTCGTCGAGAATTTCTTAATTCGTTCCGATCAGGTGCAAAGCGCTCCCAGAGGGCCGATTGGTCGCATGGCGGCGCTTGACCGCAACCGGGTTTAGAATTACGTTCAAATAGGACCATCTAATGCTGCAACTTTAGAAAGCGCGAAACAGTAAGACCTCAATGAAAAAGCTTTACGGAAATACCGGTGGCCTCAAAGCCAACCAGACTCGCAGACTCGAAAAACTTTATCGCCGCCGTGTTCCGCCCGATCATGTGATCAGTTTTGAACTTGCCCGTGACATCAGCGGCCTGTCCCATGAAATTCACCGCCAGGTGGGCCTGCTCATCGATCGCAGCGGAAGGGTCAGCTGGGTCATCGTGGGCGATCACCAGAAAATACTCATACCGGACATCAGTTCATATCGTGTGGCACCGGGACGCCTGCGCGGGTTACGGTGCCTGCACACCCACCTGAAAGGCGAAGCGCTGACCAGAGACGACCTGACCGATTTGGCCATGTTACGGCTCGACATTATGGGAGCCATCAGTGCAGACACCGACGGCCATATCCCCCAAATCTACCTGTCCCATATCCTTCCCGGAGCCACCGGCAAAGAACCCTATCAACTTCTACCGCCGTTGAAAGCCAATGCCTTGAATATCGGATGCCTGGATCTCATCCGGGCCCTCGAGAACGAACTCGCCCAGGCCCGGTCGCTTCACAAGGCTGCAAAAGGAAAAGAGCGGGCGCTGCTGATCTCCGTTACCAGCAAACCGGCCGGGCGGGCGCGGGATGGGTTGGCTGAACTCAAGGAATTGGCGGCGTCCAGCGATATAGAGGTGGTCGAAACAGTCCTGCAGCAGCGCAAAAATGTCGATTCCCGGTTTTTGATGGGACGGGGCAAGTTGGAGGAATTTATCCTCACCGCTCTAAACCGCGCCGCCTCGATGATTATCTTCGATCAGGAACTCAACCCCTCACAAATCAGAGCCATTACAGATCAGGTTGATATCAAGGTCATCGATCGGACCATGCTTATCCTGGACATTTTTGCCCAGCGCGCGCATTCAAAGGAAGGCAAACTGCAGGTCGAGTTGGCTCAGCTCAAATACCTGTTGCCGCGGTTGGTTGTCAAGAACACGGCTATGTCGCGTCTGACCGGTGGAATAGGGGGTCGCGGCCCCGGTGAAACCAAACTCGAGATCAACCGGCGGCGTGTACGCGATCGGATTGCCCAGCTGGAAAAAGCACTGGTTCTCGTTCGCCGTCAACGCAAGCAGCAGAGGGCAAAGCGCAGCAAAAAACAGCTTCCGATCATCTCCATTGTCGGCTACACCAATGCCGGTAAATCGACGCTTCTCAATACCCTGACAAACAGCCGCGAACTCGTCGAAAATCGCCTGTTCGCGACCCTTGATCCGTCGAGCCGGCGTTTACGGTTCCCGAGGGACATCGAGGTCATCATCACGGATACGGTTGGTTTTATCAGAGATCTTCCCCAGGATCTCGTTGTCGCTTTCAGGGCCACCCTGGAAGAATTAGAAAGCGCCGATCTGCTCCTGCACGTCATCGATATCAGCAATCCCCGCCATAAGGACCAGATCCGGTCGGTGGAAAAAATCCTGGGGGATCTGAAGCTCCAGAAGCTTCAAATAATCCGGGTGCTGAACAAGCAGGATCTGGTTGCGCCGGATTTGGTGCGGCATCTGGCCAAAAGACTCGATGGTATCCCGATTTCTGCTAAAAAGGAAAAGTCATTAGTGCCCCTGGTCGCCCAGATGCAGAAACATTTCGTTTGGTCGTCCGGGAAGTAACCCGCTTCAGCTTTAAATAAATACTTACGGAATATTCGGGCAGGCGACGGGAAACGCAATCGCAAGGAAAGTGTTGAATGGATTTAGAAAAAGTCACGAGAGTCGGCATTGCGGCTGCATATCAAGCGGCTGATGTGCTGCGGTCCAAATTCGGCCATATCTCCCAAGCCCGAAAAAAAGGCGCCATCGACCTGGTAACCGAGGCCGACACATTATCCGAAGAGTGCATATTGCAGGTCATACGCTCGGCGTTTCCGGATCACAGCATTTTGGCTGAAGAAAGCGGCCAGGACACCCGTGATGCGTCGCTCGTATGGATTGTAGACCCTCTGGATGGGACCACCAACTTTGCCCACCAAATCGGCTGGTACGCGGTTTCAATCGCTTTTGCCGTAGACGGAAAAGTTTTGGTCGGCGTCGTGCTCAATCCGGTAACCGGCGAACTGTTCTCCGCCGCAGCCGGAGGCGGTGCGGCCTGTAACCACCACCCGATCCGGGTCTCGCCTGTCGCCGCCGTATCCGACAGTCTTCTTGTCACCGGTTTCCCCTATAACATCAGGGAAAATCTGGAGCCGATCGTCACCCGTTTCAAGCGTTGCCTGAACGCAGCCCAGGGTATTCGACGGTTGGGGTCCGCCGCTCTCGATTTGTGCTATGTTGCCTGTGGTCGATTTGAAGGATTTTGGGAAGAATACCTGAAACCCTGGGATACCGCGGCCGGTGTACTGATTGCCCGTGAGGCCGGGGCGCATGTGACCGATTTTTCCGATCGACCCCATACCCTCGCAAGCTGCGAAATTTTGGCCACCAACGGCCGGATCCATGCTGAATTGCTGAAACTACTGAAACAGCCAAGAGCAGACCGGTGAATCATTCATCGGATAGGAGACGGGATGGGGAGCCGCTGCGTGTATTTTCTTAACAGAGGAATCTGGGCTTCGCATCGACAAGACGGGCGAAATCGATGGTATTCCAAAGAAATCTTGAATCTTTTTCAGCAGCGTTAAAAATGTGCAAGGTCCTTGAAGATAACATTTAGAATGTATCGCACCGGTGATAAGCGCCCAAGCCGGTCCCCGATGACGGCGAAGATTTTGCCAGCCGCTCCCGACGGCCTGAAGGCCGTCGCCGACCAGCTAGAATTTACCCGATTGGAGCTTCTGGCGAAAGAAGTCGATCTGTTTTCGAACGGCGGCATTTTTCTTCATTCCCTGTTCAATGCTGTTAATGGCGTGTAAAACGGTGGCATGATATCGGTTGAAGCTCCGGCCGATTGTCTGAAGGGGCGAATCGGTGTAGTGCCGGGCCAGATACATGGCAATTTGCCGCGGCCTTACCAGATTCTGCTTGCGGGATCGGGAGACAATCTCGGAAATCGATATCTCGAAATATTTGCAGACCAGTCGCTTGATGATATCGATGGTGATCGTGTCACGCTGCCGAACGATGTTTTTAACGACACTCTCGGCCAGCGGGATATCGATAGGGCAACCCAGTAAGGAGGCCTTTGCGTTCACTCCAACCAGGCCGCTTTCCAGTTGCCGGACATCATCAGTCAGTTCTGAGGCCAGATATTGAATCACCTTCTCCGGGACCTGAATACCTTTCATGGCAGCCTTGCGTTGCAGGATGCGGACTCTGGTCCTGAAGTTCGGCGCATCGATGGAAGAGATTAAGCTCGATGATAGACACGAGCGCAACTTGTCATTCAGTTTGGGGATTTCGGCCGGACGGGAGCAACTCGAAAAGATTATTTTCTTGTCGGCCTCAAAAAGTGAATCGAGGGTCAAAGACAGCTCGACCTGGGTGCGTTCTTTGCCGCTCAAGTGGTGGACATCTTCTATTAAGAGAACGTCGCATTCGTTTCGGTACTTGCTCTTAAACCCCTCGATAACATTGCCACGGTACGCCTGGACCATTTCATTACTGAAATCCTCGGCTGTCATGTAAAACACGCGCTCCCCGGGAAACTGAGCGAGAATATGATGGCCGATGGCCTGGGTGAGATGGCTCTTTCCCATGCCGGTACCGGAAAGAAGAAAAAGAGAATTCTGCAGCGAGCTTTTACGGGATGCCAGAGACAGTGCGGCCGAATAAGCGAAGTCGTTGTTCCCTCCAACAACATAATGATCGAACGTGAATTCCTTCCGAAGCAAGCGTCCGTTATGGGGCCGGACAACGACATTCGGCAATGAAAGCTGGCGGCTTATCTCGAGTTGCGGGGCCTTTTCACCGTTACCGTTCGCAACCAGGAATTTCACCTCACAGGCCTTACCCACAATTTCATGAAACGCATCTGATATGTAGATACCATAATGCGTCTGAACCCTCTTCTTGGAGAATACATTGGGGCAGGACAACACCAGTTCCCCTTCATCATCCTGATAGCATTTTATCGGCTCAATCCACATTCGAAAACTGTGACAAGGAATCTTGGCCTTGATTGCAGTTTTCACAGAACTCCAGACAGCTTCCATAGGGCGTGACACTCGGAATTGTTATGCTTTTGTTAAAGATACGGTGATTAAGTTTCTGTAATGCCTGATATAATTTCCATAAAACGCTGATGTATTACGATTTGGAAGGTTTAGATAAGATTTTTTCATCCCCTAAAAAATTGTTACATGCCTCATATCGACATCTGCATCCTGCTGTCAAACCGGATGAATAGAGTTTGAGCATTTATTCGAATACAGTTATCAACAATTTATATTTATTTGGTATCATTATAATTTTATTTAATTCTGTATCCAACCCCTTTGAAACACGTAAAATTTTAATGTTAGGATTTCTTTAAGCATTTTAAGCATATCACCGGTTCTCAACATTACCGGCACAAAAAAGCAATCTTTGTTTTTTTCTTATTTTCTGCGTTTTTCTTCAATTTTTGTAAAAGAGAAATCATCTCTGGCTCTCGCTCAAATTCAGACCCGATGCGTGCTGATGATTCGGAACCGGATATTTCCAAGGCGCGTGCGTTTATTCCAAGGCTTTCGGGACACAGCGGCGCTCGGGTACTGCAAACCTGTCATTCGTCGGTCCTGAAACGGCAACCGGGCCCGGCAAAGGGGTTGTTGCGGTTTAAAACCGTTTGAAAAAAAACATGAGGCCCTGTAGGATATAAAAATTTTACCGCATCGCATCGTTTCCCGGTCACCCTTAATATGACCGTATGCAGCAAACTGATTCCTGTTGCTTTGGAGCCTCAGGGTTCGTCTATACACATGTATCGATTGCGGACGGGCAGCCTGGCTCATCTCCCGAAAGTGGCTGGGCTCACCCGATGAAACCGCCAAAAAGTTCTGATAGTTAAAAATGGATACGGAAAAAATAATTATTCGCGGTGCGAGACAGCACAACCTGAAGAACATCAATCTCGATCTGCCGCGCAACCAGTTGATTGTGATCACCGGCCTGTCGGGATCCGGCAAATCGACCTTGGCTTTCGATACCCTATATGCCGAGGGCCAGCGGCGGTATGTGGAATCGCTGTCAACATATGCCCGACAGTTTCTCGAACGGATGGAAAAACCGGAGGTGGACCTCATCGAAGGTCTTTCCCCGGCCATTGCCATCGAGCAGAAAACCGCCAGTCACAATCCGCGCTCCACGGTCGGCACAGTCACTGAAATCTATGACTACCTCAGACTACTTTTCTCCCGGGTCGGCACTCCCTACTGTTACCAGTGCGGCGGTCTGATCACTCCTCAATCCCTGGATCAGATCGTGGATCGGATTTTATCCCTTCCCTTGGGCAGCCGCATCATTATTTCAGCGCCCCTGGTGACCGATGAGAAAGGGAATCATGATAATCTTTTTAAACGTCTGCGAAAAGACGGATTTGCGCGGGTACGCATTAACGGCGATATTTTTGAAATCGAGTCTATTGGTCGACTGGACAAAAGTAAAAATTACTCCATCGATGTGGTGGTGGACCGACTGGTCGTCAAGGAAAACATCCGAAATCGCCTGGCGGATTCCCTTGAACTCGCCCTGGCCCTCTCAGAGGGACACATCGCCGTAGACGTTGCCGGCGGCCCGTCCATTCACTTCAGCGAAAAAGCGACCTGTACCCGGTGTGATATCAGCTATTCTGAATTCACACCGGCCAGTTTTTCATTCAACTCTCCCCAGGGAGCCTGCCCGCGCTGTGATGGATTAGGGACCACGACCGAATTCAATCCGGCTCTTATCATACCGAATCCTGAACTTTCATTGAGAGAGGGCGCGGTGGTTATATGGGCCAATCGAAGCACCATGCAATTTATCGAGTTTCTCGATGCCCTGACCGCCCATTACGGTGCCGACATATACACGCCATTCAAGGATCTTCCGGGACGCTTCAAGAAAGCCGTGCTCTACGGAACCGGCGACGAAGAAATTACTTTTTACTTCGAACGCGGAGACCGCAGGATCTCCTTCCGCAAACCTTTTGAGGGTATCATTCCAAAGCTTCAACGCCGCTATGCTGAAACCGATTCTTATCAGGTCAGAGAAGAAATCAAGCAGTACATGGACTTTAGTCCCTGTCCGGATTGCCATGGGGCAAAACTCAATCGCGAAAGTCGCTCCGTAAAAATCGCAGACCTGGCGATTCATGAAATTTCGGCATTGTCTATCGGCCAGGCCCGCAAAATTCTAAGCGGGTTGACCCTGAGTGGTCAGGCGGCGATCGTTGCCGACCGGATCCTCAAGGAAATCGACGCGCGCCTGGGATTTCTGGAAAACGTCGGACTGCTGTACCTGACGTTGGACCGCACCGCTGCAACCCTTTCCGGTGGCGAGAGTCAGAGGATCAGGCTGGCCACGCAGATCGGCTCAAAACTTACCGGCGTACTCTATGTTCTCGACGAGCCGAGCATCGGCCTTCATCAACGAGACAACCGTAACCTTTTGCAAACACTTCTGCAAATGCGCGATCTTGGCAATACCGTTCTGGTCGTCGAACATGATGAAGAAACCATACGCGCCGCTGACCTGGTGGTCGACATGGGACCCGGCGCCGGTGTAAACGGCGGTCACGTGGTGTTCGCCGGAACTCCCGACGGCCTGCTCGCAGACAAAGCCTCCCTGACAGGCCAGTATCTATCCGGCCGCAGGAAAATCGAGGTCCCCCGACATCGCAGGAACGGCGCTGCTGCAAAACTCGTCATCGAAGGCGCCGCCGCCAACAATCTGAAGAATATCGACGTAGCGTTTCCCCTCTCTACTTTCATCTGTGTTACCGGTGTCTCCGGGTCAGGAAAATCGACCCTTGTCCTTGAAACTCTGTATAACGTTCTGGCCCAGCGAATTTACCGGGCCAGGATCCCAGCCGGCGCGCACCGCTCCGTTGAAGGGCTGGAACTCATCGACAAGGTCGTCAACATAGACCAGGCCCCGATTGGAAAAACACCCCGCTCCAATCCGGGAACCTATACCGGCGTTTTTAATCACATCCGAGACCTTTTCGCCCGCACGCCGGAGGCCCGTATGCGAGGATACAAAGCCGGTCGGTTCAGCTTCAACGTCAAAGGCGGACGGTGTGAATCCTGCCGTGGTGACGGTATCGTGAAAATTGAAATGCATTTTCTTCCCGATGTTTATGTCACCTGCGATGTCTGCCGCGGACGACGCTACAATCGCGAAACCCTCGAAATCCGGTACAAGGGCAAGAATATTGCCGAAGTGCTGAAAATGACCGTTAATCAGGCCCTGGTTTTTTTTGAGAGAATCGGCAACATCCGCGCCAAATTGCAGACACTGGTCGATGTCGGCCTGGGATACATCCAACTCGGACAGCAGGCCACTACACTTTCGGGCGGCGAGGCGCAACGGGTGAAACTGGCACGGGAACTCAGCAAGAAGGGGACTGGCAATTCCTTCTATATTCTTGACGAACCCACCACCGGTCTGCATGTCGACGACATCCGCAAATTACTCGATGTGCTCAATCGCCTGGTGGATGCCGGCAATACGGTTGTCGTCATTGAACACAATTTGGATGTCATAAAAACAGCCGACTACATCATCGATTTGGGTCCGGAAGGAGGTGATGAGGGGGGATATGTGGTCGCCTGCGGTCGACCGGAAGAAATTTCCGTCGCGGCGGCCTCTCACACCGGCCGCTGGTTAAAGAAGGTACTTCAGAAAGAAGAGCCCGGTTGATATCTCAACCGGGCTCTTCTTCAAACTGAAATTTACAGGTGCGTCGTGTTCTAACTTGCAAACAGCGCAGCGATAGAGGCCGCCTGCGGGTGTGCAAAGATCAGAATCAGCGCTACGACCAGTGCGTAGATACAAAGTGATTCGATCAATGCCAGACCGATCAGCATGGTCACAGTGACCTTTCCGGAAGATTCGGGATTGCGAGCAACGCCTTCGACCGCCGATTTCAAACCCAAACCCTGTCCAAGTCCGCAACCAAAGGCTGCGATGGCGATCCCGAATCCAGCTGCAGTGACGCAGGCGATGAAGAACTCAAGTGCTTTTGCTTCCATACTCTACTCTACCTCCTTGTTAGAATGTTTAGTTCGGCTTCTTCCCATTTATCCCATTAACGGTATATGATACCGTTTATCCGCAAAACACGGGTGGATCAGTGCGCGTGCTCCATCGCACCGGCAAAGTACATAATCGACAGCAAGAAGAATACAAAGGCCTGTACAAAGGAAACGAAGATCCCCATGGCCATGATCGGCAGGGGCGCAAAAAAGGCACCGGCCAGCATGAACAGAATCATCAGAACCAGTTCGTGCCCCATGATGTTGCCGAACAGCCGGAAAGAAAGGGACATGATTCGGGCGACGTGGCCGATGAGCTCAATGACAAAAATCAGGGGGCTCATCCACCAAACCGGCCCCAGAAAGTGTTTGATGTATTTGGCACCATGGTACTTGATCCCGATGTAATGGGTAAAAATGAACACCGGCAATGCGCAGGAGAGGGTCGTATTGATACTCGCGGTGGGTGGAAAAAATCCTGGAATCAGACCGCATAGATTGCAGACGGCGATATAGAGAAATAGGGTCGCAACGATGGGAAAAAACCAGCGCCCCTCTTCACCGGTAATGTCGACCATGAACTCTTCCATCCCGGATACGACAATTTCAAAAAAATTCTGACCTTTGGTGGGAATCATGCTGATGCCTTTGGCCGCAATCGCCCCGCTAACGATCAAGAAAATCATGACAAACCAGGTGTAAATGACGTAGGGGTAAGCATGGGCAAAGTGTGCCGCCCCGGGCCCGAACCACTCGAACACTTTGACGAGAAACAGATAGGGATGTTCCATCCTTAGACCGCCTCCTTGAAAATTAATTTTTTTACTTCGCGCAGGGTTGCAAGCATTATGCTGGCAACCACCACGGAGAGTCCGAGAACCAGACCGACCGGATTGACAAAGTGCCCTGCAATCAGAACGAAAATAATGAAACCGCTCGCGATGAAGCGGATGTAATACTTGGCCAGAACGGCGTTGGGAGACGCCAGGCGGGACGGGGTAAGGGCTTTCTTGAGGGTTTTGGCCAGCAGGTGAAAATTCAAAGTGACCAGCAGCCCTCCAAATATGATTCCCCGGGCGAATTCAGGCGGCGCCGTGATCAGGCCGACGACACTGGCACTTGAAAACAGAATCCAGTTGGTGCGGGTAACGAAGGATAAGATCCGCTCTTGAGTGTCCATTCGTGAATTCTCTTCGCCCGACAAATTTGTTCTAAGTGGTTCCAAAACCACTTCTAAAGTTTTCTGCTTTTCTTGATGGCCAGCCCGATGTTGCGATAGGCGGCCGCGATGCCCAACCCCAGGCCGATCAGCGTCAACCAGGGGGTGGTATGAAATACCGATCTGTCAAGGTAAACCCCGATGGCGAGACCGATAACAATCGAGAGTGACACGGAGAATCCCAGACTGGAATAATAAGCCAGGTCGCGAAAATGACGTCTGGTTTCCCGTTTCATGTCGAATCTAATACCCGCCGGTATACGAAAAGGCTCAGCAATGAGCCTCCGAAACGATAGAGCAACTAACACAGGATCATGCCCAAGTCAATTAAAATTTGGATTTTTTTCAGCGTGGCCAATAACAATTAACCATTCAAATTTATTATTCTTTTTTGCTGTTTTACGGCCCCGGAACGCCGGTGGCCTTGATGTGGCCAGCCGGTGAAGGGAGATCCAGCCGGCGCATTGGACTGCCGATATCAACCGGTTGGCGGATCGAGGTGGATGCTGTCGGTGTCAAAGACCGGACCGTCAAGGCAAGCGTGATAATATTTGTCCGGCATGTCTCTAGAGCTGACCGCACATCCCAGGCAAGCTCCCATACCGCACGCCATCATGGTTTCGATCGATACCTGACAGGCCACTTTGTGGGCATCGATGATGCCGATGACGCAGCTGAGCATCTCCAGCGGGCCACAGGCAAATACGATGTCAGGGCGGCGATCGGCGAGGGCGATTTCCACCGGGTGGGTCACAAAACACTGATCGCCTGCGCTGCCGTCATCGGTGGTGGTGTGAACCGACAGTCCCGCCGCAGCAAAGTCGTCCCGGCACAGCAATTCTTCGCGCGTCCGCCCCCCCAGAAACACACGGCAGTCTTCGGCCCGGATACCATGCTTGATGAGATAATTTGCCAGGAATACCATGGGCGCCACGCCGATTCCGCCGGCGAGAATGAAAACCTTACTGGCTCCGGGCGGCAGGCGAAATGCGCTGCCAAGCGGCCCTAAAATATCCATGGTCTCACCCGGAGTCCGCCCCGCCAGCACGCTTGTCCCTCTGCCCACCACCTTGTAAAGCAGTTCAATACCTACGGTGCGTCTGCCTTTAACAATCAGCTTGTGGATTGAAAACGGCCGTCGCAATAGCGGATCGATGCCTTTGGAGATCCGCAGCATGACGAACTGACCCGGTTTGGCCCGGCCAAAACCGGTCGGGCAACTCAAGCCGAGGCGATAGACAGCGGGACCCGCAGCCTCGTTCCATAGGATTTGGGCGTTCTGCTGAAACATGGCAAATGCTCTTCTTATCTCAGGCCGATAACCGCTGCGAAACGGCCTGTTTTTCCCTCTCCGCGATAGGAATAGAAGAGATCGGTTCGGCAGCGGGTGCACAGGTTGCTGGAATAGATGTGTTCGCGAACCAAACCGGCCGTCAGAAGCTGGTCGCGGCTCAGGGCCCAGAAGTCAAAATGGTTATTTTTCGTTTTGTATACCCAAAACGGCCGCGGAATTTCACTCCGATAGTTGACGAACTCGGCACAGCAGGGCCCCAGGGAAGGGCCAATGCCGGCAAGCAGGTCATTCTCCGCGGACCCGAAGGTTTCCGCCATTATCTGAACCGTCCGGCCGATAACGTTGCGGATGCTCCCCCGCCAGCCGGAATGAATATTGGCCACCACCTTTCGCACGGGATCATATACCATGACGGGCTGGCAATCAGCCACCTGAATGACCAGAAACTGTCCGGGCACATTGGTCACCAGGGCGTCAGCAACCGGCGGTATTCCCTTCCTCTTTTGAGCCCGATCATCCGGAAACGCGGACACAATCCGTACATCGGTGCCGTGAACCTGCCGGCAAAAAACCAGTTCACCCGCCCCCAGCGTTTTCTGTATCATCCTGCGATTGCCTTCAACCCACTCTGGTTTGTCACCGACACCGAAGCTGCTGTTGAGGCTGGAATACAGTCCACGGCTCAGCCCACCCTTGCGAGTGAATACCGCATGGCTGACAGAGTCGACATTCTCCAGGCCATGAAATCGCAGGTACGTCACGCCGTTATGATCTACGTTGACATGAATACTTTTGCTCACAATGGGCTTCGCGGCCAACTGATCGATGCCGAAATCCCCGAATGTTCGCGGCGCTATCGGTTTCATGGTCAAACAGCTCGAGCGACGGTGAGGACATCGATTCGTGCCGCACCGCTGCCGAGCAGAACCTTGGCACATTCATTCACGGTGGCGCCTGTGGTATAGATGTCATCGACCAGCAAAATGCGCCGGTCTTTTATCACGGCCGAATTTGTCACCTGGAAGGCGTTTCTGATATTGTCCAATCGACCCTTGCGCTTCAAACCCGTCTGGGGCGCCGTCGGGCGGGTGCGGCTAACAGCCTCCCTCTCGACCGTGGCAGTCGATGCGTATTTTCCGGTCCTCTCGAGCTGCCGCACGAGCGACGTGGCCAGCAAATAAGCTTGATTGAAACCCCGACGGCGGAAACGTCTGCGATGCAGTGGCACCGGCAGAACAAGGTCGATGTCCTCTGCTTCCCAGAATCTGGCGAATGCGCCCGCCAGAATTGTCCCGAGCGGCCCGGCCAGCTGTATCTTGCCGTTGTATTTGAAGCCGTGCACCAGAGCCATCGCCAGCGGGGTGTACACGGCGGCAGCCCGCGCCATCCGGAAGTTCTTCAGGCTCCGCAGGCATTCGCCGCACATATGATCGCCGCCCTCACGGCTTATAAACGGCATTCCGCAGACACTGCATAGCGGCGAACTCACGGGCAGCCATTCGACGATGCAGTGTGAACAAACCCACTGGCACAAGGGTTTCGCGGCGGTGGGCGCAACGACGCCCCGGACCTCGTCATCGAAGCCGTTGCCTTCCACAGAAAAAACCGAATGGTCGGCCAATGCCCTCACCGTTGCCGGTCTGCTAGGGGACGAATTGACTGGGCGCGGATTAAAGAGAATACCGCAGCCCATGCACCTGGTCGGCAGAAAGGTCGCCGCCAGGGAACGGATGACGCGGCGGAATGCCGCTTGCAAGGCCGTGCCCTTCGCCAAGGCAGGGTTGGATCTGCCGCTCGCATCCGCTACCGTCACTGGCACGTCCATTCGCCTTGTTCTCCAGAGATCAGTGTTTCATTCGTTTGACAATTTCCCGTGCAAACTCCGAACACAGAACTTCCCGGGCGCCTCGAATCTGCCGGGCCAGATCATAGGTGACCACACGATCCCTGACGGTTTCCTGCAGTGCCTTTCGAATCCCATCGCCGGCCTCTGTCCAGCCGATGTGGTCGAACATCATGGCTCCTGAAAGAATCAACGAACTGGGATTGACTTTGTCCAATCCTGCATACTTCGGGGCCGTGCCGTGGGTCGCTTCAAACACGGCGCAGTCATCTCCAATGTTGGCGCCGGGCGCCATTCCCAGCCCGCCGACTTGGGCGGCAAGCGCGTCCGAAATATAGTCACCGTTGAGATTCGGCGTCGCAATGACGTGAAATTCTTCAGGCCGCAGCAGTACCTGTTGAAACAGCATGTCGGCGATGCGGTCTTTTATGACGATTTTACCCTCGGGCTGCTTACCGCCATACACATCGTAAAGATCTGCTTCGGTGATGGTTTCGTTCACAAAAACCTCGCGCGCCACTTCATATCCCCATCGGCTAAAGGCCCCTTCGGTGTATTTCATGATATTGCCTTTGTGCATCAGGGTGACGCTGGGTCTGTGGTTTTTGACCGCATGGGCGATCGCACGGGCAACGAGGCGTTTGGTATTTTTTTCACTGATCGGCTTAATCCCGATACCGGGTTTCTCCGGCAAACGGGCGTTCATCTTCTGCTCGAGAAACGCGACGACCGCCTCGGCCTCCGGACTGCCCGACTCCCACTCGATGCCCACATACAAATCTTCGGTGTTTTCCCGGAAAATGACCATGTCAATCTTTTCGGGATTCTTCATGGGGCTGGGTACCGTATCGATATATTTCACGGGACGCACACAGGCATACAGATCGAGCTTTTTGCGGATAGCGACGTTCAGACTCCGAATGCCCTTACCCACCGGTGTCGTCAAAGGCCCTTTTATGGCCACCACATAATGCTTGATCGCCTGCAGCGTGTCTTCGGGCAGCCAATCACCCGTTTGCTGCTGCGCCTTCTCTCCGGCCAGAACCTCTTGCCAGGAAATACTGCGCTCGCCGTTATAAGCATGTGCCACGGCAGCGTCGAGCACCATCTGGGTGGCTCGCCAGATATCCGGTCCGATCCCGTCCCCTTCAATAAAGGGGATGACGGGCTGAGCCGGCACGTGCAGGGTTCCGTCGCTCTTTTTAGTGATACGGCTCTTTTGATCCATGGTACTCAACCTTTCTGGTTCTGAGTTGATGTTGCCTGGTTTCACCCGCGTTCCCGTCGGTTTAGCGCGAGACGCGGTGTATGGGTATCATGGCACTGCCGGTAAACTTCGAACATGACCACAGCCGCCGCGACAGACGCATTCAGGGATGTCACCTGTCCCTGCTGGGGAATGGTCAGGAGAAAATCACAGTTCTGCTTCACCAAGGGCCTGATTCCGCGCTCCTCTCCACCGATAACTATCGCCACCATTCCTGTCAAATCCTTGCTGAAAACCGAATCCCCGGCGCTGTGAACCATCCCGTAAACCCACCACCCGCTGGATTTCAGGGTCTTAATGGCCTCGGCGAGGTTGGTCACCTCAATGAGGCGGATGTGCTCCAGAGCTCCGGCCGAAGCCTTTGACACGGTCGGCGTCGGACCGGCAGCGCGGTTTTTGGGAATGATGACGGCTTCGACGCCGACACCCAGCGCGGTCCGAATGATGGCCCCCAAATTGTGGGGATCGACAATACTGTCGAGCAGGACCAAAAGCCGTCCGCCCGCCGCAATCTGTTCTCCGGAAATGAGGCTGGCAAGGTCCACCAAAGGGAACCGACCGACCCGAGCTGCCACGCCCTGGTGCGGTGCCTCTTCCGACAACCGGCTCAATCTGGCGTCAGAGACCCGCTGTAGCGGTATGTTTTTCAGAGCCGCGCTGTATTCGATAGCCTGCAATCTTTTAGAAGGCCTCTGGCTCACCAGGAAAATCTCATCGAACCTTCTGCGGCCGGCTCTCAGGGCTTCCTCTACAGGGTGAATGCCATACAGAATCTCGTTTTTCATCTCGTCTCGATGGTGTTTCAGCAAGCAGTCAGGAAGATCCATCACCGCTGCCCGTCCGAGCGCAACTGATAATGGCAGACAACGCTGCGATGGCCTCGCTTAAACGGTCGTTGACGATGATGTGATGGTAGGTCCCTTTTTGGGCCATTTCTTCTTGGGCATTTTTTAACCGTTGTTCAATGGCCGCGCGGCTGTCCGTGTCCCGTTTGAGCAACCGCTCCCTGAGCGCCGCGACAGACGGTGGCATGATAAATATGGTAACGCAGTCCGGATATCGCTTCAAGAGCTGCCGGGCGCCCTGGACGTCGATGTCAAGCAGCACATCGCAACCCGTGCTGAGCGCTTCATCGATAAAAACAGCCGAAGTTCCGTAGTAATATCCATGGACCTGGGCCCATTCGGCCCATGTACCGTTCTGAATTCCGGCGAGAAATTCACCCTTTGAAACGAAATGGTAGTCGACGCCATCTTTTTCTTCACCCCTGGGGCTGCGGGTGGTGGCGGAAACCGAATATTTGAGACCCGGGATCTTTTCCAGCACCGCGTTGCAAATGGTCGATTTGCCGGCACCGGACGGTGCCGAAACCACAAAGAGTCGGCCGCCACCTTCACCGGTGTGAGATCGCGAGGGTGTTTGCGGTTTCATTTCGACTCAACCCGTTTCCTTGAGGGTCGTAAAGCGCTGGGAAATGGTTTCGGCCTGAATCGCGGAAAGCACGATGTGGTTGCTGTCCAATACGATAATCGACCGAGTGCGGCGCCCGTGGGTTGCATCGATCAACCGCTTGTCCTCCCGGGCCTCGTCCCTGAGCCGTTTCATCGGCGCCGAGTTCGGCGAAACAATGGCCACGACACGATCAGCAACCACCGTGCTGCCGAATCCGATATTGAGAAGCAATTGTTCCATGTGGATCTCCAAAAGACAGTTAGGTCAGTTATGTCGGTTGAGTCAGTTAGGACGGTTAGATCAATTTAAACCGACTAACTGACTCAACCGACACAACTGGCTTAATCTTTACTCCACGTTCTGCACCTGCTCCCTGATTTTTTCCAGCTCGGCTTTGACATCGACCACAATGTGGGCCACCCCCGACTTGTCGGTCTTGGCGCCGATTGTGTTGAATTCGCGATTGAGTTCCTGCAGTAGAAAATTCAACCTCCGACCGCCCGCCGCAGCATCGTTCATAATCGTACGAAACTGATCGATATGACTGGCGGCGCGCACGATCTCTTCCGTAATATCACTTCGTTCGGCCAAGATGGCCGCCTCCTGGGCAACTCGCCCGGCATCGATTTCAACGACCCCGTGAGTCAACGAAGCAATCCGCTCCCCGAGTCGAGCGCGGTATATGTCCAGTAGGCCACTGGAGGTTTCCTTGATCTGAACCAGGTGTTGGGAGATGGCTTCGATTCTCTGGTCTATGTCCCGGGCGATATATTCGCCTTCCGTTTGCCGCATGTCGTCGAGGTCGGATAGCGCCCGGCATAGGCACTCATCGATCTGCGGCCAGTTTGTGGTGGTGTCATCCTTCGACTCCACCGGTTTGATCACGTCCCTGAAGCCGATAATTTGTTCAATAGTCACCGCTGATTCAATTTTTAACATTTGCTTGAGGGACAACAGCGCCTGATAGTAAGCCGCTGCCCTGGGCTCATCCACCTGAAAGGCGACGGCATCGCCGGAGTGTTCGTCAACCTGCAGATTCACCTCGATACGACCCCTGTCGGCCGTCTCTTTCACCCGGTTTTTTATCTTTTCCTCCAGAACGGTGCAGGTGGGTGGTAGCCGCAACACGATATCCAGGAACCGATGGTTGTAGGATCGGATTTCAACCGATACAGACACGGTTTCGCCCGTAATCTCGGTCCTTGCGTATGCGGTCATGCTCTTGATCATCAGGTGTCGCCCTGTTTTAAATCGTCAATGTATTTTTTTCTCACGAGCTTCAGAAATTGGCGCATGCGGGAGTCGGCGTAATCAGGATAGGTCCACTCCAGCGTTTGAAAGGCCCCGTTTCTGTATACCAGAGTGAGATCGGCATATATATCGCGGCCGATAAAGATACGGTGAGAATAGTTCTTCCCGGTGGCCAGGACGAATCGTTCCCGGAGCAAATAACCGGGATCGATGTTGACCGCCCGCCGGCCGTTGGGGGCATACAGGTCCTCGATGGCATTGGTCTGATGCTTGACGTCGGCCAGATCACTTTGTTGGATGAGTGCGGTGAAGACCAACATCCGCCTGTAAAGCGGCCCCCCCATTTCGGGTTCATAGTAATCGGTATATCGAGAAATCGAACCAGGGGCTGATCATGTCGATCGCACCGAAAGAATGGACGAGTCTGTCGGCGACCGGGCGGATCAACTCCCGCTGATTCATGAACAGGCCAATGACAAGCTTGGCGGCTTGGGGCGGTCGAGGCAGGCTCATGAATCCAGAGGCTTGGCCTCCTCAATCAACATAATCGGTATGTCGTCTTTGATTTCGTATAACAATCGGCAAGGATGGCAAATCAAGCCGGTTTGTGATTCATTCAACTCTATGTCACCTTTGCATTTCGGGCATGCGAGTATCTCGAGGAGCTCCTTGCTGATGGCCATGAACGCTGTCCTCCATTGGTTAACTCAAGTTGAGCGTTTCATATTTTCGAAATGGCAAAATTAAATATAATTATGCCGCTTTATTAACGGATGTTGCCTACTTTAGCCGGCGCTCATGATGTTTATCAACACCCTGCCAGACTTAGCCCAGCTGTTCTGCTTCTGGCAGCACCTCCTGGCGGTTGGATAGGAGCCAGCGGGAGATTTCATCCTTGATGGCTTTGTCCATCTCCAGAAAAGAAAATGATACGCCTATGCCGTATTTACGGGCACCATATTTTTCAATCCTCTTTACCGTACCGATGATGACAAGCGGAACGTCCTTTCGAGTCGGAATGTTGACCTGCACACGGGTTCCGATCGGGATCGAAAAATCATTCTCAAACAGAATACCACCGATACAGATATTTTTGCCTTTGGCTGGCTGCGTCTCGACATCGTCGAAGCCGAGCTCGCGTATCATGACATTTTTATTGAGGTCGATTCTTAGATATCGTCGTTTGTCTTCCGAAAAAAAAGATATGTTGTTTTTCCCCGATCCCTTCGCCCGGTAAAGTGCCTGATCGGCGCATTTCATGAGGTCGGGCGTATTGGAGGCGTTAAACGGGTAGGCAGCCAGACCGCCGCTGATCGTCAACCGGATCGAGTTTCCTTTGTATTTTATTTCGGTGGACGCAACACGCTGACGAATTCTTTCCCCCAGTACCATGGCGTTGACCTTGTCCGTTTCGGGCAGAATGACCACGATCTCCTCACCGCCGTAGCGGGCAGCGATATCCTCTGATCTTTTCTCGGACAATATGATCTGGGCGACATTCTGGAGAACCTTGTCTCCCGCCAGATGGCCGAAGGTATCGTTGATATGTTTGAAATCATCCAGGTCGAAAAATAGGATCGACAGATCGAGATTGTGTCGCCGGGCACGGTTAATTTCCCGTTCGATGGTTTCGTCGAAGAACTGCCGGTTGTAAAGTTTGGTCAGGCTGTCATATCGGGACGCCTTGACGGTTTTCTCGTAAATATGAATTTCGACGACTTTGGGATTCTTGAGGGATTTATGAATGGAGCAGAAATAGTCGCAGATGGCCGTTCGCAAACTGACTTTGCGACCCAAGATGTCCTTAAGTTCACTATAGTGTAGCAGAATGTCCTGCCAGCACTGTTCCGCTTCATCCGGTTCGATGACCAGGTTCGTCAAAACGTGGAAAATGATCGGGTATACTTCCGGACCGCCGTTATCAGCGAGGACGTTTAATTCTTTGATCAACCGGTCCTCATTCTTGTACCGTTCGAGGCACTTCAACACGGAATCCCTGATCTGTTCCATTCATTACCTCCCTGATCTGGTTAAGCGCCGACAATTGCGGCAGTGATCGACGGGGTCGGTGCCGGGGAAACGGGGCGTTACAGGTATTTGACCATCGTCTCCCATAACACGCATCTCATTGAATCGCAAGGGATATGGAGCGAAAACCAGGGCACCGGGCCCCCGTAAAATATCCGGATATCCTCACAGCGGTTCAACGCCCTTTATCTAATTTAATTATTTTGGTACATAAGGCTGTCGCTTACACACCCTTTGACAGATGCGCCTTACGGTAGCCGGCGACCCGATCGCTCATGCCGCCTGCCAGCCCGACAAAAAAGGATTGCAATGGTCGCTGCTTCCCCGGGGACAGGGATGCTCGCCCCGCTTGAAAACCGCGCCTTTCAGCTTTACGACCTGATCTGGAAAGCTGCGCTGCCGCTTCTTAAATATAATCGGCGACTGGCAGACGGATTCAGTCAACGACTTTTTATCTCTTCACTGCCGGAACCGGCAGATATCTGGATCCAGGCTGCCTCGGTCGGCGAAGCCTTCCTGGCGGTAGATCTGGTGAAACGGCTGCGTCCCGATCGGGCGGTATCGGTTCTTCTGACCGCAAACACCCTCCAAGGAAAAAACATCCTTGATCGGTTCGTTCCGGAAGCCTCCTCCATCGCCCATATCAACCGGACGCAATCCGCCTTTTTTCCCTTTGACCGACCGGCAGTCATGCGCCGTGCCGTCGCGCGCATCCGACCCGCACTGATGATTCTGCTGGAGGCAGAATTGTGGCCGGCCCATCTGGCGGCTTTGAAAAACAAGGGGACGCCAATCATCGTCGTCAACGGCCGCCTGTCCGCCAAAAGCCTGAAGCGTTACCGGTACTGGCCGTCCCTTTGGCACCGAATGGCACCGGATCGCGTTCTGGCCATGTCAGTGGCCGACGCCCATCGCTTTGGTGTGCTTTTCGGCCGTGATCGGGTCGAGGTGATAAACAACCTGAAATTTGACCGACTCGACTTTCAGCCCCCGACTGCCGACGCATCCAATCCCTTGAGGTCATTGTTTAAGCCGGAAGCCAAGATCCTCGTATTCGGTTCGATCAGACGGGAGGAAGAAGACAGCGTCAGCAGGATGATAAACCGGGTTCGAAGCGTTCAGCCCGAAACCGTTATGTGCCTTTTCCCACGCCACGTGCAGCGCCTGGATGCATGGTCCGCCATTTTAGATCGCCGGCGCCATCCCTGGACCCTTAGATCCCAAATCCTTAATCCCGTGGCGCCAGGATCGGTCATCCTCTGGGATAGCTATGGTGAACTGGTGCAGGCTTATGAACTCTGTCGCGCGGCCTTCGTCGGCGGCAGTCTCGCCCCGTTGGGGGGCCAGAATTTTCTCGAAGCAATGGCCAGCGGCGTTGTGCCAGTTATCGGGCCGCACTGGGATAATTTTGCCTGGGTTGGAAAAGAGGTTGTCACCAGGGGGCTCGTCCGGGTTGCGGCCGACTGGGGACAGGCAGCAGACCTTCTGGCCGCAGACCTGGCCGGCATACCTTCGCGCGAGACGGCGCGGCAAAAGGCCCTCCGGTTTGTGGGAGCGCGCCAGGGGGGCACGTCGAGCGCCTGCCGACTGATCGAAGGATATCTCAGGGATCCCCCGCCAAAACGAACCTATGCCGCAGAAAACAAGGCCAGGCCTGTGAACCGACGGCGGGAAGACGGACGATGATCTGGTTGTACAATATCCTTATGGCGGTTTTACTCGTGTTCGGCCTGCCCGTGGTGCTTCCCTATCTGGCCCTGTCGGCAAAAAGACGTCCGATTCTACTTCGGCGGCTCGGCATCGTGCGCCCCCGTCCAGTCCCTCACCGGGGCACCGAATCAAAAAACCCGATCTGGATCCATGCCCTTTCGGTGGGCGAGGTTCTAGCCTCAGTGCCTCTCATCACCGCCCTCCGGCATGACGATGACGACCGTTCCATTGTTTTCTCCGCTTCTACCCGGACTGGTCACGACATCGCCCGAGAGAAACTCGGGGCTCTGGTGGATGTGGTCTTCTTCTTTCCCTTTGACCTGCCGTTTGCCGTCAAACGTGTTGCTGCATGCATCCGTCCGGCAATGGTCATCATGATCGAAACGGACATCTGGCCGAATTTTCTGTTTGACATGAAACATCGCGGTGTACCCGTTACGCTTGCCAATGCCAAGCTTTCACCCCGATCCTTCTCCGGATATCGACGCATAGCCCCTTTTTTCAGGGAGGTTTTTTCTTGTTTTACGGCCCTTTGCTGCCAGAGTGTCGCTGACGCCGATCGATTCAGACGGCTCGGCCTCCCCGAAGAACTTCTTTCGGTGACAGGGAACATCAAGTTCGACCAGACTGAAATGCCGCTGCCGGTCAGCGAAGTCGCCGATTTGCGCAGCCTATTGGGCATAGGCCGTCGGCAATGGGTCTGGATCGCAGGCAGCACCCACGAGGGAGAAGAAACGGTCATTCAGCTGGCCTTTAGGCGGATTAAAAAAGAAAACCCCCATCTGATGTTGGTTGTCGCGCCGCGCAACCCCGAAAGAGCCGGATCGGTGAGTCGGATATTCAGCGCGGCCGGATTCGACACCGTTGCGCTGTCAGCCTTGGGCGGTCGCGCTTCGCAAAAACCGGCCGATGTCATCGTCATCGACACCCTCGGCCTGTTAAAAAACCTATATGCGTTGGCCGATGTGGCCCTGGTCGGCGGGAGCCTGATTCGAATCCGCGGCATCGGGGGGCACAACCCTCTCGAACCGGCGGCCTTCGCCAAACCGATCCTGTTCGGACCCCATATGCACAACTTCAGGGAAATCGCCGCCATGTTGACCGCGGCCGGCGGTGCCATTCAGGTAAGCAATGCCCATACACTTGGGGTAACCGTCAATGACCTTCTCGCGGATCGTGACCGCGCGCAACGTATGGGACAAAACGCCCGCCGCGTTTTCGATACCAACAAAGGTGCCGTGGCCAGAACCATGGCCGTCATCACCGACCAACTGGCGTCCCGGAATCAACCGCCGAAGGGTGACACGACCGACCTGCCGAATGGAACTTGAGGCTCTTCACCGATTGACTTTTATCTTTTTTAAATTTAATCTCAGCGACTTAAATACGAAACAGGCATCTATTATTCCCACGATAAATCGGTATGAACAAACTTGACGATATAACGCTTCATATCATCGAAAGGTTTTTTTACCTTCTCGGCAGCCTTCCCCATACGCAGGCGCGCCGGCTGAGCGACCTGCTCGGCCGACTTTGGTTCCGGACAGACACGCGACACCGCCGCATAGCGCTTGACAACCTGACCCGGGCATTCGGCGACGAAAAAGGTCCCGTTGAAATCGAAGGCATTGCCCGCCGGGTGTTTAAGAATCTTTTCCTTATTCTGTTCGAAATCGGGTGGTGTCTGCATTTGGGTCCGGATGAATTCAACAAATATTTTACACTGCAGAACAGGTTCTCAGGCGACATGGATAAAGGGGTATTGATTCTGACCGGCCATGTGGGCAACTGGGAAATGATGCCCATCGTTTCGGCCATCGCCAAACACACAGCCAATGTACTCTATCGACCGATGGACTATGTGCCCCTTGAACGATTTTTCGCCCAAAACCGTACGCGCTTCGGTGCCAAATTGGTATCCAAGGACCGAGCGCTGCTTAAGGTGTTCAAGGCGCTCAAACGGCAGGAGTCGGTGGTCATGCTGCTGGATCAAAACGTCGGTTGGCACAAGGGCGTATTTGTCGATTTCTTCGGACGGCGGGCCTGCACCAGCTACGGCCTGGCCTTCATCGCCCTGAAGACCAACGCACCGGTCGTGCCTGTCTTTGTTGTGCGCAATGCAAACGGCGCCGGCTTCACGGCCGAAATCGGACCCGAAATACCCCTCGTTAAAACCGGGGACCACCAAAAAGACCTGGAAGAAAACACTCAACACTACAACGATGCCCTGGAAGCGATCATCCGGCGCCACCCCGATCAATGGTTCTGGATTCACAGAAGGTGGAAGACACGACCCTACAGCCATTGGCCGAGAAAAGAGTGAAGCGAATCGATCCCATGTCTGATAGGATAACCCGCATTCTCATTATTCGCCCGAGTGCCATCGGCGACATCATCATGGCCTCTCCGATGATTCGGGTTTTGCGGAAGGCTTGGCCCCAGGCGCACATTTCCTGGCTGGCGGATGAGTCGGTGCGCGGCATATTGGACCATCATCCGGACTTGAACGAGGTCATTTACTGGTCAAAAGAACACTGGCGGCGACAGCTCAAATCAATGCACATCCCGAATCTGGTTTGCGAGGTCAGGCGTTTTTCAGCGGATCTCAAACTTCGTCGATTTGATTTGGCGATCGATGCCCAAGGATTGCTGAGGAGTCGCCTCCTCGCCTGGCTTTCAGGTGCGACAGAACGCATCGGCCTCGATTCGAAAGAACCCGGCCGGTTCCTCATGACACGGATCGTCTCCCGTGGTGAAGACAAGCGGGCGATGAGTTCCGAATACCGCCAACTCATGCTTTCCCTCGGACTCGATCCAGGGCCTTTTGCTCCAGAGATGTTTGTGTCTAAAAAAGATCGCGTGAACGCCGAAATCAAACTGACCGCCTTGAAACTCAACCATCGGTTTGTCCTGTTCTGCCCCTTTACGACGCGACCGCACAAGCACTGGTTCCCGGATCGATGGGCCGAGTTGGCAAACACCCTCTCCTTACGATTTGATCTGCCGGTAATGATTCTGGGTGCGAAACGCGATACCGGCGCCGGCAATCGAATCCGGGCCCTGACCGACGTCCCCATCTATGATCTTATCGGCCGAACAAACCTTGGAGAAGCTGCCGCCATCGTCTCTTGGGCCGCATTGGTGGTCGGTGTCGACACCGGCATCACCCACATGGGTACCGCCTTCAGGCGGCCGACCGTTGCCCTTTTCGGTGCGACGTGTCCGTACCTGAATACCTCCAGTAAAAACACCGTCGTCATCTATGTCCCGCAAACCTGTGCCCCCTGCAAACGCAAACCCACCTGCAAGGGACGGGTCGAGTGCATGGCCGCCATTACCGTCAAACAGGTCTCAGGGGCCGCCTGCAACCTTCTTGAATCCAATGACTGAGAACATCCACATCCTGCACATTGAAACCGGCCGCCACCTTTACGGTGGGGCTCTGCAGGTTTTTCACCTGATGAAGGGGCTCGCGGAAAATGGGTGCCGCAACACCATTGTCTGCCCTTCCGGAAGCGATATCGCCAAGGCTGAAACACCGGGGGTGCATACGTGGGCGGTTCCGGTAAGGGGAGAGTTGGACGCGCTGTTCATGCTGCGATTGTGCCGCATCATATCGAGGCTACAACCGGACATTGTGCACGTGCACAGCCGGAGGGGAGCGGACATCTGGGGCGCCGCCGCCGCCTGGTGCACGCACACTCCGGCAGTTATCACCCGCCGGGTGGACAACCCCGAAAGCCCTTTTATCGCCCGCCTAAAATACCGCATCTACAGCCGAGTTGTGGCCATTTCCGAAGGCATACGCCACGTGCTGCTCTCGGAGGGCGTTCCCGCAGAAAAGATCGCCTGTATACCGAGTGCCGTGGATGCCCGGCGGTTTGCCGTACCGTGCGACCGGGAATGGTTCTTGCGTGAATTCGATCTGAAACCGTCCCACCGGGCAATCGGAATGATTGCCCAGTTCATCCCCCGCAAAGGACATCGTTTCCTGATAGCGGCCGCACCGGACATCCTGACGCGCTGCCCCGAAGCACGCTTTATATTATTCGGCAAAGGCCCCCTCGAAGAAGATCTTCGCCAACAGTGCAAACGAAACCGAGTTGCCGACCGGACAATCTTTGCTGGTTTTCGCCACGATTTAGAGCGCATCCTTCCCTGCCTGGATGTCGTTGTGCACCCTGCGACCCTGGAGGGTCTGGGGGTATCCCTGCTGCAGACTGCCGCAGCCGGGGTTCCGATCGTGGCGACACGCGCCGGCGGCATACCCGAAATCGTTGCGCACGGTACCAATGGTTATCTGATTGACAGCGGGGATATTCACGCTATAATGGCCTGCGTGACTGATCTTCTGGCGAACCCCGCAAAATCGGCGCGTTTCGGGGCAGCCGGCCGGATGATGGTAAAATCACGCTTCTCCATCGGCGCCATGGTGAAAGGCAACCTAGCGGTCTACCGTAAGGTGCTCTCCGAACAGGTTCCTGCGGGCCGAATCGGCTCTTGATCGGCAATAATCGCAGCATAACGACTGATCCCTAATGTTTGAATTGATGCTTGCCAGATTCGGCTTCGCCGTCCCGCCAAATTTTCATCATACCTTATCGCTATCCTCGTCTTCGCAACCCCACAGCAGGACATTCGTCTGTGACTTACGGCAAAGTTGAAAAAATCAAGAATATACTGCTCAACCCCTACTGGTTGGTGGTTTCGCTATCTGGACTATTTTTCTTTTTCTTCGCACTGAATCGCGGGGGCGCAAACGTCTTTATCTGGGCCAGCGCCTTTTTTCTTCTGAACCATATGGTGTTGGGTGAATTTTCACTCAAAACCATACCGTTGATGTACTGGATCGTCCTTGCGGTTTGCACCGCACTGATTTTGATGAGCCTTGTTTTTTCATACGAGATCTCGCATAAGGACCGGATATTCCGGCTCGTAAAAATGCTCGTGATAATCTATACCATCCGCCTGTCCAGTCGAACCGTCGCCCCTCAACCGGCTTTTAAAATATTTGGCGTCGTGTTGGCGCTGTCGGTGGTCTGGCAGTTCGCTGCACGCATCTTATTCGGCATGCCATACGGCACCTGGTCCAATCCGCATTATCTGGCCAACTTCGCCATATTAAGCCTACCACTCGTTTTTTACTATTTCAGAACAGCCCCTAATCCCTATAAAATTTTATTTTTAGCGTTGCTCGTCATCGACATCGATCCCGTGTTCAGAAACGCCTCCCGCCCGGCATTCTTGGCGCTGGTCGTCAGTACACTGTTCGTCATCACATTCTTCACCCGCAGCCGATACCGGTGGATTGGCCTGCTGGCGATCTGTGTCTTTTTCTTGCTGTTATCTATCACGAATTACGCCGGATTTTTCGATAAACTCAAAGAGTTGATAGTGAATGTATCCAACGAAGAAAGGGTGCACATTTGGAGGTATTCTTTGGAAATGCTGCAAGACAACTCGCCGGCAGGCTGGTTGGTCGGCAACGGAATCGGCAGTACCTATGATATATTGCAGGGGTATGCGCTTCCGGACCCATTATACGAAGCGATTTCTTTTCCGCACAACTTTTTCATTCAGATCCTCTTCGAAAACGGCATTATCGGATCGGTTCTGGTTTTCGGCGGACAAGCATACGTGCTCTATATGTTCATCAAATTGTCGAATTCAGCGGTGAACTCTCCCGTGCACCTTTTCATCAACTGCATGATGGCGGTATACCTGAATTGCCTGATTTTTACCGGTCTGACGGTCGGCTTTTATTCCAAATACACGTTGGTCCCTTTGGGATTCATTATCGGTATCGCCTTCGTTCTTGCTGAAAACATTCTGGGCCACAAAAATTTCAGATCGGCACCTGCGCCTTAGATCGAACACCGCAGAGTTCTGCCGAGTAACATTCAGAGGTTTCGAGGCGCTGACTATCGATGTTGGTTCCAGAGACAAAACACGTCAGCTGCTCGAAGACTCGCGCGAGCGAGTGAATTTTCCCTTTCGATACGATTGGACCATAGATCGCTATGTCTGATACGAAACCATTGATCGCCGTATTCGTGGCCACCTCAGGCCACAGCGGTGTGGACCGCCTGATCGCCCACTTGGTTCCGGCAATTGCCCGCCGCGGATACCCGGTCGATGTGCTCAAAATCCGTGGCCACGGTCCCCATTTCGAAGCAGTACCGCCAGGGGTCCGGCTGATCGATCTGGGCACAAAGCACGTCTATTCGAGTTTCTCGGCTCTGGTCGACTATATGAAACGGTGTCACCCCACGGTCATGTTGACTGACAAAGACCGGGTCAACCGCACGGCGCTTCTGGCGCGCCGGTGGTCGCGCGCACCATTGCGTATGGTCGTCAGCTCCGGCACCACTATTTCCATAGATCTTGCCAATCGCGGCCGTTTCGAGCGCTGGTTGCAGAAGTATTCCATGCGCTTCATATACCCCTGGGCCGACAACATCATCGTGACCTCGAGAGGGGTCGCAGATGACATGACTGCTTTTACCGGACTGGGGCGAGAACGGATCAATGTCATACCGTGCCCGGTCGTGCCGGACGATCATTTTAAAAGACGAATGCCTCGTCCCGATCATCCCTGGTTTCAACCGGATGCATCGCCGGTCATTTTGGGAGTCGGTGAACTCGGGCCGCGCAAAGACTTCGCTATGCTCATCCATGCCTTTGCCAAACTGAGAGTAAGAATTCCTTGCCGCCTGGTCATTATCGGCAGAGGCAAAGACCGCGACCGTTTGCTCGCGACGGCACAGCAGTTGGGTGTGGCAGAAGATGTCGATCTGCCCGGTTTCTTACCGAATCCTTATCCCTATATGGCACATGCCGGCCTGCTGGCAATGACCTCCCGCTGGGAAGGCCTCGGCTTCGTGCTCATCGAAGCGCTGGCCGTCGGTACCCCGGTGGTGGCGACGGATTGTCCCAGCGGCCCCAGCGAAATATTAGACGGCGGCCGGTACGGACGTCTGGTGCCGGTCGGAGATGTCGATGGCCTGTCGCAGGCCCTGTACGCGACCTTGATGGACCCGCTTCCGGCCGACTTTCTTCAAGAAGCCGCTCGCCCCTATGAGATCGAGAACAGTACGACGGCTTATCTGTCCGCCATGGGCCTTGATTCGTAATGATCTAAAAAGGAGCGCTTTTTTCTCGAGAGATAAAAAATATTGAATGATCCAGCCTCATGTGAACACCATGATCAGTCTTCGAGGAGAGACCCGGTTTAACTGAAGGGTCCAAATATAGGCAGCCTCCATGGGAGACAAAATAACGTCGTCCACCACCGGGAAAGGTTAAAAACGCAGTATGTGCGGCATCATCGGACTGTATCGAAATAAAGGGATTGCCGATCCGGAAAGACTATTAGCGGCAGCACGAACGCTGGCGCATCGCGGTCCGGACAATAGCGACAGCTTCACAGACGGTCCCTTTGGTATGGCCCACACGCGGTTGTCAATTATCGATCTGGCCGGCGGCGACCAACCTCTGTTCGCCCGTAACGGGGAGCTGGTCTTGATCGCCAATGGTGAAATATACAATTTCATCGAATTACGCCGGGATTTCGAAAAGCGCGGCCATCGATTCGCAACCCATTCGGACTCGGAAGTCATCCTGCATGCATATATGGCATTTGGTAAGGACTTTCTGAACGTCTTGAATGGAATGTTCGCCTTTGCACTTTATGACAGAACAAATCAGCGGCTCATCCTAGCTCGCGACCGGCTCGGAATCAAGCCGCTGTTTCTGGCGCACCTGGCCGAAGGCGTCGCGTTCGCATCCGAATTAAAAGCGCTTCTGCACCTCGATTCGGATACCCCTGAGATCAATCCCGCCGGTTTGATCGAATACATCCAGAACCAGTTCAGCTCGGAACGCAAAACGATACTGCGCAATTATGAGCGCGTTTTGCCGGGCGAGGCTGTCTGCATCGAACAGGGGGTTGTAAGAGAACGCTGGCAATACTGGTCGGCACAGACGGTTAAACCGATGAAAATCGATTTCGACTCTGCTCGAGAAGCATTCGACCGGCTGATGGAAACGGTCATGCAAGAGCACATGCGCTCGGATGTCCCCTTTGGCCTGTTTCTGTCGGGCGGGGTCGACTCGTCGATCCTTCTGGCCCTGCTCAGTCGATATAAAAAGGAGCCGATCCGGACATTTTCGATCGGATTTTCGGGCACACACCTGAAGGACGAATTACCGCAGGCTGAGCGTCTGGCCCAACAGGTGGGCAGTCGTCACACGTCTATCCGACCGGACCCGGTCGCCATTTTTTACGGTCTGCCGTATACCATTTGGGCAGCCGATGAACTGATGCGGGACTATGCCAGTCTCCCGACCGCCCTTTTGGCGGAAGCAGCCGGAAAAGACCTTAAAGTCGTTTTCTCCGGCGAAGGTGGTGACGAAGTGTTTGCCGGCTATGGCCGTTACCGACAATCAAAACTCGAGAGCTGGGTCAAAGGGATCGCAAGTCCTGGAACCGCTGGTTTCAGGACCCGGGGGACTCTGCGGAACCTGTGGCCCCGTCGTCTTTTGATTCCGGAACTGCTGAACCGGATGAAAGCAGCCCGAGCGCCATTCGTCGACGCCTGGCAAAAAACTCCGGCGGAATGGAGCCGTCTGCAGCGAATGCAGTACGTCGATCTAGTCACCGCACTGCCCGACAACCTCCTGGTCAAATTGGACCGCATGCTGATGGGATGGAGCCTCGAAGGCCGGGTGCCGTTTCTCGATCACCGGGTCGTGGAATTCGGTCTGGCACTACCGGATCATTTGAAAACCGATCGAAAACAGGGCAAAATTTTTCTCAAACGCTGGGGGCGCAAGTATCTGCCCGAGAACCACGACTTTGGACCAAAGCTCGGGTTTCATGTCCCGATTGGAGAATGGATCGGAGGCTCATTTTTGAACACTCTAACGGAGATACTGCCGAAGCACCCGGCTATCCAAGCCTGGTTTCGCCCCGGGGGCGTCAGGCACCTTTTGAAGACCTGCCGTGGCTCAGGCCCCGCCATCCGGATGGTCTGGACCTTGCTGCAGTTTGCGATATGGTATCAAATGTATATTGATGGCCCGGGCGAACGGCCGCCGGTTCGAATGAACCCTTTGGAGTACCTTTCGGGGTGATCTCCACTCCAGGATTTTCGATCACACGAAGATGGGCTCAGTTCTATGACGAATCGCGATCTTTCACACCGGATCCGACAGATGTTGAATGCGCGCATATTTTTTTCAGCAGGTCCAAAGAATTGAATCGATAATGCCCTGAGGACGGTCATCTTCCGTACCATCGCTTCGCCATGCGATGCCCCCTTAGGGCCTATCAACACCAGATACAATATGGGAGCGGGAATAATAAGCGACATGGATCGAAAACGCACGCTGAATAAAAGAGAGAACGGCGACAGGGGCGGCCAGCCGAAAATCGCCGTTTTCGTCTCATTCTCGGGCATGGGGGGGGTCGAGCGCATGATTCTTAACCTGTGCGAAGGTCTGGTCACCCATGGCTGCCGGCTGGATCTGCTGCCCGTTAAGTCTCCCGGCTGTCACCTCTTCGACCACCTTCCGGATGCCCTTTGCGTGCGTCAACTCATGGCCAATCATACCCTGACAAGCCTGCCCGCCTTGATCCATTACCTTAAGACCGAGCGTCCGGATGCGCTTCTGGCCGCCAAGGATCGTGCCAATCAGATCGCCATTATCGCCAGAGCCATCGCCGGTGTCCCCACCCGGATCGTGGTCCGGATGGGAACGACCGTTTCGGCGGCCCTGGCCGGGAAAAACCAGCTGAAGAAAATGGCCTGGTACCTGCCGATGAGGTTCCTCTACCCCAGAGCCGATGCCATCATCGCTGTTTCCCATGGTGTGGCCCGGGATATGTCACGTATCACCGGAGTCGATCGGGCTGCCATGCATGTTGTCCGAAATCCGGTCATCTCGGATCACGTCTTCGCAAGGGCCCGGGAACCAGTTTCGCATGCCTGGCTGCAAGGAAAAGGCGAACCGGTCATTTTGGGCATCGGCCGACTCACCCGGCAAAAAGATTTCCCAACGCTGATTCAGGCGTTTGCCGGGGTCAGGCAGCATCTGGCCTGTCGCCTGATCATTCTAGGCGAAGGAAAGGACCGCAGGGCTCTCGAAATGTTGGCAAAAAAACTCTCCGTGGCGGCCTTTGTCGACATGCCCGGTTATGTGGACAATCCGTATGCGTACCTATCCCGCGCCAGTATGTTCGTGCTTTCATCTGCATGGGAAGGCTCACCCAACGTATTGACCGAAGCCCTCGCGTTAGGTGTTCCGTCGGTAGCAACCGACTGCCCCAGCGGTCCCCGGGAAATTCTACGTGACGGTGTTGTCGGCAAACTGGTCCCCGTAGGAAACCCTGAAATTCTGGCCGAAGCCATGCGGGTAACCTTATTCGACCCGCCCGATAAGGCCCTTTTAAAAAGTGCCGTCCGTGAATACACCGTTGAATCGAGCAGCAAACGGTATCTCGAAATTCTGCTCAATCGAGGACAGGGGCAATTTGCAATATGCGACGCTCAATGACATCCGGCAAAGTCGGAGGAATGGCTCGTGAACCGCTCTAAGCAGTCTTTTAAAACCGTTATTTCGGGCCACCAACCGGCCATTGAATTATATAATAATCATCGTTTCAGGTAATTGGTAACTCCTGGATCTGTCAAAATTTGGGAGTCTCCCAAGCAAAGCTGGGGTTTTGCAGTTGATTATTGTCTCTTAACAGAACACCACGACCCGGTGCGATTGGCCGAGGCTTATATGCGCCTTTTCGCTGTCGACACGGTTGATTGGGGCTGTAGAAAGGAGCTGTCCGTTGCTGTTGTCATTGCGATACAATTTTTTGTTCGTTCACATTGCTAAAACCGGTGGAACCAGTATACGCGCGACACTCAACCGTTATCGCTGGCGGGACCCATACTATATTCCGGCAGCCATCTGCAGTCGCATCAGTTCACTCACCAGTCACCGCATCGGATGCAAATTACCGCGGCATGCGAAGGTTATTGCTGCCCATGAAATGCTGCCGCGGGAAATCTTCCAGAATTTGTTCAAATTTGCCTTCGTTCGTAACCCCTGGGACCTCCAAGTCAGCTCTTATCACCACATTCGGCGGGAAAGACCGCATCTCATGGCGGGACATGACGACTTCGAAAGTTTTCTGCGTTATAAACTCGACCCTGCACGTCCATATCAATACCACATCGACACTTCAATGGAGTTGCAAAGCGAGTATTTGGTGGACCTCAGGGGCAATGTCCTCGTCGATTTCATAGGGCATTACGAAGATATCGAAGGGGATTTCCGGGAAGTCTGCCGGCGGATCGGTATCAATCCACCACCGTTGGCCCACCGGCGCAGGGCAAAGAAACGACTGGATTACCGCAGCTACTACTCTGACGCCACCGCTGAGCTGATCGCCGAGCGTTTCAAGCGGGATATCGAGCTGTTCGATTACTATTTTCGGGCACCGGACCCGCTGACCGAATATTCGGGCGACCGACAAAAGCCGGCTCACTTATCTGGAAGCACTCCGGCCGAGGGATGAACAAGTGGGTCTGACACAAGGTGGTTGACGACATCCTTCTCGAATGCCGCTTGGCGGCTTCCCAATGAAATGTCAACACCAATCACCGCCAAATCGACAGACCATGGCATCGGGCGGGAAAATCGAACGTAATCCTTTTCGGTCGTGCAAACGACATCGGCGCCGGATTGACCGGCAGCGCGCAGCAAGGTCATCACATCATCGCTCGAGTACCGGTAGTGGTCCCCAAACCCGATGAACCCCGCAAGATCACATCCCAGCGATTCGAGCGTCTTTCTGAAACCCTCGTTTCCCGCTATACCTGAAAAGCCAAAAACCCTTCTGCCCCGAAGCGCCCGGAGGTCGATTGCCGCCGTCGCATGGGCCGGCGGTTGCCTGAAATTCGACTCGGCCGGCACCCACCGCGAAAGAAAAGGCTTGTGTGAGGCGGTGTACACCGGTTGGTTCCCAATGACGCTTCGCAACAGGTCTACTGCCGCCGGTTGTTCTTTTTCCGTTCTGGTAAGGACGAATATGTCGCCGCGATAAAGGGCCGACAAAGGTTCTCTGAGGATCCCCCGCGGCAGCAAATGAGTATTGCCGAAAGGACGTACACTGTCCAGCAGGACCAGATTGAGGTCTCGCCACAACTTTAAATGTTGATAGGCATCATCGAGCAGGATCACATCGGGCTGAAACGTCCTGAGCGCAAGACATCCGGATTCGAAGCGATTACGTCCGACAATCACCGGAACACCAATCTGCTGCAGTCGCCGCGCCATCATCCAGGGTTCGTCTCCTGTTTTCTCGGTGGTCATAAAAAATTTGCGGCCATCGCTGACGATGCCGCCGCGTTTTTCTGCTTCACCTTTGTATCCCCTGCTGATGACCGCGGGCCTAAATCCAAGTCGGTGAAGCAATTCCGCCAAATAGATCGTCATCGGTGTTTTACCGGTGCCCCCGACAGTGATGTTCCCGACGGAGACAACCTTGCATGGAAGCCGTTTGGTTTTCAATCGTCCGGATCGGTATCCGATGTCTCTCAAACGCACCGCTGCGCCGTAGAGCCGCGAAAAAAGGTTGAGCCCGACGGCCAGTGGATTGCTGTCGTCGGCCTCATGCGAGTGCATCACCTTTTCAATCTGATGTCTCAAACCGGATCCATTTTAGCGGTTATTATGAAATGGGCTGTATTATTGCGGGTTCAACAGGGTCACCACACTAGCGCACACAAAAACAGTGTTGGCCGTCCAGGCAGCGGCAACGGGCGGAAGGACGCCAGCGTAACCGAGGGACAAGCAAAAACTATTCAGCGTCCAGTAGAGGAAGGCCACGCCGACCCCCACAGCGATAACGATGAACAGGTTTTCCTTGAATTTCTGTTTGACTCCGATTCCCAGCGCCAACAGAGAGAGTAAAATACAGACAAAGGGAAAGGCAAATTTGGCATGCAGATCGACGCGGTACCGGGTGGCATCGTAGCCTTCAAGTTCAACGGTGTGAATATACTCCCGGAGTTCCAACACATTCATCTCCTCCGACTTTTTGGCAACTCTTTCGAAATCCTCGGGTAAAAAGTCAATGGCTTCAAAGCGCTGCTCATAAAATTCGATGTTGTATTCACCCGTCTTTGGGGATAGCACCTGTTCGAGAATATCGTTAAAAACCCACTTACCGTCCTTGAATGTTGCCGAAGCAGCGTCAACTTGGCGTTTGAGTTTGAACTTTTCGTCAAAAAAATAGAGCGTGATGCCTGAAATCGTCCGGGTCGACGGGTTGTAATACTTGATGTGGGAAATGCTGCGGTTGCCCTTGATCCAAATTTTTTTTTCTCTGGAAGCTACGGCGTTTTCCTTTTTGACTTCGCTGGCATAGATCCGATTAGCCTTACTGAAGCTGATAGGAACAAGGATGTCGGAAATCAAGAAGAGCAGCAAGGAAAAAAGTAACCCCAGAGAAACAAGTGACCGTAGAAAAAAGTTCATGCTGACACCGCCACCGCGCATGGCCAGCAATTCGTTGCGCTTGTTCATCAGGCCCAGAGCGATCAGTGCGGATAAAAAGATGGTCAGGGGAAACATTTGCGCCAGAACAAAAGGAATTCGCAGCAGAAAAAACAAGGCCGCCCGCTGCAGCGGTACTCCCGCTTCGATAAAATCGTCAATTTTTTCAAAAAAATCAATGGCCACGAATATGCTGATCACGGTAATGAGAATGACGCTGAGAAGCTTGAACACTTCACGAATGAAATATCGATCGAGAATAAGCATGGGTAAGGGTTACCAGCGTGTTTAACTGCCGTTTCAGCTGACAGTTTATCCGTGCATCCACCAATCAAAGACCGCTTGCTCAGCGGGTTGGTACAAACAATCGCCTTTGCTCTATGGGACACATATACCGGCGATCGATTGCGGATCTGTGCTTCCGATCGCGGTTCCATAACCGGGCGTTGAAAATGGTCATGCGCACAGGCAAAAGATGGTAAAATCCGTCGTTTATATCGATATGCATTTTTCCGGCAACAGGGGCCTTAATTGTTCAGGCCGGGTGGCCGCCAATCCTGCTTATAAAATGCCATAGACGATAGATTGGCCCTGCAATTTGGAACGGCCGCTCCCGGGCCGAACCAATGAGCAAATACACCCCCAGTATTCCCATGACGATATTCGGTGCCCACATGGCCAATGGCGCCGGGACACGCCCGCTTTCACCCAAAACATGTCCTGCGGAAAGTAATAGATAATATATCAGGAAGAAGACCAAGCCGACCATGAGGCCGAATGAAGAGCGCACAGATTTTGACTGGATGCCAAGGGGCACTGCCAGGATGCCCAGCGCAAAGCAGGCAAATGGCATGGAAATTATTTTGTGGTACCTCACCAGCATGTTGTTTATCTGCCAATGGTCACCGGCAACTTTCAGGTATTGGTGCAGCTCCGGCAAGGTCATTTCTTTCCATCTCTTGGCTGGACTCTCGGCAGCCGGCAAGACATTTTTAAGATCGAGGCGAATGTCATACGTCTCGAAGGTAATCGAATTGGCCGAACGGCCTTCGAGCTTGACTTGATTGATCCGCCCGTCGAAGAGTCTGAGGTGATAAACCAAGTCCTCCTGATCGCCGAACAGCTTACCCCTCGGGGCCACAACTGTGGTGACAAGATCCTTTTTCCGTTTGTCCTCAATAAAGACATCGATCAGAAGTTTATTTTTCATATCGATATCATTGATATACAGCATGACATCTTTGAAGCTGTCGTTGAATGTGCGCGCTTTGAGGCCGATATCGAGATTTTGGGAAAAAATTCTAAAAGTGAGATCTCTGATGGCCTGTTCGGCCGTCGGCGCCCCATAAGCGGACATGAAAAACGTAACCAGGTAACCGCCAAGGCAAAAAATGAATACCGGCGGCAGCAATCGGTATAGATTGACGCCACTGGTTTTCATGGCAATGATTTCGTTGTCGCTCGACATCCTCAGAAAAGTCAAAAGAATCGCCAACATCACCGACATCGGAATCACGAACATGAAAAAAAACGGGGTGGACAAAATCAGAATTTTCAGAATGGAGAAAAGATCGACACTGTAATTGACAATGAGATTGGTTATCTTAAGCATCTGCGCCATTAAAAACACAAACGTGAAAAATATCAGCGTAACGGCGAACGGTGCGAAGAACTCTCTGAATATGTAACGATTGAGTATCGAATTGATCTTCATGGTCGCCCGATCCGGTCAGGATTCTTCCGGCAGTCGTGTTTTTACTCCCGGCAAAAGCGCACCGGCGGGCTGAACGAGCCGGTTTTATCGTTTGGGCCGGTACGCCGGGTTTCAGGGTGTGCGCTTGTTATGCAGCCAGCCATCAGCCGATTCATCACTGAATTGCATCCGGTAGAGCCGATAGTATTCACCCTGCAGTGCCAGGAGTTCTCGATGGCTGCCGGTTTCCTTGATTCGTCCTTTCACCAGAACGATGATTTGATCGGCCTTGAGGATGGTAGACAGGCGATGAGCGATGACAAAGGTCGACCGCCCGCGCATGAGGTTTTCGAGTGCTTGCTGAACGACCTTCTCTGCTGCCGTGTCGAGAGAGGATGTGGCTTCGTCGAGAATCAGTATCGGCGCGTCTTTTAAAAGCGCCCGCGCAATGCAGAGCCGTTGCTTTTCGCCTCCGGACAGTCGAGCACCCAACTCACCGATGTTGGTGTCGAACTGTTTTGGAAAATTCATGATAAAATCGTAAGCGAATGCCGCCCTGGCGGCGGCGACAATCTCATCATCCAATGCGTTTGGTCGACCATAGGCGATATTGTTGCGGACGGTGTCATTGAAAAGGATCGGTTCCTGGGTCACAATGGCAATCTGGCGCCGCAGGGAGGCCAGAGAAATCTTGCGAATATCCACCTCGTCAATGGTGATCGCGCCCTTGGAAACATCGTAAAAGCGAGGAATAAGATTGACCAAGGAGGTTTTACCACCGCCGCTCATACCGACAATGGCCAGCACCTTGCCGGGTTCGACCTCCAGATCGATATCCTGCAAGATCATTTCGTCCTCGTATTTGAAACAAACCCGGTTAAATGCAACCCGATGGGGTTGGGTACTGATTGCTACCGGATGGGTATCTTCCGCAATCTCTGATTTCCGCTCGATGACATCAAAAACCCTGTCGGTGGCGGCAAGCCCGCGCTGAAGGGCGTTGTTGAATTTACTCAAATCCTTGACGGGTTTGTAAAGCAGCAATACCGCCGTTAAGAATGAGAAAAAAGTACCGGCGGTATACGTACCGGCAACCACCCGGGAGCCCCCGAACCAGATGATCACCGCTGCTCCCAGACCACCGAGGAAGAGATTGATGGGACTGGTAATCACCCGTGCCTTGGTTTCTTTCATCTCCAGTCGAAACAAATGTCGGGTTTTATCGAAAAATCGCCCTTTCTCATATTGTTCCATTCCAAAGGCCTTGACGATTTTGTTGCCGGCAAAGGTTTCGTGCATAAACGCACTGAGTTCGGCCATCACTTCCTGGCAGCCCGTGCTCGTCCGCCTCACCCGGCGCCCGAAATATATGATCGGCAAAAAGGCTGCCGGCAGCACAAGAATGGCAAAGGCCGCGAGTTGCCAGATTTGATAGAAGATGACAAAAATCAACCCTACGATAGTGAAGCAATCGCGTAAAGATCCGGTGATGGTGGTTGAGAGCATGTCTCTGACGAAATTGACATCGTTGATGATGCGTGACATCAGAACACCGGTGGTTTCTTTGCTGAAGAAGGATAGTGGGAGATCTTGTATGCGGTCGTAGAGTCGGTTCCTCAGGCGCCGGATGATATCCTGGCCGACGAAGCTCATGTAGTAATCCCCGTAAAACATTGCCAGGCCTCGCATTAGATAAAGACCGATGACAGCCGGTGGGATAAAATTGAGCATCTGGGCGTTCTTATCGATAAAAATGTCATCCAGGACCGGCTTAACCAGGTAGGCGGCCGTCGATGTACCCGCCGCTTCGACCAGCATGCAGACCATTGCCAATGCAAGCCGGGAGCTGTTTTCCCTGACCAGGCCGATCAGTTGATGATGTCGGTATTGTAAAAAACCTTTTTTCACGCGTGTTACGCCCACTTTTTGATGTATAGCCGGTCGCCGGATTGGCAATGGTCGGCGCTCCCGGTCATTCTTATCAGCTACAACAAGGACAGCGCAATCTCCGCCACCCGTTTGGAAGCTCCGGAGCCGCCCAGTAATTTTCTGGCCGCCAGCAGATCATTTTGCACCTGAACGAGTTTTTCCTGATCGGCCAGCAGGTTGAACACTTGCTTCGTAATCCCTTCGGCCGAAGCCTGACCCTGCACGAGTTCCGGGACGAGTCGCCGCCCGGCGATCAGGTTGATCAGTCCGATGTGGTCGACGCGAATCAACGCCCTGCCCAGCCAGTAGCTTATCGGGGATACTTTGTAGACAATCACCATCGGGGTTCCGTAAATGGCCGCCTGCAGCGTAACGGTTCCTGAAGCTGCCACGACAATACGGCAGCGGGTGAAAATCCTGGACACCGGCTCCGTGGTAAATGAAACTGAACCATCTGTCTTGCGTCCGGCTGCGAGTGCACCGAGCATCTCGCTGTCAACAGTCGGGGCGACCGAGACGACGAAGGTCAGACGCGGGTCCTGCTTGTGGATCCTGTCGGCGGCATCGAGCATGACCGGTAACAGCCGTCTGATCTCTACCTCCCTGGAGCCCGGCAGAAGGCCGATTACCGATTGAGCCGCCGAATCCGCCACCGAATTGTTTCCGTCCTGATCGGGACTGTCATCGAGCAACGGATGGCCGACATATGTGACAGGAATATCGTGGGCCCTGTAAAAATCAGCCTCGAATGGAAGGATGACGGCCATGTGATCGACCAGTCTGCCAATTTTTTTAACCCGACCCCGCCGCCAGGCCCAGATCTGGGGGCTGATATAGTAGAGCACCCGAATCCCTTGTTTCTTGGCTGCCTCGGCCACCCGCAGATTGAAGTCGGGAAAATCAATCAGGATCAGCAGATCGGGTTTAAGGCTCTGGAGCAACTTTTTGGCCACAGCCATTGAGCGGTAAATGATCGGAAGCTTGGATATGACTTCGGTGAGGCCGACTACGGTCAAGGCTGCAGCATCGACGAGTATGCGCACCCCTGCGTCAGCAAGGTCCTTGCCGCCGATGCCGCAAAAAAAAATATCCGGATCGGTTCGACGCATCTCCCTTACCAGCTTTGCCCCGTGTTGGTCTCCGGAAGCCTCCCCGGCCACAATCATGACACATTTTTGTCCGACCATCGCGACCATGACGTTTTATCGACCGATGTACCGATCGATTTTGCTGTTGATTTGGCCCATGACGTTCAAGGCAATCCGCAGGGCATCGCGGCCCACCCGACCATCGACTTGTGGCTCGCTGCGGTCTCGCACCGACTGGACGAATTCTTTGAGCTCATCCTCGAGCGCATCCCCCTGATCAAAGGAGAGTTGTTGGATGTCCATACCGGGAATCAGGCCGGAGCGATCGTCACCCTTCCTGCGTATCACGGTGATGCTATGCTCGACAAAGTCGACTGAAATGTAACAATCTTTCTGAAATAAACGGATTTTACGTTCATTTTTTATCGATATCCGACTGGCCGTGACATTGGCAACACAGCCGCTTTTGAACTCGAGACGGGCATTTGCAATATCGACCTCAGTGGATACCACCGGAACGCCGGCCGCATGGACACTGATCAACTCGGATCGGGCGAAGTTAGAGATGAGATCGATGTCGTGGATCATCAAGTCCAATACAACGCTCACATCGCTCGCCCGGTCCGTGAACAGGCTGAGCCGATGCGACTCGATGAACATCGGCCGATGGAGAATTCCCTTCAATGCCACCACGGCTTGATTGAACCGTTCGAGGTGACCGACCTGAATGATAAGGTCTTGGTTTTCCGCTAATGTAACAAGCGCATCAGCCTCTTCCAGGGTGGTGGTCATTGGCTTTTCAATCAGAACGTCCACACCGTTTTCCAAAAAATCCCTTGCCACTGCAAAATGCGCCGATGTCGGTACCACGACACTGACCGCATCGACCCGGTCGAGCAACGCCGCGTGCCCGGTATAAGCCGTCGTGCTCAATCGGTCAGCCACCTTCGTGGCTGCGACAGGATCGATGTCCGCTACGCCCACCAGCTCGACGTCCTCCATGTGGGCGTACTTTTCCGCATGAAATTTTCCAAGATAGCCGACACCGACGACACCAACTCGCAGTTTTTTTGCAGCAGTTTTCATATGTATCTTTCCACGAACCACAGTCGCAGGAAAAGGGGGGGAACGGACCTATCACCGGCAGAATTGCAAACGATACCGGCGGTAAGGAGCCTGGTCGGATCCGGCGATCATCAGCGGGTAATGCCCCGTTCAGAAGATTTGATGAATTCGATGAAGCGCACGACCTCGGGATTTTGATCGACCTCGGCTTTCACTCTTTCAATAGCCTGATTCAGCGTCAAGCCAATACGAAAGACAATGCGGTAGGCTTTCTTCAACTCACTGATGGTTTGTTGAGAGAACCCGCTGCGCTTGAGTCCCACTTGATTTAGACCGTGCAGCCGGGCCCTTTCACCCGACGCGATCACGTAAGGGGGAATATCCTTGGGGACACCCGTTTTACCACCGATGAAGGCATATTCACCGACCTTTGTGAATTGGTGAATCGCCGAAAGTCCGCCGATGGTGCAATGATTCCCGATGGTGATATGACCGGCCAGGGTGGCGTTGTTGGCCATGACAACGCGGCGCCCGATCTTGCAGTCGTGGGCGACGTGGGTGTAATTCATCAGCAGGCATTCCTCACCGATTTCAGTGACGCCGCCTCCCATGTTGGTCCCTCTATGAACTGTAACGAATTCGCGAATGATACACCCGCGTCCGATTTTTACATAGCTGACTTCGCCCCCAAACTTCAGATCTTGGGGAATGGCGCCCAAAGCGGCATATTGAAAAACCCGGCACTTCTGGCCAATCGTTACATAGGGTTCGATCACAACGTGAGAACCGATGGTGGTCCCGCTGCCGACGAATACATTCTCACCGATGATCGTGTAAGGCCCGACGTCGACATTGGAATCCAGTTCGGCTTTCGGGCTGACGATTGCTGTCGGATGAATCATTTCTTTTCTCCCACTGAAGCCATTAACTCAGCTTCGGCCACACGTTTCCCGTCAACCGTAGCCGTCCCTGCCATTTTGATGGCATTCTTTCGCATTTTCAGAAGAGTTGCTTCCAAAATCAGCTGATCGCCGGGAAGCACCGGTTTTCGGAAACGGACCTTGTCCATGGCCATAAAATAAAAAATATACTCTGCATCTCCCGGCGGCTGTGATGTCAGGTAGAGAATTCCGCCGGCTTGGGCCATGGCTTCAACGATCAGCACCCCCGGCATCACCGGCATCCCAGGAAAATGTCCCTGGAAGAACGGCTCATTGATTGTCACATTTTTAAGGCCGACAATTCTTTTTCCCAAATCCAGTTCGATGATGCGATCGACGAGCAGAAACGGGTAACGGTGCGGCATCAGCTCCAAAATTTTTTGGATATCGTAAACGGTTTCCATGGCATCCCTCCGGTCGATTCGCAGGCTGAGGCGGCGCGCCCTCAGACGTTACTGCTCGAAGCATGCCTGCTGCATGCAGAGTTATCGGCCAAAACTTTCAGTCATCCTCCCCGACCAATCGTTTTATCTCTATTTCAAGAGCGGCAAGCCGCTTTTTGAGTTCGGGCAATTCCGGTAAAACCCGCTGCAACCGGAGCCACTGACGATGGGGTATTGCCGGAAGGCTGCCGGACAAGATTTGTCCCGGGTCCACTGATTTGGCGACACCGGTCATAGGGCCAATGATGGCATTGTCCCCGATGGTCAAGTGTCCGACAATCCCTGCCTGGCCCGCCAAGATAACGTGCCGGCCGATGGCGGTGCTTCCCGCGATTCCCACCTGAGCCACGATCAGCGTATTCTCACCGACCGTTACATTGTGAGCGATATGGACAAGATTGTCGGTCTTGACCCCTTTTTGGACCCAGGTTTTTCCAAAAGACCCTCGGTCGATGGTGTTCACAGCACCGATTTCCACGTCATCGTCAATCTGAACGATGCCGAGATGCGGTATTTTGACATAGGTCTCGCCGTCGGGCGCAAAACCGTATCCGTCGCTCCCGACGACAGTGCCGGCGTGAATGGTGACACGGTCTCCTATCCGGCAACGGTCGAGAATCGAAACGTTGGGATGAATGACCACATCGCTGCCGATGCGCACCTCATCTCCGAGGACCACACCGGGGTGGATGATGGTGCGATCGCCGACGCGAACGTCGTTGCCGATGAATACCAGCGGTGCAATAGCGGTATTTTCGCCGGATGTGAATCCTTCACCGATCACCGCCCGATTGCTGATCCCCCTGTAGGGTATCGACGCGGGGTAAAAAAGTTGGATGACCCTGGTGAAAGCCACTTTGGGGTTGTTTACCTGTAGCAGTGTCATGCCATCAATCTCAATCTGATTTGGCACGATGACGGCACCGGCGCCGGTTTCCCGAAGGCGTTTGACGAATTTGGCGCCGTCGGCAAAAGTAATCTGGTCGGCAGCGGCTGTTTCGAAAGGAGCGACCCCGCGAATGATTTTGCTGTCATCACCATGGACACGTCCACCGACATGCTCGGCAATACGGTTTAGCGGTAATTCCATGATATCGTCCTATTCACCGGTCCAGGCCGCACTTTACTCTGACATGGACGTAAAAGATCAATCTTTTTTAGAGGCCTCGGTATCGCCCTTGGCGTACTTTGCATTGTATTTTTGTATCAACTGATCCGTAAGCTCGATGGAATTCGGATGATACAGGACACCGGGCTTGTCGATGATCAGCAAATATCCCCCGGACTTTCCGATCTCTTCCGTTAGTTTCAGGACGTCCTTTTGAATTCGTTCCGTGTACTTCTTCTCGAGCGCCTTCAATTCAGTGCTGTACTTCTTACCGAGCTGCTGAAGATCCATCTGTTTGATCTGCAAGTCCCGTTGACTTTGCTCACGTTTTTCCTGGCTCATGACCATAGCATTGCGCTCAAACTGTTTTTTCAGCTCTTCGAATTCAGCTCCCCTTTTTTTCAACTCTTCTTCCATGCGGTTATATTGTCCCTTGATCCCTGCTCTTGCGGTTTTGCCGGCATCGGAAGTTTCGAGCACCCGCTGGCCGTCGATAATGCCGATCTTGGCGACATCGGCTGCCCTGCCGAAGCTCGTAAAGGTAAGAAGCGCCGTCATGGCCGAAATAATAATAAAGTTGTATCGTCGCATTTTCCCTCCCTCGTAGCGTATCCTTTTAAATTCTACAGCAGTCGGCACCATCGCTGATTGACTTGGTGTCATAAGCCTGACGTCGGACTGCAAACCCGGAGATTTCAACAAATGGCGGCTTGCATGGCCAAGGTATATCGAGACGGGTCTGTCGTCCATTTACCGTAAACCTCGAATAGCGCGAGCCATGGCATTCTCCATTTGGCCCATAGGGTAAAATCCTTCCAGATGGTCTGTAATTCGTTGGATGTAACAAAACAAACAAATGCTGAAGGAATCAAAATATTCAATATCACCCCGACCGTGTTTCCGTTTTGTCACTTCCAGTGAAGAAAACATAAAATATTCGGTTGATCAGCGATACTATCTCCCCCTGTCCCATCCGTCCGTTCCTGCTCATCAAGAGCAGAAGGCGATGCCCGCCACCCTTGGACGAATGCGGGTTTCCGGCTCTTAGAAGGCCCCACCGAAATTAAATTCCCAGGCACCGGCGGATTCACCCGGTTTGCGGTTGAGTTTGTACCCATATGCCAAAGCAATCGGTCCCATCGGCGAATTCCAGTTGAAGCCAAGGCCGGTGCTTTGACGCAGGGAATCACCGTTGATGTTTTGAGGCTCGGCGCCGGGTTCACTCGAGGCGATGGCCCCAATACTGTAAAAGACAAACCCATCCAACCCGAATTCCGTGAGCAAGGGATGAATCAACTGCACCGTGGCGTAACCGAACCGATCACCGCCGATGACCTCTCCCCGTTCATCCTTCGGTTGAATCTCATCCCTGTCATATCCAACGAGGGAATCGGTTCCCTGCATGTAGAACAGTTCGTAATCCGGCAGCACACCGGAGGAATTTTCACCCACATAACCGGCCTTGGCCCTTACATGGCCGACAAATTTCCAGACGAGCGGATAATACCACCCCACCTGGCCGACATACTTGTTGAAACCGATATCTCCACCGAAGCCCGCATACTCGGCGGAGAAACGGTGCAACGCTCCTTCGGTGGGAGAAAAAATCCGGTCACGGGTATCGTAGGTGAGGGCGGCTTCAGTGCTCAAGGTCACGATGTTCTTGTCGCCGACCTGTTCGATCAGTTCCAAAATTGAAACCGGAGCTGTCGCCTCATCCGTAACGTTAATGTTGGCCGAATCATAATTGAAACCGATGGAAAGGCGGGTGTCTCTGTAAACCGGGTAACCTAAGAACAAGGATCCGCCGAGGCTGTCCCTATCGTAAGAGTTATATTCGCTTATCCAGTTGTACACCCTTATGGTGCCTGACAGCGGGATGTCGAAAAGCCATGGCTCAGTGAATGACAGCTGATAGCGCGAGTTGACGGCCCCGATTTCACCCTGCAGATTGAGAATCTGGCCGCGACCGAAGAGGTTGCGCTGGGAAATCGAGCCGGTAAAAAACACTTTTTCAGTATTGCTGTATCCGCCGCCAATACTGAACTGGCCGGTTGATTTCTCTTCAACATCGATCGTCAGCACCATCTTATCGTCGGCGCTGCCTTTGACAGTGTTCACTTTGACGTCTTTGAAGTAATCGAGGCGGTTGAGATTGCGGACACTGCGCTTCAGGTTCGAGCCACTGTAAAGGCCCTGTTCGTAAACCTCCAACTGGCGACGGATCACCTTATCCCTGGTGGTGGAATTGCCGTTGATGGTGATCTCTTCGAAGTACACCAACGGTCCTTTTTGGATTTGGTAAACGATATTGACCACCAGCTCTTCGGCTTTTTCGTCAATGCGCGGCGCGATGTCGGCATAGGCGTATCCGGCGTCGGCATAGATGTCGCCCAGGGTAATCAAGTCGTTACGAAGCACGGTGCGGTTATAAAACTCTTCCTTTTTAAGGTTGATTTTATCCAGAAGGACTTCGCTGGGAAAAATCAATTCTCCTTCAACACCGACCGTGCCGACCGTATATCGGGGCCCCTCTTCGATTTTTATGGTTACGTCGATCCCCTCCTCTTTAAAAACAACCTGCGGCTCACCGACCTTGGCGCGAATATAACCCTGGTTCTGATAGAACGCTTCCAGGCGACCGGCATCCTGGTTGAGGTCCTCCGTGTTCAAATCTCCGGAATTGGTGATGAAAGAAAGCCAACTCTTTTCCGAAGTGCTCATCTGCTTTTTCAGCTTTTTATCCGAGAAGGCCTGGTTGCCCTCAAAATAGATGTGTTCGATGCGCACTTTGTTGCCTTCATCGATGTCGAAGGTTACATCGGCCTGGTTGTTGGATACCTCCTTGATTTTATAATCGACTTTGACGTTGTGATAGTTCTTGTCCTTGTAAAGCTCTTCGATACGTTGAAGATTGTTTTGAACGTGGAAAACATTCAAAATCGACCCGGTTTTCAGGGTCATGTTCTCTTTCATTTCCTTGTCGTCGAATACCCGGTTGCCCTCGAAACGCACATAGCGAATGGTGGGTTTTTCTTTGACGTATATGATCACCGACTTGCCGGCCGTTTCATCTTCAGCCTCGATGCGTACATCGTCGAAATAACCCATCCCGTATATTGCTTTTAAATCGTCGGAAAGGCTTTTTACGGAGTATATGTCACCGGGGACCGTTTTAATGATTCGTTGGATGGCATCGGCTTCAATCCGCTGGCTCCCCTCGATGCGAATCGCCGTGATTTTTTTCTGATCGAAAATCACAACGAAAATCTCGCGCGTCAGCTCCCTGACTTTCAAGGGCAGGTTCTCCAGCCCCCGCCCCGAAACCGAAAATACCCTGGGCGGACCGGGATTTAAAGTTTCCACCAATCTGGTATCCAGGCTGAATTGCTGACCAATCAGGGTGAGGCTGCCGATGATAACGTAATCCGCGCCATTATCTACGCCCACGCGTCGCGCATACCCGGGATCTGTAGCCGGCGGCCCGATAACAGCGAATCCCTCCGGCGGCTGGATGACATTGGCGCCCTCGGCGGTCAGGTTTTGACCGATGACTTTGGGAATATCATTCTGTAGATAGGCCAGATTTTCGGCGGCATTGATCTCAAAGGGCAATATCATAACGGAGACATTTTTTTCCGCCGCAGGCACGGCAACCGGCAGTGTGTACGCAATGAACGTGAGAACCAGGCAGATTCTTTTGATCATAACCATTCACAACCTCGCAGGAAGCTGAGCGAAAATCGGCCCCGGTCGCGAAAAGTCCTCCCCACACGACCCGGTAAGTTGTTGTCAGTCGGACTCAACCAACGCCCCATCAATGATTGTCACCTGCCGCGACATGAGCCCGGAGAGTTCCCTGTTATGAGTGACCACCACCAGTGTCATACGAAGTTCCTTATTTAACTCCATCAACAACTCGTGAACCTGAGTACTGTTGCCCTGGTCGAGATTTCCAGTCGGCTCATCGGCCAGGAGAATACCCGGCTTCATTACCAGGGCCCGGGCTAGGGCAACCCGCTGCTGCTCACCCCCTGATAGTTTGGTGACCCGGTGTTTGAGGCGTTCCTTGAGACCAACACGCACCAGGATACTCTCGGCTCCTTCGCGGGCGGCGGTTTTGCTCCACCCATTTATCAGAGCCGGCATCATCGCATTTTCAAGCGTAGTAAATTCCGGCAGCAGATGGTGAAACTGGAATACGAAACCAATGGAAGTATTTCTGAGCTGGGCCAGCTTCTCGTCATCGTATTTCAGAATATCTTCACCACCAAAAAACAGGCGCCCGCGATCCGGCCGATCAAGGGTTCCCAGGATATGAAGCAGGGTCGATTTTCCGATGCCCGAGGCACCGACCACCGCCACTGTCTCGCCCAAGCCGATGTCAAAATTAATCCCCTTCAGTATGTCGATACCGGCACCGCTGTGGTTGTAGCTTTTATACAGATCTCTAATAGCGATGAAAGTGTCACCGGACACCGCCAATTGACGGTTATTTGGCAAATAATCGGCTTTATCCATAGCGGATCGCCTCCACAGGATCAAGTCTGGAAGCTTGGCGCGCCGGGTAAAGTGTCGCAAGAAAACAAATCACCAGAGCCGCAAAGACTATGATGAGCACGTCAATCAGTTCGAGCCGCACCGGCAGTTTCGTCGTAAAATAATAGATGTCGCCGGTGAGTTCGACGATACTGTAGCGCTTGAGAAGAGCGCAGAGAAGCGAACCGGAGAGGACCCCCATGACCGTACCCACGACGCCGATAATCATACCTTTGAAAACGAATATTTTGCGAATACTTTTGTTGGTCGCACCCATGGCTTTTAAAATGGCGATATCACGGGTTTTCCCCATGACCATCATTATGAGCGTGCTGGCGATGTTGAAGGCGGCCACCAGGACGATCAATGTCAGAATGATGAACATGACGGTTTTTTCGAGCTTCAGAGCCGTAAACAGGTTCTGATTTTTGCGAACCCAGTCCCAAGCCCAGTATGGGAAGCCCAAACCAGCCACGATTTCATCGGCAATCTCCCTGGCCCCGTATATATCAGTAACGCGGACTTCAACAGCGGAGACGGCATTCTCCATACGCAGCAACCTCTGAGCATCGTCCATGCGGATGTAAGCAAAGGAACCGTCAAAATCATACATACCGGATTCAAAATATCCGGTAACCTGAAACTGTTTCATTGCCGGCACGTGGCCGATGGGCGAAAGCATTCCCCGGGGCGAAATCAGGTAGACCATGTCACCTTTGACAACCCCCAGGTTGCGGGCCAATTCTCTTCCGAGTACGATTCCAGGTGTCTGGGAACTACCGCCTGCAGTGCTTCCCACCGGCGCTGTGGGAGGAAAGGAGATATTTTCGAGAGTTTTGATGACTCGCCCGGCACTTTGAGGCTCAATTCCTCTCAAAACGGCGCCAGAAACCCCATGGGACGAACGCAACATAACCTGTTCATATACAACCGGGGCGGCGGCGATAACGCCGCTGACGGATTCGGCATATTTTACGACCTTTTGGTAATCGTCGAAAGCGCCGCCCTGGCGCATAATGACGACGTGGGCCTGGCCGCCGAGAATACGGGATTTCAAATCCGACTCGAAGCCGGACATGACCGCAATCACGACAACAAGCGCCATGACCCCCACCATCACCCCGGCAGTGGAAAGTATGGTGATGAGAGAGATAAAGGCCTGTTTCTGTTTGGCTCTCAGATAACGGCCACCGATGAAATATTCAAAGGACATAATTACAGACGTCCGTCAAAGGGCGAATCTTCGATCGGTCGAAGACGCCACCAATCGCCTATCCGGTTCCTTTGTCAACTGGCTTCATGTGCGGGAAAAGAATCACCTCTCGGATGGATGGTGAATCGGTCAGGAGCATAACAAGACGGTCTATGCCGATACCTTCGCCAGCGGTTGGCGGCATTCCGTATTCCAGAGCCTCGATATAATCCTCATCCATCAAGTGGGCTTCTTCATCGCCGGCCTCTCGTCGTGAAACCTGCTGTAAAAAACGCTCTTTCTGATCCACCGGATCGTTCAGTTCTGAGAATCCGTTGGCGATTTCACGCCCGGCGATAAAAAGCTCGAACCGATCCGTCAAGGATGGTTCCTTCTCGTTTCTTCTGGACAACGGCGAGACTTCAACCGGATATCCGACGACAAAGGTCGGTTGGATAAGATGGGGTTCGACCAGCGCGTCGAACAGTTTGGTCATAACCTTTCCGATGCGATCGGCTTTGGTTATCTGGATACTATGATCCTCTGCATAAGTAAGCAAACCCGGCAGGTCATCCAACAAGTGGGCATCCAGGCCCCCGATGGTTGTCAAGGCATCCCGCAATGCCAAGCGACGCCACCGGCCGCCGAGTTCGATCGTGTGCCCCTGATAAGAAATGGTTGTTGAGCCACACACCGTACTCGCGACATCGGCGATCAGTCGTTCGGTCAAGTCCATCAGGTCTTCATATGTGGCGTAAGCCAGATAAAATTCCAGCATCGTGAATTCCGGATTATGCTGGGTGGAAACACCTTCATTCCTGAAATTACGGTTGATCTCGAAAACTCTTTCAAATCCGCCGACCACAAGCCGCTTAAGATAAAGCTCCGGTGCAATCCGCAAGAAAAGGTTCATGCCAAGGGTATTGTGAAACGTTTTGAAAGGCGCCGCTTCGGCGCCGCCGGGTATCGGCTGCATCATCGGCGTTTCGACTTCCAGAAAGTCTTTCTTGAGGAAGAATTCGCGCACGGATTGGATAATTTGGGCTCGCCGGATAAATATGTCCCGAACGTCGGCATTCATAACCAGATCGATGTAGCGCTGGCGATAGCGCTTTTCTGGATCTTTGAGTCCGTGGAACTTTTCGGGCAAGGGACGAATTGACTTGCTGAGGAGCTGAAACGAATCAACCGACAGCGTCCACTCGCCCGTTCTGGTTTTGAACATGGGTCCTGTCAGCCCGATGAAATCACCGATATCGAGCTGTTTGAACAACCGGAAATCCTCGTCACCGATTTTATCCTTTCGCAAATAAGCCTGCATCTGGCCGGACCGGTCTTTGAAACGGATAAAGGCTGTTTTGCCGAAGCGGTTAATTGCCATAATCCGACCCGCGGTAACAAATATCGAGGCCGGATCGCCACCCTCGCCGGTTTCCGTCGACACTGCCTCCAGGGCCTGCACGTGTTCCATGATATGCGCCACAGTGTGTAGCACCTTGAAATTATTTGGATACGGAACAATGTTCTGTGCCAGCAGTTCCTGTATTTTATCGCGCCGCTGTTCGAGTATATCGCTCGTCTTTTCCGTGCTCATGTGCTGTCCGCAACTGAGGAATTGTCCTGTTCGGTTGAATCGGTTTGTCCCCGGAATATCACCCTATGGCAGAGTGCTGCCGTTAGGGCAGACACAAAACACGTTGCCTGGCCCGACACGCCGCTTTAGGGTCATTGGATCAAACGTGGTTGAATTAAAGGATAAGTGGGAACTGCTATCGTATTATTGGAGTGGTGTCAAGGTTAAGTTGGCGGATCGATCCGTTTCAACCAGAGGTAAAAAGTCGTTCCAACGCCCTGTTTGCTGCGGACATCGAGTCGGCTGTCATAGGCTTCAACGATGCTGTGCACGATCGAAAGCCCCAGCCCCGTGCCATTCTGTTTGGTTGTGAAAAACGGATCGAATATGGATTGAATAGTGTCCTGGGACATACCGCAGCCGTCATCGGAAATCTCGATACAGGCTTGGCGGCCCTTGGCAGGATACAGTTTGATATCGATTGTTCCGCTGCCGTTGATTGCTTCGGAAGCATTCAGCAATAGGTTCCACAATACCTGCCGCAGCTGAACCAGGTCCATTTCTATGAACAGGCCCCGGGCGAGTTCCTTGTGGATTGAAATTCTCCCCCGGCAACTGCCGTCCTTTTCGAACAGCTCAACGGCATCGTTAATCGTCTTGTCCAGAGAGATCAATTCTAGTTTCCCAACGGGCGGGCGTGCGAAGAGCAGGAAGTTGTTGACGAGTGAACTGAGACGATCGGCTTCGCGCAAAACAATCTGCATCAAGCGCGTGTGATCGGGATCCAGGTCGACCCCATCGCGCAGGATTTGGATCGAACCGGTCATGGACGCCAGGGGATTTTTGATTTCATGGGCCAATCCGGCCGCCATTTCACCGACGGCCGCCATCTTCTCGACCCTTCTGACCTGATCCTCCATGGCCCAAAGTTCTTTTCTCGATTTCCGAGCTTGTTCTGCCAGCAGGCTGCTTAAAAAGGCCACCGCAAAACAACCGAGAATGGTGATCAGGATCTTGTAGATAATCTGATTCAACTCGACTCCGGTGGCGCTCAGGCTTTCTTCCAACACAAAGGGCTTTAGAATATCATTGTATTCCGCCAAGACCATCAGAGCATACTGGGTGCTGCACAAAACGGAAATAATTATGCTGCCTTTACGATACAGGAGCAGGCTCGAGTAAATAATGACGACAAGATAGAGGAATGAAAAGATACTTGAAAAATTGCCGGTGACATAGATGATCAGAGAAACAATAACGGTGTCCAGGCCGATCTGCAGGTAAGCGAACCGCAGTACATTCCTGATGCGATTCAGCACCAGGGTATAGACAAACGACAAGAAGAATATGATGGCGATCAACCCGTAAAGAACGAGCAGGCCCGGTGCTAATGGCGACGGGGAGACGCCCAGCTGCAGCACAACCGTCGAACCGAGTAGAAGGGTTGTGAAAAGGACGCGCGCGAACATTAACCATTTCAACCGGAATCGAATATCATCGTCGCTTCTGGCAGAGGTATGAGAACCGGTCTTTCGCATGGTTGGGATTTTAAAATACCTTGATCTGAACTGAGGATGTCGTCGACGATCGGTGGTTCGGACCGGGTGATGGGGTTTCGGCTCAGTCAATTGCCGCTGATGAACTCACCGGGGCTCATCATCGTAATCTATTCAGGCCGAGTTGTCCATGGCCTTGCGCGTCAACCACCGATGGTCCCCGCCATCTTGAATATCGGAAGATACATGGCAATAACCAGGCCGCCGATCGTCACGCCCAGAAAGACCAGCATGAAAGGTTCGATCAAGGCGGTCAGGTTTTCGACCGCCTGGTCGACTTCATCGTCGTAGAAGGCGGCTATTTTCTCCAGCATGGAGTCGAGCGCCCCGGTGGATTCGCCGACCGCAATCATCTGGCAAACCATGGCCGGGAACACCCCGCTTTCCTGAAGGGGATCGGCCATGGTCCGACCTTCGGAGATATCGGCCCGCACACTGTAAACCGCTTTTTCAATGGTTTTGTTGCCGGCAGTTTTCGCGACAATATCGAGTGCTTCCAATATCGCCACACCGCTGGACAGCATGGTCCCCATGGTGCGGGTGAATTTCGCCACAGCAACCTTGCGGATGAGTACACCGAACACCGGCAGTTTCAACAGCAAATCGTCAATCAGCTCACGCCCTTTTTCAGTCTTGTACGTCTTTCGGAAGGCGAACACGAAAAGAATGAGTCCGATGACGATCCAGATAACGTTTCGTTTTGTAAAATCGCTCACGTCGATGACCATCTGGGTAAATGCCGGGAGCTCGCTGCCGAAATCAGCGAACATTTCCTGAAATACCGGTATGACGAAAACCAGAATGACCGCCAGCACAACCGCGGCGATGATGAGAGTGACGACCGGGTAGGTCATGGCGCCTTTGACCTGCGACTTTAACTTCGCGGCCTTTTCCATGTATGTTGACAAACGCCGTAAAATCGTGTCCAGAATACCACCGGCCTCACCGGCGGCAACCATATTTACAAACAGGTCATCGAACTGTTTGGGAAACTTTTTCAGTGACTCCGCCAGAGTGGCCCCTCCTTCGACCGATTCCTTGATGCTTTTCAGAATTTTTTTGAAGGTTGCGTTTTCCTGCTGCGTGTAGAGAATATCCAGACATTGGATGATAGGCAACCCGGCATCAATCATGGTTGAAAACTGCCGGGCAAAGAGAATGATGTCGTGTTCTTTGACCTTCGGCTGGAGAAACGCAACATTTGCAAAGAGGTCCTTGGGTTTCGGCTTGACCTTCGTCGCCTCGATCTTTGTCCGCCTGAGGTTGGCCCTCACGATTTCTTCGGAGGACGCCTCCATTTCCCCTTTTTTTTTCTCACCCCGTACATTCTTTCCTTGCCACAGATAAACCGGCATGTGCTGAATCCCCTTTCAAAAGCGAAAAAAGCGTTTGGCGTGTCACACCTGAATGGCCGGTCAGACCATTTGAAAAGCCCTGAGGCCGCCATTTTTTTTATGCTACAGATGAAACCGCGTAATCACAAACGGCCCAAGTGGTCATATCCCACCGGTAGCCGCATCGGTAGCAAGTATCACTCATAGCGCAATGCAGCTCAGCGGCATGCAGTGACGGCTGCAAACGTATAAAATTTGAGTTACATTGTAGCATAATGTCAATCAGACCACAATAAAATTTGGATGCGACGACTGTCGTGGCAGCTAGCAGCCCAAGATGCCATAACGATTAAAAGATAACAGAATCGCGATTTGATTTAAGCCGCAAGTCCTATCAAGAAATCCTCTGAAATATTATACCATCCTTCGGCAGAGAGTCGGTAGCTCTTTGCCGCTTGATTCGTCGCGGGTAATGTGCAAACGTAAATGGATTAACGCCGCTTATGAAGGAGGAACGATGCTGTTGGCGGCGCAAAAAAACGTGAATCTTCGGAGCTATGCCCTGTGAAGACCATTGAGAAAAATGCAGCCTTGAAAACGCTTCGACAGCCTGCGGATTCGGGTCTCACCGTCATTACGACCCACATTAACGCCGATTTCGATGCCGTGGCCTCCATGCTGGCGGCTCAGAAGCTTTACCCCGAAGCCGTGGTCGTCTTTCCAGGCTCTCAGGAAAAAAACTTGCGCGATTTCTTCGTTAAATCGATGGTTTATATATTCAACATGGTGGATATCAAGGACATCGAATTTGACCGGGTCTCGCGGCTCGTCCTGGTCGACACACGCCAGCCGCACCGTATTGGGAAGTTATCCGAACTGTTGCAGCGCCGCGATGTCGAGATCCACATCTACGACCATCATCCGGACAAAACGAATGATATCAAGGGCGACAGGGAAGTCGTCCGTTTAACCGGCGCGACAGTGACAATCCTCTCCAGCATGATTCAGGAAAAAGGGATCGCAATCAATCCGGACGAAGCCACGATAATGTGCCTGGGCCTCTATGAGGATACCGGATCATTCACCTTTCCCTCCACGACTGAGGAGGATTTCAGAGTGGCGGCATTCTTACTTTCGCGAGGCGCCAATCTAAATATTGTGTCGAACATGATGTCCCGGGAAATCAACCCCGATCAGGTCAGCTTGCTCAACGAAATGATTCAATCCTCGACCCGGTATACCATCTCCGGTATCGATGTGCTTGTCACGGTGGTGGCAACCGAAAAATTCGTTCCTGATTTCGCTTTTCTGGTTCACAAGATGGTCAAGATGGAAAACCTGGAAGCCATCTTTGCCATAGCCCTGATGGAAAACAAAATCTATGTGGTTGCCCGCAGCAGGGTAACGGAAGTAGACGTCGGCGCTATTCTTGAACACCTCGGCGGAGGGGGACACGCTTATGCCGCCGCAGCCACCGTCAAAGGCAGAACAATCGCCCAGGTGGAGCACGTCCTGGTGGACCTGCTTTACACAAATATACAGTCCCGTCGTCTGGCCCGTGACCTCATGTCCGCCCCAGCTATTACCATCGCCGCGGAAGTCCCTTGCCGTGATGCCGGTGAACTCATGACGCGCTACAATGTCAATGCGCTACTGGTCACGGAGGCATCTGCCGGTAATGAAAAAACCGGACTGCCGGTCGGGTTCATAACCCGACAAGTAGTTGAAAAAGCTCTCTTTCATAAGTTGAATCACGTGGCCGTGCGAGAATATATGACCTCAGATCTGGCGACGGTCGGTCCGGAATCCGACCTGACGGAAATCCAGGAAAAAATTATCGAAAGCAAGCAGCGGATTCTACCGGTGATCGAAAACGATCATATCCTGGGAGTCATTACGCGTACGGATCTACTCAACATTCTGGTACGCAAACATGTGCCTGAAAATGGAGAACCGCAGAAAATTGCCACTCACAGGGTAAATGCCCGTACTCGATATATACTGAAATTCATGCAGGAACGTCTCCCGAAGCGATTATTGAAGATGCTCCGTGAAATCGGCCGGGTGGCTGACGAAATTGGTGCGCCGGCTTATGTCGTCGGCGGATTTGTACGCGATCTTTTTTTATACCGCTCAAATGAAGACATCGACATCGTGGTCGAAGGCGACGGGATCGCTTTCGGACGAAAGTATGCCCAGACGATCGGTGCCCGTATTCATGAGTATGCAAAGTTCGGTACCGCTGTCATTACCTTCCCGGACGGTTTCAAAATCGATGTGGCATCTGCCCGCCTTGAATACTACAAATTTCCGGCGGCACTGCCGATTGTCGAAATGAGTTCGATCAAGCTCGATCTGTTCCGTCGGGATTTTACGATCAATACCCTGGCGATTCAGCTCAATGAAAGAAACTTTGGAACCCTTATCGATTTTTTTACGGCGCAGAAAGACATCAAAGAAAAAACGATACGGGTTTTGCACAATTTGAGTTTTGTCGAGGATCCCACCCGCGTGTTCCGAGCCATCCGTTTCGAACAACGCTTCAGTTTCACGATTGGCAAACTGACATCCGGCCTGATCGATAATGCCGTTAAAATGGATTTTTTCAAACGCCTGAGCGGCAGAAGGGTATTCTCTGAACTGCGCCAGATTCTCGAAGAGGAAAACCCAACCCCGACCTTAATTCGGCTTCATGAATATAACGTATTGAAAGTGGTCCACCCATCGATCCTTCTCACCAAGGATATGACCGCCCTTTTCAACTCTGTGAAGAAGGTCCTTGCCTGGTATGATTTGCTTTTTCTCGAAGAATCTTATATGAAGTGGGCCGTTTATTTTCTGGCGCTCATCCGCACCTGCGACGCAGAGGTGACCGGCAAAATCTGCCGGCGTTTCGAGCTGGCCCCCCGCCACCGCAAACTGTTTCTCAACGAACGCTTTGCCGCCGAAAAATGCCTGGCATGGTTAGAGCGGAATCAACCGTTTAAAAATAGCGTACTCTATAATAAACTGTCCGGATTCAAAACAGAACTTGTCCTGTACCTGATGGCCTTGACCGGTCTCGAAGATGTCAAACGGGCCATTTCACAGTTCATAACCAATCTGCGGTATGCCCGTGTCGATCTGGGGGGAACCGATCTTAAAAATTTAGGGTTGAAACCAGGCCCGATCTACCGCGAAATCCTCCAGGCCGTATTGGAAACCAAGTTGGACGGGCGGCTGTTATCTAAAAACGATGAGATTCAGTTTGCAAGACGGTACCTGAAGTCGGCCGCCGGCCAGCCTCGCTCCGCCCCCGAGGAGGAACGCTGATGCGGCCAAGCTCGGCCCAAAAACAAAACGTCCAAGCTCGTGTTCAGGGGCCTTTTAAATTTCGACGGCTTTATTGAGTAGAACAGACAGCAGGAGATATATATGGCAGAAAAAAAGCGGATCCTCAGCGGCATGCGACCGACGGGCCCCCTGCATATCGGCAACCTATTGGGCGCTCTGGCCAACTGGGTAAAGATGCAGGAAGACTACGACTGTTTCTTCTTCATCGCCGACTGGCACGCCCTTACCAGCGACTACGAAAAAACAGACCTTATCACCGATTACAGCCGGGAGATGATGATCGATTGGCTCAGTGCCGGCCTGAAACCGGAGAAAAGCACGCTGTTCGTCCAGTCCCGAGTCAAAGAACATGCCGAGCTCTACCTGCTGCTTTCCATGATCACTCCCGTTCCCTGGCTTGAACGCAATCCCACGTATAAAGACCAGATTGTCCAAATGAGCAACAAGGATCTATCGACCTTCGGCTTCCTCGGGTATCCGGTTCTGCAGGCCGCAGATATCATCATGTACAAGCCGGCGGGTGTTCCGGTCGGGGTCGACCAGGTTCCTCATGTCGAAATTACCCGTGAAATCGCCAGACGGTTTAACTTCCTGTACCGGGATGTATTTCCCGAACCGGAAGCGCTTCTGACGGAAACCCCAAAAATTCTCGGCACCGATCGACGGAAAATGAGCAAGAGCTACAACAACGCAATCTACCTGTCGGACGGTCCGGATGAAATGGCAGCCAAAGTGTCCCAAATGATCACGGACCCCCAGCGGGCACGGCGCAGCGATCCCGGGGATCCCGATGTGTGCAATGTTTTCACATTCCACAAGCTGTATACCGATGCGTCGATGGTAGCGGACATCGACACGCAATGCCGTTCGGCACAGATTGGTTGTGTGGAGTGCAAGAAGATCATGGCCAAGAGCCTGATCCGCGCCTTCGAACCCATTCGGGAGAGGCGCCAATACTATGAAAAACGGCTGGATCTGGTCGAAAATATCATGCGGGAAGGCAGCGATCGAGCCCGCCGAATTGCTGAAATGACCATGGCGGATGTTCGCTCCGCCATGAAAATTTGAGCCGGTTATAAATGCGTCGTGCGTATCTATTGCCGGTTAATCACTAACGGATTTTATACCGTCGCCCGATGGAAGCCGCTTCTGATTATTACCAGGTCAAACTGACCGATATCTTCGAAGGCCCGATGGACCTGCTGGTTCACCTGATCAAAAAGAATGAGGTCGACATCTACGATATCCCCGTTGCCCTTATTACCGAGCAGTATCTGGAATACCTCGAGTGGTTGAAGGCGATGAACATCGACACTGCCGGCGATTTCCTTGTGATGGCCGCAACCTTGGCCCATATTAAGTCGCGGATGCTGCTGCCGCCGACGTCGAATGACGATGAAGATGAAGATCCTCGCTTGGAAATAGCCCGGCCCCTGGCCGAATACCTTCAACTGAAAACCGCTGCCGAAGAACTGTCCCGCAGAGAGCTTCTCGGTGAAAGCACCTTTGTCCGCCAAGCGGCCGATACCCGCGACCTGATAAGCCCAAACGACGATTTCATCAAGATCGGCCTGTTTGAACTTATTGATGCCTTTCAGCAAATATTAAAGAACATATCCCCGGAAGACCGACTTGACTTGACGTCCGACAGCATATCCGTCAAAGACCGCATAGCAGAGCTGGTTGATCTGTTCGAAGCAAACAAAAGCCTGACATTCGAGGAACTTTTTACGGCCCACCCCACCAAGGGTGACGTCATCGTCACTTTTCTTGCGGTGCTGGAGATGGTCAAGCTTTGCCTGGTCCGACTGGCGCAACATTCCCAAACCGGATTGATTCGATTGTTTTACGAATAATGGAAAACACAAAAGGTATCTTAGAAAGCCTGCTGTTCATCAGCGAAGAACCGTTAACGCTCGATCGGTTGAAGAACATCCTGGCTCCGGTCGCTGCGGTTGACATTCGCAGTGCCCTGAATGACCTCATCGAAGAGTATGAAGCCCGTCGCGGCGGTTTTGTACTAAAGGAGGTCGCCGGCGGTTATCAGTTTCGCACCCGCCCGGAGCATACGGAATGGATAACAAAGCTGATTCAACCCAGACCGCCGCGCCTCAGTAAAGCCGCCCTAGAAACCCTGGCCATCGTTGCTTACAAGCAGCCGCTCATCCGCAGTGACATCGAACATATTCGTGGAGTGGACTGCGGTGGCGTCATCAGGTCACTTTTGGAACGTCATCTGATACGCGTTCTGGGGCGTAAGGAAATCCCGGGACGACCGTTGATTTATGCCACAACCAAACGGTTTTTGGAAGTATTCGACCTGAAAGACTTGAAAGACTTGCCGACGCCGAAAGAAATCGATGAAATGGGGCAAGCGCTGGTGGATCGCTCCGATATCGTCATTGAGGGCGACGATGAACCGGAAGAATCATACGATCAAGGCATTGAAGAAGGACCCATCGACCAGGGGCCACGAAACCGAATTGACGCTTCCGAACTGCCGGATGACCGCTCTGAAACAAAACAAAGCCCGCAGCCTACCGAAAACGTTGACGACGATGGCAACGGGGCAGAGACCAAACCGCATATGTCATGATTTTTTTTAGACCGGAAAATATACAAATGTTCAGCGTGGTATAATTTGTTTTGCCGATGATCCTTGGCGGACGCGCTCGTCACAGGTTGTTTTAGAGAAAAGCCGAAAAAATTCTTGACTTCAAAGTGCATAACCCACTATGTATACCTCGTTTTTTCAATGGAATCATCGCCGAAGTCACAACGCCCAGATGACCGAAACCCTTGAGGAGAGTTCATGAACAAATCGGACATGATCAGTGTGCTGAAGGAAGAGGCTGACTTGAGCCGCAAAGATGCTGAAACGGTAACGGACATATTCTTCGGCGCGATAGAAGAAATGCTGGCAAAAGGCGAAAGGGTTGAAATCAGAGGTTTTGGAAGCTTTACGGTCAACGAATACAGGCCTTACATTGGCCGCAACCCCAAAACCGGCACCCGCATCCAGGTTCCGGCCAAGAAACTTCCGTTTTTCAAGGTCGGCAAAGAACTGAAGGAGAGGGTCGACAGTTAATAAATCCGGGCGGTTAACTCAGCGGGAGAGTGCTACCTTCACACGGTAGAAGTCACTGGTTCAAATCCAGTACCGCCTACCAGATATTTCAAGGGGTTACGGTTGACACCGTAGCCCCTTTTTCTTTGGGTGTGACCAAATTGTGACCGGATCCAAAAATTGAACGTTCCAACTTCAATGCCGCCTTCTGGTTAACCGGCTTCATCAAACGGGCGCACACGTTCAAGGTCACGTTCGGACTTGAATGCCCCAGTTGGGTTTGGATGTTTGTGATGTTTTCCCCTTGTTCGACAAAGAGGCGTGCATGGGTGAGTTTCAAATCGTGAAATCGGATACTATCGATTCCGGCCTTTTTCAGGTCCGGTTCAAAATGCCGGTTGACCATGTTGTTATGGTTGATCGGGCCGATTGCTCTGTTAGGAAACACCAGATTGTGATCGCTTGGCGGACAAGCCAGTCGCCATTAAACGCACTGGTTTGATCTTTCAAAGGCAAGAGTGCCGAGGGTCACTCACAATACGGCTTGTAGACCTTGATCAGTATTGCCTCCAATTTATCCAATTTTTTATTCATTTCCCGCAATGAATCCTGAATCTCTGAGAAACTTTTGGTTGACGTCTGCATGGCACGGCTAAACATGTAAAAAAGAAATAGAAAAAAACTACAAGCAAGTATGAGAATGGCGATTTCCATTTAAATGATCTCCTTTTCAGGCTGCAGTTCCCAGTTCCGTGATAGTTTGAATCATTTTTCAATAATCCAAAAATAGATAATAGCCGTCAAATACCATGCAACGGACCCAATGAACGGTGCCGTAATAAAAAAAATCAAAGAAAATGTGTTTTCTACGGACCCCCCCTCAAACTTAAGTTTAATTTTCCCTGGGGTCGGTTTCAGTACCGCAATACACATGGAAAAAGCCGTAAAATAAACCACAATATACAAACCTTTCTCTCTTGCTGCCTCCGATATATGTAATAGTACGATACTCAGAACCATTGAGCCCAAAAGCACATACGCAAACCTTTTCAAACCCATTTTTTATCCCCCATGGCCTCATCCCTCATCTGTTCGTTAGGTATAATTTTCCCCCATCAATTCTTATCCGGTTCACGTCCTCTCTCACACCTGACATGTTCGCCGCTACGGCATAAAAGCAATGAATCGAGTCAAGCTCTACCATCCGAGACCGGCTGCCCTTGTTTAGCCTCAAGCTTCATCGTCAATGTTAGGGCCTCGCCGCCACCCTCAAAGTCAAGCCTCGAGCTGCTGCGATCCTCGCCACGCGCCTGCAAAAGTGACAGGTCGCCATGTTACTTTTGCCCCTTCTTGGTCTTTTTAACATAATCCCACAATGCCTCGATAATCACGTCCTTTAACGGCCTGTCGGTCTCCAGAGCGATCATTTTCAAATGCCGCCTGAGATCGTCGGGAAAATTCCGAACCTGCAGAATTCTTTCATCCATAATTTACTCCTAAATGATTGTATTCAATGTAATACTTGCTATACATATCCGTCAAAGGGTGAAACAAACTTTTTTCATTGTTGCTCTTGCTCCTGATGCTGCCTCACCGCCGGAGATGGATCACAATAATAACACCGCCAAGGGCCAGTTGCCCGTTTTCTCCAAAAAGATTTATGGCCTCGAATAGCGATTGTGATTTACAAAGCAATACATTGTATGGTACCCTGTACCGTCTCTATCGCAGCTATTTATGGAACATTAAGAGGATTATAATAAATGTCGGAATCTATATTGTTGATGATGCTGGGAATCGGATTATTGGTTACTGCTGCCATTGCCAAAAAATTAATTAAAACCCCCCAAACCCCACGGGTAATGCCGAAGAGACCCGCAAGGGATTTAAAGACGATCAGTCAATTCATCCATAATAAGGAGGCCTTCGATAATAGAGGCTGATCCGCAGAAAGCCTTCCCCGCATTTCGGGTAGCTTTTGGGAACATTGGCTTTGAAGTTTTTATCGTTAATGGTTTTAAATATTGAGAGCGTCCCTTCTATTCCACTTAATTTCAGCAATATCTTTTTTGCTTGCCCCCCTGTTGCGAAGCAACTTTACAGGGATACCCATCGTGTCACTCGCCCTATATGTCGCACAGCGACTGGGCTCGCTGTGCGACAGTGACGCGTAAGTAAAATCGGGGCTTATTTGAGGGTGGTAGAATATGATTTAGGTTAAAAGGCCGGAGATAATTGTATTCGGAGACGGTGACTTCTGCGCTGTTATTTTTCTTTTTTTATATGGGTCAGGGCATGAGCCAGCGCTTTTTTCTGGACCGCAATCCTCCGTTTTAGAGGCCAGGCAGTCGGCGTTTCGGTCGCTAAAAAATGATCCGTATGGCCGTTTTTGAGCAAATACCAATCCAGCGTGCCGTTGAATTCGGGCAAAGCAGGATAATCTGGGTTTTCGGGCGGGGTAGAATAAATGAGTCCATTGCGGCATTCAGCCCCATAGACAGACCTGCGCCGTGAGACGGGGTGGCCTGATTTGCGGATCCCCCTTATGATCACCGGGCCAAGGACAGGCCGCCCGGTACGGGTCGTTTCATACATATAAAACCCGGCCGGATTATTCTCGACCGATAGATCCTCGCCTCTCGGCATATGGGTATCTGTTTCATGGAAATCGATAGCTAACCGATAGGGGCCGGGAAATCTTCGAAGTAAATCCTTAACCGCCTCGACTTCCTGAGGGCCGGAAACTTTATCGAATGACCTGTTCAGATCGGAAAAATCCTTTATTTTGGCGCGGAAGCCGAGTTCCTGGGCTGCCCGCACCAAACCTTCTGCCCCGATCCCGCGGGATTTGGTACAACCGGATATTTCAACCAGTTTTTTTTCAGTGATCTTGATGCCAAAAAACCCCAACACCATTTTTAACGATGCCGGTCCGCAATATCCGGGCTTCTGTCTGAAAGGATTGATATTTAGCATAAAATATACATCAGTTCATTTTCTGGTATTATCTTATTTTTTTACCGCATAATATCGTTTAGGTAAACCCCCGGTTCTGCCGGGGGACTTCTAAAGTTTGACCGTTCCGGACAAATAGTGAAGCCTCCCAGGGCGTGAAACGCTCAAGTTCACAATCCCGCATCTATCAACCATCTAATTTCCTTGATATTGCCAGAACCTATAGGCATAATTACCATGATTTCCTGCGAATGCGCCTTTGGCACCCAATCTACCTGCGTCCACCACCCTCAAAATACTGAACTTCCCACGTTCGCCCTTCCAAAAATTGATTGCCCATTTATGCGACATCGGTATTCTCCCTTCATGCAATTAAGGAAAAAAACGGACCGAATTCGCATTTCGGCCACAATTGTCGATTACAAAAGAAGATATGGTCATAATTTGATTATTTTAGCCCGTGTCTTAAGATGAAAATAAATATAAGCGCACTGAACATAGCGCTTCTGGATATTGGCAAGGCCCGTGTAACCGGAACTGCTGTGTCTCAATATGAGATGAACCGAATTGCTGAAATCGTAAAGAATGTGAATGGCATTTCACATGTTACCACTGATCTATCCGTATGGATCTATCCTTTATGATCCAGATATACAAAATGCCGCTGCCATAGCCATCAAACCTATCAATTCGCCGATTGTGTGGGGATTACAACCCTTATTTGTATAAATGAGGTAAATTCGGATAGTTTGACCTGTGACAAGCTAAACCAATGTTTGACAAGAGTCAGTTGATGAATGTACTCTCAAAAAATCGCAAGGCGTTGACATCATGAGATTAATAATTTACCTGTCATGATATCTATATTTCCGCAGCTGCAGGAACACCCACAAGATATAGCATTAACTTTGACTGAAAATTAGGCGCTTCTAAAATCAGATATTGGAAAGAGCCCAAAATTGAATTCGGTTAGAAATCTTCCCACCCCTAAATTCATTTGGCGACATGTCATTTTGTAAGGGCTGTTTTGGGAGTTGATCAATGGAGACTTTTATAAAAATTTTGCCCATTATCGTCGTAGCCCTTGTTGTTTTTCTCGTTAAGGAAGGCTTATCGTTTTACAAGTATCTGAAGAATTGCCAACTTCATGAAGCAGCCAAGACCGACAAAATCGATAAGGTTCGCAACCTACTTAAAGAGGGGCATCCTGTGAACGCCTTGGACTCACGGTTTGGTTTGACACCGCTTCATTTTGCCGTGCGAAACGGTCGTGTGGAGGTCGCCCAGTTGCTCATTGAAAATGGCGCCAGTCTCAGCCAACCATCAACCCAAGGAATAACACCTCTCGATTGGTTTTCAGAGTATCTTGATCATAGCCAGCGCAGACGCTCTGTTGCGTTTTGCCGCTGGTGACAAGGACGCCCATGATGTTCAGGGCCAAAAGTTGCAATGAAATAGACTTTCGAAAAATAAGGATCTTTCCAACAAAGATGGAGTCGGACCGAAGTTACCCTACGGCTATGATCCTTGAACTATCATCTGGTCTATTTCCTTGATAAAGCCAGACCATATCGTAACCTTGGTTTGATTTCCGATATTTGTTTGTGTGGCAATAAACCGCAACTGTTATCATTTGTGAACGATTGAAATAGGAATTGACTGGAAAGAAAATTAATGTTAGTGGAAAAGAATTATTATTAAGGATAAGGAGCCTTCAGTTGGCAGACCATAAAAAAAGATTTGAAATCATCATCCAAAAATTAAGGGATAATGGCCACAAGATAACGCCTCAACGGCTGGCTATCGTTAAAATTCTTGCCAAAAGTGAAGGCCATCCCAGTGTTGAAAATATCCATGTCCAGATAAAAAAAGACTTTCCGACAATGAGTCTTGCCACTGTATACAAAAATATTACATTAATTAAATCATTTGGTGAAGTTCTTGAGTTAGGGTTTCCGGATGGGAGTAACCGATATGATGGAAACAAGCCTATCCCCCATCCACACGTCATCTGTATCAAGTGTAAAAAAATTGTCGATCCAGACCTGGATAGCCTGGATGAAATACAAAAAGAGGTCGCATTAGAGACTAATTTTAAAATTCTGAATCATAGGTTGGACTTTTTCGGTATATGCAGCAATTGTATGGCAGAGAAAGTTTAACATATTTTTTTGCCATTAATTGATAGTCGTTATCATATAATATTTGATTCTATAATAAAATGAATGAGGAGGTAAACATGTCTAATGAAGATAGCAAGTGCCCGGTAACGGGCAGGACAAGCAAACCCATTGCCGGTGGCGGCACGTCGAACCGGGACTGGTGGCCGAACCAGTTGAACCTCAAAATTCTTCATCAGCACTCGCACAAAAGCAATCCCATGGGCGAGGCGTTCAACTACGCTGAGGAATTCAAGAAACTCAACCTGGAGGATCTGAAGAAGGACCTCTATGCGCTGATGACCGACTCGCAGGACTGGTGGCCGGCCGATTACGGTCACTACGGGGGGCTCTTCATCCGGATGGCGTGGCACAGCGCAGGCACCTACCGCATGGGCGACGGCCGCGGGGGCGCGGGGTCCGGCAACCAGCGCTTTGCGCCCCTGAACAGCTGGCCCGACAACGTGAACCTCGACAAGGCGCGCCGCCTGCTCTGGCCGATCAAGCAGAAATACGGCAGAAAAATTTCCTGGGCCGATTTGATGATTCTCGCCGGCAACTGCTCTCTGGAGTCGATGGGTTTCAAGACCTTCGGCTTCGCCGGCGGGCGCGAGGACATCTGGGAACCCGAAGAAGACGTCTACTGGGGTGCCGAAGAGGAATGGCTGGCTACGAGCGACAAGCCCAAGAGCCGTTACTCCGGCGACCGCGATCTCGAAAACCCCCTCGCCGCCGTGCAGATGGGGCTGATCTACGTGAACCCGGAAGGCCCGGACGGCAACCCAGACCCGGTTGCTTCCGGCCGTGACGTTCGCGAGACCTTCGCACGCATGGCCATGAACGACGAAGAGACCGTCGCCCTGGTCGCCGGCGGGCACACCTTCGGCAAGTGCCATGGCGCGGGCGATGCCGCGCAGGTCGGTCCGGAACCCGAGGCCGCCGGCATCGAGGAACAGGGGCTCGGCTGGAAGAGCAGCTTCGGCAGCGGCAAAGGCGGCGATACGATCAGCAGCGGCATCGAGGGCGCCTGGAAGCCGAACCCGACCAAATGGGACATGGGCTATCTGAAGGTGCTGTTCAAATACGAGTGGGAGCTGGTCAAAAGCCCGGCCGGCGCGAATCAGTGGCTGGCCAAGGACGTGGAAGAAGAGGACATGGTGGTTGACGCCCACGACCCGTCAAAGAAGCACCGGCCGATGATGACCACGGCGGACCTTTCCCTTCGCTTCGACCCGATCTACGAGCCGATCGCGCGGCGTTACGAACAGAACCCCGAGGAGTTCGCGGACGCCTTCGCCAGGGCGTGGTTCAAGCTGACCCATCGTGACATGGGCCCCCGTTCGCGCTACCTGGGCCCGGAGGTTCCGGCGGAGGAACTGATCTGGCAGGACCCGATGCCCGCCGTCGAACATAAATTGATCGACGAAAAGGACATCGCCGATCTCAAGGGCAAGATCCTTGCCTCCGGGCTGTCGGTCTCCCAACTGGCATCGACCGCCTGGGCGTCGGCGGCCACGTTCCGCGGTTCCGACAAGCGCGGCGGGGCCAACGGGGCACGCATCCGTCTCGCGCCGCAGAAGGATTGGGAGGTCAACCAGCCCGAGCAGCTTAAGACAGTGCTGGGGACCCTCGAGGGGATCCAAAAGGCGTTCAACGACGCGCAGTCCGGAGGGAAGCGGGTATCGCTCGCCGACTTGATTGTCCTGGGCGGATGCGCAGGTGTCGAACAGGCTGCCAAGAATGCCGGTCACGAGGTGACCGTTCCCTTCGCGCCGGGACGCACGGATGCCTCGCCGGAGCAGACCGACGTGACGTCATTTGCCGTACTCAAACCGGCTGCAGACGGGTTCCGTAACTACCTCAAAACCAAATTCAGCGTATCGGCAGAGGA
>CAWGUE010000005.1:0-94615 GCA_963825595.1 uncultured delta proteobacterium | reverse complement strand
CACATGCCACCTGGCTATCCGGCAAATTTAATGAAAATATTTTCGCGAGTTAAAAAGGAGACAAATGGATAGAAAACAAGTAGTCGATCATTGTCCGGCCTCTTTGGGCACGCCGAGTTTCTCGAAGGCGGCAACAATACTCTTTTTGTCCAAGAAACCCACGTGACGTTCGACCTCCTTGCCCGATTTATCATAAAATATTTGAGTTGGAATCGCACGGATACTGAAACGTTGCGCCTGTTCCCGGTGCTCCCAGACATCGATGAAGATAATGGAGGCGCGGCCCGCATACTCATTTTGAAGTTCTCTGATAATGGGGGCCATCATCTTGCAGGGGATGCATTTGTTCGCACCAAGATCCACCATGGTGGCAACACCCGGGGTAGGTACCGTTGGTATGACAGCGTTCGTTGAGTCGCCGGCCAATGATGGTGACACCGTCCAGAAAGCGAGAATCATCCAGCCGAAGAACACCATGATCGTTCTTTTCATTCTTCTTCCTTCCTCTATGGCTTGCAGGTCATGTGGCACACACCGGTTGGAGTTTCCAATGCGTAAGGGAAGTATTTGCGCTTGAACCACAGGGCGGCATTTACCAGGGAGATGAGTACCGGCACCTCCACAAGGGGGCCGATCACAGCGGCAAATGCTTGGCCCGAATCCAGGCCAAAAACGGCCACGGCCACGGCGATGGCCAGTTCAAAGTTGTTGGACGCAGCGGTAAAGGACAACGTGGTGGCCTGTTCGTACGTGGCCCTGGCTTTCATGGAAAGCCAGAAGGAGACGAAGAACATGATGACAAAATAGATGCACAGCGGGATGGCCACCCGCACCACATCTAATGGCAATTGAACGATATATTCACCCTTTAGGGAAAACATCACAAGGATGGTAAAGAGCAGGGCGATCAGGGTAATGGGGCTGATCTTGGGAATGAACTGGGTCTCGTAGCGTTCGACCCCCACGGTTTTTAAGCCGATTAACCGCGAAAGCACACCGCCGATGAAAGGAATTCCCAAATAGATAAAGACGCTTTCGGCGATCTGGCCGATGGAGATGTCCACCTCCATTCCTTCCAGGCCCATCCAACGGGGCAGCACAGTTATAAAGATATAAGCATAAACTGAAAAAAAGAGTACCTGGAAGATGGAGTTAAAGGCCACCAGGCCTGCACAGTACTCCCGGTCACCGCTGGCCAAATCGTTCCAGACGATGACCATGGCGATGCAGCGCGCCAGACCGATCAGTATCAATCCCACCATGTATTCCTGGTGCCCAGACAAAAAAGCGATAGCTAAAAGGAACATCAGGATCGGGCCGATGATCCAGTTTTGCACCAGGGACAGGGCCAGCACCTTGACATCGCGGAACACGAAACCCAGTTTTTCATACTTCACCTTGGCCAGCGGCGGGTACATCATCAATATCAGGCCCACGGCGATGGGAATGTTGGTGGTGCCCACGGAAAAACGATTGATGAAACTCTTGATTTCCGGAAACAGATAACCGCTCCCAACACCCACAATCATGGCCAAAAAGATCCACAGGGTGAGAAAGCGGTCCAGAAAACTTAACTTACGTATGGTGGCGTCGGTCATAAGTCCTCCTTAAGCATGTGAATCAGACTTATCGGTTTGTTGGATGACATTTAGCAGACGCTCAGTGAAGGCCCCGATTTTCTTATTCAAAGGTTTGTCGCATTCAGGCAGCAGGACGGGACTGTCTGCTGCACAGGACGGCGTCAGAAAAATTCACCCTAAAGTAGTTTCTCAAGCATCTGTTTAAGGTCAACCACCGAAAATGGGATATTCTGAAATCTGCTGACTGAAACCGTGTCCGAGCAGATGATCAATGGCAAACGGATATCTTCCGGGTGGTCGCTGCCGTGAATCCTGGCATGCCCGGCATGGTCGCTGGTAACGATAATCAGATAGTCTTTTTGCCTTTCGATTGAATTCACCAGCGAGGATATATATTCATCGATAAAGGACAACTCCTCCAGGTATTCCGGCGACAGCCAGCCGAACTCCGGTCCCACTTCATCCAGACCGCTGATGTGCAAAAACACGAAATGGCGGCCGGGTGTTTTGATGAAGGTTTCTGCAGAATCGATGGCATAGTCCCGCGACCATTCATGCATATCGATAACTTTGTTTACAAGATAGCCCAGTTTCTCTTTGGAGTAAAAAAATCCAGTTTTATAACCGAGAGTTCGGGCGGCATTAAAAATGGTCGGGCTCTTGACTGTCGCCTCGCCAGGCACCCAGCTGTTGTCCATTTTGCCACTTTCCTCTGGCGCCAAACCAGTAAACATTGCCGTATGCGCAATCAACGTTTTGGGAGGATTGGTGCTGCGGCCGTCAAGCGTATAAGCACAGGTACGCATCAGTGTTTGAAGGTTCGGACTCTCGGCTCGCTGGAGCGCTTCAGGATGGAGTGCGTCAATAGAAATGATCACAATATTATTCAAACTTTGTGCATAAACAATGCCGTTAACAAACGCAATGCATACACAGATCATCACGAACACACGACATAATCGGATCAACTGATCCTCCTTGCCATATTTTTTATATGAAGCATTATTGAGTTAAAGAAATTCATTTTCTACCACCGCCCTTTTTGGGGCCGGAGTCGTAACAAACCTCGAAGACTGGCACTCAGTGACGATAGAGCGCTTTATCAACTTTTTTGGATAGAACGGTTCGGACAAAGGCCAATACCTGCTGCGTGTCTTCATCCGATGCGATTCAGGCGCCGCCGACAAACGGACTGATGATGAAATAAGCGCCCAAAAGCGCAATGATCAGACCAGCGCTGCGCCGGAACCACACTCCAGCTCCCTGCCAGGCGCTGCTTTCCGTAAGCCTTCGCACCATGGCCGTAGAACTGCCAGCCACGACGATCGGAAGGCAGTGACCCAGTGCAAAGAGGATCATCATTACCGAACCGACGACGACCTTCTGCTGCACGGTGACGATGGCCAGAATCGGGGCGATAAAACCAAAGGTACAAGAACCGGACAGGATACCGTAGGCCAGCCCCAACCCGAAGGCGCCATGGATTCCCCGCAATTTCAACCGGTAGAGCATCGTGCCGGACATGGAACAGGCCTGCACACCCAACATGCCAAGGGCTACCCAGACCAGAACTGCGCCGACAAGGACCTGCCACCAGATGCCGACATCGCCCAACATGCGACCCAACATGGCACACACAATGCCGATGACGGCGATGGTGATAAACAGCCCCAGAGTAAAAGCCCCGGCATACCAAATGGCCCGCCGAGGGTGGACAGCGGATTCCTGGCCACCCACGTAGGCCACGATCAATGGGATGGAGGCCAGATGGCAAGGGGAAAATAGCACGCTGACCATGCCCCAAGTAAAGGCACCCATGGCGGCTAAAACCAGCCCGCCGGTCATCCACTGGTTTACCGTGAGTAAAAATTGGTCGAACATATCTGGGCTAATTCCTCTTTTTATTCTGGTTGTCGGGTGACATCGTGACGGAGCGGGAACCACCAATATAGGGTAACATGCCGATGATCTATTGTTTATACTTCTATAAAATCAATCTGCCGGATCAAAACGGCCGATATAATCCTCAAGCTGCCTGCGCTGCACCATGTCTAAAGACGGGCAGGCGTCGACCCCCTTGGCCCCTTCCGCCAGGCGGGTGGCGAACACCATGCAAGTGGGCTCACCACAATCACGGCAATTGGTCTTGGGCAGTCGTTTGAGAATTTCGATGATTTTCGGCCGTGGGGCTCCTTTTGTGCTGGGAGGAATGCGGTCCCGGTTTTCCCAGGCGTCGTTAATTTCGCGTTTGAGCCACGCGATGATTTTTTGCGCTTCTTCCTTGTCCTTCAGGGCATTGGCGGCGATCCTGCGGGCATGAACAGTAATCAATTTGCCGTGAACTTTAAACGTTACGGAGGGTGGGTAAACGACGTACTCGAATCCACCGAGCACGGTGTTCAGGTAGGGCAGTGCAGCGCTGACATCCTGTGCCAGACGAGCGATACACTGCACCGACATGGCTCCCGGCATGCATTCGTTGTTGAAGATGTCGAGGCTGATAGTCTTTCAGCAGCATTGCCATTTCTCCTTCGCCGGATCCGTCGCAGCATGGCGCTGCGGGAGTTTGGCTCTTCAAGGTTGAATCAATTGGTTTTCCAACCGCATTTTTTACACCATGATATAGTGACCCATGCTCTTAATTTTTAAGCCAGGCCAGAACCTCTTCCCTCTTGGGTATCTTGCCCACCGATTTAATCTCACCATTCACCACCACCGCGGGTGTGCCGAACACGCCGTATTCGGCTATTTTCATTATATCGGTAACCTTTTCGATGTCAGCGGTGGCACCAGCTTCGGAAACCGCTTCCTTGACCACTTTTTCTGTCTGCTGGCATTTGGGGCAGCCAGGGCCCAGTACTTTGATATCCATAATATTTCCTTTTTAGATCAGATGGGACACGGATTTAAGCAGATGAACACAGTAAAATTATAGTCTAATCAACCTGTGTCGACCAGCGTTTATCTGCGTCACAATCTATCCCGTTAGAGATCCAAAGATTATACCGCTGATTGTCGCCATCACGACCACCAGGCTGACGAATACAACGGTTTTCTGGGTGCCCATCACACTTCGGATCACCAGCATGTTGGGCAGGCTCAGGGCCGGTCCGGCCAGGAGCAGCGCCATGGCCGGGCCTTTGCCCATGCCGGCGCCGATCAATCCCTGCAGGATCGGCACCTCTGTCAGGGTCGCGAAGTACATGAAGGCACCCACCACCGATGCAAAAAGGTTGGCCCACAGGGAGTTTCCGCCCACGAGGCCACTAATCCATCGGGAAGGAATCAGTCCTTCCGCACCCGGACGACCGAGCAGCAACCCGGCCACAAGAACGCCCGCCAAAAGCAATGGTATGATCTGTTTGGCGAAGTCCCAGGTGGCCATGAACCACGATTCGGTTTCTCCGCGGGTGGTGGTGGTCAAAACAGCCAAAGCGATAATGCCGGCTGAAAAAGCGATCAACGGTTCATGCGGAAAAACAAGCGCCAAACTCAGAACCGACACGGCCGCAAGCACGACTTTATAAGCCTTGACGTTAAACCATTTCACCAACAGAACACCGAGGACGACGGCGAAAAATCCGGTCAGTAACCACTTAACCGAATAGATCGCGTTCCATATGCCAACCGGTTCTTCCGGACGGCCCCAGGTGGCGAAGATCAGAATACCGACCATAGTGGCAAAGTAGATCACGTTTTGGCCCAGGGGGCGCTCCACCTCGGGTGCGGGCAAATGCATGGCGGCCTCGGCTTTGGCCCGCTCCTCTTTGCGATACAGCAGGTGCATGATCAGGCCGATGACCACACTGAAGACGATGGCCCCCACGGCCCGGGCCAGACCGAGTTCGGGGCCGAGTATCCGGGCCGTGAGCACGATGGCCAAAATATTGATGGCCGGACCGGAATAAAGAAATGCGATGGCCGGTCCCAGCCCTGCGCCACGCTTCCAGATTCCGGCAAACAGCGGTAGCACCGTACACGAGCATACCGCGAGGATGGTACCTGAAACGGAGGCCACCCCGTATGACATGACCTTATTGGCGCCCGCACCGAGGTACTTCATCACGGCCGCCTGGGAGACGAACACGGATATAGCACCGGCGATAAAAAAGGCCGGCACCAGGCAGAGCAACACGTGCTCCTGTGCATACCACCTTGCCAGGGCCAGGGATTCGATTAACGCCCCGGTGAATCGGTTGCTCTCCAGTGGTAGCCAGAAAAAGATCAGAAAAATACCGGTGATGATGCCCAGCGGCTTCCAAATGGTTTTCCAGTCGATTATGCTGGGTTCGGATGCCTTTTGCACAGCGGGTTCTGATCCGCCGAAAGTTTTTTTACCCTCTGTAATCGACATACCGTTACTCATGACTCTTCCTTCCACGATACTTTTTTATTTTCCAATGACGCAGATTTTGACCTGAGGATCTGCGAATGAGTGCAAAAACTATATATCGAAATATAGCAATATATCAGAGCCAAAAAAATTAGCTCCGGGCGCAAATTTCAAAGCGATCGATCCCGGGCAATTTTTCCGTTAATTCACTAATCAAAGGCTCATCGTTGAGCCAGTGGCGAAGGTTTCCAAGAAGACTGGCTGCATAGGGGTTGTCCCGGCCGTCGGTCAGGTAATAGTTGACCCAAAGACCGTCTTTTTCAAACCCGACGATGCCCGCTTCTTCCAGAATTTTCAGGTGTTTGGAAACCGTTGGCTGAGATATGCCCAGGACGCCCCGCAACTCGCAAACGCACATCGTTTTATGCTGGAGGAGTTTGACGATTTTGACCCGATTCGGGTCAGACAAGGCTTTCATGACTTTGATGAATGATTTCATTTTGGCTCCTATATAGCTTTATGGCTATATATAAATTTATTATCGACTCTTGTCAATAAAATTTATTAAAGATCAGTGGATATAAATGGTTGCAGAAAACTGCGACCGGCCGCATTTTTCTTGACCAAAATGCCACATAGTGGTAATTGACAAAATGTGCTGGGCCAGATGTTTGAGTTGAAAAGTATCTTCGAAAAAATTTATAAATACGCGTCGTTTTCGATTTTTCATCAATGCTCAGCGCGAATCACCGGCTATATACGCCACCAGGTGCCCACCTTCCCGCTGTAGTCGAATGCCTATCTCGCTTGTTCCTATCCTGAGCACCGTAAAAAGGAGCGCCCCATGAGTCTTCATGCTGGAGTTTGCAGACGCTCTCGTGTCCGTTTTTCCTTCTAACCGGATTCCTGTTGGTCTTTTCCCTCGGGTGCAGCAGTGAAACCGGTTATAAACAGATCGATTTTTCCCAGACAGTAAAAGTCGATCAACCTGAACCGCCCACAAGCGATAATCCTAAATTGCGTGTGGCCGTTGCCGCCATGATCTCCCCCAAGGAAACCCTTTCCTATTACCGGGAATTGCTCGATTATATCGGCCGAAAACTCGGTACCGACATCACCCTGATCCAGCGCAGAACCTATAGTGAAATCAACGAGCTTTTTCCCAAAGGGGAAATCGACCTGGCATTTATCTGCACGGGTCCATACGCCCTCGGCAGGGAAGTGTTCGGATTCGATGCGCTGGCAACACCGGTGGTACGGGGGGAACCGTTCTACCAGAGCTATCTTATTGTACATAAAGACAAGGGTTTTAAGAGCCTTTCGGATTTGAAAGGACGTGTGTTCGCCTTCACCGATCCGGAATCGAACACCGGGGCATTGGTGCCGAAATTTTGGTTGAAGGAACTCAATCAGACCCCCGAAACTTTTTTCAGAGAAGTCAATTTTACATACAGCCATGACAATTCGATTCTGGCCGTTGCCAAGGGTCTTGTCGACGGCGCAACGGTCGACGGTCACTTGTGGGAATATTACAATCAGAGAAATCCTTTCTACACCTCGATGACACGGGTCATTAAAAAATCGAGACCTTTTGGGAGTCCCCCTTTAGTGGCCTCCGCGTATCTTTCCGTTCATGTGAAGAAACAAATTCAACAACTCCTTTTGACCATGCACCAGGAGACCGAAGGTCGAGAAATTCTGGACGAACTCATGATCGACCGCTTCATGACACCCGAGGACAACTGGTATGCGCCCGTCAAAGAGATTTACCGGCAAGTGCGCTCTAACCCCTCTGTCAGGCAAGATGAAACCGAAAAGTCTTAAAAATACGCTTCTGCTCACCGTAGCGATTCTGGTGGTCATCAGCGGGCTGATCATCTCCCAGATCGTCACCCACCGCTATGGCGTAAGCTTGATCGAGGGGGCCGTCGCCCGCGCGGAGAATATCGCCCACAGTTTGAGCCTGGATGCCGCCGATACTATTCTTCTCAATGACCGTGTCGGACTGCAAAAACTCCTGGACGACCAAATGATCAGCACACCGGATGTCGCCTATATCTTTGTCGTCAAAAACGGCAAAGTGCTCAGCCATACGTTTACTGGCGGTGTACCGGTCCAGCTGATAGATGCGAATGAATTTTCAGACAGTGATGGCGGGCACCTCGAGAAATTTGTCTCCGAAGGTAACGATCACTTCCTTGACATTGCCTGGCCGATATTCGGCGGTAAGGCCGGTGTTCTCCGGCTGGGCCTTTCCGAGGCACCCTACCGGGCGCAAGTAAGGGATTTGTGGCTCCAGATGAGCTTGATATCCTTGGGCATATTGCTGCTTGCCCTGTTGGCCAGCCACCTGTTCATCCACCGGTTGACCCGGCCGCTTGTCAAGCTGGCGGATGCAGCCGAGAAGATCGATGAAGGCAATCTCGATTCTGAAATCAGGGTGCAGGGACGGGCAGAGGTCACCAAGCTTGCCACGGCCTTCAACCGGATGCTGGTCCGCCTGAACGAATACACCGTGCGGCTTCAGGACACCAACCGCCGGCTGGAAGATCAACACTGCGAACTCGATAAGGCGCACCAGCGCATGGCCACCTCCCTTTCAATCTCCCGGGAGGTATCCGCCTTGCCAGGCCTAAGCGACGTGTCCGATTATCTCATGAATGCTTTAGGTAATATCGTTGAATGCCGCAACCTGGCGCTGATGGTTTTTAGCGGGGAGGGTACCGCCCTTATTTTGTCAGCCGGGAAAGGATTAGGAAACATGGCTGCGAACTCTTTTGCCCCGGCTGTTGAAAAAATCATCTCACTCACTTCGGTCGGTTTTTTTCGGGAGGAGGATTTTTCCGGGATGTTGTTACCGGAAAACATGCGTAAAGCAGAAAAAATCGCCGTGTTTCCCCTCCAACATCGCCGACAGACTTCCGGTGCCCTTCTTATAGGTTGCCCGGGTGAATGCAAGTGCGTCAACAAGGACCTGGAGGTCATCGAACTCATCCTCCAGCAGACTGCCGGGGCCATCCACCGTGCCGCCCTGAACGAAGAGGAAATGCGTCATATCAAGGGCCGCGTAGAAGCCATATCCGGGTTCGACGAACTGGTGGGCCGGGACCCCAAGATGCAGGTCATCTATAAGCTCATCGAGGACGTTGCTCCGACTGATGCAACGGTTCTGATTCAAGGGGAAAGCGGCACCGGCAAGGAACTGGTGGCCCGTGCCATACACCGGGCGAGCCATCGTTGCCATAAATCTTTCGTTGTGATCAATTGCTCTGCTTATCCTCAAACCCTTCTTGAAAGCGAGTTGTTCGGGCATGAGAAGGGGTCGTTCACGGGCGCTCTACGCAGGAAAAAAGGGAGATTCGAGCAGGCCCATGGCGGAACGGTATTTCTGGATGAGATCGGAGAGATATCCGCCTCGGCCCAAATCAAATTGCTTAGGGTTTTGCAGAGTCACAAGTTCGAGCGCGTCGGTGGGGAGGAATCGATAAACGTGAACGTCCGGGTACTGGCGGCGACAAACAAGGATCTAATGCGAGAGGTTAAAATCGGGCGTTTTCGAGAAGATCTCTATTACCGGCTGAATGTGATTCCTATCAACCTGCCGTCCCTCAGAAAACGCGCCAATGATATCCCCCTGCTGACCCGCCTGTTTCTGGATAAGTTTGCCGCAGAGCAAGGCAAATCCGTTGAGCGGATCAGTTCGGATGCCATGCGGAGGCTGCTCGATTATCCCTGGCCGGGGAATGTACGCGAACTGGAAAACAGTATCGAGCATGCGGTTGTCCTCGCTAAAAACGCGCAGATTGAGGCTTCCGACTTTCCCTCATCTGTCACTGAGACCGGCTTCGAAAAACCGGATACAACCCAACAGCAACAGACCATCATAGAAAATGAAGCCCAGCTGGTCCTCGAGGTGCTGGAGAGTTGCGACTGGAACAAAACATCTGCGGCTTCCCGCCTGGGAATTAGCCGGAGCACCCTTTATGAAAAATTGAAAAAATATCAAATCCGCAAGCCCACCATCCATTGAGCAATTGAGTCCCTGCATACCCTGGTTTCTGGTACCGACTGCAATCGACCATTGCGCATTTCTTTCGTTTAGTAAGCAAAATTCAAAAGCCATCAATCCAGCATTTTATTCATTTTTCACGCTTAAAATTCAACGATAATATAATTGAAAAGACAGATTCAGCGTCATTGTCCGGTGCCGCCGACACATATCGTACAGTTTTCGGACGCTATAACCAGCTGGATTTTAAACATTTACTCCTGCAGTCGAATTCATTGTCCGATTTCCGGACGTCTTCATTCAGTGAGTCCTTTGTATAGTTCCCCGTCTCTAAATTCTTTTTGAGTTAACTTTCACATCACACTAATTTTTTTATATAAATAGTCTAAAGTTTTCAGTTACTTATGAATTCGTAACGGTTTGTATGAATTTCTGTTTCCTTATTCGCTTCTTCCCGCGCGTTACTGGTACACTGATTGCTACATAGTAGTAGTGTCCGTTTGTAAAACAAGTCGGCGCAATCCATTTTTTATTCGTCCTACGAGGTTCTTCAGTGGGAAACTGCATTTGCATTTTGAGCAAGGACGAACAGCAGATTGATGAACTGCGTTTCATTTTATGCGAGAGGCAATTCGAAGCCAGGGTGTTTCGGAGTTTGGATAGCTTCAAGAAGGGTCTCAGTCACACCGGCTGCCTGGCGGCCATCATGGATGTCGATTCGGTTGTGGTAACCAACAGGATGATTCGTCAAATAAAGACGCGATTCGCAGAAGTCAGCATTTTTTGCACATCGCAACACCGGCTTCACCCGGATCTGAAAGATGCCCTTTCCCAGCACATATATGCCTGTTTGAGCAAGCCGTTGGATCCGGAAGAACTGGACTTTCTGGTTGAAGTGTATTCGCGACAACGAACTGGTATCCAGGGCACCTCCTTAAACGGATGGAGTTGTGGTAATTAAGTCTCGGACTCACGTTCATCGGCTCCATTCGTTCACAATCGAAGCCGAAAAGATAAACTGATCAATCATGAACCGATACACGGAGGCATTATGGACGACATCAAAAAGGAAAGCAAAAGTCTGATGGAGGGTTTTCTCGGTAATGTCAAATTATCGAGACGGTCGTTCATCAAGGCCTCGGCAGTTACCGGCGCTGCTGTGGCTGCCGGTGCAGGACTCAAGCCAGAGCTGAAAGCGCTGGCGGCATCCGACGTCGGTGCTAAGAGCGGTATGGGGCAATGGCTGCCGGCCACCTGCCAGGGGTGCACCTCATGGTGCTCGAAGCAGGTGTATGTCATCGATGGACGGGCAGTGAAAGTCCGGGGAAATCCCCACTCGAAGGTCAACAACGGGGCCGGCTGCCCGCGGTCCCATCTGGGGATTCAGCAGGTCTACGATCCGGACCGGATCAAGACCCCCATGAAGCGGACCAACCCGAAAAAGGGACGAGGCGAAGATCCGAAGTTCGTACCGATTTCCTGGGACGAAGCCTTGAATACCATGGCCGACAGGATCATGGATCTTCGCAACGCCAACGAAACCCACAAATACATGCTCATGCGGGGGCGCTATACTTACATGCGCGATGTGCTCTACGACCGCATGACCAAGATCATCGGCTCCCCCAACAACATCTCTCACAGCGCTATCTGCGCCGAGGCTGAAAAGTTCGGTCCATACTATACCGAGGGCCTCTGGGATTACCGCCAGTATGACGTGAAAAACACCCGTTACATGCTCATTTGGGGCGCGGACCCGCTGGCCGCCAACCGACAAGTGTCCTATTACTCTCAGGTCTGGGGATCGGTTATCGACCGCGCCGAGATCGTGGTGATCGAGCCGCGGCTTTCCGCCACCGGCGCCAAGGCTGACATCTGGATGCCGGTAAAACCGGGGCAGGATGCCGCCCTTGCCGCCGCCCTGGCCCACGTGATCCTGACCGAAGGGCTCTGGTACAAGGAGTTTGTGGGCGATTTCATAGACGGTGAGAACCGCTTTGTTCTCAACCAGCAGGTCTACGAAGAGGATTTCGAAGAAAAGTACACCTATGGCCTGGTGAAGTGGTGGAACCTGGAACTGAAAGACAAAACTCCCGAATGGGCGGCCGAGCGCAGCGGGATACCGGCCGATCAGATCCGGCAGGTAGCCATAGATTATGCCAAGGCGGCTCCTCATGTCATTTCCTGGGTGGGTGGAGGCCCGGTGATGCAGGTGCGCGGCGGTTACACCAGCATGATCTGTCATGCCCTCAACGGCCTTACGGGAGGGGTCGACAATGTTGGCGGCACCCTCAAGAGCAACAAAGAATATACGTCCAAATTTCCCAAACCGGACGATTTTATGGACGAAATCGCCAAGAAGGGCAAGAAACACGAAAAAATCGACCACCGCGGACGACTCGAATTTCCCGCCATCAATTCCGGCAAACCCGGCAGCGCGGTGGTCACCAACAACGCGGCCGACGGCATCCTGAACGAAGACCCCAACGAGATAAAAGTGGCAGTCGGCTACATGAACAACTTCACCTTCTCATGCGGACAGCCGGAGCGTTGGGAGCGGGCGCTGTCCAAGATCCCGTTTGTGGTGCACATTACCACGAACGCATCTGAATTCACCTGGTTTTCCGACATCGTGCTGCCCAACACCCACCACATGTTCGAGAAGTGGGGCTATGTCAAATCCCACGGCAACGGCTACCGGCATGTGACCATCATGCAGCCCATCGTCGAGCCGGTGTGGGATTACAAAATCGATGAAACAGAAGTTCCCTGGCTCCTCGCCGAAAAGTTGGCCGAACGCGGATTCGACAATTTGCTGCGCCATTATAAAGAGTACAAGGACCCGGAAACCGGAAAAGAACCGACCAACGAAAAAGAATTCGCGCTCTACGCCCTGAAGTTTGCCACTCAGAACCTCTGGGATCCGGCAAAACACAAGGGCGGGGACAAATTCAGCGGCTGGGAGGAATTTGCCAAGGCCGGTGTGTGGAACTCGGATCCGTACCCATTCCGTAAGCGCTGGGGCAAGATGAAAACCAAGACCGGCATGTTCGAGTTTTATAGCGAAACCCTCAAAGAGGCCCTCGAAAAGCACGCTGAAAAACACAACACCAGCGTGGATAATGTAATGGAGGTCATTTTTTACGCGGCGCGGGGTGAGCGGGCCTTTATTCCCCATTATGAGGAACCTTACATTGACGGGGATCCAAAGGCGTATCCATTCCTTTTCGTGGATCACAAATCCAGGCTTAACCGGGAAGGACGTTCGGCGAACTGCAGCTGGTACTACGATTTCAAGGATCTCGATCCCGGAGACGTAGCCTGGGAAGACGTGGCCAAGATCAATCCTGTGGACGGTGAAACGCTTGGCCTCAAAACCGGCGACCGGATCCGGCTGACGTCACCGACCGGAAAGATCGAGTGTACCGCCAAACTCTGGGAGGGTGTCCGGCCGGGCACGGTGGCCAAATGCTACGGCCAAGGTCATTGGGTATACGGCCGGCTGGCCGCTAAAGAGTTTGGTAAAATTCCCCGAGGTGGAAACAACAACGACCTGATCCCAGCGGTCTACGAGCGGATGAGCGGCAGCACGGTTCGTCATGCCGGCACGCGGGTCAAAATCGAAAAAGTGTAGGAGGGCAAAACAATGCCAAGATATGCCATGGTCATCGATTTGCAGCGATGCGTCGGCTGCGGGGCTTGCAGCATCGCCTGCAGAACTGAAAATAACGTGCCGGATGGGATCTACTGGTCGAACAAGATTACTGAAACCTCGGGCACCTTTCCGAATGTGCGCTATCACTACATACCGACCCTGTGCAACCACTGTGAAAATGCACCCTGCGTGCGTGGCTGCCCGACCCGGGCCATGCACAAGCTCGACAACGGCATCACCATGCACGATCCCGACAAGTGTATCGGCTGCAAGTACTGCGAGTTCAACTGCCCTTACGGCGTCATCTACTTCAACTGGAGAGAGCCCCACCCTTTCTGGAGGGAGAAGAACGCCCTGATCGAGGGGGTGACATCTTCACCGGCGGAGGAGGTTCGCAAGGCGGGCGGAAAAGGAACGCCCTACTACAACCCGGAACGCGGTGCGACGCTCTCTGCCATCCGGCCCAAGGGGGTCGTTGAAAAATGCACCTTCTGCGATCACCGGCTGAAAAACGGGGATCTTCCCTTCTGCGTCGAGGCCTGCCCGGCCGACGCCAGAATCTTCGGCGATATCAGCGACCCGAACAGCAAGGTGAGTCAGCTGCTCGGGAAGTTTCGTCCCTTCCGGCTGCGGGAGCAGCTCGGCACCGGTCCGCATATTTTTTACATTCGTGATTTTAATCCGGCCCATTACCAGCCGAGCAAAGGAGGTATTTAAATGAGTGAGGCAAAATCTTCCAAAGGACTTTACGGAACCTGGCTGGGTTTGCTCGGCATCATCATTGTCGCCGGGCTGGTGGCGACCTTCAAATTGTTCACTGAAGGACATTTCCTGTTCAATGCCAACGATGTGCTGCTCTGGACACTGCCGTTGGGGGTATACATTTTCCTGGCGCTGACCAGTTCGGGCATCACCATTCTGGCGGCCATTCCGCTGGTGTTCGGTGTCAAGAAATATTATCCGGTGGCCAAGCGGCTGGTGTTTCTGGCTATTGCCACCCTGATTGGTGGGTTCGTTTCCATCGGCCTGGAGCTGGGCAACGTATTTCACACGATCTACATCATGCTCTCTCCCAATTTCAGCTCTCCAATCTGGTGGATGGGCTTTATCTACAGCATCGAGTTGGTGGTCCTGATCCTGAAATTCTGGCGCTTGCATACCGGTGATTGGCACAGCGGTTTCAGCAAGGCGTTGGGGACCGTATCGTTTTTGTGCGCCCTGATTGCACCGCTTATGATCGGCTCCGTCTTTGGTCTGACCGAATCCAGGGTCACTTATTTCGGGCCGTTGATGTCCGTCTTTTGTCTGCTGATGAGCATCTTGAGCGGTACCGCCCTGTTCTTATTCTACAACCTGGTGCAGGCGCGGATCACCGGAACCGAAACTCCCGAAGTGGGGCGGATCATCGGTGACGACTTCACACGGATATTCGCCTGGTCATTAGGCACCGTTGTGGTCTTCACGCTGGTGAAATACGCCTTCGAGTCGGCAACGACCATCCCGGAGTTCCTGAGCTATCGCAAGTTCGAGCACTCCTTCGGCACGATGGGACCTTTTCACATCGAGGTGATCCTCGGTCTATTCCTTCCGTTTGTCATGATGGCCATTCCCTCCATACGCCAGATCGATACCAGCCGACTGGTGGCTTCGGCCTTGGTGCTGGTGGGCACCTTGATGATGCACATGGAGATCCTGCTGGCCGGCCAGAGTCGTCCGGTGGGGCCCAAGGCCGAGCAGTATCCGCAATTCATCAGCTATTTCCCAAGTGTCTGGGAATGGCTGGTTTTCGCTTTGGCACTGGCGGTCATGCTGCTGCTGTACACGCTGGGTGAACGGTTCCTCAAGCTGGAAGCAGAGCCGGCGTGATTCTCGGACAGGAGTTGGTTTACCTGTTTTTGCCGCCATCGGCGCCTCCCCTTCCGGAAGCGACCTTCTATCGCCTGTAAGGGGAGGCTATCTCGAAGGAACCCACAACCGACCGGGAGATCGAAATGAACGTCACTGACCTGATTTTGCGAGAGACTGCCCGAATGGACGTCTACAAGGGGCTGTCGGATTGCTACTACATTCCGGAAATGGATCTGATCACGCGGCTCAAAAAAATGGAACGGCAGCTGGCGTTTCTCGGTTCCGAAGCCCTGGCCTCCACCGTGCTCATGCGAAGTGAACTGCAGCGTACCGAAAATATCGAAGAATTGAGGCGTGAATTTGCCCGTCTGTTTATTGGACCCTACCGGCTGCTCGCCCCTCCATATGGCTCCATCTATCTTGATGGAGAGCGAAAAATCATGGGTGATTCCACCGTCGATGCTCGCAAACGCTACCTCGAAAGCGGCCTCTCCATTTCGGAAACTTTCAAGGATGCCCCGGACCACATCGCCGCTGAACTGGAGTTCATGTACGTTGTCATCTTCAGCGAAATCGATGCGATCCGATCCGAGGAGACCGAAACCGTCTGCGGGCATCTAACACGGCAGAAATCGTTTCTGCAGGACCACATCGGCGCGTGGGTATCCGATTTTTCAGGCAGGGTCATGCGTCACGCCGAAAAAGATTTCTATCGCAACCTGGCCTATGTCACTCAGAAATTCATTATGGAAGAACTGGAGGCCCTGGCCCAGCTGAAAATACCGGAACCGATAGAGAATGCCGGCTGAACATAAGCCTGATGCGAATTGAGCCGGTATTTTGTAAACCGTCCACACGCTGTTTCGACTGCACCACAAGGATGCAGCACAAAAAGAAGGTCAATCCACCATTGAAAACGTTTGAAACACTGCTACAAGAGTCCTCCTCCGCCCACGGCCACATGTGTCCGGGGCAGGTAGTCGGCGTGCGCATGGCCTTACTGGGCTGCCGACTGATTGGTTTGGATGAGCCTACCCGCCGGGACCAGATCAAGAAACTGATCGTCTACGTGGAGATGGACCGCTGCACGGCCGATGCCGTGGCCCACGTGACCGGCGTGAAACTGGGGCGACGGAGCCTGAAGTTTATGGATTACGGAATCATGGCGGCGACCTTTGTGAATTTAGAAACCGGGAAGGCCTATCGGGTCCTCTCCACCGAAGAATCCCGCAACCTGGCTACAATGTACGCTCCGGAAATCGAAGGCAAATCGGCCCGGCAATTGGCGGCTTATCACCGAATGCCCGACAGTGTTTTGTTCAGAGTGCAGAAAGTGCGGGTGGCTCTCGATGTGTGTGACATGCCCGGACCGACGAAACGCAAAGTGGTCTGCAACCGTTGCGGTCAGGTCATACGTGATCGTCGCGAAGTTATCGAAAAAGGGAGTATCCTTTGCAAGCCCTGCTCCGAAACCTGCTATTTTTCACACGCCAAGGAGGTGGCCTGGCCGGATATGAACTGGACACCGGAAAGAGAAACGTCGCGGCAGGCGCCAATGAAAAGCCGCCGTGAATGGTCACCGGTTAAAATGCATTGAGGACTATGGCAACAAGGAGAACAGCCGTGTTGAAAAAAATTGACGTCAAAGATGCCGTAGGTACCGAACTGGCTCACGACATCACCGAAATCCGTCCCGGCGAGTTCAAGGGCCCGGCATACCGCAAGGGCCACACGGTATGCAATGATGACATTTGCCATCTTCAAAAACTTGGTAAAAATCACCTCTACCTCATCGACTTGGAAGATGACGAAATTCATGAAAATCAGGCCGCTTCGATACTGGCCCAAGGATTGGCCGGTCAGGGAATCGAGTGGCGTGACGACCCGAAAGAAGGCAAGATCGGCCTGAACGCGGCTCTCGATGGTTTGCTGTCGGTGGACACGGCGGCCTTAGCTGCTTTCAACATGGTGGACGAAGTCATGTGTGCGACCCTTCACAGTCACACTTTGGTGAAGAAAGGCGAACTGGTGGCAGCAACCCGGGCCATCCCCCTGGTCATGAAGCGGGCGCCCATCGAGCGAGCGGCCGCTATCGCTGGGCAGAACGGTGGCGTGGTTTCCGTCAAGGCGTTGCGCAAAGCCAAAGCCGGTCTGGTGATTACCGGCAGCGAGGTCTATCATGGATTGATCGAAGACAAGTTCGCCCCGACCCTTAGCAGCAAGATTGCCGAGCTGGGTTCTGAAGTGACCGGTATCGCCTTTGCTCCGGATGAAGAAGAAATGATTGCAACCGCTATCCGTACCCACCTGGAAAACGGCTGCGATTTGTTGCTGCTCAGCGGCGGCATGAGCGTCGATCCGGACGATGTGACCCGCAAGGCGATTCGGCAAGCCGGCGCCGACGGAATACATTACGGGGCTGCGGCGCTGCCCGGTGCCATGTTTCTGACGGCTTACATCGGGGAAGTCCCCCTGTTAGGGGTTCCGGCATGCGGACTGCACCATCGCATCACCGTGCTGGACCTGGTGCTGCCGCGAATTTTGTCCGGTGAAAAGATCGGCAAAAAAGAATTGGCTTTCATCGGTCACGGCGGTTTGTGCAAAGATTGCCCGGAGTGCAGTTATCCGCATTGTCCGTTTGGCAAGGGGATGTAATTGATAAAGGATAGTGAACCGCCAGGGCGCTAGTTGATTCATATGGAAGAAAAGATGACAATCATCCGCAGCACCGTCGCCGGCAAACCAAGCTGACACGAACTGGACCGGCTGAGTCGGAAACTATCGCACGATCGCGGCATGCATTCCATTGGAGGATGAGGATGAAAATTGTCTTATGTACGAAAAATGATGACCCTGTCGATTTTTCGACTGCCAACCTCGGAAAGTTGCCACCGGTGTTGTGTATTGTCGGTTTTTCCGGTTCCGGCAAAACCACGGTGACGGCCGATCTGATTGCCGCCCTGAGATCACGCGGACTAACGGTGGGAACCATCAAACACGATGTCCACGGCTTCGAGATGGACCAGCCGGGCAAAGACAGCTGGCGTCACAAGCGAGCCGGTGCTGCTACGACCATAGTGACATCACCGAAACGGATCGGGATGGTCATGGATGTAAGTCACGACCACCAGCCGCTGGAATTGCTGTCCTTGATGCAAGGGATGGACATTGTTTTGGTGGAAGGATTTAAAAGAACCGAATTGCCGAAAGTCGAGGTCTTTCGCCTGGAAAACCAAAAACCGCCAGCCTGCAGGGATGACCGACACCTGATAGCGGTCGTCAGCAGTTCACCAGTAGATTGGGGTGTTCCGCGGTTTTTACCGGACGACACTGAAGGTCTCTGCTCTTTCATCCTGGCTCGGCTGCTCCCGGAATACCATGAGGAGGGTGTTTGCAGACAAGCTCTATGCAACTGAGAGGATTGCATCCATCCCAGCGCAAAAATTCTATGTAGAGCGTTTCATGGAGTATTTACTCATCATCAAACCTGCAACATAAGCGCCACGATTCGAACGGTCAGGTTCACCTTCAGGGGTGAAGAAATCTGTTTCAATGTTCCGTCGGTTTTTTTCCCGGCTCTGTGTGTGGGAATTATCAGCGGTATTTACGGCATTGGCGGGGGCGCCATCCTCGCACCATTTTCTCGTCACAACCATCCGCTTGCCGGTCTATGCGGTTGCGGGGGCACTGCTTCTGGCCAATTTCATGACATCTCTTGCCGGGGTGGTATTTAATTGCACCATCCCACTTCAACAGGGAAGGGTTGCCCCTTCGGACTGGAATCTCGGCATTTTATTCGGGCTGGGAGGATTGCTGGGTATGTCTTGCGGGGCCAAGTGTCAGAGTTACCTGCCGGAACGGGGTATCAAGTTGATTCTGGTTGCCATTGTTTTCGCTGTTTCGGCAAAGTATATATGGCAATATGTTTCCCATCTCCTTTGATTTCCTTTGATTCTTTCTTATCTTTAACGTTAAACACGGAGTTGATCGCACCGATGAAATCGGCGCCCGAAAAAAAATGTGACACACCTACTGAACATTTGATGGTACGAGGAGGGTTGCTGTGCCGAAATCACTGAAATTTGAAAGCATGGATTCGATGTTAACACCCGATGCCGGCTTCAGAAAAATGATCGATCAAGGGGCCAAAGCAGATATCAATCGCTGCTGGACATGCGGTTCTTGTGATTTCGAATGTCCGGTCAATATAGCTACCGGCAAACTGCGTCCGCAGAAACTGGTGCGGATGGCGAATTTCGGTATGATCGAGGAGTTGCTGAACGAACCCTCGATTTGGTACTGCCAGAGCTGTCGGCGATGCCTGCAAATCTGTCCCAACACCGTCAAGCCTTCAGAGCTTATTTCCCACATTCGGCGAATCGCATTGGAGAGGCATATTTTTTCTGTCGATACGATTCGCACGTATCGAATGTTGTTCGCCCGTTTTCAACGGGCTCGAAAACAGGCTGTGGTCAACTGTCTTCGCGGGAAGTTGGCCTCGGTTTCGGATCGTCAATGGTGCGACTGGCTGCTTTCACCGGCCGAAGAAATTCGAAGGACAGTGCGCTTAACAACGACAAAGGGCAGAACAAACGGCCATTTTGAAACGTCACGATCCTTCCCACGCGGCGGCGTGTTTCACCTGTGGCGAGTGCAGCAGTTCCTGCCCGATTGCCTGCGAAAGAAGTGTGTTCGACCCGCGAACCCTGTTTCGAATGTTTAACCTGGGCTTGATGGATGAAATGTTGAACAGCCCGGCCATCTGGATGTGCCTCGACTGCGGCCGATGTACCGAGGCCTGCAGCCAGATGGTCGACGGCCGGGATATAATCCGTCGGTTGAAAGACCACGCCGTTCAAAAAGGGATCGTCGACCATAATTTTTTCGCGCATCTGGAGCAGGCCAACCGGCTCGTCTATACGCACTGGCTCGAGGAAGTGGATGCGCTTTTCGGTTTCAACAATAAGGTAAGGCGAACGGTTTCGACCGGCTTCAACGACTTTTCGGTGTGTTGCCGGGATTATGAATTGGCGACTTCCGCCTGATTACCGCGGTAAGAGGTCCATGCCCGAATGAGCGTTGAACCGAAATCTGCCCGGAAGGGCATTGAACCGGGAATTTTAAATGAGGTGCTGAATTGAAGGATGGATTCATTGGACTGCAAGAGGCCCTCGATCGTACATTCAAACTCCTGCCCGCGCCGACCGAGCAACTCGTTTCACTGATGGAGTGTTCCGGGTTCGTGGCGGCGAGAGATGCGACGGCCAAAGTCGATTCGCCTTCTTTAGATGTTTCCATGAAAGACGGTTATGCCATCCGGGCGGCCGATGTTAGGCATGCAAACGAGGATAACCCGTTGCAGTTATTGGTCTGCGGTGTGCTGGGCGCAGGCGAGACAACCGAAATTTCCGTACCGCCCGGAACAGCCGTGAGAATTCTCACCGGTGCCAAAATTCCGGACGGCGCCGACACGGTGGTTGCCGAAGAATTCGTTAAAGTTAACGGCAGGAGCATTCATATTTCAGCACCAGAAGCGACCGGACGGAACATTCTTGCTGCCGGAAGTGACGTTATGCGCAGCGAACTTGTCGTACCCGCCGGAACGTACCTTAGCCCGGGGAAAATCGGATTGCTGGCGGCTGGAGGGATTTCAGACATCTTCGTTTTTGATCGACCTTCGGTCGCCCTGATTGCCTCGGGAGATGAAATCATGCTACCCGGAAGCGCTCCTTGCGCCGGGAAAGTGTATGCCAGCAATCTACTGACGCTAAATGGCTGGTGCCGTCGCTACGGGTTGGTTACCGAAGTGTTTCATGTACCGGATGATGTAAGCCGCCTCCAAGAAACCATAAGGTGTGCTTTGGAGGGTAACGATGCCGTGGTCACCAGCGGTGGAGCGTGGACCGGAGACCGGGATCTCATGGTCCGGGTTCTGGACGATTTGGGGTGGCTAAAATCCTACCACCACGTTCGACTTGGACCGGGCAAAGCGGTAGGATTCGGGTTGTTGAGTGGCAAACCCGTGTTCATCCTTCCGGGGGGACCGCCCTCCAATCTGGTGGCCTTTCTTCAGATTGTTCTGCCGGCCCTGCGGAAAATCTGCGGACACGATGACGTTTATCTTCCCAGGGTTCAAGCTCAATTGGATCAAACGGTCGAGGGGCAAGCGGACTGGACCCAGGCGATTTTCGGATGCTTGTATCGGAAAGATGGTCAAACGATATTTTCTCCAACAGAAGATATCAGCCGCCTGAAAAACATTGCCGCTGCCGATGCGCTTTTATTGATACCGGAAGGTGTTTCCCGGTTCGAAAACGGCGCGACAGTAAGTGTTCAGCTGTTGGATTGACATCGATGCGGTGGATTCGATCTGGTGATACATCCATCAATACACCTCCGGTTCGAGGCCTTTTTTATGCAAACCACCTGCGCTGGCAATCATACTTTCCGGTGGGTTGAACAGCCGCATGGGCGGACGCAACAAGGCCTTCCTCGAGCTTGGCGGGCGCTCGTTTATTGACCGGATCTTGAGCAGTCCTGGAAGAGTGTTTCGATCAGCTTCTTTTGGTAACCAAACAACCGCAATTATACGGTAACCAGACCAATAAGGATCGTAGAGGACATCTTTAACCTTCGAACTCCCCTTACGGGCATCCACGCCGGCCTGGTGAATATGACCACCGATTACGGGTTTGTCACCAGTTGCGACACGCCGTTGTTGAAAACTGAATTGGTGCGTATGCTGGTCAGTGAAATCGATATCGATGTCGACATTGTTGCCCCGCATCCGGGTCCCATTTCCAACCGTTATGTGCCGTATATTCCAAGCGATGTATTCCGTTCATAGAGGATCGGCTGGGGCGTGGAGACGTCAAGACAGACAGCATGTATGAATCACTCAAAGTCAAAAGACATTCCGTATGAGCACTGCAAGTGGTCGATCCCAAACTGGAATCGTTTTTCAATATCAACACACCGGAAGATCTGAAGTTCGCTAATCAGACCGCACAAAATAGAGAAAGACCTCACGCATGATTATCGATTGCTCCGAAATCATGAATAGGCATTAAAACGCGACATTTAGAGGCCATAATGAACAAAGTAACACAGGAAGAGTTCTTAACAGCTTTTCCAATATTTAAAGACGGCAATCCCTCACTGGTCGAAACAATACTATCGGCTTCTACCTGTCAGGCTTTTTTCTCGCCTACCCAACTATATCTTGAAGGCGACAGATGCCCTGGTATTGCTTTTGTTCTGTCCGGGGAAATACGGGTATACAAAATAGGTGAAACCGGTCGGGAAATCACGCTGTATGAAATTTATCCCGGCGAAACCTGTATCCTCAACGCCGCTTGTATCCTCTCGCACAGGAATTACCCGGCTAATGCTGTCGGGTTGGTTGACGGGACAATGTTGTATTTACCGGAAGGTATTTTCAAAAGACTGTTGGCGGAACACCAGGTCATGCGAGGCTTTATTTTTTCCTTATTCAGTCAGAGATTTGGTGAGATCATCGAGCTTATCGAAGAAGTGACTTTCGGCAAACTGGACGTTCGCCTCGAGGATTACTTGATTGAAAAAGCCGAAAACGATGTACTTCAAACGACCCATCAAAATATTGCCAACGACCTCGGCACCTCGAGAGAGGTCGTCAGCCGCCTGCTAAAAGATTTTGAACACAAAGGTCGAATAGTCCTCTCCAGAAACCATATCCGCTTGTTACACATATAGCCGTCCGAATATTTCCCAAACTTACACCTTTTATTCATCTGCCTCCCGGATGTCACTCTTTCAGGCCCTACATCACCTTGGTACATCAGCATCGGCGAATGAACGAATGCGCCTCTGTGATAAAGTCACAGACACTGGAAATGCATGCTCATATATTGCAGCCATAGATCCATTTGCCTATCTATAGATAGATCGAAAGGCACTGTGATCAGACATATAATTTTAACAAAGCTGGCCACATTTAAACGTGTGCCGTTACAAGTCAATCGAGGAGGCCCAAAATGAAGAAGAATGTTGGAAAAGTTGATCGATATGCCAGGATTATAATCGGTATAGCAGCTATCGGAGCCGGTGTTGTATTTCAAAGTTGGTGGGGAGCGCTTGGATTGGTGCCCCTTGTGACGGCATTTATTAAATGGTGTCCAGCATACTCAATTTTGAGATTCAACACCTGCAATCCCTTCGGCAAAGGCGACACCTGCAGTGCTGAAAGTGCGGGATAACAACTAATGGAGTAGAAATTGTCATAAGAAGGCGGATCAAAACGGTCCGCCTTTAATTTTACGATTTTCGGTGTTGGACAAAATTCAGCCTACCCGGAATTTTCCTTTCGTGTGCTAGGCACATCACATCCCCTGAAAACCCTCTAAAACTAATTTTCTGGTGATGCAAGGAACCCACGTGTTATAGTCCCAATTATAAATGGTCTCCATTAACTATATGTATGTTGATCTTATTCCATGATTCGATAAATTAGGCTGTTTCTGAAGACAATTTATTGACACAAAGAATGAATTTGTTTTACCAAAGCCCCATGCACAATTAATAATAAAGATCAGAATTTTACAGATTCATCAATCTGATATTCAATGATATTGTCACCGTGACTTTTGCCACTAACTCCGGTAATAAAATTGATAGCGAATAAAAACGATAAATACCTTCTCGAACGTATTGCCAAAGGCGATCCGGCCGGGATAAGTGATCTATACGATCGATACAAGACTTTGGTCTTTAGTGTTGCATATAATGTTCTTGGCAATATGGAGGATGCCGAAGAGGTTACGATAGACGTTTTCAGCAAGGTCTGGGAGAAAGCGGAATCTTATACCTCCCAAAGAGCCACAGTGAAAGTATGGGTAGCAAGAATTGCAAGGAATCGATCCATCGATGTGCTTCGCAGAAGAAACGTAAGGCTGACTTCCCAGAGCCCCACGTGGGCGGATTCCTGCCTCGAATGTTTACCAGCCATGAAAACCCGGAAGATGATCTCGAAATGGCCATGGCCCACAGGGCAATTGCCGATGCATTAGCCCAGCTTCCGGGAAACCAACGGAATGCGTTATCATTGGCCTATTTCAGGGGCTATTCGCACAGCCAGATTGCAGAGATACTGGATGAACCTTTAGGCACAGTAAAAACACGCATCCGTTCAGCATTGCAAAAACTGCGGAAAATAATGGGTGACGATAAAAAAGGGAAGACCAACTTAAATCCAAACCCTGATAAGCTACGTATCAATAATTAAGTTAAATAGCCATCACCTGAATTCAGATCGTATGGCTATGAGCGCTGATTAAAAACAATCGAATCGTTTAGAAATCGATATGACGGAACACAGCCAAATAGAGGAACTATTGCCTGGATATGCGTTGGGGAATCTGGAGCGTAAAGACGCAGAACTGATATCGGAGCACCTTTACACATGCGAATCGTGTCAGACGCTTCTGGGCTCTTACGAGCAGACAGTCGGTCTTCTGGCATTTGGAGCGCCTCGTGTCAGCCCACCGGAATCGCTTAAATCCGAATTGATGAAACGTATCAAAATCAACTCATCAACTCAGATCACCCAAAAGCCAAAACAAAAAGCCCGTTCAATACAATCCTTCTTTCAATGGTTTTCCCCAGCCCTGGCAATGGCCAGCTTGGTCGTCGTCATTTCATTGGCCACTGTCAATATCGTGCAATGGAACCAAAATAAGAGTATCTCCAATCAATTGTCAGGCCCACTGAAAATCATTAAGATGAAGGGAACGCAGCTGGCTCCTCATGCTGATGGTACTTTCGTGATCGGCCAAGATAACTTTACATGGCGTGCTTGTGGCCAGTGACTTGCCGAAAATTCCGGAAAATAAGCAGTTCCAACTCTGGCTGATAAAAAACGGCCAAAAAACCAATGGCGGCGTATTTTCAACAACGCCTTTGGGATACGCCGTGATGAAGGTATCATCGACTGAACCACTCCCAGAACACCAGAATTTTATCGTCACCGCTGAACCCTTCGGAGGCAGTTCATTCCCATCTGGTCCGGAAATGATGGTGGGTAATTTCTGACGCCTGTTTTCATCCTATCCTCCTTCTTCAATTGGACTAAAATGGCGATGCTACTTTCCTAGCAAATGCCTATACTGAAACCGAGAAAGTGTTTCAACTCCGAATCGTCATGCCTGTCAAATTCTCCTGTTGTCAGTCCCACCTTCGTTTATTTCGATAACACAACAGTAACAAGACGAAAGAGAAATGGTCTGAGATTTATAGAACTGACATTATATTTCCATCTCAGTGGAGATCGTTATCGGGATATCGATATTTTTTTAAAAATATAAATCTAAATCCCCCCTTCCTGCGTTTGTATTACCAAATCCAAAAGCAATAGAGAATTTCAAAAGTATTACGATGTATTTCTCATTTACTTATTCAGAGGTCATGAAGAAAAGATGTTCATTCATCATAGCAAAATAATAATCACGATCTAAAGATTTGGAGGAATGCAATGAAACAGCGATTTCATATACATACATTATTGACTTTTTTGATGCTCCTTACAGTAGTCTCATGCGGAGGCGGCGGCGGTGGTGGCAGCAGTGGGGGCGGCACCGGCGGTTTGCCGGGCGGTGCGGTTGAGACGGGCGTGTCTGCCGGTGAGATCGAGGGTTTTGGCAGCATTATCGTCAACGGGATCGAGTTTGAAACCAGCGGCAGCGAAATCGAGTTTGAAGATCAGGCCCCGTTTCAATGCAGCCCCTCCCTGTCGGACGACTGCGGTTTGAAAAAAGGGATGCTGGTTGCCATGGACAGCTCCTTCGATAGCAACGGCACGACCGGATCGGCTTTCAGTATCCGATTTGAAGACAATCTCGAAGGGCCGATCAGTGCGGTTGTGGAAACCACCCCGGGGTTTGTGAAAACCTTGACCGTTATGGCTCAAAGCGTGATCGTTGAAAACGGCGTCACCCAATTTGACAACAGCGATCCGGGTTTTGACAGTTTCAACGATGTCGGACCGGGCAACGTCAATAACGTGGTGGAGGTCAGCGGTTTCGTCAACGCCGACGGTTCGATCCGGGCGTCTTTCATCGAGAGGAAATCGCTTGCCCCGGTGCCGGGAGAACTGTTTGAGATAAAGGGCGTTGTCTCCAATCTGAACATTGCGCTGAGCACCTTCCAGATCAATGGGCTGACGATCGACTACACGGGTGTCGTGCCGCGCAACGGCACCCTGGCCAATGGCGTCAATGTAGAGGTGAAGGGCGACAGTCTGGCCGGCGCCACCCTGAACGCGACCGATGTTGAAATCAAACCGACCGGTCTCGGCGTTGACAATGTCGGCAAGGCAGAAGTGGAAGGATTTATCGCCAACCTCAATACCGGTGCCAAAACCTTCACCATAAACGGCCAACAGGTGAACTATGCCGCGGCGGCCTTTTTCAACGGTACCGAAGCGGACCTGTCCAACGGTACCAAGGTGGAGGCGGAAGGCCCGATCTCCGGCGGGGTTCTGCAGGCCGTCAAAGTCGAATTTAAAGACAGTGTCAGGTTCGAGGCGAACGCGGATACAGTCAATGCCGAGCCGCAGCCTGACGCTCGAAGGACTTCCGGGAATCACGGTGCAAGTGGATGATTTCACTCAATTCGACGGTGTAGCCAACCTGGGCGGGATAAACTCGGGCGACAACCTGAGAATACGTGGTCGTCGTTTCAATCCGACCAGTACAACAGTGATCGCCGCCCGGGTCGAACTGAAAAGCACGACCTCCGATGACAGGACCATCATCCGAGGACCTGTGGACAGTTTCGTTGCGAATACCTCGGTGACCATCGTCGGAGTGGTTGTGGACACAACGACCATTCAGAATGACGACTTCAAAGATAACGATGTGATCATAGGAGAAGCGGCATTTTTCAACCAGCTGAATGTTGGCGATCTGGTTAAGGCCCGACTCGATCTTCCCAGCGGCAACTGGAACGAGATCGAATTCGGAGATTAAAGAACGCTCAGTACGGGTCAAATTTGCCCGCAAAAATATTGCTTTGAAAACAGATCAACTCGCCATAGGCGCCAGTTCACAGAAAATAAGAGCAATATTAGAATGGTGCCTTTGAAAAGGAGGTTTCAATGAATAAGACATCTCGTGGATTAACTATAACAATCATGTTAATTGTTTTTACCTTCTCTCAGGGAGCAATGGCTCAGTTAGATAAAGTTGGCCCTGTTGTTCCCGTTCCAGCAGGTGGCGGAACTCATCCCATCGAGAATGGATATCCGCTTTGGTATCAAGATAGCAACGGGTTAATACTAGAACTTTGTCTAGACCAAAATGGTCTCTGTTTACTGGAGCTTCCAAATCCTGGTAACCCCATCACATTTCCGGATAACTTCACAGGCGAGGGCTTCTGGTTCAACGCTGGAGCCAGAATGAGGATGGCCAATGATAGAGATGCAGAACTGGTCCTCGCATTGGAAGGGGCATTTCTTAATGAAGTCGTTGTCGACGGCGACCAGATTAGTTTCGGCCGTATCCGTATCCGCATTGATACCCGAAATGCTGGGGGAACTTACACGGTAACTCACCCCTATGGCGTTGACGTTTTTGAGGTGCCGGCAGATGAGGGCGGGGTTCGTGCCGTTAACTCCACCGAAGATATCGGTATCGGACCTGGTTTTACTGGTGCATTGAGCAGCCGCATTGGGCCTTTTTTGGTCTGGGACGGTTCTGCAGAACCAACTCCTGCAGGCTATATCGGAGATCCGGCTATCGCGCATTCGGTAACCGGCAGCCCCTTTGGCACCAATTTTTTCCGAGTTCAAGGCCCCGGGGTGGGAAATGGATCTCTCATAGGTTTGGCATGTACTAATGGAAGTACGACGAATTGTGCTGAAACCCCGCTTTTTAACGTCGCTGGGAAAATTGCCACAAATTTCGGCGCCTCGATTGACAGAGCGACTTACGGCCGAAACGATGTGGGTGAAGGTAAGGCAACCGTTTTTGCTTCGTCACATTCAGGACAAAGTATCCAACTATCAGGTATTGGTGTGAGTCCCGCCTTAATGACCGAGGAGGGTGCAACCGGAAATTACTTTGCCCATGTTAACTTTGACAGCTCCGATTTTGGCGGTGGCACAATTACCCTGACTAACCTAAATGACACCGCACCCACGGCTGTCTCCAAGTCTTTGAACGACAGAGTTAAAATAACTTCGGAATTATTCAGCACAGTGACAGGTTTACTGGAAATTACGGCATTTTCTTCTGATCGATTTTCTCCGCCGACGCTGACTGTCGAAGGACTCGCGCCTCCCAATACCCTCGACGCCAACGGCAACCTGTCGGTATCGGTTGCGGTCCCACCCGCTGAAGTAACGGTGACTTCGGATGCCGAAGGGTCAGACTCGGCTATTGTCAAAGTCGTCGATACAGCTGCCAGTGTTTGTGCCGGGGAGTTTGATTTCGACGGCGATATCGATGGCGATGATCTAGCTGAATTTTGCCGGTGATTACGGAAGAACGGATTGTCCGGATCGCCTATAGTGGATGATAATAGCTGTTTCAGGAGTAATTAACCAAACTTAAATAATCGTCAATGTTTATTTCTCGGTTAAGTTTACTTATAATAGGTGATGAATAGAGTAACTCTTTATTCAATAAAGAAAAACAGTGGGTGTGGAAAACGGAATCCGAATAAGCTATGAACATTGAGCCGGGACCTCCTGCGAAGAATTCCGCCCACATTTCGTTTTTTTAAAAGACGGAATCATGCTGTCTGATTATTTGGACTTGGCTATACTTCAGTCCATCTGGTATAGGAAACTCTTAGCCCAAAGGTTCTATCAGAATGTTTGAACCATTGGTGCTTGTCTTCATTTTCTCCAGTCGAAGGCTGCTAGTATGGCTCCAACTGCTGGACCCACTATAGAAATGTTGTATTAGAAGAAGAAATTTTCCAAGGAAGATAACCTGTCCTCTTCCATGTGTGTCATCAATACCGATCTGATAGCTATTTTTGTAGATTAGGAAAAAGGTATCCTGATAGGTTGGAAGTCTCAATTGAATGATACAGTGAAAGAATATTGATCCTTTTGCTTTTCTTTTATTATTACCTGAATTTTGCACACAATTCCGGTTCGATGACCAACGGGTTCTAAAATTTTTATGAACCGGAAGTCATTTTCGAGTCAAATCGGAACTGGATATTTTCATTTTCGTTTATTTTTGATGAGCTCTAAACGGTTTTCGCTCGGTTTTAACATCCTGATAATTCGTGTAAATATTTTCGTGCAAGAAATTTCTTGCCTTTTATTGGACGGCAAAACGAGGGCTCCAGACTTTTGCCTCACACCACGGTTTCGGACGGCAGCGCGCATTGTCTATAAAGCGCAACAAGTAAAGCATCGCCGGTGTTCGGGCATCATGGATTGAGTATTTGACCTTATCGCGGTTGCCGGCGCTGACAACCTTGGCAGCAATAAAGAGCAGTTTCAAACGCGCGATGCGAACCGTGTGGGTCATCATGCCCTTTAGCATGCCCCCACCGGTTTGGCGGTGGGACCCGGCGCTTTTTTCGGCCATCATTTTCATATAGCGCCAGATGTTGTAGGCCAGCATCACGATCTGGAAGAAAGCCGCGTTATTTTTGAACTTGGCCGAGGGGAGCATATTCAGACCTTCGCGCTTGGCTTCACCGACCAGGTTCTCGACATCGGCGCGCTTGTCGTATTCGGCAATCACCTGATGGGCCGGGCCGGCCAGACTAGTGCAGAAGATCCTGTAGGTGTATTTGTCGTCTTCAAACAACAGGCACTGTTCGGGTTGATTCGAAGTACGCTTTTGTTCTTTGGCAATGCGCATGGCCACGAAGCGACACGGCCGATCCCAACCGCCGGGTTGATAGATGCAGCTGTTATATTCAAGCAACTTGCGTCTCCAGGGCTGGTACCATTCGTCGGCATCAAATACCGGTGTGCAACCCCGGTTGCCGATAATAAAGTCAAAGCCGGCGGTCATAGCGGCTTGCACGCTTTGCCAGCACAAGAACTCTCCATCGGCACGGATCAGCACCTCCTGCACGCAGCCGGGAAGATGGTTTTTAATATCGGCGATAAACCCCGCGGTCTCTTCGGCCGACACGGTGGTGCCCCGGCGCAGTTTACCGAGAAGATATTCATGGGTTTCCTCGACAAACGCCAACAGCGGCCGCAGTCCCGGTTTGCCGCGATGCTTTGGATTGTGGCCCTTGCGAGCACCTTGAGCCTGTCCGTAGACGGTTTTTACCGTGGTGTCGATGTTGACCCGGATCCGGGCATATCTCAGACCGCACAGCTGCCAGACCCTCTCGCGCAGGATGCTCATCACCTTGACCAGGGATCTGGCCTGATTGATCCCCAGGCTGTCCACGTAACGCCAGAAGGTGCTGGCCGCCGGCAGCCGATTGAGTCGGAAAAAGCCGCAAAGCATAGCATCAAGTCGGACGTAGACAAAGTGCCAGATGCGATTAAACCCGATAAACAGTAGCATCAAAATACCCATCATCATCAGATAGTGTCCCAGCTTGGGGTCACGGGATGGAGGACGATAAGCAAAGTGAAAAATTTCTTGAAAATCGACCAGATCGATAAATTTGATCAGCGCCAAAAGCCCGCCAAATGGACTCAACTGTTCGCTGCAGGTCTCGTAAGCCGTAGAAGCGTTGATTTTTCTGGGCCTCGGCCGCTTCTCACAAAACCCTTTACGGCCGCGGTTTTTCCTGCTAACTTTTTTTCGTACTTTTACCATCTGGGTACCTCCTGTCTTAGCGGTTCAGGTTCGGCAAAACCGTTGCTATGACAGTGTTCCCAGATGGTTTTTTATTTTTCAAGAACTATCTGATGCAAGATCGAGGTATTAACATTTAATCTATTTACCCGTTGACAAGTAGTATAAAAGAAGTTATTTTAAATCAGGTCAAACATGTTTGACTTAGTAAAACAATTTAATCTTCTTTGATTCTGGCAAAGCGACCTGTTGGGAACCAACAGGTCGCTTATTTTTGTGTGCCCGGCAGGGCGCACCTACTTGGAGGTGCAAGTCCTTTACACACCCGTCAGGGGGAAGTGTTAGCTGAACGGCAACTGCGGTATCGCGAGGTGCCGTGGTGACGCGGTCGCGATAGTTTAAACGGATGCAAGGAATTCAAAATTAAGATGAAAAAAACCACAAATATTCATCCTACTCAAAAACCCCGAAGGTCCATTTACAATAAAATGATCGTTTTCTTCTCTAACTCACCATTTCGGCTGTTGCTGTTGATTATGTGTGCGGTATTTGTGGGCGAGACCACGGTGATGATCATCTTAGCCTATTTGCCCGACTCTCCCATATGGACTGAGGCGCTGTTCGATTCTACCATGCTTGTCGTATTGTTATTTCCGGTCCTGTTTTTTCTTATATACCAGCCGTTTGTTCAGCATATTGAATATCTAAAAAAGGCAGAAAATACAGCCAGAAAAAGCCAGGAAAGATTCAAACAAATATTTGAAGGATCACCCCTGGGGATCGCGGCTTATGATACACAGGGAAATTTATTGAAAAACAACAAATCCTGTTTGGATATATTTGGTCTTGGATCAGATGATGATATGAAATGCCTACAGTTATTTGATTTACCCATTATTTCAGATGATATTGAAAGGAAAATCCGCAAAGGTCAGGTGGTTCGATTTAATGATACCCTTGATTTTAAAAATGATGAAAATCTAAAGTGTTTTAAATCTGATAAGTCAGCTGTGCTGAACCTTGATTTTATTATATCGCCTTTGGCCAAAGATCAACCTGATTCCCTCTCAGGTTATTTGATGCAGATTCATGATATTACAGAGAAGAAGGTATTGGAGCAGCAATTGATGCAGAGCGAAAAATTGGCATCACTAGGATTTCTCATATCAGGCGTTGCCCATGAACTTAACAACCCCAATAACTTTATCAGCTTCAATATACCGATTCTCAAGGACTACATAAATGAAATAATTCCCATGCTAGATGATTATCAAAAAGATCACGTTGGTATTGAAGTTTGTGGAATGCCTTATAATGAGTTTAAAAAGGATATATTTAAATTGGTCAGTAATATTGAACATGGCTCCAGTCGCATCAACCTCATTGTTACCAGACTGAAAGAGTTTGTATGGAGCCAAAGGAAAATCGATTTAAAAGATATTGATCTTAGTCAGGTCATATCAAAAGTTGTTTCTATTTGTCGCAGCAAAATTGACAGCTTGGTTCAATCCTTTACGGTCGACGTTCCCCAAAAACTGCCGACAATCAAAACAGACCCAAGAATCGTTGAGCAAGTGTTAGTCAACCTGTTGATTAATGCAGCCCAATCCGTGGACAAAGAAAACTCTTGGGTGAAACTCACGGTGAAGTTTGGCGAGTCATTACCCCGCCATTTGATAGTAGAAGTCAGCGATAACGGAAGTGGAATCGATGAAGGCACGAAAAAGAAGATTTTCGATCCTTTTTTTACAACCAAATCCCCAGGTAAGGGTACCGGTCTTGGGCTATCGATAAGCCACAATTTAACCGAGCAAATAGGCGCCAGAATTGAAGTAATAAGCAAGCCAAAAGAGGGCAGCACTTTCAGTTTGATTCTTAATGAATGAAATCCATTTATTCACTTTCTTAGGAATTATTCTTCTCCGAATTTACTCATATCCACTGCTTTTTTTAACACTCTGGTCAGACCTCTTTTTGGTTTTATAAATTTTCAGCGTTTAACCTTATGAAAAGAAAACTGAAGAATAAGGCTGCTGGAAGTATCATTTAATTCAGTCAGATGCAAAAAGAAAATTACAAGGGTAGATTTCAGGAAATCCGACCGATTTTCACCGACTGTGAGAAAGTGAGTGGCTTTTCACGTTTTAAAGAACATTATCGGTTATAGATGGAAAGTAAAGGCGGTGATAAAAAAACGATCCGACCGACCGAATCCTGTCAAATCGTTCTTTTAGAGGCACTATTAAACGACTTCCAGTTATTTCTTATCTTTGGATGCGCGCCGACGAAAACTGAACCCGACCAGGCCTATAATTCCCGAACCCAGCATTAATATCGTCGGTGGTAAGGGTACCGGACTTCCCGAAATGCCCTGAACCGCATATTCGTGGTTCTGCAACTGTCCATTCACATCGATGAGACCCGGCGCCGTGAAAAGGATATCTCTAACTATTATGCCGCCAATATTTAATACAGTCTCACCATTATCTCCGGGGACACCAAGGTCTTGATCAGAAGCTGCAAAGATTTCTTTCCGCTCCCCTCCATCCAATTGATACCAACCATATTCCTTATAGCCGTGCTCGTTAAAAAGATCGGCTATATATATGCTGTCTAAACTAAACGGGGTAGAAAAGCTTAATTTTAAATATTCAGACCCTTCAATCTCATCCTGCTCATAGCTATACTGTACGCCAAAACCATCTATATTGTCCCACCATAAAGATGGCGGATTTACAGTGTCAGGGGGGCCGGGAGTAAATGTGAGATCGACGCCGCTAATATCAATGGTAAATGAAGATAAACCCAGCGCCTGACTGAAATCTAAAGCGGGGGCCGGTCCTTCATCGGTAAAATCGATTTTGGCCGCCGAGGCACCACCTACAGCAAGGAGCAGAACCATAAGAGTTAGATACAAGATTTTCTTCATGTGCATCATACCCTTTCGCTTAAATGTAATACACTATCAATATCTGCCAGAATGAAAAGCGCCTTCATTAATTTGTACGTACACGCCGGATACCAACCAGTCCCATCAGCCCCGCGCCCAGTAGCAGAACCGAGCCGGGTATAGGAACCGGATTGACAGGAGGAGGAGGGCTTTCTGCTCCGCCGGTGGAGATTCCACCAAATGCATCGTTAAATGAGATTAGTATATCTCCTGATGAATTGGGACCAATGAAAACAGTAAAATCTAAAGAACTTCCAGCATTAGTGTAGTTGCCATCACCATTAACAGAACGTCCGAAAACATTATCTAAAAGAGTTCCCCCACCATTAGAGTCTATATAGTCGGCAAATATAAGAGTCTCTGCCACTGCTAAATGGGATAATGGGTTCTCGGAAAACGTATTTGCTGTCATAGCCCAATCCAAAGTGAAATCTAACACAAAGCTCTCAGCAGAGTTGTTAGTCCACGCCCACTCTCCTTGGGTTTCCAAGAGAGAATCTGCATCGAATCCAAGTTCGGCACTTCCGGAAACACTTGCTTCTAAAAATAAAAATTGCCCTACACTGAAGTCGACTGGCGTACTTGAGTTAAACAGTGTAGAGGCTTGAGCGTTTGCCGTTGGGGCAGCAGGAAAAATTACATCCGTCCATATAAACGCCTCCGTAAATAGATTTTGATTCAGCGCATCGATATTCGAGCCATTGATCCCTGTGAGGGTCAGAGTCGTTGAGGTGATGGCATTATAAGTCGAAACTGCTAATGCGCTGGTTGTAAAACCCAAAGTCAAGAAAAGTACCGTCATACCGATGAATATTTGATTTTTTCTGCCGGTCCGTTTCATATCTATACCTCCCTTCAGGTATTAGGTTATTAACAGCTTTAGTATATTTATAGATCCAAAACGGAGGTGGGTAAATCGGAGGAAATCTGATTATGGGCTTCCAAAAGTATGATAATCGACGTTTTATTAGTTAAGAATCAAAATAAAAACCAATTACCTTTGAAAGGTGCTTTGAAAGGGGAAATAGGGTGTAAAAGAAATATAAATTAAACGTTCTAAATCAGATGATTATGTCTATATATTTCCCTCGTTACTACTATTAAGCAGAATCCTTGCATGATGTTACTTAAGGTTTTTTACATCAGAAATATCATTATTATCTAATCTACCTGTAGGTTCATAATTTGTAGTAATTCAGACTTGATCTGACAGTTACCGAATTAATATTTAACATTATTTCTCGGCCACGACATTCGCGACAGCATGCCGAATATGGCCAAAAGAGATCCCCAGTGATTGTACATCCACCAATACATAATATTGACCTGTACGCGGGAACGTGAATTCGGTTTCGTATATCCCTCCACCGATATGGTGGGCCGGTGTGCGATGCTGCCAGTGGGTTCCCTTGAGAAATGCCATCACCAGAACATCGTTAAGTTCTGGAATAGGATTGTCGGAAGAATCGTCAAGGAGCTTGAATCTCAGGCGGGATGGTTCCTTTGGTCGGAACCTCGTTCCGGTAAACAAACTGGAGAAAACCGGATTCACCTGCTCACTTTTTTCGCCTTCAGCGCCGGCGTTGACAACCAGTTCAAAACAGGTGGCTTGAATGGGATCAGACAGATAGAACGGTATGTCGTAGATGCCGGGTTTTTCGATTTTAACGATGGCCTGGTAAGTACCGGCTGACTCACGTTCCTCTAAACTGCGGTGGTGCAGCATGATTCCCAAGGGTCGGCTGGTATACGTCTTGAATGAATCCATAGGAGCCATCATTCCTTCCATGTACATGTAAACGCGGAGGTCCGCCGGATTTAAAATCAATGCATGGCCACCATGGTGCATGGCCGCCATTGTCGCCACGCCAGGCAGGCCTTTGACGCTGGCAGGCGGTACCGTTCCGATGGGTACACTAACTACAGGGACTTCTGATGGATTGTCCAGTTTAGAGAGTTCGATCACGGTGACATTCGGTGTGCTTCGATTTCGAATATAGGCGTAATCCGGGCTGAAGACAATGTGATCCGGATCCGTTTCGGTGGGTAGCTCACCGATCACACGGTTGCCGGCGGTATCAATGATCATCACCTTCCGCTTTTCAGGAATCAATGCCAGCACGAAACGACCATCCGGGGTGGACGTGATCGATTGAATCCCCGGTTCGAGGTTTAGGCCGATGGCCTGTTTTCCCCCGGGATCGATGAGGGCAATCTGACCACGATTTTCGTGGGCTACGAAAAGAGCATTTCGGTGCAGCGAATAGCTCAGGCTGAGTTGACCCGTACCCAGTGCCACGCGTCCCACTTCTTTCATCTGCTGGATGTCGATAACCGAGACACGGCCTTCCCCGGCCGTGCCGACAAAGGCATAATGACCGCTGGGGTCCAGTTCGATTTCGATGGGACCTTCACCGACCGTCAGAGTATTGACTACCTTTCTTGTGCTTCGATCGATTACGCTCACAGTACCGTCCTTGTCATTTCCCACCCAGAGGTACCGACCAGCATGACGGGTCAGGATTTGACGGGGCTTTTTGCCAACATCGATATAATCCAGGAGGGCGCGGCGAATTACATCGATGACGGCCACTTTGTTCTCCTGCGGCAGGGTGATGTAAACCAGGCCGTGATTATGATCGAGTGTCCACTGGGCCGGTCGGCCGTTAAAGTGGATGATGGCATGAAGGTTGGCCGTTTTGAGATTGACCTTTGGGTTATAGATGCCCACGCTGTTGTCGTCATTGACGGTGAGAATGGAGAAACCGTTCAGGTCAACATCCGCCGGGACGGTGAGGATTCCTGTGCGCTGAAACGTTCTGATCAACTGCTCGCAGGCTTTCTGGTCGGGAGCTAATTCCTGCGTGCGCCGACGCTGGGCCCATGCCACTGGACGAAGGCCTGAAACTTCCTGGCCGGATTGGCTGTCCGTGATCCGGAATCCGAGTTTGATGTTTCCGCCGGCTTTAATAACTGAGTCTTTTTCCGGTTCGGCGAAAAAATTGACACTGACTTTTGTCGGTGGTGCTTTTTCTTTATCATCACCGGTTGACATACTGTGCCCATGCTGAGATTGCGCCCCGATCGGTTCGGTATAAACCAGAGCCGCGAGAGCCACCCATATAAGGAGCCAGAATGAGCGATTCTGAAGACGTACCATAACAGATCCTCCTAACACTATTACCTTTTCAGCGGCTGATGACCCGATGTGATTTCAGCCGGTTATTTTATTCTTTCGCTGTTACGATAAAACAACCGCCACCACCGCCGCCGCTTCCTCCTTCTGCGTTCGCAACGGGGTTGGTGGCTACAAGGCCGAGACCGGAAGGATCGGTTATGATTCCGTTGGGAGCGTTGTCATCGTCGCCTTGGCCACCGTCGGTCAACGTGATCGTTACCTGGTCCCGGGCTGCGTTGAAAATGGTCTGGTTGCTGTAATCCGACCATCCGTTGGTGGCGCTGTATTTGAACCAGGTGAAGTTTAGTGGTGCTGGTTCAGGAAGATGGAACGTCAAAGACGTTGTCCCTCCCGGCACATTAGCTCTGATTCGAATGTCGAATAGGCCGTAAAGAAGATTATTGGGTGGGTTACCGATGTTAGCCACGGTGGCCGAATCCATCGACAAAAGGGATACAATATTTCCACCAGTGCCCTCGGTGATTCCGATGGCTTCACCGTTCGAAGTCCTCAGAGTGATCGCTTCGGCCGGATATCCAATGATGCCGTTGTCATTGACTTCTATTGATATATCATCACTGTTTTGGAGGGCACCGCTATCCGTTACCGTGAGTTGGAACGTCAGCATATAGGAGCCAGAAACGACCGGAGGCGTCACAAATGTCGGTCGAATGGCAAAGGCGTCTGACAGGGTGACTGGCGGTCCAGACATTTGCTCCCACTTGAATGTCAGCGGACCGCCTTCCGGATCAGAAGACAGGGAACCGTCCAGGTTGACAGTTTCTCCCTCCGTTATGATTCGATTAATTCCGGCATTCGCTATCGGTGTTTGGTTGGCTTCTATCGTCAAAGTGATTGAGCGGGCATGTCCTTCACCGTTGGTCGTGTTGGTGAAATCGATTGTATTGCTGTAAGTACCCGGTAACAGAGCATTGGTTGCCGAGTTTATGGTGACTGTCACCTTTTCCGTGGCGCCCGGCGCCAAGGTTCCGGCGACAGGAACCACACTGAACCACGCTTGGGATTTGGTCGCGGTCCATGACAGGGTGCTGGCTCCGGAGTTGACCAGAGTGTAGTCATGACTGACGGGGTTGAAGGGTCCGCCCTGGAATCCGCTGGTTATGAGATCAATTGCAGGTTTGACTTCCAGCACGCCGGGGGCCGGCGGTGGCGCACCGCCAGAAACGGTAACGGCCGAGTTACTCGAAGCGGTAAAGAGAATGTCATATGAATAGCTTTGATGTTCGGCAGATAATGGATACACAGCGGCATGAGAAGGGGCTTGAAGAGTCCAGGAGGCAAGGGCGGTTCCGCCGGCTGAGATGGTGCTTAATCGTTGCGGATTACTGCCGGAAATGATGACGAATCCGGAGGGTACAATCAACTCGATGTCGTTGACATGAGCGGAAAGGTCGCCACTGTTGACCACTGTGGCATCTACGGAAAAAAGGGTGCCTGTATCAACAGCTGCAGGGTGGTTTAGGCGAATGCTGAAGGCAGGGCCGCTCGCTTCCGAAAATAGTTCTTCGGTGGCCAATGCAAATGATTCAGTTGTTACGTTGTCAAATGCGACATCGACCGCATCGACCTTGATGACGACCTCACCGGTTATATCGGCGGCGACCTGCTCGACATTATCGATCGTGCTGCGGCCATCATCAATCAAAGCGTTGGTGGTCTCAGAATAGAGTCTAAGGTCGAGATCGCTGAGTCGGAACCATGCTGTCGGGAAATCTCCGCCATTGTACCCAACCCGCCGGTTCCACACGAGAGTCGCCTTGTCACCCGGAAACATGTTTCCCCTATACATCCGATAGTTGTTGGGGGATCCTGACGGCGATACCTCCCCTGTAAAAAAGTCGTTTCTGTGGACGTAGGCCTGGTCGAGGTTCACGTATCCCCAACCGTACGTCTTGTTCCAGGTTTTACCGGAAACAGGTCCATCGTCTCCGGTAAAACCCGGGGTGCCATTGTCTGTCCAGGCATCGGCCGCATTGATCAGCACGGCCTTTTGGGCCATCGGATCGGTATTGCCACCGTCTTCCAACAGCAGAACGGCACCGGAAACATGCGCAGCCGCCATGCTTGATCCCGAATCGCTAATAAAATCCGGCCGATTTCCGATGAATGCGTAATCGGTTGAGAAAATGTCGTTGCTGTCATTGTTATCGGGGCATCCTGGATCAGTGCCACTGCCGGGAGCAACCAAGTCGGGTTTCTTTCTTCCGCCAACAGTCGGGCCACGGCTACTGTCGCTGGCGATGAAGTCATCATCTCTGTTGACGGTATTGTTATCGTTCATGTTGCCTACCGTGATAACATTAAAGGCATTACCCGGATAGGTTAACGAGCTTGTCAGGCTGACACAGCCGCCGTTTCCGATAGACTTTATCGCCAGAGTCGACTGCCCATCGACTACCGCATCGAAGAACCGATCGATGGAACTATCATCCGTTGTGGCCAGACCGTGGCCCCAGCTGTAGTTGAGAACCTCAGGTTGTTCGGTAGGGACCGAGAAAATCCAATCGACCGAAGCCATCGAGGTTGATTCGGACCCTGCTTGGCCGACGATGATGGTATCCAGGCCGAAGGCCACACCTCTGTAGGTCGCATCCGTGCTGGCCACGATGCCGGCCACGTGCGTGCCGTGTCCGCTCGTGTCAAACTGAACATTTTGAAAAAATCGATGTGAGTTCAAAGACGGATGGGAATTATTAACCCCAGAGTCAACGATTCCAAGATCGTTGATGCCGCCATCGACACCGCTGACCCACCAGGTGTCGGCCATGATGGAAGGGACGCTGGTATCGAGTTCAGGTCGACCAGGTGTATCGTTTTCAACAGAGAGTACTTGGGGAAATTGTGCCAGCTCTTTCAGTTTTTCGGATGGCAAAGTTGCTGCAACAGCGTTGAGAATCGTGATGAAGTGCCTGACCCTGCCGCCCAGACGCTCGAGTTCTAAAGCCAGCTCCTGCTGCTCATTGTGAATGGCATTTTTCAAGGCTGCATGAATCGCATGCTTCATCCGAGCATGGCGGTCATCGACAGCTCTGCGGATCGTACGGATTTCGTCTTTGACCTCCAGCGGTAGTTCGCGGAGGGCCCGATTAATCATACGGGCTTCAGCGGTCTTGTCTCGAATTGCTTTATTTGGCAGGTATGGTTTTAGGCTTTTTTTGATCCGGCCGCGCAAGGCTTCTATTTCGGGAGATCTCTGGATCTTTATCCGCCTGGCTACCGTAGGCAAAGGTTGATTTTTGAGATAAACGATGACATCCAGCGTGTCTGCAACCTCAGCTTTTTCCAGCAATTCCGGATGGATGTCTCCAGCATTAGCAGAATTGAAAACCGGCATACACATAAAGACAGTCAAAAGGACCATTAAAGATATCCACAACCGCATAGCGGGGACCCATTTATCAGATCCGATATGAGCTATTGTGAAAAATCGTCTTGAAATTAAGTTGACCATTGATCCAAAGCACCATCTCTTAGATGGAGATATAGGAGATATATTTTTAGGAATCAGAAATGAAAGTACCATATGTAATTTTACATTCGAAATAAGACCCCAAATTTATATTTCACACACAGTCTATCAATTGGCTCGTGAAGATACTTGGGGGTGAGTGCGAAAAAAAACCCTAAGCATTATCTTTATGCACCACAATGTGATAGTCAAGCCAGAAATAATGCCCATAAATTTGGATCATATTGCAATAGACAATGTTGTCACAGCCATTAATGAAGGCAGCGACACCCTCTCATTGTGAGGAGCGGCGCTGCCTTCTGCCGATTAGATGTTAAAGGTTTTCAACCAACAGACGATTAGGGACCAGGAGCGCTTACCTCGAAACGGCCCCAGATACCGCCCGCGTACATTTGGGCGGGTCCTTCACGGTATAGCCAAACACCCTCTTTGGCCCCACCGATGACTTCTGCGTTTTTCGCTACCCCAGGCGTTATGAGTGTGCTGCCCGGAGAGAGAAAATCAGGCAGACCCTGATCGAGGTAGTCGTGGCCCATCACATTGAAGGTGTGCTGGCGAGCCCGTCCTTCTGGCTGAACCACGCGGAAGATAATTCGTTCACCGGTGGACGCTGTGAATAGAGGTGTCTCGATCGGTCCCAGGGCCCAATCCGTCGGGTATATCGTATCGAGCAGATCGGTCGACGGGGGTTGGTTCAATCGGGCCCAATGCGGTTCGCTGCGGTAGTTCAACCCATTTTCACCGGTATCATAGTGATCGTCGCAGACCGGGCAGTCCGGAATTCCTTGGCCGTTCCATCGCAGGTTCAGTCCATCCTGGTAGAGAACGACAAATTCCTTGAAGGGCTCTTCACCCGGTACACTGACGCGTGCCACTGTACCCCGGTTGATTGGATTACCGGCATCATCTGTCCAGGTCGCGCCGGCTGGTTCGATGACCATGGCACCGATCAAGCCCTGAGATCCCTGTTTGATGACATCACCATACGAACGCAAGGGCAGGACGCCGAAGGGTTCCGCCTTTGCCCGTAAATTGTGAGCCGGGCGGCCAAATCGATCCACCCCCTCTTCGAGTGAAAGGGTTCCCGCGTACCACTGGTAGCGAACCGTCTCTCCGGGAGCAGCCGTTTGTCTGACGTTGACGCCCACATTTGACCCGTCATTCGAAGAAACGTCATAACTCAGCAAGGTCGGGTGGAGCGATACCTTATTGGACGGCCGGAAATCATCTGCCCGAACGGTGGTGATCTTGGGCAATATGGCATCCCCGTCCACCAGAGGATCGAAGACCGATCCGGCAGGCAGCGTATCTATAGCATCCGGCATCACAGCCGGCAGCATGTTTGTCAGGTCGACAAAAATGCAATCACCGGCATTGGCCCGGATGACCAGCGGCTCGATGTCTGTGATATCGCCGTTCTGATATGACTGGCGGTCTTCAGCCAGGATAAACATCAGACCGGTGGCATCGGCTATTCCTTCACGTTCGTTGTAAACGATCGCGCCTCCCGGCAGCAGATCCTTAGCTGCCCAGGCTTCGATACTGAAAAACTTGCGTGGAGCTACTCGCGGGCAGGTACCGGTGAATTCCCTTCGGTTGGCGATCCTGATGCCTGTACCTGATTTACCCGGTAGCGGTGCCAGATCCGGGACAAGCCGTGCATCGGAATAGCTGCGCATAATTCCCCAACCGCCGTTCCAGAGGGCCCCGGTCGTACCGAGGTGGTAAAGGTAATCGGCAAAATTACCAACTTGGTTGGTCAGCGGTATATCGGCCTCGAAGTGCTCGGATATGCCCATTTCCTGAACCGCCACGTAAGGCGAGTCTGGATTACTGATTTCACGACGCCACTTCAGCCCATTCACAGTAAAAGCGTGCTGCACCTCCTGAGCACCCTGCAGGACGCGCCATTGGACACGGTCGCCCTCGAGGGCCCGGAAGATCTCGGTGAAGGGATCTCCATGGACGTTGGAGTCAAACACGTGGGCCATGTCGCCGGAATCACCAGCTTTGGGCCCGATCAACGTTCCATCGTTGTTGAATTCGAAGACGCGCAAGGGAATGGGCTCGTGCTTGTAGTTGATCAGGTAAGGATCGTGATGGGCCTTGGAAATGGCTTCGGGGAAATGCGGTGGGTCGACAGGATTACCAAATTCCGGTCGAAAAGCCGGCCGATCAGTTCTTGGTTGAACAGTTGAGTTTTGAGGATCGTCGTAGAGCAGGGCGAAATCTTGGTACTCCACCATGAATTCACGGTGATCCGGATGGGTCACCGCGTCGAGGGAGTCGACGATCATAGCCTGCGTTCCCACACCGCTTGTCAGGGGTGTCCCGTCGGGTTTCAACCAGGTCGATCCCGCCGGTTCGATAACCAGTCCGGAGTAGAACCCGTGCTGCTGAATCGAAGAGGGCGCGAAATGGTCATGGGTGAATACGGTTCGCATGGTGCGATCCTGTCCGATTCTATTGAGCAGCGGATCGGCCCACCAGCGTTGGGTCGTGGTCTGATACCCGCCGCCCTCCACTTCCAGAGGATGTTCGAGTGGAGTGCCGTCGAAGTTGACCGCAGACCCGCCGATCGCATGGCTGATTTCGATGCGTTCGATGACCGCCTCAAAAGAAAAGGTGCCGTCTTCATAGTTGAAGCCGTTAGCTGATCCATCCGAAGAGGTCACATCGAACTTGACCAGGTGGATGTGCTGCCCAATGGTGTCGGTCGGGGTTTCCACTTGAAAATCATCCAGTTCCAGCTGTCGTGGCGTGCGGTTGGTGTGGCGAAACTCGATGCAGTCACCCGAATGGGCTCTGAAGAAAAAGGGATCCGCCACAGTAGTTTGTCCTTCGAATTGGGGAACATCGGAGTCTAAGACATTGATGCGCGCTTGCGGGTCGTGCCAACCGGCGGCATTGACGACCAGGTCGAGCTGGATGGCCGAGACATCATACTCCCGCAGGGATGAACCGGGGGGGCAGGGATCGGCATAGGGTGCACCCGCGGCTGGAGGGAGCCCATTGACCTCGAATATGGCCGCGTCACCTTCAGGGGTCACGGTTGAATGTCCGATCGCATTGGCATGAAACGCCATGGCCGATTGTTCCAGGGGCGTGCCGATAGACGGTAGGATTTCCAGGTTTGCCCTGAACAGGTCGACGCCGAAATCTCCCGATCCAATCGGATCCGGATGGACAGCTCGATCAGCAAACACGTCACCATCAGCCATGCGGTGTCGTGGCAGGCCGCCATCCTTTCCCGGAACCAGGTCCATAGGTGCCTGAGGGGGACGATGGCCAGCCTCGGCGGCGATATAGAAGGGATAGCCTGGCATACCGTTTTCACCATAGGTTGGCATGGGGGCCATGCCTTGGGCGGGAACAGGGATGACCGCCGGCGAAGGCGTGCCGCCATCGGCGATTCCGGTCAACGGGTCGGTGCCCGGGCCCAGTTCACCGTCGGGTAACATACGAGAGCCGTCCTCGAACACATCGTGTACACGCCAAAGTGACCACATGCCCTGGGCAAAGTGTGGATAGAGGTGGCAGTGAAAGATTGAGTCCCCTGCCGTCCGATTACGGTTACCACTCCCACCATAGAGAATGTCATATGCAAACGCTTGGAAAGGCGCAATGGTCTGAGAGTCGAGATAGGTGGAATTATCACCATCAATAGTACCTAGCCATTGGTGGGCGTGCAGGTGAAAAATATGGGTTTCTTTAGGTCCGGCATGCAGATTGCGGAACTTCACGTTATCGTTTAAATAGCTGTGATGTACATTGGACGGATCATCCGGATACTGTGTCAACAAGGCCGGGTCACCGTTAGCCCAGCTTGTAAGAAAGAACTCTTCGTAGGCGCAGTCGACACAGTTGGCCGCCGGTCCAATTCCCGCGCGGTTGGCCATAATCATGGGTCCCAAACCGCTGGCACCGTAGTTGATGGCAAATCCGTCTCGAACACCGGCCATGTGCTCCGCGTTGAGCGCATCAAAGGCCTGAACCGCTTTAATTTCATCGTGAAAAATGACGGTGAATTCACGGAAAGTACCCTCGGAATTGACATCCCATCCGTCATCAATCTCGTCGTTGACGATTATGGCATTGAGGTCCGAATGGATAATCTCATTGCCTTTCAAAATATTAAGAATGGGATTACCGGCGACATCCACCGCATTGTAATTGATGAAATTCGGCGCATCAGCTTGAGCACGGGCCTCATCCATTTCCTCTTGGGTAACCTGGCTGCGGTACCATGTACTACCTTCAGGTTCGCAGATAAGGGCGCCGAAAAGACCCAGGGCCAGACTTCCTCCGAGACCTTCACCTCCGGACGGGGATCCGTTGTCCCAGATCAGAAACGCGCCTTCCCGTTCACACTGCCAGGTATAGACAGTCGATTCGTTAGGCATGATGGATACAATGCCTGTATCCCCCAGCGAAGTGACGGCATTGGTGACCATGGATGCAGAACGGGTGCGGGGGGAATCGTTTCGAAGGAACCCCGGTTGAACATTGGGGAAATCATTATTGACTCTTGGTGCCCCCGGCCGGAGACGCCGCCTGTCCGGGGTGAGAAGATTGGTAAAATTCACCGTTAATGTGTCACCTACGTTGGCGCGCAGTACCAGCGGACGTGGGCGCTTGTCCTCACGAAGTTTGACAAATCCCGGGGTCAGATTTTCAGGAAGACCAGTTCCTTTGTTAACAACATCCCGGCGAAGAGCGTACATCATCCCTGCTGGATTGAAGGAACCGAAACGGTTATATTCCCAAAACTGGTCGATTGCCACCACATCGGCTGTCAGCTGTCTTGCTTCGGCCGTTGTCGGCTTCATAAGACATAATATCACCGCCAGAAGGCCGGTAATCAGAAAGAGGGCCGGATTCAATTTAAAGGGAGTGATGAAATTATTCATGGCATACCTCCAATTACAAGTTGGATGGTGATCAAAGGTGATTGCAGAAGGATATTTTTACAAAGATCAAAATTGTCTGCGAGATTTCTTGCGACGATATTTGGCAGAAAGCGGAGGGTGCATCATTATAGATCAATGATCCTTCACGCTTATTTGCCTATTGATGATTTTTTACTATATATATGCCCTCTAATAGGGATAAGAAAATCGGCGGAAACCTGATTTAGGGCGTCCAAAAGTCTTAAATCTATTTCAACAAACTGCGAGGGCTTTACAAATGGTGGATAAAATCCAGCGTTTTCTTGTAGTTGAACCATTGTAAATATTTCGGCTTCTCTAGTGTTATGTCCCAGATATATTTACCAAAAGACGTTTGATTTTAACGATAATCGAGTCAGTCGTAGCAGTCCACTCAAAAGGTTTGGAATCAGTATTGTAGTTTGTAACAAACTGATCGATTTTCTGTCCTAATTGCCGGGTACTGCGAAACGAGCCGCGCCGAATAGCTTTCTGGGTAATAATGTTGAACCAGATTTCCACCTGATTGAGCCAGGAGGAATAGGTTGGCGTATAGTGAATATGATAGCGTGGTCTTTGCGCCAACCAGTTTCTGACCTTCACGTGTTTATGGGTGGCGTAATTATCGACCACCAAGTGGATATCCAACGCTTCTGGCACATTGGCGTCAATGTGCTTTAAGAAGGCCAAGAATTCTTGATGACGATGACGCTTCTTGCACTGGGTGATCACTTGACCCGTTGCTAAATCCAATGCCGCAAAAAGCGTCAGAGTCCCGTGCCGTTTGTATTGATGGGTGATACCTTCAACATAGCCTAATCCCATCGGCAATACCGGTTGAGTGCGGTCCAAGGCTTGGATTTGGCTTTTTTCATCAACGCACAACACCATGGCCTTATCCGGCGGATTTAAATACAGGCCAACGATGTCATGCACTTTCTCAACAAAATACGGGTCGGTTGAGAGCGTAAAATGTTTTTGGCGATGGGGCTGGAGGTTAAACGCAGACCATATGCGTTGAACCGTCGATTTGGACAGGTTCGTATTCTTGGCAATGCTGCGGCAAGTCCAATGCGTTGCCCCTTTCGGTTTACTGTTCAATGTCTTCTGGATAAGCAGCGCAACCTGCTCATCATCAATGGTTCGCGGAGCACCGGGTTTGGGTTGGTCGTAAAGCCCCATTAAACCCTGATCGATAAAGCGCTGGCGCCAGGTGCCAACCATTTTGATGGAAAGCCCGACTTTCTTGGCGATGGCTGTGTTGGTAAGCCCTTGCGCAGACAGAAGAATAATTTGGGCCCGCCGCACCTGTGCGTATGGCAGCGAACGGGAATTGGCCATCACTTCTAATTGCTTTTTAACGTCATCGCCCAATTCGAGCGGTGCTTTGGGCCTTCCAATAGCCATGTTTGTCTCCTCCATTGAGTTTTGGAGGAGTATAACCGATATGAAAATAAAATTCTAGCACTTTTTGTATTTATTTGTGGGACGCGACACTAGTTTGGTACTCAAATATATCTGATCGCAGGCCACGGTGCGAATGGCACAGAACATCTCCTCGTGTACACTGTCTTTAAGCAGATATCCTGAGGCCCCGGCCTCCATCACCCTCTTGACATATTGTCGGTTCGGATACAACGAGAGCGCTAACAGTTTAGGAGCGGTTGAAGCGCATACTATCCGTCTGATAGCCGAGGTGCCTTTCAGGTCGGGCATATTTATATTCAAGACCACCACATTGGGCTTGAGCTGGCGAGATAGGGACACAGCGCTATGGCTGCTGGCCACCGCTGCGAGCACTTCCATACCGGGATGATTGTCGAGTAGATCCCAGATGGTTGTTCGCATGAGCTCATGATTATCCGCCAGCAAGATCCGGATGTTCATACCACTCTCTGCAAGTAAAAATGTTGAAAAAACACTTCTATCAAAATGGGGCGGCAGGCGGCGGCACTCAACAGCGATCCTGACCGGCCAAAGGGCTTGGATTTAGTCTAAGACGGTAGGCGGGAAGAAATAAATCGGTAAAAGTCTGATTTGAGTCGTCTGGAAAACTGAAAATTCCAGAGGCAAAAGCTTGAATCAGCTATCGAGGGAGGTCAATCCTTCACGCAGGGCGAACTTGGTCAGTTCAGCGACGCTGTAAACGTCGAGCTTTTCCATGATGTTCCGACGATGTGTTTGTACGGTTTTGATACTGATATTAAGCCGATTTGATATGTGCTGGGCTGATGTGCCTTCGGAAATCATTTGGAGTATTTCACGCTCCCGCAGAGTCAGATCAGAAGCTGCTGAAGGTTGAGTAATTGTTAACTTTTCAACATAGTCTTTTACTACAGTGTTGGCAATTTTCGCACTCAAATAAGTCTGGTTTCTGGCTACGGTTCTAATCGCCAAGGCCAGTTCTTCAAAAGCGGAATTTTTCAACAAATATCCACAAGCTCCTGCCCTAAGGGCGCCAACGATAAATTGTCTATCTGCATGCATCGAAAAAACAACGACTTTAGTACCAGGACAATCGGAGGCGATCATTTGGGTGGCATCAATACCATTGAGATCGGGCATGCTGATATCCATGACGACGACATCCGGTTTGAATTTTTTTGTCAATTTGAATGCATCGCGGCCATTTTCCGCTTCGGCTACTACTTCCATACCTGATTGCTTTTCTATCAGAACACGCAAGCCATCGCGCATGACATTGTGATCGTCGGCTATAATTATTTTCAGAGTCATGGTGCCCTATTCCCCTTTCCTGGACAACTTACAAACCGGGCAGAACGATGGAGGCGCAAGTTCCCTGGCCCAGTTTGGATTCTATTTCGAGACAACCACCGATTGCCCCCAAACGTTCCTGAATGCTAAACAACCCGAAGCCTCTATTGTAGTCCCTTCTACTGCAGCGATCATCTTTATCGAACCCGAAACCATCATCCATGATGTCAATTCGAATGTTCTCGTCTTGTTTTCGAATTGATAGCTCTATCCGCTGTGCCTGGGCATGTTTGATCACGTTGAACAGTAATTCACGAGCTGACTGAAAAGCAGTAATTTTGCAGTTTTCATCCAATGGTTTGGTTTGCTTGTCATCCGTGAATACGATCGGGATATTATGACCTTCTTGGATCTGTTCAGATAACGACTCCAACGCCGCCTCTAAACCGAGTTCGTATAAAACGGGAGGACTCAGTTCAAAGGTCAGTGAACGCGTGTCGTTGATCGTCTGTTCGATTAGCTCTTCGACTTTATCGAATTTCTTCACCTGTGCCAAATCCACAACCGAATCTCGCAGCTCTCCAAGGTAAATTTTTATGATAGAGAGCGTCTGGCCAAGGCGGTCATGCAGTTCAGTTGCAATGTGCCGACGTTGTTTTTCTTCAGTCAGCATCAATTCGGACGACAGGTCACGCAGTCGACCCTGATGAATCAAGAGGTCTTCGGCCGCGCGCCTCCGCTGCTCAATTTCTATGTTCAGCTGCTTGTTCGCTTGCACAAGCTCGACTGTTCGGATTTTCACCTGATTTTCCAGCTCTTCGTGGGACTTTTTCAGGGCCTCCTCCGCCATCACGCGATTAATAGTGGCACTCAATTGCATGGACACCCCCTCGACAATTTCAACGAAAGTGAGTGAGACTCTGTTTCTTCGGGGATCACAAATCGTGATTGTTCCTGAGATACCGTTGCCCGCAATTATCGGAATGACAGCGACAGACTCGGACCTGGTTTGGTTGTAGTCAACTGGAATGAGGTTTTTTTCTTCCATGGACAGGGAAGAGACAAGGTAGGACAAATGTCCTGTATAGAAGGACCCGTGTTCAGTAATGTTTGGATGGTTCGTACCTGTTGTTGAGGATGCGGTGCCCGCTGGCAGAAAGAGATCTGATAAGTGGCATTCAGCGGCACCGGAAACATAATCAAATCGTTTAAGAACCTCATACGCTGGGTAGTCGTTTGTTGCAAAGATGTTGATGCCCACTTCACCACAGCCAGTTATCCGATTAATTTCGGAAATGAGTTCGTTTAAGAGTGGCGTCATCTCCTGGTTGCGGTTCGTGATTTGTAAAAACTTTTGAGATACCTTGAGAATTTCCTCGTTTTTCTTTAGCTTGGTTATATCACGCAACACGGAAATGACGTGTGGTAAGCCGTGCAATACAATCTTTTTGGCTGAAATCAAGCCTTCTAACACCTGGCCGTTTTTTCGACAGAATTTCACTTCGAAATTGTTCAGCTGTCCGTATTTCTCCAGCTCGGTCACCAACGTTTTGCGGTCATTCGGCTCATGCCAGAAGCCGAGGTCAATTGTGGTTCTACCAACGGCAGCATCCTTACTGTAACCGCTCAAAGAAGTAAAACCTTGGTTAACACCCGTGATGAAACCATCCGACAGTCTGCTTATTATTACGGCATCGGGGCTCGTTTCAAAGATGATTCGAAAGCGCTCCTCGCTTTCTCGCAGGCTCGCTTCGGCCATCTTGCGCTCGCTGATGTGTCTTACTAACGGGAGGAAGAGGAAGAAATAGAGTAGCGGTGAGAGAAGAATGATCAGCAAGGTGGAATCTAGCAGAACTAAAAACCAGTTAGGCTGCGGTGGCAAAAAAGAAAAGAAGATCATCACGAGCGCTTCACAAATAAAAACCGACATCGCGATCATGACCACTGGCTTTAGATGGGATCGGAAAAGGGGTAATTCGTTGACGTGTCGCCTTTTTAGATTGAGGTTAATCAACGGGGATGATCCGATCGCATCGACATTTTGGGATGTGTCCATAGAGAATTCTTTCTGAGTTTGCATTGAATCCGTAAACCGTTAAAGTGACGTCTTGGCAAGAAGAGAAATAACCTTTAAAGTCGATCGCTTAATTCAACGATAGAAGTGTAAAATGATCGCAGTGAGTCAACTATCGAATTGATCAGCTTGGGAAATAACAAGCCGCTGCGAATTGAATCCACAGTAATTAAGCCATCCGGTCGTTGTGCCCTCATCGAATGGTCGTTTTGAATATTATGCGTAGCGAAATGAGGATAGACGACGTATAATTTATAATTAACCTGCCTGTTTTACAGAACTCGAGGTCGTTTTGGCGTAGTTTCTAGTTTTATTCTATTCTTTTTCCGATATCCTTTTTTCATTCGATATTGTCCTCCTGAGTGCATGCAAAAACTGTGCAAACTTATGGCTTTCATCCTTCCATTTGATTTCAATAGGTTACGAGGAATCTTGGCCAACGCGACTAGAAATCTATGAAATTTACCTACTACAGTGTGGTACATATTTTTCACAATTTGGTTTCAGAAATACAAAGTTTCCTAATGAGGACAACGGTCAAAGGTATAGATTCAGGTAGCTGTGCTGAATCGCGTTTTTGATATAAAACCTGGTGCCGGTGGGAATAATGTGTAAGATGCCCTGGATTCTAACTTGAAAAATGGAACAAAAACTGAGGATAGGTCATCATCCCATCAATAAACAATATAAAAAAATGCTATGTCACCAGGAGGAAAGGATTTTTACCGAAATTGTGGGCGGGTAATAAATAAAATTATACAGTTACAGCTTTCCACCATGAATCTAATTTCATATAATCTATAAACTACCGCCACACGGTTCAAAGCTGTCACTGAAAGCATTGAATGTGGCGTTCAGTGGACGGGTTGCTGAAACCGCCATTCGCGCTTGCCTTTAATGGGATACAACAGACACGCCGCCATTGGTCGGCGACCAGCTTTATTAAGCCACAGTTGACCAGCGGTTCTAAATCGTTTGTTAGACACATCATGTCATATGAAAATCTTCTAAAACTTAATTTCCAATGATGGCAAAGAACCCAGGCGTTATAGCCCCCCATATAAAAGGCCTCCATTAGCTGTATGTGTGTTGATTTTATGCCAAGCTGAGTCGAACTAAATCTTAGTGATTATAGGGAAAATCAGCACAGAAAGTATATATGAAAAAAAATAATTGTTTCGATAAATTGTGATGTTTATACGGACAATTTCTTGACACGAAGAATGAAATTGTTTTACCAAAGCATCATTCAAGTTTAACAATAAATATCAGAATGATACAGAATCATAAATTTGAAAAACGATGATAACGTCACAATGACTTTTGCCATCAACTCCGGTAATAAAATTGATAACGAATAAAAACGATAAATACCTTCTCGAACGTATTGCCAAGGGCGATCCGGCCGGGATAAGTGATCTATATGATCGATACAAGACATTGGTCTTTAGTGTTGCATATAATGTTCTTGGAAACATGGAGGATGCCGAGGAGGTTACGATAGACGTTTTTAGCAAGGTCTGGGAGAAAGCGGAATCTTATACCCCCCAAAAAGCCACAGTGAAAGTATGGGTCGCGAGCATTACAAGAAATCGATCCATTGATGTGCTTCGCAGAAGAAACACAAGGCTTACTTCCCAGAGCCCCACGTGGGCGGATTCCTGCCTCGACTGTTTACCAGCAAATGGGAACCCGGAAGATGATCTCGAAATGGCCATGGCTCACAGGGCAATTACCAATGCTTTAGCCCAGCTTCCGCCAAACCAACGGAATGCATTATCATTGGCCTATTTCAGGGGCTATTCGCACAGCCAGATTTCAGAGATATTGGGTGAGCCTTTAGGAACCGTAAAAACACGCATCCGTTCAGCGTTGCAAAAATTGCGGAAAATAATGGGTGACGATAGCAAAGGAAAGACCAACTTAAATCCAAACCCTGATAAGCTGCGTATCAATAATTAAGTTAAATAGCCATCACCTGAATCAGATCGTATGGCTATGAGCGCTGATTAAAAAAAATCGAATCGTTTTGAAATCGATATGACGGAACACAGCCAAATAGAGGAACTATTGCCTGGATATGCGTTGGGGAATTTGGAGCGTAAGGACGCAGATCTCATATCAGCCCACCTTCACACATGCGAATCATGTCAGACGCTGCTGGGCTCTTACGAGAAGACAGTCGGTCTTCTGGCATTTGGAGCACCTCGAGTCAGCCCACCGGAATCGCTTAAATCCGAATTGATGGAACGTATTAAAATCAATTTATCAACACGGACAGCCAAAACGCCAAAAGCAAAAGCCCATTCAATGAAATCCTTATTTCAATGGTTTTCACCAGCCTTGGCAATGGCCAGCTTGGTAGTCGTCATTTCATTGGCCACTGTCAATATCGTGCAATGGAATCAAAATAAGAGTATCACCAATCAATTGTCAGGCCCTCTGAAAATTATTAAGATGAAGGGAACGCAGCTGGCTCCTCATGCTGATGGTACTTTCGTTATCGGTCAAGACAACTTTAATGGCGTGCTTGTGGCCAGTGACTTGCCGAAAATTCCGGAAAATAAGCAGTTCCAACTCTGGCTGATAAAAAACGGGGAAAAATCCAATGGCGGCGCATTTTCAACAACGCCTTTGGGATACGCCGTGATGAAGGTTTCATCCCCTGATCCGCTTCCAGATTACCAGACTTTTATCGTCACCACGGAACCCTTCGGAGGCAGTTCATTGCCATCCGGGCCGGAAATGATGGTGGGAAATTTCTGACTCTTACTTTCATCCTACCCAACCTTTTTTGAAACCACTATAAAGAGTTGACCCCAAGATGCAATTTCCTGATGGGTCCACATATTAATATCCGTACTTTTTTTAGAAACATAAATCTGAATTCTCTACGTCTGCGTATGTAATACTAAATCCTTAATTATTACAAGATTTCAAAAGTATTACAATGAATTACTCATTTTCTTCGTCAGGAGGTACTATGAAGAGGTTTATTTCAACATATATGGCGTTAACTTTACTCCTATTGGCATCCATCAGTGTATTGGCCAATCATCACGCGGTTAAAATTGCGAATAATGATGGCATTGGTGACTATTTGACAGACGCCAAAGGAATGGCGCTGTATAGGTTTAAAAAGGACGGAATGGGCAAAAGCGTTTGCAATGGTGGCTGTTTGGAAAAATGGCCTATTTATTACCGAGAAACCATTGCGGTGAACGCTGGGATCGATTCGAAAGATTTCGAAGTAATTACACGTGGTGACGGACAAAAACAGACCACCTTCCATGGTTATCCGCTTTACTACTTTTTCAAGGACAAAGCGGCCGGAGATACCGCAGGAAAAAAACCAAAGATGTATGGTTTGTCATAGATCCGGCCAATTTCCAATCGAAGTAGTTTGCATATCGAAAATAATCTGGGAAAGTATCCAAGGGTGCCCGCTTCATCGTTAGGCATCCTTGGGACGAATGGGATCTATGCTGCATGTACTCAATGTAAACGATAAGATAGGAAATGCGGATCTTGGATTACACTTAATGCCCCGGGAATATTCGCATGAGTCATCCAATTAATCACTGGCCAAAGTTAAGAGACAGAAAATTCATTCTGGTTCTATTCTGTGCGTATACCCTGGTTTCCCCGGGTCTTTTAAACGCCGGCCCCAATATTCAACTTGTACCAATGATTTCGGGTCTTAACAGCCCAGTTGCCATAGTCCATGCAGGAGACGGCACGGGAAGGCTATTCATAACTCTTCAGGTGGGGGAAATTTATATCTACGATGGGTCACAGCTGTTGCCCGCGCCGTTTTTAGACATCGGATCACTTATAACCACCGGAAGTGAACGTGGGTTGCTGAGCGTGGCTTTCCATCCGGACTACTCTGCAAATGGGTTTCTGTACGTCAACTACACGGATATTAATGGGGATACGGTAATTGCCCGATATAAGGTTTCCACCGATCCGAACGTGGTTGATACCGCTTCTGCAACCATTCTTCTCACGATTCCTCAACCGTTTGTAAACCACAATGGTGGACAACTGCAATTCGGGCCAGATGGTTATCTGTACATTGGGATGGGTGATGGTGGAGACGGCGGCGATCCCTTGAACAATGCGCAGAACCTCGATTCTCTGCTGGGCAAGGTTTTGAGGCTTAACGTCGATGCTGGTTCTCCTTATGCAATCCCACCTGACAACCCGTTTGTGGGTAATCCTAACGCAAAACAAGAAATTTGGGCGCTGGGCTTGCGAAATCCATGGCGTTTCAGTTTCGATCGACTTACCGGGGATTTATTTATCGCTGATGTGGGGCAGGACAATTTTGAGGAGGTGGATTATCAGCAAGCGGGTAGTGGCGGCGGTGAAAATTACGGATGGCGTTTGATGGAGGGCAATCAGTGCGTTGGCTCCAACACAGACTGCAACGATGGTTCCCTGTCGTTGCCCATAATTGAATTTGACCATTCCCTCGGAAACTGCTCAATAACCGGAGGCTACCGGTATCGGGGGGCTTTGTACCCAAGCTTGACAGGCACTTATTTCTATGCGGATTTTTGCTCTGGAAGAATTTGGGGAGCAAATCTGAATGTTTACGGAAACTGGACCACTGAAGAATTATTGGATTCTGATCTATTAATTTCAACCTTTGGAGAAGATGAAAATGGTGAATTGTACTTAGCGCATTTTTCTCCACCCGACGGCACTATCTATAAAGTCACTGAAACAGCATCAGATAATGTCACTGAACCAACTCCAGCTGCAACCGGCGGGGGTGGAGGAAGTGGTGGTGGCGGATGCTTTGTTTCAACTACGGCAAAATTTTAGTTGCTCGAGTGAACATCTCGCTACTATTACAAGTAGAGGTAATTGTAAAGCAGGGTTCCAGCAACCACGACATGTCTATGAAGTATTATGTATACGGTTAAAAATTACATTGATATTACCCTCATCCTCATAGCCAAAGATTTCAAGATAAAATACAAGAATACCCTGTTGGGCTATGTATGGGCTATCGGTTACCCGCTGGTATTTGCCGCCATATTGTATGTCGCATTTCAGCGCATTATCCGTATAAAAGTAGATAACTATGGGTTGTTCCTCATTGTCGGTATTTTCCCCTGGCAATGGTTTGCAAATGCCATCAATTTGTCAACCAGGACACTCATCTCGAATGCCTCGATTATTAAGAAAATTATGTTTCCCAAATCGCTGCTGCCTTTGAGCACGGTTCTAATCGAGATGGTACATTTTGCCATATCTTGGATTGTCATAATCGTTTTCCTTTTTATATATGATCAACAAATATTTTATTTAACTTGGATATACGGGGTACCGTTAATAGCAGCCATACAGCTTGCGTTGATCTTTGGCATCGGGCTTATCGTATCGAGTCTGAATATATTTTTTAGAGATACCGAGCGAATTATGAGCATTATGATAACCATGTTATTTTATCTGACACCCGTGATATTTCCTTTGAATATGGTACCAGAGGATTTCAAACTCTATTTCTATTTGAATCCCATGACAGGTATCGTCGAACTCTGGAGAGCACTTTTCATTGAGGGCGTGGTATTGTGGAAGTGGCTGGGAGTCAGTGCTGTTTATGCAACCCTATCGCTTTTAAGTGGCAGCATGCTTTATCAGCGTCTGAAAAGCAAGTTTGCAGAAGTACTATGAAAAAACCACTTGTTGAATTCATCGGTGTCGGTAAATCATTTCCATCGTATCACTCCTTACACGCAAGCTTCAAATCTTTTATATTAGGATTTCCGGAATCCTTAAAAAAATTTAGAACGGAACGTTTTGTCGCCTTGGAGGATATTTCATTTCGCGTAAACACTGGCGAAACAATCGGTGTAATCGGTAGAAACGGATCAGGCAAGAGTACCACATTGGGGTTAATTGCGGGAGTGCTGGAACCTTCCAAGGGCCGGGTTATAGTTCGGGAAAGGGTTTCTCCGTTGTTAGAGATAGGCGGCGGTTTTCATGCAGATCTTACCGGTAGGGAAAACATTTTATTGAAAGGGGTATTACTTGGATTGCCAAAGAAATTTGTGTCCAGCAAGTTAGACGAAATTTTGGATTTCGCTGAATTAGGCACCTTCGCAGATCAACCGATTCGGACCTATTCAAGCGGTATGTTGGCAAGGTTGGGATTTTCGATTATTACCCAGTTGCAGCCGAAGCTGCTATTAATAGACGAAGTTTTGGCGGTTGGTGACATTCGGTTCAAGGAAAAATGCTTCGGCGTAATTGAAAGATTTAAAAAAAGAGGGATTACGATGCTGTTAGTATCTCATAGTCCTAATCAGATACGTCGCCTATGTGATAGAGCTATCTGGATTGATAGCCACAGAATAAGAGACGATGGCCCGGTTGGAAGAGTTTTGGAGGGATACGTGAAAGAAATGAAGTAATGTAGCCATAAATTACCTCAGTATTCCTCAAAAGGAAATATATAAATTGAGATACGAAATCACATGGTTGTTATTAATCTTACGATGCCCGTATTTTTAGACAATGCGTTTTTCACGATCGCTGTTAAATCAGGACGACTCAGAATTATATTTTAAGACAATGAAAATTTTATACTACAATTGGGTGCAATTTGACGATCCAGAAAAAAGAGGCGGAGGTGTTTCAGTCTATTTAAAGAATCTCGTCGGCCGATTGGTAAAACAGGATATAGATGTTTACTTTCTTAGTTCCGGGTTGTCCTACAATTTTTTTAATCATAACGTATATGTAAGAAGAACAAAGAATGTTTTCGGAAATAATTGCAAAACTTTTGAGATAGTTAACTCTCGCGTCATGTCCCCAGGGCATTTTTCATTTCACACCATCGATGATGCGACTGAAAACAAAGAAATGGAAATGGTATTTCATGAATTCTTAGAAGAAAATGGACCGTTCGATATCATCCACTTTCATAATATAGAAGGAATACCTCTAAGCTTTCTTAAACTAGCCAAGAAAATACCTTCTACTAAAATCATCTTCACACTCCATAATTATTTTGCGTTTTGTCCTCAAGTCAATCTCTGGTGGAATGAAAAGAAAAACTGCAAAAATTTTTTTGATGGAGCCAGATGTATTAACTGTCTTACCTATGAACCGCCATATGCTGCAGCCGTTAAAGCGCACCAATTAGCCTTCATGCTGAAGTCTTTGGGTTTTGGTCCCGAAACGTGGGTATTTAATTTTACCTTTAATAATGTGAATAGATTGAAACGGATTTATCGGTGGTTTTACTCCGTAATGCACCCGCAGTCAAATGCAAAAAAATTGTCTGGCCACAATAATAAAATTGTCATTAAAGACTTAAAAAGCGCAAAAATATATGCAGAGAGAAGGCAGTATTACGTTTCTGTGCTAAACGAATATTGTCACAAGATAATTGCGGTATCTGAAAGAACCGCGGAACTATCCAAAGGCTTTAACATCCACGATTCAAAACTGGCTGTCCTGTACATAGGTACTGAACAGGCTGAGCATATTAATTTGAAAAGAGAACCACCCGGTAAGGGCGAAGTCATCTCTTTTCTGTATATGGGTTACATGAGAAAAGACAAAGGATTTTACTTTCTATTAGAGGTACTAGAAAGTTTGCCCCGTAAAAGCACATCAAATATGAAGGTTGTCATTGCCGCACCAATTACCGACGATAATGTGATGCAGAGGTTAAATGGAATTGCCTATAAATATCACGAAATAATCGTCTACGACGGGTATACTCATAGTAATCTTTTAGAGATACTCGAAGGAGTACACGTCGGCATCGTACCTGTTTTATGGGAGGACAATCTTCCACAGGTCGCAATAGAGATGGTTTCAAATGGAATACCCATCATTACCAGTGGCTTAGGCGGAGCTGCCGAACTATCAAAATGTGATAAATTTGTGTTTAAAGCCGGATCAACAAGGCAACTTGAACAGGTCATAAATGGGATCATTGATGATCCTTCGAGTCTGGAAAACTATTGGGATGAAACGCTGACATTACGAACCATGAGTATGCATATCGATGAATTATTCAAACTCTACGGTGCCGGTGGAACAGTGACATCAAAAGCGGCAGGCTCTGATAACCTCAAATGCGGAAATGAATATTCTTTTAACGATTCTTTGAACAATAGGAGAGGAGCGGGTAGGTGAAAAAGGTTGCGGTTGTTGGCGCGGGATTTTCAGGTACCGTAATCGGATACCAGTTGGCCCATGCCGGTTATATAGTCGATATTTACGAATCCAGAGATCATATAGGCGGGAACTGCTATTCCGAAAGAGATTCTGAGACCGGCGTGATGGTACATAAATATGGGGCTCATATATTCCATACAGATAACGAAAGAGTTTGGCGCTTTGTTAATCAATTCGCTGAGTTCGTTCTCTATTCAAACAGAGTTAAAGCCGTTACCGGCGGAAGGGTTTATTCGCTGCCGTTAAATCTTTTAACAATAAACCAGTTTTTTGATAGGGTACTCTCACCAAATGAAGCAGAGGAATTGATAAAAAAAAAATCTGTTGTGTACAATTACAATCCAAGGACATTTAAAGAGAAGGCTCTATCTTGTATCGGCAAGGAGCTGTATGAGGCTTTTTTTGAAGGATACACAACCAAACATTGGGGTGTTTCTCCAAATATACTTCCAGCTAACATTTTTAGTCGATTACCAGTAAGGTTCAACTATGACGACAACTACTTCAATCATAAGTATCAAGGCATACCCCAAAATGGATACAATGAAATTTTCAGCAAGCTTATCGATCACCCTAACATCACCCTTTATTTGAAACAACATTACAAAAAAAATCAAAATTCAAATTATGATCATGTATTCTATAGTGGGCCTTTGGATGCGTATTTTAACTTTGAACTTGGGCGATTGGGCTACCGTACTCTTGATTTCGAAAAATATCATGCAGTTGGTGACTATCAGGGCTGCGCAGTGATCAATTATTGCGAAGCTGATGTGCCCTATACTAGGATTGTCGAACATAAACACTTTGCACCGTGGGAACTGCATGAAAAGACTGTTTACGTCAGAGAATACAGCAGATACTGTGAAAATGGCGATGTACCGTATTACCCTATCCGGCTCACAGATGATGAAGTTCTGCTTAAAAGATACGCGGCAAAAGCAAATTCTGAAATAGGGGTTACATTTGTTGGTCGTCTGGGGACGTTTCGTTATTTGGATATGGATGTCACAATAAAAGAAGCTTTGGAAAATGCGGAAAAGTTTATTCTGCACGGTTGGGAAAAGGGCAAAGTTGAGGCCGAATTGAGAGAGACCGCTTGAGGCTATAAAGCATGGCAAACATAGTCGCTGTAATTGTAACTTATAATCGGGTCCAGAAACTTAAGCAGGCATACATTGCGGCATGCAGGGAGCCTGTATCAGGAATTGTTATTGTAAATAACGCATCTACAGACGGTACCAAAGAATGGTTGGAGAGTGTGCAAAATACAAAGTTAACTTTCATTAATGTCTCTGAGAATACGGGGGGGGCCGGAGGATTTCACGAAGGTTTTAAATGTGCCTTGAAAAAGTATAATCCCGATTGGATTGTTTGTTTTGACGATGATGCTTATCCAGAAGAAGGAGCGATTAAAAAGTTTATAAATAGAGACTATTCGAAGGATGTCGGAGGAGTGGTTTCAGCTGTTTTTTTGCCGAACGGCGATATCAGCGAAATGAATCGCCCTAGTATTGATCCATTTAGCGATTTCCGTATTACTGTTCAGATTATAAAAAAGGGAACCGCAGCGTTTCATATCGGAAATGGGCCATACTTGGTTAAGGATCAGATCGATGTTGATTCAGGTTCTTTCGCCGGACTGTTTATTCGCTCGGAAGTAATAAAAAAAAGGATAGGGTTACCCCGAAAAGAGCTTTTTTTGTATGGAGACGACACTATTTACACTCTGCTGTTGCGAAAAGCAGGATACAGATTGTTATTTGATCCCGGACTCGTCTTTATTCATGATACAGTGACAGTTACAGATAGTAAGCTCATATATAAACCACTATGGAGAATCTTCTATTCATATCGCAATGGGCTTGAAATTTACAGGCTCGTCTCAGGATACTTATTCCCTCTCGTGGCGGTTGTTAAGTTATTAATGTGGTTGTATAAAGTGAGATTTTATGATGAGAAACGATCCTATTTGAGAATGCTCGGGTATGGTTTTTTGGATGGCGTATTGAGAAATTTTGACAGGACCCATCAGGAAGTCAAAGCATTAGAGAGAATGCCGAATAGGATGTAAAAAACTGTTTGTAACATACAGTGTATCTTCTTTATGTCGAAATTGAGTGCATTGCTACTGAAAGAGCAAGCAATATCGAGTACTACTAACGACCTGTGGATTTTATAGTTCTAAGTATGCGATGAAAAGAAATCATCAAAATTTTTGTAAGTATTACCATGTAAATATTTTAATAAGGTTTTCTTCAGCGCTTCGGTTGGGAATTTTAGGAGCAAAAACTTTGCCAACTCCTCAACACCTACTTCTATATTTAAAAGCCATTTTTCGTAACTTATTAGAAATGTCGGTACTCTTGCTGCCAACGCATGGGTTAGATTCAATGAATTATAAGCTTGCGACTCACTCAGATGAAAGTGCATCGGTTTGTATATTCCGATACCACTCCACTTCTCATGCCCCATGGATGACGCTATAGGGTCCCTAAATACTATTATGAGATGTGGGTTCCGCACATGCTCAATATATAAAGGCAGATCCAAGAATGCTTTTGGATACTTCCAGCCCCAGACGGAGTGAGTCGAGTTTCGGAGATTAATAGCATCAATGGTTTCATCATAACCACGATGTACAAAGAGAGGATCTTCATTATTTTGATGCAGGCCTTCTCCCAAATAGAGTCCGAGTGCCCTAGCAGCACCTGCCACTGGAGATGTTCCCCCTCTTTCGACACCGGTTATGATGTAGGTTCTCTGCTGAAGAAGAGGTTTCCCTATAGTTATACCGACCTTATTCACTTCATACGAAGGTTCAATATTCATGATAGCTGCCTGATGATGTTCGGAGATTATCTGTGGACATAATGATTGCTAAGAATCTGTTTTAGCGAGTTAAGTCTTAGCGCTTAGTATATTGCCTATATGTGACAGAATGAAAACTGAGTTCCGCTGAACATGATCACTTTAAGCAAAATGGAAATTAGAAGTCAACCCTCAGTTTTTTTCCTTATCGTCACATTGCAGCGAAATTAACTAATTTTCAACGACTTGGATTGCTGTCGGAATGTTCGATATGTAAAAAGATGATTTTTGACAAGGATTACGGGGGCAAGTCATTATTGTATATTCAAAATTAACCGGAAGCAGAATACAGTCATGGCGTTTGCCTCGAATTTATCCAAAACGGATTCCCTGGACCGCCTGCCCATAGTTGACCAAGTCAGGGAAAACGGCAGGGTTTTTATGGGGTATTAGAAGAGTGTTCAATGTGTTACTGGAATCAGGCGGTATAGAAAAAGAAGTTCAAATGTGTCCTGAAGCTTTTTGAATCAAAAAAGTGCAGCAAACGGATGAACAAAGCCGGCGGTACGCGCTTCTTTACTATTACCTACTGGACGGGAAGCAGCGCAGAGGAGTCGGTTCGGACATTTGAGTGCTTAAATGGGCTTAGGTTGACCGCAAGGCAGCTTTTATCTCGCTCACGGAGTTTGATACAAAGGAGGGCAACGGGCCCCTTTAAACATCACGTTAAAAGGGTGCTATACGAGCTGCCAAGGGTTTTAAAACACGGTTGTGAGATTATATATACTCTACGAGAGGCAGCCGATAACAGGCAGGAACGGGCTTAAGCGAGTCTGCAAGTGGGGTGTATTCCCTGCGGCAAGAAGGCTGAAAACGGCATTAGCTTTCACGACCTGAGACGCTTGGCAAAGACCAACTTGGGCAAGAGCATGGGTCTCTTAGGTACGCCGATGTGGTATTCTCGGTCATGCATTGCAGGGTATGGATGGGTACTAACCGAAATTGGCCGGATCACAGGGCAATTACCGATGCAATATCGCTGCTTCCGGTGAAACAGAGAGATGCATAAATTTTGTCCTATTTCAGGGGCTTTTCGCACAGCCAGATTGCAGAAATATTAGCCGAGCCTCTATGAACAGTAAATGCGCGTTTACGTTCAGAGTTACAAAAACTGCGGAAAAAGATGATAGACGATAAAAAAAGAGAGAGCAGTTTAAATCCAAACTCTGATGAGCTGCGTATAGATGATTAAGATAAATTATGAACGAGACGGACAAACAAGCATCGTTTATTTCCTTGACAATCCCTGCTGTCATCTCAATTTTTTGGGTGATAGCTAGAGTTGTTTAGATAAACGGCTTAAACGCCGTTTGTTTCCTTTTAAAATAATTGTGCAGGACCAATCTCAAACTGATCGCCAAAAATCAGCGCTTGCCATTAGGTAAGACGACCGCCAAGGGATCACCAAATCGAGGCACAATAATATTATATCAAAGAGTAAAACCAATGCATTGGAAATATATAAAACCCATTTATATTGTTATTTTTATGTCGGTCTTTTTTATCGCCTTATCCACCGCGCAAGCTTTTGATTTGCAATGGTTCGGACAGTCCGCCTTTAAAATTAACACTCCGGGCGGAAACGTCATTCTCATTGATCCATTCATCACCAAGAATCCAAAGACACCCGCGGAGTTCAAGGATTTGGAAAAGATCGGCAATGTCGATCTCATACTCGTTACCCATGGTCACGGCGATCATGTGGGGGATTCTGCTCAGGTCTCAGAAAAGACCGGGGCAAAAGTGGCGATGAACGCCGATATGGGGCATACATTCGCCGCTTTAGGTTGGGTGCCTTACGGAAGGCTCATCCGATTCAACAAAAGCGGTCCCATTATGCCATTAGGTGACGGCATCCGGATTACGATGGTTCATGCAGAACACAGTTCTGATGTGGTTCATACAGATCCTGTTTCAAAAAAGAAGAGCGTACATCCAGGTGGCGAGCAGGGGGGTTACATCATCGAACTGGAAATTGGATTTAAAATCTACCATGCCGGCGACACTGGCGTGTTCACGGATATGAGAATCATAGGTGAATTATACAAACCCGATTTGGCACTGCTCCCCATCGGCGGTCATTTCACAATGGACCCTGCGCACGCAGCCTATGCTGTTCGAAATTTCTTGAAAGTATCAAAGGTTATTCCCATACATTATGGTACTTTCCCACCACTCAAAGGCACACCTGAAGAATTTAAAAAACATCTCGCCGGTATTTCAACTAAAATTATTGTCATGAAACCCGGAGAAACGAGAAGTTTTAAGTAAAGAAGTGTAACTTTGTGAAGACGCTGCTTCTCTTTTGTGGTCGATGACAGAATACAACGGGTTTTGAGAAACAGTAATTTCAATTTGAGGAGGGCCGCAACGCTGTAATTGAGTGTTAGATGGGATTTTGAAACCACTTCCAAGCAAGTAGCTGTACAATTACGGGATTCATCTTCTCCCCCTATAATTTCTCAACTGAAAGGAGACATAATGAAAACAATTAAAAAGGCAGTTGTTTGCATTGTATTCCTGGCCGTAGCATTTGGTTTTGCTCATGCCCAATTTGCCAAATCGGAAGATGCGATTAAGTACCGTAAATCCGTAATGTTTCTGATCGGGCAGCATTTCCAGCGTATGGGGGCTGTTGTTCAGGGTAAGGCACCTTACGATAAAGGTGTTTTTGCCGAGAATGCCGAGGTGTTGAAAGTACTGGCAACTCTTCCCTGGCAGGCAGTACTGGAACCCGGGACCGACAAAGGTGATACCACGCTAAGTGCGGTTGCGTTTAAAAAACAGGATGAATTCAAGAAAACAGCAATGACATTTGAGAAAGAGACGGCTAAACTAGCTCAAATTGCATCGGCAGGTGATCTGGAAGGCAGTAAGGCGCAGTTTGGCGTTGTAGCGGGAAGCTGCAAAAGCTGCCATAGCCAATTTCGAACAAAATAAGACGCTATAGCATCCCCAAGACAAGAAATGGACAGGGCACGAACCTATTCTATTCGAAGATAAGTGCCCTGTTCCAGTTTAAGAAGTTCAACCACACTATTTGAATTTGAGTATACCTCACAGTGCAATTTCACATGTAAGATGCCCTGATTTCAATAACCTTACTCTGAATGAATTCGAAAATGCCGTATTTCAGAGAGATATGGCACCAGAGGGATCATCGATGAATTTTATGGGATGCTGAAAAAGAGCGACGATACCCGAATGACATTTTTGTCGGGCAGCCGTCGGCTTCAAAAACCCCTTGCGTGCCGGTGCGGAGCGTGAGACACTCGGATGACCATCGATCGAGGGGAGGCATCCACAATGACAGTATACGACATTGCCATCATCGGGGCGGGCCCCGGCGGGTTGGCCTGTGCGTTGAAGGCTGTTGAACGTGGGTTTAGCTACATTCTTTTGGAAAAAGGTCACAATATTTTCCAGGGCATCATCGATTCCTACCCCCGGGGGAAAAAAGTGTATCCAACGATTCCCAAGGGAGAATCCGGTCCATTTCCTGTCGAAGAACTCATGCCGGACGAAGCCAACAGACCGGTGGAGGAATACCTTGAAAAAATAGGGGCGTGCATCCAGAAGCACAAGATCAATATCCGTTTAGGAGAGGAGTTCACCGAGCTTTCAAAAAGCCAACGTGGTTTCACCATTGTCACCCGGGAGAATCAGTATCAAGCCGCCCATGTCGTATTGGCGTTCGGGAGCAATATCCCGGTCGATCTGGGTGTGTACGGCGAGGCCAAGACGGTGGCCCGCAAACTCGAAAATCCGGCCGATCACATTGGTGCCCCGACTTTGATCATCGGCGGTGGAAATGCGGCCGCAGATGTCGTGGCCACCTTGTCGAAAGCGAAGAGAGACGCTTCAGATACAACACCGGTATACTGGGGCAACCGGATGGAGCATTTCAGGATCAACAAAGACGTGGCCAGGGATCTGGGAGAGGAGATTCTTCTCGGTGGCCATATCAAAATTCTCCAAGGGGCCATACCCAGAATCGGCGAGGTCGACGAAGAGGGTGTTGAGCGCCTGTTGGTTCAGACGCAAGCCGTCGATCTTGGAGAGGGGGTGAAGGCCCAGCAGTGGATGAGTTTTCCGATGAAACATGTCATCGCCTGCATCGGTACCCAGGGGCCTTCGCCGGTGTTTGATCGCTTGGGATTGCAGCAGATTACCTGTACCGAGGGGGTTTGCAAGATCGGAAAGACCGGCGACCGTCTGATCATGTTGACCCCCGACTTTCAGACCAGCGTCAAAGGCATTTACGCCATCGGCGGAGCCGTCAGTCCGGCTTATATCGAAATACAGGAAGAGGGGACTTTCAGGGAACGGAAACACTCCAACCTGATTTTTACGGCCGTCCGTGATGCCGTGGCAGCCGTGGAACACATCACCGCCGAACCCGGACGCTGATACCGTCGAATTCGATCAGATATCCTGCCGTCATTATGCCGCCAACCGATGGGTCATCCGAAATGACCTCGGAATTGGATATCGTTATGAAGGGGAGTAAAGCAAAATGGCAGTCAGAATATTCATTAAAAGGCATGTCAAGGAAGGTCTGGTTGAGAAAACCGTCCAAATGCTTAACGATTTCCGTAAGTCGGCCATGGATCAGCCGGGACACTTATCGGGTGAAACTCTTGTGAACCATTACGACGGCAACAGTGTAGCCGTCGTATCCACTTGGCGGAGCGTCGAGGACTGGATCCGCTGGCAAAACAGTGATGCCAGAGATCGCAATGAAAACCTTGTGGAAGATCTGCTGGACAAGCCCACCATATACGAAGTGTACGACATCCGCAGCGCTTCCGGGTGATGGCGCCCTTTTTTATCCGGGGCCAGTGCCGGGAACGGCCTCGTAATAAGCCTTGCCGCTGCAGGCAGGGCAGGCGCTTCCCAGGCGCAACGGATAAGACTCTCCGCATGTCGGACAGCGGCCGGTGAGAACCGGCTTGGTGTCTTTCAAGGAGCGGTGCAGCCTCACCTTGCGGAGGCATATCAGTTTGTCAGTCGCTGACAGGATTTCTTTCGATAATCTTTCAAAAGGTGGCTTTTCCCGCGGCCGGCCGGTTCTTTCGAACCAGTTGCGTATCAGGGGATATCTTTCGAGTTCATCATGCTCCAGCCACGCCCTCACTCCCCGAAGGGACATTCGGTCATACACCGTCAGGGCGAACTTGCCCCAGTCCAACACCTGCAGGAAACCATTACCAATCGTACACGGCGTGAGCAACTGAACGGCATCGGGCAAGCAAACCACGGTTTCCACAACCACGTTCAGATAAGGTGTCGATCCAAGTCGCAACAATGACCGGTCGAGCATCAAACCGCCAAGCAGCATACCCGGTGAACGGTACCCGTGAAACTCCTCCATGCGGATCAAAAAGTCCTCATAGGGTATTCCGCAAATATTAGGATTGGCCACAAAATCACCCATCATACGATGTTGGTTGGTAATCTGTAATGAGGTCCATCGCACTTACCGCGGATTGACTTTTACTTCAAAACCCGAAACGCTGGATTATCTTTTTAAGTTATAATTTAATAGCTTACCAACAAGCGGTGCATCATATTATCAACCGGACGCCGCCCAGATCCTTAAGGCCGTATATAAAGTGATTGCCAGGTGAACCGATGAACATAAGGTTGGTCGGTATTGCCCATTTCTGCGACAGTTCTTTTATCAGATCCGGGCCGAACGAGCCGATGAGCGCCAAGAACTCGATTTCTATGTTCGGATAGACTTCATTCAGGAAATCAAGATCCCGCTTGAGATTGGGCGGCACCTCGCATTCATCGCGGACCACGTTCACCACTTTAATTCGATTGGTGTGCTCATTTTGCTGAACATAAACCATGGCTCTGTTGAGATTAGCGATGTTGTCTCCCCGGGTGAAAAAGACGATCTGCTGCGCATTGATTTCATCGATCTTGCCGCGAATCATCTGTGTTATACCGGTCATGCGCTTGATGAAGAAATGGAACACCGAACGGACGAGAAACAGGCAGGCTTGCAAAATAGTGATGCGCCCAAGCATAATGGATACCACCAAAAGCGCCGGGATGAAATACTCCAGGAAGACACCCAAATAGTACGGGTTCATAATGGCGTTTCCAACCAGACCAGCAATGACAGCGGAAACGGCTATCGAAACCGACACCAGGGAAGCCGTATACGGCCGGGGAAGCCCTGCGCGCTTTGTTTTAAGCAGAATGTTGCCTAAGCCGAAAAGAGCCATGACGGCCAAAAACGAGATGGTGTAAACTCCCGCCAGGGCTTTCAATTCACCTTCGGTGATCATCAGTACGGAGACCGATAGGACAAAAAAAGCGATGATTATCCGGTGTGTGGTGCCTCTGCGATTTTTTTTAAGAAAAAACTGAGGCAGGCAGCGATCCAATGTCATGCGATGGACCAGACCATTGACACCGACAAAACTCGTCAGCACGGCCCCGCTGAGAACCAAAGCCGCGTCCACGGATATCAGCATAGACAACCATGGGCCACCGGAGAGGTTGCCCATGTGGGCCAGCAAGGCTTCCTGATGATTTCCAACGTGTGCAATAGGCATCAGCGCCAGAGCCAGCAGTGCCATTCCCGGGTTGAATATGGTGACGGCGATCCACATGTTTCGTAGGGTTAGCGGAAAAACTTCTTCTGCCTGTTCTTCAACGAAATTGGCCGAGCTTTCAAAACCGGAAATTCCCAAGAGGCTTGCAGCAAAACCGAAAAATAGGGCCGTAACCAGACCGCCCTCTGTGGGCGCCACAAGATTCAGTTGCAGAATTTCCAACCCGTGACTAAAGATATAGGCGGATCCCAATACTAAGAGCAGCGTCAATGTACTCAGGTGAAAGATGAATATTACGACGGCGACAACGGCGGATTCGGTGATGCCGATGATGGTGAGTACCATAAAGACGGCCAGCAAACAGATGGTTGCATTGATCACCGGAAGCCCGGTCCAAACCACATGAGCGTAGTGCATGGCTTCGCTGGCCGATATAACCGCAGTGGCCATGTAGGAAAGGATAGTAAGGCAGGCAGCGATGGACGCTCGATATTTGCTTGTCGTGTTGAGCAGGGCATTATACGCCCCACCGTTTAAAGGTAAGGCACCGACGACCTCGGCGTAGATGGAACGGTACAGGAACAGGATACCGGCAACCATCAACAGGACCAGCGGCGCCCACTTGCCTGCGTATATAATCGCCAGGGCCGATACATACAGGCATGACGAGGTAATGTCATTTCCACAGATGGCCGTCGCCGGCAATTGCCCCATTCCCCCTTTTTTATGTTCCGTGATGGCGCCTTGGGGTTTTTCACAGGAGACTGCGTTCGAAATTACTTCCATTGAACCATCTCGGGGCGCCGGCGCATTCGGTTCCCCTAATTTCAGGTCCCTCGTATTTACTTTTTCCGACATGACACAAATCACCCTGTACGGTGATGCTTTCGCCATTTGCTCAGCAATGGTTTAGCGGGGTGGCTGGCTTTCCCTCGGGATCCAGGAAACAGGCGGCGATAAAACTGACGAAAAGACCCGCCTATACCAGCGATGATCGGCAGAGGAGGAAGTTGGAAGCCTATCCCGATTATCATCCGCAACTTTTTTTCGTTACGCACCCCGACAATGTATTCTTTTGACAATTTACTTTTATATATATTCCATTGCTCAATGCTTTTAGGGGCACAGAGCCGTTTTAGCCTACTTTTCGAGCGCCGAATCCACGGTGAAGGTATTTTTGCCATCGCTTTCGGTAACGGCACCTTTTAGCGTTACCATTTTGCCGACCATCGACGACAAGTCCTGCTGGCTTTCGAGCGTATAGAGCTTGCCTCCCGATCGTATGTGCAGTCCACCGTTATTATCTTTTTGTATTGCGCCGCGCAGTTCGAGGTTCCCCGATCCACCGGATTGTTGACATGCCGGACCTACTGAGACAAAAGCAACAAGAACGAGCAGACATAAGAGAAGATTCCATTTTTTCATTTTAGACTCCTTGGCCATGGGTTGAACCCTTCTAAAGGTTTATTGGGATCTGACTTGCACTATGCTTTGAACACGCGCTTTTTGGGAAAAAATTGATCTTAAATTGTAATCTTATTATCGGACGCCATTTTCATTCCGATTCCCTCGATACGATCAAGGTTGCTTCACCCTGCGAAGAACGGGTTATAAATTCGCAGACCGTGAAAAGCGTCCTTCTCGACCACCTCCTTCCGTCTTTCAACAATAGCCATAACAATAGCGAACCTATGACACGTAACTCAGATGATCGCTCTTTTCCGAATTGACGAGCTAAGGCTCACCATCCCATGGACCTCATAACTTTTTTCACTTTCTCTTCGATTCGTTTTTCGACGATAATCATCTTCTTGGCGTGGGCCTTCTTGATTTTTTCCGTCAATTGTGACAGGTCGGCCGGTTTTTCCAGAAAATCGACAGCGCCGAGTTTCATGGCCTCGATGCCCTTGTCTAAGGTCGCATGGCCCGTCAACAAGATGACCTGTGAATCCGGTTTTTTCTCTTTAATGAGTTTGAGGGCTTCGAGACCGTCAATTTCGGGCATCATCAAATCCACGATGATGGCATCAAATGATTCATTCTCAGCAATACGTATGGCCTCGGTGGCGGACGTGGCTGTGGTGACCTCGATCCCCCGGCTTGTCATCCGCTCGGCTAAAACTTCTAAGAAATCCTCCTCGTCGTCGACGAGCAACACTTTCTCCGTCATGGCTCGGCTCCTTTTCCTTTTCATTGATTGATGTTTAATAGTGCTCGTTCTTTCATCGGCTCTAATATGGTCGACTTTCATCGGCGAGATCCAATGCGGCGGATTCGGCCTCAGTGTCGATGATGAAATCCGCCGTGAGAGTCTCCAGCAGCTCAGGGACCTGTGATGACGGCCACGAATCATTCGACATCCGGTCAATGCCTGGTAGCGGGGAGAAGTAAATCCGGGTACCCGTATCGGTTTTTTCCGGTTTGAGTTCAATGCATTGACCTCGCCCGGCGGCCTGCATGGCAAACTCCAGGCACAGAAACAGGGCATTCAGCAGCAAAAACGGTGACGTCTGAATATTGATCGATTCCGGACGTCCCCCGATATTCACGGTAATTCCTCGTTGGGCTGCCAATCGGACCGACAGCAAGGCAAACATCTGCAGCATTTCGCTTAAATTTACGGTTTTGATGGGGTCGTCGACACTGTGAGCGAAGTGGTTCATGGTTTTCAACAAGGTATCCGCACGTTTGACTTGATCCATGATTCTCACGGAAAGCCTGTTGAGCTGCTCAGGGTCCAACGGCCTCCCCCGGGCCGCCATTGCGATGTAGTCTGTCATCAGCCCGGCATTTTCATTGATGGTTGCCAGAGCGTTTTTGATGTCATGGGTGACCGAAGCTGTCACTTTCCCAAAGAATCTTAATCCTTTGTCATTGAATATCTGTGCTTTCTGGTTCACGCGCCACCTCTTTCATTATCGAGCAGTTCATGCATTCTCCCGAGCAGAACTTCAATGTCTACCGGTTTAACCAGGTAGTCGGCCGTGCTCACCTTTGTGGTCGCCGACGCAAAATCTTTTTCTGAACCATAGCCGGTCAAGAAGATAAATTTCATGGAAGGACATTTGGCATGGAGTTTTTCTCTAAGGGCCAGCCCGCTGATTTTGGGCATCTTCATATCAAGCACGGCCAGGTCAAAACATCCGGTCTCAACTCTTTGCAGAGCGTCGGTACCCGATGTGAACCATTCGGCATCGATGTCGCGCATTAATAATCGTTCTGCCAGAGCCGAAACCAATTCCTCCTCGTCATCTACAAGTAGCACGCGCATGCATTTGCCCCTTCCGCGTTCGTCAATTTTAACGGCAAGATGATGGTAAAGCATGTCCCTTTACCCACTTCACTGTCGACCGCAATCTGGCCCTCGATTTCATGAGTCAGATTGTACGTAATGGATAGTCCCAGACCGGTGCCGCCTTGTCCGGTTTTGGTCGAGTAAAAAGGTTCGAATATTCGTTGCAGGTCTGACTTCGAGATACCGCATCCGTCGTCACAGATGCAGATTGCGACCTTTTCCATTCCGGAGCGGTTGATCTGGACCTTCAAGCGACCGCCATCACACATGGCGGCGAAGGCGTTATTGATGATATTTAAAAATATCTGCTCCAGCTTGCCCCGGTCGGTTTCGATGGACGGTATGTCCGCAAGTGTTTTCACCTGGATATCTATGTTACGGTGTTCGGCCTCCTTGTGCAGAAAACTCAGGACTTCGCGGATCGTTTCTTCCAATCGAACGGTTTCGATCTTGGCTTCCAGATTGCGTGCAAAGGTCAGGAGCCTTTTGGTAATCTTCCCAGCCCGCTTGACCGAAATGAGCACCGAATCAACCAGACCGATGAGCTTCGTGTCCCCAGCGTATAGCTGTTTTATTGTGAAGAGGTCCTTGATGAGCCCTGCCTTTTCATTGATGACTGCCAGGGGGTTGTTGATTTCGTGTGCGACGCTGGCCGCCATGCGTCCGATCGAGGCCATTTTGTTGGCATACTCCATTTGATGAAGGACCATGAGCCGCCGTTCATCGGCAGTGTACACTTTGTTTACCATGAAGGTGACCATGCCGACGATAACGGCGATAATGACAGTAACGCTGACCAGAAGAAAAATGATGATTTCCAGGTGAGTTTTGGTCAACGGTTTCATGAGCTCATTTTTCTGTTTGACGATCATAAGGATGAGCGGGGTCTCCGCGATGAACCGGTAACCGATAAAAAGCGGTTCACCATCAAGACCTTTTCCCTCGTGCACCTGGGTGGTTTCGGAATATACCGGGACAGGCAAGGCGATTTTTTCCAGGATCCGGCCATGGTAGCGCGAATTGGACTGAAGAATCCCTTCGTGATTGATGATAAAGGCATCACCCAGACCGCCCAATTCGAGGTTCGATAAAAGATCATTAAACGGCTCTATAGCGATAGACGCCCTAAGGACAAAGAACGAATCGTCAGGCATTTTCTTCTTGACGGCGATGACCAAATGCGGAACGTGGCGATATCCCAGAAAGACATCGCTGGTAAAGGCTCCGCGCTTGATAACCTGTTTGAACCAGGGCTGATCTTCATAATCTTTGTCTTGGAGTCCGTAGGGACCAGCATAGGCCTTCTGCTTGCCGTCGGATTCGATCCATCCCAGGTCCACGAATCCGCCACCGAAACTGCGTTTTAGATTTTCCAGGATTGCGAAAAGCCGGATGGGATCTTGCAGGACCTCGGCGCTGTTGTCATGAACAATGAATTCGAGCGCGGACCGGCGTTCCGTCAGAAAGAAGGAGATCGCCCGCTGCGTGTTAGAGACCGTACGCGACGTTCGCAACAGCCATTCGGATCCCATGGCTTGACCGGTGAAACGGTAATTGACCAAGGTGATAAATATGAGTGGCAAAAGCGTCACGATACCTGTCAGCAGAATCGCGTCCTTCCAGATGCGCCGGTAGTTGAAGAGATACTCCGACGCACCGGGGGCTGCTAATCGGACGTTTTTTTCCCAAAAGGGCGGTTTCAGGTTTACCAAGCCAAACATAAGGGCTCCAGTGTCTATTTGCCGGTGAAAAATGTGCTCGGTCGCACCGCTTTAATCGCAGATTTCCTGACCGGCACTCCAACGGGGACCGGTTCTATGCATCCTGTTTCCGACGGATCTGTTCATGGGCGGCTTTGATGGTCGCACTCAACTCGTCTATGTCGACGGGTTTTTGCAGATATGCGAAAGCGCCCAGTTGCATACAGATCGTTTTGTCGGCTTCCGACCCATGACCGGTCAAAATGATGACTTCGATCTCCGGTTGAGTCTTTTTGATACGCCGCAGGACTTCGATTCCATCGATACCGGGCATCTTCAGGTCGAGAATCATGACGTCCGGTTCGTCTTCCCTGGCGACTTCGAGGGCCGATTCGCCGTCATAGGCCACGGCTGATCCCAAATCCCTCATCATCAATCGCTCCGACAGCGTCTGAACGAATTCACGCTCGTCGTCCACCAGAAGGATCTTGGAAGGCACCTCGAAATCCTGTCGGCGATAAATGTCTGCCTGGTAGTAACCCGGCCCGACTTTGGTTTCCACGGCAATAACTCCTTTCACCTTTTCTGCGATTGACTTGAGCTCGCTTTCCAAGCGGCTGAGCATCAGAACATGCTTGTCGATGGTCAGCGAAACATTACCGGATCGCGCTTTGACGCTAATGTCATGGCCCTCTTGGGCCAGCGCGGCTTCCACCCGGGATGCCAGCAAGAAATCGTCCACCGCGTTTTTAGACTGGCCGGTGGGCCGGACCACGTCTTTCTCAGCGTTCTTCTGAATGCTGTCCGCGATTTCAGCGGGCAGCATCTTATCGGTCGGGAAAACGATGTCATACAGGGATTTTTCCCATGGATCGTTGATATCCAGAAGCATTTGAATCCAAGCGATGGGGTCTGCATCTTCATGGCGGATAATTTTCAACGCTTCCGGTTCGGATATCTTACGTTCCCGGGCGACAGTCGCGACTCTTGTTTTCATGTCGGCAATCAGGCAGACCCAAAGAACATGGCTGATGTCTCTGGGGATGAGCTGGCCGGAATATCCGACAATCAGCAGCCTGTCGTTATTCGCGAGCTGTTCGGCCAGAGCCAGGCGCAAATGGGCTACAGATCGTTCCCTTTCGTGGGTAAACTTGTTGAAGACTGAGGTCTTGGCAGAAAAAGCTCTTTGTATTTTTGTATCGGGTATCCCGGCCATGCGGCTCGCCCGTGATACAACATCCTTGTCGGTAAGCAGTCGGTAATCGGTTTGGGCCAGGATCTTCTGGACCACCGGTTCTTCATTGCAGAAATTACCGCTGAATATCGTGATCACTGGCATGTTTATTCCCCTCCTGTTTAATTTGGTGCAATCAGGCATGCGGTCTTAAGTGGGCACGTTTCTTCGAAGACCTGATTGTGAGCGGTTTCATGGACGGTGTCGATGGCGCGTTCCATGGTTGGAAACAGGTGATCCTTCCCCAGCTTGGCCATAAAATGCGTACGTTTGAGGACTTTCAAAACCGATTCGTTCACACCGCTCATGGAGATGTCGATCCCGGCGCTTCTGACCCGGTCCACCAGCAAGGAAATGGTTTCCTCGCCGGAGGCATCGATGTCGTTTATCCCGTTGGATACAATAATAATATGTTTAAGTTTGGTCTTGGCTCTCATAATTGCGGTAATCTTGTCTTCGAGATAACTGGCGTTGGCAAAAAAGAGCGGTCCATCGAAGCGGACCAAGGCCACATATGCGCATTCCATCAGACCGTGAGTCTCCACACATCGAAGATGGTCGTCTTGAGCCCGGGCCAGTGACACGACAGTGGGACGCATGCTCTTGTAGAGGAAAACCATCAGGGAGAGCACAACCCCGATCATGATGCCTTTGTCCAGGTGAGGGGCAAAGGCCAGGGTGCTGACAAAAGTTATGATGGAGATGGCACCGTCATACCACTTGGCCTTCCAGGCGTGGATAAAGCCTGACACATTGACAAGGCCGATGACGGCCATCATGATGACTGCCGCCAAAACAGCCTGGGGCAACTGGTAGAGCAACGGTGTGAAGAAGAGCAGCACGATAATTACCGCCAAACTGGTGAAGACACTGGAAAGGCCTGATACGGCGCCGGCTTGAAGGTTGACAGCCGAGCGGGAGAACGAACCCGAGGTTGGATAGCTTTTGCCGATGGCACCGAAGATATTGGCCAAGCCCTGGCCGATAAGCTCCTGATTGGGATCGAGCCGCTGGCCGGTTTTACCGGCCATGGCCTTGGCGATGGAAATCGCTTCCATAAAACCCAGTAGGGAGATAATGGCCGCATATGGCAGAAGGTGGATCATAATACCCAAGTCGACGGGCGGAACGGTCAGTGCCGGCAATCCTTGAGGGATATTGCCGACAACCGCACCGCCACCCGTCATTGTCAGGCGCGCTGTGTCGAGAGGCGTGTTGCCGACCTTGATGCGCCAACTTCGCCCGTCGGTTTTAAATCCTTCGGGCACCTTGTCCTTGGGGATGAATTTCAAAGAACCGTCGGCCAGCTCGATCCCGGCGAAAAGAATATTGCGAAGGGTTTCTCTGCTGGAATGAGCCTCATTTTTCATACGCGCAATGCTGATGTTCAAGACACTGATATCGTGCTCCGCATCGAGAACACCGATTTGGTCGCGATTGCGGCTCGCCGTGCTCAGATCCTCACTCAGGCGAGCCCGCTTATTAGAGAGCGAAGGAATTTCTCCGGTGGCCCTGTTGAAGATTTCAACCAGGCGTTGGGCTTCGGCGGAGTCGACAGCAGCGAGGCTCACCACGCGGTTGTGTTCGAAGCCGGTGGCCCAGGATATCAGGATTGACAAAACCACGGCGACAAGAACGTTGGGGATGCGCGGTGACAGCCATTTGAGGCCATACATAACCGCAAAGGCAAGGACACCCATCAACAGAGTCGGCCAATGGGTGTAGTGGACGGCTGCCTGGATGACATGGAATATGGTTTCGTAATGATGGGGCGCCGTGTCGACATAAACACCGAACATCTTAGAAAGCTGGGAAGAAGCGATAATAATGGCTGCCGCATTGGTAAAGCCGTTAACGACCGGGTGCGAGAGAAAATTGACTACCAATCCCAATCGGAGAACACCGAGTGCCAGTTGGAATAAGCCGACCATCAAGGCCAGCAATACAGCATAGGCGATGTACCCTTCGCTGCCGACCGTGGCCAAAGGAGCGAGAGAGGCAGAGGTCATCAGGGAGACCACAGCAACCGGTCCTGTGGCCAGTTGGCGGCTCGAACCGAAAAGCGCGGCGATCATCGGCGGCAGAAAAGAGGCATAAAGACCATAATAGGCCGGCAGGCCGGCCAATTGTGCATACGCCATGGATTGGGGGATGAGAACCAGGGCCACTGTCAAGCCAGATATTGCGTCAAGCCGCAAGGATTCTAAATTGTAGTTCCGGAACCAGTTGATGAAAGGAAATACCTTGACCAACATGTGCCGCTCCTATCCTGCAGGTTGATGGTTTTTCAGGAGTCGTCTGATCGATGTGATGAGATCGGCGTAGAGTGCGGCCGCATTGTATAGGTCGTAGGAGTTGAATCTCACCAACCCATCGACCATTGTAAAAATGATCAGCGCTGTCTTGCGTGCCGGCAGATCTGCAACGGACCGGTCAGCTTGCCCTGCGACAATGGCTTTTTCGAAAATATTGACCAGGCAGTTATAAATGGATTCCAGGTACTCCCGGCAGTCTGAATTTCCCCTGGCCAATTCGTAGGCATCGTGTCGGTGGAGCAGCATAAACTGGTCTTCCATGCTCCCGGCCAGCAGAAGATAAAATCCGACGACGTCCTCCATCAAATCCAGGCCTGTTTTGAATTTTTTTTCCGCCAGATACCGATTGAATTCGGCCACGATTTTGCTTTCGATATCCTTTAGAATGTAGAGAAAGAGGGATTCCTTGTTGTGATAGTGGTAAAAGATCGTTCCCTGGGCCACATTGGTAATCTTGGCCAATTCAGCCATCGATGCGTCCTTGTATCCCTTCAGTGCAAACAGTTTGGTGGCTGCCTTGAGAATTCGCTCTTTTTTTTGTGTGGACATGTTGCAGCGAGGCTCCGATATTTAACTGAGCGATCAGTCAGTTTTAAGATAATTTACTTTTTGCCGATAATTCTGTCAAGAAAAAAATCAAACGAACGTCTAAATAAATACCATATACTGATTTGAGCCCCTATTTTTTCCTTATTCGTTTAAAAATATTAATGAAAACTACAAGTTAAACGAGGTTCGCAGGGTGGTTAAAAGGGCTGTGGATGCTAACAATAAAGTAGATGTGGTGAGGCTATTTAGATATTGCCAAAATAATAATGACGCGATATTATGTCTATAATATTGAATAGTTGTAGGATTTTATAATTCTTGATTAACAACTAAGGTGTCGAAATGAACTTGGAAGTAACGCCTTTCCCGGAAAAAGCACGGTTGTTGTCTCTGCTGAAAAAAAGTCAATTCAAAGTGCCCGATTTTATCTACGTACCGGCGGAACAGTTCCACAACGAAGATTTCGAAGCGCTGAATCGATTTCTCGAGGGACATCGCGAAAGCTTCAAAGTGATCGCCCGCAGCGCCCATCCCCAAGAAGAACTATTTAAAAGCGGTACGTTTGATTCTGTTGAAACATATGCTGACGAGGCCGGAATCAAATTTGCCCGCAAGCGAATCATGAAGCTTGCAATGTCCACTAAAAGCCTATCGATTCGACGCCAGCAAAGATTCTATCATGCACCGGATTTCGATATCGAGGATATGGGCGTGATCGTCATGCCGTTTGTGGAAGGTTCCAACGTCATGGCCAAGATGATCGGCGGGCAATGGGAATATGGTTACTGCCGTGACCGCACCCGCAAGGTGCAAAGCGAGCCGTTTATTACCCAGACGCCCCATGATATCCGACTGCTTCGACTTTCGGAAAAAATTCAAGAAACACTCGGATTCTCATGCGAAATTGAATATGTCATTTCAGGTGATGGCGAAATTTACGTCGTGCAAGCCAAGGACATCTCCAATGTAGAAGTCCTGGAGCAGACTGATAGCGAAAGGTCTATCGTTATAGATGGTATCCATCGAATTCGGAAGCGCAGAAATTACCGTGAACGGTCCCTTTACGTGATGGACACGCGGCAATTTTACATAAACATTATCAGTCAATGTGAAGACAAGATACACGAGGACACGTGCCTTGATCCCTACGATTGATGATGTCGTTGCGACCATCAGGAAATTCGAAAAAGATATGGAAAATTTTGCTTTAAAGCATCAACGATATGCCGTACTCGGATTGTCTATTCATAATCCGGACAATCTCTATCAGGTGGCCAACAAATATTTGGATGAAATTCCTGAGCTGCAGGGTCAATTGTCAAAAGCACTTCATAAAAACCTCTATTTCATCGATATCTTTTTATCCGAAGCCGACACGCTGATTGCCAAGGACAAATTTCGATTGAGTTTGTGCAGTCATGACGCTTACGGAATCGATACGGTTCGAAATCCCCTCTGGACTGTATACTGGCAGGTAGACCGTCATGAAGATGTTGTCAGTGAATTTAAACGGATCGGGTTTAAAACCGGGGATACGGTCGGCATCGATATTAGTCCGGCAGGTAAACCAACCGTCATTCGTCTGTAGGCCGGTGTATATTGTCGGCCAGAATAAAAACGTCCCTAATTGGGGCAAGAGTAGAAGTGGTTTCAATTTCTCAAATCAGGATTGAGGGCAAGGCGCAGGCCGATGATATAGTGGTTGTCAAAAAAACGTTCCGTTATAGGATCGTTTTTTTCACCAACCACTTATACCATCCTTCCGTATGTCGGAATTTATTTTTGAAAAGCGGTATAAAGCGCAGCATATTCAATGATATGTCCGCAGGGGCGCGGGTTAGGGCCCTGCGACCCTGCCAGTGAATGGCCTGCAACTTAGCCGCTTGTCCGCCCGCCTGAGGCGGGTAAACCTTTGGCGGATTGGGCCTTAGATGGGACTTTTTAACCACTTTTAGACACAATCTGCTGATATCACATTGAATTATCGGGAAAAATTGAATTCCCGAATTGCAGGTGGCATTTCAATTTAGCCTGTACTACCCATCTTCATGCGGTTTAATCGCTTCGATGTTTGCCGATGCGACATATTGCTCCGCTCCACTGCCTGGAAACCATTCTTTGATAAACTCTCTGCTCTCTTGGCGAACCTGGATACGGATGTCGACAAAGCCGCTTTGCTCGAGCCATTCCTCCAGACGCTCCACTGGTTCGGCACCGACAACACAACCGGTTACCATGGACGCCTGCTCGCGCAAATCGTCGGGCAGGGGAGTCGTCGAGACCACGTCCGATATGGCCAGGCGTCCGCCGGGCTTCAGCACCCGGAAGGCCTCGCGAAAGACCTTTTCTTTTTCCGGTGAGAGGTTGATGACGCAATTGGACAGAATCACGTCGACCTCGGCATCGGCCACCGGGAGATGCTCGATTTCACCCAGGCGGAATTCGACGTTGGTGGTACCCAGTTTTTCGGCATTCTGCCTGGCCTTGGAAACCATCTCCGTTGTCATGTCCACACCGATGACCCGGCCCGTGTCCCCCACGGCCTTGGCGGCCAGAAAACAGTCGATGCCGCCGCCGCTGCCGAGGTCCAGAACAGTCTCACCCGGTTTCATTTTGCCGATGGCCCCCGGATTGCCGCAACCCAGGCCCATGTTCGCCCCTTCGGTGAGGTCGGCGAGCTCTTCCGGGGAATAACCGATGCGTTGACTCATGGTGTCGGCGTTAGCCGGTGCGCCAGCGCAGCAGGAAGGCGTCAACGACGGGCCGCACCCGCAGGGGGATGCGGTTGCCAATTGGCTGTAACGCTCCTGCACGGTTTGGCGCACGTGGTCAGGTTTTTTAGAGTCCATTTATATTTTCCTTTCTTTATCCTAAACTGATTGCTCAGTTCAGATTGATTTAATACCCAATCCGCAAGGGGTAAATTAAAAAGCGAAGAAGTCTTTCAGTGTAACCACCATTTCCGGATCCACCCAGCAGGCGATCTTCTGGCCCCGGCGTTCGGTCCGGATCAACCCCACCCGCCGCAATTCCTTGATGTGGTGCGAAACGGTCGACTTGACCACATCGACCTCTGCGCTGAGTTCGCCGATATAGGCCGTGCTTTCGTCATCAAAATATCCGACTGTACCTGGTTTGCAACACGACGCCAGGCGCAGGAAAATTTTCAAGCGATTGGGATTGGAGAGGGCTTTGAAAACCTCGGCAAATTTATCGGCCGCTTTATTTTTATTGTTCGACATATATCGAACTATAGGCTCGATTGAATATTCTGTCAAGTTGCATTCATTTTAGAGTCACATTTATCTGTGGAATGGGGGTGTTGCCACCGTACCGGGGCGAAAAGGGCGATCAGCAGTGAATGCCGGCACTGTCTGAATGCGACCATCAATTGATACCCGCTGCAGGTGCGAATTACCCCCTGGATCATAAATATTCGGAAACGGCCCGAGAGCATTTTTAAGTGTTTGTTGAAAATAAACCGTTCGATACTTAAGTTCCAGTAAGCGTTTCAAATATTAAAAGCATAATTAGATTAAATTTTTTTAGCCGCACAGAAATTCTGAAGTGGCTAGCTGAACAGGTGATGTGCATGAAAGGAAGGGGCTTTTTCAAAAGACGCATTGCTGATCCGATTGTCCGGTTGCTCCGGCAGGGAATATCACCGGAAAAGGTCAGCCTGGGCTTGGCTTGCGGAATTATTATCGGTGTATTTCCGGTGGTCGGTGCCACGACAGTTTTATGCACCATCGTCGCTATCATTTTCCGGTTGAACCTTCCGGCCATTCAGCTGGTTAATTATCTGGTTTATCCGCTTCAGTTTGCTCTGCTTATTCCTTTCTTTCACTTCGGCGATTGGCTGTTTGGTGCAGAGCCGCTGCCATTTTCCGCCCAGGAACTTGTCGCTTTGTTCAAGGCCGACTTCTGGGGCACCGTGCGTCAGCTTTGGGATACGACCCTGCGCGCGATAGCTGCCTGGTCGCTCGTTTGTTTGCCGGCCGTGGCCGCGCTATACTTCGCGTTGACGCCGCTGCTCAGGAGGCTGAAACTTTCTCGCGCATCGACCTAATGGGCCTCAACGACCACGCGTGCCATTGAAACTCGACGCATCGCAAAAAAAAACGGACGCAGACCGGTTTTCGGGTTTCTGCGTCCGTTTACTTCTTGGTTAAAGGTTTTCAACACGACGGTATTAAAGCGGGCAGTATATTATAGTGCTTTAATATCTATGATGCCTCTTGTCGACGACTCACTTCGTACGTCGTGCCTCGTTGAATCTAGTAACCGCTGCCGACGATGGCGCCGCTTTTGGTCTTCCGGACATAGGCATTTTTCTCTGCGCCTTTCCATTCGTACATTACCCACGTGCCTTCCGGTGTCGCTGTGACCACGGCATCGTAGGCCGGTGCGGCCTTCTCTTTGAGGTTTTCACCAACCAGAGAGGGGTGCACCAGCACATTGCCGTTTTCTTCCAAAATGTACACATAGTATGGTTCTTTTTTGGCAGCGTCCGCGAAATCCGAAGCCATTTTGCCGCCGTCAATGGCCACGACGATTTCATCGACCTGGGCCTTGATGGCGTCTTTGTCGGCAGCAGAAACAACTCCTGTGAGCGAGAGGCCCACGATCATGACCAACATAATCAGAAAAAACTTTTTCACTTTCTCCTCCTTTCAGAAATGTCCTAATCAATTTCAATGCCCCTGCAGTCCAACTGCAGGGCTATGGCTTCCAACCCTTCTTCTGCTCCGGTGGTGTTCCGAAGCGTCGAATCAGGGTGAAAGTACTTTTATACAGATAGAGTGATCGAAGCCGATGGCCATCTGCGATACGCATCAACCCGCATCCCGACCACTTATCAAATAGTGCTGCGCCAAAATTCTGGGCTTTTACTCCAAATCGTCTGATCTCTTAAAAATCTGCGCTCGAAAGGTTTTGCGAACGACAGCTGCAATAGATTTCGATAACCCTATCGTGCGATTGACTATCGAAAGAAAATACAAAATTACTCCTGATTTGATCCTTTCGAGTCTATTATAAGTTATTAAGCAAAATAAGTGCCATTTATCTTAACTAATTAATATTAATACATATTTAAATAAATTAACCCCGGAATTTGTTCGCTTAACCGTATGAAAAACCATACTGGAGCGCGGCGGTTCGTCGCCTTAACTGTCTAAGTAATTATAATTAAACAGTTTGTTGCGCATGAATTTGCCTTCACCTTTGAAGAACACTCGTCTGCAATCATGAATCCTGAAGATTATTATCAAGTATATGTAGTAAATCACTTTTTCTTCATTTCCTCATTGCTGTGATTTATAATCAAGTGCAGCGAGGTTGCATACCGACTTCAGGGGTGCTTCCACCCACGTTGCACCGGTGGACTTTCAGAGTGCCAGTGGGGGGTGACAGTTCTACCAAATAGTCGCAGCAATCGATCATATGTCCAAATCGATTGCGACGGTTTCATGCAGCCGGTAAAAGCAGTCGAGAATAAACCGTAACGCAGATCGAAGACGAATGAGAAACAGAACCGTTCGAGGCGAGCAGCAACGTTGTGGCGGTACGGTGCCAAAATATAGAGCACCTATTCAGACCTAAATCAAGAGATATTTTTGCTCAACTGCGGTTATGTCGGGCAATGTATCGCATTGTATAGATAGGGTGACACGACCATCTCAGTGGGGTTCTGCCCGAGAATTACGAAACGATGATTTCAATTTTATTATCAATTTCAGCCAGTGATTTTCGCATTGCCAGGGCAAGGTTCATGTAGAATTGCTTGCATTTTTTTTCGGTTTTTTCCGGATCGGCCATAAATGCTTTGAAGGTTGCGGAGACTTCCTTTGGCATCGATCAACAGAAATTCTGAAATCATATCCGAAGAGAAGCTGTTTTCCGCGATGGCTTTTGAAAACCGTCTCAGGTTTTTACTATATAGCGTCTCGAGATTTTTTCTTTCGGACATAAGATAGGTCAGTTTTGATTCGCGCTTCCAGCGGCGATGATCGATGACAAGTGTGAATACCGGAGAAATACTGGCGATGAGCCCCCCAATGATGACGCCGATCAAAATCTCAGACATATGGTTCCTCCATGATTCGTAACTGTGAAATATACGACTTGGTTCCACAAGCCATCTCAGATCTAACAGGTAAATGGGTCTTTAAAAAAGTCGGAATCCGCCTCGGGCGGAAGCTTGACCAGCAGTACACTCGCATCTGTTTGGGTCAACACCTGCATGGGAAGGCTTCCAAGCATGCGCCGGTACACGTCATGCCGCAGGCTGGCGCCCATGACGATAACGGCTTTGTCGCCGGCCGTCTCAACGATCAATTCGGCGGGGTTGTCACCTTCGAGCCGGTGTACGGAACCGTTCCGGTCACAATTTTCAAGCCAGTTTGTGGCGTGCTGCAGACACTCAGCCGCCGCTTTCGATGCATCCTCATCGTCATCCGGCTTTTTCACCCAGACCAGATCCACAGGCTCTCTGATGGCCCGGAGCAGGTTCTTCAACAATGGAAACTGACGGCGCGCAGAGGCAGAGCCGTCAGCGCAGACCAAGAATCGGCTGTCAGGCCCGCCGCTCCGAGCCACCAGGACCGAAGTGTGCAGGTCCAGAGCCAATTTGCGCGTGGTGTCCCCGGCAACAAGGCGTCCCAGCCCCTTGCGTCTGGGCGGGGAAATGACCAGTAGGTTGTAGCCGTTTCGGTCGACTTCGTTGTTGATTGTTTCGATAAAGTGGCCGAAGCATTCGTAGAAAGGGATGCGCTCGCCGGTTTTTGCTTTGCAGACAAACATGTGGCCGTTGGGGACATCGCGAATGGTAACCCTCGGCTGCGGTTCCAGCAGGCCCTCGGCGGCAAGGGCATCAACCGCACCGGCCAGGATTTGTAGCCCCACGGGCAGAGAATCCCGGTCTTCTATCGAAAATTCCACACCGATCGGCGGCGGCTCTTCGGTGGCATGGGTGCCGCGGCGAACGGTGATAACGGCCAATTCGGCTGATAGACGCTTTGTGAGCTCGGCGGCAAAGTGCAGGGCGGGGATTGCCGCCGGCTTCCCATCGGTGTAAACGAGCAGCTTGATCATAATGATCTTGTTCCTTTCCCGCCGCTGGAGGGTGAACCGGCTGCCGGATCGGCGCGCGGCCCATCGCTCTTGGAGCTCCGGGGGAGCAAACAAACCCGCGGTTGGACGTTCGGTCCGAATATTTCCCAGTTGCCTTTTTTCAGTTCCGGGCATTCTTTGAAAATCTTAAACTCACAGGCGGCGCAGACAGCCGGGCAGAACGACTCTCGCATGGCCTGACGGATGGCCGCACCGGTTGTCGTCCGGATGTGTGCCTCGCCGATTTCCGCCAGATAGCCGGAGTTTTTGAACACCTCGAAAACATGGTGATTCATACCGGCAAAGTACAGTCCCCCGCCGCGTCGCCGGATTTCCTCCAGAACAATTCCAAGGGTATGCATACCGCTGGCATCCATCGTATTGACCCGATGCATGCGGATGAGAATGTTGGCGATTTCCGGATGGTTTCTCAGGCGCCGGTTCAGGTCGTCCAGCACGTAGGTGGCGGACCCGAAAAAGATCGAGCCCTCGATATAGAGAATGTCCATCTGGCAGCAGGTTTCGCCGTAGGCCGATCCGGTCATTTTGCCGGTTTCAAGGTCTGGCACGACAGAATGGATGCGCGGATGGGAAGTGGCGGCCAGGTGCATTCCGATGGATAAAAGTACACCGACGTATATGGCAAACTCGATATTCAACAGCAGGGTGGACAGAAACGTGATGATCAGGACCACGGCGTCGCTGCGGGTCGCCCGGACCGTGCGGGCGATGTCCTCCTTGCGCACCATGTCATAGGCCACCACCATAAGGACACCGGCCAAGGCCGACATCGGTAATTTGGCCGCCAGCGGTGCCGCCAGCAAAATCGTTGCGGCCACTGCGACACCGGAAAAGATTCCGCTGACGGGTGTTTTGCCCCCGGACCTGAAGTTGACTGCCGACCTTGTGAAAGACCCGCTGCCGGGATATCCGCTGAAGAGCGAGGCCGCAATGTTGGCAAGGCCCTGGCCGATAAACTCACGGTTGACGTTGAGCCGCTGCCGGGTTTGATCGGCGATCGATTTGGCGATGGATACGGCTTCGACAAGACCGAGGATGGCGATGGCCAGTGCACCCGATGCCAGCTGCCCGATATGTGAGACATCCGTGACGTTGGGCATTTGAAATGGCGGTAGGCTGCGGGGGATGGCCCCGACAACCACGACCCCTTTGCGGTCCAGATCGAAAACGGCAACGATGGTACCCACCAGCACCATGGCGATCAGCGTTCCCGGCCAGTTGGGGCGGAAGCGTTTTACGGCCAGTATGACAAGGATCGTTACGACGCCGAGCGCCAAGGTGATGATCTCGGTTTGATGCAAATGGGTGACGATGTCGAAAAGATGTTCATAGAATACGCTCGACTTTTCAATCTGGATCCCAAGCAGACCGGGGATCTGCTTGAAGGCGATGAGAACCGCCGCACCTGCGGTAAACCCGAGCAACACGGAGTGCGAAACGAAGTTGAGTAGTGCTCCCAGACGGGCCAGCCCCATCGTTATCTGGAGCACGCCGACGATCAACGCCATGAAGAAGGCGAATTCCAGATAAAGAGCCGTATCCGGCTGGGCCAAGGGGCTGAGTGAACTGAAGACCACCAGGGATACGGCGGTGGTCGGCCCGGTGATCAGATGGGCCGAGCTACCCCACAGGCAGCCGACGATGGTGGGGACGATCGATGCGTACAGGCCGTACTGGACCGGCAGCCCGGCGATAAGGGCATATGCCATGGATTGGGGGACGGCGACAACCGCCACCGTCAGGCCGGCAAAAAGATCCGCCTTGATGTAACGCCGACCGTAGCCGCGGATCCAGGATACAAAGGGAACGAAGTCTTCGAGATGGACGTGCACGGACGAATTCCTGTCAGATTGATCTTATCCTACGGATTCCGTTTCACCGTGTCCACCACCCGGCGGACATCGGCCAGGCATCAGCGGCCTTTGGGGTTTTTGACGGCGCACTGGCAGCCGCCGAAGTGCTTGGCGGTCCTGATCTCTTCCATGATCAGGGAACGGCCGTTGGCGATGACATCCTGCCGGATATCTTCTGCTGAGTAATCGAAGCAGTAGCAGACCAGCTGTTTCACCGGGTGGTTTTCCTTTTGTGATGATAGCGTCATTTCGTCAGTCGACCATATATCAATCGGCCTCAGTTCGCAAGAGTGACGTCGCATCAGCGACACGTATCGATTGTCTTTCGGAGATGCTTTCGGGTTTTTAACAAGGGCCTGCGTTTGGGCCCAAAGAAGCAACGGTGGGTGGCTTTTGCAGCATCTGCCTGTTCAGGGATCTATTCGGTGTGTTGTCCAAATCGTTCGACACACGATTCCAGGCACTGCTGGCAGTCTTCGCGATCGACCGCCTGTTTCGAATAGTAATTTACGAACGCCTGGATCCAATCTTCACCGGCCCTGGGGCAGTACTGGACGTATTCGATGAACTGAACCAGCCTTTCGACGGCGGTACGATCCATGGCGTGTTCCATACGGCAGGCATTTTCCTCTGCCCGCTCATCATCGAGCAGCAGCACATTTTGGAGAAAATCTTTTATGACCGCGTGCTTTCTGGCGATCTCTGCCGCCAGTGCCTTGCCCTCGGGGGTCAGCGTAATAAAACTGTAGGGTTCATAGTTGATCAGGTTTTTTTCGGCCAGAGATTTGAGTGCTCCGGTAACCGAGCCCCGCATCACGCCCAATTTAATGGCGATCTCCTTGGATCGGGCGACTTTGTTGGCTTTTTCGAGTTCAAGGATTGTCTCCAGGTAATCCTCGAGGTTGTCTGATATTTTTTGGGGTGGCTTGGCCATGCTATCTCCCATGCCTGGTCGGCATATCGAAAGAGATGATCGACGGGTTGAAAGTAAGGAAATCGTGCAAATTTTAGTTGACATGCAACAAAGTTAGGTATACCTAACTCTGTTATCCTGCACTGTCAACAGCAAAATTGGAGGTTGCACATGCCGTGCATGAACATGCGTTATATGAAGGACAACCAGGAAGGGGTCATTTGTACCATCAAGGCTCGCGGCGAGATGGGTCGCCGTATCCGTGACATGGGGCTTGTACCGGGGACCCGGGTCAAGGTCCGGGGGCGTGCGCCCCTGTACGACCCGGTCGCTCTGCGACTGATGGGCTTCACCCTGACCCTGCGCAACAACGAAGCGGATTACATCGAGGTGGATGTTGACGAACTCAATTGAAGCGACGATCGCCCTGGCCGGCAATCCCAATTCGGGCAAAACGACTCTTTTCAACGCCCTGACCGGTGCCCGTCAGCACGTGGGCAACTATCCCGGCATTACGGTTGAAAAAAAGATCGGTGCTTACATCAAAAACAACCGGCGGTTCACGATCGTCGATCTGCCCGGGACCTATTCACTGACGGCCTATTCATTAGAGGAGATCGTTGCACGGGATTTCCTTGTCCAAGAGAAACCGGCGGTTGTCGTCGACATTGTCGATGCTGCAAACCTGGAACGCAACCTCTACCTGTCGATTCAACTGCTCGAGATGGGTCTCCCGGTGTGCATTGCCCTGAACATGGTGGATGCCGCACAGAGACGCGGGATCAAGATAGATGAGAAGCGCTTGGCTGAGATGCTCAATGTGCCGGTGATCCCCACAATTGCCCGCAGCGGCAGGGGAAAAGATGCGTTGATGCAAGCCGCTGAGGAGATAGCCAATTCCCATATAACCCGTTCACCACTGCTCATTTCCTACGGGCAGGACATCGACCAGGCCCTCTTCGAGATGGAACGGTTGATCAGAGATGAGCAATTCCTGACCGATACCGACCTGCCGCGCTGGATCGCGCTGAAGTACATGGAGGCGGACGAAAACATGCGCGAACGTGGCAAACACCGGAATCCGGCCCTGTCCTCCAAACTGGACAGTATCGTCGGCCACGTAAGCGACCACCTTGAAGAAACCCTTGGAACAGACCCGGAGGCGATGATAGCCGATCACCGTTACGGATACATCCGTTCGATCGTGAACCAGGGAGTTATCACTCGGGGCAGTGATCTCTCTCAGCTGCACGTGTCCGACAGGCTCGACGGCATTATCACTCACCGGTTTCTCGGTCCCTTGATCATGGTGGCCGTGCTCTTCGGTCTGTACCAGTTTACATTCGCTTACAGTGCGGTACCGGTGGCCTGGCTGGAGACAGGCTTATCGGAGCTGAGCCAGCTGGCAGCCGTTCATCTGCCGGAAGGTATGCTCAAATCTCTTGTCATATCGGCTGTCATCAATGGGGTCGGCGGTGTTCTGGGCTTCGTGCCCCTGATCGTCTTCATGTTTTTCGGCATCGCGATCCTGGAGGATTCCGGATACCTGGCCCGGGTCGCTTTCATGCTCGACCGGATTTTTCGCGTTTTCGGACTCCATGGCAGCTCGGTCATGCCGTTCATCATTTCCGGTGGCATTGCCGGTGGATGCGCGGTGCCAGGTGTCATGGCCGCCCGCACATTAAAGTCGCCCACGGGAGAGACTCGCGACAATTCTGACCGTTCCGTTCATGAACTGTGGGGCCAAGCTTCCGGTTTTTGCATTGCTCGTGGCCACCTTCTTCGCCCAATACGAAGCGTTGATGATGTTCGGCATCACCCTGGGGGCCTGGGCGGGCGCCCTTCTGGTAGCCAAACTGCTGCGCACAACGGTCATCCGGGGCGAGGCCACACCGTTTGTCATGGAATTGCCGCCCTACCGTCTGCCCACGCTGAAGGGGGTCGTCACCCATACCTGGGAGAGAACCTGGCAGTACATCAAAAAGGCCGGCACCATTATACTGGCCATATCGATTATCATGTGGGCCCTGATGAGTTTTCCCGGGCTTCCGGACAACACCAAACAGGGTTTCCAGGCCGAGCGACAGGCACTGCTGACCGGGGTCGCCGAGCCGGTGTCCCGCGAGATTCAGTCCGAAAGCGGCCGTGGTGATTTATCAGCCGAGGCGCGTGAGCTTAAGACGCAATTGACGTTGATCGATGCCCGGGAAGCCGAGGCCGGCCTCCGCCACTCTGTCGCCGGCCGCATCGGTCAGGGTCTAGAGTCGATCAGCCGCATGGCCGGTTTCGACTGGCGCGTGAACATCGCCCTGCTGGGCGGCATTGCGGCCAAAGAGATCGTGGTGTCGACCCTGGGGACGGCGTATTCCTTGGGAGCGGTGGATACCGAAGACAGCAAACCTCTGGCAGATACTCTGTCCAGAGCTCCGGGTTGGCGGCCGCTGACCGCTTTCAGCCTGATTCTATTCATCATGTTTTACGCGCCCTGTTTCGTTTCCGTGGTCTGCATTTCGAGAGAAAGCGGATCCTGGAAGTGGGGCGTGTTTTCGATTGTGTTCAACACCCTGCTTGCATTTACTTTGGCGGCAGCGGTTTTCCAGTTAGGTTCGCTGATGGGCTTTTGAAAGTAGGTAAGAATGTGGCAAAATATCATAGTAGCCCTGGTCCTCATCCTGGCCGTGATATTCACGGCCCGAAAGTTTTACCGCAGTTTCAAGCAAACGGATAAGTGCAGCTGCAGCTGTGGTTGCCCGGGTGGAGAAAACAGCAACAACTGCAGCGCCTCGAACCGGCTTTTCGTTTTGGATGGCGATAAAGAAAATTCCGATAAATAATGCCCCGCACCATGTCCCCCCGTTGACTTTCAATTGATCGGATATAAATTCCAAACATGGTATCGGCAGAACCATATTCTATATTCTATATTCAATTTAAATTGCCACGCTTACATATAAACCTAAATTGAGCGATTTTTAAGGCTTGCTCGCCTTTGGCGACGTTGCCGCAGATGAGCAAGTTGAGCATAGCGAAATCCCGCCCAGCGGGAGAAAATGTCGTTCCGTCCCGCCGCCGGCGGGATCGGCTATGCGGGCCCCGCTTACGGGAAGATGCGGTGAAATTGGAAATCCCGTAGGGTTTTATATTTTTGAAAGTCAAATCGGCACAATTCCTTATAATTATTTTTAACTTCGTCATTTCGAAAATATGAAACGCTCAACTTGGGATAAAGAAAGGAGCCATGCTATGACCACACAAGACAGCGGTTCCAGGTTTACGTTTTATTTTCCCGAAGCTCGCGTATTGAGCCATACTGAAGTCGCTGAACTGCCGCCGGAAAAAAGACAGGCGGCTGAAAGTACCGGCAAGAGCGGAATCTGGCTGGAAATCGACTGCCCGGATCAATCGTGTGTCAGCAAAGATGGAAATGTCACCATACCGGCAGCGGGGGTAGAGGCCAAAGGCAAAAAAGGTGTCTGGTTGAACGTCTTCTGCCCCGACGACAGCTGCGAGCTGACGGAGAACACGGCCTTGCCTTAGAAGCCCCGCCACAGGTCGCCGGGAAAAGAAAATGAAATTCGGACCAAATGCCGATTAACACTGCTTTGATAATTTAAAGCGAGGAAGTTGCAGGAAGTAGAGCGATCCGGGAGCCAGATGACGTTTTTACCAAATAGCTCTGCCACTGCGGGGTTATAGTTGAGCAAAGCCGGATTGCCGCAAGGGTCAGTAAACAGACACAGCCCTTAGAGAGTGTTAACCTCTAAGGGCTTTTTTATTGGAAGAATTCAAATCGAGAGGAACGATCGGTTGCAAACACAGGGCGGACTCAAGCCGTTTCATCCGCATGGGGCTATTAGGGAAGAACAATCCGACAATTGGCGTCGCTGTGGGCAAGGCAGGGGCCATTGTATACGTTTCGAGTAAAAAACTATTGAAAAATGAAAATGCGATCAATATTGATGGTGTTTTTTGTTTTTTTATGAGTAATTCCGTTTCCGCATTTCGCGAATTCCAAACTTTTCCCTCTTAACTCAGGCGGTAGGACACTGTTCCTTCAGGATGCTTATACCATCCGGGGTCGCGGTCATAGCTCGCCAGGTGGTCCCGTATCTTGATGACCGTAAACATGCCTCCCATTTCGATATTGCCGAAAGGTCCTTTACCCATCATCATTGGCAGTGTGTTTTTCGGCCCACCCATATGCGTGATGTGTTCGGAGTGCTCGGCCATGCCGGTTTCCCCCATGGCCATGTAGCCGGGAATGAGCTCCCGTATTTTTTCATCGAGCTGTTGCTGGCTTGCCCCCAATGTGTTGGGTATCGCATGGCCCATCGCATTCATGGTGTGGTGTGACTTGTGGCAGTGAAAGGCCCAGTCACCTGGGGCATCGGCAATGAACTCCACATCACGGGTAGCACCCACGGGTATCAGTGCCGTCGTTTCGGGCCAACGTGCGCTTGGAGGTATCTCCCCGCCATCGGTCGCCGTCACCCACATGGAGTGGCCGTGAATGTGAATCGGATGCTCGTCCATGCTCAAATTGGCCAGTCGAATCCGCACACGATCACCGGTCCTAACGACTAAAGGATCAATGGCCGGAAATACCTTGCTGTTAAAAGTGAACATATTGAAGTCCAACATCACGGCCGGGTCTGGCCGGTATGTTCCCGGATGCACTGCCCAGGCGTGCAGCATGATGGCAAAGTCACGATCGATGGACGGTCCCGCGTGTTGCTTCGGGTGAATGACAAAGACTCCCATCATTCCGACGGCCAGCTGCAGCATTTCATCGGCGTGGGGGTGATACATAAACGTGCCGTGCTGCCGCAGGGTGAACTCGTAAACATATGTTTCTCCAGGTTTGATGTGGGGTTGGTTAAGACCGCCCACACCGTCCATGCCGTTGGGCAGGAAAATACCGTGCCAGTGAATGGTGGTATGTTCGGGAAGTCTATTTGTCACTAAAATGCGAACGCGGTCGCCTTCGAAGGCCTCGATCGTAGGTCCGGGGGTTTGACCATTGTACCCCCAGCATTTGACACTCATTCCGGGTGCAAATTCGCGCAACACCGGCTCGGCGATCAAATGAAATTCCTTCACACCGTTTTTCATTTTATAAGGCAGCGTGGTTCCGTTGGGGGTCACTACTCGTGGTGATGATCGTCGCTGCCGAGCCCTTGAGGGCTTTTGTACGCGCTTAATCTGAGCATTACCTTTCGAAGTTTTCAACATGGCACCGCTACCGGCTACGGCAGCGATGGCAGACTTCAGCCACTGACGTCGTGTCAGCATCTCATAATCTCCTTAATGTTTATGCTGGTGGGATCCTCCGCGTCCGTCAGGATTGCCGGTCGGATTGTCAACCGATGCCGGCGGTGGCAAAAAGGTTTCGCCGGAAGCGGCAGCCGGTAGTCGGCCGCCCACCGCTTTGCGCAAATCAGCGCGGATGGACCAATAGTCCCTGACGGCATCAAGATATTTGGCGTAGGTGTCGAACTCCTGCTGCTTTGCCAGCAGCAAATCGAAGGCACCCACCAGCATATAGTTGTATTTTTCCAGAGTCAGCTTCACGATGCGTTCTCTTAAAGGTATAATAACCTTTTTGTAGTGATCGATCAGATATCGCTGCATGACCAGTTTGTCCCGCAAGGTTCTGACTTCCGAACGCACGTCTACCGCCAATGCGGTCAGGTTGTTAACCTTCTGTCTCAGCAGCGCCTCGCCCTGAGCAATCTTTGCCTGGTGCTGATCAAACAACGGCAGTTCCAGCACGAGCTCAGGACCGATGACCCAGGTCCGGTCCGTATCTCGTTCCGCGCTGATTCCCACGTCCAATTCGCCAATCCAGCGCCAGGTCACGGTCGTTCCCAAAGTTTGCGCCAAAACATCAATTTCTCTGCGGGCTGATTCCAAATCCAACCGGTTGGCGACCGCCAGGGCTTCCAATTTCTCCAGCTGAATTTCCTGCGCCGGAATATCCGGCAGCCGTGCGGGCATCTGCCAATTGATGCGTGTGCCCCACAACCCCATCAGGCGGGTGAGCCGCTCTCTGGCGGTCGATAGCAGGATATCACTCTCTGCCAGGCGCACCCTCATCTCTTCATATAACCCCTGTTCATTCGCCAGACTCAACTCGCTGATGTTACCGGCTTCATACAAACGCCGCGCAAATTCACGAGAAGCGCCGGACGTCTCGACGATGCCGGCGCGCACCTGCCGGATGTTGGCGGCCCCCTGAACCTCGAAATAGACCTTTTCAACTTCCGAAACAATTGAGAGTATTTCGTGAGCCACCATTGTTTTGGTCTGTTCGAACCGCGCTGCAGCGATCTTTTTGCGGGCCGGCAGCATGAGAAGGTCCATGAAATTCTGGACGATGCCGAATTCGAGGTTGTTGGCGGCCGAAGAAACATCGGGATATCGAATGCTTCCGAACACATTCGGGTTTTTGAGCAGACCGGCCTGGACGACCTCCGCCTGGCTCACTCCCAGTTCTTCATAGGTCGCCTGCAGCCGGGCATTATTTAAAAGGGCGATCTGAACGGCCGAATCGACGGTCAGCTCTTTTTCCAGCAACGCATCGACGGCCTGCTGTACTTCCCGATCTTCCGGCAGGCCCTGGTTCCAGGACACGCGGTAGTCCATGCGTTCGTCGACCATCCGCTGCACGTCCTGGAAGCCGCCTTTGCGGGGTACCTGGGCGCACCCTGTAATGACAAACCCTATAACGGTGAAGATGACAACTAACTTGCCGCCTGGTGCTTTCATTGCATCTTCTCCATGTTATGATGATCCGGCATTTCGGAGGGAGACCGATCAGTTTCTTTTCTTTCTTGCTCGAGAGGCGCCGATTGTCCGGCCGGCGATTCAAAAAGATCCCCGCGCGACTTGCGCCGGTCCGCTTCGCTTTCGGATTGATCGTGTGTTTGGGAGCCGGCACTCGTCATTTCAGTGCCAAACGGGTCCGGCGGGGGGATGAACCGGGATTCGGGTGCGCCGGGATCAGCAGGATGATTCTGCGGTAGCTCGACCGATACCGGATTTCCGGCACAGCCGATCACCAGAGACAAAATAACCAGCAAAAATAAATCTTTTATAATAGCCATGGTCTCAATTTTCTATAGGGATTATGAGATGGATGAGGGTGCCGAGAACCACATTTCGTAAAGACCTCGGAATAAAACAAAGACAAAAACCGCTGCGAAGAGCCCTCCCCCCGGAATATGCAGCCAGAAAAAAGCAGGAGAGATAAAGCCCTTCAGCCACATAGATGCGATGTCGATCCAGATTCCCAAGAATGGGAGGGCAATCAACCAGGCACGCACGTCTGCTCCCAAATTGAGAAATACGACCACCGCACCCATTAGGATGAATATCGTGCTCATGCCGAAGAGGTGAATGTGGGTCCATTTCAGCGTCCAAACAAATTGTTCGCTTTTGTAGAATG
>CAWGUE010000004.1:0-203284 GCA_963825595.1 uncultured delta proteobacterium | reverse complement strand
TATCAACCACCCGAACAAAATAAGGCAGATCCTATATGTTGTGGTCAGCCGAGATTCTGCGAAACTTATGATGCCATATCATATCTGAAGATTTGGATTCTAATTTGTCAGATGTAACCTAAATTTTTACAATTAAACCATCGGGGTTTATTCTCTCTCAAAGGCTGCCAGCGTTTCTCGGGCGACTTCTTCACCCCATTCTTGTACAAAATGCCCGGCCTCAATATGTTGGTATGGTTCGGGACAGTTCCGAATGTCGTTGCGAAGGACCTGCATCACCGGTGGGCCAAGTACGGGATCTTTCATCCCTATGGCCATGAATACCGGTCCGTTCCACTTATTGCGCAACCACTCACGCGCTTTGCGGGACAATTCCGCCCCGGGTGCGTCAAGTCGATCAGGTACCAATTCAGGGAAGCGACGCACACCGGCCTTATAGTGGGTATCCGGAAATGGTGCGTCATAAGCGGCACACTCTCGTTCCGACAAATGCGGACAGGTTTGTTTCAGCAGTCTGCCGGCTGACAAGTCAGGATTCTTCCGAACCCAGGCGCGCCAATCGAGAAACCCTTGGGAGAGTTGCACATCTCCGGTACCGAGAGTGGTGTTCATGATGAGCAGACGGGAAAAACGTTCCGGCATAGCCATTGGCAAAGTCAGCCCAAGAAGCCCGCCCCAGTCCTGGCAGACAAGAGTGATGTTATTGAGGTCCAAATGTTCAATTAAGGCCATCAGCGCATTACGGTGAAATTCAAACGTATAAATTGTTTCGTCCACCGGTTTGTCTGAACGCCCGAATCCGAAAACATCCGGTGCGACCACGCGATGACCAGCAGCCGTAAAAATTGGAATCATTTTCCGGTACAGATAGCTCCAGGTTGGTTCGCCGTGTAGACACAGAAAAATGTTGTCTGCATTTTGGGGGCCTTCATTTACGTAATGCATCCGTAGGCCTTCAAAGCCCTTCAGGCCATCGATGTAAACCGGAATATACTGAAAATCCGGAAGATCACGGAACCGTTCATCCGGGGTTCTCAAAACCTTTTCCATATTGACAACTCCTTATTCGATTGAATTCAGTGCTATCAAATGATGACCATGACAATTGGCGGAAAATATACGCAACAATAAAAAACGCGAACAAGATGAGAAAAATTTATTTCAATATTTTACCCATATGGTTTTGTCTCCTCAGAGCGAAGAAGATTTCATTTGTTTTTTGTATCAATTATATATGCGTAGTGCGAAAAACGTTGTTTGATTGAAATCTCAACCTCTCCCTATCATGGCGGTAGCCGCTCAATTTGGCAGCACCGCGTCAAATTTTGAGGACTATTTTGCCAACATGCCGCTTGTCCATAAACATGGTTTGAGCATCGCGAATGTGTTCCAGTTTAAACGTCCGAGCAACGACAGGAGATATTGCACCTTGCTCGATACGATCAACTAAATTTTTAAACACCTCAGGCTCGAGTACGGTACAACCGAACAGGCTGAGATCTTTCAGGTAGAGCGTTCTTACATCCAATTCCACCAGTGGCCCGGCAATGGCGCCTGCTACCGAATAGCGCCCACCGTTCCGCAAAACTTCAAGGTATTTGGGCCACTGATCCCCTGCCACTAAATCAACGACAACGTCAATACTACTGGAGCCAACCGCTTCGACCAGATCCATTTCCCTTGAAAAAGTCTCGTCTGCCCCCAGCTTGTGCAACGCATCAAATTTGGGAGGGGTGGTCACAGCCATAGCATACGCGCCACGTGACTTTGCCAGTTGAACGGCAGCGGACCCGACACCACCGGAAGCACCGGTCACCAGAACGCGATCACCTTCTTTAACGCTGGCACGGGTCAAAAGGTTTTCAGCCGTAGAATACGCGCACGGGAACGATGCGAGTTCGATATCCGACAGTTCACTGTTGATTTTGTATGCGTGTCGCGATGAGATGACCGCATATTCAGCAAAACCACCGTCGCATTCTGAGCCGAAATACCACGGTTGATTTAGTTCCCTGCCGTTCACCTCTCTGATACACGGTTCAATCAACACGCGTTCCCCAATTCTTTCAGCGTTAACTTCGGCGCCGGTTGCAACGATATGGCCGCATACATCCGCTCCTTGAATACGCGGAAACCGGATCGGTTGGCCTGACCAACCGGCATCTTCATCGGAACCGCCCAGTTTTGAATACCAAGCCATGCGGGTATTGATATCCGTGTTATTAACACCCGCAGCGGCTACGCGTACGAGCACATCGTACGGCCCAGGCACGGGCACCGGTATATCGTCTCGGACATCCAGCATCTCCAGGCCACCATGGCCGATCAGCCATACACCACGCATTTTTTTAGCTTGATCCGTCATGATCATGTCCATCAATCAATATCAGTATCGAATATTTTAACGATTGTTTTTACTGTATATCATCCCTACCCGCCGGCGAAAACGACAAACCCGATCGTCGCGGCAAAGGCGCGCAAGCGTTGGAGACGGCGCACATCTCGATGGCCGCCTTGGTGTCGTCCAGATACGAATTGAACAACTGGGCCTGAAATTTGCCGGTTGCCACCTGGTCTTCTGAAATTCCGTATGGCGTCCAAACGGTTTCCGGCTTGGCGAAGAATGAAATTAATGGGAACTCCCCTTATTTTCACTCATGAATTCATTACCCATTGACCTCTGGAGCAAAAAGCGTGAAAAACCAACGGATGTCCGTCCAGGAAAGGATGATTACAGCCGGCCGCTAACAATGCCGTATAATTAATGGACACCCTGAGTCAAGCATGTTCGGTAAAATGGGTCCGCCCGTTGACATGACGAACGAAATCGGATCAACAATATGCTGGAGAATGGATTATTCAGGTTAAAGAAAAAGGAGACATATAAAAGTGGATTATAGAATATCACGCCGTGATTTTTTTAAAATTGCCGGAACAGTTGCTGCCGGTTCGGTTGTCGCTCCGCTTAAATCGGCGGCTGACTTGCCCGATCAATCCGCATCAATGCCCACCCGCCCCTTCGGAAAAACAGGCGTCAATGTACCCATTCTATCTTTTGGCGGAAGTTTGCACCTGCCGATGCTGATGCTCAGAAATGCCTATCTACGGGGCGTCACTTATTGGGATACGGCCAGTTCTTATATGGGCGGTAACAGCGAAAAACGGATCGGTAAATATTTTGAAAAGTTTCCACAAGATCGCAAAAAGATATTTTTAGTCACCAAATCCCATGCATGGTCGACCGCGGGCATGACGGATGATCTGACCCGATCCTTGGAACGGATGAAAACCGATTATGTCGACCTTTACTTCGTGCACTCGGTGCGCAGCATTGATGAATTGAATGAAGATATAAAAATATGGGCCGAAAAGACCAGGGCCGCTGGTAAGATTCGTTTCTTCGGCTTCAGCACCCACAGCAACATGGAAGAATGCCTGCGTGAAGCTCCAAACCTGGGATGGATCGACGGGATTATGATGAGCTATAATTTCCGTTTGATGCACACAGATCGCATGCGCAGAGCGGTGGATGCATGCGTTAAAGCCGGCATCGGGCTCACCGCCATGAAGACCCAGGGCGGAGGATCGATCAGAACCAGCTCTGAAACCGAACTCGAATTGGCCGGCAGATTTTTACAGCAGGGATATACGGATGCCCAGGCCAAACTCAAAGCGGTTTGGGAAAATCAGGCGATTGCCAGCATTTGTTCCGAAATGCCAAACATGACCATACTGATGGCCAATGTGTCGGCGGCATTGAACCAGACTAAAATATCTACTCAAGATATGCGGTTATTGCGCCGGTATGCGCTCGAAACCAATTCGGGCTACTGTTCGGGTTGTGCGCGTATCTGTGAGTCGGCCATCGACCGTAAAATCCCCATAAGCGATGTCATGCGCTGTCTCATGTACTGGCACAGCTACGGCGACCGCGAGCGCGCTGCAAGACTCTTTTATGAAATACCTTTGACCGAACGTCGCCATATGGCCGCTTGTGACTACACCCAGGCTGAAATACAGTGCCCGCAGCAAATGGCCATCGGCAACCTGATGCACACGGCGATCAAAGAATTTGGACCCATCTCAGATTCGAAATTGTAAAGTTCAATATCATTGGATCGTCTGACTTCGATTACAAATCGCTATGGGTTGATAAGATATGAGCAGTAGTAGAAAATTGGACAATCGATATAGATTCGCCATTTTCAATGCACCCACCAATTATGAATGAGGCTTTCCCTCCCATTTTGCCATAAATGCTTTCACTTGCTCAACGACAGCTCCACGGGCATCACCACGATCCCAACGTTGAAAGTACTATTGGCATTCACTCAAGCGGAATGCCTTGTACTTCTCCCGGCAAGAAAATAAAGCTGAAATATTGTCACCCTGCGGGCATTTTAACTGCTTCAGATGCCGAAGCAAAAACTTCAGAGATCGTTACTGTTCGGCTGTCCCATACGCAGAGGCCCGCCTCGGCCGGTGGGCCAGGGAATGCAATTGTCGGCCGACGCCGGTACCGTGAACACGTCCATGCCATGATCGAAGGTTTGGGCGAAAATTTCGAGTTGGCCGTCACCATCGAGATCATAGATTGCCGGTGCGGCCGGCGCGCCGCTGCCATTGCCGTTATAGCCGGGATTGGGGAGAGCGAGGTCATGCAATAGGCTGCCGTCGGCACCCAAAATCACCAGATACCCTGAGTCTGTAACGTTCGGATCTCCGTATGTCGTAAATACGATCTCCGGAAAGCCGTCCTGATTGAGATCGGCCACTGTAGCCTCGGATGCATACATCACGGCTTTTCCATGCATAAAGTTGAAACGCCAGAGCTCTACCGCATCGGCATTGTAGGCATGGACGAAACCGTCGTTCAACGTCACGACGATCTCGGGTCGGCTGTCACCCTGAATATTGACCGTGGTCGGCGCCGGGATGCCGTTCGGCGGATACCATCCGGCGACCGCTACCGGTGCTCCCCCTCTGGGCAGGATTTCCCACCCTATTTTGCGCATGGCCGACCGGCTTCCATCGCCATGGGCGCCCTCCAGAACCATGATGCCATAGGCCTGCGTCTCATACGGAACGTACTTTTCAATGTTTGGAACGCCAACCACTTCGTTCTGGCCGTCGCCGTCCAAATCGACGATATTCGGCGGCGATGCCGTCCACTGCAGCCATTCCTTAACGCTGGGATGCGGCCAATCGCCAACATGCAAATGGTAGTGATCGTCCTCTACCCAGGGATCGGCCCAACGGATAAACTGTCCCCAGGTTAGGCGGTTATTCAGGTACTGGCTTGAGCGATTGGTAAACCACGGGGCCGCATCGATGGCAATGCCGTCGAGATCGAAAGCCTGAATGTGGTGGTTGTCATAGGTGACAAGAATTTCAAGATCGATATCGTTGTCGATATTGCCAACAGCCACGTTGAGGCCATAGCAACCGAAACCCGAATGCCCCTGACCGTTGCGATCGGCGTCACCACCCACACCGGAAACATTGTTGTAACGCGGCCAGGCAGAAAAACTCAAACCAGCGGGTTGAAAAAGGCTGCCGTTACCGGCAAACACGAAGACTTGGGCCCCACCGTTGGTCGTACTCTGTGTTTGTGTGGTTGTGGCGATAATTTCGATATACCCGTCACCATTCAGATCCGCAGCAGCCAGCCCCCGCACTTCCGGAGACTCGCCGGCCGTCGTCGTGTCGGCCGGCCAACCGGCCTTGATGACTAAGCGGCTGTTTCTCCATTCGTAGGCATATACCTCATGGCTTTTACCGCAAACGATCTCTGCGACGCCGTCGCCTTCAAGGTCGACCACGATGTGCGGTGCGTAAACACGACCGCTGCCGTCATCAGCACGGTCTAGAAGCGCACCATCACTGCCAAAAACATAGATGGAATAATAGGCGGCAATAAGTTCTTTGTTTCCGTCATTGTCCAGGTCGGCAACCACCGGTGATGCGTACCAGCTGGTTTGCCCCTCCAGGTTCATGACAAACTGCGGCCGGGCAACCTCACCCATGCTCGTACCGGACAGGCAGACGGCATTGCGCTGCCCCCCTGTGGCACTGCCGTCGAATGTGTAATTTCCTCCACCACTACCCTCGGAACCACCACCACCGCCTCCGCAGCCGAAGAGTGCCACCCCACAGGCCAGCAAATAAAAAACAACCTTAATTTGAATATTATTGTACATTATCAGTCTCTTGCATGGTTATCGATTTCGTTGGCTGGTTCAAATTTTTGTTGTAGTTGGGCGATTATACCATAACGAGAAACATTTCATGTGAATTTTGGTCAATGGAAGGTGTAACAGAATATTGCGGCGGGATAGGCGTGGGATCCTGAAGCAACGCACAGACATGGCCTTACCATGCGTTGCTTGCAGGATTCATCTTGAATCTACTTTAGACCGACGTCTTTCAGGCATTGCTTGCAACGGGACCTCACCTTGGCGTCATTATTATCTTTACACTCGAGAAGCCGCCCTTCATCGGCTTGCACACCACTGCAGAATTTATCCAGATCATCTTCGCACTCGTTAGCGGCATAACTCAAAGCGGCGACAGCGCGCTCAAGTCGGACAGCGGCATCGTAGAAAGCAAATTCACATTTTCCGGACAACTTATCCCGCCGGGCGAAAAGGCAGGCAATAATCCGTCCCTCCCCGGGGGTGACATCCTTGCAATACGTATCGATTTCCGTCTTACAACCGTTAGCAACCGTTTCGACAAGATTGTCTGCCGCCGATGCGCCAATGACAATTCCAAGACTGAAAACCAAACCTTTTCGTATCTTAACCTCCTCTTTTGATAATTGTTGTTTTATTGTGCCTGCCAATCCATGGTGTCACCCTGATTTGGCTTCCGCCATAACCTACAATTATCCCAAAATCGCCTTCAGGTCTTCGTCTGCTGTGGCTATGGGTTTGATGTCAAAGTTCTTCACGAGGGTGTCCAGAACATTCGGTGTCAGAAACGCGGGCAAAGACGGCCCCAGGCGAATTCCTTTGATTCCCAAGTGCAGCAGGGCCAAAAGCACACAGACCGCCTTTTGCTCATACCAGGAAATAATTAAGGACAGCGGCAATTCGTTGACGCCGACATTGAAAGCCTTGCCGAGCGCCGATGCAACCTGTACGGCCGAATAAGCATCGTTGCATTGACCCATATCCAGAAGGCGCGGGATACCACCGATATCGCCGAGCTGTTTGTCGAAAAATCGATACTTGCCGCACGCCAATGTCAGGACGATGCAGTCCTCAGGAACTTTTTCAACAAATTCGGTGAAGTAATTTCTTCCCGGCTTGGCGCCATCGCAACCGGCCACCAGAAAGAAATGCCGGATGTCTCCGGCTTTCGTCGCCGCAATCACCTTGTCCGCTACTTCTAAAACGGCATTCCTGGCGAATCCGACCGTGACCTCCTGCCCGTTTTTATCCTCCTCAAAGCCGGCAAGAGCCAGGGCCCTGTCGATAACGGGCGTGAAGTTCATGTCCGCAATATGCGGAATGCCGGGCCAGCCGACCATGCCGCTGGTGAAGATGTTGGCGGTGTAATCGGACTTCGGCCGTTGTATACAGTTGGTGGTCATCAGGATGGCACCCGGGAACTTGGGGAACTCCTTGATCTGGTTCTGCCAGGCGGTGCCGTAATGACCGTAGAAATGACCGTATTTTTTCAGCTTGGGATAGCCGTGGGTTGGAAGCATCTCGCCATGGGTGTATATGTAAATGCCCTTTCCCTCAGTCTGCTTAAGCAGTTCCTCGAGATCCTTCAAATCATGCCCGGATACAAGGATCGCTTTGCCCTTCTTGTGACCCAGCGGTACCTTGGTTGGAACGGGATGGCCGTAGATACCCGTATTGCCGGCGTCCAGAAGCTCCATGGCCCGTAAAGCGGCCTCTCCGCACCTGAGGGCCATGGCGACCCATTCCTGCAGTCCCATGTCATTTCTCTGAATGGCAGCCAGTCCCTCGTGAACAAAAGCGAACACCTTGTCATCCGACTGGCCCAGCAACTCCGCGTGTTCTGCGTAGGCAGAAACGCCTTTGATTCCGAAAAGCACTGTATGTTTGAGGGACAGGATATCGGGATCATCGGCAGGGTAAGAATGCAACCCGAGCGGCTCTCCCTGTTTGACCAAATCGTCTAAAACGGATGCAGGGGTAAAGGTTGTCGCCCCTTCTGGAAACGCGACATTTCCGCCGGCCGCCTTGACCTTGCTTTTGAGTTTGTCGCGTTTTTCCGCAGCCTGGTGGATCAAATCGATGAATCTGGCCGGGTCGAAATCGACGTTGGTGAGGGTTGAGAAGGCGGCCTTTACCGTAAAAAGATTGACGTCGGGATCGGACACCCCCACCTTGCGCCCTTCTACGGCGACCTGGGACAACCCCATGAGGCTAAAAAGAAGCAGGTCCTGGAGAGTAGCGACCTCCGGACTTTTGCCGCAAACGCCCTGAATGGTGCATCCGGTGCCCTTGGCGGTCTGTTCGCACTGATAACAGAACATTGTGATCCTCCTTCCGAATCGGCTGTTAATGTATAATAATGACCAGTTAGAGCGCTTGTCAGCATAGCGTTCCGATTGGAAAGTGTGTGCATCAGTAGAAAATTCCCCCTGCCCTCCTTTTTGAAAGGAGGGAACGGTGACACTCCGGCATCCCTTCTTGACGCAGGAGCGGTGTTGAAACCGCTTCTGGCCTTTACCAGTTCCCCCTTTGACAAAGGGGGATAGGGGGATTTTAAAAAGCACCAATCGGAATAAACTTCTGCCATTCGCTAGTTCAGATAACTTCAGGTGAGGCTGTTGTCCATCTGCCGTAAGCCTCAAATAACGCGGAATACGGAAAGCCCCCGTTTGGCCCGAAGGGAGAGAGTTTCGGGCTAAACGACTTTCAGTTGTTGGATTGACGTTATAAAATAAGTCGGATTAGGGGGCAGGTCAATGGAGGAAACATGACATCGGGTAACAAGCCCGGTGCTGCAATTACATCGGCCTGAATTATTTCGGCTGGAAATTTGAGGTGGACTGCCGCAGCAGGTAGAGCAGTCTGCGCGCGTCTTTTTTATCGGGTTGAATGGGTAGCCGGGCAAGAATACCCAATCCCTCGCTGTGGCGATGAAATTCCTCTTCGGACAAGGCGCTGAAAACAGCCGTGTTAATGAAGGCATTCACTTCCATCAGGCGCCGGACCAGATCCAACCCCGCAAGATTTCCCACCTGTTCGTCCACCACAATCAAGGGTGGCTCCTGGCGGGCTATCATTAGGATGGCCTCCTCGAACGAAGCGGCAGTTAGAAGGTCCACTTCCCCGTCTTTCTGGAGAGCGTTGATAAAATCAGACAGCTGGTTCTGCCGCTCGGATATCAGTATGATGGATAACGTATCGGGCATCTCATTACCATTTCCCGCTTATGGCGGGTTTATCGTTTTTTGTCCCGGCAAACAACGGGGCAATTCGTTTGCCTCAACCTGTCTTGCCGCAGCAGGAACCGGGCCCTTGGCAGGATGCTGCGGCCGGACTTCTGCCGCAGCATCCCGTATCGCCGGTACCTGGCAATGTTTGTGCATTTCGTCCGGTCAGGCTGCTGGTCGTTGACATGAGTTTTCGCGCCCCGTGGCTTCCGCAGGCCGGACACACCAGCGGATCATCGGTTCTTAAAACGAGTATTTCACCGCTAAAATGGCAATCGCGGCAAGCGACCTCATAAATTGGCATCGAATCGATCCTTTGCTCGCTCGTTTAAAGGAATCAAACCACATATGCAGCCCCGAAATCTTCACTTTCCGGATGTCGCTGTCAGTTTTTTTTCAGTGATTTCCGCCACCACAAGTATGTTCCTGTTGGAACTGCATCAGCTTGCCATCGATGATGGACTGGATGGCCTCACCAACGGTCGCGACATTCCCGCCGAAATAGACCTCGATGCCGACCTGGTTGAAGCCCATCAACGGCCTGAGGCCCATGCCTCCGGCAATGAGTTGATTGACCCCTTTTTCGGCCAGATACTGGACCGGCGCCATGCAACCGCCCTGCTGATGGGGAACATTGGGAACGACATCCACTTGACGAATCTGCTTGTCTTCAACTGAAACCAGCGTGTACATGTCACAATGACCGAAGTGGGCGCCGAGGGGCGATTCAAGCCCACCGGGGTGCTCTGATGGTACCGCAATTAAGACTGAGTTCATTATTCCTCCTATTAGGTTAGTCCACAACTTTTACGAACGTCACTCACGAGACCTGAATTGAGCGTTTCAAATTAGTGTCCATGCAATCGAACGTGCTGTGACGCGTGCCTATTGCAAAATCCGGTAATAGCCATCACTTGAACCAGAGTATCGACTCGGTATCGTGGAGAAATTCAGTCGTGAGCGGCATGTCGCTATCTTCATCTGCCCTGCCCATTTCCCTTGGCCTGAGAGGCCTGCATCCACGATATTGCGCCGCTACTATAACGCTTCATGGCTTCTCGGACGCTGATGTTTTCCATGTTCTGGGCCACACGGATTCCCGCGGCAGCCAGAGCTTGAAAGGCTTTGGGGCCGACATAACCCGTCAATACGGCGGTGACCCCGGCGCGGGCAACGGTTTCGGCGGCTTGGATCCCGGCGCCCTGGGCCCGTACTTGGCCGGCGCCGTTATCGAGGTATTCGAGTTCCGAAGTCGCAAGATCGACAATGACAAAACCGGCCGCACGCCCGAACCGGGGATCGACGCGATCTTCGAGAGTTGGACCTTCACTGCTTATGGCAATTTTATCCATGGTCAGAATTTCCTTTACCCGGAATGATGGCTCAACAGGCCGCATTCCTCTTTTTCGACCATACGCCCTTTAGTATATCGACGATGCCCTGTCAACATAAAGAGCATATGCTCTATATTTTCCCGCCCTTTAGTGATCCCTCGAAAACGAAACCGACTTATTATCAACGGTTTCCCCGACGTCCGCTCGATCCGGCGCCGTTTCGGCGCTGCCGCGGAATCCCGTCCCCTTGCAATTGTTCCAGACCGCCAATAGCTTTTGTCTGCTTCCGGCCTTGAGAAACATCAAGGGTGCGGCCCGATCCGTCGCGCCGGCGAGCCCCACAGCGACCACGTCGACGTTGTGCCAGGCGCAACGGTTTTCCGTCAGAACGCTCGCCTTGATCTGATCTCCCGCATTGACCGAGTCCGCGCCCAGTTCTCTGCCCCTGTCCTTCTGGGCCTGTTTGATTCAAATTTGGCATGGTGTCCCCCTTTGCTGTCTCCTAAATTGAGCGTTTCAAATTTTCAAAAAGCGTTATTTTGTATTTATCAAGAGGAGTTAGTCCGGTTTTAATTTTGAAAATTTGAAACCCTTTGGGATTGCCGATCTTACCACATCTACGGCGTCAGAAGCCCTTCCGCATAGTCCACTATAGCGGAACGACTTCTTCCTTGTACCTGCGGCAACCTCGACAATCGCTCAAATTAGGTTTCTGTATGGTTTGAATCCGAACATCTTTGTTTCCCACCAATAGGCATAACAGCATTTTCGAATTATGAGATTATGCTCATAATATTAACCGGTCAGGCTTTTGTCAAGAATAGTTTTGAATATATGCTCATTTCAAACTGGGGGAACGTATCGGAAGGGCGGAACGAAAAGGAAGGCTATCTGGGGTCTCAAAGCCGGTCGGAGTGAAGCATCGGTTGCACCAGCGCCTGAGACTCAAGCTTTAATTGAACGATTAAATCTGTGGTGAGGCACAACGTGAAAACAGGTCAAGGTCGGGTGGATATGAACCCGGCGTTATGCCGGGTTTTTACCGGCGATCCTTCGGCAAACGACATCGGCTAGAGAAAAAATAATATCGAGGGTCAGATGTTGCGTGATACTCCTGTCGAAAAGCACCTTTGCCTCGGCCGGAAAATCTTCATCCCCATCCCAGAAAAGAACGGCAACAGAAATTCGTTGGGTTATGAAGAAAGCAAAGGCGCCATCGGCCATTTCGAGGGGGATGCCGGTCAACTGTCGGCACCTTGCCACGAAACCTTGAACATCACTGTTATATTTATCGGAGACAAGTCCTGTCGGAATGGCATGCGGCCCGCGGAAAAAGGTGGCACCGCCGGGCATATCTTTTTCAGAGATCCAATGGTTGTCGACATCGAGGTCTTTGCACTTCAATAGATAATAAATGATAAAAAGCCCGAGCAGGTTATCTATTTCCGCAGGTTCGATACCAAGTTTCATTATTTTCCGATCAAACGGGGACACGGTGTAGTCTTCCCCCCAAACCGCTATGGAATATAACTTTGTTTCATCGTCGTACCGGCACTGGGCCCTTCGACACACGTCCACCGGGTCGGCAGCGGCCAGTTCCTGAAAATAGCTCTTGTCAACTAAACCACCCATATCATCACCCTGAAAGAGGGTCTGCCGATGGCCGGCGCTCCCTCATCGACCTTGAATTTTCTTTTTTTCTTCCCTGCGCTTGATCCGGTTCTGATCCTTGATCTTTTTATACTTAATCTTGATCAGTTGCTTCTCTTTGTTGAGTTCCGTCACCCGGGACATGATATCTTGCCGGGCGGTTTCTCCACTCTGGGCGGGTTGCATAAGGAGTATATTAAAAAAAGACTGTTCGGCACCGAGTGCGTTGTCTTCAGCTTTTTCGCGCCACTCCAGTTCGAAATCCTCTTCCATGTTTTGCATTTCCCAATCTCGCAACCGTGCGCCATACTCGAACTCGCCAATCGTGTATTGATTCCTCTCTTTGATCTTAACGACCTCTTTTCTTTCCCTGGCGTTCCATTGTTCCTCTTGCTTGGTGAGACCGTCACCAATGGGCATCGCAAGAATGGGGGCATAATCTTGGGTTAGTCCCAGCGATGAGGCCTCTTCCAACGCCAGTCGATCTCTCTCCGACATTAACTCATTCTTGCGCTTCTCGTTGCCCATTTTTTCCCGGTGTATCATTTCGGCAGACTCTTTACGCAATGCAAACATTTCATCCGCGTATTCTTTTCCGTCTGCCTGCATTTTTAATAAGGCATCCCCGTCGGACTGGCCGCCCGGATTCATAAACAGGCTCATTACTTTTTTTTGGTATTCAGCCTCGGCAACTGCCACCTTTGCCTTCGCATCCGCTTCAAGCTCCACGCTCTTGAGTTCAAAATCGACGTCGAGTTCTCTTGCCTTCTCCTGGTATTCTGCCTTGAGGTTGTTAGCAAACTCCCTGAAGGCTTTTGTCGCCTCCGTTATCTCAGCCGAACGCTGGTTCTTCTTTTCTTGCCGCTCTTTTTGGGCTTCCTGGCGTTGTTTACGTAATTCCTTGCTTTCCGCGGCTGCGGTGTCACGCAAAGGAAAAACAAGCGCAAGAGTGATCAGGGGTATGCAGGTGATTTTCAGCATTTTGACTCCTTTCCACGAGAGTTGAAAAACCAATACTCACTATTTATGCAGATATGTTTCAAACATATAGATGAGACTTTCGCTATAGGGATTATCTGTATGAATACTATAGGATTTGGATATCACGATTTCAACATCTTGATTTATTTTACTAAATGTTTTGCGTGAATCACCACATAATATGATTTTGGATACTGTTTAACCTGTTCAATCGGGAAATCACTGAGGCGGGGTATTTCTTTCGCCACGATTTGATGAGGGTGGATTGAATAGCATATCAGTGAGCATTGCTTTAAAACTTGAGGAATCGATAAAAAATAAAAATGATTTCATGGAACTTTCGAGTTAAAAACGCAGGGCAAAGACCGTTTGCACACCCGGTCTTGAATCCACACTCAGGGTTCCCTTGTGGAGGCGCATGATCTGTCGCGATAGACTGAGGCCGATCCCGGACCCTCTCTGCTTGGTAGTGAAAAAGGGTATGAATATCCGCTCCAACACCTCGCCGGGAATACCCTTGCCGTTGTCGATCACCTTTATGACCGGACTTCCCTGCCTGTCGGTGGCGGCCACCAAGTCAATCCGCGGTTGTTCAACGGCATCCATCGCCTCGACGGCGTTCTTGCACAGATTGATCAACACCTGTTCGATCAGGGCCGGGTCGGCCGTTATCTCGAGGGTTTCCGGGTCGATACGTGAACTAAATGCAATCAAGTGCCGCGCCATCTGGTCATTCATCAGGCTCTTCACCCGTTCGATCAAATCGCCGACTCGGACAATACGAAACTGTGGCTGAGGGATTCGGGTCAACTCCCGGTATTTTTCGATAAAGGCGATAAGTCCCCTGCTGCGCTTTTCAATCGTTTCCACCGCATCGCAGACATCCTTTAACCTTTCGCTTCGATTATCGACCGGGTCCATCGAGCAATCGTCGGCCAACAGACCGTTTGCCGTCGATGCCAGCGAGGCAATCGGTGCTATCGAGTTCATGATCTCGTGGGTCAGCACCCGAATCAGGTTCTGCCAGGCATTCATCTCTTTTTCTTCGAGTTCATTCTGGATGTTCTGCATGGCAACCAAAAGCAGTTGCATTTGCTTCGAAACAAATCCGGTGGCGTATATGGAGACCTGCAGCAAATCGTCACCCCGTTGGAGTTTGACGAGACGATTTTCTCCAGGCGATAACCGGTGCAACGTTTCCACCAGTTTCGGATCGGTGGCTCTCAGGTTCTCGATGTTCCTCATCGTCGGCACGTTCAATAGTCGTTTGGCCGCATTGTTGAGCAGTTCGACCGTGCCATCGGTTTGATAGGCAACCAGACCAATTCCCACGTGGTCGACAATCGTCTGCAAGAAGCGAAATTGCTCCTCTTTTTCCAAATTCATGCGTTGGAACTTGCGGACCGCGCTATTCAATGCTTCCGTTAATTCATCGAAGCCGGAACCTTTCGGGTTTTTAGTAATTGTCTGCGAGAAGTCTGAATACTCGATCGAAGCCAGAAGTTGGGTCACGTCCTGGTTGGTGCAGGTCACGTACCGGAGGAGGGCGATCACCTGACCCAAAGCCACCAGTGCGCTGATTATAACGGCGAATAAATATCGCGTCTGAAAAAAAAGGACAAAAGTAAGCCCAATCGTGGCCGTGAGAAGGACGATGCGGAGGGAACAATTTATATTAAAATTCTTGAGTATCATCGGGCCATTTCAATTAGCAGGAGATATCAGGACCCGAATTGGATCCTAAATACCGTATTTCTCCATCCTGCGGTAAAGCGACGTTCTTGTGATTCCCAGCTCCCGGGCCGCTTGTGAAATGTTACCCCCATGCTTCTTCAGGGCTTTGCGGATGACGGTCTTCTCCACATCTCCCAGGTTGTAATTTTCAAAAACGACACCCTCCGTCTTTTCTTCCACCTCTGGGAAAAGGAAATCGGACGGCTGCAGCATGGATGTCTCCGACAGGATGACAGCGCGTTCCAATGTATGGCGCAGTTCCCGGATGTTACCGGGCCAGTGGTAACGTTCTAATTTTTTCATGGCCGCCGGACCGACCCCCACGACCGGCTTCTTGTACTTTTTGGCATATCGCCCCAAAAAGTGATTCGCCAATAGCGATATGTCCTCGCGGCGCTCGCTCAACAGGGGCAGTTGAATCTCCACCGTGTTCATCCGGTAAAGCAAATCCTGCCGGAATTCGTTTTTGACCACCATATCGTAGATGGGCATGTTGGTTGCGCAAATGAGACGGATGTCGATGTCACGCGGTGCGTTCGAACCCAAGCGGATGACTTTGCGCGTTTCGAGTACGCTTAACAATTTGGCCTGCAGGGGTAGGGAAAGGTTGGCGATCTCGTCCAGAAAAAGGGTCCCGCCGGAGGCCAGTTCGAAGCGCCCGGCGCGATCCTCCCTGGCATCGGTGAAAGCGCCTTTTACGTGACCGAACAGCTCACTCTCGAAAAGTGTTTCGGCCACGGCCCCCATGTCCACACTGATGAATACCTCGTTGCTCCGCGAAGACTGCCGGTGGAGAGCCCTGGCCACGAGTTCCTTACCGGTGCCGTTCTCCCCCAGAATGAGGACATTGGCCTCGGTCGCAGCCACTTTCTTTATGGTTTTAAATACACCCCGCATAGCCGGGCTGATTCCGATCATGTCGTGAAATTTCTGATCGATGTCGGCACTCATCTGCTTCTGCCTGGATCGCAGCCGGTCGACCTCCAAACGCGACAAACGCAGATTCAACGCGGAATTAATCGTGGCCAGGAGCTTCTCGTTCTGCCAGGGTTTGAGCACGAAATCGGTGGCACCGGCTTTAACGGCTCTGACGGCGGTCTCGACGTCTCCGTAGGCCGTAATCAGGATCACTACGGCAGCGGGATCGATTTGCAGGATGCGTTCCAGCCACATGAAACCCTCGGTACCGCTGGTGGCATCCACCGTAAAATTCATGTCCAGCAGGATCACATCGTAATTTTCGTTCCGCAGCAAGCCGGGTATGTTTTCGGGATTTTGTTCGGTATGTACCAAAATGAAGTGCTGCTTTAAAAAAAGACGGGCAGCCAGCAACAAGTCTTGATTGTCGTCGACAACCAGGATTTTACCAGTGTTGCGTGCCATTGAATGCTCTCTTTTCATCAATTTCGTGGACTGGAGGAGCTAGGGTAATAAAACCAGCCGGGATGTTTACATAATGGTGAATGCCAAATTCATGCCTATCAGTAGAAATTTGACGGATTGCCGCTCGCTTTGGCGTAATGCAACACTTCATAAATTTGAATATTCGAGAACAGAACCGTTTTGACATCCCGAAAGTGTCCGATATCGGACACCGGATGTATCGCAGGCGAACACCGTAAGTAGTTTCTATAGGTTACATTACACCCAATTTAAAGGGGGCCGACGAACACACTCAGCGTATAACACGTGTGGAATCATTGGCAAGGACAGGGTCCCCCGGCAATGACTGTAAAGGACCACAACTCCGTATTTGAGTGACAGATGGGATTTAAAAAACCATTTCTCATCGTTTTTCCAATAAATATCGCGGAAAATCAACCGCGAATTGATGGCACGGCCATCGGCTGGCACACCTGTTGCTCTGTTTACCCTTGGATACCGAGACCGAAACAACGGATAAGGCACCATGATCAAAACCAATAATATGACAAAGGTTTTCAGGACCGCCGAGGTGGAAACGACTGCATTGAGCAACGTCAACCTCGAAATTCGTGAGGGGGAGTTTGTCGCCATTATGGGACCTTCAGGGTGCGGAAAGTCGACTTTCCTGCACCTGGCCGGCATGCTGGATATCCCGACCACCGGCGAATATTTCTTCATGGGTCAAGAGGTGTCCCGCTACCCGGAGAAAAAGCGGACGGCCCTGCGAAAAGGTAATATCGGTTTTGTGTTCCAGAGCTTCAATCTCATCAATGAATTGACCGTTTATGAAAACGTGGAACTTCCGCTTCTCTATCTGAGAACGCCATCGTTTGAACGTAAAAAGCGTGTTAACGATGTTTTAGAAAAATTAGCGCTCATTCCCCGTAAGAACCATTTCCCCCAACAGGTATCCGGCGGTCAGCAACAGCGCGTGGCCGTCGCCCGTGCCATTGTCGCCAAACCGACTCTGATCCTGGCCGATGAGCCCACCGGCAACCTGGATTCGGTGCACGGAGACGAGGTGATGAAATTACTCGTCGAGTTGAACGAAAACGGCACGACCGTGGTCATGGTGACCCATTCCCCTGTCTATGCAGACTTCGCTCAACGGGTCATCCACCTGTTCGATGGACACATCGTTACCGAAAACTTGAAGAACAAATACAATCGGCGCGTGCATTGCACCACGGAAACGGCCATTGGATCTGCCAGAGTTTAAACGGCGTATTTTTGCCCGAAATGTGATGTTAAAATGTTCGTCCAATACTTCAAAACGGCCCTGCGGAACATTCTCAGGAACAGGTTTCATGCACTGATCAACATCATCGGTCTATCGGTCGGCATGGCTGCTGCAATCCTGATACTGATGTTTGTTTGGGACGATTTACGATTCGACCGATTCCATAAAAATGCGGACCGCATTTACAGGGTCGTCAGAGAGGTGCCGGATTGGGATATGACCGTGGCCCTTAATCCTTTGCCGATGGCAAACGCTTTAAAGACCGATCTGCCGGAGGTGGAGGAAGCTGTCAGCTTCACCCGCATGGTAAGTTCTTTCATCCGATATGGCAGCCAATGGTCCAAAGAAGGCCCCCTCTGTTTTACCGATCCGTCATTTTTTCAAATGTTTTCGTTTGAATTTATTCGTGGCTCGGCTGATGAAGCATTATCAACCCCACGATCTGTCGCTATGACGGAAAAAATGGCCTTCAAAATTTTCGGCCGTGAAGATCCCATGGGAAAATCGATCTCAGTGCATTCCATTGGAGAGGTGATTGTTCGGGCCGTTATCAGGGACCCCAAGCGGTCGCATATCCCTTTAGGCCTGATTCTGCCGATGTCCCTTTACCCCCGTCCGGGATATGTCGATAACTGGAATAATAGTAATTTTACGACCTACATTATGCTTCGCAAGAGCGTCACGAAAATAGAATTCCAACAAAAACATTCATCCTATCTGGACAAAATTGTCGGACCCGAGGCGAAGCAGCAACTTCATTTTCAGCCGTTACGACACGTCTTCCTGCAATCGAATTTTGCATATGATTTTATGAGTGCCCCTTACGATATACACCTCCATTATTTATTGGTGCTGGTTGCCACAAGCATATTGGCCATCGCCTGTTTCAATTACGTCAACATCGAAACCGCTCGGGGGGCAAAAAGAACATCTGAGGTGGCCGTGAGAAAAACGTTTGGCTGCACACGTTATCAGATGAAAATCCAGTTTTTGGGTGAAGCCGTGTTATTGAGTATACTCGCTTTTGTTTTGGCCATTGTGCTGGTCGAAGTATTTCTGCCGGCATTCAGCCGCTGGACGGAAATTAAGGATCTCATCCTCTATGACATGGACAATTGGGGCCTTCTGATGGTCATGGCCGTAACAGCGATTGCAACCGGAGCGGCTGCGGGAAGTTATCCGGCTTTTCTGCTGGCTTCCTTGAGACCGACAGAGGCAATAGGGCAACTGCAACGCGGTAAACCAGCCCGGCCGATAGTGCGTAAAATCCTCGTCGCCTTTCAATTTTTCGTATCTATCGTTCTGATCATTTCCTCACTGACAATATTGGATCAACGGCATTTTTTGACCAACAAAAATCCTGGTTACTCTCCTGCACAACTCATCTTTACTGACCTTTCCGGTAGAGCGCAGAAGGAATACGATGCTTTCAAAACCCAACTTTTGCAACACTCGAAAATAATAAATGTAACGGCTGCGAGAGATCTTCCCACCTGGGAAGGCCCATCGACGATCCTCACCGACTGGGAAGGCAAGACAACCGCTGAGGTGTTTTTGATCCATCACGCTGAGGTCGATCCCGACTTTATTGAAACGATGGGAATTCATCTGGCTGCAGGCAAAAGTTTCTCTGAGGATGCCTCCGGCAAGGGGCTGATCCTCAACCAAGAGGCGGTCAAACAGATGGGGCTCGTTGAACCGATCGGTGCATGGGTTTCCGGATGGCAGCATAAAGGACGTATCATCGGCATCGTAGAAGATTATAACTACAATAACATGCGCGAGAAAGTCGCCCCCCTGATATTAAAAGTCGATCGGAAGCAGCTTCGTGTGGCTTATATTCGGGTTTCAAGAGAGGATCTTGACGAATCGATTCATGTCATTGAAAACGCCTGGAAGCAGGTGGAACCGGATTTGCCTTTCGTTCATCGTCTTTTATCAGCCTCATTGGATAAGTTGTATAAACTTGAAGAAAAGGTGGGGGAACTTTTTTTGTTTGCATCCGCATTGGCACTGTTGCTCTCCTGCATTGGGCTGTATGGGTTGACATCTTTCATATGCGAGCAACGGACCAAAGAAATTGCCATTCGCAAAGCTTGCGGCGCCTCTGCGGCAGATATCATGCGACTGATGCTGTTTGACTTCCTGAAGATAGCCGTCTTTTCCAATCTGATTGCCTGGCCTCTTGCTTATATATCCCTCAGCAAATGGCTCCGGAACTTCGCCTATCACGTCGAGCTGACTGCTGGGCCGTTTGTGTTGGCCGCGATGGCTTCCGTTTTCGTCGTTCTGGTCGCGGTAGGATTTAAAACCTTGCGCAGCGCTTCAGCCAACCCGGTGGATGCGCTGCGATACGAATGAGTTCCATGCCTTGCTCAACCGAATTGCCCGCCAGCGGACACCGACTGTCACTCAACCGGACACCCCAACCGCCTTTCTCCACTTGAAGGAAACTCACTTTACCCCATAGTTGCATAAACAACATCGCAAAGGATGGCAAATGGTTTGTAATTATAACCAATATCAGAGCAAAACCTCTTTAGTATCTCCCCATTGGTATATTCGAAGGATGGAATCGATTTTTGCCATGTTGTTTACCTACGGGAAAGCCGGAGAACTTCAGATCCTGCGTTGTCAAAGAATTGCGGTAGGAAGTTACAGCTTCACCTTTGACGCCTTGACTCTGAAGCCCTCCGGCTTTTGAAACGTTGGGGTTTCTTCCGTCTTATGCTGGTGACGGCCTATCTATGGCCGAAGTTCTTCTCGAATGCGCTCTGTCAAAAATTAAAGTCAAAGATATTGATAGTGGCACATGTTTTGCTCTTCTATGTGAGAAAGAAGCAAAATCGATGAAGAGAACCACAGAGGCCAAAAATGTTTACTTCCGTACTTCCCGCAATCGAAAAAAAATCTTTCTGCGCCAAGGCCCAGCTTAATTTGCTGATCGCCCGGGACCTGGCCGAAAGTTTCGGCGGGAAAGAAGCTGACTACTTGAAAAGGCTCAACCGCAGGCTTAAAAGAGAAATCCATTTCACCACTCGGCGGTTTCCCGTTGGTCAAAGGATCCCCGGGCCTTAGTTTCTTTAACCTAAGTTGAGCGATTTTTGGGGAAGCGATGTGCTGAGATCTTTTTAATCAAGTGCTTGCGCCAACCGCAGGCATACCCATGGCTCTGTCGAGGATTGGCACAGGCCCTTGATGGGCAATAGATGCGTGCAGCGCGAGTCAAAATTCGCTCAATTGAGGTTTAGATAAGAAATTTGATCTTTCGAACCGATGGCTGCCGCAAGTCCGGATCACTTCGCTGCCGGGCACCGGGTTTTTTTCTTACGAGATTTATCGAGCCGGAGCGGTGCAAAAGGAGGAAGGTATGCAATCAGGAAGAATCTTCATTTTACTGTTGGTGTCCATCATGTGTGCCGGATGGCTTTCCGGCTGCATCATCGCCGTCCCCTACAGTTGCAGCATGGAACAGATCATCGGCTCGGGGACTGTCGGTACCCGGGAAAGGGAGGTGCCGGAATTCAACCGCATACACCTCAAAGGGACCGGGCGCGTGATCCTCGACTGGGGTGATATGACGACCGTTTCTATCAAGACCGACGACAACATCTTGCCCCTGATCAAAACGGAGGTCAAAGGCAACATCCTCGAGATATCTCACGAATCGTTTAGCCTCAGTCCGACGACTTTGGAATTTTACATCACGATGAAGGAGCTAAAAGGCCTGTCCATTTCCGGCTCCGGCGATGCTGTCGGGCAGAGCCTTTTCACAATGGAAGAGTTAGAAATCGTCATAAAAGGTTCCGGGGACATGATCCTTATGGTCGATGCCTCGCGACTGATCGCCGAAATATCGGGATCCGGCTCCATGGATCTGACTGGTGAGGCGCAGGACTTCCGGGCTTCGATCAGGGGTTCGGGTGATATCCGCGCATCCAACCTCGAAACCAATCATGCCGTTGTCTCCATCGCCGGTTCAGGGAATTGTCATCTCCACGCATCCGAATCCCTCCGCGCCGAAATATCCGGTAGCGGCGATGTCATTTACGCCGGTCGTCCGCGGGTCGAAAGCCATATCAGAGGATCCGGAACTGTCAAAGCCGAGAATTAAAACGAAATTTTACACCTGCATTTAGAGGAGGTTCGTGTGACTGAAATGGAACACATCAAATCATGGGTGTGCAGAATCAAAATGCTCTCCGTTTTCCTGTTGACGATTGCACAGGTGACCGGCTGCCAGACCACACCGAAATGGGTGCCGCATGATGGCACCCGCGTCTCTTTTTATCCCGGCGAAATCTGGTCTAAAACAACCCGGCCTGAATTACTGGGCTGGTCACCGCAGAAGCTAGCCGAGGCGAAAGCCTATGCGGATTCGATCGATACTGCCGCAGTCATGATTGTGGATAACGGCGTGGTGGTGGATGCCTGGGGCGACATTGTCCGCAAGTTCCAGTGCCATTCCATGCGCAAAAGCCTGATGAGCGCTCTGATTGGGGTTCAAGTGGATCGGGGGGAGATGGATTTGGCCAAGACGCTCGCTGAACTCGGCATCGACGACACGCCTCCGATGCTGACCCCAGAAGAAAAACAGGCCACCGTCGGTGACCTGATCAAAGCCCGCTCCGGAATCTATCACCCTGCGTTGGGTGAAAGCCCGGGAATGAAAGCCATGCGACCCAAGCGCGGAAGCCACCGACCGGGCACCTTTTGGTACTACAACAATTGGGATTTCAATGCCCTGGGGACGATATACGAAAAAGAGACCGGTACAGGCGTCTTTGATGCGTTCGAACGCGATATCGCCAAACCTTTAGATATGGAAGACTTTGATCCCAATGCCTGCCGTTACCTCACCAACGACAATTACGGCACGCCCGACGTCTCCAGGCATCGCTACTATCTCTTCAGAATGAGTGCTCGCGACCTGGCCCGTTTCGGCCTTCTGTTTCTCAGGGACGGCCGTTGGAAGGATCAACAGATTGTTTCCCAAGCCTGGGTTCAGGAGAGCACGAGCGCGCATTCGAAAGTCGGGCTGAACAGCTGGTACGGTTATATGTGGTGGTCGGGTACCCGTGAGGGCTTGTATCCGGGGGTGCAGGTTAAGGGGCACTGCTATAGTGCTGCCGGCTGGGGTGGTCACCGGGTCATTGTTCTGCCTTTCCGAAAGCTGGTGGTGGTTCACCGGGTCAATACGGACTGGCGGTTTAACCGCGTTTCCAGCGGTCAGATCGGTCGGCTTTTGTGGCACATCCTCGATGCCGCTGGTGAAAGAAACATCGGCGAAAAACCGGTCCTGGCTGCTGCCAGAGGCGTTCGTCTCGCCGGGGATGCGTTGAAACGCACACTTGTGGGATGCACGATTCGGACAGGCAAATACACGGTCAAGTTTCCAAGCGACTCCCGCATCGAATTCTGGGTCGGCCGCAAACGGATCGACACCGCCAAATGGGGCGTCGATGGTGACAAAGGCTGGCTGAAGGGCAAGGTCATGACCGGTGGGATGAAAGTGTATCTCTATTTTGTTTTGGAGGATGACACCCTGAAATGGTACGACCGCGACGGGACTCTTGACGGCAAGGGGCGCTATTTTAGTGGTACGTAATCCGGATGTCCACCCATACTTGAAGAAATATTACGTAATTTCCGGGTTGATTCGCTTTGTGTATGAGTTTCACCCGATCTATTGAAAGGAAGATAACACATGAAAAAAGCCATTCTGATGATGATACTGGCAGCCATCCTCGCAACCTCGACCGGCTGCATCGGGATCCAGGGAGGAAGCGATCAGGGCCGGACCGAACCGACCCTCGGGCAACAGCTGATCGACCTGAAAAAAGCCAAAGACGATGAGGCCATCACGCCTGAAGAATATAAAGAGTTGAAAAAGAAACTGGTATTTTATTACGAATGACCGTGATACTGACATTGGAGGGGGGAATTGGTCCTGTGACCTAATATTGAGACCTATAGTGAGCGTTTCAAATTCTAAAAGAGGGGGGAACTGTTTTATATATTGGGAATTCTATCAGATTTGATTTTTAGAATTTGAAACCCTCCGGGATTGCCGATCTTACCGCATCTACGGCTTCAGATGCCATTCCGCATAGCACACTATGGCGGAACGACATCTTCATTGTATCTGCGGCAACCTCGACAATCTCTCAATTTAGGTTGGAATAGCTCACGCAGTAACAATTTAATGACAAGACACAGCCGAATATTATTCTGACACTATCTAAATTAATTAGTGTCCATCCACTTGTCGCGGATGGACATTAATTAAGTCCTGCCTTGCGAAGGCCTTCAACAATTTTAGCTCGATCTTCCTGATTCTGAAAAACAGATCCATAACTATCAATCTCGAAAAAGGGATCGAGTCGTAGAACTTCCTGCGCTTCACGTTCAGCATCAATTAAGCGGCCTGATTGGGCGTATACGGCAGCAAGAATGATATGATTACCAACCCAATCCGGCTTGCGATTCAGGCCCTCTTCTAACATATTGATGGCTTTGTCATATTGCCCTTTTAGATAATAGCTAATCCCAAGAAACATAAATAAACCAGGGGATAGGTATGGATCAAATCGATATGCGGTCTCCAATGATTCGATAGCGTCATCTACTTTACCTGACCAAAGCATTACTTCACCACGAGTATTATAGGAAGATGCGTCGTTGGGATTAAGTTCGATCGCCCGATTCAATTGTTTTATTGCAAAATCATATCGCTTAAAGTGAGTATAAACATTCCCAAGCAGGGCGTATGCATCTGCGTTAGACTCATCCAGCCTTAGGGCTTTGAGTGCAAGATCCTTTGCCTGTTGTAAGGCCTGCGTGGGAAATTCTGCCCAACCGTAATCAGCTTGGACTCTGTAAGTCAAACCAAGGCCTACGTATGCAGATGCAAAGTCGGGATCAAGTTCGATCGCCTTTTCGAACAGTTGCCGTGCTTTTCTGTTTTCTGAACGTGTTCTGCGGCGATAATGTTCCATCCCTTGCAGAAGATAATCATAGGCTTCCAGGTTCTCGGTCTTTTTATGCATCGCACGCTTTCGCTCAGTTGCGTCAATTTTCACTGCCAACTTAGCGACGATTGATTTTACAATCTCATCTTGAACGGCGAATATATCCTGTAGCTTGCGTCCATAGAGTTCTGACCAGATGTGATAGCCGGTTTTCGCATCAATGAGTTGGGCGTTAACGCGCACCTTATCACCGACTTTCTGGACACTGCCCTCTAAAATGTACTTCACTCCGAGTTCCTGTCCAACATTCTCAATATTAACGGGTTTACCTTTGTAAGTGAAGATAGTGTTGCTGGCAATAACAAGGAGCTCTCGGAACTTGGAAAGGGCGGTGATGATGTCGTTGGTAATTCCGTCGCTAAAATATTCCTGCTCAGGGTCTTTACTCATATTAACAAAAGGAAGTACGGCAATCGATGGCTTATTCAGTGAGGGAAGAGCCATGTTTTCGATTGAGGTAGGATCTGTTTCTGGAGATCGCGGATAAAACGTCCAAAGTATCGCTGCGCAAACAACCAAAAGAACCGTGATAATTGCAGCGAATGGCATTTTAATTTGGGTCGACTTAGTTGTTGGCTCTCCAATTATTTTCCCTTCAGCGTCCGGCGATAGAAGAATGCGGTAAATCCGGATCGGCTCGGCGATGTTCTTAACTGCATGCTCTCCCAAGTATTCAAACCCCTGAGGAACTTTCTTTTTGACCTGATCGAACACCCCTCTGGAAATACAGATGCCTCCGGGGTCAGCCAGGCTTTCGATCCTGGCGGCAATATTCACACCATCCCCATAAATACGATTATCCTTATGGAGGATGTCTCCCAGGTTGATGCCGATGCGAAAATACATGTGTCGATTGTCGGGCAGTTTAGCGTTCTCAATTTTCAGGGTGCACTGGATGTCAATGGCACTGTTAACGGCGTTCAAAGTGCTGCTAAACTCAGCCAAGATGTTGTCGCCGGGGGAATCAACGACCCGTCCCTGGTGGTTCTGGATTAATTCTGTGATGATCTTACGATAGGCAGTGATGGTGGTGACGGTGGATTCGTCATCGTCACCCATCAGTTTGCTGTAGCCTTTGACATCAGCGCTTAAGATGGCCGTCAATTTGCGCTTTGCTTTATTTTCAGCCATAAGGGCACCTCAAAGTTATTGAGTTGGGCATTCACTGGTGTGACCTCAATTAGCATTGGTCCAATAGGGATCAACGGCTGTCAGGTGCAGGTTTTCTCGGAAATGGCTGTTCGCGTGGAAAAGAAAGGCAACGATGAACAAGTGCTAATATCTATGCATAGAATGAATTTGCTGTGGTGGTCAAGGGGTAACCACAACTTACGGCACGATGTTTTAATAGACTGAATCAAACTTTGTTGCGTGGATCTTACGATAAATCGGCTACCCAGAACCTGAGCTTTTTGCCATTTTCGATACCAGAACCGAATGTAATGGAGGGACCTATATATTGTGGTCAACCAGGACACCGCCCGCCCGGTGATTACATACCAGTTCTAGTATATATCGTATAATTCTTGGAGTTTGTGATTAATTGATACTACATGGATATTATTGGAGCGGTCAATACTAAGGACAGTTTGCCACAAGCCAAACTATCAGAAATCGCACATTCTTTGATGATACTATATGGCTATTTCAAGCGAATCGACCAGGTGATAGGTGCAGGCGTGAATCGGTCAGACCTTATGTTTTGTTGGATAATCTGCAGTTTAGATACGGAACAAATTTGCAGTCAGAGACACTAAAAATTAATACAAGCTCATCAGGGTCAATATTTATAAGCAGGAAAGCGCCTTGGATTCGGTTCATTGCCAGTATTGTATAACTCATGCTGCAAATTAAATCCAATATAAGAACCGTAGCTTGCTGGCTTGTTGTTGGATTCTGTGGGTATTGCGACCCAAAAATCAAGTGTTCCTGGCGAAAAAATATAAGACTGTCTGTTATGGACTCTAAAGCTATCCCAGAAGTTAGCTCGTGATATTAGAGGAGTTCTAACAAGTTTAATTGCCTTTTCCACATTCATTTGATCGATGTGTTCATTTAGGTATTTTTCTGCTTTGGCAAATCGTTGGGCAGATCCACGGCCTATCTCTTTGGATGGTATTTGTCTGGCGTGATTTGACACTATCAGATAACCATTTTCCATATTTATCCGAGATTTTTCCTCATTAACAAATTCGAAAACTGAAGCATTATCCTTGCTGGAAGCAAATATCAATCTTCCTGGATAAGCGTTTTTCTCATCAAGTATTTTTTCAATGTCGTCAATTGTTTTCGAATATTGGAGCATATATCTCGTCAAAATAGTTATCGGTATGACATCCCAAATTTTCTGTTTAATTCCAATATTGTTCTGAGATACAGTGATTCCCATCTCGTTGATGCCCGTCTCACCATCAACCCATCCAGGTGTGAGTATGGCCGCAAAACCTAAACCATTTTCCGGCTTTATTATGTAGAGTATCATTTCTTTATGGAAATCAGTATATTTGTCCTCATCATCTTGCCGTAGAGTAATAATTTGTTGGTCTGTATTTATAAATGCGAATGCAAAACAACCATTTTTCATTGAAATCGTTGATAGCGTGTTTATGAATAGAATTTTATCATATTCGATATCAGCGCCAACAGAAATACCACGCATTTCATCAATGTATTCCTCAGGAATGTTCTTCTCCAACTGTCTAGATAATTTCAGCCAGTCTGCCTGTGGGTCTCTTTTAAGGCGGTCATAAAAATCGAAAAAATCTTTGTTATTTTCCTCTATCTCTTTTTTGCATAGTTTTCCGTGAGCTAATCCTATTTCATAAGGTGTCCCCGTAAGGTATACCATAGGTATGCCATTTTTTATTAACTTTCTGCACTTACCGTATTCTTTGACTTCGGTAGTGTATTCGGTTTCTACTACAACAGCCGGTTGATTAAATAAACAACCTATAATTAAAATAAGCGTAAATCCCAAAGCTATTTGAACTTTACGAATTGTTTTATCTATCAAAACCGTTAATCTCCTACAGATGCGAATCAGACACCCTTTATGTTGCGGTATATTGAGATTTTATTGAATTTGTGAGGCCGGTCAATAGTCAAGCTTGCTACTCCCTAAAACTATTATTTTCTAGTACAGCAGCGTGGCTAAGTATAATTTTCGGTAAATCAATTTTTTTTAAACCCATTTCTTGAGCTAAAGATAAAGTTTTGTTGAAATCAGTGACAGGCACATGCATTTTGGGTTCAGCCAATAAAAGTCTTCCTGATTTTTTAAGAATCGAACGAACTTGTTTGAGAAATTCGAATTCATCAGGAGTTTCATGTGCCATCCAAAAGGATAAGGCGAAGTCTACCCTTACGTCTGTACCTAAGTTGTCTTCATCGCATAAAAAGGTTGTGATCCTATGAGCTACACCCGCCTTTTCAGCTCTCATTTTTAAAATATCTAGCATTTTTTGTTGAATGTCTGTGGAAAATATCTTTCCATTTTCGCCAACAATTCTGGCCATACCGATTGAAAAGAAACCCATTCCACAACCTATATCGATAGCAGTCATTCCCCTATTTAGGTGAGGCGTAAATATTATTTCTGGTTTGTGAAATATTCCCCTCAATGGATTGTCAAACGTATATGCCAGCCACCAAGGACAAACGTGTTTTGCCATTTGCGAACATCCTTCTATGGAATTATCGACCGAATAGTTCGGATTGAGGTATATTGAGACTATACTGGAATCCTGGGGTGGGTCAATACAGCTTGCCAGTCTCGTAACTGTCTAAATTAATATCAATTATAACAATATCGTCTGGGTATATTTAGGGAATCCTCCGTTTGATAGATTCGGGACGAGGCAAGTAGCGCGGAGGAGTCTCACCCCTACGCCCTCCAAGAACCGTACGTGACAGTCTCCCGTCATACGGCTCCTACTGTCCAGCCGAAGGCCGGAAGCCTATACGGCTTTGTTTTAGTCACCGGTTCCTCCCATCTCTGGTTGACCTTGTCACTAAAACCGGACAGCACAACCCCTTCGCTCCATCTGCATTACACAGACTTCATCACTACTACGGGTTGTTCCGCCCCCGTGTCCCGCATCGGTACTCTCACGCTTGTGGGTCCGCCACTTGCGTTTCTCCCTTAACATCGAGACGACAGGTTCCCACGTTCCATACAAAAGCCTGAATCAAGGTCATGCCATCTTTATGCCGGACGCCGCCCAGACAGTAAGCAGGTGGCCTCTGGGCTTATCCTGGGATTCTGCTAGTACCCCAGTTTTGACGTCATCTCTACCTTTTCGACACCTCAGCAATGGTTCGCTCGCGCTCATCTCCTTGATTCATACCTGATCCCGTCAAGCGGGACCTTTTCCTTAACGCTCACCACCCTGGCTCTTTACCAGCGCAGCTTAAGGTGGTTTGAAACCTGCTCCTGCAAGCCGGTTCCGCGAGGGGCCTACCCTCATCTTTTGTACAGTTACACACACTCTATTTTTATTTAAAGTGCGCTCGTGGCACACTAGCAGTAAGTGTTAGTTTCGGTGAAGCTGTGATAAGTTGAAAAATACTGGACTTTTTAAGTGTGAAGATATTTAAGTTTACCGGACGATATAAATAATGATTTGCGATTTTGTCTTCAAGACATAGAATCTAACTTGGTTGGGGTGCCTGTAAGAATAGCTTCAAGGGACAATACCCAATAATAGCTGGCCTTTTACCGAACCCTTTTTAATTGGATTTTGCTCTTGCCCCGTAGCCTTTGGCACCTTGGTTGATACATAGCGATAGACCTCATCTACAGTGATGACTCCATCAGCATCTGTGTCCGCTGCTCCACGCAGCCCTTCGAGAAGGTAATATGTGAACACTCCATGCTTAAGTTCATCTCTTTCCATACTAACTTCATTAGCGCCGCTTGCTGTAATGATAATTTTTCCTTTTCCTCCCGCCAGCCTTTCCAAAAAGGTATCCGATACACTTGCACGAATGCCGCTGGCACTAACCGTCCGACCACCACTGGCGCCGCTGTAACAGGCGTCGGCAATAAATACAAGACGCTCGGAACGGATACGATTAATGATAAAAGCGACCTCTCGCATTGGCATTGCTGTTGCGTATAAATCATCTAGATCAGTACCAAAAGGCAAAATGTACTTTTCAAGACCGTCACCGTCAGGACTGAGTGAATCGCGTTCGGTTGCTCCATGTCCAGCAAAATAGATGATCACCAGATCATCAGGTGCTGCGTTGTTTTTAAGGCGTGTGCCCAGTTCACTGCGCAGATTCTTCAAGGTTGCCTGCCCATTGATCAACAATTTGACATTTTCCGCCGGGATCCGGCTGGTATGGATCAGCCAGTCATAAAACGCTTTTGCATCGTTGACGGCATATTGAAGCTGGCGTAGGTTGGGATAGTTGTTGATTCCGATTACTACCGCCCATACATTCCGGCGCAGCTCAATGCGCTCTGCCATGATTGTCTTCTCAACGAACAAATCGTCAATGTCCTGCACTCGAATACGAATCTTATTATGACCTCGGGACAGGTAGACTTTGCGGTTGATCTCTATTCTTAGCGGCGCCGCCTCCTCGTCCAAACGTATACCACGTGCACTATCGCCTTCAATGTTTTTATCGTTTAGCTGGATAAACAATTTTTTTATGCCTCGGTCATCTTCCGCCACGCCAATCAAACGCACAAAGCTGGCTTCGGTACTCAACTTATTATCCGGGGAGGTAATCAGAAGAACCGGTGGGGTCGAAGCCCCTTGAGCAATTTGAGTCATCAAGTCCGTTTCGCGTTGCTGCTGCTCGGCAAGTTGCTGAGTGAGCTGAGTTGTTCGCTGGCGTTCCTGCTGCAGCGCCGCCTTCATGTGCTCGAGTTCCGCCATAGTTTCGCTCAACGCAGCCAGGCGGTCTTCCAAAGTAGCCACTTGCTGCTGAGCTGCCGCTTTCTCCTTCTCGGATATGGGGGCAGCGGTTTTCTGTTTGATTTCTTGGAGTATGTTCTCAGTTGCAGCGATTTCCTTAGATGCCTGATTCTGGGCCAGCTCAATTTTCTGGATACGTTGCATGCCGATTGCTTGTTTATGGGCGACGGCCAAAGCAATATTGTCAGGGTTGTAGTCGACCAGCTCAATTAAAAAATTAGCGATTTGTTGATAGTCTTCGGTTCGCCATACGATAATCGTTACATCAAAGTGGCCGCGATTGTCTTCGTAATATGAATCTGAAATACCTAAATATAGTTTGCCTGCTTGCTGAGCTCTTATGGTCGGGCCGATGCCTGCTCCGTAGTGAATATGCCCATAAAGTTGATCACCAATATGCATTATAAAGCCACCGTCGTAGGGACTTATTTTACTGAAGGAGCTATTACGCCAACCTCTGTCTATGATACCTGTGGCGATAACGGTAAACCAATCTTGCTCAGCAAGCACAATCCCTGTATTTTTCTTCCGGTTAAAGCCCGATACCCGAAGGCTTTTATATGCTTTAATTGACGATGGAATATCAGAAGGCATCCTAAACTCAGGTGTTGTCGAACATGCCGCTAAGGCCAAAACGCACAGAAAGGGTAGGAATATACTCAACAGATTAAAGTAGGAGAGCCGATAAAATGTGCTATTTGGGGAAATTCGCATTATTTTAACCGTCTGCTTGTTTTAGAACATCATTTTTTAGCGAATATTAAGTTCTTGGCAAAGGTAAATGGGCAGTATGAACCACGATCTGGAGACCAAGTACAGGTGTGGTAAACATCTGTTCGATTATTGCATATTGGTAATCTCTCGCTTTTTCAATAGTTAAAACATACATTTTAATGGGTTTTTTTCATCATAATAGGGGATTCTCCTATGATGACGATAGGCATATTTCCTTAACAGGGAATCAAATGGGCAATATTAAGGAACAAAAGTGAGGGTGAGGGCGTTTCAGATTGTTGGCCTCCATTTAATTTAATTTTTTTATTTTAATTCGTAATGCTTAGCACCAGGTCTCCTTCAACGTTCCCTATTTTAACTGGATGTTGTTCTTGGTTTGTGGCCTTTGTGACTTTTTCATAAACATATTTATATGTTTCATCAGCTGTAATTAATCCATCATGGTCAATATCGGCGTTTCCTCTTAACGCTTCTATCAAGTAATAAGTAAATACGCCGTGTTGAAGGTTTTCTTTCTCAACGCTAACCTCGTTTATGCCGCTTGCTGTTATAACAACTGTACCTTTTCCGGTCGCAATTCGTTTTAAAAAGGCATCAGATATATTGGCCCTAATTCCGGATAAACTTGCGGTTCGTCCGCCACTGGCGCCACTATAGCAGGCATCAGCAAGGAAAATTAAACTCTGTGAGTGGATCCGGCGGAAGATGTGCAAGATTTCCCTCATCGGTAGCGCAGAGGCATAAAGATCGTTCAAATCAGCATCATATGGTAGGAGGTATTTTTCCAAACCGTCACCATCCGGACTCAATGCGTCAGTCTCCGTCGCTCCATGTCCGGCAAAATAAATGAGGACCATGTCTTCTTTCCCAGCATTGCTTTTTAATTCCGTTCCTAATATACTCCTTATGTTTTTAAGAGTGGCTTCTTCGTTAACAATCAGTTTAACATTCTCCTTTGGTATTTGGTTAAAAACTACCAATAAATCATATAACGATCTAGCATCGTTAACTGCATATTTCAGTTTCGGTATCTTATCGTAATCGTTAACTCCAACAATAACGGCCCACACTCTTCTTCTTTTTTCCACTCTATAAACTGACAATATCTTTTCAGAGAAAAGACCCTCCATGTTAATAGCCATAATTTTAATTCGGTTCTCACCTTTTGTTAAAGGAATCGTTTTGTTAATATAAAACCGTTTTGTGAATGCTTCATCGCTAACCTCAATACCTCGTTCATATGTTTTGTCTAACAACTTGTTGTTTAGAATAATTTTAATTTGTTTAAGGCCCATAACATCTTCAGCAACACCAGTTAGTATTACATTGGCATCTTCAGTTCTTTTGCCGTCTTCTGGTGATGAAATGAGAAGGCCCGCAGGGCGCTTTGGAAAGCTCGCAATTTGACTTAAAAGTTGCTTTTCTTTTTCTCTTTTTTCCTCAAGCTTTTGAGAGAGGCGATTTGCTTTTTTCCTTTCTTCATCCAACTGCTTTTTCATTTCATCGAGTTGCTCAAGAGTTTCCGTCAATTGTGCCAGTTTGTATTCAGCCTCAGTAATTGTTTTGTTTTGCTGGACGGATTCATTTGAAGGCTTTTTTTGCGTTTGATATTTTCCTTTTAGTTCATATAACAGCATTCTCGTTTTTTCTATTTCGCTTGAAGTTTCTTTTCGAGCCAATTCTATTTTTTCGTATTGATTTAGATAACCGAAGGCAGCATGAATTACTATGTTGTCTGGATCTTCTTTTTGCTTATTAGCGAAAAATTTTGCTATCTGAGAATAATTATTTGTTTTCCAAACAATTAAATCAACGTTGAAATGACCAAAATTATTTTTGTACCATTCAGGTTTTTCTGCTTGGCCGCGCTTGTAATCAATGGGCCCATCAACCACGCCAAGATTTATCTCTCCCTCAAATTCTGATTTTATAGTATCATAGCCATTATGCGTTACAATATTCCCGCCAATTGTCATAGCTAATCTTGTTCCAGGTCCCTGCCAAAGTTCTGAAGATGGATACAGTTTTATCTGGCCCTTCGCTAATATCGAAAAAATTTCTCCTTTCTTAATGTGGATACCGGAATTTGTAAAATATGGAACATTTGATCGCACAGTAATATTTTTGTATTCTTTTATAATATCGGGCTCTAGTTCGGGCATATTTAAGACAGGCGATGTGCATCCATAAGCGAATAGGAACACGTATAAGATTAACCCATTCAGTCTCGTTATGATATTACATTTTTTAATTGGTTTTTCCTTCTGGCTTTTTAAGGATTCTATTATATTAAGCACAAATAAAACTCATTCTTCGAAACGGTTAATTCCAGAACAGCCTACTTCCCTGGCTTTTTTAGCCAAATTTGCCGTTTCTTTCAGGTTTCGTTCTGAAATCATTCATTTTTAGCTTTATCAAAAAAATTAATAATATCATGCGGAATTGTCGTAAATTTGATCAATACTCTTTCACTCGATGATTCGGACGGGTGTTCCTTTTTATGCAAAACCTTGGCATATAATGCTGAAATTCTATAGCTTCTCTGTTCAGAGGGCACGATTTTGAGATTCGTGTGTGCTTCCACATTGTGAGACAAAGAAAGTTCAGCAATACTCTCTCCGATATGGGTAATATGACCAGTTATGCCGTTGTCAGACACGGTTTTGCCTTCCACTGTAAAACAATCAATCGGAAAGGGCGGATCGAGTTCGGTCAGTGGCTTCATCCTTGTATCGGGCAATGACACGCTATATGATCCACTGATACCTTTAACATTATAAAGGCATATCGGCTTTTCGATTCCTTTAAATGTTACCTCCTTAGTCCCGCTGATTCTAACCAGAGAGCATACTTTTCCATAGGTGTTGGGGCTTATAAGAATTTGCCCACTAACTGTAAACGATTCAATACGAAAAGCGACATTAATTGGCATTCCAACGACACCATATTTGGCGCGTCTCTTCGAACCGATATTGCCAACTACCACTTGTCCGGTGTTAATCCCGATACCCATAGCCAATTCGGGCAGGTTGAACTCGCGCTGTTTTTCATTAACCTCAGCCAATGTGGTCTGCATCTCGATTGCGCATGCAACTGCCCGCTCAGGATCGTCATCTGCACTCAGGGGAGCCCCAAAAAAAGCAAGAATGCCGTCACCCATAAATTCACTCACAGTTCCGCGATAACGTGCTATAACTTCCACCATATGTTCAAAATAACGGTTCAAAATTTCAATAACTTCATTAGGGTTAAGTTTTTCTGTAAGAGTTGTAAAACCACGTAAATCCGAGACTAAAAATGTAACTTCGCGATTCTCTCCGCTCATGGACAAACCTTTCGGAGAGCCAAGCAGTTCCTCAACTACTTCATCGGTCATATAACGACCAAATGTATCACGAATAAAATCCCGCTGCCTAAGACTTTCCATTTTCTCTTTTTCTTCGTTGATATATCGATACACATCTATCGAAATTAATGCAAATAAAATTAACAAAAGTGGGCGGCCTATGTGGAGAATGACATTGTGGTAGAAAAATCCTAATCCCGTTGTTCCAATAAAAGCTGCGGTTACTATAACCGTACCAAGAGAAAAGTAGACGGCGGAAAACCTGAGTGATAACACCAGCAAAACACCCATGAGCATTACTTCGACCAATAACATTTCCCAACCAGATACCTCTCTGAGAAATGATTGAGTTAAAATGCTGTGTATGATGTTGGCATGGGCACCGCTCAATGGAAAATCTACATCCGTAGGAACAGGTCCAATATCGGAGGATCCTGTTGTAACATCAGAGACAATAACGATTTTTCCCTCAAGTTCTTCTTTCCACAATTCCATCTCATCACGATCATCGGAGGCCAAGTAAACATCAGCCAAGTTGTAGTGATCCATACGCTCCCAGGATCCGATATAATTGATGATTATATTTCCCTTTTCGTCTATAGGTATTTCAATATCGTATGGTGTTTCATCACCGGGTTTTTTCGCATCGCTTAGAATAATATGCCTGCCTGGCTTGATTAGTATTTTCTCCGGTGGCACATTGAGATAATCGCAGATAACACGGAATGGTAATAGCGGATAGTAAGCTTTCTTGTACCGCACGAGCAGAGGAACTCGGCGAAGAACACCGTCACGGTCAAATTTTACACTAAGAGAGCCGATCCCTCGAGATGCTGAGGCAAGATCGGGGAATGTTATTAAGGGTTTATCACCTACATACAATGTGCTGGGATCTCCCTCTATTGTGACATCCCATCTCGACCAATCGAAATAAGAAGTATTTTCCGAATACTCTGGTTGCAATCGCCTTTTATGGCCATAATCTTGTATTTCAAAGGCAAGACCGAAATAAACATTTTCCGCCTCTTTAACTGTGCTGATTAGCAAATTATCGTTTTCCTCTGATGCTCGCCCGGCAATAATGAAATCAAAGACCTGGGCAGATACGTTCATGGAAGACAAATTACGTATCACTTTGGCATAATGGGATCGATTCACATAGAGCTCATTCAATCTTTGGATACTGGTATTATTAAGGTCAAGATGAACAACAGTGTTGTCATAGGAAGGTTGAAGTCTTTTCCATGTCGATCGAAGGATAAATAAATGATCTATGGCACGAGAATTCAATATCTCAAATACGTTTGGCAACAAAAAAAAGCAGAGATGTGCACCCAAAAAGGAGGCGAGGATTAATAAAAAAATAATTCGTAATTTTCTTTCGTTACTTGTGTTCAATTGTAAAGGACCTAATGAAAAAACTTTTTGCAGAAATTTCTATAGCGTAATCAGCAATATCCTTGAGATCTGCGGCTTTAGTTTTTACAGTTCCTCGTATTTTACCAATTATCGTTACCGGTTTTTCAACATGACTTTTGAATTTACGATACTTTTTACGCAGTTTGTGAATTTCTACAACGATTTCTTTACCGATCGCTATTTTATTAGATTTATCGGCACTTTCATATTCACTTATAAGGTCTTCAAATTCAGCAAGCCGATCAGCACTAGCAAGCAAATATAATTTTTCAGTTCCAGTATACTCATCTAACTTATACCACTGGTCGTCTTTCGGGACGTAATAGTTTCGTGAAATTCGGCAGTCAGTGTCCCATAGTTTAAAGCGGTATGGGAATAGTAAGCTTATATCACCCTGAGAGCTATGATAAATTAAATAAACAAAGCACTTGTTTTCAATTCTTAAAAAGAATTTTATCTGATCTCCGGATTTCATTACAGTATCACGGGTTATGGCTTCAAACTGAGGACCAAGTTTTGAATTTCTTATTGCACCAAAAGCCCATTGAAAGGTAACATTATTCTCAGCCTGACCTCTTGCATGTTCTGCAAAAATTACGGTTTGGCTGTCTAATATTACAATGGGAAGAATGGTCACAATGAGTTTTATAAAAACAATATAAAAACGTTTCATTGTTTAATCTCAAGTTGTCGTGTTGCTGGTTCTTTGCCAGGGCAGCTATTAGTAATTTGAAACCAGCTGCAGTGATTTTTAGTCTAAACCCTTCAGCAACCAAGTAGGAGCTCAGAATGGTTTCGTGAAATTGTTGATAAGATTTCTGCGGTCCAGATGTGGGATCAGAAAGAAGGCTAAAAGCAGCGCTGAGAAAGTGCTGTAACCCAGCATGATCTGATAATACCCTTAAATCGATACGTTACAGTTTGTCAAGAACCTGGGGATGGATATATAGAATCGAGAATTATTAAGGGTGGTTATAAAGGTCTTGCTGGTTAATTCCACGGAAAACCAATTGTTTGCACTGGTGTGATAGATTGTGAAATCACATGCAATTGTTTCGTTCAGGCGCTTAATGTAACTTGCCACTAGACCAAATATCGGAAATCGCATCAATGGTGACGATACGGTGTGGCAAGCTCAAGAAAATCCGCCTTTTGATAGGTGCTGGACCATATCAGCAGGCGTGAGTCGGTCGGAACTTATGTTTTGATACTAGTTATGGCCTTCCTCCAGATGAAGGGTATAATGGAAGTGAGAGCTTCTATTAATCCTTCACCCAAAGGAGGCCAACTGATGAACTTCTACAAACAACAGCACAAGTATTACTGCGGTATCGACCTGCATGCTCGCAAAATGTACGTCTGTATTCTGGATCAAAAAGGTAAAACCAAAGTGCATCAGAACATCAATACAAATCCGGAACTATTCTTTGAGCTGATTTTTCCTTACCTTGAAGACGTTGTTGTCGGTGTTGAATGCGTATTTTGCTGGTACTGGGTCTCAGATTTCTGCGCTGAGCACAAAATACCTTTTGTGCTTGGTCATGCATTATACATGAAAGCCATCCATGGCGGCAAAACAAAAAATGATAAAATCGACTCTTATAAGATTGCCTTGTTGCTAAAGGGCGGGAACTTCCCTATCGCCTACCCATATCCAGCTAAATGGCGTGCTACCCGTGACCTGCTGCGCAGGCGCATGTATATCTCAAGGCGTTGTAATGAGCTGGTGGCTCACATCCAGAACACCAATACCCAGTACAACCTGCCAGCCTTTAGAAAAAAACTCTCTCGCAAGTACAACCATGACGGTGTCGCTGAGCGATTTGAGGACCCGCAGGCCAGAAAAAGCGTTCAGGTCGATTTGGAAGTAATCGAGTCATTAGACCTAATTCTAAAAAAGCTCGAGTGGCATATTGAAAAGACCGCAAGGCAGCACGATTACCACACACTTTATCTGCTGAGATCTATCCCTGGAGTCGGTCCGATCTTGGCCAAGGTTATTTTGTATGAGGTTCATGACATCAACCGATTCCATGCCGTACAAAACTTTGCATCATATGCCCGCTTGATAAAGCCCGTTAAAGAGTCTGACGGTAAATGGGCGGGGCATTCCAATAAGAAAATCGGCAATCACCACCTAAAATGGGCCATCAAGGAGGCGGCGATTCTGATGTTAAGAGCATCGGGTGAGGCAAAATATTATGTGAACAAACTCACCAACAAATACAACAAAGGAAAAGCGCTTGGCATTTTTACCCATAAGCTGGGCCGGGCCATATACTATATGCTTAAAAATAAAGAGGCGTTCAACATGAACCGATTCTTTGCACAATAGTTTGGGGACTGGAAGGTGCTAGCTCGAAGTCTAACTGAGATCACATGGGTTGAACTAAATCTCTTGATTGACTGAATGCAGCCCGATTGCCAACAAAGAATGGACATTATACCCGAAGCTTGTGCGATTTGATTGGCGGCACCTTCCGGTGCCAACCCAAATACAGATGCATTGTTAAACGATTATCGTGTTCTGCCCCTTGCCCGAGTGATACGCTAACTGGATTGGATATCAAAGCCCAAGCCGCTCGCTTTGACTAAGCCGGGATTAGGGTACCGAAATATATTCTGATGCTGCCCGATGGTAGCACGCTGATTGTCAAAGAGCTTTTTGGACAATCGGTTAATCTCGATAAATGTTTGGTGCAGACGCGTTCCCTGAACGCTCTGACGCTCACGATTGAAGACCAAAGTCGGAACTAACGAGTCGTTTGCCAAGAAATCTGATTTAAAGACGGAAGATATTTTACTTATTTTGCCTTTTCCGATCTATAGGAGTAGTTTTTCTCTTGACAACCGAAGGCCATATAAATGTTATGCTGCATCTAAATCTGACGTTTATTTCTTTATTTTCATTTTTTCAGCTGTCGAGAATCAATTTCATTTCATTCAATCGCAAAGGGTCTATCCCGAGCGTAAATTGTTACAGCAGTCGATTTATACCATATAAAAGGTAACAACCATGAAAAAGCTCTTAGTGTTCGTTTTGCTCGCCTCATTGTGGTGTACTGGATGTGCAACCAATCCGGTAACCGGCAAGAATGAGCTGAGCCTGATCTCGGAGGCGCAGGAGCTAAGTACTGGCAAGCAGCAATATGCACCGATGCGCCAGTCTCAGGGGGGCGATTATGTAGTGGATCCAAAGGTTGGATCCTACGTGAACGATGTCGGGCAAAGGCTGGCCTCAGTCAGCGACCGCAAACTGCCTTATGAATTTAAGGTGCTCAACAATTCGGTGCCCAACGCCTGGGCTCTGCCGGGTGGCAAAATCTGCATCAATCGGGGACTGCTCACCGAGCTGAAAAGCGAATCAGAATTGGCGGCCGTACTGAGCCATGAAATCGTTCATGCGGCAGCCAAACACGGCGCCAAAGGGATGCAGCGTGGCATGTTATTACAAGGTGCGGTAATGGCCGCCACCATCGCCGTCGCCACCCAAAATGCGGACTACGCCAATGTGGCCCAGTTAGGCGCCAGTATCGGCGCGCAACTCATCAACCAGAAATACGGCCGCGACGCCGAGCGGGAGTCGGACTTATACGGTATGAAGTACATGGCTCGCGCCGGATACGATCCCCAAGGGGCGGTAGAGTTGCAAAAGACCTTCGTCAAGCTCTCCGAAGGACGCCAGCAAACCTGGTTAAACGGTCTGTTCGCCAGCCACCCGCCATCACCGGAACGAGTGGCGAGCAACATCAATACCGCTGCCGAACTGCCCAAAGGCGGTGAAATCGGTCGCATCCGCTACAAGCGTAAGATTGCCCATTTGGTCGAGACCAAGCCAGCCTATGAATCTTACCATAAAGCGCAGAAGGCTTTGGCTGATGGTGACGCTGCCACGGCAAAAAGACTGGTGAAAAAAGCCATAGCCGTCGAGCCGCGGGAAGGCCACTTCTATTCACTGCTAGGCGATATTGAACAGAACAACAAGCGATACGACACTGCCTTAAAGTATTATGATAAAGCGATAAGCCTCAATGACAACTTCTTTTACTACCACCTGCAAAGTGGCATCGTCAATGAACGTCTGAAGAGAAATACGGTTTCCAAGAGACGCTTAAAGCGCAGTTTGGAACTGCTGCCCACCGCCAATGCCTTCAATAGCCTGGGTAACATCGCCCGCAAGGAAGGCCGCTTCGATGATGCCAAGCAATACTATGCCGAGGCAGCAGGTCATCCAAGTTCCGCCGGCAAAGCCGCTTTCGCTTCATTGGTTGATTTAGACCTGGCCGATAACCCTGATAAATACTTAAATCTGCGTACAGGCGTAGATAAGTCGGGACAGGTAATAGCGTTTATCAACAATCCTACTCCCAGGAATATCACCGGCCTGGTAATAGCACTGCAATACCCAGATGCCAAAGGCCGGCTGCGCCAGGTGCAGCATCAAATAAAGGGCCATCTGCAGGCCGGGAAGCAGAAGCCGGTCAATCTCGGCATCAGGATTGATCCAAATCAGGCAAGACAACTCCGCAGCAAAGTCGTGGCCGCGCGTGTCGCAAAGTGAAATCGGCTTAAATCACTTGTAAAAACAACTCGCCAGCACCATAATTTCATTGCAGTGGCGTATATATAGATGAAAACACATCAATTCTGACTTTCAAAAATTCAACCTATCTTGCCAGTACCTGGATCGAAGGTTTGATTTTTTGGAACCCAACATATAGTGGTCGCCAGAAATGCTGAAAAAATTATGATTACATATCAAAACTGAAAATGGGACGCATTTAAAAGGGAATGAGTATAACCGCAAACCGGCGGATATAGTCATAGCTCGGATCTTAAGGTGTCAAATGTAATCTTAATTTTTCAACTTTAAATGGTTCTACGCTAATACCCCACCCCTGATCGAGCTTAAAATAGATATCTCCTTCACTCTCCAAAAGAACCATGACATCCGCAACGCAGTTGGCTTGCGTAAGTATACATCGCAAGGCCGATTAAAATATTAATTGAGCTTCAGCAGGGTAAGGATGTAGAGTTTTGGTTCATCGACAAGCAAATCCACCGCAAGACCATAGGGGCTGAATAATCGCAACGCCTCGGTCTTAGATGGAAAATCATCTAACGGGTAGGAGGCACCCGGCCTGAGCTTATCGACAAACGCCTTGCCCAACGGGTGGCTGATCACCAATCTGCCCGCCGGTTTCATCATTCGGGCAATATTTGCGAAAGCTCCCGCCTTGTCGGCAATGTTGGGATAACAGGCATTAATCAAGATCGCATCGATACTTGAATCCGATATAGTAAGATCCCGCACATCGGACTGAAAGGTTTCCACATTGGCATAATTTTTTTCAAGCTGCCCCAACATCGCTTTCGAAAGATCACAAGCAAGAATCCGTCCGGGCCGGTATGTTTGAATCAGCGGTATCAAGACTCCCGTTCCGGTCCCGACATCCAAAACAGTGTCACCTTCTCTGATCGTGGCCGCGGCCACGATCTTCTCGAGCCGATCGGGAACGCCTTCCGGTAGGGGCGGTTCGAACAGGCGATAGCTTTGATCGAAACGCTCCTGCTGGATGCGGTTGATTCGATCGACTTCCTCTTGAGTCAGTTTATTAAAAGGACCCACCGTAAACCCCCGGTAATGGGCGGTTAAAATGTGTAACCCTAAATGCTCGTAAACAAAACGGGTTAGGTTTTTCTATATCTGATTTATAATGCTCTATGCAAATAGAGATGCCATTTATTATCTCTTCCCATGATGAGATGAAAATGTCCATTTTTAATCCCGTTTTGTTTACCCTTGCGGGAAAGCCGATGACGCCTCAACTTTCGCTCAATTGGGATATAAATTTACATCGTCACGGTATCTTTTCCAACCGTAAAATACCGCACCTACGCCCCACCTGACCGGAATGACCCTCGCACAGTCTATCGAACATCCATGGCAGGGCTATGTGTAAAGCGCCAGGTAGATCTTTGTTTCCATACTGGACGGTTTCTTGATATTATTCCACAAACTAACAGGCTGTTGAAAAACCATTGCTCTTGACTATACCGTGTTAATGGCTGAACCGGGGGCTCTCGGAATCCATCTTGAAATAGGGCTTTAGATTCCATGCGCACCTGTGTCGTCAGCTGATCTGCATGAGGTTCAGACATGCGACAATGAATCCACATCCGACGATCGAAAGTTTTTAGGAGAAAACCATGGCCCACAGCGCCGCCCATTCTGCATACCAGCGTCTCACCGAGCGCCTCAACCGCTTTCCCCAGGGTGCGCCCCCATCCGCTCTTCTGACGAAGATCCTGATGGTTCTCTTCGACAAAAAGGAGGCCGAACTGGTCTCGCTGCTGCCCATAAAGCCGTTTACCGCAAAGCGCGCCGCTCGCATCTGGCAAATACCCGAAAGCAAGGCGCGCATGTTCCTGGAACGGTTGGCGGAAAAAGCCTTATTGGTGGACTTTGTCGTGGCCGGTGAAACCCGTTACGTGTTGCCGCCGCCCATGGCCGGGTTTTTCGAGTTTTCGATGATGCGCGTCCGTCACGATATCGACCAGAAATTGCTCGGCGAACTTTTCTATGAATATCTGAATGTCGAGGAAGACTTTATCCGGGAACTGTTTACAAAGGGCCAGACCCAGCTCGGACGCGCCTTTGTCAATGAACCGGCCCTTATGGATGACAACGCCCTGCAAGTGCTCGACTACGAGCGGACCAGTGAAGTAATCAAAAGCGCGTCTTACCGGGGAGTGAGCATGTGCTACTGCCGCCACAAGATGATGCATGTGGGCCGAGCTTGCAAAGCTCCCATGAATATCTGCATGACCTTCAACACCACGGCCGCGTCACTCGTTCGCCATGGTCACGCCCGGGCGGTCGATGTCTCCGAAGGAATGGAGTTTTTGGCCCAAGCCTACGAGAACAACCTGGTTCAGTTCGGTGAAAACGTCCGCCAAAAGGTCAACTTTATTTGCAATTGCTGCGGCTGCTGTTGCGAGGCGATGATCGCGGCGCGGCGCTTTGCGGTCATGCACCCGATTCACACCACCAACTTTTTGCCGGCAGTGGACGAGAATTCCTGCAATGGCTGCGGCAAGTGCGTCGCCGTTTGCCCGGTCGAAGCCATGTCGCTGGTTTCAGCCAATGACCCAGAGCGCCCGCGAAAAAAAATGGCTCACCTCGACGAGTCGCGTTGCCTGGGCTGCGGGGTCTGCGTTCGGGCCTGCACCAAAAACGCCAGCATCACGCTGGCGTCGCGGTTTCAACGGGTCATCACACCATTGAACGGAACCCACCGTGCGGTCGTGATGGCCATTGAACGGGGTCAGTTGCAGAACTTGATCTTCGACAACCAGGTCCTTTGGCACCATCGGGCGCTGGCGGCCGTGCTTGGCGCCATCCTCCGCTTACCCCCGGTAGAGAAAGCCATGGCGACCGAGCAGGTCAAGTCGCGCTACCTGGAAGCATTGGTGGCACGGTTCTCCAATTCGTGATCATCGAACGCCGACCGCGTAAAGAATAAAACAGCCGTTATTCGACGTGTGTGACCGGTCTACTGCTTACTCATCATGTTGAGAAGCAATTCCATCGCCGAACTGGTAGGCAATCTGCCCCAACACCTTTGTGCCCTTTCGATCTCCGGCGTCCATGGATATCCGCAGCTGGTGCGAATGAAATGCTTAAAATTGGTTGTGGTCGAACAGATGACCCCGGGTAAGATGGATAGTCGGCGGCGCTGTGCCTCCCGGTAGAACTTGAGGCTGTCGACATGGCGGTTCAGCTTCACCCATAAGACGAGACCGCCCTTGGGGACCGTAATGCGGGTGTCCGGCGGAAAGTAAGTGGCAATGGCCAGCGCCATTTGCGCGTACAAAAGCGGAAACCTTTTCCTGTCAATGGGGCTTGGTATGGCCATAATGGCGAATCAACGAAATCTCGTTTTTTGATTCTGACGGCCTACCGGCCACGCAGGTATCCACGTCAAATTTGCTCGTTTCACGCTGTCAATCATCCTGACTAAAGGGTTCTTCCTATTGCGTTGTTTTCGGTGGTAGAGCAATAGTAAGGAAAGAGGGCGAATATTATTTACAGTAGTGATCTGGCCATGTGAGCCTTTGATAAGACACGGTCAATAGTCGATATTATATATGATATCGAAAATGCACCGAAATCCACCGTGATGAGAAGGCTGCTGACCGGATAGGCCGCATTTTTAAATCGCCTTCATTGTCGCTTTGGAAAATTTTTCCAAAGATGACGACTACGGACCTGCAAGAAGTGCCAATATCATAACCTGTGGTGAAACAGGCCGTGCACCGCGTTGAGAAACTGTATAAAGTGCAAGTAAATTCTATTCGGATAAAAAAATGCCCCTTCGGACCGTCGTAAAAGACGCAAAGAGGCACCCGGAGAAAGCACCTCGCTTTTCCTTGTGCTCTACCCCGTTTTCATCGTGAAGTCTCACTCAAACTTTAAAGGCCGGCCAAACGTATTCGCGAGTATTTTTAAGAATGGACTATGAACGTCACTTTCGCGTTTATGCGATAGGTCTTAATCGTGTTGTTCTCCACAATTGCCTGGATTCCTTCTGCATAAACATGTTTTATGTTCTTTACGGTCTTTGCAGCTTCCAGAAGCGCGTTCTCAATTGCATCCTCAACACTTTTCCCCTCAGAAATAAGCTCGATAACTTTTGCAACTGCCATATTGAAGTCTCCTTACTGTAGTGAGTGTCAATCCATAAACGGTTTCTTTCGACCCGGGCCGGTGTTCTCGCTTCTTGTAATTTTCGACGTAGCGCCGCTGCGCCTGCGGTTACAAAATCGCTGCGAACTGGCCGGGACCGAAAACTACCATTCCTGGACGGACTCTGGTTAATGATTTTTTACAACATCATTTTAACCTATGTAAACTACCGCCATATTGTTTATATGAAATCGAATTTCACGCACCCTGATAAAGTCAACTAACAGGTTCCGAATCTACCCTCGTTTAACCTACCCTACCCTCACAATCAATAGATGATTGAAAAATATCCGTGGGTCTTCCACCACTCGCATACATTGGTTGTGGGAATTCGAACTCTCTCAAATTTACTCGTCCGGCCGTCCGGCTTTTCCAAGCCTTATGGCCTGTTTGCGAATTTCCTGCTGTATCAATCCCAATGCACTCAGAATCAGGTAGTGCTAAAATCCTTTGAGATGACTTCATAGAGCTACGCAAAAATGTCTCCGGCCTAATGACTGGAATACGCCACCAGCCGCACGCAAAGCTTTTTTTCGAGCGCTTCGATTTTCTTGAGCTGCTCCTCAGTCAAATGGGCCGGTGCCGGCGGCGTATAGTAGGCCAGGATACGGGTGCCGGTCTCTTTCTCAATTGCCTCGATCGCTCCGATAGAATCTTTATCCAGATAGTCTGCAAATTTATGCTCTATTTTCATGATTGATTCTCCTCTTTCAGGGAAAGATTTGTTAAGTTCACTTTGAAACGACCTAATTTAAAACCTAAGTATAATTTTTTAGGAAGCAAGAATTCTCAAAAGAGGAAGCGCAGAAGGGCGTGTGTTGAGGTATGACATTAAGGCGAATTCACGAAGCTGAATTATTGCTTTTTTTTCGCTGCAACTGCAGTTTAGTTGAGCTGCTCGAAAGCACCTGAAACGACACACCGCCCAACCGCACACCTTCCTTGGCCTGGTGGAGTGGGATTCGATGAAGATATTCCGTTTCGGGGTCGAGATCATTGATGATCACACCGATATTGAGGACTTTGTCGGCACGACCACGGTAAACCAACTTTATTTTTTCCACCGCCATAAATTCGCCCAGGTACAGGGTGAAGGGATCAAACATATCGACCTGTCGTTTGGCGGATTCTATCGTTTTCGCCAATTTCGCCCGCTGCTGGAAATGTGCCCAGTAGGAATCTTCCCGCGACGAGAAAAAAACCGAATAGATGAAACCGACAAAAAACATCGAAATGACGAGAATAAAGCCGGTAATGGTCAGGCGCCGTTTTCTCGATTCTCGCATGACATTACACCATTAATGAAAATTCGCTTGACCCGAAAATTTCTTCTATCATCGTGACAAATTTCCAAGTAAGTCCGCGTGTTTCATGAATATTTTTTTAATATTTCTCTAAAAATAACCAGCTTCTGGACGTCCTGGGTCCCTTCTCCCAACGAGGAAGCCCACGCATCCATGGGAAATTTGTGGATGGGATGTTCGAAAACAACCGATGCGGCGCCGAACAAATCGGCGGCCCAAGGGGTCACTTCCCTTGCAATCTGTACGGCAAGGTACTTGGCCAGAGAAGACTCCTGGCGAAAGTCCTGTCCCGCGTCGGTGAGGCTGCAGGCCTTCCAGAGCATCAGGCGGACGGCTTCCATGCGGGCGTAGAAATCGGCAAACTCAAAGGTTTTGGCCTGAAATTCGATAATTTTCTTACCGAATATCTTGCGCGTGGCAGCGCGCTTCAAGGCCATCTCGAAGGCGCCGCTAGCAGTCCCCAGCGTCAGGGCACTGATCGGTATTCGGCAACGGGTAAATACTGAAAGAACCTGCTGAAGCCCCCGTCCGCGCTCTCCCAACAGGTGGTCGTCGGGTACGAAAACATTGGTGAATTGAAGCCGCGTGAGGTCTGATGGAATCCACACCTGTTTGTTGAGTTTTTTGCGTTTGACGCCCGGGGCGTTCAAATCGACCAGGAACATCGATAGTCGGCGGTTGCGGGCCGCATCGGGATCGGACACGGCCGTGATAACCCCCAATTCGGCAATATCGCCGTTAGTGACATACGCTTTGGTTCCATTCAGGAGCCAGCCCCCGTCGGCTTGCTCTGCTTGCATGGCAATTCCGGCCACATCGCTGCCGGCCAGGTTCTCGGTGTTGCCGAGGCACATTACGGTTTCACCCGCAGCAGCGGAGGTAGCATATTTTTTTTTCAGATGATCCGAACCGAAAAGAAACAATCCCATAAAGCCAAGGTTAACATGGGCCAAGATTGCTACGGCCACTCCGGCAGACTCCTTGGCAAGTTCTTCCTGAAGCATCGCTTCTCTCAGCGCCGAGGTTTTCTCGAGTTTTCCATTTTGCCATTGAATGCCGAGCCAACCACCGGAAGCCATGCGGTGAAAGAAGTCAAGCGGCAGCACCCCACTTTTGTACCAGGACGACAGCTGGGGCTTCAGGTGTAAACTAAGAAACGATTTGAAGTCATCGACATCCTTGCTGATAGATTCCGGTACCGAAAAGTCCAACAGAATTCTCCTTTTAAAGATTTAACCGCTCAATCCAGCGCCGGTGAAGGCACCCCGTTTGGCTCAGGACGAAATGACATGTTTAGCCCGCATCGTACATGATAACAGTGTTGATGGCCGAATTGGACCCGCAGAACAACCGGGTTAGTTGCCGATACTTAATGACAATATTAAGCATCCATCTTATACAAGTAAACTTCAATGACAGCCGGAATGTCAACTGATATCCCCGAATCGGTCTCGGAACATCTCACCTTCAATACCCTTGACTAAAAGTAAAAAAGTTACATCTTAGACTGTAAACGTAAGGTTTTCAGGTATTAAATAGACTCATTTCCAGGTCGCTCAACGCGCCGAAACCATTAAATGCGGTAACGCAAAAAGAAGCAAGGAGCTGTGTCATGCCGCGAACCAGAATTGATCTTCCCGATCACATCGATCACCTCTCCATTCTCGATGCCGATGGAAACCTCGATGAATCGCTCGATCCTGGTATCCCTGAAGACCTTCTGCTCAGGCTGCATGCCGGTATGCTACTTGGACGACGGTTCGATGAAAGATTGATCAATCTGCAGCGTCAAGGACGTATCGGCACCTTCCCTCCCATTTCAGGGCAGGAGGCATCACAACTGGGGGCCGTAGCCACGCTGCGGGATTCTGACTGGATGGTGCCGGCTTTCAGGGAGACAGCTGCCGAAATCTGGCGCGGCCGATCGCTTGAAAGTGTCATCCTTTCTAACAACGGTTACAGCGAGGGTGCCCGGTCCTCTGTCCAGAATTTCACGATGCCGGTATCGATACCGGTCGGTTCCCAGATGCTTCACGCCGTCGGCATCGGATGGAGTATTCGATACCGGAAGAAGGACGATGTCGCCATGACGTTTTTCGGAGACGGCGCCACTTCGGAAGGTGACTTCCACGAGGCCGCCAATTTCGCCGGCGTTTTTCAGACACCGGTTATTTTCGTGTGCCAAAACAACCAATGGGCCATTTCATTGCCGCGCGGCAAGCAGACCCGCTCACAGACCCTGGCCCAGAAAGCACTGGCCTATGGTCTGCCGGGAATTCAGGTCGACGGCAACGATGTCTTGGCGGTCTATGCCGCTGCCGCTGAAGCCGTTGAACGTGCCAGAAAGGGAGAGGGCGCCACACTCATAGAGTGTGTCACCTACCGCATGTCGGTCCACACCACAGCGGACGATCCCAAACGTTACCGCACTGACGAAGAAGTCGAAACCTGGCGCAAGCGCGATCCTCTGACCCGATTCCAAAAATACCTGGTCGGCAAAAATCTGCTGTCCGACGAAAAAATCGCCGCCGTTGAGGAAGAGGTCAAGGAAAAAATTCAAGTTGCTGTCGATCTGGCCGAACAGCAGATGAAGGAATTCGGCGACCCGCTGGACATGTTCGATCACTTGTATGCCGAAATGCCGCCACACCTGGAAGAGCAGAAAGAATACTTGTCCCGGGAGATGGCCGGGGGCAGCGAGGAGTAATGTTATGGCCAAAATGACAATGGTTCAGGCCCTCAACTTGGCGCTCAAGCAGGAAATGGTGAAAGACGACCGCGTGATCCTCCTCGGCGAAGATGTCGGCCTTGACGGCGGCGTCTTTCGGGTAACCGACGGCCTGTTCGATCAGTTCGGTGAGGGAAGAGTTCTGGATACCCCTTTGGCTGAGGCCGGCATTGTCGGCATGTCGATCGGCATGGCTGTCTACGGCCTCCGACCGGTATGTGAAATTCAATTTTCGGGGTTCAGCTACGAGGCCTTCCACCAGATCGAAAACCATGCCGCACGGATGCGTTGGCGCTCCCAGGGCCGTTTCAGTGTGCCGATGGTGCTTCGGACACCTTACAGCGCAGGTGTCCGGGCGCTCGAACACCACTCCGAGAGTCGGGAAGCCTATTACGCCCACACGCCGGGCCTTAAGATGGTGATCCCTTCCGGACCCCGAAACGCGCGGGCCCTTTTGGTCAGCGCCATTCGCGACCCGGATCCGGTCATATTCTATGAATCAAAGGCTCTCTATAGGGCTTTCAGAGAAGAGGTCCCGGAAGAAGAAGAGACCTTTCCCATCGGAAAATCTCAAATCGTCCGTGAGGGATCGGATGTCACGCTGATCTCCTATGGCACCATGATGCGGCCGACTCTAGAAGCGGCGACAATTTTAAAGGAAAAGGATGGCGCCGAAGCCGAAGTCATTGACCTTTTGACCCTATCACCCCTGGATGACAGCCTTTTTAGCGAATCGGTAAGAAAAACCGGACGCGCGGTCATTGTCCATGAAGCCCCGCGCAGTTACGGGCCGGGGGCAGAAATACTCAGCAAGCTGGTCGACAGATCGTTTTACTACCTGGAGGCACCGGTGGCGCGCGTCACCGGTTTCGATGTCATCACCCCGTTGTTCAGCCGGGAGAACGATTACATCCCGAGCGCCGACCGGATCCTGCGCGAAACCAGAAAGACGCTGCAAGCCCTTTGATAAATTCAATGACCTACGGCAAAGCCGCATGTGAGGAGACGTTCTATGGCCAGATCGTTCAAGCTACCGGATCTCGGTGAAGGAATTCACGAGGGAGAAGTCATTGCGGTCCTGGTGTCGGTCGGTGATGTCGTCAATGAAGGCGACCCGATCCTCGAGGTCGAAACCGACAAGGCCTCCGTAGAAATCCCCTCGCCCTATAGCGGCAAGGTAAATGAAATTCTGGTCAAAGCCGGGGATGTCGTCAGGGTCGGCGATGTGCTCATGACCTTCAGTGAGGGCGAAGACGAAGAAAAAGGTGCAGCAACCCGCGCTCAACCTGCTGAAAAAGCCCCCGAAAGTGCTGTCAAACCAGTCGAGGGGAAAGACGATAAGGATCATAGAGCCAAGCCAGCTGAACGCCCCAAAGGCCCGGTGCCGGCCTCACCGGCCACCCGCCGCCTGGCCCGTGAACTTGACGTCGATCTGCATTCTGTTTCACCGACCGGTCCCGGTGGACTGGTCACTGCCGAGGATGTTCGGGCGTTTGCCAAGCAGGATCGGATACCGGCAAAGGAAGATTCGGGGAGGGGAATGGCGTCAGTGACCGGCGGCATACCGGTTGCAGCACCGTCGCCCGGGCTGCCTGATTTTTCGAAATGGGGACCGGTAGAGGTCTTGCCCTTACGATCGATCCGGAAAGCCACCGCCCGACAAATGGCTCTGGCCTGGTCCCAGATTCCGCATGTGTCGAGCCAGGATGATATCGATGTCACCCGCCTGGAAAACCTGCGCCGTCGTCACAAGAAAACAGTCGCAGAACTGGGCGGACGCCTCACCTTGACGGTTTTTGCCGTGAAGGCGGCCGCGGCCGCTCTGAAAAAGTTCCCGCAATTCAACGTATCGCTGGATGCAGAAAAGGGCCAGATCATACGAAAACAGTATGTCCACATCGGTGTCGCCACCGACACGGGTGAAGGGCTTGTGGTTCCCGTCCTTCGCAATGCCGATCAAAAAAACATGATCGAACTCGCGATTGAGCTCAGGGAACTGGTGGAACGAACCCGGGCACGCAAGATCGCGCTCGAAGAACTTCAGGGCGGGACCTTCACCATCACCAACATCGGCGCCGCCGGCGGCCGGGGACACTTTGCACCGATCATCAATTATCCGGAAGCCGCCATCCTGGGCATGGGCGCTGCCAGACTGAAACCGGTCATCAAGAAAACCCAAAGCGGCACCCAAAAAATCGCCACGGGGTTGGTCCTGCCGGTGGTCCTGACCATCGACCACCGGGCACTGGATGGCGTCGATGCCGCGCGTTTCCTCGAATACTTCCGCAACGCACTTGAAGATCCGGGTAACATGCTGCTGTCTATATAGCATAACGCTTCGATATTTAATAAAAAGGAGATAACTGTTCAATGGTCATGGGCGAACTGGCACAGGAAGCCGACTTGCTGGTCATCGGCGGTGGTCCCGGAGGGTACGCAGCCGCCTTTCGAGCGGCCGATCTCGGAATGGACGTCACCCTGGTTGATATTTCCGATCGTCCCGGTGGTGTGTGCCTGTTCCGCGGCTGTATACCCTCCAAAACCTATCTCCACCTTTCGGAATTGATCCACGACGCGGCCCATGCGGCCCCGTTGGGCTTAAAGTTCGGGCCGCCCGAAATCGATCTTGACGCCATCCGCGCCCACAAAGGCAGGGTGATCGACAAACTGGCCAACGGTCTGGTCAGCCTGAGTGACAGCCGGGGAGTCCAGCGAATCAGGGGGCGGGTCGTTTTCGAAGGCTCGGATAGCGTGCGTATCCACGAATCGGAAATCAGCCACATAAAGTACCGCCACGCGATACTTGCCACCGGATCTCGTCCGATCCCTTTCCCGGGAGTCCCTTTCAAAAATGGCGGCCGTATCATGAGCTCGACCGGTGCGCTGGACCTGGCGGATATCCCTTCCACGCTGCTGGTTGTCGGTGGAGGGTATGTCGGCCTGGAGTTAGGTTCGGTCTATGCCACCCTCGGCTCAAAAGTCAGCGTGGTCGAATTGGGTGACCGGCTGCTGCCGGGTGTCGATCCGGATCTGGTGGAACCGCTTAAACGCCGCCTGGAGAGCATCTTTGAGTCGATCACGCTCGAAACCCGTGTCACCACACTGAACGAGGACGACAATCGGGTGATGGTGACATTCGGCGACGACCGCCAGGAGAGTTTCGATCGGGTGCTCGTGGCTATCGGGCGCCATCCAAACACCAAGAACCTGGGGTTGGAACATACCGGCATCAAATTGAATGAGCAGGGATTTGTTATCGTTGATGAACAGATGCGCACAGCCGATAAGAGGATCTTTGCTGTCGGTGATGTTATCGGCGGGATGATGCTGGCCCACAAAGCCACCTACGAAGGCAAAATTGCCGCTGAAGTCATCGGCGGCGAACCCTCGGCTTTCGATGCCAGGGCCATACCGGCCGTGGTCTATACCGATCCGCAAATTGCCTATTGCGGCCTTACTGAAGAGGACGCCCGAAATCAGGACATAAAAGTGGAGGTAAACCGGTTTCCCTGGAAGTTCTCCGGCCGAGCGACGACTATGGATGCCCCGGAAGGCTTGACGAAAATGATCGTCGCGGCCGACACCGGACGCATTTTAGGTGTCGGCTTTACGGGTAGAGATGCGGAAGGACTTATCTCTGAAGGTGTTTTGGCAGTGGAGATGGGTGCCTTGGCCCAGGATTTGGCATTGAGCATTCACCCACACCCCACTCTCTCTGAGACCGCAATGGAGACAGCCGAGATTTTCACGGGCTCGTCGACGCACATCATTGCCCGTAAAAATCGCCGTTAGAAAAAAAATATCTCTATTGTTTTTCATTCGATCTGTTTCAGCTGATTCAGAAACTCCTCATTTTCAGGAACGCCTTTTTGAACGAACCGGATGATGCCGCTCTTGTCAATCAGATAGGTAATCCGTCCACTTCCGTAGAGTTTCTTGATCACTTTGTCATCGTCGGATATCAGCGGAAAACCAATGCCATTCTTGTCCGTAAATTCACGGTGCGTTTCCATACTGTCTGTGCTGACACCGATGATTTGTGTATCCAATTTTTCAAATTCTTCCAGATCACGCTGGAAGGCAATAATTTCATTGGTTCAGACCGGCGTAAATATGGCGAAATAGAGCGCCAGAACGACGTTTTTTTTGCCCAGAAAATCCGCCGATTGAATTTTCCCCTGGGTGGAATTCCCACTGAATAACGGGGCCTTGTCACCCACATCGAGCCCGAATGACACCGCGGGCATCCACAAGAGATTCAACACGATGAACGAAATCAGCAATACGCTTCTCGATGTCTTCATTTATCCCCCTTCACGATTTCGATTGAATATTACACTAATCAGAAAATAACCGGGCGGAATAAGGCCACCACCCGGTTATAATTGACTAATGAGCATTCTTGTAGTGCTCGTTGACCTTTTCCCAGTTGATCACCTTGAAGAATGCCTCGATGTATTCCGGCCGCCGATTCTGGTATTTCAGATAGTAGGCGTGTTCCCACACATCCAAGCCGAGCACCGGTGTTTTGCCCTGGCTCAAGGGACTGTCCTGGTTGGGAGTGGTGACGATTTCCAACCGGCCGCTATCCACGACCAACCAGGCCCAACCACTACCGAACAACAAGGCAGCCGCATTTGAAAAGTTCTTTTTAAAAGTTTCGAAATCACCGAACGATTTTTTGACGGCATCGGCCACGTCCCCGCTAAAACCAACATCTTTTTTAAGAATCGGCCAGAAAAACGAATGGTTGGCATGGCCGCCGCCGTGATTTCGCACAGCCGTTCTGATTTTATCCGGAACCTTGTCCAGGCTTTTTATCAAGTCCTCGGCGCTGTAATCTTTCAGATCCGGGACGTCGCCGACAGCGGCGTTCAATTTGTCGATATAGGTCTGGTGATGTTTGGTGTGATGAATCTCCATCGTCCGTGCATCGATGTAAGGTTCCAGCGCATCGTATGCATACGGCAGTTTCGGTAATGCGTGTGTCATTTTGAATCTCCTTAAAATCAGGCAGTCCCGCGAAGGACTGTTATTGTTATCGATACCGCTCCGAATACGAATCCCCGTCAGAAGTAAGTTGAATTCGAATTCCAAACGGGGTTCAAAGGTTACCGGGGCCATCACTTTGACCTTAAATATAAGTCTGTTCCTCGGTCCTTCAAGCCATAAGCCAAATTTGATGAATCGACGAAATTTCATATCTGAAAAAAACAAGTATTGAGAAACGATGACTTAATTATTTCTTCCGCAGCATTAATCAGAGGCTTTTGTTCTCTCTTCAGGAAGCGATCTTGGCAAGGTGTTCATTAATGTTCATTGATGCTAACCGCACTAATACAGGAAGCGTGATTCCGCCTGTCCATGGTTTTTCAAAACTCTATCTAACACGCAATCCGCCAAAGGTTTACCCGCCTCAGGCGAGCGGACAAGTTGCGGTGTTTTGATCCTCTTCTGGCAGCAACGCGGAGCCCCTTTCCCCGCGTCACTGCAGACATACGCCTATGTATGCAGCGTTTTTTCATCGGAACACGCCTTGCACTTGGGCCTGATCTAAAGTTTTAAAACCCCTTCCAATCATATTGAAGGTTGCCTCCCATGGGGGAAATTGGTACAGGGATTCAACTGAACTCGTCCACGCCGGCTAAATGGATTGTGAACCGCTCTGGGTGGTTTATGAAATCCTTTATTTCGGGCAACAAACCGGTTTTTAAACACAGTATTCGAGCAATTCGGAACAATCATGCTGGCCTTAACCACGATATTCATCACCTCATTTATTGTGGCGCTCTCGGGAGCCATCATGCCCGGACCCTTGCTGAGTGTGACCATTAGCGAAAGTCCGCGTCGCGGTTTTATGACCGGGCCTTTACTGATCGCCGGCCATGGCATCCTCGAAGCGGCATTGATCGTTGCGCTCATGCTCGGCATGGCCCCTATCCTGCAGCGTGAGGAGGTGTTCATCGCCACGGCGATCGGGGGGGCGGCCATTCTTTTGTGGATGGCCTACGGCATGTTCCGCAGTCTTCCATCCTTGACCTTGCGGGCCGATTCTTCAAAAACGCACAGCAAGAGCCTGCTGTTTGCCGGGATATTCATGAGTCTGGCAAACCCTTATTGGACGATCTGGTGGGTATCCATCGGCCTCGGTTATATTCTGCAGAGTACAGCACTGGGGAATTGGGGGGTCTTTTCTTTTTTCAGCGGCCACATCCTGGCCGATCTTGTCTGGTATACCACCATCTCGACCGCCGTATGGAAAGGCAAAGAATTTATGAGTGACCGATCCTACCGGGTCCTGATCGGTGTCTGCGCTACTTTCCTGATCGTTTTTTCGTGCTTGTTTGCCTATTCGGGAGTCGCCAAAGCATTCACGCCGTAAGTGCTGAGTTCTCCAGTCATCTATCATCTGCCACTTTAGGAACAAAATTATTTACTGTAGGTAATTACATACACAATCCCGCCTCTACAACTCGTAAAAATCATACAATCAGGGTAAGAATTTGAACATGATATAGAGTGTTTCCCTTATGTTATTCAGCACAGGTGATGTTGAATAAGTTTCAAGCCCCTACCAGGAATTGTATAACTAACAATTATTATGATAAAAATTGACATATCAAATTCCATAAACAACAATGTTCAAAATAATTGAGGATTCTTTGGTGAAACAGACAATAGAAGGCACATATTTTGCTGTTGTATTAGGGTTTATGATGACGGTATGAATAGGTTCAAATAGATTTCAGGGAGGACAATACTCATGCAATTGACTAAATCATATGGCATCACCTTTTTGATATTTTCAGCATTCATTTTATTTGCTTGTGGGGGTGGCGGTGGAGGAACAAGCAGTCCTGTTAGTAGCGGTGGAATCGGAACACTTATCGATTGAGCCTTACAGACGCAATGTCTAATGATTTCGATGCCATTTACGTAACAATTGAAGATGTTCAGGTACACGCCAAGAAAAAGAGCAATGGTAACAACAGTTGGTTTTCAGTAAGCACGCCTAATCTTCCGAAAACTTTCAACCTTTATGATCTTACAAATGGTGTCAGGGAGGAAATTGGAATAGCCGATCTTGCAGCAGGATCATATACGCAAATGCGTTTGATGATAGGAACCGCACCTGATAGCGGCATTAACATACTCAGTGAAGCTCACCCATATGCCAACTATGTCATTGACTCAGACGGTAACTACCAAGAACTTAAAATACCAAGTGGTGTTCAATCTGGATATAAAATCGTTCATGGTTTTTCCATAAGTGCAAATCAAACCACCGAACTGATACTGGATTTTCTTGCTGATAAATCTGTTGTCGTGGGCGGTAATGGTAATTGGCACTTGAAGCCTACAATTAAAGTAGACCGAGTAGAGGAACTATCCATTATACGTGGTTGGGTAACAAGTAATGGCGCAAATGGTATTGAAGGTGCGTTAGTGAGTGTTCAGGAATATAATCGGCTTGCAAGTGACCCTAAAGATGAAGTTATAATTCAGACTTCCACTATTACTGATGAAGATGGATATTTTGCCATATTTGTTTCACCACTTTTAAGAAGTGACGAATATAACCTTGTGGTGATATGCTGATGGCAAGAAACCTGAATACAGAAAAATAACTAATTTAGATGCAGAAGAAACCATCACATTCTTCGATGGTGATGCAATTCAACTTGGTGATGCATCCATCAAAAATGTGATCGGTGAGGTAACCATAACAGGGGGTGATACCGAACAATATGCATCACTTAGTTTTAGGCAGAAGATTGATGGCGGTAGTGAAATGATTGAGGTAACGTCTGTAAATGTATTAAATATGGATAGGTATGATATCAATCTTCCATTAGGTTCATATTACATTGTGGCATGGACTCTCGGATTCGTTACACAATCATCTATTTTAGATGAATTGGTTAGTGGTTCAGAACCAATTGTGGAGAATATAGATTTCCCCTAATTTTCTATGTAAAGTTATGTCTAAAAATCAAAGGCAAGGATGAATTCCTCCTAATGGTAGGTTAACAGCAACGTCATTATCAGGCAGAATCCGATAAAAGAAGTTGTCATCATTGATGAATTTCCAAGAACCGCAACCGGTAAAGTTCTCAAAAGGATCCTGCGCGATCAATACGGTATCTGATCGGAAGGCAAAATTTGTTTGTCTGATGAGATGTTTTCGTATGCAAGGTTTATTGAAATGGTTTTACCTCACGAGTTGCTGTCGCCTTCCTCATTAATGATTTCAATCCGGTCTGCTTTGCGGTAGCCTCGTGGAAGTTTTTTGCCACGACGCCCACGCTCGCCGACAAAAGAAGAGATATTTGCCGGTGTGAATCGAACAGATTGTTTGCCGGCGTGAATCTTAATGGTCGCACCTTCAGGTATAATTTCCAGCAATTTTAAATACTCTTCGCGTTTTTTGAACTTTGCCGGAGGGATTTGGATGATTTTGTTGCCTTTTCCCCTGGGAAGCTCCGGCAGTACATTGACGGGAATGACCAACATACGCCCTTCAGTGGTAATAGCGGCTAAATAGTCGGTTTCATAATTGTTAACATAGACAGGTGGCAGCGGCTCGCATTCCTTGGGAACTGTGAGCATGGCTTTACCCTTGGTGTTTTTGGTCACCATATTGGCGATATTCGTAATAAAACCATACCCCGCATCACTGGCAAGAAGCACCTTTTGTTCTGACAAACCCATTACTACAGATAAAAATTTCGCTCCGTTAGATGGTGTCAACTTACCGGTCAGCGGTTCCCCATGACCCCGGGCCGACGCCAGTGTGTGGGCCGGCAACGAATAGGACCTTCCTTTGGTATCGAAAAAGATTGCCGGATGAGTGGTTTTGCCTCGTGCAGCACATAAAAATTCATCGCCGGCTTTATAAGTAAGATGAATGGGGTCCACTTCGTGCCCCTTGGCCGCGCGCACCCATCCACCGGAGGAAAGGACGACGGTAACCGGCTCGACAGCCGTGAGCTCAACCGCCTTAATTGCTCGGGCTTCCTCGCGCTCAACGATCAGGGTTCTGCGCTCGTCTCCGTATTTTTGCGTATCTTCTCTGAGCTCGTTTTTCATTAGAGTTTTCAAACGCGGTTTTGAGGCCAGCGTTTTTTCGATCCAATTTTTCTCTGTTACAAGTTCCTGTCTTTCATTTTTTATTTTAATCTCTTCGAGTTTGGCCAGTTGACGAAGTCGTATCTGTAAAATTGCCTCAGCCTGCAAGTCGGTCAACTCAAATTTTTGAATTAAAATCGGCTTGGGCTCGTCATTTTCTCGAATAATCCTTATAACCTCGTCGAGGTTGAGGTAGGCAACTAAAAGTCCTTCGAGTATGTGCAGACGATCTTTGATTTTATTTAAACGAAATTCCAGCCGTCGAATCACTGTTTGCTTGCGAAATTGAAGCCATTGCTTAATAATCTCCAAAAGCCCGAGTGTTTGCGGCTTGCGGTTTAGTCCGATAACAGTCATGTTTATTTTGTGACTTTTTTCAAGGTCGGTCGTTGCAAACAGATGACTAATCAAGGCCTCTTTGTCCACCCGGTTTGAACGCAGCATGATCATTAGGCGTGTCGGCTCGTCCTGGTCTGACAAATCACGAATGTCAGAAACCATGGAAAGCTTTTTTTCTCTCATCTGCAGCGCCACCTGCTCGATCACCCTGGCAGGCGAAACCTGATAGGGAAGGGAAGTGATAATGATATCCCCATTTTCGTATTCATAAGTCGCCCTCATCCGAATCATACCCTGCCCGGATCTATATATGTTTGTAATTTCTTCTTTTGACGTAATTATTTCCGCTCCGGTTGGAAAATCGGGACCTTTTATGAATTGACGAATATCCCCGATTGTTGATTTGGGATTATCGATCAGGTGGATACAAGCACTAGTAATTTCATTCAGGTTGTGAGGAGGAATGTCGGTGGCCATACCCACCGCAATACCGGTGGCACCATTTAAAATTACATTCGGCAGCCTGGCAGGAAGCATGCGCGGCTCGCTGAGAGTCCCGTCAAAATTGGGAACCCAATCAACAGTGCCCATCGAAAGCTCGGAGAGAAAAACGTCGGCATAAGCCGAAAGGCGTGCCTCGGTGTATCGCATGGCAGCAAATTCTTTCGGTGAAGCGTTTGAACCCCAATTGCCCTGACCGTCGATAAGTGGATAACGATAAGAAAAATCCTGGGCCATCAGTACCATGGCGTCATAACAGGCCGTGTCGCCATGCGGATGGAATTTACCTAAAACGTCACCGACCGTACGGGCCGATTTTTTGTGCTTCGTTGTTGAGCGGAGGCCAAGTTCGCTCATGGCATATATAATACGGCGCTGAACGGGTTTGAAACCATCACCGATAAACGGCAGGGCGCGATCCATGATAACATACATGGCATAGTTCAAATAGGAGGGCCTTACAAAGGCGTCAAGGGATAGCTGTTCAATGCCTTCATAGGATGTCAATTTCTTTTCGAACATATGGTGTTACTCCAATTGGTGTTTGCGTCAATAGATTCAGGGTTTACCTCTCAGGCTGGGGCCTGCAGGGGACTTTCCATTCATGCATTGACATCGTTTATAGGCGAGTTTGTATGTTATGAAACCTTTTATGGCGGAAAGTATTGTCAAATTCGTCCAACAGAGTTGGTTGCTTTGCATGACAATTATTTACAGTTACACCTAAATTCCGTCTGGATCAGCCAAATTGCCCTCTTCTTCAAGCCAGCGCTTGCGATCTTGGGATCTTTTTTTGGCTAAAAGCATGTCCATTGTTTCGAAAATACTCTTTTCATTATCAAGGGTAAGCTGGACCAATCGTCGTGAGTCCGGAAGCATGGTGGTTTCACGCAACTGGCTGGGATTCATTTCACCAAGCCCTTTAAAGCGCTGGACATTGGGTTTTGCTTTTTTGGGCAAACCGTCCAATCGTTTTAAAATATCATCCTTTTCCATCTCATCCAGGGCGTAATAAACTTTTTTTCCTTGATCGATTCTGTAAAGAGGGGGCATTGCGACAAAAATATTACCCGCCTGAACCAGAGGCCTGAAATGTCGGAGAAACAGAGCACATAGAAGTGATGCAATGTGAAGTCCGTCTGAGTCGGCATCTGCTAAAATAATGATTTTCCGATAGCGAAGATTAGAAAGATCCGAAATGCCCGGATCGACACCGACCGCAATCGCGATGTCATTGATTGCACTTGACTTAAGGATAGCTGCTGTTTCAACCTCCCATGTATTGAGTATCTTGCCTCTCAATGGCAGTATCGCTTGAGTTTGTTTATCGCGTGCCTGTTTAGCAGACCCTCCTGCGGAATCTCCCTCTACCAAAAAAAGCTCGCTTTGGGCGGGGTCTTGGGTAATGCAGTCGGCAAGTTTGCCAGGGAGTGTAGGACCGCGTCCCACATTTTTCCGCACGATCTTTTTGGCAGCGTTATGCCTTCTGCGAGCGTTTTCAATGGCCATCTCAGCCAATTTTTCGCCCGCGTCGGTGTGATGGTTAAGCCACAGGGCGAATGCATCCCTGACAACATTGGTCACAAACGATGCAAATTGCCGAGAACCAAGACGCTCTTTAGTTTGTCCCGAAAACTGTGGCTCGTTCAGTTTCGCAGACAAAACGAAGTTGCACTTATCCCAAATATCGTCCGGCGTCAGTTTGACACCGCGGGGAATCAGATTGCGAAATTCACAAAATTCTCTCACGGCTGCCAAAAGGCCACTTCGAAAGCCGTTTACGTGCGTGCCCCCTTGAGACGTCGGAATAAGGTTGACATAGCTTTCGGCGATCATCTGTCCTTGTTCCGGTAGCCAGATGACCGCCCAGTTCACAACCTCCTCTTTTCCTTCTTGTTCGCCAACGAAGGGCTCTTCCGGAATGCGATCGTAGCCCGACAGGTTTTGAAGCAGATAATCTTTGAGGCCATCTTCGAAATACCAGGAATCCGTTTCGCCTGTGTGCTTGTTTGTAAAGGTAACTGTCAGCTTTGGACACAAAACGGCTTTTGCGTGTAGTACGTGCTTTAACCGGCGCACGGAAAATTTTACCGTATCAAAATATTGTCCATCGGGCCAAAATCTAACCGATGAACCCGTATTGCGTATTCCAACCGTTCCGATTTTTTTTAATTTTGATGCTTTTTTGCCGTTTTTAAAAGAAATGGCGTATTTGTTGCCTTCCCGCTTGATTTCTACCTCAAGCATGGCGGATAGGGCATTGACCACTGACACGCCAACACCATGCAGACCACCGGAAAATCGGTAGTTTTTACTGCCAAATTTGGCTCCGGCATGAAGCTTTGTCATGATGACCTCAACGCCCGTCAACTTTTCACCGGGATGCATGTCGGTCGGCATGCCTCGGCCATCATCGCTCACCTCAAGCGATCCATCAATGTGATAAATGACATTAATTTGTTTGGCAAACCCGGCGATTGCCTCATCAACAGCATTATCGATAACTTCCTGGGCCAGATGGTTCGGCCGAGAGGTATCGGTGTACATTCCGGGTCTGCGTCTGACCGGATCGAGACCCTTCAATACTTCTAACGACGATGCGTCGTAATTCGCCTTGGGGGCGTTTTTGAACAGGCTTCTACTTTTAATGACAAACCTCCTTACCCGCGCTTACCGGAGCCGAAAACACCTCACGCAAAGACGTAAATTTAGAATAAATTTTGAGCGTTCCTTTGTCAGTTCAACGGTATTGCGGGTGAAAAATTTGGAAAATGTTGCCCCGATCTACAGGTATTTTAAAAAAAAATCGGGGTCAGATATGATCCCGATTTTTTTATAGACTTCTAAACGGTCTATCATCTGCTAACAATATAGCGTTAAAATTGTATTACATCAACGACATATTATAGATAGTGTCCATCTGCGAATAGCAGACGGTACGATCGAGTGTCCAAATCATATATGAATTTATTATTACTGTGCAAGACCACAAATCCCGCCGCGGTGGGATTTGTGGTGAGACGTACTATTCGTAAGCCGCAGCCGGAAACCTGCGGATAATTCCGCCATGGGCGGGACCCGGTGAAAATAAGACCAATTATGGGCGGAAACCAGCTCGTTATGAACCATTCGAAGGAGGCCTGCGAGCCTCCCTTTTTTATTGTCTTGATGGGCGAGTCCTATTTGGATATGAAAACATCTCCGACTAATCTTCGTGAACAGCCATTCCCAAATCTGCTGCATTCAGAATGCTTGGGGCCGCTTTGGGAGGATCGCCTTCCAGGAAACCGGATATGTCGGGGCGCTGCCAGGCCGGGTAGTCCATGAGGAGTCCGGCCACATTGGCTGCGGCAAGGGTCGCCATGCCCTGGCGGGTCCAGCGGGTGGCCGAAGCAATGTGAGGCACGATGACGACATTCTCCAATTCCGCCAACCCGGGGCTGAGTTCCGGTTCGTCTTCGAACACATCCAGACCGGCCCGAAAAGTTGGATACTTCTTGCAGTGGTCCACCAGGGCGGCCTCGTCGATCACGGGCCCGCGACTGGTGTTGACCAATATGGCAGAGGGCTTCATTAACGCCAACCGCTCGGCATTGATGAGGTGATGGGTGGCATCGTCCAGTATCGTGTGCAGACTGACACAGTCGGCCTCCTGCAACAGTTCATCGATACTTTCCGTGCGGCGGCAGGTCACCGGGGGTTCGCCACGGGAGGTGAGAAACGCGCTGAAGGCACGGAGATATTCTTCTAATGCCGTGTTTTCCTGAAGGTCGAAATAGACCAGGTTCATCTTGAGCCCTTCGACCATCATGCGCGCATAGGCGGCCCCGATGCGTCCCGCGCCGATAACGCCAACAGTTTTATGTGTCAATAGTTCGCCCTGAAAAAGGGTCGGCAACCAGCCCCGGAAATTTCCCGCGCGCAGAAAGCGCTCGGCTTCACCAATCCGCCGCGCGGCCGCAAAGGTCAGTGCCACCGCCATTTCCGCGGTGGTATCTGTCAGGACGCCGGGGGTATTGCCCACGGGGATTCCGTGCCGGGTGGCCGCCGCCAGGTCCACGTTGTTGAAACCCACGGCATAATTGCTGTACGCCCGTCCCCCGGCCGCTTTGAGGGCCGTAAAAAGATCTTCGCCCCATTCTTCGGTCAACTGTCCGATCGCCCCATCACAGTTCACACCGATCGCTTTGCTTATCTCTGCAGTAGTCAGAACCCGCGTCGAGGTGCATATCTCGATCCTGCAGTCGGCGGATATGAGCAGTTTGAGCCACCGGTCGCCGGGAAGTTCCTTGGTAACGATTACGCGCTGGCTTCCCGAAGAGTTTTCCGTTCTCCAGTTAATCGGTTCCATGCAGATCCCCCTAAATTTCAAAGTTTTTATGAAATCATTTTGAGGCGTGGAGAAAAAGAAACGTTGCCAAGACCGATGTTCCGGGTGTCCTTCCCGTAAAGCTTGAATTGAAGCGGAACGGGTTATCCGCTTTTTCTTTTTACTACCTCCGCCGCAGCAGCAACGATGTGCCTGGCCGAAAGTCCATACTTGTCGAGCAGGTCCAGATAGGGACCGGATTCGGCAAACGTGTCGCATACCCCGATGCGCTTCATCGGTACCGGAAAATTCTCCACCAGTACCTCGGCCACAGCACTGCCGAGCCCGCCGAAAATGACGTTGTTCTCTGCCGTCACAATGCCCCCGGTTTCCGTGGCCGCTTGAAGCACGACCTTGACATCCAATGGCTTGAGGGTATGGCAATCAACGACGCGGGCATCGATGCCCTTGGTCGCCAGCATTTCGGCCGCCACCAGAGCATGGGCAGTCAAATCGCGCATGGCGATGATAGTGACATCGGAACCGGTTCTCACGGTGACAGCCTTGCCGATCTCGAAAGGGTAATCCGCCGTGAAGATCTTCGGTACCGGGTCGCGGGTTAAGCTCAAATAAACCGGCCCGTCGTATTCCGCCGCCGCCCGAACGGCCTTTTCAGTTGTCGTCGGGTCTGCCGGTGCGATGACAGTTGAATTGGCAATCGCGCGCATAATCGACAGGTCTTCCTGCCCCTGGTGCGTCACCCCGTCCGGCCCCGGCGTGATTCCACTGTGGCTGGCAGCGATCTTGACGTTCAAGCGGGGATAGTGAATGCTGTTACGAACCATGTCCAATGCGCGCATGCTGGCGAACACCGCGTAAGTGGAAGCAAACGGAATCAGCCCGGTTGTGGCCATACCGGCGGCGGCAGCGAACATGTTCTGTTCGGCAATGCCGAAATTGAAAGAACGGTCCGGGAATTTCTCGGCAAATTTGTTGGTTCCGATCGACTTGGAAACATCGGCATCCAACACGACAATCTTGGTGTTCTTCGCTCCAATTTCCAGCATGGTTCGGGCATAAGAGGCCCGGGTGGGTTCACCGTCGGCCCGAACGAAAAAGTCCTCTGCCGATAGATCGCCGATAATTTCGGGTCGAACGAAATGATAGTTTTTATTGCTCACAGCTGCACCTCCTGATTTCATCCAGGGCTTTGTCCGCCTCTTCCCGGCAGGGTGCCTTTCCGTGCCACTCACAAACGTTCTCCATGTATGAGACCCCTTTACCCTTTACGGTCTGCGCGATAATCATGGTTGGCGCACCTTTATGCGCTTTGGCACCTTCCAGTGCCGACACGATGGCCGACATGTCGTGGCCGTCGATCTCGACCACATTCCAACCGAAGGCCCGCCACTTATCGGCCAGTGGCTCGATGGGCATCAGGTCATCCACGAAGGCATCGTTCTGTAGGTTGTTGCGGTCCAGGATAGCGGTGAGGTTGTCCAGTTTCCACTTGGCACCGGACATGGCCGCCTCCCACACAGAACCCTCCTGGGACTCCCCGTCACCGATGACCACCCAGACGTGATAATCCGATTTCCGCAGCCGCCCGGCCAGGGCCATGCCGATGCCCACGGACAACCCTTGCCCGAGGGATCCGGTGGTCATGTCAATGCCGGGAACCTTGTTCATGTCCGGGTGGCCCTGAAGTATGCTGCCCATGCGCCGCAAGGTGCCCAAATGTGACTTGTCGAAAAAACCACGCTCGGCCAGGGTCGCGTACCAGACCGGACAGGCATGGCCCTTTGAAAGGATGAAGCGATCCCGTTCCGACCAGCGGGGATTAGCGGAATCGATCCGCATCAACCTGAAGTAAAGGGCCGTGACAATATCGGTCGCGGAAAGAGAACCTCCTGGATGCCCGGCCCCGGCCGTGCAGATCATCTCGATAATATCGCAGCGTATAACGGACGCCATTTGCTTGAGTTCGTCGACTGACATCGGTTGCATCGATTGAGACATTTTCTCATTTACTCCTTTTCGGGAACTCGTTTCCATAGTATAAAAGTGACCTTATGGACAAACTTACGGTTCCAGTCGAAAAAATTCATTTTCGATAAACTGCCATGTCCTCAGATAATCGCCTTTGGCCATCAGCTGATCAATCCTGTCACCACCGATTGTATCAATTCGCTTCCAAATCTTGTTGGTCAGGCGGCTGTTGGCTTCGAACGTTCCTTTGATATCCCAGCGGGTCGGCGAGGTGTCAGAAGTGAGATAGTCATTGTACCCGTATTTCTTCAAGTAGAAGATAAATTCCACATATTCGAGAAAGTGTTTGGTGCCGCAGAAGTAATCCCAATCCCAGCGACCGTCGTTATCATTGACATGGATGTAGTACTTGAAGGGGCTTTCGGCCAGCAGTACCAATGCTTCGGCCGGATTTTCGTTACCGTACATGGAATGACCGAAGTCGAGGGTCACACCGATTTCCTGGTTCTGAATGTCGTTGAGCAGGCAAAGTGTCTTGGCTGCGGAGTCGAGGAAACAACGCCCCCGGGTTTCACTGGGTTTGTATTCGATAAAGAGCGGCACTTCCGTTTTGTAACTTCCGGCTTCACTGAAGCACTCGACCAAGTATTTCCAGGTCCGGGCATAATCGTACTGGAATGCAAACTCGTAACCATCACCCAAGGGACAGCAGGTCACCTTATCGGCCCCGATTCCGGCGGCAAAGTCCTTGGCCTCTTTTATCAACCGGACGGCTTTTTGCCGGACATCGGCCTTGTGGGATGTCAGCCCGCCGTTGCGAAACTCGGGTTCGGCCTTGACGTTGACATTGATGGCGGCCACCTTCAGATCGTATTTATTCAGAAGCGCCCGGGTCGCCTCGGCATCGTTGACTTCATAGGGGTAAACAATTTCAACACCGTCGTACCCATCGATGGTTGCCATCAAGGCGAACTTCTTCTCGAGATCAAGCGGCTCGTTGTAATCGTGAAAGCGGTCCTTGGTTCGGGAGAGAAATCCGGTAATAATTCCCATTTTCAGCATGCTAACCTCCTTGATGGTCTATCCCGCCATTTTCAAAATTTGGGCTCACTCTTCGGAATGTGATTTGTCCGCCGACGCCGGAGCGTTTTTCTTCTTTCGCCCCAGACTTCGGAACACTTTATCTTTAAACTTTCGATAGAAATTGAACTGGCTGATCACCGTCCACACAATGATGAGGAAAATGATCAGGGAAACCGGCCGGGTAAAGACGGGGAGAAAACTCCCTTGGGAAACCATCAGGGCGCGGCGCAGATTTTCGTCGGCCATGGGCCCGAGAATGACTCCGATGACCAGTGGCGCAATGGGATAGCCCATCTCGATCAAGAAGTAGCTGATGATGCCCACCGGCAGCATCAGGTATAGATTGAATATGTTGAGCCCCAGCGAATAGGAGCCGATGATACACAACACTCCGATAATCGGCATGAACAGCGGGGTAGGAATACGCAATACTTTGACCACCTGCTTGGCCAGCAGCATTCCGGTGACCCACATGGCGCCCGAAGCCAACAGCAAAATGGCGGCCACCTCCATAATAAAAGTGGGATGCTCGAAGGTAATCATGGGCCCCGGTGTCACTCCGTGAAGCATCAGCGCTCCCAGCAGCATGGCGGCCGGCGGGCTGCCGGGTATGCCAAGGTTCAACAGGGGAATCTGGGCGCCGCCGACGCAGGCATTGTTTGCAGTTTCGCTGGCCAGCACGCCCTGAAGCTCGCCTTTGCCAAAAGTCTCCGGATGTTTGGATGTGTTCTTGGCCGTGCCATAGGACACCCAGCCGGCAATGTCCTCCCCGATCCCGGGCACAGCGCCGATTCCGACTCCGATCAGGGCCGAGCGGACGATGGCCGGTATATTGCGGACAACGGTACCGATTTCGGGGATGATGCGCTGCAGTTTCTGTGTCTCACCAATCTGGAAGCGGTCTTTCAAAACCTGGATAATCTGCGGAATACCGAAGGCCCCGATAAGTACGGGTACCACTTCGATGCCGCTGTCTAATTCCGTTAGGCCGAAGGTAAACCGCGGATAAAACTGCAGCAGATCCCGCCCTACGCAGGACAAAAACAAACCTAAAAAACCTGCAATCCAGCCCTTTATGACCAGGTCCGGGCTGGTCAGGGTGCCGCTGATCAATATCCCGAAAAATGCCAGCAGAAAGAATTCAAACGAAGTAAACTGCAGCGCGAAATGCGAAATGATAGGGGAAATACTGACCACAAAGAGCATGCTGATGGCGGTCCCAATGGCCGAAGCGGTGGTGGTCAAACCGATGGCCCGTCCGGCTTCACCCTTAAGAGCCAGGGGATAACCATCCAGGGCGGTGGCCGCGGCCGCGGCTGTTCCGGGAATGTTGATCAGGATGGACGAGTAAGACCCGCCGTAAGTCCCGCCGACGTAGATGGCCAATAGGCAGACCATGGCCAGGGCTGTGTCCATCCCGTATGTCAGTGCGGTAAGCAGCGCCACCCCCAGTGTGGAGGTCAAACCCGGCATGGCACCGAAGATAATCCCCAATAAGACCGAACCGAACAGGACCGCCAGGTTTGTCGGATCCGAAGCGAGATGAAAGACAATGCCGAAGAAGGTTCCGATACGTTCGAACAGCATCATGGGTTTACGAGCTCCTGCCTGGTCAGATGAGAAGTGGTTTCAAAAACCCATCTAAGGCTCAGGCCGCCAAAGGTTTGCCCGCCTCAGGCGAGCGGACAACATGTCACGGCGTTGTGATTCTCACCTGGCAGCAACGCGGAGCCCCTTTCCCCGCGTCACTGCATACATACGGCCGTGAATGCTGCGTTTTTTCGTCGGCCCACGCTGTGTATTTGGGCGTGATCTGAAGTTTTGAAACCACATCTAAAAATCCCAGTACCAGATGGCATCCATTAGGGCCACGACAAGACCTTCCTTCGGCATCGGGACCAGTAGAAAATATTTGAAAATCGGACATATAATGAACGGAACGATGACAGCCAGAATCAGGCTTGTTCTATATTTTTTTAGCAGCTGCGGAGACTTGCCGATCAAGGTCCGGGCATAGATAGCGTATGCACAGATAAAAATTAAAGTGAGCCAATCACTGGGGTAGGGCAAGGTTGATTCCAAGGCCTTCGATAATCCCAGTAAGAAAAAGATCATGCAGGCGAACGTTCCGGCAAGATAAAAGAAAAACATTCTTTTTAGCAGAACATCGTCGTCGAAGTAAAACATGCTGATAAAGGCGATAAGAAAAAGCACACTGCTCAGCAGAAAATCGATCCGCGGAATGTTAAGAAAGACAAAGGCCATAAAAAGAGCCGCTATGGCATAAAACCGCATCACCGCTGGCGCTATCAAAACCTGAGAGAATTCCGGGCTGACGAACCAGCCTAAAAATTTTTTAAATTCGGATCTCCCCACTTCTTTCAAGGCTGTCCGGACGAGCAATGCTCCCAGGAAGGCAATCATGGCACCGACAAACAAGGGAAAAAGGGCCGGGGATACGAACCAGACGTTCAGAACCCCGCCCCAAGAATCCTTCATGGGCATTTTGAGGCCCTGGCTGATAACCCACAGGCCAAATAAAAATATGACCCCGCCGGAAAAGATGTCAGCCTTGCGGAGTTTGTCTTTTTCCATCATGGAGTGTGGCCCTCTAAGAGTTCGGTAATGAAAACGTGAGTTGAATGTTGACGCCTTATTGGCCTGAGATCAGCCCTGGACATGGTTTCCGACCAGGGCGGGTATCATTTGGGCGTACCCGCCCTTTAGCCGGAGTAACGTATTTAGGGTTTGGGAATACCGAGAGAAGCCGGATCGACTGTCGCCGCTTTCAGTTCCCACAAAGTCCAAGCGAAATTCGATTCGAGAGCGTCAAAAACAGCCTTTGATTCCGCCCCGGTTTTTCCGGAAAGCAGGTAATAATTTTCCTTGGCCCAGCTTTTCACCTTTTCGGTTTCCATCGCTTTTTTAAAGGCGTCCACCAGAACTTTCTTGGCATCTTCGGGGGCATCGGCCGGTACGGCAAAGCCGATGGCCTGAGAAATCGGCAAGTACTTGGACAGGCCGGGGTAGGCATCGAAAGCACTGGGGATGGTTCCGAGACCTTCAACATCGAATGAATCGGGAATCAACATACCCAGGGCTCTTAATTTGCCGCCGCGCAACAGCTGCTGCTGTTCGGCCAGAGAGGTCACGACCACCGAGACCTCGCCGGTCATGGCGGCATTCTGACTCGGGGCCGATCCCTTGTAAGGGATGAAATTGAAGTTGGCACCCGAGCCGTTTTCCACCGCCAAAAGGTTCAGGTGGTGGATAGAGCCGGCACCGCTGGCTGCCGCCTTAATGCTCTTGGGATCGGACTTGGCCGCTTCGATCAGATCTTTGAGGGTTTTATAGGGCGTATCGGGAGTCACCGAAATAACGTCCGGTGACCCGCCGACGATAAAGGTATCCCAGACGTCAAATTTCTTGTCCCATCCGCCCTGAACGCCTGCAGTGACATTCGATTCAGACAGGCCGCAAAGCGTGTAGCCGTCATGGGGCTGGCTGTAAGCATAATTCATCCCCACCGAGCCCGCAACGCCGCCGGTTTTGTTGATGACGTTGATGTTGACACCCAGAATTTTCGACATTTCGGCAGTGATTATGCGGTTACAGGTGTCGGTTCCGCCGCCGGCACCCCAAACGACGACATCGGTGATGTTGCGCGCCGGAAACCCCTTGGCGGCGTATGCGCTGGTCCCCAGGGCCAGTAGGATGACCGTAAAAAGGATCACAATTTTCTTCATTTCATTTCCTCCTTCTGGTTTCAAATGTGCTTTCCTCGTTCCACCGGCCGGTCGGCCCGCAGGCACCGAATCCCACTGATGTTGGCGATTCAAAGGATTGGCAGCCTCAACGCGCGCCGTATCGGCGAGATAACCTCTTTTGACTCGCTTCCCGTTCATCCCTCCTTTCGTCGTCTTCTGGTGCTCTCAGCGAAACAGTAGTCGTTTCGTAGATGTCACCACCAAATGATATTCTTTCCGTAGCTCCTCGCCCGCGGAGGTGTCGAATGATCGACGACGTCCCCTGGAACCGGTGCGGCTTATAACCGTCGCTTACCGCTATCTTAACCCCTTTCGGCGATCAGTGCTCAGAACGAATTATCCACGGCTTGGTCTACGGCGTTCCATTTGACCATGCCATTGCGCTGAACTGGAGCATCCGCTTTCAGCCTTGAAATATCTTCCTTGAGTCTTGCAATCGATTTCTTGAAATGCGCCCGCATCATCTCTTCGGCCTTCTCGGCATCCTTGAGGCAAATCGCATCGATAATGGCCAAATGCTCATCAATGGTTTCACTCGGCGATCGCACAAGTCCCTCGGATGACACCACCTGGTAGGAGAAACTGATGATATTGTATGTCTGGAGAATATTCTTCAAGAACTCTTTCGCACCGATTTCAGTAACAAAATTGTGGAAGCTGCGGTCTTCGCGGGCGTATCTGCCGATATCGGTTATGGGTCCAACCTTTGAAAAGGGTTTGAAAAATTCTCTCAGTTTTTTAATCTTCGCGTCCGAGATATATAGGGCCGCCCGCCTGGCGGCCAAACCCTCCAGAACCTCTCGAAGTTCAAAGATGCTAACCATCTCCTGTTTGGTAAAAAACCGGACAAAGAACCCCCGACGTGGTTTGGCTTCGACCAGTTTTTCTTTCTCGAGATATTTGAGCGCGCTCACGAGGGGTGTGCGGCTGATGCCCAAATCGTGGGCCAGTTTCTCCTGGGGAATTTTCTCCCCCGGCAAAAGCTTACGCTCGATGATCATCTGCTTGATGATCTGGTACGCCTTCTGATCCAGGTTTGCGTGCATGCGGCCTAAATTTTCCATTTGACCAGGCTATCCTCCAGATCTTTATCCACAGCCGTCAAATCCATATGTCAGATCGCTGCGGAGCCAAAACTATATTGTATTTTGCATACAAAATTCAATATAGTTCCAGAGACAGCGTGTCAAGAGTTTTGTTTAAATTTTTTTATATTAAATTTCAGAGAGTTATATTCAGATCAAAAAGCGGTAACCAACACAAGCAATACCGGCAATACGATGATGAGCAGGGCCGTGGTGAAAAACCAGCAGGAGTTGGCCAGTTCGAGATCAAGATCGAATATGGATGGCGGTATCAGGGCATTGAAGGCCACCGGCATGGCGGTGAGGATCATGACGACCTTGAGGGGCAAACCGTTATCAATGGCGCCGTAGCCGATCAGAAGGGCCAATGACGTCATACAGACCGGCACAATCAGGAATTTAATCAAGGATACCGCCGCACATTCGCGTAGATAGTTGCGGACACTTCTGAACTTCATCGCCAACCCGATCGACACAAGTAGTAAGGTGGTTCCAACAGGAATAAACACCGAATTGACGGTCCTAAAATACTCGGGCCGCGGAATTCCGGACAGATTGAGGAACGCCCCGATGGTAATACTTGCCAGCGCAACGATGATAAACGGATCTTTGGCGAGGCCCTTGAGACGATCGATGGTGCGTTCGTTTTTACGGTCGGCTTGGCTGAAATATTTGGCCACCGGAAAACCGATCGCGTAATAGCTAAGCTCTTCAAATATCTTGTAAATGGGCACCAGGGCAAACCCCTCTTCACCGAGGAAAATAAAACAGACCAGCGCGCCGATGGATCCGATGTTCGTGAAGGCCCCGCAGGGGATCAATGCACCGGTCTTGCGTGGTTCGAGCTTCAGAAAGCGTGCCGCTCCCCATGCCAGAACGCCCCCCATGGTAATGGCTGAAAACCCGATAAAGGGCAGGGCCGCAATTGAAACGGCCTTGATGTTGACGATCCAAATGGCTCCAAGCACGGTCACCGGCATGAAAAACAGGAGAGCGACCTTCTGCAGCAGTTTTCGAACCGCATCCAGGGACATCGGCAGACGAAGGACGTCTCGATTGGAAACGAATCTGGATGGCATATCCCAGAGCGACACCAAAGAAAATGAGACTAAAAGAATAGACGAATTTGGTCATGAATGTCCTTTACATCGCTGGTCCGGTCTGCCTGCCGATGGTGGCGCCGAAGGCTCTCTGTTTAATTGATATCACCGTTTTTTGCAAGGAGATGGCTGTGTGGATTCAATGACCTTCGGCAAAGCTGGAGGTTTACCGATGATTATTAGGAGATATAGAATGTCCCGTATCGACTGGTTTTTTTGATTCAGAGGGGTTTGAATTTCGCGTCTTCTATGACGGGTAAAAAGTGGAAGTCACTGTTGACAGAAGGTTTCTCAATTATCTAAACTCCACCCGGATAAAAAAATTCGCCGGGTGTCGAGTTATCAGCCCCTTGTTCTGCAGGGATAATGACAAACGGATATGTAAACCACCAACATTAGACCGGCTATTTTACGATTAAAGGGTTTGCACACTATGAATAATACCCAACGCCGCAAAATTATCGTCGCCGTAGCACCGGTAGGAAAAGGTGATCCGCCGGTTGACGGCAACCCCTTGAGGCCTGAAGAGGTGGCCCGTGTCGGTCGTCGATTGCACCCGCGCCGGGGCCTCGATGGTGCACTTGCACGTTCGAGATGCCGCCGGTCAGCAGACGGCTGAGTTGGAGGCGTTTTCTTACACACTTGACCTTATCCGCAAAGAATCCGACATCATTATCCAAGGATCCACCGGCGGGCTGGCCGACCTGTCACTCGAAGAGCGCTGTGTGGCTGTCGACGAACCCAGGGTCGAGGTGGCGTCGCTGAACATGGGTTCGGCCAATATCAAGGAAACCGTTTACATCAACACCTTGCCGGATATCCGCTACTGGGCCGGGCGAATGCGACAAAACAGGGTCGTTCCTGAACTCGAAATTTTTGAGGCCGGTATGATACCGGCCGCATTCCACCTGATCCGCGAAGAAGCTATCACGCCCCCGTACTACTTCAATGTCTGCCTGGGGTTTCACCACGCCCTGCCGGCCGATCCGACCAGCCTGTTCTTCCTGAAGTCCATGATACCCCCGGAAAGCCCCTGGGGGTTGGTACATGATGGTATGACCGATCTGTCGCTGCTGGCAGCTGCCATCGGCTTGGGCGCTACGATCGTGCGGGTGGGTTTTGAGGACAGCATTTTTTTTGCCCCGGGTGAAAAGGCGTCGAATCGAATACGGAGCTGGTGGAGAATCTGGCCGGCATGATTCGCCGTATGGGGTGCGAATTGGCCTCACCGGAGGAAGCCAGGAAAATACTGAACGTTTCCAGCCGTTGAAAAAATTGAGGGTTTCAAATTTTACCCGGCTTCCGAGGAGACAGCGATCGCATCATCCGATCGGCCTCACGATATGTTTCGAGGCTACCGATGTCGAGTCTTCGGGCATCGATCCTGAAGGCGACCACCGGTTCTTTCTGGCAGAGGTAATCGATAAAATGACCCGGCGCGTCGACCGGACGGCAGCATTCCAGGAACTCATCCAAAACGATGCGGGCAGAGGGTCGCAGAAAGTACAAGGGCGGGCAGATCCAGCCGGATGGCGGGCGGTCCTGTTTTTCGAGCAGCCGCATGACGCGGTCGTTATCGCCGAAAACCGGCACTCCGCTTCTTTTCAGATTTTCCTGATTGTCTTCCGCCAGTGCGATAATACGGTGGCTCTTCCCGGAGAGAAAGCGCTCCCACAATTCCTGTATGCCGAAAAGATAGATGTTGTCGCCGGCAGACACCAGCACAGGCCCGGTGGATGACAAACGCTGAAAGACCAGCTGGAGATCGGCGCAGGCACCCAGGCGGTTTTCTGCCGTTGACGCACCGTCGTTGTGAATAACGATCTTCAGATGACGTGAATCCGGCTGGTTCAGCCGTGATAGGCGCCATCGGTCGAATTGTGCGGCGAACTTGGCATTGGTGACGAGATGGATGCCTTCGATATCAGGCAGTACGGCCAGCTGGTCGACCAGGTAATCGAGTACCGGCCTCTCGGCCACCGGAAGCAGAGGTTTAGGAAAATCGGCGGTCAGCGGGACCATGCGGGTTGCAAATCCGGCGCAGAGCAGGATCGCTATCATCCGTTAGACCCTTATTTTTTGACAATCTGTTTTTCGAGCTGACCAGCAATGTCGAGGGCGGTGTTCATGGCATCATTGATTTTAAACAGCATTACTTTCAGGGTTTTCAATGACGCCGGGGTGGCCACAATCTCTTCCTTTCCGCCAAGTAGGGTTTGGAGTCCCATTGAGCGGTCGGCGAATCCATTGAGTTTCGTCGCGAAAGCACCGATTTCATCGGCCCATTTTTTTCGTTCCTCTTCCGGAAAGACGACGTGGTTGTTCCCCATACCTTCTTCCAGTATATCAATGCCGTAGTCTTTGGGTTCTGCGATTATTTCCCACATCTTTTTATCATCCTTTCTCCAGGCGATCGCCAGCCTCGAATTGTTACGTTATGGTGCACATAAATTATCCTTGATATGTACCGCTTCCCAACCGGTGGCACAAGTGCTTTTTTATTTTATATCGCTTTTCAAATGTAAATTCCGAAATACAGAAGAGCGGTTTCAGTGCTCTTAGAAAAAACATTCGAACAACGGAACGTATTATGACAACCACTATAACCAACGCCATGTTTCCGGCTCACCACCCACAGTCAAGATGGCATTGCGGAGGTTGGGTGTAAAGTGTTATAGTACATATTTTTCAAAGCCGGTCAAGCCGGCACGCCGGTATGACATCACTCACTCAGATACGGAATTAGTATAACGATGGAACTCCATTTTACACACACCAACGGCCCGGCAGATGACGCCATCGATCGACTGATGGAACTTGTCGGGGGAATTGGGCGCCAGGAGATCGTCCGTGAAATGATTCTGGCGGCCCTCAAAGCCGGCCAGGAGGACGATCAACAGGCCGACTTGAAACTGATGAACACCTCGTTGAAGGAAATGCGGTTTACCGCCAAGGTTTTCGGTCCCTATCGACATGTCAAAAAGGTTACCGTATTCGGATCGGCCCGCACAAGGGCTGATGAGCCGTTGTATGATATGGCCCGGGAAATGGGCCGTCAACTTGTTGCGAACGGGTACATGGTGATTACGGGCGGAGGCCCGGGCATCATGCAGGCGGTCAACGAGGGCGCAGGCATAGAGCACTCATTCGGTGTGAATATTCGCCTCCCCTTCGAACAGAAGCCCAATCCGGTCATCGACGGCAACCCCCGCTACATCATGTACAAATATTTTTTCAATCGCAAGGTGGCCTTTCTGAAAGAGGCCCATGCGGTCATCCTGTTTCCAGGCGGATTCGGCACGCTCGACGAAGCCATGGAAAGCATTACCCTGCTTCAAACCGGAAAACGCTATTCCCTGCCCCTAATCCTCGTCGATGAGCCTGAGGGGAAATACTGGTCCCAGTGTATGACGTTTTTTAAAAACGAGCTTTTGCAGCGCGGATTCATCAGTGATTCCGATTTCAACCTCTTTGAACGCGCGGATTCGATTGAAAAAGCCATCGACAGGATCAATCGTTTCTATCGCTGCTATCACAGCCTGCGATATGTCAAGGATCAGCTGGTCATCCGTTTGAAACGGTCTCCCGAAATGGAACGCATTCGGGAGCTGAAAACGCAATTCACAGACATCCTCAGGCCCGGTGGCGACATGACTCTCGCGGCAGCCTTTCCCGAAGAAGATGACGAACCGGAGATTGCCCACCTGCCGCGCCTGGTGGTCGATTTTAATCAGGGAAATTTCGGAAGGCTGCGTCAACTTATCGACGCCCTGAACGCCGTATAACCGCTCATTTGTATTCAGCGAAAGTACAAATTCATGGCGTCATTTCTTGAAGGATTTTCTTGACCAGGTTTCCGTCGGCCTGTTTGGCGAAATGCTTCATTATCGGCCCCATGGCCTGCATCGGGCTCTTGAACTGCTCAAAGTCGATGCTTGCCGTAATCCAGGCTGTGATCTCCTCTCTGCCGGCCATTTGGGGCAGATAACGCGTCAACGCCTGCAGATACGCGGACGTCTCCTCCTTCCTGGCCTCCAGAACGATTTTCTCGCTTTTTATAAGTTTCCGGATGATGTCGAGCACATCGTCGTCGGTAATCTCCGCCGCCTTTTTAGGCCGGGTTGTCTTCTTTCCGCTTTCCAGGGTAAGAGGGACGGTCAGACCCGGATATTCGGACATGATCTGCCGCAGGGCATCCCGGACGCCGTGGTCTTTATTTTTCAAAGCGGTCTTCAGATCGAGTTTGATTTTATCGGGTAAGGCTAACCCGGTTTCCTTGTCCCAACCGTATGGGGATCGTTTTTGATCGGACATCGTCGCCTCCTTTTATGAACCGTTTTTTATTCATTTATCAAAAAGCGCTCCGGTGCACAAGGTAACGCTCCCCAAGGTTTCGATATATCGTGGTGATCAAAAAAACGTTCCGTTATTCCAGAGTTTTTTTAGAACCACTCATATCGCCCTTCTGTATTTGGGAATTTATCTTTAAAAAGCGGTCAAAATCATCAAATACTGCCGCTGCTGTGAATTTGCCTGTCCAGTGGGGGAGTAAATCCTCAAGAGCGATTTTTCTCTTTTAAAAGTCCGCCGGAAGGTTCTATAATACCAGGTAATGATCTGGCGCCTGAAATCCTTCCTAACCACCGGCATCTGGCGGATTCGTTCGCGCGATCTTCCGCCGGCAAAAGAGTTCCTTCTCCGCCACCTGCGCATTTTAGCCCTCACTGCCCGCGAATCCGTTAAAGACAAATGTCTATTGCGAGCTTCGGCCCTGACCTTCTACTCTTTGTTATCCATCGGACCGGTAGTGGCTCTGGTGCTGGGAATTGCCAAGTCATTCGGGCTGCAAAACCGCTTCGAGACGCAAGTATTGGCCAAGCTTCCGGCCCAGAAAGATGTCCTCGACCAAATCTTAAATTACGCTCACGTTCTACTGGAAAGTACACGCGGAGGGGTCATCGCCGGCATCAGTGTTGCCGTACTGTTGTGGTCGGCCATGAAGGTATTGAACCACCTGGAACAATCCTTCAACGACATCTGGCAGGTCAAGAAATCGCGTTCATGGAAGATGAGAATCACCAACTATCTGTCTTTCCTGGTCCTGTCGCCCCTTTTTCTGTTGATTTACAGCAGCATCCCTGCCTTCGTCACCAGACAGCTCGATGATCTCTCGGCCAAAATGACTCTGCTCGCCAAGATCAGCCCCACAATTTTGGAGCTGCTTCAGCTTTCTCCCTACTTGCTTATCTGGGCGGTATTCTCTCTGGTCTACCTTCTGATTCCGAACACCCGGGTCAAGGTGATCTCGGGCAGCCTGGCCGGTGTGCTGGCCGGCACGGCGTATCTCGTGGTTCAATGGGGACTCATCGATTTTCAGGTGGGCGTCACCCGTTACAATCCCATCTACGGCAGCCTGGCCGCTCTGCCGCTGCTCCTGCTGTGGATGAATGTCGGTTGGATTGTCCTGCTGATCGGTGCGGAATATGCGTATGCCCACCAGAATGTGGATCTCTACGAACTCGAACCCGACTACACCGGCATCAGTCCCCGCTTCAAGAAGGTGTTGACCCTTCAAATTCTCCACCGCATGGTGACACGGTTTTCCAATGGTGAGGAGCCGTTGAGTGCCGAACAATTCTCCCAGCAGCTCGAAATACCGGTGCTTCTGGTACAGCACATCCTGAACAATCTGGTCGAAACCAGCCTGGTCTCTCCAACAGAAACCAATGGGAGCCGAGACCCTGCATTTCAGCCCTCGAGTGACATTCATCGCTGGACAATCCGGCACATCATCGATGCGTTGGAACGGCATGGGGTCAACCGGTTGCCGATTGCCGAAACCGAAACGCTGAAATCGATCATTCGGGCCGTGGAAGAATTGAGTTCGGAGATGAACCGTTCGGAAGCCAACCGGTTACTGATGAATTTATAACGGTAGATGCAAGATCAGACACCCACCTCACCCGCAAAATGGCAGGCGACCAGATGGTGGGGGTCGGTTTCACGCAGGGCCGGCTCCTCAGTACTGCAGATATCTTGGGCATATATACACCGGGTATGAAATCGACAGCCGGGTGGCGGCTCGATCGGGCTGGGAACATCTCCCTTGAGGATGATGCGCTGATGCTTGCGCTTCGGGTCCGGCATGGGGGAAGCCGAAAGCAAGGCCTGCGAATAGGGATGCAGAGGTCTTTGGTAGAGTGCCTTGCCGGGGGCGAGTTCGACGATTTTGCCGAGATACATCACCGCCACCCTGTCGCTGATATGTTCGACCACGTGAAGATCGTGAGAGATGAAAAGATAGGTCAGGCCGAATTCCCCTTGCAGATCCTTCAAGAGATTGAGCACCTGGGCCTGAATTGACACATCCAGGGCTGAAACGGCCTCGTCGCAGACGATCAACTTCGGATTCAAGGCCAGCGCTCGGGCCACACCGATCCGCTGCCGCTGGCCGCCGGAAAACATGTGCGGATAGCGCCGCATTTGTTCCTGCCGCAAGCCGACGACGTCCATCAGGTACTTGACCCGCTCCTCACGCTCCTTGCGATCTTTCATCCCGTGAATCAGGAGCGGTTCGCCGATGATCTGGGCAACTGTTTTTCTGGGATTCAGGGAGGAGAATGGATCCTGAAAGATAATCTGCATTTTTTTGCGCAGCAGGCGCATCTGCCTGTTGTCGTAGGCGAGGATGTTTTCTCCTTCGAACAGTATCGAGCCGGCCGTTGGCTCCTCCAACCGCAGAATGGCTCGACCGAGTGTGGTCTTGCCGCAACCGGATTCACCAACCAATCCCAGTGTTTCGCCCGATTTAATGGCAATATCGACCCCGTCGACAGCCTTTACCGAGGCCATCTCCTTCATAAAAATACCGCCACGGATAGGATAATGTTTTACCAGGTCCCTGGCTTCCACCAGATAGGCACTCTGATTGCTATCAGACATATTTCAGACACCGGGCAAGGTGGTTGTCGCCCACACTGTACATTTCAGGTTCGATATGCCGGCAGTCCTCGAAAACGTCCGGGCAGCGATCGCTGAACAGGCAGCCGGTAGGCAGGTTGAACAGGGATGGTACGATTCCCGCGATGGCATAGAGACGACCCTCGGGCGTTTTGTGGCCTAAAACGGGAATCGACCTCATAAGGCCGACAGTATAAGGGTGTTTGGGCGCTGCAAAAAGGGGGCCCACATCAGCATATTCCAGTACTCGGCCGGCGTACATCACGGCAACACGTTGGGCCATCTCGGCAATGACGCCCAGATCGTGGGTGATGAAAAGTATGGCGGCCCCCGTCTCCTCCTTGAGTTTGTTCATCAGGTCCAGAATCTGGGCCTGAATGGTTACGTCCAAGGCGGTGGTCGGCTCGTCGGCGATCATCAAGCGGGGGTTGCAGGCCAATGCCATGGCAATCATCACCCGTTGTCGCATACCGCCGCTCATCTGGTGTGGATAATCGGAAAGTCGTTTTTCGGGCGCCGATATTCCCACCAGGCGGAAGATCTCTGCCACCCGAGATCTGGCATCGCGACGTGATAGTCCCTGATGCAGCCGCAGCACCTCAGCCACCTGCTCACCGACCGTAAATACCGGGTTCAGGGAGGTCATGGGCTCCTGGAATATCATTGAAATGCGGTTGCCGCGGATCCGGCGCATGCGGTCTTCGGGAATCGATAACAAATCGGTGCCATCGAAGATGATCCTGCCACTGACGATTTTCCCCGGCGGATCCGGGATGAGCCGGATAATCGAATGGGCCGTAACGCTCTTGCCGCAACCCGACTCGCCCACAAGCCCCAGCGTCTGCCCAGCCAGAATTTCCAGACTGACATCATCCACGGCTTTGGCCACCTGGCCACGGACGAAGAAATGGGTTTTCAGGTTTTGGATGTCTAAAAGCATGCCAATGAGATCTTTTGGTTTTAAATCGGTTGTGTCAGTTAAGTCGGTTAGGTCAGTTTTACCATTGAGGAATTTTGTTTTTGAAACGGTTGTGTCAGTTGAGTCAGTTAAGTCAGTTGTGTTGGTTGAGTCGGTTGCGCTGGTTAGGTCAGTTTACCGGTTAAGGATAGTATCGGCTTTATCGACTAAATGCTCATGAACACCTATGCCGCCGCGCAGTGCATGAAAAGGATGCGCCGGAGCCCAACTCATCACCACGATCGTCAATCTCTCAAGCGCGGGTCCAGTGCATCGCGCAGACCATCGCCCAACAGGTTGAAACCGAGAACGGCCAGTAAAATGGCAATCCCGGGAAAAGTCATGACCCACGGCGCCCTCAGGATGAGGCCTCGGCTCCTGGCAATCATGCCGCCCCACTCGGGGGTCGGCGGCTGAGCACCGAGCCCCAGAAAACTCAGTGCCGCTGCATCCAGAATCGCCGAGGCCATGCTCAAGGTCGTTTGCACGATCAAGGGTCCCATGCAGTTGGGCAGTATGTCCAGAAAGATGATCCTCAGATTACCGGCTCCGATGGATCGGGCGGCCATGACGTAGTCTTTTCCGCTCTCTTCCAGGACACTACCGCGAACGATGCGGGCAAACCGGGGCACATATGTGACACCGATGGCAATCATGGCATTCTGCAGACTGGGTCCCAGGTAGGCAACGACAACGATGGCCAGAAGCAGATAGGGAAAGGCCAGTATCATATCCATGATGCGCATGATGATGCTGTCGACCTTACCTTTATAGTAACCGGCAACGGCACCGAACAGAATGCCGAAAATAAACGCCAGGCCAACACTGACGATCGCGACGATGAGGGAGACCCGCGCTCCAAAAATAATCCGCGACAGTGTGTCCCGCCCCAGTTCATCGGTACCCAGAATGTATTTCGTAGTGCCCTTTTCATGCCACAGGGGCGGCTTGAGTTGATCGTACAGCTCTGTCTCCAACGGGTCATGGGGGCTGAGCAGGGGCGCGAAAATGGCGGTGAGAAAAAAAACAATGATAACCACCAGGCCGGCAACGGCGGTCTTGTTGCGCCACAGTTGGCTCATCTGTTCCAGCATCGGGTGGCGATCTTGGGGATTCTTGTTATTTCGTTCCACTTGCACGCGTCCTGATCTTGCCTGTTCGATCATCGGAGTTTGGGTGGTCGGGTCTGGTTTTTTGTGTTTAGTGTTTGGTGTTTAGTGTTTAGTGTTTGGTGTATCGTATTTGGTGTATCGTGTTTAGATTCAAGGACAGCCACAATGTCCGATTTCAATACCTGCTAATTCATACTGATTCTGGGGTTTATTACGGCATATAGAACGTCGACGCATAGGTTAATAAGAACAAAGAAGCCGGCAATAAGAAGCGTACCGCCCTGGATCACCATGTAGTCTCTCTGCATGACCGCATCGTACATCCACTTGCCCACACCGGGCCAGGCAAATATGGTCTCGGTCAGAATGGCACCGCCCAGCAGAACGCCGAACTGAAGACCGATGGTGGTGACAACCGGGATGAGGGCATTGCGCAGGGCATGTTTGAATATGACGTTGAGGGTCGAGAGGCCTTTGGCTTTGGCCGTCTTGATATAATCCTGGCGCAAGACGTCCAGCATGGCCGAACGGGTCATCCGCGCCACGATGGCCGTGGGGATGGTGCTCAGGGTCACCGCCGGCATGATGATGTGCCACACGGCATCTCTCAGGGCCGGCCAGTTGCGGGTCAGGATGGCGTCCAGGATATAAAAATTGGTGACCACCTCCAGATCGATCCCGATGCTCAAGCGGCCCGAGAGCGGCAACCAGCCGAGGTTAAGGGAGAAAATCAGCATGAACACCAGCCCCAGCCAGAAAATCGGCATACTGACCCCTGCCAGCGCCCCGAGCATGCTGAGGTAATCAAAAATCGAATACTGCTTGGTGGCCGAAACAATCCCTAAAATAACACCGAAAAAGCAGCTGATGCACAGCGCCACGAGGGACAGCTCAATGGTGGCCGGAAACCGCTGCCGCACCTCGGTCCAGACCTTCTGGCGGGTCCAGATGGTTTCCCCCAGGTCGCCTTTCAGCAACCGCTGGAGAAAAAGGCCGTACTGGACATAAAGGGGCTCGTTCAGTCCAAGGTGCTCTCGCATTTGCTCCAGGGACTCTACCGTGGCGCGTTCACCCAGGAGCAGTTCCGCCGGATCGCCGGGCGTCATATGCAACATGAGAAAAACGATGACGGAAACCCCCAGCAGCGTGGGGATCATAATCATTAATCTTCGAATCACATAGGCCAGCATGATATTCGATTATACCCGTTCGGCAATGGGTTCGAAGCTTTCCGGTCAACCGGATTTTCCACGGCAACCAGGAGGGCACATCCGGACAAGGGAAAGAAACCTTTCTTCCCCTTGTCCGGTTCTTCATTTCAATCTAATCGCTTACCCGCTTTATCCAAGGTTTCCAGATTAAGCAGTTTACTCCAACCAGACATTTTTCATGCGCACCGAGCTGGTGGGGTGCAGTTTGAAGTTCTTCACATTATTGAGCGCCGGCCAGATAACCGTCGAGTGGGCCACCGAGATGACTGGCATTTCATCGTAGATCAACTGTTGGGCCGCTTCGTAGATCTTCGCCCTTTCGTTCTGATCGATGGTCTGGCGCCCCTTGACCATAAGTTCGTGATACTTCTCGTTGTGCCACTGGGTTCGGATAGCCGGTGAGGCCAAGCCGTCGAAGAGAACGGCCAGAAAGTTGTCCGGATCGCCGTTGTCACCGGTCCAGCCAAGTTGGAACAGATCCATTTCCGCTGGTTGCTCACGTTGACGTTTCAGGTAGGTGCCCCACTCGAAGGTGACCACCTTGGCTGTGATCCCAACCTTGGCCAGGTCTGCCGCCATGGCTTCGCCGATCTTCAGACCATCGGGGTTGTATGGCCGGGGGACCGGCATCGACCACAGGCTGATCTCACCCAATCCCTTACCGTTGGGAAAACCGGCCTTTTTCAACAGTTCCTTGGCTTTTTCAGGGTCATAGGCATAACCCGGAACCTTGTCGTTGTAGCCCCACATGGTGGGTGGAATCGGGTTCTTGGCCACCTGCCCCATCCCCTGGTAGATGTTGTCAACGATCGCCTTACTGTTAATGGCGTAAGCAATCGCTTTGCGCAGGTCTGTGTTGCTCTTCCAAGGCTCCTTGGTGTGATTGAATGACAGGTAGCCGATGTTCATTCCCGGCTGAGTCGGCAGCCAGAGGTTTTTGTCTTTTTCAGCCAGGGCAATATCGGCCGGATTGGGGAACTGACAGATATGAATGTTGCCTGTTTTGAGTTCCAGAAAACGGACTGAGTTTTCCGGGATCGACCTGAAGATGATCTGGTCCAGATAAGGCCCGCCGGATTTGTCCCAGTAGTCCGGATTTTTATCCAGAATGATCCGGTCGTCCTTAACCCATTTTACGAACTTAAAGGGGCCGGTGCCCACCGGATTTCTAATGAACTCCTTGGGGTTATTCATGAATGCCGTGGGACTGATGATGTCGGCAAAGTCCATTCCCATATTGGCCAGAAACGGCGCTTCCACCCGCTTGAGCTTGAAGACGACAGTGTATTCATCCACCGCCTCGATGGCGCCGACTGTTTCATCCATTTCCATGGACACCCAATACTCCGGTGGTCTCTCCTGGGCCGGAATCTCGAGGGCTTTGCCAAAGAACTTCACATTGCGTTCCTTCATCATGCGGCCGATGGAGAACACGACGGCATCGGCATTAAAGGGCGTTCCGTCGTGGAACTTGACCCCTTTGCGAAGATGAAAGGTGTAAGTCATTCCGTCCGGTGAAATATCCCAGGACTCGGCCAGTCCCGGCTCCAGCGCGGTGGATTCGTCTTTATAGAATACGAGTGCTTCGTAGATATTGTCACAGATCATAAACGAGTTGCCGTCCGTCTCGTAGGCCGGGTCAAGGCCGACGCTGTCGCCGCCGCGCCCGAAGACAAGGGTTCCCCCCTTCTTGGGCGCCGCGATGGCCGTACCTGCCAGGACAAATAAAAGCACGATCAACCAAATCGTCAATTTTTTCATACTTCTCCTCCTTTTCGGTAGCAAATTAGGTACTGACGGGCGCACGCCGCCCTATCCTTCTATAAGCCATCTCAAAAAAGTCTTTTCGCCCGATCCTCCAAAGGTTTAGCCGCCTCAGGCGGGCGGATAAATCCTCTTGATCTCGACCGAAAGTCCTCATTTTAAAATTGCTTAAAATCTCTGCCCCTTCCATCATTCCCGTTTACCAGAATCAACTGGTCAAGTCAAAATTTACGCCTGTTTATGACAGGAGTCGCATCCGTTCATGTGTAAAGCGGTTTCATTAATTTTTTCAAATCCAATTAAAATGTCATGAAATATGCAGGTTCGCTGCCGGCGATACAATCCTTTCCCGGTTTAGAAGTGGTTTCAAGACCCCATCTAACACCCAAGTGCGGTGTTGTGGTTTTACCCGGTCAGTGTCCGGGGGCCCTCTGCCCCGGGCACTGAATACATAGGCCTGTGCATGCGGCGTTTTCTCGTCGGCCCATGCCTTGCATTTGGGCGTGATTTAAGGTTTGGAAACCTTTTATAGCCAATTGCACGCCCTCAAGCCTTTAGTTCAGCAGCCAGAGCGTCCATATATGTATCGAGAAATCGATAGAGCTTATGAACGCTGGCGATGTTCACGTGCTCCTCGGCGGTGTGCTGGCTCATGTCACCGTCGGCACCCCACACGATCCCTTTTATACCGTACTTGAAAAGGTGACGGGCATCACTGGCGCCGTGCTCGAAACCGAGTCGCGTTACGCCGGTAATCTCCAGTAGTCGATCCAGGCGGGACGAATCACCGCCCATGAATAACGGTTCCCTTTCTTCGATGACCAGGCGGCCGCTGATTTTCGCTTGCATACTTTTTACCAGCGTGTCGATGTCATCATTTTCCGTGTAGCGGATGTCAAACATCGCTTCGGCCAGGTCCGGGACCTGGTTGATCGAGTTTCCGGCCTGGATCCGGCTGAAATTTATGGTACGCTGCCAGTGATCCGGAACGGATTCTTTGAAAAAAGATCTGATTATGCGATAATCCTCGATCAATTTTTCGATCGCATTTTCACCGAGCCACGGTCGGGCCCCATGGGCGGATTTACCCTCGGCGATGAGTTTGAGCCGCAGAATGCCTTTCTCTTTGATGACGATTTTATCGACTCTGCCGCCGTCCAAAGCAATGCAGAAGTCGGTTTTAACCAGTGGCAAAACCTTTTGTGCGCCATTGACTCCGCCGATTTCTTCATCGCCGGTGATCAGAATACCAAAAGGCAGGTCCTTTTGGCTGCCACCCTGTGCGTGGCGTCGTTTAAGCTGTTCTTTGAGAAGAACCAGCGACAGCGCAACCGCGTATTTGTCGTCGATACTGCCCCTGCCGAATAGCTTTCCGTCCTTCTGCCACGGGTTAAAAAGTTTTTCGGGACCCGCGACCACGTCAATGTGGGACATTAAAAGAACCGGAAAACGGCCGCTGTTCGGAACAACCAGCAGAGAGGGAGCGTTCTGAAAGTTCAGCCGTTGGAATTCGAGGGCGTGTGTGTTGAGATAATTTTCAATGAAGTCCGCACAGCCTTGAATTTCAGCCGGATGGGTATGGGTGGATTTGAATCGAATCAGTTCTTCGGTCAGGTGAATAATTTCGTCCATCAGATTCTGGCTCCTCGCAAGGATGGTGCTTGCCATTTCCCAGTACAATTTGATCCCGGAATCGGACCTGTCGTCATTCTTATCAGTGGAATTCCGGCACGGCAAGAACTTTTAGTTGCATGTAAAAGGGCGGTTGGGGACTGTATTTCCTGAGACATTATCTTGATAAGATGGTTATACCTAAAGTGAGCGTTTCGACCACGCATTTGCCGCCCGCGCCATTTTTTTAGTTTACCCCTTTTCGGGGCTTATCTCACCCGGCAGAACGCCGGGGCTTTCAGGACGAAAACTCGGCAGGAAGCACGCCATGGACGGTTGGGTGGTGTTGAAAATTTTCTGGGCAACTTTGGCTTCGGCAACCGCCCTGGCCCTGGTGGTATGGTCCGTTCGGGCGCGCGGCCTGTTTTCCTGGCGCAAACGGTTGACGGCAGAACTGGCGGCAATGGAACAAGCGTCCCGGGATACGAAAGGGCCGCAGAGCTGTGGCATGCAGATCGTCGCTGCCCGCTGCCGGACCATCCTGCAGGACATCTCCCCCGAAGTCGCCGATTTGCGGGACCTGCCGGTCTACATCCAGTCCATTGCCGCCTGCTACCACCCGGCGGCTGATCGCCCGGAACTGCAGGCCACTGTCGGCGCATTTTTAAAAAGCTTCTCGGCATCACTGGACCGTCTCGACCACATTCTGAAACGTCCCGGATTCAAAAGGATCCGGAAATTGAACCTTCGTCAAATTAGAGCCACCCGAGAGTGGTACCGCCGGCTCGCAAAGTCACCGCTTTTTAGGTGGTGGCTCCGCCACCGCACCCCCATCCGGCAGATCGCAGCTTTTCGCTTCTTCATCTATGCCGACCCTTTCATGCTCCTGGCCTATGCCTCCAACCGGCTGACAATCCTGGTTTTGCTGAAGTATCTGCTCGTCGACCTTTATTTGTTCTTGGGGAAGGTCACCGTAGAGGCATTTGAACGAACCCCGACTGGGGTGGAAGCGGATGAGACCTCTGAAGCAGAGCTGCAGGCAACACTGGAAGAACTCAGTTCTGCCGGTGACAATATTCAAGAAAATGACTTTTCAAGCGACCCTCAGATCATTGCCATTCGTCGCCAGTTGGTTGGGTTTACGGCGCTTCTTTCGGCAACGCCGACCCCCAAGCTTTGGTGGACAGCCATAATCAGTGCGGCCGATGTCATTGCAAGAAAGTATTTCCCTGATGCCCCGAAACCCATAGAGGAAGCCGTTCTTGGGCCGCTGCTGGATAAGAGCCGTTTCTGGATCGAAACGCTCGGCAGGGGAGAACAGTACGTGATTACGCGTCAAATATATCGCCTCAGGCTGGAAACGGTTTTCCGGGCCAAAGACATTCCCGCCCTTATTCCCGGTGCCGTCAAAAATATCATCGGACGGGGTTACTTCGCCTATGGCTGGTTCAAGTGGCCGTTGAGAGTATACCGTTGGGCCAAACGACGCAGTCCTTGGTCGGTCGCCGTCGCCATCGGATGGCAGGCCGCGAAAAAAGCAAGCCTCGCCTATCTCTATGGCCGTGCCTTCGATCACGCCTGCCGGGGGTTGGAATCGGTTTACCGGGATTCCCTCCGGATGCGATGATGTCACGGCCTCACTGGAAAAAGAAATTTGAGATTGCGACGCCGATCTGATATAATTACAAGCAGATCCGAGGCGAATAACGTCGTCGATATCCGCCAAAAACGTCGTGAAAAACCCCCAGCGGTGACATCATGAACAGTCTTATCCCCCACACAAACAGCATGCACATCATTATGATCGTCATCTCACTTTCGCTCCTTCCCATCGGCAAGGGGATGGCGGCGGATACGTCCGAAGCGTTGGTCAATGCCGCCGAAATGGGATTGGAAGACAAAGTGACGCAACTGCTCGAGTCGGGGGCCGATCCAAACGGCATAAACACCTCAGGGTGGACCGCCCTGATGCAGGCATCCATGAACGGTCACACGAAAATCGTTCAGCTGCTGATTTCCCGCGGCGCTTCCGTCAACGTCAAGGGTGATGCGGGATGGGAAGCACTGATGTTGGCCGCCCAGTTCGGTCACCGGGAGATCGTTCGCATTCTGCTGAAGCAGAAGGCTGATGTCAACGCGGTGAGTCGTAACGGATCGACCGCATTAATGTTTGCCGCCGGCAACGGTCATGACACTGTAGTCGGGGACCTATTGAAACAGGGCGCCGCTGTCTCTAAGACGGATTACCTTGGCCGCACGGCGCTGATGTTCGCTGCCATCGACGGTTACACCGAAATTGCAGCGGTTTTCCTTAAACATGGGGCGAACATCAACGCGGTTGACAAGGAGGGCAACAATGCTTTATTGCTGGCCGTCAAAGGCAACCACGAAGGCGTTGTCCGTGTCTTGCTGGCCGGCTGCCCGGACCTCAATGCCAGAGATCTAAGTGACAAAACCGCGATTGAGTGGGCCGAAAAAAAAGAGAACACCCGTATTATTGAACTGCTTCATTCCGCTACACCTTGCAATTGATACCCGACGCATTCATTGCCCACGATCACGCCGCCAAGCTGACGGATCGATTTCCGCGCGACACATCTGGTTTGACCGGCGGAATCGCTTTTATTGCAACCCCGGGCGCATTGTCATTACGCCCGGATGAGCAGAATCCAGCACGAAAAGGATAGGAGCGCATGCCGAAACGGAGAAACAGAGCCATAAAAGATGAAACCAGGATTACAGCACGGTTGATCGACCTGATTTGCGACATGTCCATACCGCAGCAATTGGAATTGCTGGAACAGCTCGATCGCAAGCAATATAAGGGTGGGCGAGGGGATTCCAGGCAAGACCGTAAAATCCTGGTTGCTTACGAGATCGATGAATACATCCACAAGGATATTACCCGCGATATCAGTAACACCGGTGTATTTATCGAAACCCATTCTCCTCCGGCTGTCGGTGGAAACATTACCCTCTCCTTTTCATTTTCCGATGATAAGAATCCGGTCAAAATTTCCGGCAAAGTTGTGCGGTCTACTCCGGATGGTTTTGCGGTTAAATTTCGGCGTCGATCTCAAAAATAATCGCCCATGGCGTGTTGCCACCAACCGAAGAACCACGGCGCAGACGTCTCCCCGGATACATCGCCGTTATTCCCCCCATTCGTCCCTTGTTTTGACTTTCATAAAAACGGCCCTAATTTACTGTTTGTTTGAGTTTGTGCTTGAATTTCTTCATCAATCAAGCCATTCTATTTGATTGCAAGGCGTTCCGCGGTTCTGGCGCGGTAATCGTCGGGGCGGCTTAAGTGCATTGAGTGTTCTGAGATCCATTCCGACCTGGGTTTCAACTTATTTTGGTTCTTGATTGAGAGCAGGTATGAAGAATTGAAATTTGACGCGGCCCTGAATTTTATGTTTGTAAACGGTGAACTGTGCTCAGCCCCCGATAAATCGCTGTTTGATCGCATCGGCGGAGACTCCATTTATGAAGTGATCAAGCTGCTCGAGGGCGTTCCGTTGTTTTTCAAGGACCACATGGACCGCCTGCAACGTTCCCTAAAACTGCAGGGCATAAAGATCGACCTGTCACATCGCCGGGTCAGAAATGAAATCAACTGCCTGGCGGAAAAAACCGGCTGCTGCAATATCAATGTAAAATTGGTTTGGTACCCGGCGGTTGAAAAACCGATGTTTCTGACGTACTTCATACAACAGGACATCCCGGCGGGAGAAGCCTACCGGCAAGGCGTGCATACAATCCTTTTCGGTGGTGAGCGCAAAAATCCACACGTTAAGGCGATCATAACCTCTTATCGTGAGCGCGTTGCAGCGGCCCGGGAGGCGACCGGTGCCTATGAAGCCTTGTTGGTAGATGACAGCGGCTGCATTACCGAGGGGACCCGCTCGAACATATTTTACCTGATCGACAACCATCTCTGCACGCCGCCCTCCGGAAATGTGCTCCTCGGTGTCACCCGACAGCACGTTATGGAGCTTTGCCGGGACCTGGGAATCATTGTCAGGCAAAGAAAGCTGCTTCGGAATGAACTCGACCGTTTGGAAGGGGTCTTCATCACCGGAACGTCTATCGATGTGCTGCCGGTCGGCTCCATTGAACGTGTACGGCTGGCATCGGCCTCACACCCAGTTATCGAGACGATTGCGAAAGCATTTAACCGGCATGTGGCCGACTATTTAGCAAAAAATACCTGAAATCAAAGGAGCCTGTTATGAAAAGTGGATTGAAGTGGGGATTGATTGCCGTGGGAGGAACGATTGCCCTGGTGATCCTCATTCTCCTGATTTTGCCCGTATTCGTGGATGCAAATAAATTCAAACCGGTCCTCGAAAAGAAGGTCACCGAGATGACCGGTCGTCCTTTTTCCGTCGGCGGAAAAGTCGACATATCCTTCTTTCCCTTTGCGGGCGTCTCCTTTTCAGATCTTCAATTGGGCAATCCGCCGGGTTTTGCCGAAAAACAGTTTGTCGCCATTAAATCCTTTGACGTACGGGTCAAACTGCTGCCGCTTCTGTCCAGGAAAGTTGAAGTTAAACATTTCATCCTGGCGGACCCGCAGATCGTTCTGATCAAGGACAAGCAGGGCCGTACGAACTGGGATTTCTCGACACCGAAAGGAGAAAAACCGCCTGCCGCAACGGACCAGGCACCTACTGAAGGCGATTCGGTACAGGGGCTGCCGATCCGTTCGTTGACCGTCGGCGATTTTTCGATCAAAAACGGCACCGTCACATGGGTCGACAACTCCTCCGGCACCCGCAAAACGATCGAGAAACTCGATGTGGTGGTTACGGACCTCTCTTTCGATCGACCGATCGGGGTGACACTCTCCGCTCGACTGGACGACAAACCGGTTTCCCTGAACGGAACCCTCGGCCCGGTCGGCCAGGATCCGGGCAAGGCCACGATACCTCTGGACATGAACCTGAAGGCCCTCTCGGAACTCGCCTTGTCGCTGAAGGGCACCGTGGCCTCTCCGGCAGCCAATCCCCGTGCCGACCTCACCATCGATGTGGCTGATTTTTCTCCCCGCAAACTGCTGGCCGCATTGGGACAGAATCAGGCGATTGCCACCAAGGATACCGGGGTATTGAACAAGGTGTCATTGAAGGCCGGAATCACGGCCTCTGCCGATCGGATAAGCGTCACAAAGGGCGACATGGTCGTCGATGATTCCAAATTAACCTTTACCGCCCGCATCTCTCAATTCGCCCGCCCGGACATCGCTTTCCAGGCTGAAATCGACCGCATCGACATAGACCGCTACCTGCCGCCGGCCTCCGAATCAAAACCCGCCGCATCTGCCGGACCACCGGCAAGCCAATCGCCATCCGCTGCCGGTGGCGGGAAAAAGACCGATTACAAGCCCTTGCGACGCCTGATTATGGACGGGAAACTGAAGGCCGGGGAGGTGATCATCCAAAAAACGAAACTCGCCAATGTCAGTGCCAACATATTAGCAAAGGACGGCATCATTCGGATCGCACCGCTTCTGGCCGATCTTTACCAGGGCAGTCTCACCCTAAACGCCGATCTGAATGTCACCCAGGCCGATCCGCGCACTGCCATCAAGATGCAGCTTAAAAACATTCAGGCCGGGCCTCTGCTCAAGGACCAGATGCAGAAGGATGTTCTGGAAGGCGTCACGAACGGCGGCATCGACATCTCCTTCCGCGGGGAGGATCCCGATCTCATCCGGAAAACGCTGAATGGAGGCGGAGAACTCCGGTTCAACGACGGCGCCATAAAGGGGGTCGACCTGGCCGGCATGATTCGCGGTGCCAGGGCCATGTTAAGCGGCCAGGCCCAATCCATCGAAGTCGGCTCTCGAACGGATTTCGCTGAAATGATGATTCCTTTTAAAATCAGCGATGGGGTCTTCAATACGGACCAGACCAGCTTATTGTCGCCGTTGCTGCGTGTCAAAGCGGCCGGAAATGCGAACCTTGTCAGCGAAACCTTGGATTTCCGTGTGGAGTCGAAGGCTGTCGGTACGATAAAGGGGCAGGGTGATCAGGAGGACCGCCGCGGAGTCACGGTTCCGATTCTTGTCAGCGGAACATTCGCTGAACCAAAGTTTACTGTGGACATGAAAGCGATCGCCGGGGAGCAAGTCGAAAAACAGGTTTTTGAGAACAAAAGGGTTAAGGAGTTTATCGAAAAGAAAGGGCTCAAAGAGTATGAAGATTCGGCCAAGGGTGTGCTGAAGAAGTTTCTGAACTGAACGCGCACCGGAGACTTCACCCTGCGATCGGCGACTTGTTGAAACCGGTCGCCTTGCATTTCAGTATGCCCCCGGGAGAGGGATTCGCGGATTGTGGGGATCGCCGATCGCAGCGCATTCAAATCATGTCAGGTCTGGTTTTTCTCTTCTGTAACTTTTTTACGCAGGGTCATCAGCATATCGGCCGGTGACTTTTTGTTCAGAAGGTCGTTGAACTGATTGCGATAGTTGCTGACCAGGCTGACCCCCTCAATGACAAGGTCATAGACGCGCCATTCGCCGTTTCGGAAAACCAGCCGATAGTTGATCGGTATCTGTTTACTGCTTGAGATAAGCGTACTCGCGACTTCGGCTTTGGTATCCGTGAGCATGGTTTCACGTACAAATACAATTTTCTCGTCGGTGTAAGTCAATAACTGTCTAAAATAAACCCCTTGCAGCAACTGGCGATAAAGTTCGATAAATTCTCCTTGCTGACTGTTATCCAGCTTTTTCCAGTTTGGACCGAGTGTCATTCTGGAGAGATAGAAGAAGTCAAAGGTCTCATTGGCCGTTTTTTCAATCGCTTTGACCTTCTCATCCTCACCGAGAGTCTTGTCACCGAGTATCTTGACGAACTGATCGACTCTGGCCTCGACGACCGCTAGCGGTCCTTCTGCATGTGCGTCCAGAGACATAAAAACGACAAGCGCGATGACAGTTGCCGCAATTTTATTAAACATGATTTTCCTCCAATACATCCGACTCAAAGGCGCTTGACATGCTCTCAAGCCGCACTATGGTGTTCTTGACGGGGCATCGGACTTAAAACCCGAAGATTCCAAGGCCCTCCCATAAATCAGAAGAGGTGTCATATGAAATTAACAGTCATCTTTGCGGCAGCGTTGTTGCTGACTGCCGGATCCGCATGGTCCGAAGATATGGTGGTCGACATTCACGCCATCGACGACACCGGCGTGGGGTCATCCATCGGGACCATCGCCGTTTCCTCAAACCCCTACGGGACACTTTTTACGCCGGAATTAACCGGGTTGACCCCCGGCTTGCACGGATTTCACGTCCACGAAAATCCAAATTGCTCTGCCGCCCTAAAGGGAGGTAAAACCGTGCCAGGACTGGCTGCCGGTGGACACGATGATCCGGCAGGTACCGGACGGCACGAAGGTCCTTATGCCAACGGCCATCTGGGAGATCTGCCGCCGCTGTTTGCGGACAATGACGGTCGTGCAACCCTCCCGGTTCTGGCACCGCGTATCAAGCTCTCCGATTTGAAGGGCCGATCACTTATGATTCACGCCGGCGGTGATAATTACGCGGATACCCCTGCGGCCCTCGGCGGCGGCGGAGCGCGAGTGGCATGCGGGGTGGTTCATTAGTGTCCATCCATAAATTCAGTGGGTTACATTTTTATTAACCGGTAAGTTTCCGTGTACGGTTTGAACCTCAGCGTCCGGGTAAAAAATGCATTACCCCTATTGTGAATGCGGCATCTGAAAAGTACGCGCTAGAGCGATTTCTGAATGACATTCAGGGCCTTTACGACCAGGTCTTCATTTGCCTGGGATCCCATGTGCCCGAGCCGAAAGATCTTACCGGCCAGCGCCTCATAACTTCCCCCTACGACAAGACCGTCTTCGCGCAACCGGGCATCGAAGCCTTCCCAGGACACACCGTCCGGCAGGTAAGCGGCGGTCACGGTCGGAGAGGGGACTGCGCCGGGTGCCGGGAACAGGGTCATCCCCATTTCGAGCAATCGCCGGCGGCAAAGAGACGCCACGGAAGCATGACGCTCGTAACAGGCCGGCAGTCCTTCTGAAAGGATGAGCTCGGCGCCGGCATTCAAAGCTGCCAAACCATGCCAATTGGGCGTGTAGGGAAAATAGTGCTTCCTTGTGGCGCCCTTGAAAGGTTTCAGGGCATCGTAGCCGACGTAATCGACTCGTTCAACGATTTCCCAGGCCGCTTGACTCACCGCCAGGAAAGCCGTATCCGGCGGCGCCGAAAGGCATTTCTGGGCGCCCCCAAGGCAAAGGTCGATGTTCAACTCATCGGTCATCACCGGTGCGCCGCCAATACTGGAGACCGCGTCCACGTACAGGAGCGGCACACGATAGGTCTCTTTCAGCCGCCCGATATCCACCAGGGGGTTCAGCGTACCGGATGGCGTCTCGCAGTGAACCGCGGTGATCATTTTGGGCTTAAAGCTGTCGATGGCTTCTTCAATTGCAGCAGCATCGGACACCGTCTGATCGTCCGGCAAGCTGACCTTGCGAACATCGGCGCCGATCGACCGGGCCATTTCGGCGATACCGCGCCCAAAAAGTCCGGTGGCAACGGCCAGCACTCTGTCGCCGGGGACAATACAACTTTTCATCGCTCCCCAAAGAGCCACCATTCCCTCGCCGGATAGAATCACCACCGTGTTGGCGGTAGCCATAATCTTTTTCAGATTGGCGGCGGTCTCAAGGTAAAGTTCGAAGAACTCTGATTCCAGATCGGCCGAACCGTAATTGACGGAGAGCACGTCGATAACCGCCTGGGGCAGTTTGACGGGGCCGGGAACCATAGGAATGCGGTAGCTTTTCATGTCTATTACCCTCCGATTGAGATGTAATTGGCACGCCTGGCTCGGTTTTGAGGTAAAATCGTCCTATAAAAATCCAATATTTCTGGGTTTGACCGGCACTGTCTTTTTCGTTGGGCGTGTGTTAAAATGCTCACCTGGCGAGGAACTGGTGTCAATCCGGCGTTGAAAAACGTCATGCCCGCCGTCAAAGCAAGTCAAAATTCAACACGAAAAATACGTCAATGCGCATTCCTGCCAGAGAGATGTGTTACCACCTGATCCGCGAAATGGCGATGCCTGATCACATCATTTGCCACTCCCTCCAGGTCTGCCGTGTCGCCTTAATGCTGGTCCGCGAACTCGCCGGGCAGATTAAACCACTCAACCAGCAACTGGTTCAGGCCGGCGCCTTGCTTCACGACATAACCAAATCCCGCAGCTTTGTAACCGGTGAGAAGCACACGGACAGCGGCCATGAACTTCTTGTCAAGTTAGGGTACCCTGAGGTGGGCAACATCATCCGGCAGCATGTCAAACTGGATGCGTATTCTAAAAACGGCGCCTTGGCCGAGGCAAATATCGTCAACTATGCCGACAAGCGGGTCCTTCATGACCGAATCGTCCCCCTGAATGAGCGAATGGAATACATTTTGTCGCATTACGGAACCACAGAGGAATACCGCGCCCGCTTGCGCTGGCTGTGGGAAGTATCTATCGAGCAGGAGAAGAAAATTTTTACCGGCCTGTCATTATCGCCGTCCCGTCTTGAAGACCAACTGGGCAGCTTTAATATGCCGGCGGAACTCAGGAAGGTCAAAACCCCGCTCGCCTCTCCACTTTGATACCGAACCGCCTTGATGTCGAGACCAGAAGAACGGCTCACCGTGGCAGCGACACGTTGTTGCATTTTACTCGCTTTTCACCAACAACCCTCACCCAGAATAAACCTGATACATATTCAACTCCTTTTCAGGGTTGCCGCCTGGCCGTCACGATCAGCACCGTTTCGACAGGGACATCCCGCATCATGCCTGACTTGGTGGTTTTCGCCCCTGAAATCGCATCCACGACATCCATCCCCTGCACAACCTTTCCGAAAACAGCATATCCCCAGGTTTGACCGGATTTGCCTTTATGGTTGAGGAAATCGTTGTCGACCGTGTTGATGAAAAACTGCGCCGTGGCGCTATGGGGGTCCTGGGTGCGGGCCATGGCAAGGGTTCCGCGATCATTTTTCAAGCCATTGTCGGCCTCGTTTGGAATCGGCGCCTCGGTCGATTTGCGCTTCATTTCGGCGGTAAATCCGCCAGCTTGAATCATAAAATTTGGAATGACACGATGAAATATCGTCCCGTCATAAAATCCGGCGTCAACGTAAGATAAAAAATTTTTTACGGTTTCCGGAGCTTTCTGCGGATAAAGCTCGATCAGAATGACGCCTTTGGACGTCTCCAACGCGATCCGAGGTTTACCGGTCGGACTATCCCCGGCTGTCGCTGCTGGCGCAACGATCAGGGAAACCATGCAAATCAGTCCCAATGCGACCCGTACGTTCATCGGTTCACCTCCGCCGAATAACCGGGGCCGAATCGGATGCGGCCCAACGGTCGAGATTGTGGGATGCTCTCTGTTTCTACCATCGCAGATTTCTACATACACTACCCGACGCTATTCGGCAAGTTTACCGCGGCGCGAAGTACCGGACCGAACAGGAAAATCTGATCGTCTCTTCGGCTTAGGAGAACGGCAACGATGATCGATCTCGTGCTTGACCCCGGGAGAATTGATTGGTATTGTCGACGTGTTTTGCATTCGACGACGCGGCGGCTCAATCCCGCACGGCATGTGGTGTGTATCACCCTTCCGCGGGCGGGAAGCACCAATCAGCGCTTGGCTCGCCGGTCTGAACGGGAATATAACGATAGACAACGGCCATATACGGATTTCTTTCAGATTCGGTTTATGGAAGACAACCCAACAGATTCCGCCGAATTTCTTTCCGATGCGCGCTTCTCAATGTCGGAAATATCGGAGGCAGCAACCAAAGTCCCCCAGGGAAATCTCTCGGCTGCAGGAGTGTTGCCGCAACGTTATGCGGTCAAGGAAATACGGGACAAAAAAGTTCTGACCTGCCTCGAAGCCCCCAATCTCACGGTTTTGATCCAACGCGGCTTGACGGTATCGGCTGCTACGGCACGCAAATCACCCCCCGGCACCATATTCCTGGATGGCGTCGCCCAAAGCGAGCCATTTATGGATCATGAAAAAAAGATCTATAACCTCGACCACCACGAGGGGTGCGTGCGGACGTTCACGCTCTCCAGTTGCGAGCAGGTGCTGGTCATGATCCTGAAGGGGCTCGACCTGCGGGACCGTGAATGGTTTATCTATGCCAATGAACCCGACCTGGATACGATACTGGCGATCTGGTTATTACTGAATCACCAGCGTATCAGCCGCAAGGAACCGATGCATCTGCGATTTTTATATGCACTGGTCCGCCTCGAGGGTGTTATCGACGCACTTGGCTTGGAACTCAAGGAGTTCAGCGGCCTGCCGCCGGAGTTGATGCGTAAAACCCAGCGCGTGATCGACCATCTGCGCAAAGACGAAATCCAGCTGAAAAAAGATGGGCTCTGGGAAGAAACGGAATTCCTGGAATATACGGCGTCAATCCTGCACAGAATCGACCGAATCATATACAAGTCTACCGAATTCATCGATTTCAAGGGCATCAAGGAACTTGCGCGGGTAGATCTCACTGATGATCGAATTGTCGTGGTTGTCGAGGCTGATGAGGGAATCTACGAAATTGAGCCTCACCTGAACAATCTCTATGGCAACCGGCTTGGTGTGGTGGTTTTGCAGAGATCCCCCGGATCCTATACCTTGAGACGGATGGACCTTTTTATGCCTGGTGACCTCGAACCGGTATATGAAAGGTTGAACTTTCTCGACTCGGCCGTCAAGTGCCGTTCTGAAAACAACCGCTGGGGCGGCTCATCCGACATCGGCGGTTCCCCCCGTTCGTCTGGAACCGAACTCATACCGGCAGAAATTGCCCAAGCCTGCCGTGACGCCTTGCAGAAACCGAGCATACGGCTGCAGGCCGCCGGATTGTTCAAAGCGGCCCTGTACGTTATGGCCATCCTGGGACCTGCCGAGTTTATCCGCCTTTTCGTGCATCCGGAGGCTTGGCTTGGAGAAAACCTGAGCGGTCTATTCAAGTACCCAGGCGTCGATGCAACCTTACTGGTGATCATTCTGACCGCTATCTTTCTGGCCTTCCTGGCCTTTCGAAAAACATGGCAGTACGGCCTGAGCTTGCCGATGAGCACCTCCTGGTGGCTGTTGCTGCCGGTTGCCGTTCTGTGCGGTTTTCTGGGAGGTGTGTGGCTGCCGGACATATCGTCGTGGAAAGTCACCGTTTTTGAAAAGGTTCTCTACCTCGTCCTCCTCCTGCCCCTATCCATGGAGCTGCTGTTCAGAAGCTTGGCACACGGTGTGCTGGCGCGTACGACCCGGGTCCAACACTGCAGCAGTCAATGGTTTTTATCCTGGCCGACCGTCGGCGCAGCATGTCTGTATGCCGTGTACACCGGCTACGCCATATTCCTCGCGACCGGTTCCCTCGAGACGGTTTTCACCGGCTGGACAACCGGGAACGTCTTCGGCGCCTTTGCATTCGGTATCGTGGTCGGTTTCGTTCGGGAGCGATCTCAGAGTTTTATTCCCGCCTATCTTTTTCATCTGCTGGCGGCACTATCACTGGCTGTAGACATGGGAACCCTGTGGTAAATTCCGTGTCGCAGTTGTACCCTCTTCCATGCACCGGGAGACAACCGGACCCTTTTGCCTCGAGTGTTAAGATGATACCGAATGTCAAAATGTCGTAGCGATGCAGCTGGATCGATGAGGGTCAACGGACCCATATGAAAAATCGGGCCCACCGGCTTTGGGTGCGCGGATCGAGAAAAATCCAAGAAACAGAATTGGGTATTGGATGGAATTTCAGGAAGCTGATGGCGGTGGTTACGCCTCAGCCTTTGAAACGTTTGCGGATCGATTCTTTTTCCTGCGGTGATAAATTGTCCCAGTTGTCCAACGCGCGTTCGATTTGTCCACGTTCACCGGGGGAAAGTTGTTGCCATTTATCAAAAAGACGCTGAAAGTGTTTGCGGTCCTGGGGCGGCATTTGGTTTAGCTGTTTCATCCGGTGCCGCATGGTGTCTTTTTGCTGCGGCGTCAGAGATTGCCATTCTTGGAAATTCTTCTCGAATCCGCGGTTTTTCTTACCGGCGGTAAGGATAGACCCCGTGCCATTCCCGCGATCCTGCAGGATCGTATAAACGAGAAGATCCGTCGATCGGGCGTCACGCGCCGCACACCAGGCCTCCGCATTGAAAAAGATAAAAACGGCTGCAACCAGAAACGCGACACCCCTGCGCCGGGTGCAACGGACCACGCGCCTAAGCCGTCCGCTCAGTGATCCCATACGGAATATCCCCCTGCGCCCCCTGGTCGTCGGTCTCGATCGAATTCCGACCCGGAGAATCGTTGACCACCTGGCTGAGTTTTTCAAGGGTATTGAAGTTTTTCAACAGGTCCAGATTTTGAATGATTTCCACATCATTTTCCGGCAATTGCTTTGAAATGTCAAGTTTCGGCACCACAGGTCGTTCGGCCATATCAAAGCGTTCGTACCCCACAAAGGTTGTCAGCAGCACCAGCAAGCAAGCGGTCGCAGCCGCCGGTAACCACAGCGCCCGCTTGGCTTTGAAAAATTCCTGCCATCGCCACGTCGGGTGGGGTGACGCCAACTTTCGCTGCACTCCTTTCACCAGGGCAGCGGATTCCATCATCGTCAGCGGTGATGAAACCATTTTTTCCTTGAGCAGACCGAGAATGGCCTCCAGGCGCTGCTTTTCTACTCTGCAGTCAACACAAGCTTTCAGGTGCTCGTCCAATTCAGGGCGCGCTACGGCATCGAGTTCTTTGTAAACATCGAGCAGCAATAGTTCGTTTCGATCAGGGCAGGCCGGCATACGATTCCTCCTCCCTCAGCACTCGGCCCAATCGGCCAGTGCGCCGCGAACGATCTGGGTTGCCCTGAACAGGTGGCTTTTCACGGTTCCCTCGGCCAGTCCCATCATTTGGGCAATCTCAGAAATTCGCATTTCTTCGAATACCTTCAATTGAAATATCATCCTTTGCCTGTCGGACAGTTGCTTTAATGCTTCGTTAACCTCGCGCCGGAGTTCCCGGGCATCGAGGGCGGAACCCGGGTTCGATCCGATGTCCGGACTTGGCAGATCTTCGAGAAGGTCGGACGGCCCTCTGGCATCGTCGGGATTCGGCCGGTTGAAGAAAAACAGCCGGCGCCAGCGATTACGCCGCCTGAGCGCATCCAGGCAGGTATTGACCAGGATTCGGTAGAACCACGTGTAAAATGATGATTTACCTTCAAACCTCTTTATCTTGCGGAGAGCGGTCAAGAATGCCTCTTGGGTGAGTTCCATCGCTTTTTCCCGATCTCCCGACATCATCCGCAATACGAGCGCAAATGCCCTGTCCTGATGACTTCTGATCAACTGTTCAGAAGCCTGGCGATCGCCCTTCTTTACCCGTTCGACAAGATCGGCATCACCGTTAGCCAGGGGTAATGCCTGCACCACCTGCGAGGTGCCCTTGTTTGCATGACCGGTTCCTTCAGCCGGCTCGGTGCCTTTACTTGATACCATAGGATCCTCTGACCAGCACCCACCCCCCGAATATCAACTCAGAGGATAAACCGGCCGGCGGCATCCCCCGTTTCATTTTCATGGTTATCGCATCAGTGCATACGTCTGCAGAAACAGGCAGAGAGCCCCACTGGCGGCCCTGACACCACCCCTGCACCGCAAATTCTGGCCTCGCGTTGAAACCGCTGGTCATATGTCGGGGGGTGCCCGGTGACTGCTGGTGCATGAGGCTGTCATTTAGGGTAATACCGCCTGAAACGGTAAGGTGGGGTATATCGATACATGCGCTGTTTTAGTCGTTTCCGATTTTATGGCCCATCACCTTTCCGTCAGGTTTTACATCTTTAGACGCTTCAGCACCCGAAAAGTTTACCCGATCGGCGTTATTTTACCGGTCGGGTAAGAGCGTATCGGATACGTTTGATTCATATCAAGTGGGTGTACTTGAGCCTACGAGTCATTGCAGAAGTGTCCGGTTCGGCTCTTGTGGGCAGACAGCGTACAATGCACAAGATCGGCCGATCAATTGAATATCTTCAAATATTCACCATAGCCCTCTTTTTCCAAATCATCTATGGGAACGAATCTCAGGGATGCGGAATTGATGCAGTATCGCAGTCCGGTGGGTGGGGGACCGTCGGGAAAAATATGACCCAGGTGGGAATCTCCGTGCTTGCTGCGAACCTCGGTGCGAACCATAAATAAACTGCGGTCCTGTTTTTCAACGACGTTATCGGGTTCAATGGGTTTTGTAAAACTGGGCCACCCCGTGCCGGATTCGAATTTATCTTTAGAGATGAACAAGGGCTCACCGGACACGACATCGACATAGAGGCCCTCTTTGTGATTGTCCCAGAATTCGTTACGAAATGGCGGTTCGGTTGCGTCTTTTTGGGTGACATTGAACTGCAGCGGCGTCAATTTTTCCTTCAGTTCATTCTCACTGGGTTTGGTATATACTTTTCCGGATTGGGAGGTTGTCCCAACAACAGGTATATCCTTCCAGCTTTCTGCAATAAACTGGTCTCGGCCGGAAGCATACCGGTAATATTTATAGCGCAATGGGCTTTTTTTATAGTAATCCTGGTGATACTCCTCGGCTCTGTAGAAGGTCGAAAAGGGGAGAATTTCGGTGACGATCGGCACGTTGAACCGGCCCGAGCCCTGAAGCTCTTTCTTGGCGGCTTCGGCCAACCGTTTTTGTTCTTCGTTGTGGTAAAATATGGCTGTTCGGTACTGAGACCCCCTGTCCACAAACTGGCCTCCGGCATCGGTGGGATTTATGTGGCGCCAGAACGCCTCAAGAAGCGCTTCGTATGTCACCACATCGGGATCGTAGATGACCTGCACCGCTTCGTAGTGGCCGGTTTGCCCTGCAGAGACCTCCTTGTATGTCGGGTTCGCCTCCTGGCCCCCGGTGTATCCCGAAATCACGTCTTCGACGCCCTTAATTTTTTCGAGGTCCGATTCCGAACACCAGAAACAACCGCCGGCAAAGGTAGCGGTTTCGAGATGTTTAAATGACTGATTCATGGATTGACTCTTTGCGTATATAAAGGTTAACGGACTGAAAATGATAGATATTGCGATGAAGTGCCGCAGAAATTTCGAGAAACGGGTTTTCATGACATTCACCCTGATCGGATTGTATCGGTTGGTTGTTTCCCCGGTTTTTCCGAAATCAGCGGACCGGTCGCACCCAAGGCCATTCGATCGAAAAGGCGCTGGCCGTTTGTTAAGATGGGGGCAGCTGTCTCGCAAAATTGACCCGCTGTATCCCGGGAATGAAACCCTTAATGAAATGTTTAACCATCGGATTCCCCATTGTCAAAGGGCACTGACGGTGCTGTCTGGTCATCGGAAAATTTGCCGCATCATTCATGAAATTTTTTCAGTGAGGTTTGATTGACACACTGTAACCTAAGTTGAGCGATTTTTGGGGAAGCGATGTGCCGAGATCTGGTTAATCAAGGGCTTGCGCCAACCGCGGGCATACCCATGGCTATGTCGAGGATTGGCGCATGCCCTTGATGGGCGATAGATGGGTGCAGCGCGAGTCAAAAATCGCTCGATTTAGGTGTAAGGTTGAATTTCGTTTTTTCGGTTATTCAAGAGGGACGCTACAACCGTCGGCCGAGAAGAAAAAATGCCGCAATCGTGTCACCCTGCGGGCGGGTCGCCTGTACCCATTTGGTGCATTTTGGGGAGCTGGCGGGTTAGGGTTCACCATACCGGGATTGTGCCGCATCCACGATTGCCCGGATCGAACCGGGGTAAACCCAGGTGTCGATGCTGCACCCGTTGGCCAGAAAAAACCGACGACGCCCTCCGGACTGACAGCCTTCCCGAACATGATTCTTCAGAAAACCAGGACTGGTTCGCGCCACAAGGGTCTGATCGATACCGCCCATCACACAACCGGTAATTTTCTCTTTTACTGCTGCCAGCGAGGGCCCTGCCGGACCCCGGTCCCACCAGCTGAATACCTGGACCGGAAAGTCAAGGCAGTCATCCATAAATAGGCTTTGGCCGTGAATGTGTGCCGTGTTCATTTTCCCTGAATCAGAGATTGCGGATAAAACTTTCATGGCCGGTGGTTTTACAAAAGTCAGGAATTCTTCCCGCGTGACAATTTCAGCGGCTGCGGGGACTGACATGAAAATGCCGGCCGATCCGATGGCCAGGGACTTATGGCAATAATCGATCAGGGTAACGGCCACCGCATCCAAAGCATCCGAAAGAGTCTCGGGGGCATCTTCCATCAGGGCTTTCATGTTTTCACCCGCCATGTTACGCTTGATGGTCTGCCAGGGGTCGAAGACCGTGTCGATAAAATACGCCCGGCCCTGAAGTTCCCTCGCAATGATCTCCAACGCTCTTAACTGTCGGGCCCAATCGGTATCCTGCACATTAAGCGGTCGGATCTGCGCGAGGTCCGCCGAGGTTCTGACCGAATCGAGGCCACCGGGCAGCGGGTAAAAATAATCGTTCATAACCTTGAGAAAATCAAAACCGTAGTACTGGAAGTATTCCAGACTGAGCCGTGCAAACTGCTCCCCGGAACCGTGCTGAGCCCCAAAGTGGTACCACAGGGACAACGGCGGCCGGTCCGGCTCCCGGCCGCTCAGTACGGCATCGACCCGTTCGAGTTTGTTCATTCCTTTTCTCCTCGTCAAACAGTTATAAATCTTCCTTGTGGTAGACATTGCAGATGCAGCATAAAAAGGATGCCGGTTCGGTGTCGCTGATGTTCTTCATTCCATGTGGCTCCATGCTAGGGATGTAGATAGAAGAGCCCGGTTCGCAAATCACTTTTTTCAAAGGTTTGTCGGTTTGAGGATCATATTGGTAGCACTCGAAACGCCCGCTGATGATGTACATGGTTTGGCTGTAGAAATGATTGTGGATCGGAATTTCACCGCCGGGCTGTGCCGTAAAATGCCTTAACCCGTACTCTGGCTGCCCCATGTCATCTTCACCGGCTTTTGACAACCAGCGAACGCTGATGCCTCTGACATCAAGCGGTTTTCCCCGGTAAGGAAATTTCTCTATCTTGATTTCCTCGCAGTCTTTCAAGTTTAGGACTTCCATAACGTTCTCCTATGAGTTAGTCAAAGCACATTTCCAAGGCTGAAGTGCGGATAGACGAACGACTGGATTGACCGATTTTTCGGCATGGTCCAGCTTCAAGCGCCGGCCGCGCTGACCCCGATGGCGTTCTTGCCCCTTTTTTTTATGGCGAACATGGCCTTGTCGGCCAAAGCGAGCAGAGCCGTGCGATCGGCGGCGTCTTCCGGGAAAGTGGCAACCCCGAAACTTGCGTTGAGGTGCACGCTGAGCCCCTGCCCTTCAAGATAGGTGGTCTCCCGCATGCGCGTTTGTATCTCTCTGGTTTTCTCTACGGCCTGGGGTTTGTCTGATCCGGGCAGTACGACGACAAACTCATCACCGCCGTAGGCCACGCCGAAGGCCGGTTCGACCAACGCACTTTTTATCGTCACGGCCACTTCCTGGAGTGCTCGACTGCCGTTTAAATGGCCGTATGTGTCGACCACATACTTAAAATTGTCCATGTCCATGAAAATCAGTGAAAAAGGCATGCCGGAAGCCTCACTTTCGAGAATCAGATCGGCCAATGCCTTGTACAGGTGACGCGTATTGTAAAGACCGGTAAGGTTGTCGTGGATTGACAACAGACGGAATTTTTCTTCGCTTTTCCGGAGTTCTTCCTCCGCCATCTTCTTGTCTGTGTTGTCGACGACAATACCCTCGATCAGCGGATCTCCGCCGTTGCCGTCGGTGAGTCTGACGTTGAACAGTAACCAAACGGGTTGCCCGTCTCTGCGTTTCAGTTTGACTTCGTAATTGGCCAGGACACCTTTCGCTTTCAAGGTCTCGAAGAATTGCTGGCGTTCTTCGGGGTTGAACTGCAGAGCCGAGAAATCACTCCGCTGCGCCAGAACCTCGGCTGGAGAATCGTAACCGAGTATCCGGGCATAGGAGGGATTGGCCCTTACCAGCCTCCCGGAAAGAGTGCTCTGGAACATACCCTGAACGGCGTTTTTGTACATGCGCCGATAGCGCTCTTCTGCGCGTCCCAATCGCTCCTGCACGATTTTCAGTTCAGTTAAATCCGACAGGAACGCCACGTAACCGGTGATTATCCCCTGCTCGTTCCGCAGCGTGCTCCGGTTATAAAGCAGGGGAATATCACCACCCTGATTGACCGCAAAACGGGCCTCGAAACTGAAGTGGTCGCGGTCAGCCGAATAGAACAGGATCGATTGGCTGTCATAGAGAGATTCAGGATGCTTTCCGATGAGTTTTTCCCTTTCACAGCCGAGCATTTTCAACAAGGACTGATTCACATCGACAATTACAAAATCCTTATCGGTGAGGATGTAACCACCCGAGGTGGAGTTGATGACGCGACGATACCTTTCCTCGCTTCGGCGGAGTTCATCCTCGGCCAACTTGCGGCGGGTCATGTCTGTCATAAAAAAGAAGAGCGCCGGATCGGACTCGCCGGCAAACCGGGAGATCCTGGTTTTGATCCATTTGACGTTGCCGGAGCGATCGACAACTCTGACCGGCGGCACCCGGACACTCCCGCCGGTTTCAATCACGGCGGCATATTCCTGCAACAAAAGCGGGCGATCTTCGTCGTGAATAAAAGGCTCAATCGTGAGGCCGATCAACTCGTGTGCCGACCATTCAAAAAGTTCTTCGGCCCTGGGATTGGCAAATACGATTTCATTTTTCCGGACCACCAGTATCGCCTCGCTCGCATGCTCGATCAAGGCCCTGTACAAGGGGAGGATCTCCTGGGCCGCCAGACAGTCGGCTGCCTCAGACTCAAAGCTGGCATACTTTTTTTCAAGGTCATTCCGGTCGGTGTCATCCGCCATTCATTGGTCTCCTGCCCGGCGCCGTCTTGCCAAGCCCATATGGAGCAATCTTACAACGGCGATAGCAATTTGGGGGAAATTCGCCTCGGCCTGTAAACAGGTTTCGTAATGTGTAAGAATATGATGCCATTCCAGAACGATTCAAGGCTGCAGCGTTTATTTTCTAGTCGAAAAGAGATGTCAAGCCGACAGGGCTGACCGACTAGACCACTCATATAGAGCGACCGCGGTGGCGGCGGCGGCGTTCAGAGATTCAACACCGGTTTCGATTGGTATGCGCCAGGCTGCTTGACGCCAAACTTTGGGCAATCCGTGGCCCTCGAGACCGATCAGAAGGCCGAAAGCGGGTGGAAAAACGGCGGAACGAATATCACTGCCCTCTGCTGAGAGTGCCAGGATCGGCATATCAGCCGAAAGTTCATTTATGGACGGGCCATTCTTCAACCCTACCGACAGTGCCGCACCGCCGGATGCCCTCAGGGACTTGGGATGAAACGGGTGGGCACTTTCGGCCAGCAGGATGACCTGATTGACGCCGAACGCTGCCGCCGAACGGATAACGGCTCCGACATTTTCAGGATCCTGAAAAGGAATTAACAGGTTGCAGCCTTCATCAAATCCGTCCACCGGGCGCCAGGAGTGGATTTCGGGAAATTTCAGCAGGAGCAGGGGCATGTGTGTACCGGATACATCCAGGAAGTTAAACAGCCCCGGATCCAGTTGGAACCAGCTCATATGGTCCGGTCCGTCTGGCGGTGGTGGATGCCTGTCGCCGGCACTGAGCCAAGCCTCACAGCTTTGCGGAAATCTGGTCATGATTTCCGCAATCGGTTTGGTACCGGCAACCAGAGCCCGACCGGCCTTCTTGATTCCCCGGCTGTGCAACAATTTTTTCAAATTCTTGAAACGCGTGTTTTGTTCACTCGCGATAGTTTGTACCGGATATCGCGTCATGGCAGTTGCCTTCTGAAAATAGTGCGGTTGGTCAAGGCGTTCGAATACGACCAGGCGTCGACGGTGGCGTGTTTGGGGGATGACATAAGACTGGTCTCTAACGAGGTCGTAATTCGTCCGGGACCCGTGACGAATTTTTTCCAGTTCGGCATCACAGTGCGGCCCTTTCATGAAGATCACCTTACCACCTGGGGCCAGACAGCCGTGCACGCGCACCAATGTCTCGGACATCTCTTCCACCGCCCGGGTAATGACACCGGCAACCGGTTCCTGAAAATCCGCATCGATTTTCTTTTCGATAACGCGTATACTCTCCAATTGCAGTTGCTCGACCGCCATGTTCAGAAAATCCACCCGCTTGCGGCGGCTTTCCGACAGCAGAATTTCCATTTGCGGGCGCAGAATTTTGAGGGGAATCCCAGGCATGCCGGCGCCGGTTCCCAGATCGAGCAACGGGGTGGGAAGCGGCAGTAAATCCGCAGGCAGGATCGAATCCACATACAGCTTGATGACCATGTTCTCGAAATTGTGAATTCGTGTTAGATTGAGTATCGGGTTGAACCGCCGCAGCAAGAGGTGATAGGCCCAGAATTGTTGCAGTTGAATGTCTGACAGAGGCACACCGGAACGCTCGAACAAGGCGCCCATTTGACGGAGGTTCGGCGCCCGGGGGTCAGTAGCTGTAAATTGATCTTTGAGGGGCTTCATGGTATTGCAACAGAAGTCGAATATCAGATTGAGTACCGTTTGAGTCTGCCGTATGCCGACCGATATGCATTTTTATCATCCGCGTTGGCCGGTTTTTTACGAAGACAACCACTTGCTCGCGCTCTTCAAACCGGCCGGACTGCTTGCCCAGGGGGACCATACTGGAACGCCGTCTCTACTCGACATGGCCAAACTCTGGGTAAAAGAGCGCCATCAAAAGCCAGGCCGGGTGTTTCTCGGCTTGGTGCACCGCCTTGACCGTCCGGTGGCCGGCGTCATGCTGTTTGCACGCACATCCAAAGCAGCCGCACGGTTGAGCGCCCAATTTCGGACCGGCGCGATCCGCAAGGTCTATCTGGCTGTCGTCGAGGGTGTGCCATCACGGCGATCAGAAACCCTCTTCCATCACATCGAACGCCAGAGACGTTGGTGCCGCATCGTTCCGGCAGCCACGGGTCGCAGCCGCGAGGCGCGCCTGCATTTTCATTTGATCGATAGCGTCGCTGAACGCAGCTTGCTGCAGGTGGTGCTGGAAACCGGCCGACGACACCAGATCCGGTTGCAATTGTCCCACGCCGGCCTCCCGCTTTTGGGGGATGTGCGCTATGGAGCACGTACTTCTCTGGAATCCCGCCAAATAGCCCTGCTGGCCAAGGAGTTGACCATCGAGCATCCCACCCGCAAATTACCTATGCGGTTTGTCTGTCCCCTACCGACCGGTTGGCCCTGGCCGGTGTCCCATGCCGTCGACATGTCTCCCCTATGGAATTGGGATGACTTCGGTGTCGATACAGATCTGCTCACTTAACCCGGGCCTGGGTATCGTCACCGAATCATTTGCGTGTCAACTGGCGGTACTTGATCCGGCGGGGTTGGTCGGCCTCGGCGCCCAAACGGCGACGCCGGTCGGATTCATAGTCCGAATAGTTGCCCTCGAACCATTCCACACGGCTGCTGCCTTCAAATGCCAGGACATGCGTCGCGATCCGATCAAGGAACCAGCGATCGTGACTGATAACCACCGCACACCCGCCAAAATTTTCCAAAGCTTCTTCAAGGGCCCGCAGGGTATTCACGTCCAGATCATTGGTTGGTTCGTCGAGTAGCAAAACATTGGCCCCCTGCTTCAATATTCGGGCCAAGTGAACCCGATTGCGTTCTCCCCCGGAAAGCATACCGACCAATTTCTGCTGGTCGGCGCCCGAAAAATTGAACCGGGCCACGTAGGCGCGGGACTTGACGCTCAACCCGCCGAGTTCGATGATATCGTCACCATTCGAGACTGTCTCCCATACCGATTTTTGGGGATCTAGAACATCTCTGCTTTGATCGACGTAAGCCATACGAACGGTTTCTCCCAAGCGGATCTGACCGGAATCGGGTATTTCCTGGCCGGTCATCATTCGAAACAAAGTTGTTTTCCCGGCTCCATTGGGGCCGATAACGCCGACGATGGCACCCGGTGGTAACGTAAACGTTAAATCTTCCATTAGCAACTGGTCACCGAACGTTTTGGTGAGGTTATACGCCTCCACCACCAGGTTGCCCAATCGCGGCCCCGGAGGGATATAGATTTCCAGGTCTTCGACCCGTTTTTCGCTTTCCTGGGATAGCAGTTTTTCGTAGGCGCTGATACGCGCTTTCGATTTCGTGCGGCGGGCTTTGGGTGACATGCGAATCCATTCCAGTTCGCGTGCAAGCGTCATCTTGCGTTTGCTTTCACCTTTTTCTTCCCGCTGGAGTCGATTCTGTTTTTGTTCGAGCCAGGAGGAGTAATTCCCCTTCCAGGGTATTCCCCGACCGCGATCGAGCTCCAGGATCCATCCGGCCACGTTATCAAGAAAATAGCGGTCGTGGGTTACCGCGATCACCGTGCCCGGGTACTGCTGGAGATGATTTTCCAGCCAAGCGACGGTCTCGGCATCGAGATGGTTGGTCGGTTCATCGAGCAGCAGGATGTCTGGCTTCTGAAGCAACAGGCGGCAGAGCGCTACCCGCCGCCGTTCACCTCCCGATAAGACCTTAACCGGCGTGTTGCCCGGTGGACAGCGCAGCGCGTCCATGGCCATCTCCAAACGGGAGTCGAGATCCCAGGCATCTGCGGTATCCAACTTCTCCTGAATTTCGCCCTGCTGTTCCAAGAGACGATTCATGTCGTCCTCGGACATCGGTTCGGCCAATTCTTCGTTAATTTGGTTGAAGGCCTCCATAAGCGCCACGGTTGCCGTCACACCTTCCTGCACGACCTCAAGGACCGTGCTGGAGTCATCCAAAAATGGCTCCTGTTCGAGGCAGCCAACGGAAAAACCGGGAGAAATGATGGTTTCGCCGACAAAATCCCGGTCGATCCCGGCCATGATCCGCAGCAGAGAACTCTTCCCTGAACCGTTGAGTCCCAGAACGCCGATTTTGGCACCATAAAAATATGACAAGGATATATCCTGCAGCACGGGGCGCTTGTCATAGTATTTTCCGACTCCGACCATGGAGTAAATAATTTTGTTGGGTTGGTCGCTCATTGAACGGATACCTTTTCTGTTACTGGAATGAAAAATCTGTTATTGTCAATTTCCGGCTCTATTGCAGCACCCGCTGCATCGGGATCGATTCAGCATCACTCGACAGGCTGACAAATAGGATATTCTGTATAAATTTGCAATGGGGCATGCAGCCGACCGCCTCTGGGATACATGGTCAGCTGGGCCTACCCGTCGTTTCTGCAGGTGCATCGGCTGGCGCCACGGGTGCTTTCGCGCCGGCTGGGTTTCCCGGCCAAGGCATCGTCACTCGATCAATCGGATCTGGAAGCAAACACCCGGCTTCAGGCGGATGCCATCGATGACTGGGGCCAACGGATGATCCCACTGCAGCGCCAATTCGGTCTTAAAATATTGGGTGGCTGCTGTGGAACCGGTCCGGACCATCCGGCCTATCTCGTGCGGGAACTCGGTTTTAACTAACGCTGATTGGAATGGCCCTGACTCGGCCGGCCAATGGTTTATTGGGCACGAAATTTACCGGAAAAACCTATCGAAAGACCGATCTGATGAATATTTTCACCTACGGATCCCTCATGTTCGGACGGGTTTGGTCGACAGTCGTCAACGGCATCTATGCCCAATCCCAGGCCCGTCTTTTTGGTTACCAGCGTCGCAAGATCAGGGGAGAAACCTATCCCGCTCTAATTACGGGCGCTCGTGAGGATTATGTCGACGGGATTATCTACTTCAATATCGATTCAAGCGACAGGCATCGCCTCGACCAATTTGAAGGCGCATATTACACAAAGAAACTGGAGACATGCACACTCCCGGACAGCCGGTTGGTTTCGGCAGACGTCTACGTGTTCAGACCGGAATTCAGCGCGCTTGTCGACGAAGAGACATGGAACCCGAAATGGTTCGAAAATATCGGTATTCACAGCTTCATGGCGGCATACGGAGGATATGACTGGATCAAACCGAACGCCGACATGAAAAAAACCTGACGCGTGCCCTCTGAACCACGACGCTTCTCGGGCCGGGTTAATTGACAAACAACAGCGGCTCAACGTAAGATGGCCCAAATCTGTAACGTTGACTTTATCTGCTTGAGGAAAATGCGATGCACAAATCCCTGGGAGCAAAAACGCTGGTGTATCCCACCCCGGTTTGGGTTGTGGGGACTTACGACCAGAATGGTCGACCCAATGTCATGACGGCTGCGTGGGGCGGAATCTGCTGTTCCAAACCGCCCTGTGTTTATGTGGCGCTTCAAAAGCCGCGGTTCAGCTACAACAATATCGCCGAAAAAAAGGCGTATACGGTAAACGTTCCGTCGGAGAAATACGCCCGCGAAGCAGATTATTTCGGAATGGTCAGCGGCAGAAACTCGGATAAATTTGCCGCCACCGGACTAACTCCCATCCGCGGCGACCTTGTGGAAGCACCTTATATCGCCGAGTTTCCACTGGTTTTGGAATGCCGGCTCCTTCAAACGGTTGAAATCGGTCTGCATACGCAGTTTATCGGTGAAATCATGGACGTAAAAGCCGATGAATCGGTCATCGGCGAAAACGGTCTCCCCGATATTGAAAAGGTGCAGCCCATCGTTTTCGGCCCCGAGATCCGCACCTATCATGGAATCGGCCGGTACCTGGGAAGAGCATTCGAAATCGGAAAAAGCATTTGACCGGTAAGCGTGCGGAGGTCACCTTGGATTTTACCCCTCTTTTTCACCCGAAGACCATTGCCGTTATCGGTGTGTCCTTGACCAACGACAGTCATCCCGCAAATGTCATCTACAACAAGATCCACCTGAGATACCCGGTGAAGGTATACCCGGTGAATCCACGCGGCGGTACGTTAATGCGTGACCGGGTCTATACCGACATCGCCGATGTTCCGGCCCGGATAGACCTTGCTGTGGTGGCGGCCCGCGCTGAATTCGTGCCGGACATACTGAAGCACTGCATCGAAAAAGGCGTCGGCAGTGCTGTGATCATTTCCGGCGGTTTCGCCGAAAGCGGCCGCAGCGATCTGCAAGAAAAGCTGGTCTCCATCGCCCGGGAGGCCAAGTTTCCATTCATCGGACCCAATTGCCTGGGAATTTACGCACCAACCCGCTTTGATACTTTCTTTCTACCGGGTGAACGCCTGGTTCGTCCCGATCCCGGAAGAGTCGCCATCGTCAGCCAGAGCGGCGGCGTATTGGTGGACCAGATGGTCAAATTCGCCGAGCAGGGGATCGGATTGTCCCTGGCAGTGAGCATCGGCAACAAAGCCTTGATTCGCGAACTCGATCTTCTGGACTACCTCGCGGATGATCCCGAAACCCGTGTCATTTCGCTCTACATCGAAGGTTTCGAAAAAAATGAAGGCCGCCGTTTCATCCAGCTGGCCAGCCGGGTTCCCAAACCGATCATCGTCCTCAAGGCCGGAAAAAGCGAAGAAGGTCGCCGGGCAGCATCCAGTCACACTGCCTCGCTGGCCGGTGATTACAGGGTGTTTTCCGAAGTTCTATCGCAACACGGCATCCTTGAAGCCCAAAACGAGTTCGAAATGGTATCCTTTTGCGAATCACTCAGCTGTTACCAGAAATCGGTTCAGGGGCGGGTCGGCATTATCTCCGTCAGCGGCGGACACGGTGTGCTGGTGACGGATATCTGTATGTCCAGGGGGTTGACGGTCCCCCAACTGTCGGAAAGTGTCCGGCAACAAATACGGGAAAACCTGTCAGCCAGCATTCAACCAATCGCCTCATTGGAAAACCCGGTCGATTTAACCGGAAGTGCCAGGGATGATGATTTTGTCGCCGCAGCCAACGTTCTGAGCCGGGCGCCGGAGGTCGATTGCGTGATACTGCTGCTGCTGCCCTACTCGCCGGGGATCAGCTCCGATCTCGGCGCACGTTTGAGCTATGTGTTTGGACGCGAGGGAAAACCCCTGGTGGCCTACGTGCCCCACCAGGAAAAGTACCGCATGTTGATCGAGGGGTTCGAACTGAACGATGTACCGGTATCCTCTTCCATCGATGGAGCGGTACTGATGGTAGAGGCCATACGGAGGTGCCGTCCATGCTGAACCAAGAAATGCGGCAGATCATCGACAAGGCACAGAGAACGGGATGGATGATGGAACCTGAAGCGAAGCGCCTGCTTGCTCTGGCCGGATTGCCGGCACCTAAATTCCATTGGGCCGCCAGCCTACCGGAGGCCCTCGAAGCCGCCGAAGCCATCCGCTATCCAGTCGTTGCCAAGGTCGTCTCGCCGGATATCATTCACAAATCCGAGGTCCGCGGCGTTGTGGTGGGCATCGAGGATGCGGCCCAACTCACGGCCACATTCAACGATTTCAGCAAGCTGGAAGGATTCTGCGGAATTCTGATCGAAGAATTGGTTCCGGGAATCGAGTTGATCGTCGGGGCGAAAATCGACTATCAATTCGGTCCGGTGATTTTGATGGGTATCGGCGGAACCGCTGTGGAAATCTACCAGGACACGGCCCTGCGAATGGCACCCCTGTCCGAAAAAGACGTCGCATCCATGATCGACAGCCTCAAAGGCGGCAGACTGTTGAAAGGGTATCGGGCGGCCGAACCGGTCGATCTGGTGTCCTTGAAACAGTTGATGGTCAGTTTTTCAAACCTTGTCATGGCGCTCGAAAACCGGTTCGAATCGATCGATTTGAATCCGGTGAAATGCACCGCCAAGGGCTGTATCGTTGCCGACGCCCGCATCATGTTCTAATACGCCCTATTCGCCCGCCGCCTGTGCCATGTAGCTCTGCAGCAATTTCTGGTTGTCTTCCGCCGTGACCATACCAGGCAATTTTTCCAGGGCCAGATCGGCAGCGGCATCGATCATCTCCGCGCGTAAAACGCTTTGGGCCTGAAGGAGCCGGCCCTCGATCTTTCGCTTGGCATTTTCCATAATGATCTGGCTCTCTTGATGGGCTTCGGCGAGTATTTCCTGCTTGCGCCGCTCTCCCGACTGCACGATCCGCTCCTTGATTTCTAGCAACCGGCCCGTACTGTCTTCCAGTTCATTTTCAGCTTGCCGAACGCGCTGGACCAGTTGATTTTTCTCATCCTCGAGACGCCGTATTTGAAGTGAAATTTCCTGTCCTTTTCCAGAGAGGAAGTTCTTCAGCGGCAGGCGGGCAAATTTGACGATCACAAAGGCCAGAATAGCAAAGTTTACCCAGCGCATGACCAGATCGTAAGTGGACCGCCAGCCCCCGCTGCCCTCGGCGGCGAGGGCCTCTCCCACCCCGGAGAAAACAATGAGAAGAGCAACCATAACAATGATTCCCGTCCGGGTGCGGCATCTCTCCTTGCGCGTCATGATGTGAGCCTCCGCTCCAGCAGTTTTTCCATCAATCCAACGGCAAGCGATTGGGCTTCCTTTTGTATCGACTTTCTGGCTTCGGCAACCAGCGCCGTAAGCTGTCGCCGGTTTTCTTGCGACAATTTTTCCACATCGTGCCGGGCGACTTTAACGATTCCGTCCGCTTCCTGCTTGCCGGATCCTTCAATTTTTTCTCGGATTTCATGCGCCTCTCGAATAACTTCGGCTTCCTGTTTTTTTAACCGTTTCATCAACCTCTCAATCTCTTTCTCAGCCTCCTTGGCATCCTCCTGGATATTCTGGATGTGGTTCTCCCTTTCCTGAACGACGCCGCGCAGCGGTTGGATCATTACCCGGTTGATGATGAACAGAAAAACCAGAAATGAGATTAACTGGATGATGAGGGTTTCGTTGATACTGATCAATGCAATGTTGCTGATGATCTGCATGGCATCCGTCCAAAATGTGATGTGGTCCAGTGTCCCCGCCGAAAACGATCACACAGCACAGTCCATGTTGAATTCATGACCGCAGACGAAGGGTTATCCCCGGTACGATTGGCAGCACCCTTTTTGATCCAAAGCCTTGGGTGGCTGTATGTACAAACGCTGTCCGTCTAAACGACAAACAGAAGCAGGAGTGCAATGACCAGGGAGTAAATTCCGGTTGATTCCGAAACCGCTTGTCCCACCAGCATGGTCCGGGTCAACAAACCGGCTTCCTGAGGATTTTTTCCAATTGCTTCACATGCTTTGGCAGCGACCATCCCTTCCCCGACACCCGGGCCGATGGCTCCCAGCCCCATGGAAATTCCAGCGCCGATAAATGCGGCGGCCTTTACGAGATCTGCACCTTCGATTGCCATCTTTACCTCCTGAATATAACGCGTATGGTTCAATGAATTTCTGACTGTTAAAGGAGTTTTAACATCATATAGTCAATGTGGCTCTCAATGCCGGAATTCGATATGTGTAACCCCGAATCCATCATAGAACAAAAATAAGGACCAGGCTGATCACCATGGCGTAAATCGCGGTGGATTGAGACACGGCTTGCCCCACCAGCATGGTCCGCATCAATTCACCGGCCCGTGGCGTATTTCTGGCCACCCATTTCACGGCGCCCTCGGCCGCCATTCCGTTTCCGATACCGGGACCGATGCCACCCAGGCCTGTGCATAAACCGGCGGACAGCAAGGCCATGGACGCGCTGAGTGCCTGGGATTCGGGAAAGGCCTTGAAGAGCAGGATGAAGCTGACCAAAAGGCCGAATATCGATGGTGTCTGGGCGACGGCCTGACCAACCAGCATGGTGGTGGTCACATTGGCAACCGATTCCGGGTTGCGGGCAATCCCTTCGCAACTGACACCCGCTGCCATGCCGCCGCCGTAACCGGACCCGATCGCCGCCAGGCCGGTACTCAGGCCCGCACCGATCAAGGCCGCCCAGGTTGGAAACAGTGGCGAGCTACCGAAATCCATGAATATCAACATCAACGCCACCACCATAGAAAAGATCGCCGGCGTCTGGCACACGGCAGAACCGATCAGCATGCTGGTGGTCAGGCGGGATCCTACGGCCGGCTGGCGTGAAATCCCCAAGCAGCACTGCCCGCCTGGAAACCCTGAGCCGATGCCAGAGCCTATGGCGCCGAAGCCCATGCTGAGGCCGGATCCGAACAGGGCGGCCGCCTTCAGCGGCGTTGCACCGGGAGCATCCAGAAAAAGGAGCAAGATAGCGATCACCAGAGCGAAAATGGATGCCGATTCCGCCACGGCCTGGCCCACCAGCATATTCTTGAAAATGTCGCCGGAAATTTGCGGATTACGCGATACCGCCAGGTTGGCCTGAGCGGCGGTGTACCCTTCACCAATCGCCGCCCCGATGGCTCCGAGACCCATCGCGATTCCACCCCCGGCAAAAGCACTCAATTTCACGATTGTTTGCACGTCGAACTGCATATTCTACTTCACCTGCACGGAAATGTAGACCACTGTAAGCATCGTAAAAACAAAGGCCTGTATGGTCCCGACAAAAAGTCCGAAGAATCCGTTCAAAAAGGGGGGCAATATGATATTGTAGCTCAAATAAGAGACCACCAAGATGATGATGGAGCCACCCATAATATTCCCGAACAGCCGGAATGATATGGAAATTATCTTTGCCAGTTCACCGATAAGATTAAGCGGCATCATGAAAAAAATCGGTTGAAAGTATTCATTGACGTATTTTTTAAACCCTTTGCTCTTGATGCCGGCATGGTGGGCGATCACGAACCCCATAAGCCCAAGGCTCAGCGGTGTGTTCAGGTCCTTGGTCGGCTCCTCGAGGTGGGGAATGATTCCCAACCAGTTGGATAGCAGCAGAAACATGAAGAGCGCGCAGACGAGTGGACCGTACTTTCGGGCTTTTTCCCTGTCGAGGGCATCCTCGGTCAGCTTGTAGAACTGCTCCACGAAAATTTCTCCCAGGACTTGAAGTGGCCGGGGAACGATGTCTTTATTTCTGGCAGCAGACAAACCGAAAATAATGAGCAACGTGATAACGATCCAGGTCATGACGATCACTTCAAGGTTCAGTGTGATCGTGTAGCCGAATACAGGTATGAGCAGCTGATGGACAAGACCAAGTTCACCCATGGGTGGTTTACCTTCACGAACTTTTATTAGAAGTGGTTTCAAGACCCCATCTAAGGCCCGATGGCTGTGTTGCAGACCTCTTCAAAATGCTCACATATCATCGAATATGCTGCGCTTTATCATCCGCCTGCGCCTTGCCCTCAATCCTGATCTGAGGTTTTGAAACCACTTCTTTGGATTACGTGGATGTATTTGCCGAAATGCTCCGCAAGAATCACGAACTGCACCATGAAAATACCGGTGATCGTCGTCACCAGATGGAACTGTTCATATTTGGCGGCGACAACCAGGGGAATTGCCAGAAGAATATAGCGGAGAAACATCGAAATTATAGAGAATACAAATGTTTTTTTGCTTGATTGCCCCAGTTTGAGTGGCAGCGTCTCTCCCATGAGGACGAAGTTGATCACGCTGAACAGCGTCCCCAGGACAAGACCTTTTCCTAAGGCCGTTTGGCCGGTGAAGATTATAATAAGGGCAAGGATTACTGCCGTTGCCATGGCTCTGGAACCATATTTTTTCTGTGTCGCCCTAATCGACTCCATTGTCCCGTCCATTATCCTTGCCGTCCTTGTCTTGAATGATCTCCATGATCTGCCGGTAGGCCACATTCGCTCCGCCGATAACACCGAGTATGGTAAAGACGGCAATAAAGATGCCCCTCGTACCCAGCCACTGATCCAGCTTGAAGCCGATGAAAAAACAGAAAGCGATACAACCGACCATCGTCAATCCGAGTTGCATGACAATGGTCAGGTTTTCGGCCCATGATCGATTTTTCTTGTAATTAATGCCCATCAAATCGCTCCACTGTCGGAGCGGACCTTATCGGGGATTTACCGAAGCAAATTTGATAGCACACGGGAAAAAAAATGCAACCGTTATTTAAATTTGCATCACAAATTAGTGTCCATCCATAAATGGCCTTTTTTCCGCTGGGTCCCGCCATGGCGGGATTATCCGCAGGTTTCCGACTGCAGCGTACGAAAAGTACGCCTCGCCGTAAATCCCGTTTAGGCGGGATGCGGCCTTGCTCAGCAAAAAAATTCTCATTTATGAATTGGACACGCTTTAATGCCAAAAAGCGAATGTGGATGGGCACTAATTAAATAACAAATATTATTCAGATTTTGGATTCAATTCAAATTCCCCAGTGCCGAATGCCGTTCCTTTATCACGGCGCCTGGATCGGATTTCATCAAATGAGAACAAAAGTGTATTGAAATTTCACCGCGTTGCCGCTACGATACACTGTCGAATTTTCGGGCAAACCAAATTTCTTCGTAGGAGATATAAAAAATGGCCGTCATAACGATCTCCAGGCAGTTTGGGGCCGGTGGCATAACTCTGGGAAAAAGAATCGCCAAACGACTCGGCTATTCATTTTTTGACAATGAGATCATCCAGATGGTCGCCCAACAGGCGAAAGTATCAACCCGCTGGGTGGAATCCATGGAAAAGGAAGCCGGAGGGAAATTGGAGCGTCTGATTTCAGGCCTGGTTTCGAAAAATTTCATGGATCGCTTACTGGACGACCGCCGGGGCTATATCGATGAAGAAATTTATGTGGACCTGCTCGGCCAGATCATCAAAAAGATAGCCGAAGACGACAACGCCGTCATTCTCGGCCGGGGCAGCCAGTATATCCTCACGGAATATGATGGTGTTTATCACATCCTTCTGGTTGCCGCCAAGGAATACCGCATAAAGTTTATCGAAGAAAAATACGATTTGTTCACCAAGCACGCAGAACAGACCGTAAACAATGAAGACAAACGCAGAATCAACTTATACCGTAAATTCGGCAAGGAAGACTACGACAACTGGTCTCACTATCACCTGGTTCTCAACATGAGCCGTGTCGACTTGGATATGGCGGAGGATCTGGCTTGCCGGTTGGTAAAACCATGAGCGGCTGTATCGGATAATCGATAACATACGTGTACGTGCAAAATTGCTGAAGCCCTATTGCTTTCCCCGTGGCGGATATCTGCCGGGGATCCCTTTCCGTTAGTGACTCCAGAATGATCTCCCGTTAATTTTCCGGCCCGCGCCCTCGGCTTTCAGGGTTTGACCGTGCTCAAAACGAGCTTGACCGCCTTCTGCATGTCCAGTTTTCCCATGTTCAAAACCAGGTGGTAGAGAGCGGGATTGTCATAGTCGGTTTTGCCGATCTTTTTATAAAGGTTGCTCCGTCGTTTTTCTTCTCGATTGACGACCTGAACCGCTCGGCTCTCCGAGAGATCGTATTGCTCCATCATAAATTTAACCCGGTTTTCAAATTCATTGATCAGTAGGATATGGCACACATCGGGGTGGTCGTGCAGAATATACTGGCTGCCCCGGCCGAGAATGACGGCATTTCCTTCTTCAGCAATCTGTGCGATGATGACCACCAGATAGTCCAGATAGAGTCTTTCATCGATATAACCGCGCTCATCTTTGAGAATGCGATCCACCAATCGCTTTGAAACCATGTTGGATATAGCCCTGGAAAGCTTGCCGCCGGCTTCCCTTTCAACCGATTCGACCCAGTGGGGCGAAACATTGGCCGCTTCAGCGACCATCTGAATAATGTCGTCATCGGCAAAAGTGTAACCCAGTTTATCGGCAACCATTTTCCCGATCGTCTTGCCGCCTGCACCGAATTGTCTTGATATGGTGATTACCGCCATCAAAATCCTCCTGTTGTCAATCCGCTCCGGCTATTATCGTGCGTGTCGGTAATTTCTCTGCGGAAACCATCCGCTACAACCCCGCCGTTGTTCGATTCTGCCACTTTTGGCCGTCGCTTGCTATAGCCTCAAGCGATACGGGTTCTCATTTCCGGATGTCCGTGTCACTTCTTTTTTTGGGGCGGGATGAGCAGGGTCGGGTAAGCCGACTGTTCAGCGATATGGCGCGGCGTGCTCCCGAGCCAGCGTTCCACCCAGCCTGTCTTCCCGGATGAACCCATGACGATGATCGTTGCCTGGCATTCCCTGGCGGCCTTTTCGATCTCGTGTTTTGGATCCCCGATGTACACTTGGGCGCGTGCCGCAATACCTTCGGATTCGAAAACATCGCAGATCGCATCCAGTTTACGGCGTTTCGCCTTGCGTGTCTTCTGAATATCCATAGCAGAAGAACCGGTAAGTTCCTTCTCGCTGGCAACGTGAACCACATTGATTTCCCGCACGATCTTTGCCAGCCCTTTGAGATAGTCGACGGCTTTCAAACTGGCCGGAGACCAGTCGACTGCCAGAAGAGGTCTATCAAAAGGTTTGTCGAGGGCAAACGAATTCTCAGACATATATTTGTATACGAGAACCGGTGTGGCGGTCCGGTGGAGCAATTCGGTGACATCCGAACCCGCATATAACTGTTGCAGAACGCCTTTCTGAGAGCGACCGATAACGATCAGATCGGATTCCTCCTTTTTGGCCGCCTTGATCACCTCGGCAACCAAGCCGCCTACCACAATATAGACGCCGACCTCCAGACCGAGCTCGAACAAATTCTCGGCCCACTGGATGAAACGGATGTTCGCCGTTTCCCGCAGCCGGATCTCCTCTTCCTTGTTGTATCCGGTGCCGCGGCGCATGGCCACCCGCTCTCTCTCTATGACGTTGATGAACACCACGTGTTCGAGACCCGCCTGCCGTAAACCCAACAAGGATTTCAGTGCATCGAATCCCAGTTCCTCGAATTTCGTAACAAACAGCAATTTCTTTGTTTTCATGATCAATGCCGTTCTCTACGGATTGTTTTCGAATAAGCAAGCCTTCCGATCACCCGAGAACTTTTCGGATCGTTGCCGCCAGCTCTTCGGCTTCTACCGGCTTTTCCAGATAGGCCTCGGGCTCAGGCACCTCCTTGTCTCCGAATTCGGCCAGAACTTTCTGGGAGCGAAGGAATGACTTTTCGGCAATCCCTGAAAGCATGATCACGGGAATATGCTTCAGGGACTTGTCCGTTTTAAGCTCGCGGTAAAGCCGTATGCCGCTTTCACGAGGCATGAGGACATCCAGAATGACGAGATCCGGTTTCTCCTGTCGCGCCAGATTTTTTCCCTCCTCCCCGTTGGTGGCCACTATAGGCGTATATCCGTGCTCTTCAAGGACCGTCACATTGAACAGGCGAACATCCGGATCATCATCGACGACCAGAACTTTTTTACCCATGATTGAGCCTCCTTGTCCATATAGATTTCAATCGATTGCAGATTCGATCTGCTCAGCCAAAAACGACCCGCCGGCGAACCCGTGATATCGACGGATCGTCGCTACTGTTGCTCGGGCGCCCGGAAGGGCAGAAGGATGGTGAAGGTGGTCCCGATCGCCGGCTCGGATGTCACCGATATTTGTCCTCCCTGCTCTTCGACAAGTTTGCGGGTCACCATCAACCCAAGTCCTGTACCCCGGTGACCCTTCGTGCTGAAAAAAGAGGTAAACAGTTTTTCTCTCACCTCCGCATTCATTCCGGCACCGTTGTCGGATACATCGAATCTGATAACATTCTCGGCTTCGTAAATGGTTTTAAGGACAACTTTCCAGCTCTTATCGGTGTCCTTATCGAACAAACAGGCATCGATGGCGTTTGTCATCAGATTCAGAAGGGCACTGTGGAGGGTCCGCGGATCCATCGACACCATACCGATGGATGGATCGAAGTCCTTAACAATGTCAACCTGGTTCTCCCGGGCTTTCTGCAGCATGAGTTCACAAACGTCATTGGCGATGTCATTTGGGGAACAATCTTCCAGCTCGGGCTCTCTCTCCTTGGAATAGGTCAGCAGGTCCAAAACCAGTTCCGACGTGCGCCCGATGTTTCTTTTGATCATGTCCCATCCGCTTTTTAGCTTTTCAGTATCGTCCTTTTTGATTCCCAAGTCAACCAGGTAGCTGCCCCCTTTGAGGCCGTGCAAAATATTTTTCAACCCGTGGGACAGGCCCGCCACTGTCTGGCCGACGGCGGCCAAGCGCTCTGCTTTGAGCAGTTCCCGCTCCAGACGTTTGATTTCCCTCAGGTCCTGAAAAAAAGCGACACTCCCCATCTTGCGCCCTTTTTCATGGAGTATCGAACCGGAAAACCGCACTGGAATACTCTCGCCCCTGCAATCCAGAACCATGGTCTCCTGCCAGGGTATCTCCTTAGCGCCGTTGTCTGCATCCATGGCGCTCATGAACAAGTGGGTTATATTCGAAGTGAAGAGATCCTTTAAACGCATTCGTTCGATAACGTCCCGAGCAGCATAACCGAAAATACATTCAGCCCCGGGGTTGTAAATGACCACCGACAGATCCTTGTCGGTCGCCACAATGCCGTCATTTGAACTTAAAATCAGCTTGCTCTGGAAGTTCGACTTTCGCCTGACCTCGCGGGTTGCTGCGGCGATTTTGTGTTCAAGGCCGACAGTGTACTCCTTGAGCTGCTGCTTGATATCGATTTTCTCGCGCGCCCTTTTCAAGGCAATGGAAAGGGCTTCGTCGCGAACCGGTTTGTTGATGAAATCCGAGGCCCCGTACTTGAGTGCTTCGATGGCCGCTTCGATGTCGCCATGACCGGTGATTATAATGACTTCCGTCTCTTGGTCGATTTTTTTTACTTCTCTAAGGACTTCGATGCCGTTCATACCGGGCATTTTGATGTCGGTGATGACGATGTCGGGTCTCTCGGTGCTGAATATTGCGAGGGCTTCCTCGCCGCCGGGAGCCGTCCGCACATCGTAGCCGTCGGCTTTCAAGGAGATGCTGAGCACCCGTAGAATATCCGGTTCGTCATCGACGAGCAGTAACTTGTTTATTGGTCCATCGTTCATGGCTGGTATGGAAATTTGAGTTTAAAGGTGGTTCCCTCTCCGACCTTGCTATCGATTTCGATGGTTCCGTCATAGTCCTTAACGATCCCGTAACTGATACTGACACCCAGTCCCGTTCCCTTGCCCACGTCCTTTGTGGTAAAAAAGGGTTCGAATATTTTACTCATAACCTCTGCGGACATGCCGTTGCCGGTATCCGAGACAATGACCGACACATACCCGTTTTCCACGAAAGATTTTATCGTCAATTTTTTCTCGGCCTGTCGGCACTCCGGCCGGCTGCACTTGTCATCCATGGCGTCAACGGCATTGGTGACAAGATTGATGAACACCTGCTCGAGCCGGTTGTGATCCGCCATGATGGGCGGAATTTTCTGACCGAGATCGAGATCGACCTCGACCTCGTGCACCCGCAATTGGTGCCCGAGAACTTTGAATACATCACGGATCGGATCGTTAATATCCACTTTTGCTCTAACGACATTCGACTGTCGGGCAAATCCCCGCATGTGCTGGATGATGGCCGCGGCCCGTTGGACGTTGTTGCTAATGTCATTCGCCATGGAGCCCAGGTCCTGATCGCTGATGGCCTGCCCGCGCGCAATCATCTTGTTGAAAAAGTCGGCGCAGACCTGAATGACATTCAGCGGCTGGTTGATTTCATGAGCGATGCCTGCCGCCATTTGGCCCAGCGTCGTCATTTTGCTGGCCTGAATCAGTTGGGTTTCTTTTTCCACACTTTCGCTAATGTCGGTGGTGGAGGCGATGACGACCTGGCTTTCACCATATTTGGCAGAGCTGATGTTAATGTTGACATAGAAGGGTCGGCGCCCTTCACGATAATGCCGTTTTTTGGTAAAGAGCATCGAATGGTCTTCCGCCAGGTTCCTCAGGCCTTCAGCGAGTTCTTCATCGGTCTCTTCTCCCAACTCCAGAAACGGAATCCCCAGCAATTCCTTGCGTGAATATCCGTAAGTGTCCTGGGCGCGCTTGTTTGTGTCGAGGATTTTGAAGGTTTTGCTGTCGAGGATGAAGATCGGGTGGGGATCACTGTTGAAAAGGGTACGGTACTTCTCTTCGGATTTGACAACCTGCTCCGTCAGCATGGCATTTTCGATCGCAACCCCGATTCTGTTGCCGATAAGTTCGAGCACGTCTTTTTGATCTTGTGAAAACCGCTTCGGTTTCTGGCTGCCGATCCGAATCACCCCGAAAGTTCTTTTTTCCTTTGAGCTGATGGGGATGTAGACCATTGATGCCAGCTTGTTTTCATCCAGAAATCGGATCTCCTCCGAACGTCCATCCGATAAATCTTCATACAAGGTGAAGGCACCGCTCTGGGCCACCTGGTGAACGATACTGCTTTCATCGACCACAGGGATGTTCCGACAGGCTTCCTCGGAAAAGCCGGTGCTGTATCGCATGTGATATTTTCCGTCTTGTCCCAGCAGGTAAATACAGAGTCCGTCGGCCGAAAGAAATTCGAGAATGGTCTGGCTCGCCCGGCGAATGCCTTCTTCCAGCGTTTCCGCCGTGGTCAGGGAAGTGTAAATCGAGCACAGTGAACTCAATTCGCGGGTGTGCAACTCCCGCTCCTGCTCGGCATTTTTATCTTCGGTTTTGTCCCACAGCGTTTCAACGGCACCGACAATTCTTCCGTTAGGCGCCTTGATCGGCGCTGCAGTGAACCAGAGCCAGGTGCCTTTTTCACCGAAACGCGGAAAGTAGTCTTCGGCCTCGTAGGCCCCTTCGATGAGGCCCGATTTACGCCACTTGGTGCCATAGAGCTTTTTTATTTCCGCTTCGCTGATCTGGTCCAATATGACGTCGGCCATGGTGGCGCGTTCGTTCTTGTAAAACGCTTTCCATTGCCGGCGGGTGCCGACAAATTCATCCGCGCTGAAGCCGGTCAGCTTCTCCAGGGCGGTGTTCCAATGGGTGACCAGGTGGTTTTCGTTGATGACAAAAGTCGGTATCGTGCTGCCCTGAATGATCTGGGTCATGGTCTTTTCACTCTCGGCCAGCGCCCTTGCTGTTTCGGTCAGCAACCGGGTCTGTCGATCCCGATCCTGTTCGGCCCTCTTGTCCTCGGTTTTGTCCCAGAGGGTTTCGATGGCGCCGGTCAAGGTGCCGCCGGGGGATCGAATCGGTGCGGCCGTAAACCAGATCCATTTGCCGTCATCACCGAGGTTGGGAAAAAACACTTCGGCCTCATACGCGCCTTCGATCAGAAATGATCTCCGCCACTGGGTGCCGTAGAGCTTCTTGATTTCTGCTTCACCAACCTGATCCAGTATAACATCTGCCATTGTCGGCCGGGCGTTGTCCCAGAAAGGCATCCATTGTTTGTCAGTGCCGACGATTTCCTCGGCCGGGACCTCGGTCATTCTCTCCAAGGCCTTGTTCCAGTGGGTCACGATGTGGTCCCGGTTAATAACAAAGGTTGGAATGGTGCTGCCCTGTATGATCTGGCCCAGGCTTTTTATAAGACCTTTCTCAATCTCCTGGTTACGCAGATTGCGCTTATGGATCACGTCCGACAAATGGTCGGCGAATTTTTCAAAATACGTTACGATATCCGGAGTCACGCCGGCCTTTTGCTGCAACTCTTCGAGGGCTCTGCGCTTTTCCCCGGTCATTTGCAGCGCACTCCAAATCGATCTGATTTGGATGTGGTCGATAAGGTCGACCCCTGCGGGTTTGGTTTTTCTGATGACATCCCAGACGGTGGCATCTGCAGTCAACTCGATTAAGACCTGCAAATCCGAGAGAGAATAGAGGTCCCGATAATTCTGGGTGGTAAATATCCCCAACGAATCGGCATAGCGCAATCCCTCGGCCTGGGGGTTGATGTCGGCAACCCCCAGCACGGTTGGGCTATGGTCCAGGCAGCTTTTGTCGAACAGGTACTCGAGAAATATTTTGCAGAACCGGCCGCCGCCGATAATGGCAATGTTGGAATCCAGAAAATTTATTGTCATGATGGCTCAAACCGATTGGAGCTGCCCGGATAATTAATGAATCGGGTTAGGCTCAATGCCTTCCCGATGCTGTCAATGGGTCTTTGTGAAACAAATTTTCTTCAGGGAACAAGGAGCACCGGAAGTTCGGAAATCTCCGCCACTCTGTGTGAAACGCCGCCCAGCCAGTATTCCTGGAACCAGTCTTTACCGGTACGCCCCATGACGATCAGGGTGGCTTTGCGCTCCCGGGATTGCCGTATGATTTCAGAGACCGTTTTGCCGATGGAAAGGCCGGTCTCAGCGGTCACTCCCGCTTCATTGAGGCGTCGGCTATAAGCCGCCAGCCGTTTTTTACTCTCGTCCTCGATTTCCTTCAAGGCCGCCATCTCCATACCCTTTGACAACTTGTCGTCGATATTATGAAGAACGATGGCCTTCTGCGCCAGCCCTTTAAAAGATTTGAGCACCTCGAGGGCATGCTCTGACGGCTCCGACCAGTCGGTCGCCAAAAGGGGGGTCTCGAATATGTGATCGTTGACCCGCGTCAGGATTTCTCCGGCCCATTCATACTGCACCATGTATTTGCCCATCAGAACCGGCAGGGGGCTGCGCCGCAGGATATCGAGAACATGGGTGCCCACGTAGATTTTCTCAAAGGCATTTCGCTTTTTGCGGCCTGTCACGATCAGATCGACGTTTTCCTCTTCCGCGACCGACAGTATTTTGCCGTTAACGGATCCGGTTTCAATTCTGATCGTACAACGGACCCCCTTTTCAGCAATGTTCTCCTGCCACTGCTCAAAGCGCAGCCGGGCAACTTCCTCTAATCGCTTCTCTTCATCTTTCAGGTAGCCGCCGTAAGGAACGAACGCAACCTCCTCCCTCGGGATGATGCTGGTTAAAACGATTTCCTTCAGGGCGGCCTTCTTCAGTTCAAGAACGGCCTCGAGAGCGTTGAAGGCCAGGTCCCGGAACCGCGTATGAAAAAGCACTTTTTCTATTTTCATGGCTTCCGCTCCTGTGCGTTAAAAGAAAATCAGGGTGACAATCACAAAGCTGGGTATCAGAAAGATGAGGCTGTATCGGAGAATATATCCGAAAAAGCTCGGCATCGGCGTTCCGGCCTCTTCCGCTATCGATCTCACCATAAAGTTGGGCGCATTTCCGATGTAGCTGCAGGCACCGAAAAAAACCGCTCCGGCGGAGATGGCTTTTAGATACACCGCTTTCTCAGTCATCAAGAGCGGCACCGCTTCGGCTTCCGCCATCCCGGGAAAAAAACTACCGAGCGCAGTGTTAAAAAAGGTAAGATATGTCGGTGCATTGTCCAGAAAAGCCGATAACCCACCGGTCACCCAAAAATAATGGCCCGGCTGCTTGACACCGGCGATTAGAAATGCCAGAGCCCCTTGCGATCCGGCTTTGAGAATGAGCAGGCACGGAATCATCGTAATGAAAATCCCGATAAAAAGGTAGGCGACCTCGATGATGGGAAACCAGGTAAAATCGTTGTCCTCTCGAATCGCAATCGAAGTCGTTACCATTGACAGGATTCCCATGCCGATCAGCAGTCCGTCTCGCACCCAATCCTGAATCGCGCGATGAATGCCGAAGGTGTTGACGTCGCCCCAGTCGACGATACCGCTCATCAGAACGGATCCGACAACACCGGCAAGAAAGATGAAATTATGTATTCCCCCCAGCCGCAAGGGCTCTTTGACCCCGTCGTCGGGGGCTTTAATTCCCTCCTTGCGATAATAATATGTATCTAGCAGAAAGTAGATCAGCAGAAGCAGAACGGCAACCACCAGCATGTGCGGCAGGATATTGAATGTCCAGAAAAACGATACGCCGTGCAGAAACCCCAGAAAAAGGGGCGGGTCGCCGAGCGGTGTTAACGACCCGCCCACATTGGCAACCAGAAAAATAAAAAAAACGACCATGAATGTCCGGTTCTTTCGATGGGTGTTGGCTCGCAGAAATGGCCGGATCAGCAGCATGGCGGCCCCGGTGGTGCCCATCCAGGAGGCCAGCAGGGTACCGATCAACAAAATGGCCGTATTGAGAACCGGCGTGCCGCGCAATGTGCCGCGCAGGAGAATGCCACCCGAAACGGTATAAAGTGACCAGAGCAGAATGATGAAAGGCACGTAATCGGCCAGGATAATATGCAGGATTTCATAAACGGCAAGCCCCCGGTAGGCAAACAGAAATGGAATGCCGAGCATCGCGGCCCAAAATGCACTAACCTTGCCGAAATGGTGATGCCAAAAACCGGGGGCCAGAAGGGGAAACAGGGCGATCGACAGCAGCATTCCGGCGAAGGGTATGCAGCTCCAGAGGGGCAGGCCTTCACCGAGGTTTTCATGACCGTGGCCGCCGTCATTTCCGGAGGAGTCGGCAGTGGTCTCCACACCGTGACCGGAGCCTGAACCGGTGGCCGCAAGGGCGATCGCCGACAGATGGCCTTGTTCGTCTGAAGCGCGGGCGACGGCCACATTTTGAGCCTCATGCCCGGGAGTACCTGCTGTTGTGAATGGTGCCGACAGGATTATGAAAAAAAAGGCCATCACCTGTATTACCAATTTCATCGCCCGCTCCCTTTCAGCAGTAGGTTCCACGTTTCCTTTGGGACTATGGCCCTGAATGCAGTTGAATACCGGCACCTTTCTCTTCAATGGTTCCGGCACCGACGATTCAGGCTACCAGATTCACCAGATATATAATGACATGTCAAGTAAAGAAAGATGGTTGCCGCACACACGGGTGCATAGGGTCTGCATGGGGGGCGGGGGTAAAAAACCGCCCGTCAGTCAAAAAAAGACGCGCTTAGTTGACAAAATAAAGTATGTTAATTAGTCTAAGTGGTTTAAATTTCGATGAGGCAACATGGTAAAGATAATTTCAACGATTGACGAAATGCGAAACACTGCTGATGGTTTCTGGCAGGCTGGCCGCCGGATCGCCTTTGTTCCGACCATGGGTTTTCTGCATGAAGGGCACCTGTCACTGATGCGAATCGGCCGTAAAACCGCTGATGTTCTGGTGGCGAGTATCTTCGTCAATCCCGCCCAGTTCGGTCCTAATGAAGATTTTGAGACCTATCCGAGGAATCTGCAACGTGATCTCGAGCTCTGCAGCAAAGAAAATGTGGATCTGGTCTTTACCCCGACAACCGGCGATCTCTACCCGGAAGGTTACGAAACCTACGTAGGGTTGGAACGCCTTCCGAACCACCTCTGCGGCTTGTCGCGACCGGTATTTTTTACCGGCGTCGCCACTATCGTTAATAAGCTTTTCAATATCGTCCGCCCCCACGTCGCCGTGTTCGGCGAGAAGGACTACCAGCAGTTACTGATTATCAAAAGGATGGCATTGGATCTGAATATCGGTATCGAGATTATCAGCGCACCGATTGTCCGTGAACCTGACGGTTTAGCAATGAGTTCCCGCAATGCCTACTTGTCCGCCGCTCAACGCCCTGCTGCATTGACGCTGTACAGAGCCCTTTTGCTGGCCAAAGAAATGGTTGCAAAGGGCGTGCGGGAAGCCGCTCTCATTGTGGACGAAACAAGAAGGCTGATTGAAAGCCAGTCCGAAACCGACATCGATTATCTGACAATCTGCGATCCGGAAACGCTTGCAGATTTGAAGCGGATCGAACAATCGGCGCTGATGGCCCTGGCCGTCAGGGTTGGCAAAACGCGCCTGATCGACAATATGATGCTCACGGTGCATACCGGAGCCGCCGACGCCGCATAATGCAATGTACCGAACAAATGTCTCGGTGTGACGGTAAAATTTGAAGCATAACAGATGATTATTGACTATAATTTTGACACTGGAAAGGACCACTCATGGAAAAAGAGCAATTTTTCTTCACTTCCGAATCGGTCACCGAAGGGCACCCGGACAAGGTCGCCGACCAGATATCCGACGCCATCCTGGATGCCATCATCGCGAATGACAAAAACTGTCGCGTGGCATGCGAAACATTGGTGACAACCGGACTGGCGTTTATCGCCGGTGAGATCACTACCAATACTTACGTGGAAATGCCCCAGATCGTCCGTGATACGATAAAAGACATCGGCTACCACTCGTCTTTGATGGGATTCGACTGGCAGACGTGCAGCGTTATCACCAGCATCGATCATCAATCCCTGGATATCGCCCAGGGCGTCGATAAGGGCAACGGGCTCTACAAAGAGCAAGGTGCGGGCGACCAAGGTCTTATGTTCGGATATGCCTGCAATGAAACCCCCGAACTGATGCCCCTGCCAATCATGCTGGCCCACCAGATCTGCCGCCGATTGGCTGAAGTCAGGAAGAACGGGTCGCTTGATTTTCTCAGGCCGGACGGCAAGTCACAAGTAACGGTGGAATATGAAAACGGCGTTCCAAAACGAATCGATGCCGTGGTCATTGCCGCTCAGCACAAGCCGGACGTCGAATACGAGTTTTTACGGGATGCAATCATCAAAAGCGTTATCAACAAAGTTCTGCCGCAAGACATGGTTGATGGGGACACGCGCTATTATATAAACGCCACCGGCCGGTTTGTCGTCGGCGGCCCCATGGGGGACTGTGGTTTGACCGGTCGTAAAATCATCGTCGACACCTATGGCGGTCAGGGCAGCCACGGCGGCGGTTGTTTTTCCGGTAAAGACCCCTCGAAGGTCGACCGCAGCGGATCCTACATGGCCAGGCACATCGCTAAAAATATCGTTGCCGCCGGCCTATCCGAAAAATGCGAGATTCAAATCGCCTATGCCATCGGTGTGGCCGAACCGGTCTCTTTGATGGTGGATACCATGGGAACGGGTAAGGTTAGTAAAAGCCGGATAAAAGACATCATCAGGAAATGTTTCGACCTGCGGCCGGCCGCCATCATCGAGTATCTCGATTTGAGGCGACCAATTTACCGAAAAACCGCCGCATACGGCCACTTCGGCCGCACCGAACCCGAGTTCAGTTGGGAACAAACCGATATGGCGGATAAAATGCGCGAAATGGCTGATTAATAATCAATGTAAGGAGAATCTAAAAATAATGGATTATGATGTAAAGGATCTCAAACTGGCAAAAGAGGGGGCGCTTCGAATCGAATGGGCCGATCAGAACATGATGGTTCTGGACCGGATTCGAAAACGGTTTGAAAAGGATAAACCGCTAAAAGGTGTGCGCATCGCCGCCTGCCTTCACGTAACGACGGAAACGGCATCCCTGATGCAGACGTTGAAAGCCGGTGGTGCCCAGGTGATTCTGTGCGCCTCGAATCCATTGAGCACTCAGGATGACGCGGCCGCTTCCCTGGTGAAAAACGACCGGATTTCGGTTTTTGCCATTAAAGGCGAGAACAACAAGACGTACTATGCCCACATCAATGCCGCTCTGGATTTCAAGCCCCATTATACGATGGATGACGGGGCGGACCTGGTTTCCACCCTGCATCCGAGCGCTCGGAACTGCTCCCTCACGTGAAGGGCGGCACCGAGGAGACCACCACCGGGGTGATACGGCTGCGGAGCATGGCCGCAGAGGGTGTATTGCAGTATCCGATTATTGCGGTCAACGACGCCCAAACCAAACACTTCTTTGACAATCGGTACGGCACGGGACAAAGCACGGTCGATGGTATCATTCGGGCCACCAACCGCCTGCTCGCCGGTTCGAATTTTGTCGTCTGCGGCTATGGCTGGTGCGGCAGAGGGGTGGCCATGCGTGCCCGCGGCATGGGCGCCAACGTGATTGTCACCGAAATCAACCCCCTGCGTGCCATCGAAGCGGTTATGGACGGCTTCACGGTCATGCCCATCCGCAAAGCGGCCGCTGTCGGTGATTTTTTCTGCACCCTGACGGGCAACATTTCCGTGATCCGCAAGGAGCACTTTCAACTCATGAAAGACGGCGCGATCGTGTCCAACTCAGGGCACTTCAATGTTGAGCTCGATCTCGACGGCCTGCAGACCATCACCAAAACGCGGCGCGCCATCCGGCCCTTCGTGGAAGAATATGTGCTTAAGAACGGTCGGCGTATCAATGTATTGGGTGAAGGCCGCTTGATAAACCTTGCAGCAGCTGAAGGGCATCCCTCGAGTGTCATGGACATGAGTTTTGCCAATCAGGCGCTCAGCATCGAATACATGGTGCAGAACAACAGCCGCCTTTCTAAAAATGTACATCCGGTGCCTGAAAAAATTGATCGGCAGATTGCGAAGGAAAAGTTGGCCGCGATGGGCACGAAAATCGATACCCTGACCGCACAACAGAAAAAATACCTGTCTTCCTGGGAGATGGGCACTTAGAGGGGCGTCCATCTGGTCGCAGCCCTGATAGGCCGGCAAACGGTGGTCGTTAAATGTGTGTACCTTCGGGAAATGTCCATTTTTGCTCACGCTCAAGACCGGCGAAAATTTAACCGCAGGAATATACTGAATATTTCGAGGATTAAATTCTGAGCATGATGCCGAAATAGAGCCATAAAAGGCGTTTCTGAAAGCGCTGTCATGTGCGACCGCCGCTCCACCTCAGCTTGGCTTTGAGAACGTCATAATAATTCTGGCTCGGCTCGGAGATCATGTAGATCGGATAGGGGGATTTACTGACCACAATCGTGTCTCGGTCATCGATGGGGAGGCCCAGTTGACCGTCAAAGGTGAGAAGGATGTCTGTTGATCTTTCTGCGAGGTTGATCGTCACGGCGGCTGAATCAGGTATGATCAGCGGACGGTTTGTCAAAGTGAACGGGCAGATGGGGGTCATGACCACAGCCGGCACCGAAGGATGGATCACGGGCCCACCGGCCGCCATTGAGTAAGCGGTCGAGCCGGTTGGTGTGGCAATGATGAGCCCATCAGCCCGATACGTGGTCAGGTACCGATCATTTATGCGGGTTTCAATGTGGGCCAACCGGGCCAGGGCTCCCTTGTTGATCACGACGTCGTTGAGCACGGTCTCGACCGCACGTTCCCGGTTCTGGCGGATCACCCTGACCAGCAGGCGCATTCGAGGCTGAGTCGAAAAGGTGTCGTTCAGTATGGTCTCTGCCACTGACTGGAGACGATCTTCGGCGATTTCGGCCAGAAAACCGACTTCACCGAACTTGACGCCCAAAATCGGTATGTTCTGGTCTCCGATCCAGCGCACGGCGCTCAGAAACGTACCATCGCCACCAAGGACCAGAATACAATCCAAATCCGCGGGCGCCCGTTCCAGATTTTCGGTCAGTTGTCCGCTGTGCGGCGGGCAACTTTCATTCCGCAGGGTCTCCACTCCCTTGTCTATCAACCATTGTTCCAAAGCATCCGCTTTTAGGCCGACAGCAGGATCCGCTTTGACGATAATGCCGATCTTTTTCACACTGTACGCCTCTCCGTCGATTTGGCGGCACACCACCGATGCAACTCCTGCACTCATACAGGCAAGTTCCTCAAACGGCAATATTTTTTTGAACCAGAATAACAAATTCGCGCTTGACTCGTTCCAAACTTCCGCTCTATATACATATGATTTTAGGGGGGAACGTGTTTTCACCGTTATTACAAACCAATAGGAGGAAGTGAGATGTTTATGAAAAAACCGTTTACAATGGCAATCTTGGGCGTTTTTCTGGTATTCATATTGACAGGAACCGGCATTGCGGCCGACACTATCAAGCTCGGTGTCGCCGGACCCCACAGTGGTGACTTGGCCTCCTACGGCATCCCGACTGTCAAAGCCGCGGAACTGGTTGTAAAAAAGATCAACGCCAAAGGCGGGGTCATGGGCAAACAGGTGGAACTGCTTGTCGAAGATGACGTTTGCAAACCCGAAATCGCCACCAACACGGCCACCAAGTTGATCTCCGAGAACGCCGATGTGGTTCTCGGGCATATCTGCAGCGGTGCCACAAAGGCCGCCCTTGGGCTCTACAAGGATGCCAAAAAACTCGCCATGTCGCCGTCGGCCACCAACCCGGGGCTGACCCAGAGCGGAGATTATCCCAATTTTTATCGTACCATTGCTTCTGACGATGCCCAGGCCAAACTGGAAGTCGATTTTGCTCTCGACGTACTGAAGGTCAAGAATGTTGCCGTCCTGCACGACAAAGGAGACTACGGCAAGGGGTTGGCCGAATTTGCCAAAGCATTCCTGGAGAAAGATCCGCGGGCCAAGGTTGTCCTCTACGAGGGGATTACCCCGGGTGCGGTTGACTACTCCGCCGTGGTTCAAAAGGTCAAGCAGTCGGGTGCAGAAGCAGTGATTTTCGGCGGCTATCACCCTGAAGCCTCGAAAATCGTCACCCAGATGCGCAAGAAAAAAATGAAAACCCTCTTCATCTCGGATGACGGCGTTAAAGACGACACCTTCATCAAAGTAGCGGGTAAATATGCCGAAGGCGTTTACGCCACCGGTCCCAGAGACCTGTCCAGCAACACCATGTACCAGGAAGCGATAGAAGAACACCGCAAAGCCTATGGGGAAGACCCTGGTGCTTTCTTTCCGCAGGCGTATGCGGCCACCCTGGCCCTGCTCAATGCCATCGACAAAGCCGGGTCAACCGAATACGATGCGCTGCGCAAAGCCCTCCAGACCAATGACGTCGAAACCCCGGTCGGCAAGATCCGTTTCGACGAGAAAGGCGATGCCATCGGTGTCGGCTTTTCTATGTATCAGGTCGAAAACGGCAAGTACGTAGAGAAGTAAACCTTGATGCAATGAAATTGGGGGGACAGGCACAGCGCCTTCCCCCTGAATTTTTTCATCGTGCCAACCTTCCGTTTCCACCCGGTTTCAAGTTGATGGTTCCATAGAATTTTCCAGGGTTTCCTCCCTCTGGCGGCGGCAAGGATGTTAACCCATACTGCACGACACCACGGAAAATTAATAGAATTACCTAAACGAGGATTCACATGTTCTGGGATTTCGACTACTTCATGGAGTTATTTCTGGCGGGTCTCACGCGTGGCAGCATTTACGCCCTGATTGCGCTGGGCTACACCATGGTCTACGGGATCATCCAGTTGATCAATTTCGCCCACGGCGAAATCTACATGATCGGTGCCTTCACCGCCCTGATCGTCACCGGTGTACTGACGCTCATGGGCTGGAATTCCGTGGCAATCTTATTCATTGCCGCAGCGGTGGCGCTGGTCTATTCGGCAGCATACGGATACACACTCGAAAAGATCGCTTACAAGCCCTTGCGGAAAGCCCCGCGTCTCTCAGCCCTGATCAGCGCGATCGGCATGTCGCTTTTTCTGCAAAACTATGTGCTTCTGGCCCAGACATCCGACTTCCTGCCCTTTCCGGCGTTGATTCCCGATTTCAAGTGGCTCGAACCCTGGGAGCATATTGTCCGGTCTTCCCAAGTCGTTATTTTTTCGACGACCGCCATCGTCATGGTGCTGCTGACATTTTTAATCAAATTCACCCGCATCGGAAAAGCCATGCGCGCCGTTTCCCAGGACAAGGAAATGGCCATGCTGGTCGGCGTTGACGTCAACCGCGTCATATCGGTCACCTTCATCGTCGGATCGACCACGGCCGCTATCGGCGGTGTTCTGATCGCCTCTCATATCGGACAGATCAACTTTTACATCGGCTTCATTGCAGGCATCAAAGCGTTTGTAGCCGCTGTCCTGGGCGGTATCGGCAGTATCCCGGGAGCGGTTCTCGGCAGCCTGGTTCTGGGCTGGACCGAAAGTTTTTTTACGGGCTACATCTCCAGTGACTACGAGGATGTCTTTGCCTTTCTGTTCCTGGTATTTATTCTGATATTCAGGCCATCGGGAATCCTGGGGCGCTCGGAAACGGAAAAAGTGTAACCGGTATCCGGACGAGCACGAACAAATGAATACACACCCGTGATGATAGGACGGATTAAATTGATTAACCTAGATGAAATTAAAAAGTCGTTTCTGATCTCGCTCTGGTTTGTCTTCTTGACCTTCCCGATCATGGTCATCCGGGTCAACACCATTTACAACCGCGTGGAATGGCGCTGGGAAAACATGTTGCTGGTCGGTGTCGGCAGCTTCTTTTTTTCCTTTATCTGGCGTTATTTCTTGCGGCGCAAAGAGTTGGGAAGCAAAAAAAGTCAGGCCGAAGATACACAAGACCGGATAACTCTCAAGCAGCGGATCATGGCAGACCGCAGGATCCACCTGCCGTTACTGGCGGCAATCCTTCTTTTCGCCGTTGCCTATCCCTTTGTCTTCGGCATGTACCAGACCAATATCATGGTCAATGCCCTGATTTACATCATGCTCGGTTTGGGTATTAACATCGTGGTCGGTCTGGCCGGACTACTCGACCTGGGGTATGTCGCGTTCTACGCGGTCGGCGCCTATACCTACGCCCTGCTCAACTATCATTTCGGCCTCAACTTCTGGTTGGCCCTGCCCATCGGCGCAGCCATGGGTGCTCTTTTCGGGATCCTGCTCGGCTATCCGGTTTTGCGTCTCAGGGGGGACTATCTGGCCATCGTCACTTTAGGATTCGGAGAAATTATCCGCCTGGTGCTTGAAAACTGGAACGAATTTTCTTTCGGACCCAGCGGAATTGCCAATATTCCACGGCCCGGTTTACCCGGTATCAAGATGAACCTGGAGCAATCCACTATTTTTATCTATTTTCTGATGATCGCCCTGGTGATTTTCACGATATTCGTCGTCAATCGACTCAAAGACTCGCGAATCGGAAGGGCCTGGATTGCTTTGCGGGAAGACGAGGTCGCCTGCCAGGCCATGGGGATAGACCGCACCAAAACCAAGCTGACCGCCTTCGCTCTGGGTGCCACATGGGCCGGGATGGCCGGTGTTCTTTTTGCCGCCAAAACCACTTTTATCAATCCGGCCAGTTTCACCATCTGGGAGTCGATCAATATTTTGTGCATCGTGGTGCTCGGAGGAATGGGATCCATCGTCGGAGTCATCTTCGGTGCCTTGATCCTAATTCTTCTCCCCGAATATTTGAGAGCTTTTTCGGAATACCGGATGCTCCTGTTCGGTTTTATTCTCGTGACCATGATGGTTTTTCGCCCCGGCGGCATCATCAGCGAAGTACGGCGAACTTACAAGTTTAAAGGCCTCAACGAATAACAACTTTATCTATCGCAGCGGTAAGGATTTATGAAACCGGTACTGGAAGTGAACCACCTGACCATGGACTTCGGCGGCCTGCGCGCCCTGGACAGCTTGGATCTGGATATAATGGAAGGGGAAATCGTCGCGCTGATCGGTCCCAATGGCGCCGGGAAAACCACTTTTTTCAACTGTATTACAGGCATCTATCCTCCGACCGAAGGCGAGATGACCATCCGCCCGCCGGGAAAGGCGAATATCCGGCTCAACGGACTCAAGCCCAATAAGGTGACCGAGGCCGGCATGGCCCGAACCTTCCAAAACATCCGGCTATTCCCCACCATGACGGTCCTGGAAAACGTGATGGTGGGTCGGCACTGTCGCCTGAAGTCGGGTATCGCCGGCGCTGTTTTTCGACCACCCTCAACGATGAAAGAAGAAAAAAAGGTGGTGGAAGACAGCTACCATATTCTGGAAAAAATCGGGATAGAGGAATTCGTCAATGAATATGCCATGAACCTGCCTTACGGCGCCCAGCGACGCCTGGAAATCGCACGAGCCATGGCTACCGAACCGTTCATTATGCTGCTTGATGAACCGGCGGCCGGTATGAACCCAAGTGAAACAGACGCCCTGGACGAACTTATTCTGAAATTACGTCAAGAGGAAAGTATCTCCATCCTGCTGATCGAACACGATATGAAACTGGTGATGAGCCTTTCAGACCGGATATTTGTGGTGGATTACGGCAAGAAGATTGCTCAGGGAACACCGCAAGAAATCAAGAACAATCCTGCCGTAATCAAAGCCTACCTCGGAGAAGAAATCGATGCTTGAACTCAAAAATGTCCAGACCTATTACGGTAACATCCACGCTCTGAAAGGTATCAGCATCGAGATCTCGGAAGGCGAAATCATCACTCTCATCGGGGCCAACGGGGCGGGCAAGAGCACAACGTTGATGTCGATCTGCGGCATCGTACCGCCACGTTCCGGCGATATTCTTTTCAGAGGTCAGCCGATCCAGGGCCTGAGCCCCAACCGGGTTGTCGATCTCGGAATCAGCCAGGTGCCTGAAGGCCGAAGAATATTCCCTTACCTGACGGTGATGGAAAACCTCGACATGGGTGCATTCCTGCGCCCGGATAAAGACGCCGTCAAAAAGGACATCGAGTATATCTTTTCACTCTTTCCAATCCTTGCCGAGCGCCGCAACCAGGCCGGCGGTACGCTCAGCGGCGGTGAACAACAGATGCTGGCATTGTCCCGCTCCCTGATGGCCCGCCCGCGCCTTCTGCTGATGGACGAGCCGTCTCTGGGTCTGGCACCGATCATTGTTCGACGGATTTTCGACATCATAAAAAAGATCAACACTGAAAACAACACCACCATCTTCCTGGTCGAGCAGAATGCCAATTTGGCGCTGAAAGTGGCCGATCGGGGCTATGTAATGGAGACCGGTCGCATCACATTGTCCGACTCGGCCGATAACCTGCTGGCAAATGAAAATGTCAGAAAAGCCTATCTGGGAATATAGAAAGCGTCTTACCGTCGAAATTTCCCTCCTGTTTGCCCGTCGGCGTTAAGCTGATCTCGGCTCGCCTCTTCTGCACCTTTGACCTGGATAAACCAGCAAAATTGTGCATGCCAAATGTAATACAAAAACAATACGTTTGGTTGACACAAGTTTGCGTGTTTGATAAGATGAAGTCGCGCCTGTTACCTCAAACGAGCAGCAGGGGAATCGTCGCAACACCCGTAACCGTATTCGAACGATCGGCCGCAAAGCCTCCCACGTATGACAAGGAAATTGGATTTAAATCGTGGTGGAAAAATGAGAAAAATCGGATCGATCATCTGCCTTGTCTTTTTTTTGGGGTTTCCCCCGACGCTGACAGCCGGTGAATTTGTTTTGGATCTTACCGCACGGGGATGGCCTCTCTCTCCGGGAGGCGTCATTGCGGAAGAACTGACCAGTCCGAACAGTGCTTTCAACATCGAGGAAGAGCTTAAGTATGACAAAGAAACCCGACTCGATGGCCGGATGGTCTTGGAATTTCCGCGCTTTTTCCCGAATCTCTACGTCATGGCCACTCCAATAGAAATTGAAGGTGCGGAAAATAACAACATCAGGTTCAATATCGGTGATAAAATTTTTACCGCCGAATCCGATGGTGATTCTCAATTTACCCTGAACGAACTCGATCTATCGCTATACTACGATATTCCGTTTGTCAGGACCATATCGGCCGACATGCTCAACATCGACCTCGGTCTCAACGTCCGTGCAGTCGATTTCGATGGCGAGATTGAACACGAAGTGCTCGGCAAAGCATCGAAAAGCTTCGTTGTCCCGATACCGATGGTTTTTGGCGCCCTACAGTTTCAACCCCTGCACGCACTGGCCCTGGAAGCCGAAGGCCGGGGGATTTCCCTCGGTTCCAACAAAGCCTTCAGCCTGGTCGGCCGTATCCGCTGGAACGTTCTGGATCACGTTTTTGCTGCCGGTGGATACCGATACGACAAGTTCGACATCGACTACCAAGGTGTACTCATCGACGCCGATGTCAGTGGCCCCTTTTTCGAAGCCGGTCTCTCGTTCTAGCGACCCTTCGCCCAACCCGATTGGCAACCCCGTGTATCCAGAATGCCGTCAGAGAATGTTCTTTCCGCCTCTTTGTTCTTAACCTGCTTATATTATTAGGGTTTAAAATTTAAACTTTTTTACAAAAGGACTTGACACGGCATTTCTCTTTGTTTATAGTTCACGCCATGAACAATAATTCGCCGACCCTCATGCCCAATATAACGCCTTTTCAACTGGAGCAGTTTCAGGTCCTGGTGAACCGTCTGTATCAGTGCTGCCAGGAGCGCATGCAGTATCAGAGTGACAGATTCAGCCTTCCCGATGCCGAATTGCGCTGCCTCTTGCTTTTCGGCGACGAACGCTACCTGACACCCAAGGGTATCGCCCAGAAAATGAATGTGGTCAAGAGCCGGATTTCGATCATCATCAACGGCCTTAAAGAAAAGGGGTACATACAACGCATAAAGGACCCGGAAGACTCGCGCGTGCGCCTGCTGAGCCTGACGGCCGAAGGCCAAAAAAAACTGAACGACATAAAAGACTTTATGAACGACGTACATGAACAGGTCTTGCTTCAGATCCCTCATGAACAACGGAAACTCCTGCTCATCAATCTCGACCTGCTCAAGTCGTCAATGGAGGCGGTAAAAGAGCTTATGGTGTAAGCAGACGCGAGCTAAATCGTTATCCGGGAATCGCCAAACGGAATCTGCCCCCGGCAATATTCCCGCAACACAAAATCTGTCCTGTCCATGAGCGAAAGACTGTAATTACGCACATAAGGTTCATAGCGTATACCAAAAAAGAGGTAAATTAATATATATGACTGTTATTATATCTAATATTTATATAACACCATAAACAAATGGAGGATACCATGCAACACGCCGAAAAGATTATCCCGCAAAATGATGTCAGCCTGCAACAAATTGAGGAGCAGCTGGCGGCACTCAAGACCCGTGTCGATATTCTCGATAAAAAGGCGACCGAGCCTAAAGTCTCCATGATCGTCTTCAGCGGCGACCTGGACAAGGTTTTGGCGTCTTTTGTCGTCGCTACCGGAGCGGTGGCGATGGGAATGGAGGCAGTGATGTTCTTTACGTTCTGGGGCACACCGGTACTCAGGGACAAGAACAAGACCGTGGGCGGCAAAGACATCATGAGCAAGATGTTCGGCACCATGCTACCCAAGGGTACCAGCGAGACGAAATTATCGAAGATGAACATGGGCGGCATGGGAACGACCATGATGAAGTCATTGATGAAAAAGAAGAACGTCGCTTCGCTGGAGCAAATGCTGGCGATGGCCGAAGAGCTGGGTGTGAAAATATTCGTGTGCGAAATGTCCATGGATCTGATGGGCTTCAAACGTGAAGAGATGATCGACTACGAGGGGTTGACGTTCTGCGGTGTCGCCAAATTTCTGGAAGAAGCCGGCAACAGCCGCATTCAACTGTTCATCTAAACCGAATTGAATTCAATATCATCAGGAGGAGTTGTCATGAGTGAAGAAGTTAAAGTCGATAAAGTAATGGATCTAAAAGGTTTGCCCTGCCCCATGCCGGTTGTGAAGGTCAGCAAAGGAATCAAGGAAGTTGAAATCGGTCAGGTGATCGAAGCCCATTCGACAGATCCCGGTTCAATGACCGATTTCCCCGCCTGGGCTCGCACGAGCGGTAATGAAATCTTGAAAACCGAGCAAGACGGCAAAGTCATCAAGTTTTTCATTAAACGCCAAGTCTAGCAGCTGCCGGGGGGCCGGCATTGCCGACAGGACAAACCGGTACCCCCGCTGTTGGTTCATAACAAGGAGGCCGCCGTGCAATCCGTCATGTATGTCATTCTGGTACCGATGGTCTATATCGCCTTTGCCGTGTTTCTGCTGGGGATCGTCTTTCGCGTCATTTCGATCTGGCGAAAACCCAAACTGCCTTCCACCCAACAGATCCATCCCTCAAAAAACCCAAAATGGCTGTGGGCGCTATACGATACATTTCTGTTTCCCACGGTGCTGCGGCATAAACCAGTGCTGTGGCTGTTTCTGATGGCTTTTCATGTCTGCCTGTTTCTTTTGCTGATCGGCCATCTGGAACTGCTTGCGGATTTCGACATCTTTCAGGTGGTTCCACATGAAATCTTCTTGGGCAATGGATTCGTCGGGCTTATAGCAGCTGTCTGCCTGCTGTACTTTCTTTTCCGACGCTTCGTCTCACCGGTCAAAGACCTGTCGATTCCGGAGGATTATTATCTGCTGGTTCTGATCTTTTTGATCGTCATCTTCGGCAGTGAAATGGACTGGGCCCGGCGCTGGTATGACTATGGCGAGATGACGGTGGAAGACTACCGCACCTACTTGGTCAGTCTGCTGATTTTCAAGCCGGAACTGCCGTACAACACGACATTTTCCGGTCATTCGTTCATGCTGGTTCTACACGTATTCTTCGCCAACCTGTTTTTAATCGTCTTTCCTTTCAGCCAACTGATGCATTCGATTCTGTCACTTCCTGTGAACAAACTGAGAAGAGGTTGATCAAAATGGACAGCAAGACCCAAGCGGAACTGCTGAAACTCTTCCGCAGCAAAATCACCCGGACGATGAGCTACTATCTGGAAACCTGCACCCGCTGCGGGACCTGTACCGATGCCTGCCACGCTTACGCATCGACGGGGCACACCAAATACATCGCCGCCTATCGCCACGAGATTGTCCGCCGATTGTACAAAAAATATTTTAAAGCCCGGGGCAAATTCTGGCCCTCGGTGGGAGAGGCCAAAGAGCTCAACGACATGGCCATCGAAGAGCTTTACGAGGCGGCGTATTCCTGCACGGGTTGCCGGCGCTGCATGGTTTATTGCCCTTTCGGCATCGATACCCAGATGCTCATGTCCATCGCCAAGCTGCTGCTGATCGGTGCCAACGCCGAACCGGAAATCCTGACCTTGCTGGCCGACACCTCGGTTGAAAAAGGCAAATCAATGGAGTTTTTCAAAGAAAACTTTCTTGCCGGAATCAAGCAACTGGAAGAGGATGTCGTGGAGAAATGGCGCACGGAAGCCGGCCAGTCGGCCATTCCGGTGGATGTGGAAGGCGCTGATCTGCTTTACGTGGCCCTGGCTGGAGCGCATTCCATTATTCCGGCTGCCGCGGTTTTCAATGCCGCCGGCGAAAAATGGACCCTGAGTTTTTTTGAGGCGGTCAATTTCGGTGCTTTCGTGGGAGACCCGACTAAAACCAAGCTGATCCTTGACCGCATCATCACTGAAGCCCGGCGTCTCAAGGTCAAGGAAGTCTGCATCTGTGAATGCGGCACGGCCTTCAGGATCATGAAACAGCTCGCCGGTGAACAGCCGTTCAAGGTATCCGCCATCACCGAAGTTCACGCCCGTTACCTGCGCGAGGGCCGCATAAAGGTCGACAAGACACTGTTTTCGGAACCGGTGACCTATCACGATCCCTGCCAGATTGCCCGCAACGCCGGTGTGAGCGATGAGCCCCGCTATATTCTGCAGCAGTTGACCAACAATTTCAGGGAAATGACCGACGACCCGCGTTACAACTGGTGCTGCGGCGGCGGCGGCGGCCTGGTGGCCCTGGGTGAGGAAACGCTCGACTTTCGCATGAAATCGGCCAAGGTGAAGGTCGATCAAGTCAAGGCCTCGGGCGCCGCAATTTTGTCTACGGCCTGCGAGAACTGCCATACTCAACTCAGCAATCTCAACGATCATTATAAGATGGGTGTTCAGGTGCATTTCCTCTCCTCGATGGTTGCCGATGCGCTGATCGGTGCCGGCAAGGAGAGGCCCGCATCGTGATAATTAGAGCGTCTAGTGCCGGTTAGATAAATAATTATAGTCCCTTTACGGTTTTTTAAAAGCACTGACCCGTTTACGTTCCAGAAATGTGCAATTTTTTGCAAGTTCAATGAAATCAAGGAATTTCGCGGAGGCGCACTATCGTTCGCCGCACAAACGAATCCGCCGACTTGCCCGCCTTCGGCATGATGGACGCGGAAATTGCGGATAAAGACCATTTATGGACGGAAACCAGTAAATTTTTCAGCAAAGGAGGTGAGAACGCGTTTATCATACTGCAGGATCAATAGGCGATGACCAAATTTAAAAATGGAGGAGATGATGAGAAAGACATTAGCCGTTCTGTTTATTTTTTCACTGGTTCTGGTTCTGGGTCCGGCCGCGCATGCCACCAACGGCGACAACCTGATCGGTGTCGGTCCGGTTTCGCGCGCCATGGGTGGTGCCGGGGTTGCCGCCCCGCAAGATGCGATTAGCGCCATCTTTGCCAACCCGGCCGCCATGTGTTTCGGACCTTTCTGCCCGGGGTCGTCCGTCGATTTCGCCGGCACGATATTTGTCCCATCCGTTAAAGGTAATATAAATTATGGGCTACCCGGCTTTTCCGGTAACGACAACAGCGAACTGCCACCATCGGTCATACCGGCCATCGCTGTCACCGCACCCATCAACGAGAAATGGCGCTTCGGTGCGGGCATGTACGGCGTCTCCGGGTTGGGTACGGACTACAAGGATACCAAAATTGACTTTTCACGGATGCCGATCAGTTCTCCACCAGCGCCGGTGCCGGGAATTACCTTGCCAGCGGTTTACACCCAGCTGCAGGTCCTGAAATTAGCGCCGAACCTGGCCTACCTGATCACCCCGAACTTTTCGGTCGGCGCCTCTTTCGAGGTTGTCTGGCAGAGTCTCGACCTGGGGGAGGGTGCTGCCCCGGGGTACGCTGTGGGGCTGCAGCTTGGCGCCCTCTACCACTGGGACAAGTTCAACTTCGGCCTCTCCGTCACCACGCCGGAAAAGGTCAACCACAAGAATGTCTCTAAATTCGGCAATCCCGCCGGGCCGTATCAGGATCTGGAGCTGGAAGCCCCGTGGCGAATCCAGGGGGGGATCTCCTTCGAACCCAACAGCCAGTGGCTCTTCGAGGGCTATACCCGCTTTCTGAAGTGGAGCAGTGCCGCGGGTTACGAGGAATTCGACTGGGAAGACCAGTGGGTCTTCGGCCTGGGCGCCCAATGGAAACCGGCCGAAAAGTGGGCCCTGCGCCTCGGCTACAACTACGGCAAGAGCCCGGTCAAGGTTCACAACGGTTGGAATCCCAACCCGTTTGACCCCACCAACACCGTCGACGTCCAGGGCACGCCGGTCAACCGCGTCGGTTATGAAACCCTGCGCATCATCGGGTTTCCGGCGATTGTAGAACATCACATCACCGCCGGTATCGGTTACAAGCTAACCGACAGCCTGGCCCTGAATGCGTCCTTCATGTATGCGCCAGAGCAAACCATCAAAGAAACATCGGCCTTCAACGCCATTACACTCGAATCGAAACTGAGCGAGTGGTCCACGACCCTGGGCCTTACCTGGTACTTCTAAATGCAAACGGGGGAATGGTTTGCCATTCCCCCGCCTCAACGCTTGTCTACCACTTACCAATGTTCCTTTCCGATGCAAGCCCCCCTTGGATCGTTAAATTGAAATTTTAGCGCCCTCGCCGGAACGGGTCCAAGTTACGGCAATTGGTATAAAATATACCGGTTAATCCGATATCGTGAATAAAATCTTATCATTAATGAGGTTTGGACCGGCAACGCCTGGTGCCCGCGATGTCTGCGTATCAGGGGCCCGCAGAATGATTTCCACCCGCCGGTTGCGCTTGCGGCCTTCGGCCGAATCGTTTGATTCCATCGGCCGGTATTTACCGAAACCCATGGTCGATAAGCGACCTGGCGATATGGCCGCTTTTGCCAATAAAAATTCGGCCACCGTGGCGGCACGGGCAATCGACAGCTTCAAATTGGATCCATACGGACCGCCATTGAGAGGAACATTGTCTGTGTGACCGGCAATAATGATATCACCTTTGGTTTCGGCCAGCACGCTTCCGATTTTCAGCAATAATGGCGCCATCTGTTCCTTGATGTCTGCCTTTCCTGAATCAAAGGCGGTTTCGCCCATCAGCCGGATGGCCACCTCTTTCTCGCCCACCTCCACCTGGATCAGGTCTTTCATGTCCTGAAATTGGGTCTCTATTTCTTTTTTTAAAGACTCCCCAACCTTTTTTTGAATACTGACGAATTCTTCGCGTGGTTTGGTTGGTATCAGTTCCTGGTCAAAATCCTTGGCGATCATCTTGACCCCTTTGGGCACCTGAAAAGCCCTGACCTTGTGCTGGACGCCAAACGCTTTGGCCAGCGAACCCGAGACCTCCTTGTATTTGGCTTTATCCATCTCCGAAAAAGACAGCAGCAATACGAAAAAGCAAAGGAGCAGACTCATGAGATCGCCGAATGTGACGACCCATGCCGGAGCCCCCTCCTCTGCAACGGCATTTGGTATATCGAAAGGCTCACTCATTATTTGGCCTTCTTGGTGGTCTTATCCGAGTTCCCTTTCTGGCGGTCTTTGGGTGCGAGATAGATTTTCAACGCTTCCTCGAGTACCATGGGCGACATGCCTTGGGCGATACCGATGGCGCCTTCCCGGACAATTCGGCGGTTTTCCTGCTCCTGCTGGCTGCGCAGGGCAAGTTTGTCGGCAATGGGCAAACAAACGAGGTTGGCCAACAGGGCACCATAGAGGGTCGTGAGCAGGGCGATGGCCATTGCGGGGCCGATACTGGAGGGGTCGGACATGCTGGCCAACATTTGCACCAAGCCGATCAGCGTCCCGATCATGCCGAAGGCCGGTGCCGAGCTGCCCATACCCCGAAAGACGTTCTGACCGATCATGTGGCGCTGGATCGTCTGCCGGATATCCTTGTCAAGCATCTCCGATATCAGTTTTTCATCCAAACCGTCGGACAGGTAGCGAACAGCCTTGGCTGAAAAACCATCCCCGGCCTTCTGATTTTCCAGTGCGATCAAGCCTTCCTTTTTGGCAATTTTGGAAAATTCCACCAACTTGATTATGAGCTCTTCCGGCGAATCGAGCTTGACCATGAATGCTTTCATGACCACTGTCACCGAGTTGATAACATCTTTCATCGAGAATTTGATGAAACAGGTTGCCAGGGTACCGCCGATGACGATCAGCGCGCCGGGTATGTTGATGAAAATGAGGGCCGACCCGCCGATGGCAACAGCCAGAATAACCAGGGTCGTCCCACCAAAAAGTCCGATAATTGTCGCGATGTCCATAAAGTTCCTCTTGCAGCCTGATGATTGCCTAATCCAGAGGGAGGGTTGATCAATTCGGTTCAATAAACATTATCGGTATTTCATCGGAAAACTTAAATGCGGGACACGCCCTAAAAACGCAGCGTTCAGACCGTCTCACTTCCTCTATCTTTCTAATATCTCTCTAAATATTTTATGGAAGGCTTTGTCGGGGTCCGGTACGGTGGGCAGGATGTACGGAAAAACCTTCTTAATCTGGTTCACATCCAGGACCCATCCAAAACCCAGGGTATCAAAGTAGACAATCGCCTCCGGACTCATCATCGGTGTAAACCCCCGTTGGTATTGTACTCACTATTCGTTTGAGTTGACATTTAATGCAACGGTGCAAAAGTTGTGCATTCCGTCGCATAACAGTTTTGAAGAAAGACGGGTCTATCCTGGGTATCGTCACCATGCGGATTTTCCTTGAGTAAAATTTCAGCGGCATCACCGCATGTAGAGAACGGCAGGCATCTTATTAATTGGATAATTTCAAGCACGTCCAGAAATATGTCTTATACTTAAGGTAGCGGTATAACGAAGGAAAGGGACATGATCATTTTCAGGCGCTGGTATAAAGTGTTGAAACAAGTCGTTGGTCGGTTTCGATCCGGTCAGGCCGCCCGGATGGTGAGGGCCTTAATGGTAGATAGTAGCGCGGGGAAGCTGAGACCTGACGACCAAGGCGTTGCGTATCGATCCCAATCGGAGGATAGCAGGCCGCTATTGCGCGACATCCGCGACCAGGACCACCGGCCGGTAAACCGACCTGTCATCGACGAATTCCCGGTTTCGGCTGTTAACAGGGTTGTGAAGAATAGAACAAACCAGGATATCGATGCCACCGGTTTCGACAATTTGGAAGATTATGTCGAGGGATTGAACATCCCCGAGGAAACCATTTCCAAATGGGTCAGTGCCGGTATCTTAAGCCCCCGGGAGACGGAAGTGGCCGAAAAGGTTATCAGAATCATGCGGAAAAAGGTCCCTTAGGACGGTTCGCCCCATCTATTTTCACCATCCGATCCCTAACCGTTTATAGTGGTTGTCAAAAAAACGTTCCGTTATAGGATCGTTTTTTTCACCAACCACTTATACCATCCTTCCGTATGTCGGAATTTATTTTTGAAAAGCGGTATAATCGGTAATGGCTAAAAATGGTATCGATTGGTTGACGAACTATTGACCTGATCGGCATCAGACATCAAGGGCGTGCTGGAGTTTTCGCAGGCGAGGTGAAATCGAGACCGGAAAAATTTTCTTAGCCGCCAAATCCTTATATTCGTCTGAAAGATCGGCAAAATTTCTTTTGAAACGCTGACGAACTTTTTCGAGAGATGGCAGGGGTTGTACCCTGCGGCCGGATTCCATAACCAGCTCGAGGAGGGCCGACCCCGCGGCATAGGTTTCGTTACGCAAACCGATGATGTCTTGTCGGTGAAGGCCGTTTTCGTGGTGGAACCGGAAGACCTGTTTTTCACCGCCAAGGGTTTCTTTGCCCGGGCTCAATTTACGGACATTGCGCTGACCGAAGCGAACCATCTTATAGACGATATCCACAAAAGGTGCATCCGCTGATACGCCGAGAGTGGTCCCCACTCCGAAGGCGTCTATCTTTGCGCCGGCCCTCAGAACTTCGTCAATTTTATATTCATCAAAACCACTGCTGGCAAATATCCGGACCTCTTCCAATCCCGCTTCATCCAACAAGTGACGCACCTGCCGACTCAATTGCGCCATATCGCCGCTGTCGAGTCGCACCCCACGCAGCATGTGGCCGTTTTGTTTCATCTGCGTTGCAACCTTGATCGCTTCGGACGCCCCGCTCAGGGTATCGAACGTATCGATTAAAAATACCGAGTTGTCCGGAAATGAATCGGCATATGCCTTGAAAGCGCCGAAGTCGTCCCCCAGTGCCTGAACATAAGAGTGCGCCATGGTCCCTGACATGGGAATACCGTATTCTTTTCCGGCCAAGACATTACTGGTGCCGGCGAAACCGGCGATATACGTGCTCCGGGCTACCTTTATCCCGGCATCATGGCCCTGTGTCCGCCGCAGGGAAAAGTCAATCAACTGGCGTCCTGAGGCGCTGTGAACACAGCGGGCTGCTTTCGATGCAATCAGGGTCTGGAAACCGATGGTATTCAGTATAAACGTCTCGATAATTTGAGCTTCGATCAACGGAGCGGTGATTTCGAAGATCGGTTCGTTTGCAAAGAATATCGTCCCTTCCGACAGGGCGAACACGTCTCCTGTAAATCGCAACTGTTTCAGATAGGATAGAAAATCGGAATTGAAAAGACCGGTTTCGTCCAAAAAAGAAATATCTTCTTCGGCGAATCGCAGTGATTCCAACTCCTGGAGCGCATCCTGAAGTCCGGCCGCAACGAAGTAATTGCGCTGCGGGGGATAATTTCTGATGAAGAGGGAAAAGGTGGCTGGATCGAAAAGCCGGTGTTCGAAGTAACCGGCAGCCATGGTTAGTTCGTAAAGATCGGTGAATAGCGGGCCGAGTCGATGATTGACAGTCATCATACCTTTTGCTGACGGAGTTAGACAAGCCAAGGCTCAGCTTTCCTTGTCTAATCGAAAAATCTACTGAAGATCAACGCCATTCATCCACATGAAAGGGGGCTTATAGCTGTTGTCAAAAATATGTTCCGATTGGAGTGTGGGTGCGACAGTAGAAAATCCCCCTGGCCCCCTATTTGAAAGGGGAGAACGCCCACACACCGGCCTCTCTTCTTGTCGCAAGAGCTGTGTTGAAACCACTCCAAACCTTTACCAGTTCCCCCTTTGACAAAGGGGGACAGGGGGATTTTAAAAAAGAGCCCATCGGAATAAAACTCTGTCTTTCACTATACATACCTATGGATCGAAGCCCCCAAAACACCTGAAAGGACTCAGGCGATTCGGGCACCGTAGAGTTGCGCCATTCGTTTCAGGGCGAATTCGTGAAATGCCGGATCAAAATCAGCCACCCCTTCGACGGCAACCGATATGCTGTAGTCCCGGTTTGCCAAGCCGCCAACCGTGTCCATCACGCAAATCGAGGTACAGACACCCAACACTTCGACCTGTGTAATCTTACGGTCGGACAAGATTTTATCCAGCTTGGTTCCATAGAAGCCACTGTAACGTTTTTTGTTCACAATCAAATCATCAGAAGCCGGCGCCAACTCCGGTATAACTTCACTTCCCCATGTACCGGCAACACAGTGCCGAGGAAATTTTTCGAACTCGGCGTCATTTTCATCGTGGGCATCCCGGAGAAAAATAACCGTATCTTTCCGACTGCGGTAGCGCTCTATTTTTTGGCGAACGAACGGCACGATGTCACGGGCGGTTTTACCACAGAAAAGGGCACCTTTTTCATCGATGAAATCATTGAGCATATCGACAACGATGAGGGCCTTGTTGGACATTATCGCCTCCATGTTCCAAACTATTGTTTTTCTTTAACTCTAAAAGATAAACATCCACCCGGCAATTGCCAACACAGGGCAACCGTAAGCCTATTCGGCTTATGACACGCCCGGCGGATGATTATTTTTCAATCCTTATAAAAAACATTCCTGAATTATGCGGGATCGTCGATCGTGCCGGCCCCATAAAGGGATATGGGGCTGCAGGGATCATATCGTCGACCGCTCTGCGAGGTTGCCGTAACGGTGATAAGCGTCGCAAATACTCTGATTAACATAGTAATGGAGAAGTTCAATTCGACCTTCCATCAGCACCGGTGAGCGGGCGATATAATACCCGGTTTTGGCTGCGGCCTCGAATACATCAGCGGGAACCCGCCGGGGATCGGCATAGCGGATGCGCTGAATACCGGGCATTGAATCGATGACTTCCCGGTCGGTCTGCACCGCAACAGTCTGGTTTCCAGCCAGTTTTGAGCCGTCTTGCGACCTCAGAAATGAAACCGCCGGGTGGTTGACTTCCGGTGCGACGCTGATCATCAACTCGCAGCCGGAAATACCCACCGCGGCAATTCGGGCCAGTACGTCGAACAGACTGTCCTCGGCATGAATTCGCACCATCACTCTTCCGACCGGCAGATAGCGCAGGATGTTGTCCTGGCCGCGCAAGTGGAAGTAGTCGTTTTCCTGAGAAAATTCATTCTCGACATGGTAGAGGTAACTCTTGATGGCTCTAACCGTCTTGCGGATATCGTCTGCCGAATCCTGAAATGCCCCCGAGTCGGCTTTGCGTTGCCATTCCTGGGCCAGCCGCAGCAAGGCGTGATCTTTTTTGATGACATCGACTCGGGGAAAGCCGGTCTCCTCAAACGACATGAATTGGGACACGTAATTTGGCGAACCGGCCTTGATCGCAGGCCCCAAGGCCGATTTTCCCATACCGCCGAAAGGCTGCCGCAAAGTTACCGCTCCGGTGGTTCCCCGGTTAATGTATAAATTGCCGGCCTTGATGTGCTTTTTCCAGAAGTCCTGCTCACGGCGATCCAGGCTTTCGAGGCCGGATGTCAAACCATAACCGGTAGCGTTAACCAACTCGACGGCCTGCTCGAGGGACTCAGCCCGCATGACTCCCAAAACCGGGCCGAAGAGTTCGGTGGTGTGGGTGAAAGATCCAGCCACGACGTTCCATTTGATTCCCGGCGTCCAAAGGTACGGGTTGCCCTTGATGTTTCGGGGTTTGAGCGCCCAGGATTCCCCCGGTTCGAGTTGCTCGATGCCCCGCTTGAGCGCTCCGGCCGGTGGATGAATCAACGGTCCCATCTTGTTCTGAAAATCCCAGACCGAGCCGACATTCATACTCTCGGCAGCGTCTATGAGCTGTCGCTTGAAGTGCTCATCTTCAAACACTTCTTTTTCAAGAATCAACAGGGATGTCGCGGAACACTTCTGCCCGCAGTTACTGAAAGCGGAATGAATAACGTCCTTGATGGCCTGGTCGCGGTCAGACATGGCCGTGACGATGGTGGCATTTTTCCCTCCGGTTTCGGCCGAAAGTAAAAGATCCGGTCTCTTGGAAAGCATCTTCAGTCCCGTGTCGGTACCACCCGTGAGAATGACGAAATTCACATCAGGATGGGTCACCAGATCGCTTCCGGTCTGACCTCCGGAGCAGGGTAGAAACTGTAGGGTGTTTTTGGATACACCGGCCTGCCAGAAACACTGGCACAGCAACCAGGCAACCAGAACGGCATCCGAAGAAGGTTTGAAAATAACGGTATTACCGGTGGCCAATGCGGCCACAATACCACCGCATGGAATGGCGATGGGAAAATTCCATGGTGATATGACGCATCCGACGCCCCGCCCGCGGGAAGCGACATTATCCCTTTCGAAAAAATTCCGGACGGAATAGGGATAGTATTCGGCAAAATCGACGGCTTCGGAAACTTCAACATCTGCTTCGGTGAACACCTTGCCGGTATTGGCTGCAGCTGCACCTATCAGGTCCCCTCGCGACCGACGCAGTTCGCGTGCTACCCTGGAAAGAACCAAGTGACGCTCCTTCAGGTTTTTTTCCCGCCATCCGTCCGGATCCTTTTTGGCCACGGAGATGGCCCGCGCCACATCCTGCGAATCGGCCAATGCAAACCGGGCCACACCGATTTTCTCTCGATAACGGGAGGTATCGGTTACGTCCCGAATTTGGCGGTCAGAAAACAGCTCACGGCCCTCTATCACCAGCGGAATTTCCAATGCCGGGTCAGCGGCGCTTTTCCGCCACCGGGTCCGAATCGCTTCAGCCCAGTTGTGGTTGGCCGGAAGAGACCAATCCGTGTCCGGTTCGTTGATAAATTCAGCATGGGTGTAAGTCCCCTTAATATCCTGGTAGCGCTCGGTAGTCCGGTCCTGAATCCTGTGGGTCGAACGTCCAACAACCGGCATACGCTGGACAGAGGATAAAAATTGATTCTTCAAATGCGCCCAGGCCGCAGTATCCGTTGCCAATTTGGGGGCATAGCGCAGAAAATTCTCCTCGGCGGTGTTTTCGTCCAGGCGACGGATGAGATAGGCGATGGCATTGATAAATTCATCCTTGCCGGCGACCGGTGCGTAAAGCAGCACGTCTCCAGACATCTCACAGAGAGCGCGACGCACATGATCCGCCATTCCCTCGAGCATCTCGAAATAAGAGTGATCCGCAACCTTGTAGTGTCGGCCCAACTCGTGGGCAAACGCCAGTTCGAACAAGTTGTGGGATGCGATGCCGAGATTGACCGCCTTAATGTTCTCGGGCTTCATACCAAAGCAGACCATCCGTTTATAATTGGCGTCCACGTCGAGTTTGTTATCGTAGGGTGCCAGAGGCCAATTGAACAGGGCCGATTCCACCTGCTCCATTTCCATGTTGGCGCCCTTGACGATCCTGAGCCGGATCGGGGCGCCGCTGTCGGCCACGCGGGCCCTGGCCCAGGCCGTCAGATCTTTTTGGATTGCATAGGAATCCGGAATGTAGGCTTGGAGAACAAGCCCGGCAGCGTATGTTTTGAATTCCGCCTGCTCCAGTGTGCGCCTGAAAGCCGCCACCGTTATGTCCAGATCGCGAAATTCCTCCATATCCAGATTGACGAACTTGGGAATCCGGCTGCCGTCGCGGCGCTCAAACCAGTGGTTTGCGGCGGTGCGGTATAGTTGGGACAACCGCTCGACCAGAACTCCGACGCTGTGCTCGAAAGCCAGGGACTGAATCTGGGAGTAGATTGTGGAAATTTTGACCGAAATGTACTCTACTTCCGGGTTCTCCAGATCGGCCATGTAGGTTGCCAGTCGCTGCTTCGCTTCGGCCTCTCCCAGGACCGCTTCCCCCAGGTGGTTGATGTTCATCCGCACACCCTGATTTCTGCGCTTTTGCAAATGGGCGCGCAACGCATCGGGTTCACCCGGAATGATGGCGCGACTGCTGTTGTGACGCATTTTATCAATCATTTTCGGTATGGTAAGGGCCGGGAAGTGGCGCCCGAGGCCAAGAAACATCTGTACCAGCAGCCGATCGAATTTCGTGAAGAAGTCCGGTACACCATATTGCCGTAGGATGCTGTTGATCTGGTCAGCCACCCGAGCGGGGTTGTGTGATCGAAAGGACTGATCGATCATTTTGGTCAGGACGATCTTGTCCATGGGATGGGTCAGCAGGCGCAGCATCTGTTCCTGGATGCCCTTTTCCTCTTCGGTCATCAATTCGTTGGCGCGGTTCTGCCATTGGCCCGCCAGCACTGTGGCCTTTTCAGCGATGGCCTCTAACTCCTGCAGATCCATTCGGTTCTCTCCTTGTTTGGGTACCCGGTTGGGGTTTTCATCGATCTACACGGGCGCACGCAGTCATGAGTCGTGCCATCGAAACGCTATCGGGATCCCCGGTTATTAACGCCCTGCCCCGGAAGATAACGGGGAGTATGTGTGACCTTGCTGGCACGGGGTTATCGGGCGACTTATCGGAACGAAAGTATTAAACCTCGGGCTGAAAGAAAATAGCTCAAGGGGAGGCGTCTGGCAAAACGGTCGTGGGGAGCGGCTCCGAATGACGGTGTTCGCGACAACCACGATCACCCGCGGCCGCGGCGTCAATCCTCACCGAGGTACGCCCTGCGAATGGCCTCGTCTTCGGCCAATTCGGCCGCCGGGCCCTGAAGGGTAATGTTACCCGATTCCATGACATACGCCCGCTTGGAGATACTCAAGGCCATGTTGGCATTCTGCTCGACCAGAAAAATGGTTGTGCCGGTCTGGTTAATCTGTTGGATGATGCTGAAAATCTTCTCCACGATCAGGGGCGCCAGGCCAAGAGAGGGTTCGTCCAGCAGCAAGAGCCTGGGACGGGCCATCAGCGCCCGCCCGATGGCCAGCATCTGTTGCTCTCCGCCGGAGAGCGTGCCGCCCTGCTGTCTGCGCCGGTTTGCCAGCACCGGAAACAATTCGTAAACCCTATCGAGCGTTTCCCGAATCTTTTTCTTGTCCCTGATCAAATAGGCCCCCATATCGAGATTGTCTTCCACGCTGAGTCGTGGAAGAATCCGCCGCCCCTCCGGCACTTGGGTGATGGCCAATCCAGCTATTTTATCCGCTGCCAGTGCCGAGATCTCCTGGCCCAGAAATAAAATGCGGCCTTTGGCGGGGTGGTGAATACCGTTGATCGTCATCAGGGTCGTCGATTTGCCGGCACCGTTCGAACCGATCAGGCAGACAATTTCCTTTTCATTGACTTCGAGGCTGACACCCTTCAAGGCGTGAATGTTTCCATAGTACGTGTGGATGCCTTCGACGCTAAGCATGATGACTTTCCTCGATTGGGGGCGTTTCGGCGTTCTGATCTTCGCGCTCGGGGATGCGCCGTTTGGCCGGCCAAAGCCCTTCGGGGCGGAAAACCATCATGAGGGTCATGGCGCCACCGAAAGCCGCCATGCGATACAGTTCCAGACCTCTGAAAAACTCCGGTAAAACGATGATGGCGACCGCCCCGACAATGATGCCGGGAATCGATCCCATTCCGCCGAGCACGACGATGCAGAGAACCAGTGCGGACTCGAGGAATATGAAGGAACTGGGGTTGACATACCGGACCTTGGCCGCAAAAAAAGCGCCGGCGAAACCGGCAAATATCGCTCCTAGCATGTAGGCATAGAGTTTCATGCGGGTCGTGTGGATCCCCGTAAGTTCGGCGGCGGTCTCGTCCTCCCGCACGGCCATCCAGGCCCGCCCGATACGGGAATAATTCAGGTGATAAACCGCAACCAGGATCAATGCGGCAATAATGAGTATCAGGTAATAAAGCCAGACGAGTTTTTTCAAATACACGTGCGCAAACTGAATGCTGCCGCTTGCAACGACAGGATAAAATATCCCCGGCGCTTTGATACCGAGGATGCCGTTGGGGCCCATGGTGAGTGCATCCCAATTGTTCAACACGATTCGAATAATTTCGCCGAACCCCAGTGTAACGATGGCCAGGTAGTCCCCGCGCATTTTCAGGGTCGGATAACCGATGAAGGCGCCCACCATCGCACTGATGACACATCCGGCCGGCAGCGCCAACCAGAAAGGCACCCCGAAATTGGTGTTTAGAAGCGCATATGTGTAAGCGCCGACGGCGTAGAAAGCGATGTAACCCAAATCCAAGAGGCCGGCCAAACCGACGACGATGTTAAGGCCCAGTCCCAATGAAATATAGATCAACACATTGATGGCGATATCCCGGCTGTAATTATCGATGGTCCACGGGAAGACCAGCACTGCGATAATCCCCACTCCGTAAAGCACGTTTTTCGGCGGGAGCGGCATCGTCTTCGGAATTAAAATCCCCTTGGGTTTAAAAGACACATGCTTGAAAAAATACTGGTATACCAGAACGAGGACGCCGATTGCGGCAATGATCCCCAAAACTTTGAACAGGCGCTCCCAGACGAAACGGCCTTCATCGATCCCCAGCATGGGGAAAAGAAGCACAAAAGACCAAACCAGAACGATGAGGAATTTGATTAGCGGCTTTGCAGACATGTTACACCCTGGTATCGTCCACCTGTTCACCCATGATGCCGGTGGGTCTGAAGTAAAGTACGAGGATCAGGATAATGAATGCGAACACATCCTTGTACTCGCTGGCCAGGTATCCGGCCGCAAAAATTTCCACGATCCCGATGATCAGGCCGCCCAGCATGGCCCCGGTCAGGTTGCCGATGCCTCCCAGAACCGCCGCCGCAAAAGCCTTGATGCCCGGGACAAACCCCATGTCGAAGCGCACCGAACCGTAATAAAGCCCGACCATGACGCCCGCGGCAGCGGCCAGTGACGCCCCGATCATGAATGTCGTCACGATGGTCTTGTTGGCATTGATGCCGAGAATGGCGCTCATGGTGCGATCCTGGGCCGTCGATCGCATGGCCTTGCCCAAGCGGGTGCGTTTGACGAAAAGATTGAGTCCGATCATGAGCACGACCGACCCGATCATGATGAACACCTGCATATGGGTGATAATCACCCCGCCGATTTCGAACCCACCGGAAGCGAAGAAATGGGGGTAGGCTTTGTCGTAGACCCCCTGGCTGAGCATCATGCCGTTGGACAGAAAAATCGACATGCCCAAGGCCGACAGCAGCAGTGCCAGCCGGCTGGCCCCGCGCAGGGGACGGTAGGCAATGTGCTCCACCGCCACGGCCAGAAAAGCGCAATAGATCATGGCCAGAACAAACGCCAGGAAGAGCCCCAGAAACGGATGGTTTTCCAGAACGCCTCGGGCCTGTAAAAATGACAGGGTGATCACGCCGATATAGCCCCCGGCGGCAAAGATTTCTCCGTGGGCGAAATTGATCAGTTGGATGATGCCGTACACCATCGTGTAACCGAGCGCGATCAGGGCATAGATCGATCCCAGCGTCAAACCGTTGATGATCTGCTGAAACAGGACTTCCACGAGCCGCTCCCGATTATGATGTCGTTGGTGGCGGCGCGGGTGATCACCCGCGCCGCCACTGATTTAACCTGCGGCGGCAGGATTCCGCCGGCTCGGATTATTTGTAGGAAACGAATTCTCCCTTTTTGACCACGAGGATCTGATAGGTCGAACCACTGTCGCCCTTTTCATCGAAGGTGATAAATTTGGATGCGCCCTGCATTTTAGTGGCCCGGATGGCATCGGCCAGTTTGTTCGGGTCTTCGGCCCCGACCTTGGCAATGGCCGCAAACAGGACGTTGGCCGCATCGAACGCATAGGACGAGTAGGATCCCGGTTGTCCGAACTTCTTGGTATAGGCATCCTGGAACGCTTTAACCTCTGGGATATCCTCTGACGGGGGTTGTCCGAAGGTGAAGTAGGTGCCTTCGCCGGCTTCCTTGGCGATCTTGAGGTAATTCGGATGATACACCGCGTCTTCGGACATCAGGGTCGCCCTGAGACCCAGCCTTTTGGCCTGGATGGCCATCAGGTTGCCCTCGGGGTTGTAAAGGCTCATGTACAGGATATCCGGGTCAGCCGCTTTGATCTTGGTCAGAATCCCTGAAAAGTCCTTGTCGCCCTGGTTGATATGTTCCCGGGCAACCACTTTGACCTTGTCGCCGAGGGACTTCTCCACGTTGTCGGCCAGACCCTGGGTATAAGTGGTTTTGTCGTCGACGATGGCAATCGTCTTGATTTTGAGGTCGTTGATCAAAAATTCGGCCGCGGCCTTGGACTGATCGTCGTCCCGGCCGCAGACGCGGAACATGTACTTGTATCCCCGATCCGTGACCTGTTCATTGGTGGAGGCCGGAGTCAACATGACGATTTCAGCGTCGTTGAGAACGTCGGATGCCGGAATCGTGGCCGACGAACAATAGGCCCCGATCACGCCCGCAACCCCCAGATTGACGAGTTTGTTCGCGGCCGATACGGCCTGCTTGCCGTCACAGCCGGAATCCTGCGGTTCGTACTCGATCTTGTCGTAGCCGGGGACCCCGCCCTTGGCTTCCCACATGGCAATGGCGATTTCGACGCCCTGGCGGATGTCGTTCCCGTCGGCGGCGTATTGTCCGGTCAGCGGACTCATTGACCCGATCTTGAGCGTTTTGGCCATGACCAGGCCCGGCGCCAGAATCAGGCCCAGAGCCAGTGTCCATACCAACATCTTTTTGACTGATTTCATAACCCGTACCTCCTTGTTCGTGTAATTGGATAGGTGTGTTTCGACCAAACCGATCGAACACGTGGATTAAAAACAACAATCATCCGGTGGCTTGCTTACCCAGGTAAGCTTCGATCACCTGAGGGTTTTTGCGAATTTCACCGGGCGTTCCTTCAGCAATTTTGCGACCGTAATCGAGCACGACGATCCGGTGACAGATTCCCATGATGACCCGCATGTCGTGCTCCACCAGCAGGATATTGATCCCTTTGTCGAGAATCGATTCGATCAGGCGCATCAACTGCACGGATTCCTTGGGGTTCATGCCGGCGGCCGGTTCATCGAGCAAAACCGTCCCCGGATTCGTGGCCAGTGCACGGGCAATCTCAAGCCGACGCTGAAAACCGTAGGGAAGATTGGCCGCCAGTTCGAATCGCTGGGCGTACAGACCCAAAAATTCGAGGATTTCCTCGGCCGATTCACGGCTTTTCTTCTCCTCTTGCGCCTGAAAGCGCGTCCGGAAAATCGCATCGACGATGCTGCTTTTGGTGCGACAGTGACGTCCGGCCAGAACATTTTCCAGCACCGTCATGGCCTTGAAGAGCCTGATATTCTGAAATGTTCGTGCAATGCCGGTGGCCACGATTTCGTGGGGCGGGCGGCGGTTGAGTTCTGCATTCCGGTAGCTGATGCGTCCGCGGGTGGGCGTGTATACGCCGGTGATGAGGTTGAAAACCGTGGTTTTCCCGGCGCCGTTCGGGCCGATGAGACCGAGAATTTCGCCTTGATTGAGATGCATGTCAAGTTGATCGACGGCGGTCAGGCCGCCAAATTTCTTGGCCACATTTTCAAGGGTCAATTCGCCCATTTGCGTTACGCTATTAATTTGGAGCCCTGAATTATCAATTGAATCCGCACCGTACCGAAGGGTTCTAAAGCCTATGTCTTATTGATCGATTGTATCCTATACAATCAGTCTTCAGCGGCTGTCAACTGATTAAATGATAAATCAATAACTTGAAATTATTGTATTTTTATCTTTGGGGGCCGGATTTGTTCCGCGCGCTGAGATCCCCATTCGACCGGCTGGCATAGAACTCCGATCGTTTTATAGTGGATGTCAAAAAAACGTTCCGTTATTCGAAAGTTTTTTTTTACAACCACTTATACCATCCTTCCGTATTCAGGAATTTAATTTTAGAAAAGCGGTATAAAAATCCCGCATTCGGAATTTTGTCATGAAACCCTCATCATCTGAATGAGGTATCGCCCATGACGGCGCAGGGGCCGCCTGGTAACGGAGCAGCACAAATTCCTGCGACATGTTCCCAATGACCGGAACAGCTACAAAATAGCTGACACAGTTTTGGCTGATAACAGCCGGTCGCAGGGTTGTCAATTGAAGATTCCGGCCATCAACCCGTCGATCGACCACGTCCGTTATCCCTGGCTCTTTTGGCCACAGTACCCAGGTAAATAGCGGCGAGAGTGGTGATGGCACCAATGCCGCCGTAAAGGTCGGTGGGACGTTTGAAAAACAAGATGTCCCAGGTAAAAGAAAGCGAAGGTTGCAAAAGGATCAGTAAGCCCACTAAGGATGAACGGATGCGGGGCAATCCCCGGGTGATCAAGACCCACCCGATCACCTGACAGAAAATCCCGTATGCCATCAAGGCGATAAAACTCTGCCGGTCCGGGATAGCAAATGACTCTCCTTTCAGCCACGTGGCCAGACCGAGCAAAAGTGCCGCCACGATGGAAATGACGGCCAGGGTCGCCATAGCCGTCGGGGCGTTTTCCAGGGACTGCAGCTTGCGCAATACCAGAAGATAGGCCGCATAGCATACCGCGGCAGCCAGCCCCATGAGGACACCCAACCGGTACACCTGTCCGAGCTGGTTCCAGTGGATGCCGGCCAACAGGAACAGACCGCAAAACGCCAGCGGTATCGCCACCATGGTTCGGGCATTGAGTCGCTCGCCCAGAACGAAAACCCCGAACAGGGCCAGCAGAAAAACTTGGAAGTTGGCCAGAATGGTGGCCAGACCCGGTCCGACATAATGGATTGATTTATGCCAAAAAAACAGATCGAGCGCAAAAATGGCCCCGCAAAGAACGCCTATAACGATATGTCTGCGCTCTTTTGGGAGAATTCCCCCTTTTACGGCCAGAATGATGAGCAGCAGCGTCCCCCCGAAAAAATTGCGGTAAAACCCGGCCACAATCGGGCTGACATGGGCCAGTTTGACAAAAACGGCCGAAAAACTGATCAGAGTCGCCCCGGAAGCCACCATAACGGCCGCGGTTGTTTCGGAATGACGGACGGAGAGTGGATTGGTTGAAATCATAAATGATTTGATCCTTTGCATCCAAAGCCTTCGAGCACGCCTTTGAGCTGGCGGGCCGGATTGGCATCCGGTGCATCGACCCAGATGCGGATGTCGTCGATCACAGACGTGTGACGCGCCTGACGCAAATCGGGGGCCCGTGTGAGCAGCATCATGCGCCCGTCTGCACCCAAATAAAGGCACTGAAAAAAAACGTAGCCAAAGGAATCATAGCCGGTCAGATAATACATGCTCTCCTGTCCGGAAGATCAGCAGACCATCCAGCTCTTTTTCAATCATTTTCTCAACCGTCTTCTGGCGGCGCTCGGCAAACTCTTCCAACGTAAAATGAAGGGCCATTTTTTTCTCTCCTAAAATGACTGTGATATAAATTATGTACACCTACACCAACCCCATTTCACTCAAGGGCTTGCGCTCCAGGACACGTTCCGCTCCGAATCTGGATAGATCAAGCGACACCGTCCTGCCCAGGATCAACTCGGCAATGTACCGGCCGACGGCCGGCCCCTGCTGCAGTCCGTGCCCCGAGAATCCGTTGGCGAGATAAAGGCCTTTTATCTCGGGCCACTCACCGAGGATCGCATTACCGTCAAGAGTGTTGACGGCATACAATCCGGCCCAACCGCGAGTGAGCTTGAGAGTATCGAAGGCCGGTACGAAAGCGGCCAGCTCCGGCCAGAGGTGTTCGAAAAAACGCTTGTCGTCCCAGGAAAAATCAAAACCGACCGGATCCTCATCCATGGACTTGCCCAGCAAAATCAGGCCGCCGGTTTCAGACCGGAAATAAAGGCCCGTCGGCAGTATCGTCAGGGGCAGCGGGTGAGCGGGTTTGACTTTCGTGTTCAACACGAACACCTGACGTTTCACCGGCTGGACGGGCAGATCGATTCCGGCACTGCGCGCAATTTCGGCTGCCCAGGCACCGGCGCAGTTGACCACATGCCGCGCTCTCAGCCGGGTGCCCGATTTCAACCGGACGCCATCGGCATGACCGCCAATCGCATCGATGGCAACCACTTCGTCGTGCAGATAAAGAGCCCCCATGGAGCGGGCTTTGGCTTTGTAACCCATCAGAACGGCATGGGCATCGAAATGGCCGTCCTCGGGTCCGAAAGTCCCGCCGCTGAAACCTTCAACCGCGAACAATGGATAGCGGGCCTTGATTTCCATCGGTGAAAGCCGTTCCACCGTGCAGCCCAGCGAAAGTTGCAGGTCAATGGACATATCGGCGGCTGTTTTCCCCGCCGGAGAAAATAAAAAGAGGTTGCCTTCCCGTCGAAAAGACACCTTTGGAAGATTGTCGCCGACGGCCATCTCTTCGGCGAAGCCCTCCAGCACCTTGAAGGCATACTTGGAAATTTCGATATTCTCCCTGAGGCTGAATTGGATGCGGATATTGCTCAGCGACAGCGTGGTAGATGCCCGGGTATAGGCCGGGTCCATTTCGACCACCGCAATTTTCAAACCCCTGTCGCATTTCATCAAACTATACGCCGTGGCGCTCCCCATGATGCCGCCGCCGATGATGACCACGTCAAGAATATGAGACTGCATTGTAAAAGCCTTTAAAGCTGAGTGTGCATTGTTTTTCGGAAATTCTCCCTGGCGTCATCGTGGTTGTCAAAAAAAGTTCCGTCATTCGAACGTTTTTTCACCAAGCACTGATACCACCCTTGAGCATTTCGGCATATATTTTTGAAAAGCGGTATAAATTCACGTTGCGTCTCTCCGCCCCCCAAAAACCGCAAATCCGTGTGGCGGGGCCGCGTTGACATTGGCGGCATAATCCCTTAAAAGATGGACGAGGTGTACGTACGCCATGGTAGAAGATGAAAGACAGCGGCGCCAATTATAGACCGCGATATCGGCACTTCGCTTCTTAAAAACGACGAAATAAAGATGAAAGACATATTCGAGTTCCTGTCTGAAATGAGCATCGACTACCAACGCTTCGACCATCCACCGGTCTTTACCGTAGCCGATGTGCATCGCCTGACACCCGATCTGCCGGGCGTCAAGACCAAGAACCTTTTTTTGCGCGACAGTAAAAACGACCGGCACTTTCTGGTGGTGGTACCAGGCGACGGTCGGGTCGACATGAAGGCCATGCCCGGTGTGCTTGCGTGCGGCCGCATCACCTTCGGATCCCCCGGTCGGCTGAAAAAACATCTGGGCGTCGAACCGGGATCGGTCTCGCTGCTGGCCATCGTCAACGATCCCCAGCATGACGTTGACGTCGTCATCGATGAAAACCTCTGGCGATCGGAAGCCTTTCAGTTCCACCCGTTGGTCAACACCAGCACACTGGTTATTTCGCGAAATGGCGTACTGCGTTTCTTGTCGGCAACCGGCCACGAACTGCTGATTGCATCAATTCCCACTCAGATATGAGGACGCCCGCGACGTTCAGGCAAGGCAACGTATAAACACGCCGGCGCGACCCATTCAGTCAGCGGAAAAATGACCGTTTATGGCCGGACACTATTGACCGGCATACGCCACACACTTTGCTTCCACCACGGCCCCTTTGGGTAACGCGCTGACTTCCACCACGGCCCGAGCCGGGCGGTGGTCGCCGAAAAATTCCTCGTAAATGCGGTTGAATTCGGCAAACTTTTCCATATCGGTGAGGTAAACATCGACGGCAGCGATCTGCTCGAGGGAGCAACCACCGGCCAAAACGATCTGCTTGAGGTTCTGCAGAGCTTGACGGGCCTGGGATGACAGGTCGTCCCCAACCAGCTCGCCGGTTTGTGGATTGAGGCCGAGTTGACCGCTGACAAACCGCCAGGGTCCTGCAGCAATCGCTTGGGAATACGGCCCGATCGCCGCCGGCGCCTTATCGGTTTTAACTGTTTTCAATGTCATCGAATCCTCCTTTCGAGGGCTCATAAAAGGTTTCAGTGCAAGAGGCCGGCACAGGCAATGGCCAATCAATGTGGTTGGTGATTTGTGTTTGGTGTTTGGTGTTTGGTGTTTGGTGTTTGGTAATAAAAATAATTGTTCGGGGCCGGATGTCACTCCGTACCTCTGAATCAAAATGGAATCTACGTTTTTTTCAGCTGTGGAACAAGCAAAAAACGCCCTTGACTCCGTTGGGTGCAATTCATAAATTTGTGCAATTTGCAGGAGAACGATATGAAACACCGTTACATCGTCGGAATCTGCGGTGCGTCGGGTGTGATATACGGAGTTACATTGGTGAACCAGCTCTTACGCCTGCCGGTGGAACTCCATGTCATCCTTTCCGCTGATGGTAAAAAAGTGATGGGACACGAACTGAACTACGACGGCAATCTGTTCGAATGTCTCAAAAATAGCGGTGGCCAGCCGCCACACCCCGATGCACGTCTTCATGAACACGATGTGTCAGATTTTTTTGCTGCCCCCGCCAGCGGCTCCTTCCGGCACCAAGGAATGGTTATTGCGCCATGCACCGTCAAGACACTGGCCACTGCAGCTGCCGGTATTGCCGACAACCTGATCACGCGCGCCGCCGACATCTGTTTGAAGGAAAGACGGCCACTGATCCTCGTCCCGCGGGAAACGCCTTTCAGTGCTATCCACCTTGAAAATATGCTGCGGTTGACCCGGGCCGGTGCAACGATCCTGCCGGCCGCACCGGCATTCTATTTTGATCCCCGGAGCATCCAGGACCTGGTTGATTTCATCGTTGCCAGGCTTCTGGACCATTTGGGCATCGAACACCGCCTGACCACGGAATGGGGCCATGAAACGCTGGTATAAAAATCTGTCTGAATTTATCCAGGTTCTTGACCGCTCGGGTGAGCTGAAAACAATAGCCGAGCCGATTTCATGGCATCTGGAAATCAGCAAATACACCGATGCGGAATCCAAGAGCCCTCGGGGCGGTAAGGCCCTGTTATTCACGAAAGTTAAGGGATCACCATTTCCGGCGGCCACCAATCTTTTCGGAAGCCCGCGCAGGATTTGCTTAGCACTCGGTGTCGAAGAGCTCGACAGCCTGGGGGACCGCATCCGGCAGTTGATCGAAATGTCACCCCCTGAAAGCATCAGGGACGTTCTCGGCCTGCTTCCCACGGCCTTTTCGGTCACACGCTTTTTTCCGCGCCGCCATCGTAGTAAACGTCCCCCCTGTCAAGAGGTCATTCTCACCGGCGAGTCCGTCGACCTGACTCGCCTTCCGATTCTTCACTGCTGGCCCAAGGATGCCGGTCGATTCATCACCCTGCCGCTGGTTATCACTCGCAGCTTGCAACACGGTCGTCGCAACGTGGGCATGTACCGCCTGCAGGTGTTCGACAAAAATACGACCGGCATGCACTGGCACATACACAAAGACGGGTCTCATTTCTATAACGAATACTGTCGCGCCGGCCGGCGGATGCCGGTATCAGTCGCCATCGGCGCCGATCCGGCGACGATCTATGCCGCCACGGCACCGCTGCCGCGTAATGTGGATGAGATGATTCTGGCCGGATTCATCCGTAACCAACCTGTGGCCATGACCCGCTGCGTGACCAATGACCTGGAAGTCCCGGCCGAGGCCGAGTTCGTTCTCGAAGGATATGTGGAGCCGGGTGAGTTGCGCCGTGAGGGACCATTCGGAGATCACACCGGCTACTACTCGCTGGCCGACGACTACCCGGTTTTTCATGTGACGGCTTTGACTCATCGGCGCGCGCCGACATATTGTGCCACTCTGGTCGGACGTCCACCTATGGAGGACTGCTACCTGGCCAAAGCCACCGAACGCATGTTTCTGCCGCTCCTCCAGGCCGCTTTTCCGGAAATTATCGACTACTGGCTGCCGTGGGAAGGCGTATTTCACAACATCGTCGTGGTCTCCATCGACAAAGAATTTGCGGGCCATGCCCAAAAGGTCATGCACGGTCTCTGGGGCCAGGGGCAGATGAGTTTCTGCAAGGCCATTCTGATTGTCGACCGGGATGTCGATTTGAAGGACCCCCAAGCCATCATGCAGCGGCTATTGAATAAATTCGACGGCGCCACGGATATCACCCTCACCCGGGGGGTGTTGGACGTACTCGATCATTCGTCTGCGACACCCAACTTCGGCAGCAAGATTGGCATCGACCTCACGGCACGCTTTCCCGGCGAACCGCAGCGGCAACCACCGACAGGTTTCCAAAAAGATGGCCGGCATGAAGACCGATTTCTGCTGGACAACATCCGAGATCGGTTTGGCGCCATCAATCAAATTCGGACCATTCCGAGCCGACCTGACCAACGTAATGGCATCGTCTGCCTGAATATAACAAGGGATGCGGGGACGACGGGGGCAGGCCTGGCCGATGGGTTGCTTGACATACCGGGGTTGGCGCCGTTCACCATCCTCGTCCTTTATGACGCCGAAATTGATCTCATGGATAACTCGCTTTTGTGGTGGAAGATATTCAATAACGTTGACCCGGGCAGGGATCTTCACTTACGCGTGCAGCGGGTGGTCATCGATGCATGTAAAAAAGGGCCCGCGGACGGCCACGCACGGGAATGGCCGGATGAACTGTCATTTGAATAGAAGTGATTTAAAAACATTAGATCGCACCCAAGCGCAAGGTGTGGACCGGCGAAAAAACGCAGCATACATGGGCGTATGTATTCAAGGTCCGGGGTAGAGCCCCCTGACACGACCGAGGAGGGCCACAACACCGCAACTTGTCCGCCATTGGCGGATTGGGTGTTAGACGGAATTTTGAAACCACCTCTAACACTTAAAACAAAGGAGTTGTTATGGAAGTGCAAACTTTTACGGCAGAGAACCTGTTTCAATGGCTGACAACAAATGAAGACTTTCTGCTGCTGGATGTCCGCAACGACGTCGAATTCGGTCGTTTCAAGGTCGAGGGGCCTTACCCCATCGACATGATCAATGTTCCTTACATGGAGTTTCTCGAGCACGAAGAGGATAGCGTGGCCCGGGTTCCGGGCGGCAAGAAGATAAAAATCGTCTGCGCCAAGGAGGGCTCGGCCAAATTTGTCGGTGACATCCTCGTTAACCACGGCTACGAAGATGTGGCTTCCATGCTTTCCGGCATCAAGGCCTGGGGCAATTTGCTGGCGCCAATCCGCCTCAACGACGGTGAAGGTTACGAAATGTATCAGTTCCGCCGGCCCGGCAAAGCCTCTTGCAGTTACGGCCTGGTGTTCGGCAAGGAAATGATGGTCTTCGATCCAGCCAAGAACGTGGCGGCCTACCAGTCGTTTGCCGATGCGCGCGGCCTGGCAATCACCCGGACGTTTGAAACCCATCGCCAGGCAGATTATATCTCCGGCAGCCCGCAACTATTGGCAGCGACCGGTGCCAGGATAATGGCTCCCGAACCCGATTTCAGGGAAGCGCGCTTCCTGTATTCACCTGTCGGTGATGGTGAGGTGTTTACCTTTACCGGCGGTGGCCCGGAGGTCAAAGCGATCCACACCCCCGGGCATACACCGGGCAGCACGTCCTATCTCGTAGATGGAAAATTTCTCATCTCCGGTGACACGGTATTCATCGTTTCGATCGGACGCCCGGACCTGGGGGGCATGGTCGAGGAATGGTCTAAAATGCTCTTTCAGACCATGACCCGCAAAATTATACCGCTGGATGACGGCATCACTGTTCTTCCGGGCCATTATATGGACTGGAGTGAAGCCGACGATCGACTGGCTTTCAGTGCTTCGCTGGGGAAAGTAAAGTCTACCAACGAGCATATATATGGCATCGAAAAGGAGAAAGACTTCATCGACTTCATCAAGGAAAACATGCGGCCCCAGCCGGAAGAATACGCGACAATCCGTGAGATAAATGCCGGTCTCAAACAGGCCGACGAGGAAGAACAGGATGTTCTCGACCTGGGGAAAAACGAGTGTGCCGCCAGTGCTCAGCCGCCGCGCTGACGCAATGAATCGATATGGAGGTTGTCAAAAAAACGTTGCGATATTCGAACGTTTTTTTCTACAACCTCTTATACCGCCCTTCCGTATTTCGGAATTTATTTTTGAAAAGCGGTATAAAACCGCCGCCTGAAGCCCAGCGGACAATGCCGGCCGCAGGGAACCGTAACATACGGCAATAACCGCTTTTTATGAGATACGCCGTGCAGGAAAATAAAAAACGACCGGCTGTGGTTTATCGTCATTGGGCCGAATTATTCGAATCGGCGGACCGCATAAATTCCCGAACGGTGTCCAGCAGCAGCGGTTCAAGGGCCCGCCACTTCGGATGCACGGCCTTGTCGCCCAGCCACGTGAATTCAACCGCATCGAAACGTTCGGGGATGACATTTTCATCTTGCGGGCCGTAAGTCGTACGAGGATAGAACTCCACGAAGACCATCCGATTGGGTTTAATATCGAAGGCTTTGGCCACACTGGTGGCGATGTGACCGGCACAGCTTTTCACGGACATGCGGCTTTCGGGAATGTCGGATGCCACCACGATGAATGGCCGCAGGTAGCTCAGCCCATTGGGGGCGGTTTTACCTAAATGGAATATTCTCAGCCGGCATTTGCCGCTTCCTAATCGGAGCTGACCACCAAATCCCTGCCAGACAAACACATCGTCATGGATAAGCATGATCGCTCCTTTACCCGGCAGATCCACGGGTTACCGTGTAATCGCCCCGTAGATCCGCCACAATTTATCCGGCAGTTCGAGAACATTGGCGATGACATTGTGATGAATCTCCCCGTAAAGGGGGTCGAGTCTGCCGTTATCTGCCGGGTTGATGTTGACGGTGATGGCATGCACGTGAATGTGCCGTGAACGCAACTCGGAAATTGCCCGTCGCGTATCCTCAATGGCATAATCTTTCTTGTAATTCAAATCGTTGGGGTATCCGTCCCCGAGAACAATCAGGAGCCTGACCCGTGCCGGAATGAAATCAAATTGGGTCGCCGCGTGCCGTATGGCCGCTCCCATGCGGGTGTTTCGCTGGGGCATCATGGCATTGATCCGCTGCTGGACCGACGCGTTCATCGGTTCGCCAAAGTCCTTGATGTGATAGTAATCGACCCCCAAGCGGCCGGTACCGGAAAAACCGGCAATGGCATAGGTATCCCCAATCACCGCCAACGCCTCGCTCAGCAGAACGATGGCCTCTTTTTCCACATCCAGCACCCGGTCGGCTGAACCTGCGGCCGTGTTGGCCGTTGATCGAGACAGATCCACGAGCACCAAAACCGCCACATCTCTGATTTCTTTGAGACGTTTGAGGTACAATCGCTCGGAGGGAGTCCGGCCGGCCCGCTTGTCCAGTATAAAGTCCAGTAGCGCCCTGTAGTCGAACTCGTCGCCTTCAATCCACTGCCGGCAGAGCTTGAGTCCTTCGGGCTTGAGAAGTTCGAAGGCGTAGCGGATCCGATTCACCAGTCCCCTGTGACGGGCGAGGGTGCGACTGTAAAATTGGTTTCCACGCCCTGTGACTCGGCGATCCCACACACAGACGTGGTCATTCAGGTAATCCCCCAAATTGCTGTCCCACTCCCGGTACCAAGTCATCGGACAGGACGCCTCTCCGTCTTCAACCGCAACCGTTCCGTTCACGCCCGCCGAACCACTACCCAGAAGTTCCCTAAAATTCTCGTCCAGCGGATGATTCTTCGTGTGCCCGTGTCCGTTTTTACCGTTCGCACGTTCGATTATTGTCGCCAGGTCGTCAGCATGCAGGACACCATTGTTCAACTCGAGATATTTGCGGATGTCGGCCCGATACGCCCTGTGCCCTCTGTCTTCAAGTGCTTTTTGAATGCGCCCCGCCCTCCGGTCCGCCGCCAAACTGGCTGCAATGGCCAGGTCGGGCCGTAAGCGCCGGTTGAAAGGAATTTTCAAACGGCTGATGCCGTTGTCAGTGTCCCCAACGGCGGTTTCTTTTTCATATTCTGGCGCCACATGGCGATAGGTCCTCAAAACCATTTCGCCGCTCGTCTCGACAGGACAGGTCAAGGCATCGGTTTTCTCTTCGAATGCATCAGCAATTCTTCCCACCAGACACCGATGATTATCGGTAAGATCGCCTGTCACCCTGATCGGTAAACCCAGAGCAATAACGGCGTACAGGGCTGTCAGAAGTCCTTCAGGCTGACCTCCCTCCTTCTGCAGAATCGGCAAGTAAGTCCGAATCAGACCGGGATAGCGCCGACCAAGCCGGCGGCGAATTCGACCGTGCTCGAAGATAGTGAAGAGATCGGCCGCAAGTTCAGGTACGGGAAACAGGTGAAAAAATCGGTCGAGGTCCGACCGGACGCCGGAAGCATCATCTAACGGAGCCAGAGGCACGATGTTGTCGAAGGCGCCATGGTCGGTTTGAATCCCAAGACAATGATCCTGCAAGCGATCGAGGTCGAATTCAAAAGTCCCAAATTCGTGGCAACCAATTTCAAAGCGTACAAGGCACCTGTATAGATCCGCGTTTTGAGCCTTGCGATCGAAAAGCCCTATTTCATCCGGCAGGTAGATGAAGCCACCGTCCGAGCATGTTTCCATAGGGTTACCGATCTTCTGCGCCGACAAGCCGGCAATGGTAGAAGACGGCCGCACCGCAATCGGAAGTCCGGTCCTGGCGTGAAGGTAGCGATTCAGCTGCGGCTGCAATTCGCGCAGGGATACCGCCACCTGCAGATCCGTAAAGGTATCGCGACCCTGTCGGGAATCAAGAGCCAGAAAAAACCGGGCGGACTGAGCGTGTTTTCCGGCAATCTCAAAGGCCTTGGTAACAAAGCTGCAGAGAGCGGCAGGTGACAACATCTGAAGTCCTTTGTCCATTCCGGAAAGAAAAGCTTCGCAGAGGTGGACATCCGCCCGAATTACCCTTGAAAGTTGTTCAAGCTGCCATGGTCTTTTCTCCGCAGCGAAAGCACGCGCGGCTTGTGGCAAACTTTTTGAAAGATATTGGCATTGATTGTAATTCAGGTCGGCACCGAAAGCGTTGATAAGAAGCCCGAGAAAAACCTTGGCCGACTTTCGGTCTCCCGATTCGAACAATTCAGACAAAGCCTCAAGCGGATGCAAAAGAGTGTATGTCCCCTTGGCTTCCATGGCTTTTACGGCTGTCAAAAAATGTTCGAGGATCGACGGCCCGCCATGGATCAAAACCGGAATCAAGTGAATGGCCAACAGTCTGCCGACAGTGGTGCCCCTGTCACCGCCGGACCGGACCAGGTCGCGATAATACATGCGCAGGTCGGTTTTTCCGGCATCGAAGAGTTTCAGATAACCGGTGGCGATGGCCCGGCCGAAAGATTCCTCGCGGTCGATGCCCCAGAGCGTTTCATCCACGAGAAGCGCCACGGCTTCGACCGCAATCCGGTGATCGGCTCGCTCCAGAACATCTCGCACGGATTCGGCCAGATTTGGATCAAGACAGTCCAAGGTTTCCAGCATTTCCGCGTATGGATTGTCAGGTCGCATGTAATTAGGAGTTGGGATGGTTAAAAATGGTCGTCGATGAGGTCGGTCATGGTCTCCTGCAGGCGTTGATCGTCGGTCAGCGGCCGGCAGATGGCCGCTTTACAGGCCTCGCGTTCGGTCACGCCGCGCTTGATCAACTGAGCCGCATAGATCAAAAGCCGCGTGCTGGCACCTTCGGTCAAACCTTGTTCCCGTATGCGGCGAATCTTGCGTGCCAGAGCCACGAGCCGCCGTGCGGTTTCAGGCGCAGCAAGACCTTCGCGGATGACGACTTCGGCTTCCTTTTGTTGTTCCGGATAGTCGAAATCGATAGCAACGAAACGCTGGCGGGTGCTTTGCTTAAGGTCCTTGAGGACGGACTGATACCCGGGATTATAAGATATCACCAGCAGGAAATCAGGGTGTGCCGTAAGGGTTTCACCCCGTTTGTCGATGGTCAAAATTCGTCGGTCATCGCACAATGGATGGATGACCACCGTGGTGTCTTTGCGGGCTTCTACGATTTCGTCCAGGTAACATATGGCGCCGATGCGGACCGCGCGGCTTAGCGGACCGTCCATCCAAACGGTTTCGTCGTTTTTAAGCAGGTAGCGCCCGATCAAATCTGATGCGAACAGATCCTCATGGCAAGCGACCGTAATCAATGGACGCTTCAGGCAAAAAGCCATATGTTCAACGAAGCGGGTTTTTCCGCATCCGGTTGGACCTTTTAGCATAACGGGCAGACGTGCATCAAATGCCGCCTCGAACAGTTCCTTTTCATTCCCGGCAGCAAGATAGTATGGTTTTTGCTCGATGCGGTAAGCATCGCTTTCTGCTTGCGGTTGAATGGTCATCGTTTGCCCCTCCCGGCATCGTTTCGTGGTCGGCGAGCGGCGGCCATCGGACGACGAGAAAAACGAATGGCTGTCTGACGTCGCCTGATCGTAAATATATGGACCAATAAATTGACATTACGGCACAGTGACCAATATAATGAGTCTCTCATACTCTAATTCGTCTTTTAACGAATGCCCCGCCACGAGTCATTAAGGGCATGACAGAGCGTACAAAACTTGAATGGATACTAACCTCATATAATGGAATATAAAAAGAAACAACCCGTATGATCCAACACCTTGAAATTGGAAATAAAAAAGTAATCCTCGTCGGAACGGCACATGTATCGGAAGAAAGTGCGCGGTTGGTGGCCGATATCATCGCCAGTGAAAAACCCGATAGCGTCTGCGTGGAGCTGTGCGCCTCCCGCTATCAATCGATCCGGCAGAAGGACCAGTGGCAAAATACGGATATCGTCAAGGTCATCAGAGAAAAGAAATCCTTTCTATTGCTCTCCAACCTTCTCCTGGCTTCGTTACAGAAAAAAATCGCCAAAAAACTGAACATCCGTCCCGGGCAGGAAATGATTCAAGCCATCGAATCTGCCAATGCCGTCGGAGCAACGGTCCAACTTGCCGATCGGGACATCCGCATCACCCTGTCGCGGACATGGCGCATGATGCGCTTCCTGGACAAGATCAAATTGATTATCCAGCTTATTTTTTCTCTGGGCCAGGTGGAGGACATCAGCGCTGAAGACGTCGAAAGGATGAAGCAGGAGGATGTGCTGGAAACGATCCTGGCCGATGTCGGCAAATCGCTACCCATCGTCAAGGCCATTTTGATCGACGAACGTGACCAGTACCTGGCCCACAAAATCAAAAACGCACCCGGAGAAAAAATCGTCGCCGTGGTGGGGGCCGGCCATGTTCCCGGGATCAGGAAATACTGGGACGCTGATACCGATATTGCGCCGCTGGAAACCCTGCCACCCAAAAGTAAGGTCGCTGGATTTTTTAAATGGTTTTTGCCTTTGAGCATTGTCGGTTTGATCGTCACGGGATTTTTTGTCGGTGGAATACGCACCGGAACGGACATGGTGTTCTGGTGGCTTCTGGCCAACGGATTGCTGGCCGGACTGGGTGCCCTGGCGGCATTGGCTCACCCGCTCACCATCGCCTCCTCGGTTCTGGCTGCGCCATTGACCTCGTTGAACCCGATGATCGCCGCCGGATGGGTTTCTGGGATGGTCGAAGCCTTTTCTCGTAAGCCGCGGGTCATTGATTTTGAAAACCTACAGGAGGACATTCATTCCCTACGAGGTTTCTGGAAAAATAAGGTGACCCGCGTTCTGCTGGTGGTGGTTTTTACCAATCTGGGCAGTTCCATAGGTACCTTTGTCGCGATTCCCTTAATGATGAAAGTGCTTTGATGGACAGAATATGCAACGGGGAACAGGCCACTTTCTAATTGCCCTGCTGGCATCGACCAGCGTCACGCTGCTGGCCGCCGGCTGCACGGCGGTCTATCCGCGTCCGGCCATCCCCACAACACCGCCACCCGCTAAAACGCTCAAAACGATTCACTTTACCATTCAGGTCGGGGCCTTCTCCAGTCTGGACAACGCCGTCCGTCTGACCGAGAGACTTCAGCAAATGGGACTGAATGCCTATCATTTTATCGACGCCTCGGATCTCTACAAGGTTCGCTTCGGTAATTATCCTACCAGGCAAGCCGCCATGGCAGAGGCGGAAATGCTTCAGTCCGGGGGACAGATCTCGGTCTATTATATCGTCAGCCCCCAGCAAATTCCGGCAACGTCCGAATTGAGGAACCAAATCGTTCGAACGGCCAAGAAGTACATCGGCATCCCATACAAGTGGGGGGGAGAATCAGCCCGGGAAGGGTTTGATTGCAGCGGTTTGACCATGACCGCGTACCAGTTGAACGGTCTGGATCTGCCGCGGACTTCACGGCAACAGTGGAATACCGGCACCCCGATTGGACGCGATCAACTGCTGGAAGGAGATCTTGTTTTTTTCGCCACATCCGGAGGTCGCCGGGTATCCCACGTGGGGATATACGCCGGCGAGAATAAATTCATCCATGCGCCACGGCGAGGAAAAACGATTCGGATGACATCCCTTGCGAAGACATACTACAATAAACGGTTTGTGGGAGCACGCCGCTATCTATAAAACTCAAAGCACCGGCCCATCGGCCAAGGCACGCCGTCCTCGATCGTCCGGTCATCGATCAACGAACTTCTTTGATCCGTTTTGTTTCGGCGGTAGTATTCTCACGACTGTCCGCTCCACCTCTTGCTCGCCGCGATCATTATAGCTTATCTTCTCGGTTTTCAACCGCCCCTGAGCGAAAAGGTTGATGCATGCCGGGTACAGCTTCCACTCCAATTCCAGCCCCTTCGCCCGCACCGTTTCAAGAGTATCGTCACTTTCGATCGGAAATGCCATCTGCCCTATAATCGGACCGGTGTCTTCGCCGTAGTCGATGTAATGCACGGTGCACCCGGCCACCTTGCAACCGAAACGAAAGGTGTCCCCGTAGCCGTCGGTTCCCGGAAAAGCAGGTAGAAGGGACGGATGAATATTCATAATCCGTGGATGTCCCGGAGTCACATTGACCCTGTCAATAAAATACGGCGTCAAGGTTCGCATGAAACCGGCCAGGACGAGCAGATCGAAGGGGGTGTTTGCCATGGCCGCCAACAGGCGGGCCTCTGCAATCGCCCGAGATGTCAAAAAAGCGGTCACTAGCCCCTGATCCGCGGATGCGGGAAAAAGGGTCTGCTTTTCTCGGAGTTCCTCCAGGTTGAAATCGAACGGCAAGTTGATATGCGCAGACTCAGAACGATACGCGCGGATAATTTTAGAATAGTCGACAACAAATGCCGGTATCCCGTGCTTGTGCCCACGTGCAGTCCCGCTGGCGTCCGGATTGTCAGAGCCGATAAAGACAACATCCCCGTAAAGCCTCTCCTCGTCACTGGCATCCAATATCGCCTGAAGATTGGTGCCGGATCCTGAAATCAGCACGCCGATTTTGATCTTGTCTGCCACTTCAGCAAACCTCCGTTTCTGTCGCTATGATTCAAGGGGCCACTGTCGAATTCGGGATTCCGAACACCTGATTCTTATCGTGAAGACAGCTTAGACCATTGTTGTTCGCCTTGCTCTTACTACAATAAAACGAATTACATTTCAAATGTTTACATCCTTGAGCCGGCGCGAACTGAAATGATCCAGGGAATTGAAACTGCGGGGATCCGAAACCGTAAGAATTCCGGTGACGATCTGATTCGGGATGGTTGACATCCGATACGGCCGTCACTATAATCATGAAAATTTTCTCTCAGAAAGGATTTTTCAATATGGCAGATGGCATCATGGAAATAGAGGACGGTAATTTTGAATCTGAAGTCTTGCAGTCCGACATGCCGGTGCTCGTTGACTTCTGGGCGCCGTGGTGCGGTCCCTGCAAGGCCATCGGACCGGTGGTTGACGAACTCTCCAAGACCTTCGGCGACAAGGTTAAATTCATGAAGTGCAACGTCGACAATAGCCCCGTCACTCCGGGAAAATATGGCATCAAAGCCATCCCGACGTTGATATTGTTCAAGGGCGGTGATGTTGTTGAACAGATTACCGGTATGGTCGCCAAATCAAAACTGGAAGATGTCATTAAAAAGGCTCTGTAACTTCCAGTTTGCCTGAGTGCGAATTGCAGAAACAGCGGCTCGGCGGACTTAAGAGGCATTTCACCGGAAATCGCATTTTCAGTCACAGCCGCCCCCGACCGGACTTCCATGGATACCGTGGAAACAGAATTGACACATTGCGCATCCTGATGATGCCCGGGACGGTTGTAAATCCGAAGCATAAAGACTGAAACTCATATGGGTCGCGGCGTTTCAAAAACAAAGCCGATGATAAAGACATTCGAATCAAAAAAACTCATCAGCGTCTGCATCTGTTGTTTTTTGTTTTTCACAGGCTGTTCCGCCTACAATGCGGTTCGAGATTTTTTTATCAAACCCGATGACGTGGAACCGGTGGAAGTCCTGGTTCAAAACGGGATGGATGATTATGATGCCGGAGATTACAAAGCCGCCCTGGAGAATTTTCAGAAACTCAAGGACTGGTACCCTTTCAGCAAATATGTCACCCTGGCGGAACTGAAAATCGCGGATTCGCATTATCACCGGGAAGAGTATGCAGAGGCCATCATAGCCTATCAGGAATTCGCCGACCTTCATCCCAATAACGAGGCGGTCCCCTATGTGATCTATCAGGTCGGCCGCTGCTATTTCGACCAGATAGACGCGATCGACCGTGATCAAAGTACCACCAGAAAAGCCGTGGATACATTTCTTCAACTCCAAAGACAGTATCCAAAAACCCTTTACGCTGAAAGGGCCACCGAACATATCAACAAATGCCTTAAAAATCTGGCCGGCAACGAATTTTACATCGCCATGTTCTATTTCAAGAGCAAACGATACGATGCGGCCCTGCAACGATTCAAGGCGATCGTAAACAAGTACCCGGACGTCGGGGTCAACCGAATTGCCCTGCAGTATATCACCAAGTGCGAAACCTCTCTGGCGAAATTATCCCAGGCCGAATAAAAAGACTTTACAGCGCTAAATTATTGCGGTAGAAATGCGGTTTTGGTTTTCTATTCATAAATACCGCACCGAGGCGCCCCCTCTGCTGAATCGGACCGCAAAGCAGGAAAGAGGAAATGACAAGGAGTGACCGATTATGTCAAAAGCATGCGAAATATGTGGTAAAAAACCGATGGTGGGCAATAATGTAAGTCATGCACACAATGTCAATAAACGCCGCTTTAATCCCAATCTGCAGCGAGCCAAAGCCGACGTGGGCGGTCGCGTGAAAAGGATGGTGGTGTGCACCAACTGTATTAAATCGGGCCGTGTTGTCAAGGCGCCTTGACTGGACGTTGAAAAACGCCATGAGTGCGGACAAGACACAATCATCTCCGGAGCTAAGCGGCGTTAACAAGAAGAGATGATTGAACTTTTCCGCTGAAGCAGGTGTAAAGCCCCGGCTCAGCAAATAAAACGGTTGGACCAAATGCAACGGTTTTAAACAACCTGTTAAAACCGAGCGCAGATCCTGTTTCAATGATGACCGTGCCGGTTCAATCCATCACCGGCGGTAATAACGACCCGATACCAATCAACGAATCCGCTTAACCTCCAGTACGTGTTTTACTTTCTTGATCGATGACAGGATACGGTCCAGGTGATCGGTGCTTTCAACATCGATAGTAAAGAAGCTGTTGACGATCTTGTTTTCCATCGTTTCGGTTTTTGCGTTCAGAATATTGGCTTCGTTCTTGCTGATATTACTAACGACATCCGCCAACAACCCAACGCGATCGTGGGAACGGATGCGAATTTTTACGGGGTATTTCTCTGAATTCTGCGTGCTCCACTCCACTTCGATCTGACGTTCAGGACTTATTTTAAGGGCATTCACACAGCTGGTCCGGTGTACGGTAACTCCGTAACCTCGGGTAATATAACCGATGATGGAATCACCCGGAACCGGCTGGCAGCATTTTCCAAACCGAATCAGAATGTCGTCAACGCCCTTGACCACCACCCCGCCCCTGGGTTTCTTTTTTCGCACACGACCCATTAACTTGTTGAAGATCGATTCATGCCGGTCTTCTTCATCGGTTTTTGCGGTGATGCGCCGAACCACCTGAAGCGGTGTAATTTTTCCGTAGCCCACACTGGCGATCAAATCGTCAACCGTTTTGAAGCCGAAGTGCTCGACAGCTTGGTCCATTTCCGGCGATTTGAGTAGAGACGGAAAATTGAGCTTGTACTTCCGGAACGCTTTTTCGCACATTTCACGCCCAAGGGTGATGCTGCGATCTTTTTCCTGGGTTTTGATCCACTGGCGAATTCTCGATCGCGCTTTTACCGTTTTAACGAACTTCAACCAGTCTTTGCTCGGTTGGTGATTTTTTTGAGTGATGACCTCCACAACATCGCCGGTCTGAAGCTCATACTGAAGCGGCACCATGCGGTCGTTGACCTTGGCGCCGACACACTGGCTGCCTACTTCCGTGTGAATCATAAAGGCGAAGTCGACCGGTGTCGCGCCCTTGGGCAGGGTTTTGATTTCACCTCTGGGAGTAAACACATAGACCTCATCCGGAAAAAGGTCGATGCGCACGTTTTCCATGAATTCGCCCGGATCCCTGAAATTTTCCTGGTTTTCTATTAAATCCTGGATCCAGGCATAAACGCGACTGCTGCGTTCATCGGCTTTCTTTCCTTCCTTATAACTCCAATGGGCCGCAATGCCGGACTTGGCGATCTTGTCCATCTCCCAGGTACGGATCTGCACCTCCATTCTCTCCCCATACGGACCGAAAACAGTCGTGTGCAGCGACTGGTACATATTCGGTTTGGGTCTGCTGATGTAATCCTTGAATTTGATATCGATCGGTTTCCAGAGGGAGTGAATCAAGCCTAATGTCTCGTAACACTGGGGAATCGTATCGACGATGATCCTGAAAGCGATGATGTCGTAAACGTCCTTGAAGGCGAGGTTCTGGGACATCATTTTGTGATAGATACTGTAATAATTCTTGTTTCGGCCCAGCACCTCACATTTCAGATTGGATTCGGCCATCTTTTTCAGAATGTATGTCTTGGCGGTTTCTACGTATTTATCCCGTTCCTGCTGATCCGTGGCGACCAGGCTTTTGATCTTTTCATATTCATCGGGCATCAAGTACTTGAAAGAAATGTCTTCCAGCTCTTTCTTGATCCAGTATATACCCAGACGGGAGGCTATCGGGGCATAGATATCCATGGTTTCCTGAGCGATTTCGCTTCTTTTTTTGTCGCTGCGATGATACTGCAGGGTTCGCATATTGTGCAGACGGTCGGCCAGCTTGATCAGGATGACACGGATGTCATCGGCCATGGCCAGTAGCATCTTACGTATGCTTTCCGCCTGACGCGCTTGCGAACTGCTCAGGCGCACCTTACCCAGCTTGGTGACACCAGAAACAATGTGAACGACCTCGCGGCCGAAGAGCTCGCGGATCTCCTCCGGTTTTGCGGAGGTATCTTCGAGAACGTCGTGCAGCAGCCCCGCCGTTACGCTGATCTCGTCAAGATTGAGATCCGCCAGTATCCCGGCGACTTCAAGAGGATGGGACAGGTAAGGTTCACCGGAGAGGCGCACCTGCCCCGCATGGACCCGGGCCGAATAAATATAAGCCCTATCGATTAAGCTGAGATCGGCTTCCGGGATGTATCCGGCAACCTTGTCGAGGATATCGGTGATTCGGATCATATGCGCCGGTAGGAATCGACTTTATCCAGATAATGTGTTGCTGTCAGCAATTGCTTCAGCACTGTTCGCATGTCACACCCGGCCGTCGGACGGAAGTAATCTATCAGTATGCCTTGGCAAACACGACCCGCCGGGATGACGACTTGCCGCAATGGATGCATCCGCCGCGACCACCATCATCCTCAACAGCGCCCGTGAAAGGGATACAGCGGATGGTGACACCGAACGTCTCTTTAATGGCTACTTCGCATGCGGTTTCTCCGCACCAGTGCGAAAGAGAGAATCCGCCGTGAATTTCAGGTTTGTCCTTGTTCTGGGGCGTAAAGTAATCATGAAACGTTGTGGCGTCATCGATAACAGCGGTATGGGCTTTTTGGAAAGCATAGGCCTGATTGAATAAAGAGGATTGAATACTGTCGAGCAGTTCGGTGATCTCGGCAATGAAACGTTCCCGCTTGGTAGAAACCTTTTCCCTGTGATCCCGGTCCCGGCGGCCGACAAATACGGCATCTTCGGCAATGTCCCGCGGGCCGATTTCAACCCGGATCGGTATTCCTTTCTTAATCCAGTCCCAGCCCCTGGCCCCGCCGATGTCTCGGCTGTCAATTTCCACCACAATCGGGCGATTCCCGTAGGACTCTCGTCTCAATGCCTCCGCCAGGCTGTCTACATACGGCATCACAATGGCGCGATCATCGGGTTTTCGCAAGATGGGGAGCAGCACAACATGTGCGGGCGCAACCATTGGCGGCAGGACGATACCGTTGTCATCCCCATGACTCATGATCAATCCGCCGATCAAACGTGTGGATGCGCCCCAAGACGTCGTCCAGGCATACTGCTCCTGTTCACTGGCATCCTGGAATTTAATACCCGACGCCCGGGCGAAATTCTGCCCCAGAAAATGGGAGGTCCCCGCCTGCAAGGCACGGCGATCCTGCATCATCGCTTCGATACACATGGTGTCTACGGCACCGGGAAACCTCTCCGCCGGGGATTTGCGCCCCTTGATGACCGGCATCGCCAGGTACTTTTCGACAAGTTCGGTATAGACATCGAGCATCAGCCGGGTCCTTTCCAAGGCTTCATCCGGGGTGGCATGGGCGGTGTGTCCCTCCTGCCACAGGAATTCACTGGTTCTCAAAAACATCCGGGTCCGCATTTCCCATCGGACGACATTGGCCCACTGGTTGATCAGGATCGGCAAGTCGCGGTAGCTGTTGATCCATTTGGAGAAAGAATCGCCGATGATTGTTTCCGAAGTCGGCCGAACGACCAACGGTTCCGCCAGGAGTCCGGCCGGTACCAGTCCGCCTTCGGGACCTTGCTCGAGCCTGTGGTGCGTAACCACGGCACATTCCTTGGCGAATCCTTCAACGTGCTCCGCCTCTTTCTCGAGAAAGCTCAAGGGGATAAAAAGGGGAAAGTAAGCATTTTTCACCCCGGTGGCTTTGAACATCGCATCCAGGGCCTGTACGATGTTTTCCCACAGGCTGTACCCCCAGGGTTTAATCACCATACACCCCCTCACCGGTGAATTTTCAGCGAGATCGGAGGCTTTGATGACCTGTTGATACCACTCCGGATAGTCTTCGACCCGTGTGGGGGTTATCGCTGTTTTCGGTTTTTGCTGTTTTCCCATGCCAATCCTCGTGCGGATACAGAATTCACGTCTTCGGTTTATAGTTCTTTTCGAATTTCTCCACTTCAGACAGAAGAACCTCTACCAGTTTATCTTCAGGAAACTTCTTGACGATTTCTCCCTTCCTGAACAAGATTCCCACACCGTTGCCGCCGGCAATACCGATATCGGCTTCCCTAGCTTCACCGGGGCCGTTGACGACGCATCCCATGATAGCCAATTTGATAGGGACAGATTTGAGCAGAATCGCCTTTTCGACCTTTTCGGCGATATCGAAAAGATCGATGTTGCATCGCCCGCACGTCGGACAAGAAATGATTTCAGGGCCGTGGCGGCGTATATCCAGACCTTTGAGAATCTCGAATCCGACCCGTATCTCCTCAACCGGATCACGGGTCAGAGAAACACGGATCGTGTCGCCGATCCCTTCTGACAGCAAAATACCGATGCCGAGCGCCGACTTGACAATACCGGAGTAGAGTCCACCGGCCTCAGTTACGCCGACATGCACTGGAAAATCGGTCCGCGCAGCCAACAGGCGGTATGCATCGACCGTCCGGAGAACATCAGAGGCTTTAATGGAAATTTTTATCTGTTCATAACCGCACCCGGCCACAATGTCGACATTCCGCAGCGCGCTGTCTACCATTCCTTCCGCGGTAACCCCGCCGTATTTTTTGATCAAGTCTTTTTCGAGTGATCCCGCATTGACTCCTATCCGAATCGGTACGCCAAATTCGCGGGTACAATTCACCACTGCCTTTATTTTACTGCGACTGCCGATATTTCCCGGGTTGATTCGTAATCCGTCTGCCCCCGCCCGAACGGCATCAATCGCCAACCGATGGTCAAAGTGAACGTCGGCAATCAGCGGAATTGCGATGTGAGGCTTGATATCCGCAATGGCGGCGGCGGAAGCATGATCCGGAACGGCCACCCGCACAATGTCACACCCGGCGGCCTGCAAGCGGTGGATCTGAGCCACCGTCGCAGCAGCATCCTGAGTCAATGTGTTGGTCATCGACTGGACGGCTATCGGCGCATCGCCGCCGATTTTGACATTGCCAACCGAAATCTGGCGGGTTTTTTTTCTTGTTTTCACAACCCCTTCTCACCGTTTGCTGGCGGTATCTGTTCACGGCCGGCCCCTAAGGAGGGTCCTGAAAAACAGCATGAGGACCGGCGGGACGAGACAAAGATCATCAATAAAAGCGGAGCATAATAAGTACGTTGAGTCCAATTTTAATGCCGTATGGCCAAGCGTAATCGTTTTTTAGCAGACTGTTCAATGAAAACCAAAGGTAAGGAATCGTTTATCCACACTCGAAGGAAACTAATCTAACATAGTACCGATCTTGATTTGTTTAAGGGAATTAAAGGGAGACGAGTTCTCGGGAGTGTATCATTTTCCTGAACGTTGAAGGAATGAGCGAGCGCACCGTGTTCAGCGCGCAAACGATTTCGGACCTGTCACGCCTAAGGCGTGCATGATCGCCGCCATTGCGGGACAGCCACTTGCGCGGAAACTGATCTTCCCTCCGCTCTGGTTCAGCATTTGCGGGAAAAACTCCCCGCTTCTGAGGTTAAGAGAAGCGGCAGTAAAGGACTCTGCGGAGGACGATCCCAGCCGGTCCATTCGGATATTTTGTTTGAACAGGCGCTTGTAAAGCATACCGAAATTATTTAGTGTGCAAACAGCTATGCTTGGATGAACACGATGGCGTCTGGAAATCGTCTTGTGTCCATCCGCGACAAGTAGATGGCACCACAGAATGTCCACTTCATAAATGAGAATTTTTTTCGCTGGGCAAGGCCGCACAAGGGTTTGCGGCGAGGCGTAACTGTATGTACGCCGTAGTCGGAAACCTGCGGAGAACGCCGACCAGCGGGAAAAAGGCCATTTATGGATGGACACTCGTCTTGAAACTGGACTCGGCAAGCAGGCAGAGGGGGGAGAATGAAAAAATCGAAAAAGATTGACAGCGGCACTCAACCAGATCCACTTATCGCACAAGAAATCCACCAGCGTACCATAAAAGGGGCCCTGCCGTGCGCCGTGGCTTTTGATATTGCGGCAACCCTCGGTATTGCACCGTCCCGGGTGGGAAATACCGCGGATTTGATGGAAGTCAGCCTCAGTAAATGCCAGCTTGGCCTTTTTGGGTATATGCCGAATAAAAAAATTGTCGCGCCCCGCACCCCAGAGAAGGCGGCAGTGACTGACGCCATTCGCGGGGGGCTGGTCAATGACCGGCTTCCATGCGCCACGGCTTGGAACATCGCCGCCGATTGCGGGATCTCAAAGATGGCGGTGGCAAGAGCCTGCGAAGCCATGAATGTTAAGATTAAGCCCTGTCAGCTCGGCGCATTTTAGAACCAGTTGGCGATCGGAAACCCGGTGTTTCCGATCGCTGTCGTGGTCATTGGATCAACCTATAAGATTCCGTTGGTGCCGACAAAAGGATTCGTGCGGCGCTCTTCGCCAATCGTGGTCGTCCCCATATGACCGGGATATACGGTTACTGTATCTTCCAAGGTAAAAAGTTTGGTGTGAATACTTTTTCTTAACGTGCCGGCATCGCCACCCGGAAAATCGGTCCGCCCCACGGAACCGGCAAACAGGGTATCGCCGACAAAAACACAGTTATCGGCCAGAAGCGATATTCCCCCCTGGGTGTGCCCTGGGGTGTGGAGCACTTTTAGAATGATGGTGCCGAAATCTACCGTATCGCCGTCTTCCAGCATCCGATCCGGTGCGGGCGAGTTCTCTGCCGAAAGACCCCAGGATGCCGCACTGTCGGCGAGGCGGGCGAGCATTGGGGCATCGATGCGGTGAATTAAAATCCGGGCGCCGGTAACTTCTTGGAGCTTTTTGTTAGCGCCGACATGGTCGAAATGTCCATGGGTGTTGATGATATATTTAAGCGTCAATTTTGCCTGTGCAAGCGCCAGTAGAATTCGGTCTGCCTCACCGCCGGGATCGATAACAACGGCCTCTAGCGTATCTTCACAACCCAGTATATAACAGTTCGCTTGAATGGGTCCGACGGTCAACATCTCGATGATCACAAGATCCTCCTTTTGATCTCTCGCTGAAAAAATTTCATACACTGAAAATGCGGGCCGAATCAATCGAGGTGCTGCTCGCGGTTATCGGCCTTTGCCCGAATGTCATTGCCTTCCCGTTCGAGGTGGAGGCTGTCTAATATCCCGTTAATGAACGCACCCGATTCTTCAGTGCCATATTTTTTACCAATATCGATGGCTTCGTTGATAGACACTTTGAAAGGGATGTCGTCACAATACAGGATCTCATAGACGGCAATGCGCAAGATATTCCGGTCAACGCATGACATTCGACTCAGTCGCCAGTTGTGGGAATACCGCTCGATCAACTGATCGATGGATATTTGAGCGTCATTGACCCCCTTGACCAATTGCAAAAAAAACGGGCGCGACTTGGCGGTAGGCGGATAGTGCTCACAGAAGCGTTGGAGCATTTCCTCTGATACATCCCCGGTCATGTCCATACAAAAAAGAGCCTGCAGGGCAAGCTCTCGGGCTTTGCGGCGAATTCCCATTCTCCGGCCTACGCCAATGTTCCCATTAAATTGGCCATTTCCACCGCTGACATGGCGGCACTCCAGCCTTTATTGCCGGATTTAGTACCGGCCCGCTCAATGGCCTGTTCCACCGAATCGGTGGTGACAACACCGAAAATGACCGGAATTCCGGATTCCAGGCTGACTTGTGCGATGCCCTTGCTGACTTCGGCACATACGTAATCGAAATGCGGTGTGGAGCCACGAATAACGGCGCCGAGGCAAATCACGGCATCGTAGTGGCCGGCCTGTATCACTTTTTGGGCTGCCAATGGTATTTCGAAAGCGCCCGGCACTTTGATAACCTGAATGTCGCTTTCCTTGACGCCCGTCCGTAAAAGAGCGTCCATGGCCCCTCCCAGCAATTTTTCGGTAATGAAGTCATTGAAGCGGCTAACAACAATGCCGAAGCGCTTGCCTTTGCCGATCAGCTGTCCTTCCAGGATTTTCACCATGTTAATTCCTCCGGCTCTGGTATTAATTAGTTTCCGTCCATAATTGGCCCTTTTTCCCCTGGGTCCCGCCATGGCGGGATTCTCCGCGGGTTTTGATCCTCAACGGTGCCATGCTACGCCTACGGTCAAAACCCTTGTGCGGCCCCCGCTAAACTGCAGCGGGATTTCGTGTCTTTGTGAAAGTACAAAAGTACTCAACTTGCCCAGAGAAAATATTGCTCATTTAAGAATCGGACACTGACACCTGTGCCCATCGATTTTTTCAGCAATCGTGGATGGGCACTATTTAGTGTCCGTCCACGGGTTCACAACAAACAATGATCAGTTTCCCACTCAGAATTACGCAATTCTCTGCAAATTCAAGAAAATCGGGGAATTACGGAAAAGGGCCATTTATGGACGGAAACTAAACAGGTTGCGCGCTTATTGATGCGATAGCGAACCCTCGCAGTTTTCGTCTTCCATGTGCAGCAGATGTCCCATTTTCAGTTTCTTGCATTCCAGGTAGCAGCGATTGTATTGGTTGGGTTCGACTTCGATCGGAATCTGCTCCTCGACGGTCAGTCCATATCCTTCCAGACCGATCATTTTCTTTGGATTGTTTGTCAGCAGACGCATCTTTCGGACACCTAAATTAACGAGCATCTGGGCCCCCAGGCCATAATCGCGCATGTCCGCCTTGAAACCGAGTCTCCGGTTGGCTTCCACGGTGTCCAGCCCCTGGTTGCGTTGCAGTTCATAGGCTTTCAGCTTGTTGACCAATCCGATTCCGCGCCCTTCCTGGCGCAAATAGAGAATGACCCCCAATTTTTCCCTATCGATCATGGCCATGGCCTTGTGCAGCTGGTCGCCACAGTCGCAGCGCATCGAGCCGAAAATATCCCCGGTCATGCATTCTGAGTGAACCCTGACCATGACAGGTTTGTCCGGATCGATTTCACCCTTGACGAGCGCAATGTGGAGTAAGTGATCAACATCGTTCTCAAAGGCGATCATCCTGAATTCCCCCCCGAACATGGTGGGAATCACCGCCTCGGCGGCCCGGTGCACAAAGGCTTCGTTTTTCATTCGATATTCGACCAGATCGGCGATCGTGCAAATGCCGATTCCGTGCTCTTTGCTGAACTTCTCCAGCGCCGGCATGCGCGCCATGGTCCCGTCTTCATCCATGATCTCGCAGATGACGCCGGCCGACTTCATTCCTGCCAGGCGAGCCAGGTCCACCGAGCCCTCGGTCTGGCCGACACGAACCATTACACCACCATCCCGGGCCCGCAACGGAAAAATGTGGCCGGGACGCACAAGGTCGCTGGGTTGCGCATCATCGGCCACCGCCGTCAGTACGGTTGTCGCCCGGTCTGCCGCCGATATGCCGGTTGTCACACCGCAGCGCGCCTCGATTGAAACGGTAAAACCGGTCTGGTAGGTCGATGTGTTGTGGTCGACCATCATCGGCAGATCCAGTCTGTTTATCATGTCGTTGGACATGGCCAAACATATGAGGCCGCGGCCGTACTTTGCCATGAAATTTATCGCTTCAGGCGTCACCGTTTCGGCCGCCATGCACAGATCACCCTCATTTTCGCGGTCTTCGTCATCCACAAGGATGACCATCCGACCGGCCTTGATTTCTTCAATGGCTTGTTCAATTTCCATAATTGGCATTGTATTGTTCACTCCTTGAGCAGAGCCCGGCCGACCTGAGAACCGTCGGGCTGTGAAACCGATGTCCTTACGCTTCGGTTGCTGAACGGCGCGGGATCTACATATATCCTGCTTTGGATAAAGAATGGTAATTAAGCGAATGGCTTCGGTCAGATTTTTCGGCCTCGCTGCCGACGACAAACCGTTCCACGTACTTGCCGATCATATCCGTTTCGATGTTTACCTTGGCGCCGGTCTTCTTGATCCGGATGGTTGTCATCAAAGCGGTGTATGGTATAACGGTGACGTCGAAGAGACCTTCGGCGCAGCGATTGATGGTCAGGCTGATGCCGTCCACCGCCACTGATCCCTTTTCGATCGTATACCGCGACAGGGCAGGGCTGACGCTGATCGTAATCAAGGTCACGTTACCTTTTGTCTGGCGGTCCTTGATGGTCCCAACACCGTCGATGTGGCCCGACACTAAATGACCGTCAATCCGGTCGGATAGTCTCAGCGCCCGCTCGAGATTGACCCGCTCACCGCTTCGCAGCGCCCCGAAAGTGGTTCGCGCGAGCGTTTCGGCGGACACGTCAACTTCAAACCGTTTTCCGGATAAAGCGACGACCGTCAGACAAGCGCCGCTGACGGCGATACTGTCTCCAATTTTGGTGCCGGCCAAAGGCATTTCCGCCGTAATGGCCATGCGCCGAGACTCTCCCGAGGGCCGGATCCCGTTAATGGTCCCCATTCCTTCTATAATGCCTGTAAACATTGGATATCCGAGAACAGTATCAGGTTTTAAAGTTATCGGTGTCCGGCATTCAACGGAACCCTGACCCGCATATTTCACTAAATAAGCGGGCTGATATCTTCATGAGTATAAAACCGAGCACCTCAAACTTCAGTAGATCCTATATAACCCTCGACCATGATGTCAGCATCAAATCTGTGCACTTGCACATCTCTGATCGAAACACAATCTTTCATCAAGTCCGGCCCCTCGCCCCTGCAGATCGGGACGCCATCGTCACCGCCAAGGATTTTGGGGGCATAAAAAAAGTGTATCTTGTCGACAATGCCGGTTCTCAAGGCCGCGCCGATCAGGCCGCCGCCGCCTTCCACCAAAATGCTGGTGACCCCCTTCTCTGCGAGTGCTATCGTCAAGGCCTTCAAGTCGATATGGTCACCGAGCAGGGGAACCGTCAGGATACGAGCACCTTTTTGGACCAAACGTTCTTTTTTTTCATCTGAAGCCAGCGGGCCGACCACAATTGTGGTTTCTGCATCGGACGTAAGATTCAAAACGCGCGCATCCTCTGAAATCGATAGACGGGTGTCTATAATGAATCTTAGAGGGTCCTTTCCCTTAAGGCCATCGATGCGGGTTGTCAGACTGGGATTATCGGCATTAACGGTACCCACACCGACCATGATGGCATCAACGGCATGGCGCAGGCCGTGAACGAATGCCCGCGACGCCGCCCCCGACACCCATTTCGAATCACCGGTTCTGGTGGCGATGCGACCGTCAAGTGTCGCTGCACATTTAACGATGACGAAAGGATGCTTGGTACGAATATACTTGATAAAGACTTCGTTTAAACGAACAGCGCTGGCCTCACAAACACCGGCGGTCACCTCGACTCCCTTATCCGCCAGATACGCCAACCCTCCGCCTTTGACATCCGGATTCGGATCCCGCATGGCCGCAACCACGCGACCGATGCCGGCCGTCAGTATTTTCTCGGTGCACGGCGGCGTTCTGCCGGCATGATTGCAGGGCTCGAGTGTAAGGTAAAGCGTTGCTCCCCGAGCTGACGCCCCCGCATTATCGATCGCCATGACTTCGGCATGGGCTTTGCCGGCCGCTTCATGATATCCTTGCCCGACGATTCGACCATCCCTGACAACGATAGCGCCGACCATCGGGTTCGGAGACGTGAAGCCCTTACCCCGCTGCGCAAGGTCAAGCGCCACTTGCATGAACTTATTGTCATCCATAAGTATTCGGGGGCTAACCCGGAAATTTCATCAGTTGGAGGCTTTTATGGCCAATCGCACACCTTCAATCAAATGATCAGATGGGTGATCCCCCGCATTTCGAAGTGATGCTGTCGTCAGTCTACCGCGATCCTCGAATAATCACGCCATAGCGTGACCATGGGAGCCTCCGGTTGACCCGAAGGTGAAACCTTATCAGCTCTTTCATTAAATTTTGGAGAGGTACACAGTGTCTCCCGGTTATACGATTATGAGTTTAACCAATGCCCCGATATGGCTTCTTTCTGGCCGTCCGGTGAAAAGATTTCATGAAAATGTTCGAGTTAAGAGGATTGCTGGCTGAGCAAATTCTTCAACTCCGAAACAAAGTCGTTGACGTCTTTGAATTCCCGGTAAACCGACGCAAAACGAACGTAGGCCACGCCGTCGAGATCGTGAAGCTTAGCCATGACCTTCTCCCCCAGGGAGTGCGAAGGGATTTCTTTTTCACCGGTTTCTCTGAGGTCGCGCTCAAATTCGTTAATAAATTCTTCAATCAGGTTCACGCTGATATTTCGCTTCTCACACGCTTTCTGTATGCCTGAACGTATTTTCTCGCGCGAGAAGACTTCACGGCGCCCATCCTTTTTAATAATCATGATTGGAATTTCTTCAATGTGCTCGTACGTCGTAAAACGCCGCGCACAGACCAGACATTCCCTTCGCCTGCGGATAACATTGCCGTCCTTGCTCAACCTGGAATCGATGACCTTGTTGTCGATTTCACTGCAAAACGGGCATTTCATGTGGGACCTCCCTTGGCACTGCTATCGTCATAACTTATGAGTTCAACCCCGGCTTCTGATAACATTTCCTGTGATAGGGCATCGGCATAGCCGGATTGATAATAGATTTTCTTTATACCGGCGTTGATGATCATTTTGGCGCATATGGCGCAGGGTTGGTTGGTGCAATAAAGGCTGGCACCATTAACGGATACGCCATGATATGCCGCCTGGATAATAGCGTTCTGCTCGGCATGGATTCCGCGGCACAGCTCGTGCCTCTCGCCGGAAGGAATGTTCATGGCTTCCCTGAGGCAACCGACCTCCAGGCAATGCCTGATTCCCGTCGGCGCGCCGTTGTAGCCGGTGGTAAGAATCCGTTTGTCTTTGACGATAATCGCCCCCACTGCCCTCCGGGTGCAGGTGGAGCGCTGGGCAACCAGGGCCGTGATATTCATGAAATATGCGTCCCACGAAGGGCGCTGCGCGACTTGCAACATCGGTTAGAACTCCCCCTGATCGAACTCGCGGTAAAGCGGATAGGCCCGGCAAAGTTCACCGGCCTTGCCTCTGATATGCTGCAGCGCCTCCTCGCGATCGCGGTTATTCAATGCGTCGACAATGAGTTCGGCGATGGTGACCATCTCCGCTTCCCGCATCCCACGGGTCGTTAGAGCCGGCGTACCGATACGAATGCCACTTGTAATCAGAGGGCTCTGGGGATCGAAGGGGATGGCGTTTTTATTGACGGTGATGCCGGCCAGTCCCAGAACGCCTTCGGCTTCCTTGCCGGTGATGTTGATATTGCGTAGGTCCACCAGCATCATGTGATTGTCGGTCCCTCCCGAGACGACGGTCAATCCCTTCTCCATTAACCGTCCTGCCATTGCCTTGGCGTTTTTCACGACATTCAGCTGGTATTCTGCAAACGCCGGCGTCAAGGCCTCTTTGAAGGCCACCGCTTTGGCGGCAATGACGTGCATCAGCGGCCCCCCCTGAATTCCCGGAAAAATCTGCTTGTTTATCCGGTCACCGTGATCTGCATGCGCCAAGATCAATCCTCCCCGGGGTCCCCGCAGCGTTTTGTGCGTTGTGGAAGCCACAACGTCGGCGACGGACACGGGCGACGGATGCAGGCCTGCGGCCACCAGCCCGGCGATATGGGCCATATCGACCATCAGGAATGCGCCAACGGCCGACGCAATCTGGCCGAAGCGCTCAAAATCGATAATGCGCGGATATGCACTGGCACCGGCCACAATCATTTTGGGACGGTGTTCCGCGGCCAATCGCTCCAATTCATCATAATCTATGGTCCCGGTATCCTTTTTGACGCCATAGGGAATAAAATTGAAAAGCCTTCCGGAGAAACTGACCGGGCTTCCGTGAGTCAGATGTCCACCGTGGGCCAGGTTCATGCCGAGAACCGTATCCCCCGGCTTGAGAAAAGCAAAATATATGGCCATGTTGGCCTGGGACCCGGAGTGGGGTTGGACGTTGGCATAGGCCGCGTTAAAAAGATCTTTGGCCCGCTCCACGGCCAGTTTCTCAGCAATGTCGACGAGCTCGCAACCGCCGTAAAATCGTTTGTCCGGATAGCCTTCAGCATATTTGTTTGTCAGAACACTCCCCTGAACGGCCATCACCGCCGGGCTGGTGAAATTCTCGGAGGCGATCAGCTCCAGGGTGGTCCTCTGTCTGGCCAATTCCGCGGCAATCGTTCTGGCCATGTCGGGATCAATTTCTGCAATGCGCTGCAAATCCAAATGATGTTCCTTCGTCAGAGGTTTCAGGGAATAATCCAATCAATCCGATTCGTTTGAAAGGTCAGAAACGACAGGCCGGTGGATCAGCCGATGTTCAACGCCTGAAAGAGCCATCCCACGATAGATGCAAACATTTTTGGCCATTCCCTGACAAGATGGCATGACATTTTCGGGCTAAGTCGCTTTTTCTCCCAAACGGTCGAACATGTTCAAGCGTCTCTGATGTCGCTCCCCCTCGAAAGGGGTACGCAACCAGCTTTCGACCGTTTCCAGGGCCATTGCATCCCCCAGCACCCGGCCTCCCAGGACGAGGACGTTGGCGTCATTATGCTGACGGCTCATCCGCGCGGCAAACGGCTCTGCACACAGTGCCGCCCGAACGTTCTGGAACTTGTTGGCCACCATCGACATACCGATGCCCGTGCCGCACAGAAGAATTCCGCGCCGATACTTTCCCGTTGAAACCTCGGATGCGACCCGAACACCGAATTCGGGGTAATCGACGGAATTCTCACTGTAGGCGCCGACGTCCTCGACAGCATACCCTTTACCGACCAGAAAGGCCTTGACCTTCTCCTTTAGCGGGTACGCCGCATGGTCGCAGCCGATGATGATAGCGCTCGAGGGGTCTCGTTGCTTACTTTCCATGGTTGATTCCAGCCTTTGGCTCACATTTTGATGTGGGGAAGCGACTAGAAGTGGTTTCAAAGCCCCATCTGACACCAACCCGCCAAAGGCGGACAAGTTGCGGCGTTGCGGCCCTCCTGAGTCAGCGACAGGGGCACCTTACCCCTCACACTGAGTACATACGCCCATGCAACTGCGTTTTTTCGCCGGCCCACGCCGTGTTCTTGCGCGTGTTCTAAGGTTTTGAAACCACTTCTAAACGAAAAGAGCAGAATCGTTATCAATAGCCAATTCACTGCCTATCCGCAAGAAAAAAATTGCCTCCCGTACGGGAGGCAAAATGGGCGCAGTTGAAACTGTCATCAGGTTTACTGCAAGATGGATGGGTTCGGGTTCCCCGTGTTCCACTCAGTTGTTATCATAGGCCTTGAGCAGAAGGCAGCCGTTTGTGCCGCCGAAGCCAAAAGAGTTGGTCAGGGCATAAGTGATCTCTTGTTTGCGGGCGGTATTGGGCACGTAATCCAAATCACATTCCGCATCGGGGTTTTCATAGTTTATTGTCGGCGGTATGATCCCATGTTTAATCGTAAGAGCGGTAAACACGGTTTCAATGCCACCGGCGCCGCCAAGCAGGTGACCGGTCATGGACTTGGTTGAACTGACCGGAATCGCGTGGGCCTTGTCTTTGAAGACGGTCTTGATGGCGCGGGTCTCGTAAAGATCGTTTAAAGGCGTCGAGGTCCCGTGCGCATTGATGTAGTTCACCTGATCGTAAGAGATCTCGGCATCGTCGATGGCCGCCTGCATACAGCGCACGGCCCCGTTGCCGTCCGGAGGTGGCGCCGAGATGTGAAATCCATCACCGCTCATGCCGAAGCCGACAATCTCGGCATAAATTTTCGCTCCTCTTTCCAAGGCGTGGTCGAGGGATTCGATGATAAGTATGCCGCTGCCTTCTCCGACAACGAAACCGTCACGGTCGCGCTCAAAAGGGCGCGACGCCTTTTGGGGGTCGTCGTTGCGGGTTGAAAGGGCTTTCATGGAGCTGAATCCGGCGATGCAGCTTCGGGTCACCACGGCTTCGACCCCACCGGTAATCATGGCATCGGCCAAGCCGTTTTGAATAACCCTGAAAGAATCGCCAACGGCGTGTGCACCGGCGGCACAGGCCGTTGCCAGAGATGCATTCGGCCCTTTAGCGCCGAAATAAATCGAGATCATACCCGGTGCCATGTTCCCGATCAGCATGGGGATGAAGAAAGGCGAAACGCGCTTGGGCCCCTGAGTCATGACCGATACAATCGTGCGTTCCATGATCTGCAGGCCGCCCAAACCACAACCGGTAATGACGCCCACGCGGTGGGCATTGGATTCGTCAATCTTCAGGCCGGAATCCTCCACCGCCATGCGGGTTGCGGCAACGGCATAGGCAATGAAGAGTTCGGTGCGCTTGGCATCTTTGACGGTCAGCCAGTCTTCACCCCGGAAATTTTTTACTTCACCGGCAATTTTGGTTGGATAGTCCGTGGTATCAAAATGGGTAATCTCAGCGATGCCGGATTTCCCGGCGCAAAGCGCATCCCACGTTACGTCAACCCCAACCCCCAGCGGTGTAACCAGCCCGACCCCGGTAACAACCACCCGTCTTTTCAAAAGAGCCTCCTTTTTACGGCTTCAGGACTGGGCCTTGACAAAATTGATGGCATCCTGGACGGTCTGGATCTTTTCGGCATCCTCATCGGATATGTCGGTGTCGAATTCTTCTTCCATTGACATGATCAATTCGACCAGGTCCAGAGAGTCGGCTCCCAGGTCGTCAACAAATGACGCTTCAGGCACGACTTCCGCCAAATCCACGCCGAGTTTTTCTGCAATGATCTTCTTGACTTTATCTTCTACTGACATACAACTTTCCTCCTTTCACATAAACATCCCACCGCTGACGTGCAACACCTGGCCAGTGATGTAAGCCGCGGCGTCGGATACCAGAAACGCAACCGCAGCAGCCACATCATCTGGTGTGCCGGGTCGCCCCAACGGTATCTGTGACAGCATGGCCTCCTTGACATTGTCCGGCAGGGAAGCGGTCATATCGGTTTCGATGAATCCGGGAGCAATCGCGTTGACGGTAACCCCGCGGGGGGCCAGTTCCCTGGCTGCGGTTTTGGTCAACCCGATCAGTCCGGCCTTAGACGCTACATAATTGGCCTGCCCGGCATTGCCGATCACCCCGACGATCGATGCCATGTTGACGATACGGCCGGAGCGTTGTTTCATCATGGTTCTGCCGGCAATCTGCAGGCAGCGGAATACCGCCTTGAGGTTGATGTCGAGGACCATGTCCCAGTCCTGCTCTTTCATCCGCACCAGCAGCGCGTCCTTGGTGATGCCGGCATTGTTGATCAGAACATCCAGGCGCCCGGCGGCCTTGATCACATCGTTGAAAAAACCCTGCAGCTCATCGGCCGAAGCCACATTCACACTGACTCCCGTGGCCTCTCCACCCGCATCGGCAACGGCTTTTACCGTTTCTGCCGCGGCGGAGGCTTCGCCTTCCGGATCAACCGGCGAATAGTAATTGAAATAGATCCGCGTGTCCGGGTTCGCTAATGCGACACAAATCGATCGACCGATTCCTCTCGAACCACCGGTGACGATCACGATGCGTTTTTCCTTCTCCGGCATGATTACCTCTCAAATAAGATATCGGCGACCCGATCCATGGCTGGAACCAGGCCCCGGTAGCTTTCGGTCAGATCGCTCAGGCGGCTGGACACAACGAAATCGTCAGCGACCTTCCGGTCGAACACATCGGTGCCCATGACAATGGTCATGACGTTCTGATGCACCAGTTTCGCCACATCGTTGGCAAATATACGCGACATGCATTGCAGCTTTTCGGCCGTTTTGTCCGCTACGCGGGTCGCCGCAGCCGCTTTGCGCGCCAGCGCGGCCCCGACCTCGACATGGGCCATCATGTCCGCCAGCCCGAACATGACGTGCTGCACGCGGTTCAGCCTGTTTTGGTGCACCAGCATGATCGCTTGATTGAGGGCCCTGGCGGCAATCCCGTAGATACGGCAACCGAGACGATCGAACTCGCCCTCCAAGGCATCCATGTCCAGGGCGATCGCCTCGTAGAACGCGCCTTTGGACTTTACGGTTGTGCGCCAGCGAAAGGTGCTGATGATATTCTGCTGCACTTCGCTGGCGCCCTCGTAAATGCAGGTGATCTTGACATCCCGCTTGACCTTTTCGACTTCGAATTCGCTGGTGTATCCATATCCCCCAAGCGCCTGCATGGCATCTTCGGCCGCCTTGTTCCCGGTTTCGGTGGCAAAATACTTGGCAATGGAACCCTCGATCTGCAAATCGAGTTCACCGGAATCTATCCTTTGAGCGATTTCTTCGATGTAGGCTGCGGCGGCTTCGAGCCGGACGGCATGGGGAACGATCAGTTTGTGGGTGTAACCCTGTTTTTCAGACAGCACCGATCCGCTGACAAAGCGTTCTTTCGCATAAGGAATGGCGATGTTCAGTGCCGCCTCGCCGGCCCCCAGTCCCATGGCCGCCACCATCAGGCGGGTGTAGCCGAAGACCTGGTTGGCCTGCTTAAGCCCCTTTCCGGGCACTCCGCCGATCAGATTTTCAACCGGCACGAAGACATCTTCGAAAGACAGCTGTGAGGTTTGAGAGGCCCGAATACCATGTTTTTCCTCGCTGCGGCCCGGCACAAACCCTTTGGCACCTTTCTCGACCACGAAAAAAGTCGGGCCTTCCGGGGTCTTGGCCAACAGGGTAATGAAGTCAGCCGCACCGCCGGTGGATATAAACTGCTTTGTCCCGTTGACCTTGTAGCCGATGAGCTCTCCGGCATCGTTGACGACCGGATCGGCCTTGGTCTTGATATTGGCAACGTCGCTGCCGGCATTGGGTTCGGTCACGGCATAGGCCACCAGTGCATTTCCCTCCGCAATCGCCCCAAGCCATTTCCGTTTCTGTGCATCGGTACCACCGACCATCAAGGGGTCGGCACCGAGCTGAATGGCAAAAAAGGCTGTTGTAACACCGAGGCATATTTTGGACATCTCACGGGTAACGATAACACTATCTCGTGTCCCGCCGCCCATCCCGCCGTATTTCTCCGGGATCATCAGCAGTTGGAGACCGATTTCAGGACCCAACATCTCTCTAATCGTCTCTTCGGGGAAGATCTCCTTGTGGTCCCATTCGAGAATTTTGTCTTTTGAAAGCAGCCGCTTGTTCAGTTGGGCCACCGTGTCCAGGACCATCTGGCGCATTTCTACGTCGAGGCCGTATGGTCTCTTATCCGGAGCCGGTGCAGATTCCGACATGATGATATCCTTTTGGGTGGTTTTTATTCTTCGGTTTCGACAACGGTTCGTCCCTTATAGGAACCGCAACTGGGGCAGGCGTGATGCGGCAGCATGGCTTCGCCGCATTCAGGACAGGTAGACGGATTCGGCGCGGCCGCTTTTTTGTGCGTGCGCCGTTTGTCACGTCTTGACTTAGATGTTTTTCGTTTTGGCAAAGCCATAAGCAATCTCCCAACGTATTGTAATTATTTAGTATACACCATGCATCACTTGGTCCGACAAAACAAGGTGTGATAAGTAATTCAAATCAATCGAATTGTCAAGGTTTTTGTCACGCTTTATCTTAGTTGCTTGTGCTCCGTCCGTCGATATGGTAGTGAGGGCTACCTCCCGGCACTGCAACGAGGTATAACCATATATAATTATATGCAAAATAGAGACACAACGGTTCTTGATCAGGATTCGTCGGCAGGGTGAAATCCGGTGGGGCTTCGCGAACAAACCAACGAAAATCTAAGGAACCGCCCGCGACCCTTTTTCAATGACTCTTTTTTATTCGGGTCAGCGTAGCAAAACGATATGTTTTTATCAATACAATTCAGATTCTTATTTAGAAAAAATTCAAACAATAAGTCATCGTATCGGAAAGAAGAAATGAAGAACCAGACAGCAGACCAGATCGTCACGCGCTTTCCCCCCAGCCCGACCGGGTATTTGCATGTCGGCGGCGCCCGCACGGCTCTTTTCAATTGGCTCTATGCCCGTCACACCGGCGGTCGTTTTGTGCTGCGCATCGAGGACACGGATACCAAGCGCTCGACTCAAGCCAGCACAGACGCCATATTCGAAGCCTTGGAGTGGATGGGAATCGACTGGGACGACGGTCCCTATTTTCAATCCCAGCGCTTTGACCTTTATCGGGAGTTCATTCAGAGGCTTTTAAATTCAGGCAACGCATACTACTGTACCTGCTCGGCCGAAAGGCTCGACGCCATGCGCCAGCAAGCCATGGCATCCGGCGGCAAGCCCAAATACGACGGAACCTGCCGTGACAAAGAGCTTCCCAAATCAGATGAAGCGGTGGTGCGGTTCAAGGCCCCCCTGTTCGGCACAACCGTCATCGAAGACGTGGTCAAAGGCCATATCGTTTTTCAAAATCCCGAACTGGACGATTTTATCATCGCCCGCAGTGACGGCACCCCGACGTATAATTTTGTGGTCGTCGTGGACGACATCACCATGGGGATAAACACCGTCATCCGCGGTGACGATCATGTCATGAACACCCCCAAACAGATTCTGCTTTATCGCGCTCTAGATAATCCTCTGCCGGTTTTCGCGCACGTACCCATGGTCCTGGGTCCGGATCGATCGCGCCTGAGCAAACGCCATGGGGCCATGTCGGTAACCGAATACCGTGACATGGGGTATTTGCCGGATGCATTTCTCAATTATCTCGCGCGCCTGGGGTGGTCGCACGGCGATCAGGAATTTTTCACCAGATCCGAATTGATAGCCATGTTTACCCTCGAGAATATCGGTCGTTCGGCCGGCGTTTTCGATACGGAAAAGCTGCTGGCCCTCAATGCCGATCACATCCAGGCCGCAAAACCGGCAGAGCTTGTGGGGCCGCTCAAACCTTTTTTCAAGCACCACGATATCGACATCCATCCGGGCCCCTTTATCGATGGCGTTATCCAAACCCTGCAGCCCAGAAGCAAGACCCTCAAGGACATGGCCCAGGATGCCTTGTTCTATCTCCAGGCAAGTGTTGTTTACGATGACGCCGCCGCCAAGAAATTCCTGAAACCAGCGGCGCTCGAATCGCTGGCATTTCTGATTGGCGAACTTGAAACGCTGGAAGATTTTAAAGAGCCGGCCCTGGAGGCAGCCTTCAAGTCCGTCATGGAAAAAACCGGACTTAAACTGGGCAAAATCGCTCAGCCGGTGCGGGTGGCCCTCACCGGCCGAACCGCCAGCCCGGGCATATTCGAAATCATCGAGATTATCGGTAAAGAGCGGGTGCTTGCACGCCTGCAGGCGGCCGTCGCCTGGATAAAAAACGCCGGCACACCATAAGCACCGGCGGCCGGCACATTTGACTTGACTTGAAAATCCATTTTCTGTAATTTATTTTACCAATATTGTTGAGGGATCGTCTAGCGGCAGGACGACGGGTTCTGGCCCCGTTAACCCAGGTTCGAATCCTGGTCCCTCAGCCACCATTGTACTCAAAGGGCTGCGGATGTCTGCGCAGCCCTTTTCTATTCAGCGTCCATCCACAAATGGCCTTTTGAGTTCCCAATTGACCAAATCGTCCATTAAGTAGTGCCCATCTACGACATTCTGAAAAGCACTTATAAGTTTCCGATTCAGAAATGTGCAATTTTCTGCAAGTTCAATGAAATCAAGGAATTGCGCGGAGGCGTACGTGTGTACGCCGTACAAACGATTCCAGACCTGTCACGCCCAGGGCGTGATTGACGCCGACCTGTCCCGAACCTGGCGGGGAATTGCGGAAAAGGGCCATTTATGGATGGAAACTAAATAATATCTTTCAAGCAGATCCCATACTTGCGCATCCGGTTCAGCACCGTCATGCGGTGGACCTCCAGCAGCCGCGCGGTTTGGCTCTGATTGCCTCCGGCCTTGCGAAGGGCCTCGATGAGTTGCAGCTTCTCCGGTGGACCCTGCAAATCGTGAGACGCTGCCCTATCGATAATTGTTTCCGGTGGGTTATTTTTGAATGCTTTAATTTGAGGGGGAAGATGATCGACTTCCAGTAAACCGGTGGCGCCGACGGCAAACCCATATTCCAGGGCGCTTTTCAACTCGCGGACATTGCCGGGCCAATCGTATCGCATGAAAAGATCCATCACCTCCGGACTCAAACCGCTGATCCTCCTGCCGCTTTTTTTACGGAAATCGTAAATGAACGTATTGACCAGCAGGGGAATGTCTTCTTTTTTGTCGCGCATCGGTGGCAGATGGATGGGGAAGACGTTGATTCGGTAATACAGATCTTCCCGAAATTTACCTTCGGCCACCCGCTGGGACAAATTTTGATTGGTGGCCGTTATGATCCGAACATCGGCAATAATCGATCGCTCGCCGCCGACCCGAACGATTTCCTTTGTTTCGAGAACCCGGAGCAGTTTAACCTGAATGGACATCGGCAGATCGCCGATTTCATCCAGAAACAGGTCGCCACCGTGGGCAATTTCGAACAAGCCTTTGCGGTGTTTATGGGCGTCGGTGAAGGCCCCTTTCGTGTGACCGAAAAGTTCGCTCTCGATGAGCGATTCGTTCAAGGCGGCACAGTTGATTTTAACATACGGTCCATCTTTTCTGGGACCTGATTCGTGGATGGCGCGAGCGACCAGTTCCTTACCGGTACCACTTTCACCGGTTATGAGAATGGTTGCTTCGCTTTGTGCCGCCTTTTCGATTATCTGAAAGATGTCCAGCATCATCCGGCTTTGTCCAACCATGCCGTGATATCCGTTATCCCGGTCTAACAATCGCGTGAGTTCCTGGATTTTGAGATCCTTTTCCGCGAGTAAGGATATGTCGCTGTAGACCTCCAAGGCACCGATAACTGATCCATCGCCATCTTTCAGGATAATGGCGTTTTTTACCATCGGGACATACGATCCGTTTTTACGAGTGAGCATACAATGCTTGCCTTTGACCTTCTCGTTCTCGAAAAGACGGCACCATTTCTTTTTGCTTGCCGAGCGAAGCCGCTCGCAGGCATCACATTTCAAAATCGAACACGGTTTCTCTAAAAGTTCAAATTCGGAATATCCGGTCAGCCGGCCCATGGCGGCATTGACCATCCGGATGATGCCGTTTTGATCGACAATCATAACGCCATCGCTTACCGCTTCTAAAATCTCATCATAAAACTGACGGTAGTCCACGCCATTCATTGTTCTCAGCCCATTTGCCAAATTGCAAGTTGTTCGGAAAGCTGTATCCAGATATGCGAACTGCTAAAATCGTATTTACCACCGATATGAGTGTATATAAAACTAATTTGCCGCTCCTCTTTAACTGGATACATTACAGACGCCTTGCCTCTCCTGCCAAATTCTGATTATGCAACTGATTAAGCAGTGCCTCAGAGGGTGTCAAGAAAACCCTTCATTTTTCAATAATGCCCATATTCGACCTCAAAGCAACCTTTTCGCTATCCAACCGAAAATAATACAAAATTTTCAAAATTCCAACCAATGGCATTGATTTTGCGAGTGTGACAAGTCGCCGGCCCCTAATGCGACCGACCGGCTCACCGTTTCTTCCAACCGGTCGGGAAAAATAAAGAGGAGGTTCTTGATGAGATTCTTGTCACCGATGAATATCCGTCCCATCTTACCCATTTTCCTGGTGTTTGCGACCCTGTATCTGACCGTAATGGTTCAGCAAGCATTGGCTTCAGATGATGAGACCCTTTCTATATCTCGCGTGGTTTGGCGTGCAGACAGAAATCTCATAAGGGTAAACGGGTCCGGAACCGAAGATAATTTACCGCTTACGGTAAAGGATGCGGATACCGGCAGTGACTTGGGAAATGTCACCTCAATGAGAGATGGCAGTTGGTCCTTTAGAAAACGGAACCCTGAAACCGTCCCCTGCATGATTATCGTCAGTGGTCGGGATGGACAAACGTCTGTGTCCGGCTACACATCCGACCCACCCGAAGTGTGTACGAACGTACCATCAGAACCACCGGTGGATAACCCCCAGGAACCCGACCCGACACCACCAGAGCCACCTGTGGATACGCCTCCGGAGCCCGTCCAAGGCTCCCACGCAGGGCGGTTTTCAGCGTTTAAAGGCACCAGCACCTGCCTGGCCTGCCACCGGGAAGAGGCCGAGGAGGTTCACGCCTCGGTTCACTACCAGTGGACAGGGGATGCCACTGAAGCCCACGGCCTGAGCTCGGATGTGGCCGGCAAACTGGGCGGCATCAACGATTTCTGTATCTACCCCGACATCAACTGGATCGGCAAGCTGACCAACGTCGCCGGGGTCGAGGTTGATGGTGGCTGCGCCAAGTGCCACGCCGGCCTGGGAGCAAAGCCGGGTCCGGTGGTGACTGACCAGGAGCTTGAAAACATCGATTGTCTGATCTGCCACTCCGACCAATACCGGCGCAGTGTGGGCACGGTCAACGGTACCTACCGGTTTGTGCCCGATGAAGCCAAGATGACCGTCAGCACCCTGCAGGCGGCCGTGGACATCACCCGGCCCTCAAACGATTCCTGCCTCAACTGCCACACCAAGGCCGGTGGCGGCGACAACTTCAAGCGCGGCGACATCGAAGAGGCCCACCGCAACCCCACCCGTAGCTTCGATGTGCACATGGCCTCGCAAGCCAACGGCGGCGCCGGGCTTAAATGCCTGGACTGCCACGCGGCCGCCAACCACCGCATCGCCGGCCGCGGCTCCGATCTGAGGCCCCGGGATCTGCCCGATGCGGTCAACTGCAGCACGTGCCATTCGGACACCCCGCACGACAGCAGCGAGATCGACAAACACACGGCGCGGGTCAACTGCACGGTCTGCCACATTCCCACCTTTGCCAAGGTGGCCGCAACGGATATGAACCGCGACTGGAGCGTCCCCGGGGATCTGGTGGCAGCCACCGGACTGTACGAGCCCCATCACGAAAAGGGCAACAACGTGGTTCCCGAGTACCGCTTTTTCAACGGCACCTCGTACTTTTATCAGTATGGTGATCCGGTGGCAGCCGGTGCCAACGGCCGGGTGGTCATGTCAGCCCCGCTGGGTGACATCGGCGATGCGGGCGCCAAGATTCATGCCTTCAAGCGCCACCTGGCCACCCAGCCCGTGGATTCTGTCACCGGCGCCTTGCTGCCGCTTAAGATCGGCAAGTTCTTCATGACCGGTGAGATCCAGGATGCCGTAGAGACCGGTGCGACATTGGTCAACGGTCAGTACAACGGGCACGGTTTTGCCGACACCGAACGCTTCATGGGCCTGTTCCATGAAGTGGCGCCCAGTGAACAAGCACTCAACTGCAACAGCTGTCACAACGGCAGCAACCGACTCGATTTCGCCGCCCTCGGCTATACGCCCCAAACCACCCGCAACAACCGGCCGCTCTGCAACAGCTGTCACAAAGACGAGTCGGATGAGTGGTCACAGGGCGAGTTTTTCACCAAGGTGCACGACAAACACGTCAAAGACAAGAAATACGATTGCAGTGAATGCCACACTTTTTCTGCTGCACGTTAAAGCCTTGTTATAAAAAAGACGGATAAGACGATGGTTCTTATCCGTCTTTTATTTATGGCCGAAGCGCAAGGCGCCATCAACGGTTTCCTTCTCGACACCGGCCTCAGCGAATCCGCCCTGGCCCTGGAAACCCAGATCATCGCCGCACGCCATGGACGGCTGGCTCGATGAACTCACCAAAGGTGTCGGGCGCAGCGCCTATCAGCCGACACCCACCCCGGTCATCAGCACCGGCATGGGGATGCACGAGGCTCCCCGCGGTGCGCTGGGTCACTGGATCGACATCCAGAACCAGAAGATCTCCAACTACCAGTTGGTGGTGCCCTCCACCTGGAATTTCGGCCCCCGCTGCGACCAAAGCAAGCCCGGACCGATGGAAAAGGCCCTGGAAGACATACCGGTGGCCGACATGCAACAACCGCTCGAGATCCTGCGGACCGTTCATTCCCTGGACCCGCGCATCGCCTGCGCGGTGCACGTGATCGATCCCGAGAACGACAGGGCCTACGAAATTCGGGTTCTCTAACCGACCACCCAGGCGCACCTCCCGGCGGCCGGACCTAAACGCGGATGTGAGCGAGACGCGTCCGGCCGCCATTATTTATCTTTGTTCGGATATTACCTTTTTCCTCTCCCCAGGATTTCCTCAAATGGGTCGACTATCTCCCAGAGAAAAAGCGTTGATTTAATCTTTTTTGATTTGTATATCGGTATCAACAATAGGTTGCGACTGGCTGAGTTTTTTCGGCCCCAGAGAGTCGCCCATGTAACTCGCTCTTCGTGAGGAGTAAAAAAATGTCCTCCGACAACCTCATCTATTCGCTGGAGTTGCGTTGAAACCAACCAAAGACTTTACCAGTTCCCCCTTTGACAAAGGTTGACAGGGGGATTTTCAAAATGTACTCACCGGGATAAATTTCTGACATTCACGGTAACTATCGGCGAGGTTATCCGTTTAATTTTAGAGAAGGTTCTCTACATCATTTCCCCCGTGTCGCCGTATTATCCAGCTGAGCGGAGCAGTGAATTCC
>CAWGUE010000003.1:0-33266 GCA_963825595.1 uncultured delta proteobacterium | reverse complement strand
ACGCATCCTCTTCCCGGTTATCGTAAACTTCGATGACCTCATAAAACGAATTGCGGCGTGCCGGAGTGAAACCGGCCCGGCGAATGATCGTTTTGACTTTATCCAGGGTAGCGGTCGGTGTGTGTCCGGCGGTACGTAAGACATTTTCTTCGAGCAGCACGCCCCCGAAATCGTCAGCGCCGGCCAGAAGACCGAGCTGACCTGCCGCACGGTCTCGCTGAACCAGGACGACTGAATGTGCCCAAAGTTGTCGAGTAGCAGCCGTGCCAGTGCGATGATGCGCACGTAACGGGCCGGGTGGGCCCGGGACGGTACCCGATGGCTGAGAGGAGAATCGCCGGGCTTGAAGGACCACGGGAACGAAAGAAGTGAATCCACCGGTTCGGTCCTGCAGCTCACGCAATTGAATTAGATGATCCACGATGTCGTCGTCAGTCTCCACGTGCCCGAACATCATGGTGGCCGTGGTCCGGAAGCCGATGCGGTGGGCCTTTTCGCACACATCGAGCCACTGCTGCGTTGTCGCCTTGCCCCTGGCCACTTCTTTGCGGACACGCTCAGACAAAATCTCGGCTCCGCCGCCGGGGATGGTCTTGATGCCCTCATCGTAAACCGCCTGCAGGATGTCCTCGACGGGCAATTTCTCCACCTGGGACATGAAGACGTATTCGGCCGGACTGAAGGGATGGATGTGGATCTTCGGGCAGACGGCACGAATCGCCCGGATATACGCCAGCCAGTCCTGCAATCCTATCGCGGGATTGTGACCGCCCTGCAGCAACACCGTGGTGGCACCGCGGTCGTAGGAAGCCTTGACGCGATCAGCGAGCTGGTCCGGACTCAGAGTGTAGGCCTCCTCGTGCCCTGCCCTTCTGAAAAAAGCGCAAAAGTCGCAACAGGTCACACAGATGTTGGTGGTGTTGGGATTGGTGTCGACCACAAAGGTCACCCATCGCTGGGGCTGGTGTTGCATGCGCGTGCGGTGAGCCATGCCCATCAGTTCGCCCAGCGGCATCCGCCCCAGCATCTCCAGCGCGTCGCTGCGGTCATAACGGATACCGTCGATCTTGCCGGCGGGGCTTCCAGGTTGTTTTACAGGTGGTGCTGACATTTTCGATTCCTGTTATAGTGGTTGTCAAAAAAACGTTTCGTTATTCGAACGTTTTTTCCACCAACCACTTATACCATCCTTGCGTATTTCGGATCTTATTTTTGAAGAGCGGTGTAACCGAACGCACGGATTTTCGTAACCGGCCGAAACTCTGAATCGGGGGCGGCCCAATAGGAACAAACCGCATCATCGCCGAAATGTCGATCGTATTCACTGAGAAATTTCGCCTGACCGGCCAGGTCCGTTTCATCGAGTGTTCGGCGGATGACTTGGAAATACGCCCTGATTTCAGAGGCGGTGACACCGATCCGGCGGGCGGCCTCGGGTACGGCCTGCTGGACGAGCGCCTGTTCGCGGATTTTAAATTCGGAAAGCCACTTTTCGAGAGCCTGGCGGGCCGAGAACGGCGCATCTTTTCTGACCACCCAGCGGGCGAAGACAAACGGAAGATGGTGGACACCATGCCACTCGCTGGCCAGATCGGTGACATGGGCCCCGCTGCACAGGGTGCCGTTAACAGCGGGAACACCTCCCCGTCTGTCCCGCATCCGAATCAGGGCGGCGTCACCGATCAGCAGCTCACCGTTGGAACGCTCATCCGGTTTTGCCAACTGCGGCAGGTTGTCGAACCCGTTCCGATATCCGAGCACGAGAAATAGGAGCCGGATGCTGGATGCCGACTCGGTCGTCAAATGGATACGTGTGCCGGCACCCATCTCTGCCAGAGGCCGGTCTGAAAAAAACAGCACGCTCATTGAACGCTCGGCGGCGGCAATACCGAATTGACCGAGGAAATCCGTTAAATCGGCCACAGCAGCCAATCCCCCCACAGGGACCGCTGCTGCGATCACCTGTTTGCGGCACAGCGCCACAATGCTCTCCCGGGGCACCAAGGGCACAAAACGGCATCCGTCCGGGGGTCCCAACGCTCGAAAAGGGGCCATGTTGGTGTAAGGGATCATGGCAACGGGGTGGTTCATCTGATGGGCTCCTTTGGCCGCGTTCGGTTGGGTGTCGGTGGCCCTGATCCGTCGGTCGTTGCGGCGGCGGTTGCCTCCGGGTCGGCCGCCGGGCGCTCATTGAAGCGCCCGTCACGTTCGAACGGCATGAACCCGGCGATGGAAACGGTTTCCACCATTCTTTCCCGGGCCAGACCGACCGGTGTCTGGGCCCCGGCCAGATGGGCAATTTTCTCTTCGGAAATAGTCCCATCCATGTCATCGGCGCCCCAACTCAGCCCCGCCGCCGCGGTTTCGACCCCGGCCATGGGCCAGTAAGATTTCAGGTGCGGAATATTGTCGATGACCAACCGGGAAATAGCCAGAACCGATAGTGTCTCCAGGGGTGTGGGACCTTCCTCGATGAAACGGTGGCGGCCCGGTTGGAACGCCAGCGGAATGAAGCATGAAAAACCGCCGGTTTCGTCCTGCGTGTCGCGCAGGATCAGCATGTGAGCGATGCGCTCGGACCAGCTTTCGCCGAAACCGAAAAGCATGGTGGCATTGGTCGGTATCCCCATCCCGTGGGCCAACCGGTGAATTCTGATCCAGTCCTTCGGGCCGATCTTGTTTTTCCAGTGCTGTCGCCACAAACGATCGGAAAATATTTCAGCCCCCCCGCCCGGCATGGCGTCCATACCGGCCGCCTTCAGCTCTTCCAGGATCTCGGCCTCGCTCTTGCCGCTGGTTCGGGCAAAGTAATCAATTTCAACGGCCGTGTAAGCCTTGATGTAAAGATCGCCAAAGCGCTGTCTCAGTTCGCTGACCAAAGCCAGGTTGCGCGCATACGGCCAGACGCGGTTTAATCCCCCCACAATGTGCACCTCGGTCGGCTGCAAGCGCTCGACTTTAGAGATGATCTCGCTTTCCTCCAAGACATACGCATGGGCCGCTGATGGGCTGGCGGCATAATTGCAGAACGTGCAGCCCATGGCACAGATGTTAGCCGGGTTGACATGCATGTTGAATATGTATGTCGCGCGCTCGCCGAACCGCCGGCGACGGTTGTCAAGTGCGGCGGCACCGAGGGCATGCAAGGTATCCGGTGTTATGGCTGCCGCCAGAGCCAACGCTTCTTCACGCGTCAGGCGCTCGCAGCGGGCCCCTTTATCAAGCGCCGAATTAAACGCATCGTTTCGCATCGCCTTTTCACTTTCTGTGCCGCTATACATACCGGGTTTTCTCATTTCGGTCAGATTTGGCGTCGCCAAACGGCTGACTTTGTCCACCGGCCGCTCGGGCCTCAAAGATAACGCCCAAAAATGGGAATCAGGGCCGCAGCGGCGCCGGCAATGATCGACACCGGAAAAAAACGCTTGCTCACCGGAATCATCGGCAGGTACATGGCGCCCATGGCCAGAGCTGAAACTGCCAGAGCCATGGCGGCGGCTGGCCCGCCGTCGGTCAGATAAAAGACGGCCGTGGCGCAGCAAAAAGCCAAAAAGTGGGCAACGCCCGCCACGTAGAGGGCCCCGGTCGTCCCGAGCAGGGCCGGCAGACTGCAAACACCTGTTTGCCGGTCGCTTTCGATGTCCATCAGGGCGTAGATAATGTCCGAGCCGCTGAGCCACCAGAAGACAAACAGGGCGAAAACAATAACCGCCGGGCTGAAATTCGGGTGACCGGCGGCGGCAACGAAAGCTCCCAGGGGTGCCAAAGCCAGGCAGAGGCCGATCCCGAAATGACACAGTGCGGTAAATCGCTTCAGCAGGGAATATCCCAATAGCGGAATCAACGGCAGTGGTGACAGCGTCAGGCACCAGCCGCCGAGGGCGGCACAGGCCGCCAGATAAACCAGCAGTCCCGAAAAAGCGACCGTCAGTGCCGTTGAAACCGTCAAGCGACCATCGGGGAGTTCCCGGCCGGCGGTTCTGGGGTTCAAAGCATCGATTTTACGGTCGAAAATCCGGTTGAACGACATGCCGAAAACCCTTGCACCGACCGCCGCCAGCAGTACCAGCAGCAGCACCGCCAGGGGAGGTGTTTGACCCCGGGTACCGATCCATGCACCGGCAAAAACCAGCGGCAGGCTGAAAGCCGTGTGCTCGATCTTGGTAAACCGCAGGATTTTCCGGAGGTAAGTTGAAGATGATGTCTCAGCGCCGAGGGCCTCGGCGTTCGGGCGTGGCATAGGTCGATATCCCGTTGCTCAAATGCGCGGCGACAGCCTCGCTGACCGTCGCCAGATTGCGATGTAGGTTGATCCGCTCACCATCGTCGGCCGTATCGGTGATGCCTTTTATCATGTCCCAGGGTATCCCGTAGAGTTGCGCCACCCGGGCAACAACCGCACCCTCCATGTCGACCAGTTCACCCCAGGTTGCCAACCGTTGGCGTTCGGCCGCCTCGAAAACCGGCTGCTCAACCGTTACGAGACGGGCGGCCGGCAAATTCTGCCAAAAATCGCCGGTACAGCGGATCGCATCGACCGGAACACCGGGTCCCGAGGGGCCTTCCGACGCTGCAGAAATACGGAATATGTTTCCAGGCGTCAGGCCAACTTTGTCAACCAGTGCGCCGCAGACCCCTGCATTCAGAATCCGGTCGCAATGCCATTCGCGGATGAGTGTCTGGGCCGCCAGGGCAGCCGGCACTTTTCCCATACCGCTGACAATGATCACTGCCGGTGGTGACCCGTGTTCGAAGAGCGCGAAAGGCGCCGCGGCGACCTCCTTTGCCCCCGAGAGCACCAAATAGGGCCGCGCCTCCGGGTGCGTGGCAAAGAGAACCCCGATCATGGCACGATTCCAGCCTCTTGGGCGCGCAAGACCAGCATGTCGGCCGCCGCCCTTCCGGTTTCTCCAAGATCGATGCTGAAGGAATTGACAAAGGTCTGTATGTGCTGATTCAGCACCGCTTCCGATAGTTCTTGAGCATGCTGGTGAACATACGGAAAAGCGGCTGTGGGGTCATTCTGTGCCCGGCGAATGCTGCGGCGAATCAACGCCTCCATGTTATTAATGAGATCGCTGCCGAGTTCTTCTTTTGCGGCAATGCAGCCCAGGGGAATTGGTAAGCCGGTTTCCGCCTCCCACCAGGCGCCCAAGTCGACCACGGGCAGGAAGCCGGCCTGAGCGAATGTAAATCGGCTTTCGTGGATGATCACACCGCAGTCGGCCTTTTCGGCGGCGATTTCAGGGAGTATCCGGTCGTAGGTCGTAAATGTCTTATTTACTGCATCCGGCGCCCACAGGCGGAAGAGCAGGTGGGCAGTGGTCCATTCACCCGGCAATACCACCCGGGCTTTTACAATCTCTGAACGCGCCAGCGGTCTTTTGGAAACCAGCAGCGGTCCGCAGCCGTGACCCAGGGCCGCACCGCTCGACAGCAGCCGATATCGTTCCCGTACCTGAATCCAGGCGTGAAAGGAAAGCTTGCTGACATCGAGTTCGGCCGCCATGGCCATGAGATTGAGGGTCTCCACGTCGTGGAGTTCCGCGACAATCTCAATCCCCGGAAGCGTCAGCCCGCCACAGGCAATTCCGTAGAACATGAAAGTGTCGTTGGGGCAAGGGGAATAACCCAAACGGATGGTGTCGATGGTTGCCATTTATAGCGACCGGTAAAAATCTCTCTCTGTTTTCAAAGCGCTGCGGCCGAAACTCCCCAACTTCAAAGGTATCGATGATACCTGGATACCTGATGACAGCCAATCGATTGGCAGAACCGGTAGGCGCCGAAAAATCTGTATAGACCAAGTGGTCATCCGAAGGTGTCCTTTTTACGGCAGGCAGGTGAGGAAATCAACCGTAAATTTGCTGTGTTCCTTCTCACCCGGTATCGGCAATCCCATGGCGGAACAAACAAACGCTGCGAGAGGTCCAGTGCCAAGCACCGGCCCTGGAGGTTCGATACCGTCCAAGATCGCCGTCGAGGTGTTCAACTCGCTGACCGCGCAACCGCAATCACGGGGCATCCCGTTTGAAGTGAATGGCTAAAGTGGAAAAAACGCGCATTTTTCAGGCATGAATACCCCAGCGGTGTCGATCCCCCTCCAGGTGCAGTCGCGCGCGTCGATGAGAAATGACACCGACACTTGCCGCGCGCAAGTAGTTGTTATTCATATGCATCAAACCGCCAATCGGCAGTGTGTCAAAAAAGGGTGCCATGTGGGGGAGATGCATGGTATAATGTGGGCCATATCATTGCGGAAGGGGACGTTTGTCACCCTTTTATTCTAAATTCGCGGCGGGAATGATGCGTTTTGAAACCGCGCATCGTCGGCCGTGAGGAATCGTAAGATCTGATTTGAAGACGACAGAGAAAAACCTGGCAATGTTCGACAATTGAGGAGAAGAGTTGTGAAAAAAATATTGGCCATATGGATACTTATCGGACTCGTCATCACCATAGGCTGCGCCCATCCGGGCGATCGGTCGCAAACAGGGCCCGCACACTTCGAGGTCGACGTCCCCGCAGGATGGCAGAAACACTACACCAAGAAGTATTATCTGATTTACAAGGGTGATCCTTACCGGCAGTACATTATGGTGCAGGAGCGCCCAATTGCCAGACCCTTCAAGCACTCGGATAGAATGATGAATGACGGCATGATGCCTCAGGATGCTGCCAATGTCATTGTTGCCGAGCTCAATGCCGACAAGCAGATCCTCGATCTCAAAGTAATCGAAAAATCACTGGCAAACATAAAGGGCAACGCGGGATTCAAATTATTGTTCTCCTACGGATTGTCGGACGGCACCCGCTTCAAGACCCTCTATTACGGTTTCATCAAAGGTGACACCTTTTTTAGCTTGCGCTTCAACGTTGCCGCCAACAGGGAATTTGGCAAAGACTTGAAAGATTTTCATGCCGTGTTAAAAAGCTTCAGGTTTGTCGCCGCTGGTAGCGTGTGATTCTGTGCCGCACGCTGACGATTCCCCCCTGACCCGACTGACGCTCGTGCGGCACGGACATGTCCACAATCCCCGTAAGATCCTGTACGGCCGACTGCCCGGGTTTCACTTGAGTGCGAAGGGTCTGCGAGAAGCCCAGTCTGTAGCCCACGCCCTAAAAAGTCAACCCCTTGCCGCCGTAATCAGCAGCCCACTGCTGCGCGCCCGGCAGACGGCCAAGCAAATTCTTCTCTTCCACGGGTCTTTAAAACTTCAGATATCGAAATTTCTCACCGAGGTGTATACTCCTTTTGAAGGGTGCGCATCGCAGAAAATCGATGCGTTGGGGGGAGATGTCTACACCGGCTCGAGGCCGCCGTTCGAGCAGCCGCAGGATGTTGTAGACCGTGTCGGGAAGTTCATTGCGAGAATTCGAAAATACTACCGTGGCCGGCAGGTTGTTGCGGTGACCCACGGTGACAACATAACCTTCATGCTTCTCTGGGCCAGCGGGATGACGCTTGCGCCCGGATACAAACGCAATCTTGCTGCAACCGGTATTCTGGACCACTACCCCGCTACGGCATCAATGACGACGTTCATCTACCGGACCGAGTCAGATGGTGAACTTCCGGAAGTCGTCTATACTCGGCCCGCCAAAATGCAAAACGATCACTGAAAGTAATTCAAACCCAAGTTGAGCGTTTCATATTTTCGAAATGATAAAATTAAAAGTAACTATAAGGAACTCTGCCAATTTGACTTTCGAAAATATAAAACCCTGTGGGATTTCCAATTTCACCGCATCTACGGCGTCAAATGCCGTCCCGCATAGCAGACTATAGCGGAACGACATTTTCCTTGTATCTGCGGCAAACTTGAAAATCGCTCAATTTGGGTCAAACAAATGGGGTCATCAGGTAAAACAGGATGGATCAGGGATATCCGATACTGAGGTAGCTGGCGCCGACGCGGTAGTGGGAGCCAATCGCATCCTGGGCCTCGCTACACCAGCGAACCTCTGCCAGGGTTATCTCGCGATGCCCCTCGTATAATTGGCCGGTGCGCTTTTCAGTCGTGGGATGACTGCGTTTTATCAGTATCGTGGCGCCTGAACGCGGAGCGGTTGAGGTTTCCAGATAAATCCCGCTTTCACAGTAATTGAGCAGCTTCGCTTTGTGGAATTGATTTTGATTGAAATAGCACCAGATAACCGGAAGATCACAGGCATGCCGTTCACAGGCTCTTTTTTCTATTGTTGCATCCATGAAGCCACCCAGCGCCCCTCGCATCGTTTCCTGATATGCTCACTGTAAAAGCGTTTGAATTGGAAGACCGGTACGCGATTCCGATGCTGAAACTTGCGTGGAGCCGCGACTGCGGCCATGGCTTATATGATCAGGTAATATTTTACCTCCAAGACGACAAAAATGTCAAACCGAATATGGCCGCCGTAAATTACAGGTAGTTGTGAAGTCCTTCAGGGAATTGCTCGTTGTCGTCCGCGTTCATACAGGCCACCTCTTCTCTACGAAGCGCACCGCGGGTGGCTGCCAGGTTGTCGAGAAATACTTGATCGATGTCTCCGGTTATGTAACGGCCATCGAAAATGGAACAATCAAAATTCTGTATGGCCGGATTGCCGGCCGCGGTGCAGGCCATCAAGTCATCGATGTCCTGATAAACAAGCCAGTCTGCGCCGATCAAGCGCTCGACGTCCTTTTCCTTGCGCCCGTGGGCGACGAGGTCACCGGTTGTGGGCATATCGATGCCGTATACGTTGGGATACCGAACCGGCGGCGCGGCTGAAGCAAAATAGACCTTCCGGGCACCGGCTTCACGGGCCATTTGAATGATCTGTCGGCTGGTCGTCCCCCGCACGATGGAGTCGTCCACCAGCAGTACGGTTTTGCCATTGAACTCCGACCGAATGGGATTGAGTTTGCGCTTGACTGACAGGGTTCGCTGCTGCTGATCCGACATGATGAAGGTGCGCCCGATATAGCGATTCTTGACAAATCCCTCACAAAACCTGACGCCGATACGGGTTGCCAGCCGCAAGGCAGAAGGCAGGCTGGTATCCGGCACGGGAATCACGGCTTCGATGCCATGGTCCGGCCGCTCCCGCATTATTTTTCCGGCCAGCTTCGAGCCCATGCGCAGCCGGGATTGATAAACGGATATTCCTTCGATGATCGAGTCGGGCCGCGCAAAGTAAACATATTCAAAAATGCAGGGGAAACGGCCGGGCTTGTCGGCGCAGGTGCGGGCGTGCAACCGCCTCTGGTTGTCAATACAGACGGCTTCGCCCGGACCGATGTCCCGTACCAATGTGAAACCGAGAACATCCAAAGCGGCGCTCTCCGAGGCGATCATATAATCGCTGCCTTCATCGGTGTCGCGTTTTCCCAGACAAAGGGGACGAATGCCGTTGGGATCGCGAAAGCCAATAACACCGAAACCGTTTATCATGACCGCCACGGCATAGCCGCCCCGGCAACGGAGATGGACGCCGCGAACCGCAGTAAATATATCCTCAGGCGTCAGTTTCGAATGACCCAGCTTCTGCAGTTCATGGGCGAATACGTTGAGCAGAACCTCGGTATCACACCCGGTATTCATATGGCGGAGATCAGTCTCGATCAAGCGCCGGCCCACCTCCGCCGCATTCGTCAGGTTACCGTTGTGGGCGAGGGCGATACCGTAAGGCGAGTTGACATAGAATGGCTGGGCCTCGGCGGAGGAAAAACCGCCGGCTGTGGGATAGCGCACATGTCCAATACCCGTCGTGCCGGACAGCCGTCTCAAATGGCGGGCCTGGAAGACGTCCCGCACGAGTCCGTTCGACTTGCGCAGGAAAAACTTGCCGTTCTGGCAGGTGACAATGCCAGCCGCATCCTGACCACGGTGCTGCAACACTGTCAGGGCGTCAAACAACGCCTGGTTCACGGAGGTTTTGGAAACAATGCCGACAACACCGCACATGATGATTCCTTTCAGTAAGTATGTATTGCGGGCTAAGGACCTTTCTAAAGATAGTCCCTTTTGAGCGTAACGCCAGGCATGGTTTGCGGTCCGGCTTTGTGTTGGCACTGAAGGCGACCGGCGGAAAATATTCAAACCGGTCAAGTGACGTTTGACACTGCCGCGTGCCTTGCCTATACTTTCGTCATCCGTATGATCGACCCGGCAGAACGTTTTAGCCGGGGCCATATAACGAAAAGCCATCTCAAAATTAGGATTTGGGTTCTACTGAAAACAACGTCATTCTTCAGCATCGCGAACAGGATGTGCCCTATGAAGCCCAGAAGGTCAACGCTATCGGTACCCGGTCATGTGGAGAAAATGCACCACAAGGCCCGCCTGAGTCATGCGGATGTCATCATGCTCGACCTGGAAGACAGTGTCCCGCTGGAGGCCAAGGAGATCGCCCGTGAAACTGTCGCCCGATCCCTGCTGGCGCTGGATTGGCGGGATAAGATCGTCACAGCCCGGATCAATGGCCTGGATACGCCTTTCGGCTACAGGGATCTGCTCGTTCTGACAGAAGAGGCCGGTCACCGCCTCGATAGCGTGGTGGTTCCCAAGATCGATCACAGTGGAGATATCCATTTTGTGGACCGCATGCTGAACGGCATCGAAATGAACAAACACATCACCAACCGGATCGGTATCGAAGCCATTATCGAATCGGCACAGGGGCTCGAGAAAGTGTCCGAAATTTCCGGCGCCAGCCCTCGCCTCAAAACACTGGTATTCGGCGTAGCGGACTATTCTTCTTCCATCGGCGCCCGCCTGGTCTCACTGTCCGGCCACGGTGAAATGGAAGAAGACCATTACCCCGGCCACCGCTGGAACTTCGTCATGAGCCGCCTGGTTATGGCAGCCAAGGCCCACGGTTTAATGGCGATCGATGCACCGTACGGCAATTTCAAGGACCCCGGTGGTCTGCGGCGGGCGGGCGCCACGGCCTGTGCTTTGGGCTTCGATGGTAAATGGGCGATTCACCCCGATCAACTCGAAATCATCAACGCTGTCTTCTCGCCGACTCCCGAAGACATCGATCGGGCACGCCGGATTCTCGAGGCGTACGATGCAGCAAAGGCCGAGGGCCGGGGGGCGGTGTCGGTCGATGGGCGGATGATCGATCAAGCAACGGTCCGGCTGGCCCGGCAGCTCTGGGAACATGCCCACCACCTGAATCTGTTATGAACCGCAGGATCAGGTTAGAAGCTATCTCAAAATAGTCTTTTGACCCGATCCGCCAGAGGTTTACTCGCCTCAGGTGGGCGGACAAGTCTCTGCGTTGGCTCCGCGTTTTTGGCAGGGGCGCAGGTCCCTTCCCGCGCCTCTGCGGGCAGACTTCAGTATGCCTGCGGGCTGCGACCCACAAAGATGACTCGATCAGACGGGAAGCCCCGCACAGCGGGGAATCTCGGATCCGCCTTAACCTTGAACCAAAATCCCAATTTTGAGATGGCTTCTAATCCTTGACCTGTTCAAGGTGCAGGAATGACGGCGTAGCAGCAAGCAGTCTGAAGTTGCGGTTCACCAGGCTGAAACCTTTTCTGGCATTTGCGATGGTAAATGTGTAGGGAAAAGGGCTCTGCGGGTCAAAGGCCGGAATGATGACATCGATGGCGAATCCGTTGGCGGCGGCCAAGCCGCGGTAGATCAAGATGGCTTCGCCGAGTTCGACGGCCTCGTTGTTTTTGAACACCAGGGTGGCGCCGATCCGGCCACCCAGGACGCCCCTTGCCCTTTCTAGCGTTTTCTCGGGTGCATGATCGACGAAACCGATAACACCGGCGTAATAATCACGGACGTCGTCAGCTGGTGAAATAAAACGGACGGCAAAATAATGAAAGACGCTGAAGGCCAGTGCTCCCGAGAGTGTCAACACCCAGAGGGCCAGCCATTCACGCGTGCGGGTGGTTTTCATCACCGTGTTCTTTCCAGGGTTCTACGCAGCGGTTATCGTCGTTGGCCGCGTGGTTGACGCGCGTAGAGACGGCGTAGAATTTGAAATCGCGGCAGCAGTTGTCTTGCAGCACCTGCTGAAGCGGAGCGGCATTCTGATTGGCCGGGTCCAACCAGGCATCCCAGCCGTCAGGATGCAGGATGACGGGCATTCGATGGTGGATTTCCCGCAACCCGGGACTCGCATCGGTCGTAAGGATCGTACAGGAGCGATGCGGCGGAGATTCCTTACTTTTTCTCCATGTTTCCCAAAGCCCGGCAAAACCGAAAGGACCGCCGGACGGCAGGGTCACAAACCACGGTTGCTTGCGACCCTTTTCGCCCTTCCATTCGTAGAAACCGTCCGCGACGATCAGACAGCGCCTCTTTCTAAACGCCTGACGGAAGCTCGGCTTGTCTGTCACTGTTTCCGACCGGGCATTGACCATCCGGGCCGCAATCGAGATATCCTTGGCCCAAAAGGGCACCAATCCCCAGTAAAACAGGACGAGCCGATTGCCGCCGTTTCGCACCACCGCCTGCACCGGCTGGGTGGGAGCAATATTGTAGCTGGCGGCGGTTTCCTCCTCCACGCTGTCGACATTGAATGTCTTCTCGATGAGGTCGAGGGAACTGTGTTTGACAAATCTTCCACACATAATAGGGGTCCTCTGGGGTCGCGGATCAATGGACGAACGCGTGGGGATGGCGCACAAGGTGGCCACCCGGCATCAGCCATCAGCCGGGTGGATATGATATGAATAACTGTGTCAGTGGGGGCTCTTCTGTCGGCAGGCCGCAGAATTTATCAGATTTGAATCCGTATTATTCCTTAAAACCGTAATGGTAAATTTCGTAATCCGTATCGCCGCCAAGAAGCACGTCGATCTCAGCCTGAATTTTTTTACGTTCTTCACTCTGCAGCCAAGCCTTCCAATCATCGGAAGAATGCCAGGTACTGATAACGAGGAACTCTCCCGGCGCATCCAGGCGCTTGAGCGTTTCACCGGAGATGTAACCGGCTTGATTGGTCGCCATCGATCGCATTTTTCTGAAAAGGGGGATCATCTGTTTCGCTTTGTCGGCCGGGATTTTTCTTTTGATCAGAATTTTGACAGCCATCATGGACCTCCTTGTTATTGAATAAACGTTTGAATTTGGTTATATATCTTAATACGCCGTCCGTGACCGGTCAAGAGCATGATCGCTGCAAACCGCAAGCGGCTTGAACTGACCGACTGGCTTCAAGCCCGGTTGATGCTGGGTATTTCATTAAATGAGGGCGGCAATCGGCCACAATTTCCTGAAACCCGCCGCAATAAAACGGCAAGAGGAACAAAACCCGGATGAATCTCCTGTACCGTTTAATCCGTTCAGCGCCCAGACCTGCCGGCGGAGGCGGCACACTTCCTGTTGGTCAGCAGAAGAATTGGCGCCTCGATTGGCTTGGCGCCGCACGCACAATCGGGCTGATCATTTCATTGATTGCCGCAACGGGTTGCGAAAGCGTCCGTTATTATTCGCATGTCGCCTCCGGGCAGCTCCAGATTGTCAACCATCGCCAATCCATCAAGCGACTCATTGCCGATCCGCAAACGGATCCGGTATTGACACATAAGCTGAAGCGGATATTAGAGATCCGGGAGTTCGCTGAAAACGATCTCTCCCTTCCCGTCGATGACAACTATCTCAACTATGTCGATCTGAAACGCCCCTATGTGGCATGGAACGTTAATGCTGCCCCCGAATTTTCGCTCGCGCCGAAGACCTGGTACTATCCGATTGTCGGCCATGCCTCCTACCGGGGTTATTTTTCGCAGGAAAAAGCCACTGCATTTGCAGACCAGCTAAGAAATGAAGGGCTCGATGTCTACGTGGGCGGCGTAACGGCCTATTCGACCCTGGGGTGGTTTTCCGACCCGGTGTTCAACACCATCATCAGGGGCAGTGACGAGGCCGCAGCGGCCCTGATATTCCATGAACTGGCCCATCAGATCCTGTATGTTCCCGACGACACGACATTCAACGAGAGCTTTGCCACAGCCGTGGAACAAGAGGGCCTCCGTCGCTGGATGGATAGCAACGGAAACCAGACCGGTTACCGTGAGTACCTGGAGCGGCGCCAACGTCGCGAAGCGTTTATTGCCTTGATAACAAAATATCGCCAAATACTGGAAGAATTATACCAGAAGGATCTGGAACAGCAGGTTATGCGCCGGCGTAAGGCGTCCGTGATCTCGTCTCTCAAAAATGAATACGGCACCCTCAAGTCTTTCTGGGGCGGCTATGCGGGCTATGATGCCTGGTTCAGCGATCAGTTGAACAACGCCAAGCTGAATTCGGTCGGGGCATATTATGACCTGGTACCGGCCTTCAGCCGCCTGCTGAACGATCAAGATGGCAATCTGGAAGCGTTCTACGAAAAATGCCGTTCCCTTGCCGATCTGACGCCCCCTGAGAGAATTAAGCGTCTGAGAGCATGGCACCGGCCATCCGCCACGAAGACGCAGGGGCAGGCATTTTTACATTCTCAGTCTGCACCTTGAATTTCATCCCTGCCGACCCTTTTCCCCACACCCTATGCATCCGTAACTTTTCGTTTTGAACCGTCCCAAAACCGGTCGAGGCGATTTTGTAAATCCTTTTCGCTGCTCGGCGCCACAGGCCGCCACTCCGAGGGAAAAAGTGCGTGGTAGCGCGCCGTGCCGAACCGTTGATCGACCAGCAGGACGACACCGCGATCGGACTCCGAACGGATGACTCTTCCGGCGGCCTGCAGGACGCGATTGATCCCCGGGTACATGTAGGCGAATTCAAAACCGGCGCCGAGCGCGGTCTCGTAATATTCTCGAATCAGGTCTCTTTCGAGCGAAATGCCGGGCAAACCGACGCCGACGATCATCGCACCGCTCAATCGATCGCCGACAAGGTCGATACCCTCACCGAAAATACCGCCCAATACGGCGAATCCCGCAAGGGTTTCCGGGTTGTCGTGAAAAAACCGGTCGAGAAATGCGCTCCTATCGGCCTCCGACATATCGGAAGTCTGGCGTATCGTCTCGACATCCGGACAAACTTTCACAAAACCTTCGTATACCAGGTGCATGTATTCGTAGGAAGGAAAATAAAGCAGGTAATTGCCCTTCTTCCGGCGAATCAGAGCGCTGGCGGCCTGGATCACATCCGGTGCCGTACGCCGGCGCTGCCTGAAGTATGTCGACACGCGATCGCAGACGAAAAGGCCAAGGTTGTCGGCTGCAAAAGGCGACGGGAATTGTCGGTATACGGCGGCCTCATGGCAACCGAATATTTTTTTGAAATAGGACGCAGGCGTCATTGTGGCGGAAAAAAAAACGGCCGCCTTGCACCGTTTCAACGCTTCGCCCAGCTGCCCGGAGGGATCGATGCAGAACAGCTTGACTTTGAGATCGCGTGCCTGTCTCTCATAGCAACAAACATAGCTGTTATCGTATTCCTGATAGACGCGTAAAAATGCAACCACCGCGAAGTAAAGAGTGAGAAGCTCTTCTCGAAATGCGGTTTTCTGATTACGGGCGAGCCACTCCTCGGCCAGTTTCGTGAACCGCCGCAGGTGTGGATAGAGAGATTCAGGCGGGGGTTTTTCAGCCCGCTCGTAACGCTGATCGCTCCATTCCCGAAGTGTGCGGGCCATCTGTGAATTGACCTGCCCCATGCTTTTAAAAAGCCGGGGCAGCGTCTCCCGCACCTCACGCCGCAGGTTCAAAAATGGGACTTTGAATATCTCGGCCGAGAACATTTCCCGGGAGCGATCGACAAGATTGTGTGCCTCGTCAATCAGAAAGGTGTAATCACCTGAGGCATCGGAAAAAAATCGTCGCAGATATACCCTGGGGTCGAAGGCATAGTTGTAATCACAGATGACGCCGTCGACGTAGACCGCCAGGGTCAGAGACAACTCGAACGGGCACAGGCGATGCGCCCGGGCAGCCGCCTCGATGGCGCTTCGCCCCATGACATCCTGCATGAAAATCTCGGGTAAGGCGTCCCGCAGACGGTCGTAGTATCCACGGGCAAATTCGCACGTTTCACCACTGCACTCTTTTTCAGGATTGAAGCAGATCTTGTCCTTGGCCGTCAGGGTCAACGATTTGAAGCGCAGGCCGTTGTTTCTAAGCTCGTCGAGGGCTTTTTCGGCCACGGTGCGGGCAGTGGTCCTTGCCGTCAGGTAGAATATTTTGGATGTCAGGCCTTCGGCCATTGCCTTTACAGCGGGGAAGATCACCGCCATGGTCTTGCCGATGCCCGTTGCCGCCTGGATAAGGAGATGCCCCCCGGAACGGATCGTGCGATACACTTCCACCGCCATGGGCCGCTGTCCCGGCCGATAGTCACCAAACGGGAATCCCAGCGACCCGATGGAGGTGTCGCGCACTTGGTGCCAGCGGATGATGGTGGCCGCCCAGTCCAGGTAGCGGTCGACCAGTTCCTGGTAGAAATCGGTCAGCTCCTCGATGGTGAATGCTTGCCGTATTTCGCGCATCTCGCCGGTATCGAGGTGGAAGTAGGTCAGCTGGGCATCGATTTCCGGCAGTTGTTGATCGGCGGCGAACATGTATGCATAGCATTTGACCTGGCCCCAGTGTAGGGAGTTGCGGTGGACGGCCAGGTGATCGATGTCGCGGTCGGTCGTTTTGATTTCGTCGATAACGGTCCGGCTGGTTCCGGCAGCGGACGTTTCGGAAAAAACGCCGTCGATCCGGCCGCTGATGGTCAATATAAAGGCGTCGGTTTCATGCTCCAGTGCGATCGGCACTTCAGCGCGGTAGGTCGGCGGCCGTGACATCTGGATCGCCTGGTGGGCACGAATCGCCTCGACGGACCGACGGATACCTGAAAACGCAAATTCCAGATCACCGGACCGGCAAACAAACTCGACCAACTCGCGAACGGCAATGTTCAATTTACGCTTCAAAAAGCCCTCTTCGCCCGGGCATTTCTTCACACGGGGCTATTAAAACCCAAGTTGAGCGTTTCATATTTTCGAAATGACAAAATTAAAAACAATAATAAGGATTCATGCCAATTTGACTTTCGAAAATATAAAACCCTCCGGGATTTTCAATTTTTATCCGCCTCTGGCGGATCACCGCATCTTCCCGTAAGCGGGACCCGCATAGAAGACTATAGCGGAACGACCTTTTCCTTGTATCTGCGGCAAACTTGAAAATCGCTCAATTTGGTTAAAAATTAATACAGGCTGACGAACGCTGACGGCGACCGCCGATCCCATATCACGCATTGGCCGGGGACGCTCACTGTAATTTTTGGGGATCGTCAAGTCAAGGCGGCCGCCACCTGCCAAGAGCCGCCAAACGCCGGTGGATGCTCCCTGCCGGTTTTCAATTTGACTCGCAGTCAGGATTCCTTCATACTCAATGCTTCTCGCCTACCGGTGATACACTGCGCTCACCCCGGCGCCAGGCTGCATCTTCGCCGCCTTTGTTTGACGGCCGTGGTCATTCCGATCCCGCCGGTCAGGTTATCACTTGTCGTGCGACCAATGATTAAAACGACTGAATGTGGAGGCGAAAAACAATGACGGCAACCCCTACCGATCCGCGGAAGCCGCCTACAGTGGGAACGGGCCTGAAGGACTGGCTGAAAATGACCCGCACGCGGCTGTCCCGGCGGATTGTTTTTTATGTGTTTGTCAGTGTCGTGGTAATTGAAACCATCATTCTGATACCGTCCTATGCCAGGCGGGAACAGGATTTGCTTCAACAACTGAGAGTGCTGGCGACCGCCCAGATCAATGTTCTCATGGACATGCTGCCGGCCAAGGCCGAGCCGATCGAAATCCTCGAACAGGTCAAATATCTTTTAATGGGTCCGCACATCCTCGGCGGCACCCTGTACGACGTGAACGGAAACATTGTCGGCACTTTTGGCGAACAACCGGATCTTTCATTCACCAACATCGTCGCATCCGGCATGCTGAGCAAAAAAAGTCCGAACAATCTGCGAATCGATGATGCCTGGACAGTGACCCAACTGAGGCGGGCGAATGTTCTCATCCTGAGGCAGGATGCATCATCGGTGAAACGTGATCTGTGGGCATACACCTTGCGGATTGCCGGCCTGGTGGTCATCATATCCATGTTCGTCACCGCCGGTGCCTGGGTCGCCCTCCATCCGATCGTTGTCATCCCGATTCTGCGTTTGAGAAAGGACCTGATCCTGGCCGGAGAGGCCCTCAGCAATGATAGTGAAACCCCTGTTTTTTATGCCGAATCGGTACACCGTCGCGATGAGCTGGGTGAGGTTATCAAAGCCTTTAAGCAGATGTACCACCGCATCGCCGAAGCTATCAGCGAACGTAAAAAAGCCGAAAATGCGCTGAAAAAAAGTCTGGAACAGGTTGAAGCGTACTCCCTGGCGTTGAACACCGAAATGGTGCGCGGCCGGGAAATGCAGAAAAATTTCCTACCAGACGATTTGCCGCAACGCACGGGCTGGGAATTTTCCGCTTTCTTCAGACCGGCCCGGCAGGTGTCGGGTGACTTTTATGATGTTTTCGAACTGCCGGGCGGATCAATAGGATTGGTTATTGCCGATGTCTGCGACAAAGGGGTCGGGGCGGCGCTATTCATGGCCCTTTTTCGCAGTCTGATCCGGATCTTTTCCGGTCAGACCTCACTGCAGGGGCTCGAGTGCCGCCTCACTGAAAACCTGCCGGGGAACCGGATGGATGCGAAGGCGGCCGATGGCGGCGCCGGGTCGCACCACGAAGCCCTCAAGGCAGTCAGGTTGACCAACGACTACATCGTCAAGAATCATGAAGACCTGGCCATGTTCGCCACCGTATTCTTTGGCGTGTTGAACCCGGCCACAGGCGAGCTCATTTACATCAACGGTGGCCACGACCCGCTTTACATTCTCGATCCTGCGGGAAGAGTCAAAGATCATCTCGGCCCGACCGGTCCGGCTATCGGTGTTCGCGCGGATGCCACCCTGGAGGAGCGCCGATCCGTAATCGAACCGGGGGACATCCTGTACGGATACACGGACGGGGTCACTGAAGCCCGTAATGGCGACGGCGCGTTTTATACCGAAAAAAAACTTCTGGCCCTGCTCAAGGAGGGTGCCGGCTCAGCCTCGGGGCTGCTGGAAAATGTCGCCGAAGCACTGAAGGCCTATATCGGAGATGCCGAGCAGTTCGACGACATCACCATGCTGGCAGTCAGGCGCGCCCCTTAGCCAGTGTCCATCCATAAATAGCCTTTTTTTCGCTGGGCACCGGTTCCGGAAAATAGGTTGCGCTAGGCAGGAGATGTATTATAACTACCCATACGAGTCTCGAAGGAAAGAGTAGATGGGACTACGGATCGTCAAACACCGGAACGGATCGTTTAATGCATGCCAAAAGGCCGCCTATTTCCGGCCGCAAGATCAGGCTCGACAGGCAAAAATTGAATCCCTGCAATTAAGGAGAGGCCGACAATGACGGAACAGCAAACAGCAGATCAACCAACACCGGAACCCGCCGCTGCTGCGGAGCCAGAGGTCATTCCGCGCAAGTCCTCGGGTGCGAAGAAACTCGGAGTCCTGATTGTCCTATTGGCCGTGCTGATCGCTTCGGCTTTACTGATGCTTCAGTACGTCAAACCGAATGAATACGGAATCAAGGTCACCCGGATCGGAATGAATCGCGGTGTTCACGAGAACGTATACCAGACCGGATACCACTTCGTCCTGCCGTTCGGGATGGAGGAGATGAACCGTCTTCCGAAGGACATCCAGGTGCTTGAACTGACGAACCACCCCGATAGTGCGTCACGGAGTGCGCGAATCGAGAAAGCGGCCCACATACAAACTTCCGATGGTTTTTATGTTGATGTCGATGTGTCTATTCTCTACCGGATCGTGGACCCTTACAAAGTGTTCACTGTTATCGGTCCGGGGATTCTCTACGAAAACAACGGCATCATCCCCCAGGCCGAACCTAAATTAAAGGATGCCATGGGGGTTCTGACCACGGAAGAGTTTTACAACAGCCCCTTACGGGTCGAGAGAACCGAAACGGCCAAGGAGATGCTGAACAGGGAATTGAATCCTAAAGGACTGCATGTCGAGCAGGTCCTGGTCCGTTATTTCGTTTACAATACCGAAATTCAACGCAATATCGAAGAAAAGAAACTCAAGGATCAACTGGTGTTCAAGAATCAAGCCGAAGCCCGGGCGGCGACCGAGGAAGCCATCATAAAAAAAATCATTCAGGAGGGCGAGGTGATCGTGGGCGTCGAGATTGAAAAAGGAAAGGCTTACGCCACTCAAAAACGGGCCGAAAAAGATCTGTATGCCAGGCAGAAAAAAGCCGAAGCGGACCTTTTGGTCCAGCTGGCCGAAGCCGAAAAGGTGCGCCTCAAGAACGACGCTCTGAGCGGACTCGGCGCTGAACGCATGGTGGGGTTGAAAATGGCCGAAGTTTACAAGGGGTTGGAGATTATCGTCCTTCCGAGCGACGGCGCCAATGGCGTCAATCCCCTCGATGTCCAGAAAACACTCAAGCTGTTCGATGTGCGGAAGGAGGGTGCCCAATGAAATTAAGATCAACCATGCTGTTGTTGTTCGGGAGCCTGCTGTTTATCCAAGGATGCATTTTTCAAACCACCGGCGACACCGAGGTGGGCGTCCGAACCCGTAAACTGGCCCTTTTCCATCCGATCGGCGTCGAAGACAAAGTATACGCCCCCGGGTCGACCTATTTTTTTCTTCCCTTCATCAATGGCTGGAACACGTTCGACATCAAAGATCAAAACCTGGAGATGACATTCTCCTCAAAAGGGGGGGATCGCGAATCGAGAGACGATTTGTTGTTCAAGACCATCGACGGCAACGACATCAGCCTCGATGTCATCATCACCTACCAGATCGATCCGGCCAAGGCGCCTTACATCTTGCAGTTCGTCGCCCCGGACAACCAATCGCTGCAGGAAAAAATCGTACGCACGGTGGCCAGAAGTAAACCCCGGGACGTTTTCGGCGAGATGAAAACCGAAGAGTTTTACGTGACAGATAAGCGTGAAACCCAATCAGTGCGGGCCAAGGAGGTGCTGCAGGACATTCTCGGTCCCATGGGAATCGTCGTAAAACACGTCTTGACGAGGGACTACCGTTTTAACGCAGATTACCAGAAAGCGATCGAAGACCGTAAAATTGCGGATCAACAAGCTGAAAAGAACAAAGCGGGCCAGCGGGCAGCACTGGAGGAATACAAGCGCAAACTCGAGGAAGCCCGGGGGGAAGTCAACAAAATCGTGGCCGATGCCGACGGAGATTTCCAGAAAGCCAAAATCGAAGCGGATGCCTATTTTGAAAAGCAGCAGCGCATCGCCGAGGCCGTCAGGACAGAGGCGGTCACCGAAGCCCGGGGAATCCGGGAGATGAACGATGCCATGAATCGGGCCGGCGGTGAAACATTGGTCAAACTGAGGGTTGCCGAATCCCTCCAAGGGAAGAAAATCATCCTTCTGCCGATGTCCGAAGGCGGTATGAACCTTAAAACCACCGATATGAACCAGCTGATCGAGATGTTGGGGGTCAAATCCCTTGCGCCCCAGAAACAAGAACCATAGCATGCGGATTCAATGATTTCTCAAGTTGAAACTTTCGAAATAAAAAAATAGATCCGTTTGTAATGGAGTGATTCAATGTCCTCCGGCAGAGCCTGTGGAATGGATTGTCCACAGCTCAAAGCGGTCTTTTAAAACCATTTATTCGGATAAACAACCGGTCATTGAATTGTTGGTGTTATTTAATAATCATCTTCTCGGGGACTCGTTAACTCCTGCAACTGTCAAACTTGGGGAGCCTTCCCTCCAAAGATTGGGAATTACCGATGATGATTATTTGATTCAGGGTTCGATTCCACGTACCCCCCCCAGTTAAGGATGCGATGAAGATATATACCGGCAGCGGCGACCGGGGTAAAACCAGTCTCTTCAGTGGAGAAAGACTCTCCAAAAATAATGTCAGAGTCGAGGCCTACGGGGATGTTGACGAACTGAACGCGTGCCTCGGGGTTTTGGCGGCCGCGTTGAATCCCGGCTCGGAAAGCCGCGCAGAATTATTGGAAATTCAATCGAATCTTCTGAAAACAGGCGCCTGGTTGGCCACCACGCCCCTGTCATCCTCGGCCGCTGAACTTGACGTATTCAACGATCAGTTAATCCGTGAACTGGAATCGGCGATCGACCGCATGGAGCGGGACCTGATGCCGCTGAAGAGTTTCATCCTGCCCGGCGGCCAAATGACGGCGGCATTGGCCCACGTCGCCAGAACCGTCTGCCGCAGGGCGGAAAGGCATGTCGTGGCCGTACCCGCGGCGGCGAAGGAAGACCAGGTTCCGGACTCATTCCGGTTGCTTCTCGTCTACCTCAACCGACTCTCTGATTATCTCTTCGTTCTGGCCCGATACTGCAATCATATCGCCGGCGAAGATGATCTTATCTGGAAAAGGTGACACTGTTTTCGCGTGGCCGCTAAAGGCTCAATTCGACTGCTTCGTGCCGCTTGTTAGCGCTGCACATCGTTTATAGAAATGACGCTTTTCAATAGGATCATCCAGGCAGGAAGGCCCTACCGTTTCTGACGCTAGAAATATATTTCTGAGAAGCGTCAGTACGATGTCCGACCACCGGGTCGACTTCTCTTGGCGGGCCGCTTCGCGGCAATACCGAGCAAACCCATGCAAACAGAAGTTTACACGACTGAACTCCTGGAACGACACTGGCTTTCCGATAAAACCTTTGAAGCGGTTCTCTCACGACCCGACGGGTTCGAATTCACCCCGGGTCAGCGCATCCGGCTCCTAAACCAGTCCCTTGAAAGAGACTATTCGCTGGTCAACGGCACCGCCGACATGCACCTGGTTCTCTGTGTCCGCAATGTCAGCGGTGGAAAGTTTTCACCGCTGCTGGCGACCGCGGCCATCGGCACCCGATTCGAACTGACCGGCCCCCACGGGTATTTCGTTTACAGGAAGTCGGCTCGCTGTCCGGTATTCGTTGCCACCGGAACCGGTATCGCCCCTTTTGCAGCCTTGGCCCGGTCTGGTGTCAGCGGGTATTTACTTCTGCATGGTGTCCGGCAGGAAAAAGACCTCTATTATGGGGCGGTCCTGCGGCCGAAGGCCCGGCGCTACGTCGCCTGCCTGACGGAAGACCCGTCGTCAACGGCCGGTTCTTTCTGCGGCCGCGTCAGTGATTATCTGGCTACGCAGTTGGAATCGGACGCCTACGACTTTTATCTTTGCGGCCGGGAAGAAATGATCCGGGACGTCACCTGGTTGGTGGACGACCACTTTCCCGGGTCGCTGGTTTATACCGAAATCTTCTACTGACAACCGGCATCAGGTCCACCCGCATATGCCCAAAGGCAACATGGAGCAGAACACGTCGGCAAATCCAATCGGTCATGTCCGTTATCAAGGCTACAGCCCGGGGACGGTGGGACGAATCACGGAGGCGCATGCCGTGTACTACCATAAGCACTGGGGCTTCGATGTCAGTTTTGAAGCCCAGGTCGCCGCGGAGCTTTCCGCATTCCTTATTGACTTCAAGGCTGAGCGCGATGGACTGTGGGTGGCCACTGTTGATGAGGTTTTTGCCGGCGCCATCGCCATCGCCGGCACCGGAAGCAATAAAGCCCGCCTGCGCTGGTACATTGTCGTGCCGCCATACCAGGGCTGCGGCATCGGCAAAGCGCTGATAGAGAAAGCTGTTGCCTTCAGCCGGGAAAATGGTTACCGCCGGGTGTACCTTTGGACGTTCGAGGGATTGGACCAGGCGCGCAAGCTGTATGAGCGGAGCGGATTCACTCTCAGCCAGGAGAAGGTCGCCCCGCAGTGGGGGCAGCTGATCAAAGAGCAGCGCTTTGATTTGATACTGTCATGATATCTTTTTCCTTACCCACAACCTTAATCGTCTGAAAGCGGAGGCCCCATGGAATTCAAAGCTCAAAAAAAAGAAACCATCGTACTCAATCCTCTCAAGGAAATGGCCCGTCGATCGATTCCAAGTGAAATCCGTGAGGACCCTCTCACCGGCAGAACAGCCCGGATCTGTCACTTCATGAAGCTGCATTGGGATAAGCCGGACTTCGAAGCCATGGTTGCCGGAACGGAAAAAACGTGCCCTTTCTGCGCCGATAAGGTCATGAAGGTAACCCCCTGTTTCCCGCCTGAAATTGTTCCGGAAGGGCGTATGACAGCCGATGACATGGTGCTCTTTCCCAATATCGCCCCCTATGACAGTCTTGGGGCCGTCGCTACCATGGGCGCCCGGCATTACACGCCCATGCTCGAAGTCACCACCGGTCGGATGACAAAAGCCTTTGGTCTGGCCATGAATTTCTTCAGGCGACTCGAAACCCTTTCCCACCCGGAGTCGGTCTATCACCTGATCAACTGGAATTTCATGCCGCCTTCCGGCAGTTCGTTGATTCACACCCACCTGCAGGTTTTTGCCACCTCATCGGCCCCCAACGTGATGCGGGAGGAACTCATCGCGGCCCAAACCTATATGGAACGAAACCGGACCAACTTCTGGACCGATCTCGTGTCGCATGAAAAGGAGACCGGAGAGCGCTACCTCGGCCGCACCGGGCGCACCGACTGGCTGCTCAGCTATGCACCCTTTGGGGTGGCCGGCGACGTGCTGGCCGTGGTGGATGGTGTCAGCAGTACGATGGGATTGACCGATGCGGATCTCGAAGACATCTCCAAGGGGTTGACCCGCCTGATGAAAGCCTATGACAGAATGGGTATTTACAGCTTCAACATGAATTTTTTCACCGGCCGGACAAGCGACGACTTCTACCGCTTCCACCTGCTCTTCTCCCCGCGAACATTTTTCAACCAGGCCCTGGGAACACCCGACATCGGCGCCCTGCGGAATCTTTTCAACGAAACCCTCTGTATGGCATTTCCGGAAGATATCACCCAGATGCTGAAACCGGAATTCGAATAAAATCTTTGCACGATTTTATGAAACGCAGCTGCGCTGCTCTTTATAGACATGCCGCCTGCCACCAAAGGCCATCGGTCGAACCGATGGCTTTTTTTGCCATAATTCCGGTTAAATCGTCTTGCCGGGGCCACCCTGCGTCCACACAGACCCGTATTATGACCATCAACGTCTGCCAGCAGAGTCTCGCCGCGGCTACCCATCTTAAAATTTTGACTCTTTGGCGTATTTGCGCGATAATATTAGGGGCTTATCGGATTTTACAAGACTAAAAACACTTTTCGCAATGGCAGGGGTTTGTCAATCCTTAATTCTATTATATTCAATATGGACGATTCAGCCATATTGAATATGGTAGATTCCGCCTAATACCTGTTGGGTAACGATTAATTTGGGTAAAGTTAATAATGGTATCGAAGTTGGGCTATTAGAATAGAATCGGCAGAAGCTTTGTAAACAATTCGGTGTTCATCGTTTATTCTACGGGACCAATATCCTGAAAGAGCATGTTTCAGCGGTTCGGGTTTTCCGATTCCTTCGAAGGGATTCCGTTTAATCTCTTTAATTAGAGTGTTGATTCGCCGGAGGATTTTTTTATCGGTTTTCTGCCAATAAAGGTAATCATCCCAGGCATGATCTGAAAAAATGAGCTTCAATCTGAAAGCTCTCTTTCTGATCCCAGGCTTTCTTCGAGCTGAGAGATGGATTCAATAAGGCGCCTTGTGTTTTTTGGAGAACGCAAAAGGTAAGCAGTTTCTTCCAAAGCTTCATAGTCCTCAAGGGACATGATGACCACCGAATCGGTTGTTTTACGTGTGACGATAACGGGTGCGTGGTCTTTGCACACCTTTTCCATCGTTTTTGCAAGATTTTGCCGCGCGGCGGTATATGTAATGGCTTTCATTTGACACCCCTTTTATTGTACAGGATAATGTACAACTTGTTACGGTAAGTGTCAAGATAATAAATCAAACCCAACAAGACGATTGCAATCGGACGCGCAAAAGTCCGCGCGCCGCTGAAGCGCAGCGTTATGTGAGAATAGGAGTTTTCTAAATGACGGAATGGAAGCTACACGAAGCCTATGTTTTTGAAGGACGAACGGTACGTTTTGGGATAAGTGGCGATGGCCCTCCGGTGGTCGTGGTTCACGGCACCCCATGGTCTTCATTCAACCTTATGTTAAAACAGCCGCCTTTAAACCCCTAGATGACGCGACACTTGATACGATTGTCCTTCCGTGGACAGAGCCAGGCGGAAAGGCGGCTTTTTATCGGCAAATTTCGCAGGCAAATTCAAGTTACACAGATGAGGTGCAACCCTTGTACGGCCAGATTTCCAGGCCTGTCTTGATCCTTTGGGGACGTGAGGATACATGGATACCAATAGAAAAAGGTGAGGTTTTACATGACATGATCCCCGATTCAATATTTCGTGTCATTCCTGATGCTGGCCATTTAGTGATCGAAGAGCAACCTGATCAGCTTATTAAAAAGATTCGACCTTTTCTTCAGAATGAGCCTATCACATAACAGGGCTAATGCAGCCGACGCGAATAACCGCGAGGCCAATCTGCGGCGTAATGCGTTTGAATAGCCAATAATTTGGAGAAAAACATATGAATATAAATACATCTGTCGAGACTGAAATCCAGGCTATCCTTGAATCCTGGGCTAAGGCCACAAGGCAGAATAAGAAAAATGATATTCTTAAAAACCATGCAAAAGATATAGTGATTTTCGATGTTTTACCGCCTATGAAGTATGAAAGCGCCCAGTCGTACAGGCAAAGTTGGGAAGAGTGGCAACCCGAAACTCAAGGTGATGCAATCTTCGATTTGGAGGATCTCGTTATTCAAGCAGGTAAGGATTTCGCATTCGCTTATTGTTTCATTCGTTGCGGTGGCACCATGCCAGATGGTCAAACATTCAACGACTTAGTTCGCGCTACATTTTGCCTCAGAAAGATAGATGGGAAATGGATAATTCAACATCAGCATGTGTCTAAGCCCTTCGAGCACTCAGGTGGCTGAGATGGGAAATGGTGCATAACAACCGGCTGTTGACGGACTCGGTCCCTTCGCCGAAAAGCCGGAGCGTTGTGTGAATAACTTTCTTGACACATATGCACAAAAGATGCATATTTATGCATATGAGAACGACACTAAACATAGATGATCAGGTTTTGGAAAAAGCATCTAAACTTACCGGCGTCAAAGAGAAAACCGCTTTGGTGCGACTTGGCTTAGAGGCCTTGATTGCTCGAGAAAGCGCCAAACGTCTGGCTAAGCTTGGTGGAACCGAGGGTAATTTGCGTCCTATTCCTCGTCGAAGACCTGGATAATGCCAATTATGGTGCTTGTAGATACCTCGATTTGGGTTGCACACCTCCGCAAAAGGAATCGGCAGCTTGAACAGTTGCTGATGGATGCCGAGGTCATATGCCACCCTTTTATCATTGGTGAACTGGCCTGCGGTTCTATCAAAAACCGTAACGAAATCCTGTCTTTACTAAAGTCACTCCCATCGGCCCCAGTGCTTGAATTTGATGAGCTTATGTTTTTCATCGATGAAAATCAGATGATGGGAATCGGAATTGGTTTTGTCGATGTACATTTATTGGCGTCTGCTAGACTATCTGGAACTTTTTTATGGACAGCAGACAAGAAGCTAAATTCAGCGAGCGATTCAGCTTTCACTTAAATTTTAAATAACAATTCGTTGAAGGAGATTAAGCTTAGCATCAAGCGGATAAACCTGACGGGAATAATTATATGAACTTAGCAGAGCGATTGAAGGGAGTTGCCATTGCAATGGCCATCTTAATCATCTGTTTCCCGCTTGCAATCATCATTACTATCTTTTCTTCATCATTTTGGTTGTGGGTTGAACTAAATTTTCAAATCGAAGCATATGGGCATTCTGGACCGGCTGAATGGTGTTATCTCGTTTCGTACGGTTTTATCGTCGCAATTTTCACTTATGTGTGGTCGCGCATAAGAAATAAAAGCACGTAAACAGAGTCGTGTACCGAAATAACGATAATGCACCTACATCCGCGCTCGACTTGACACTTGACCGCGCCGTTTCCTTGCTACCGCACGGACTCGCCGCCGCAAAATACAGGTTCTCATAGCGTTATGTGATCATAATTCAAGGAGATAGGAGACGGGCATTTTTATATTGGGTGACACAGCAGCACGGGATCCCAGCCTCAGCACCTTTGTGCTTTTCGAAAGGCTCGGCATTTCACAACCCACTGTCAGCCAATCGGTTAAGCGGGGCGAAAAGATTGTTAAAGAAAAAAACTCAATCTGATGGGATGACCTATGCCATTTTATCAATACCCTTCCCCGGCTTTCCTGAAAAAAACTGCTATTCTCATTCTCTTGCTCACCATCTCCAATTTTGCTGCTGCGAAATTCGAACTTAAACAATTGCAGGGAGCTCGGTGGTCTGATTCTGCCAATCCGACTCCTGACTTTTCAATTGAAGGAATCAATCATCTTCCGTTTTATACCTATATCAACATCGTTTAGTCTACCAGGTTATAGCTGAGGAAAAAATGTATCATCTATCCATAAAGTGCATTGTTACGTTGTTTATGCTGATTGCCGCATCCTTCGCTATGGCGGAAGAAACTGCGACAAGAACCTACCAGCTTCCAGATCACGGTTTTATTCAACTCCAGGTGCCAAAGTCATGGCGAGAAGAGTTGCGCCAACCTCCTGGGCCGCTTCCACCAACAATTGTCTTTTCATCAAAGACAGGCGCATCATTCAAAGTCCTTCTGACACCTTTGTTTTCAGTGCGCCAGGGCATGGCAATGCCGACACCATCTGAAGTGAAAAGGAACGTAGAGCGGGCGGCCGAGGGTGCTCAGAGACAGGCGGTTGAGAAAACGATTTCAATAAAAGAACTCAAAGGCCCGTCTGTCATCGGCTACTACTTCTCGGCGACGGACAGGTCTCCGAAGCCGGGCGAGTACAGATACATGATTCAGGGGATGCTGCGTGTCGGAGACCTCGCACCAACCTTTACAATTCTCACCAATAAAGGTGCGGAGAACATCAATGTTGAGTCACTTTCAATGCTAATGAGCGCAATACATGCTGACAGAGCGCCCTAACCATGGTATTCTCTATTTTTCAAAAATTAGTGATTGTTGGGCCAGTTTATGACCTGTGATCGGCGGCAAATGAATCCTCATATTACCTGAATGGTGAAAAGATGAAAAAAATATTCGATGGTAAAAAGAAGACAAAACTGGGCACTGAAAAGAATCCTGCTATTGTCTGCGTACAAACAAAAAAACGAATGAAGGAATTAGAATCCGTATTTAAAAAAAACGAGTGGAATTATAAAATAGAATTCGCTCCGGATAAACCCGAAAATATTGCAGACTTAGAACTTTTGTTGAATCCGATAAAAACAAGGATTGCCGAGAAAAAAGTGGGACGCAATGAACCCTGCCCGTGTGGAAGCGGCAAAAAGTATAAAAAATGCTGTGGGGTATGAATTCAAAAACGGTCGCCTGTGGAACGGCCCGGAAGGCGGGCCCGGGTTGGGTCCACCGCCGATTGAGAAATGACGGGGCAAAGCGATGACAAATGGCCACTGGCCCGTAATACCGCCGGAGCGGGGAGACGATCTGCATTACCTGGAAGCGGCCGAAACCGCCGACTTGGTGCTGTTTATGGCCGGCAACCAGTTCATGACCATGGCCGACATCGTGGCGGCCTTCCGGGAAGACCATCCGGAGGTCGAAAAAATATTTTACGAGACATTGCCGCCCGGACTGGAGCTCAAACAGATCCTGGCCGGGGGGGCCATATACAGGGGCCGGGAACTGCGCGTGTTGCCGGATATCTACACGTCCGTCAACGAAAACGCCATGGTCCAACTCGCGGCGGCCGGATTCATCGATTCGGGTCGCCACAAACGCTATCTGCACAACCGGCTCTCCCTGATGGTTCCCGCAGGCAACCCTGCCGGCATTGCCACCGTCGCGGATCTCGGGCGGCAAGAAGTACGTATATCACAACCCGACCCCGCCAATGAAGACATCGCATTCCATATCATGGACATGTACCGCCAGGCGGGGGGCGACCGGCTGCTGAACCGCATCATGGAAGAGAAACGGGCCAATGGAACCACGATCATGACGGTGGTCCATCACCGCGAAACCCCGTTGCGGATGGTCGAGCGCTCCGCGGATGTCGGACCGGTGTGGGCCACGGAAATCAACCACGCCCGGAACCTCGGGCTGCCGGTCGATGCGGTCGAGCCGGGAGAACAACTCGATCAGCGGGACCGGATCAACTACTACGTCTGCCGTCTCAAAACGGCGCCGAATCCTGAAAACGCTGAAAAATTTCTGGCGTTCATCTTATCTGCAAAGGCTCAGGCAATCTACGAAAACCACGGGTTTGTCTCACCAATTAAATAGAAGCTTCTTAAAAAAATTTAGTATCGATGCTGGACAATCCGAAAATTATAGAATTTGGAATACGGAATTTTTTTAAGGAATTCTGCAAGCATTTTCAAAAAGAAAGAGCGATGCGATACCGCCAACCTAAATTCCAAAATCTAAAATCCAGAATTTACAATATGAGATCATATGATTGATTTAAAAACCCATTACCCATGGAGCGGAAAGAAGAAAAAACCTCTCCGCCCGTTTAAATATCTGGTCCGTTTCACCCTGACTGTGTTCGCCGTTTCCTTTTTGTTGGTGGTTGTCCTGCGCTGGTTGCCGCCGCCGACCTCCGCTTTCATGCTGCAGCAGTATCTACTGGAGCGCTGGGACGGCCGTAACGACGTGAAGATCCGCTATAAATGGGTGAACCGGCACGGCATTTCGCCGCATGCGGCCCTGGCGGTCATTGCGGCTGAGGACCAGAAGTTTCCCTATCACTGGGGATTTGATCGGGAAGCGATCGTAGAGGCATGGGAAGAGCGGCGCGAAGGGACCCGGATACGCGGTGCCAGCACAATCAGCCAGCAAGTGGCTAAAAATCTCTTTCTATGGCCGGGAAAAAGCTTTGTGCGCAAAGTGATCGAAGCGTATTTTACCGTGCTGATCGAAGTTTTGTGGTCCAAAAGCCGCATCGTGGAAGTCTACCTTAATATCGCCCAGTTCGGCCGCGGCATTTTCGGCATTTCCGAAGCCAGTAAGGTCTTTTTCGGCAAAGCCCCCTCGCGTCTCAGCCGCAAGGAGTGCGCCTTGATGGCGGCCGCACTGCCGAATCCCCTGCGATTGCGGATAGACCGTCCTTCAGACTATTTGCGGCAGAGAAGCGATCAGATTCTCGAAGAAATGGGTCGTATGGGGCGCATTAATCTGAGCGCTTCTTTCCTGCAGTGAGTCTCCCTGCCGAACTGCCGCCCGGAGGGGATAGAAGTGGTTTCAAAACTTTATATTATTCCCAAGTACAAGGCGTGTGCCGACGAGAAAACGCAACATACATGATGGGGAGGAACACAACACCGCAACTTGTCCGCCCGCCTGAGGCGGGTAAACCTTTGGCGGGTTGGGTGTCAGATGGGGTTTTGAAACCACTTCCAATCACTTCCCTCCCGGAAAGAAGTTATCCGGTACCTGTACGGCCACCACCTCTCCACGGGCACAGACCTGGCCGCCGGCCAGAAGCTGCGAGGCCACCACGACCTTACGGCCTTTGAGCTCTTTGACCGTCGCCCGCACCTCGAGAATACCATCGATCGGCGTCGGACGCAGATAGTCGACGTGTAGGGAGGCGGTCACATACCGCAACGGCGGCTCGGTGTCCATCTCCCGTCCCTCGGCCCGATAAGCGGCCGCAGCGGCGGTTCCGGTTGAATGGCAATCAATCAGCGAGGCGATAAAACCACCGTAAACAACGCCGGCAACGGCCGTGTAATACGGTTGCGGTTCGACCCGGCAGACGGTTTCATCACCATCCCAGTAGCTCTTGAGTTGGTAACCGGCGTCATTGAGCCGACCACAACCGTAGCATTGGCTGAAGTGCTCCGGGTAGTAATCCTGAATCGCTTTCTTCATCTTTGAATCTCCCTTTCTTTGATTTTTACGACCACCGAGCTGTCCCGAAGACGTCATTAAATTTTCAGGCTAAGGGGCGATGCCCGGGACACCCTCCACTGCCGTGAGCTCACCGGTAAAACGCCCCAGAACGATTCGGCTGGCAAGTTTGACCGGTATTCGATGGGCATCCGCGGTCACCCATACCAGAATGGTGCTACCGGCCAAATGTTCAAATACCGGATTGACACCCTTGAAATCCGGTTGTACCAGAAACGTATCGTAAGCCTTGCCGTTTGCGGTCATGGATTCTCTTCTGATGATCTCAGCATGCGCGACGATACACTTTATTCCGTCGCTGACCGGTCGTTCGATCCGTTCTCCTTCGTGCAGGTCTATCAAACGGGTGTAATAATACACCGAAAGCGGATCGAATGTTCCGGGCAACAGGGGGATAATGCTTTCCTTGGTGCGCCTGTCCGGTTTCGGTTTGAAAAAGGTTTCTACCCGATGGAAACGGGCCTGTTTTGTCTGCCAGTTGAATTCGACAACGACATTTTTTGCCTTGCGGCGTGTCCGGGTCTGCTCCCGGTAGCGGAGGGAGCGGGTCATGTCAATGTCGGCGTAAGCGTCAATGCGGCTGCGATAGTAGTAGAACAAATCGACAAAGGCGTTGGTTCTGACTGTCATCACAAAGTGATAGACCGACTGGTTGTCCAGTTTTTCCACCGGCAGGAGTTCCAGCATCGCCTCTCCGGCCGGGATAGGCCCCCACTTGAGTTGAAATGTCAGTTTTTCACCCGGGGAGAAGGGTTTTACAGGCGTATCCCCCGTGCAAATTGTGGCAACGATGAGAAACGTCGCCGACAGGAATACCGCCGCCACCGCTCTCTTGAGATGTGAGCCGCTCACTTCAGGTTATACTCGGCTTCGATCACCTTGAGCAATTCCTCGCCGATGGCCATACCGATATCGATGAATTGTGGACCATATTTACGCCCGGTGACCGTCCGAAAGGTGGTTTTGATTCTCTGCAAGCTTGCGAGACCCTCGGGATAACTGGCCACGAAATCAGCCAGGGAGGGATTGTGGTAAAAAACCATGCACCATAAGGTATCGGCAAAATTGTCCGGTCCCCAGCGAAATTTGTCCGCATCATAAAGGCAACCGGATACCAGATCGCCGCGACGGCTGTTGACCGGCACCCTCTTTTGAAAGGCTTCGTGATCGTGAATCGCCAGCCGAATGTCTTCCCGCTCTTCAGTCGAAAAAGGGTAGCGGCTGAGCAGAACAGCTGCATGGGCCGCTCCTTGGACGGCGTGATTCGGTTCTTTGC
>CAWGUE010000002.1:0-144810 GCA_963825595.1 uncultured delta proteobacterium | reverse complement strand
CGCCGGCGGTCTTCAACTCCTGCAGCTTCGTTTTGGCTTTATCCCGTTTGTTCTCCAAGGCCTCTATGGTCTTGTAGTAATCGACCTTCGCGTCGGCCTTGGCATTTTCCGCCTTGGCCTTGAACAGAGCGATCTGCGCGTTCCATTCCTTCAACTGTGCATCAAGTTTTTCTTCGTACGCTTTTCTTTTGTTCTCCATAATAACCTCCAAGATTGGAACGTTTTGCCTCCCATCAGCTTTTCTTTTTTCCCACGACCAGAAACACGATGCCGCCCACAAGAAAAAGACCACCCACGATCGGTGCAAGCAGAAGTGTTTTCGCCTTCTGAGTCGTCTAATGGATAGGACCGAATTGGTTTAGCTCATGGTTCTTTTCAGGCTGAATAATTCTTCATCCCTGAATGCCTCGGATAGGTACCACAGAGCAGTAAAACCAATGTCTTCAGGATTTGCCGAACTCGGCCGCAGCCTTTTTGTAAGCGGTACCCAAATCTTCCATGGCCGCATCGATACCTGATTTTAGTTCCTCCCACGCTTTTTCGCTGGAAGAACTCAGCTCCTTCAACTTTTCAGAGACCTCATCCCGTTTTTCACGCAATTCCGTCAACTGTTGTTCAGCTTCTGTCTTCGCATCCCCTCCCAGCTTTTCCGCCTCTGCCTGCAGTTGATCGATTTTGTTTTTGTATTCGGTGAGTTTGGTATCCGTCTGTTCGCGAAAGGCTTGCATCTGTTCCTGGGTGTAGGCCTTGGTTGCGTCATAAGCTTCCTTGGCCTCCTTTTTGACATCTTCCTTGGAGACGGTAGCGGGCTTGCTCTGGGTTGGTTCCTTCTCACCACAACCCGGAAAGACCCCCAGGGCCAGCAACAGCAATATTGTCAGTAACCCTCTTACAAACAATCCGCTTTTCATTTGAAAAGCCTCCTCTTCTGTGGTTCTTGTTTTGCTCCGTTATCACTCTTTTGATATCATTTCTTTGACATATGCTTGGACATGATTGGTTAAGATATTTGTTATTTTCTCCTTCTTTGAGTTTAATTTACAATTTAGAGTCTGAATTGTGCACACTTTGCATTTTTTGAAAAAACTTTTTCATTTTCCAATACGAATTGCTGAGATGTCTCCTATGAGGCCAAAGACACTCAAAAGCCAGAAAATAACCCCAATAACCACTACCGCATTCAAGATTTTCTTTATTGTAGCTTGCATCGGTATGTAGTTATTAATCAACCACAGAATCACCCCAACGACCACCAAAACTATCACTAATTGAATAAGCGGCATGGATTATCTCCTTTTATGTGTTGTTTGGCCACCGTTAAAAATGGTTATGTTTACTTCCCTGATAATTAATTCACATTTTCGCGCTTCGATTCGGACAACATCTTTCTGAGCTCCTCTCCCTGCACACTTTCCTTCTGCGAGAGGAGATGGGCCAAATCATCCAGGACAGGTCGCTGCTCCGAGAGGATTTTATGAACGCGTTGATGGGCTTCCTCGACAAACCGGGCGACCTCTTCGTCTATTTGGGCGGCTTTGGCTTCACTGTAATTTTTACCGGTAGAAAAACTTTCCGGCAGAAACATCGGCTGGCGCGGACGCTCATAGGCCACCAGTCCCAGACGATCACTCATGCCATATTCCGTAACCATGGACCGGGCAATGTCGGTCGCCCGCTGCAAGTCGTTTTGGGCACCAGTGGAGATCTCTTCGAAAACCAGCTCCTCCGCCACCCTGCCGCCTAAAAGAACGGCCAGCCGGTCCAGCAGCTCCGAACGCGTCATTAAATAGCGGTCCTCCGTGGGCTGCTGTTGGGTATATCCGAGCGCCGAAATCCCACGCGGGATAATGGAGATCTTGTGCACCGGGTCGGCATGCTCAACAGACTCGGCCACAATCGCATGTCCGGACTCATGAAAGGCAACAATTTCTTTCTCTTGCGGATTCATCACCCGGTTCTTTTTCTGAAGACCCGCAACCACCCGGTCGATCGCCTCGTCGAAATCGACCAGCTCCACCATTTCTTTATCATTTCGAGCAGCCAACAGCGCGGCCTCATTGATAATGTTGGCCAGGTCTGCTCCCACGAAACCCGGGGTGCGGCCGGCGATCTTGCGGAGATCGACTTCGGGACCTAACACCACATTCTTGGAGTGAATTTTCAAAATGGCTTCACGGCCATTTATATCCGGCCGGTCTACCAGAACCTGCCGATCAAACCTTCCCGGGCGCAACAAGGCCGGATCCAGGATTTCCGGCCGATTAGTGGCGGCCATGATGATGACCCCTTTATTTGTCTCGAACCCATCCATCTCCACCAGGAGCTGGTTAAGCGTCTGCTCGCGTTCATCATGCCCACCCATGACATTCATTCCCCGGGCCTTCCCAAGCGCGTCCAGTTCATCGATAAAGATGATGCAGGGGGCTTGGGCAGCGGCCTGAGCGAAAAGATCGCGAACGCGGGCGGCTCCCACACCGACGAACATCTCCACAAACTCGGACCCGCTGATGCTGAAAAAGGGCACTTTAGCTTCCCCGGCCACAGCTTTGGCCAGAAGAGTCTTGCCGGTACCCGGCGGGCCGACCAAAAGTACCCCCTTGGGAATTCTTCCACCCAGTTTCTGGAATTTTCCTGGATTGCTCAAAAATTCAACGACCTCCTGGAGCTCCTCCTTGGCCTCATCGATGCCGGCTGCATCGGCGAAAGTGACCTTCGTTTCACTTTCGGCGAAGATCTTGGCTTTGCTCTTGCTGAACGACATGACTCCCATCCCCGGTCCCATCTTCTTCATCGCGAAGCGCCAGATCAGGAAAAAGATGCCAATGGGGATAACCCAGGATAGAATCATGCTCAAGAATTGACTCTCGAAGTATCCCGAATAGTTAATTTTGTTTTCATCCAGCTCTTTCACCAGGCCGGGATCATTCACGCGAACCGTGGTGAACTTCTGCCCCGGTTCCCCTTTGAGCATCCCGCTAATAGATTCAGGACCGATGGTCAATTTAACTACGTTGCCTTGGGCCACATATTGTTTAAACTGGCTGTAAGGGATCGTCTCCACTTTTCCTGAAAAAAAGGATTGCTGCATGTAAGATAATGCCATAAAAGCAAGCAGAATATACCAGATGCTGAAGCGAGCTTTGGGTGGCAGGGCATTTTTATCAGGTGACTTTTTTTGACCGAATAGGGCTCCAAGCCGATCCATAAAATTATCTTGTGGTTTCTTTTCTCCGCTTTTCGACATATGCCCGCTCCTTCATGCTTGATGACTTTGACGGCCGATTACTCTCGGCCGGATCGGCGCTTCTACTAAAAACGCAAAGTGTAATTTCAACTTTGATGGATATTTTTCAGTGTCCGTTCTCGGCAAAGCAGATTCAGTTGCCGAAGCGTTCCGACATTTTCTTCTAAAGGCGATTCGCGAACATCATGAAAAATAGCTTCCCAGGTTTTTCATGGCCTTCACAATATCGTCGATCGCCTCGTGCATTCCCTCACTGTAGGAGCCGTTCTCTGGGGTTCCATTTTTATCTATATTTTCCTGAAATTCAGACCTGAGCCTTTTCAAGCTCTGCGCGTGCTTTTCAAACTGGATGCGATGCTCTTCTTGCATGTCTTTTATGGCATCGGTATTGATTTGTTTGATAAGCTCATCAGCCTCAGCCAGCAGCTGGCCAATATCCTTGGGTGCGGATGTTTCTTGCATGTTTCCTCCCGATAAAGTCGATTCTTAAGTTTATTCCCTAAGTACAGGCGCCGGCTGCTTATTCGTGTTAGCCGGAACGTCTTAAATATTAACGATCTTCGAACTTAAAGCACTCAAAGTTCGTGCCGGATTTCTTGCATTCGAATTTATAACAGCATCATGTTGATTTAATTAATAAATATAACTAAGAAGATGAAAATAGGCAGGGCAGAACTGGCGTACATTATTGGCCATATACAGCCAATGGTTATATATGACCAATTTTACGACGAAGCCGGCATTGGTTTACGGCTGTATAGAGGGCTAAATGGAGGGGAATATATTACGTGGCAAAATCAAGAACATCCTGCCGGTTTCATCTGTTTTGGTGCAGAGAACCATTCATTTTAATGGGAGCTATCCCTTTTCATCTTTATGCTCTGCCCCAAACATATCCACAGTTGCTGCAGCTCCATCTTAACACAGGACCCCTTTCAGGCCTCAAGCCCCCCGGTATTGCAAGGCCTTGCTTTATACGTTCAGCTTCTTCCCGAGTCGGGGCACCGTAGATGATTTCTAAACCTTCGTGTTTCGTGCACTTGGGGCATTTTTGTTTTTGAAAGTTGTTGGCAACCATATTATTTCAAAACCCTTAACGTGCGGTTTTTAGAAATGTCTTTACAAGGCTCTTTCATTGAATATGCTATATTGCGGTTCACTAGACATTTCTCGGTCTTTACCGGAGGTCATTGAATCCCCAGCGCTGAACACCTCTCATTCTCATGCTGATGTCGAACTATTTTACCATATTGTTTTCAAGGTCATTTATGCGGTTATCCGCACTTATTTGAGATAACTTTGCCATGCATTTCGTGTTGAGTTCCAGCGCTCTTGTGTTGCTTTCGGCTTCATTATAACAGCGGAACTCAGGCGCATTGCCGGATGGCCGCAGATGGATGACTTCTTGATTGGCAAAGGTCAGGCGGACACCATCTGTCCTGTCGATCGAATTGAGTTTTCCGCACAGATGGCCAAAAATAGATTCTATCCTTTCTTTGTCCTCTACAAAACTGTTGGTGGTAAAATAATTTAAAATAGCGCCACTCTTTTCAGTTGGGAAATTCTTAAGTTTGTCGCTGGCGGTATACCGTTGGGGCAGGGAGGTAACAAGGTCAGATATTGTTTTACCCTCTTTTTTTGACATAGATAAAATGCTCAACATAACGATGACGGCATCACGCGTCGGCAATGCTTTCAGAATGCGACCATCTTTTATAATGTCAGATTGGATGAGAAATCCGCCGTTAGCCTCGTAACCGACGACGGATTTATTACCCTCTTCGGTGGCTTCGATCATGCCTGAAATGACGTAGGGTGATCCGATGCGCGTTCTCCGTATATCAGAAAAATATCCGCATTTTTCGAGCGCAGTATTACAACTGATCGGAGCAACAACCGCGTTCGCACCCAGGTATTTGGCACACAATATACCGGCGATATCGCCACGCAACCAGTTTCCTTTTTCGTCAGCGACAAGGGGGCGATCACTGTCGCCATCAGTCGATATAATAGAATCAAAATTATATTCGCTGGCCCATGTTTGGGCCAGTTGTATATCTTCCGGTCGAACCGCTTCTGTATCGACGGGAATAAAGGCATCCGAACGGTTAAGCGCTATTGCATCAGCACCGAGTTTGGAAACAATCTCTACGAGCAAGTCGCGTCCCACAGCCGAGTGTTGATAAACGCCGATTTTCAATCTTTCCAGACATCCGCTGGGGAAAAAACGAAGATAGCGCTTGATATACAATTCTTGGGCAGCTTCTGTAACATGGCTCTGTCCTGTGGGTGAATTCACAAAATTTCCTGATCGGTCAAACAATGAATCATCGACCGCGACGATCTGTTTCCGAATTTCGGCTTCGTCGTTCTTAAGGATTTCGCCCTCACTTTTATTGAATTTTATTCCGTTTCTGTCATCCGGTATGTGGCTGCCGGTTACCATGATGGCTGGTATCTTCTTGGCGATCCCGTATAAAGCGACAGCCGGTGATGGAATTTTACCGCAAAGGATAGACCTGCAGCCATTATCCTCTACAGCCCGTCGGATGGCCTCCATTATTCGATCTGTGCTGGGCCTGAAATCTCCGGCGATGGCCACTTCCACATGATCTCTTTGATATGCGGCAGTTGACATCACGTATTTTAAAAATCCCACTGTGTAGACATAACAAACAAAGTCAGTCATCGCTTCTGCAAGACCTCTTGCGCCGCTGGTGCCGAAAGTTACACCGCTTGAAGCCATCAAGTCCTGAACTTTGATTTCCATAAAACAATCCTTTCACACGGATTTCATAATGAATTTTCGCCGATTTCGCTACAGTGTAACCGACACTAACACTAAAAATAAAACCGAATGTGAGCGTTTACAATTTCAACAATTATCATACATTCTTATTATCTCACCAGTTCCTTTTCCTTCGACACTTTTTACGTAGCCATTGATCACTTTTTTCATTGGTATGGGATTATGACCGGGAAAATACGCCTCATATTTTTCTACTGCATCTTCAACTAACCCAGATGAAACCACATTGATTCGAAGCTCATTTTTCAATTCTAAGGCGGCTGCTTTGACAAAACTGTGAATTCCACCATTGACCATAGCGGCACTTGTGGTTAAAACCACAGGGTGATCCGCAAGTATTCCCGTAGTAAGCGTAAAAGAACCTCCGGAATTCAAATAATTCTGTCCGATTCTTACAAGATTCACTTGACCCATTAATTTACTTTTCAATCCGATATAAAAGTCTTCCTCGGTCATTGAATCAAAAGCTGCCCATTTAGCTTCGCCGGCGATGCAGACAACGGCATCCAACTTTCCAACAGATTCAAACATGGCTTCAATAGATTTGCTATCGGCAATATCTACGATGACATCTGCAGAATTTCTTCCGCCTGTCATAATTTCGTGGTTCTTTGAGAAATAATCACTTACCTTTCTGCCAATAGTGCCTTTTCCACCGATAATTAGAATTTTCATTTTTCTTCCGTCCGCTTATCTTTCATCCTGAATATACGCATTAAACTTGTCGAGCGACTCGGGCAGATTCCTGCGGCCGAAGCCTATACGGAACGCGTTGAAATCAGAACCATAGAGGGTTCCGGGGAGCAGAAGGACACCTGTCTTCCTGAGGAGATCAGCGCAAAACTCGTCAACCGCACCTCGCAACAGCATTGGAAATGCAATCGACCCCGCTTTGGGGCGATGCCAGGCGAACAGTTCCGCATGATCACCGAAGAAAAGGTCGAGTCGATCGAGATTGCCGCGGATGATCTCTATGTTTCTTTCAACAATCGCCTCGGCATGCCGCAAGGCCAGCGTTGCGAGGAATTCACTCGGAGCGCTGTTGCAAATGGTCGTGTAGTCCTTGAACGCTGCAAGCTCTCGGAAAAAATTATCATTACGAGTCGCGATCCAGCCAATCCGCAGTCCGGCGAGACCGTAGGCCTTGGACATGACGCCGAGGGACACAGCGCGGTCGTTCACGTCAGCGAAGGCGGGCAGGCGATCGGACCGATCGAGTTCCAGTCCGCGGTACACTTCGTCCGAGAAAATGACAAAGCCGTGCCGTTCAGAGAGGTCAGACAGCTCATGTACGAGCGCTGACGTGGGCAGATACCCGGTCGGGTTATGCGGAAAGTTGACCACGACCACCTTCGTGCGGTCGGTCAGCGCCTTCTTCAAGACGTCGAGGTCGAGCTTCCACGCGCGCTCTGGATCTCCCCGCCACTCTGTGACTTCGGCACCGACGCCTCGAGCCACCTCTCCGAGAGACTGATAATAGGGAGCATGCACAATGACGTGATCACCAGGATTTAGAACGACATTCATGAAGTTGAAGATCGCCTCTTCAGCTCCTGCGTGGACGAGAACCTGGTCCGCAGTTAAATGCTCATACAGCGTAGTGATAGCTTGCCTGAGCTCAGGATCACCGAGAGACTCCGTGTAGCCAAGCCAGAGCGATGAAAACCGATCATGAGCTCCGGGCTCAAGTGCCAGTAGGTCTCCCAATTCCATGCTCTCGCAGTCCGAGGAGCACAAAAGGTAGGGGGCCGAGAACTCATGGTTTGAGAAATATCGTTCGAGGCGAAAGGGATCAAGCTTCATTCAGCGTTTCTCCTGGTCCTGATAACGTAAATGTTACTATCCCGCATATTTCATGAAATCTTATCATTACTATACGTAAAATTGTATAAATTTAGATACTTGAAACTAATTTTAAATATATTATCCAAGAGCACACTTTGCACCCATTGATATTTTTGAAAAAAGCAGAAAATATTTCACCCTCTGGGCGCTCCCTGAGGTATCCATTGGCGGCGTTATCAAGGGTTTGCAGTAGATTGACTACGGCGGCGCCCTTGAGTGTGTGCCTTGTTGAGCGAAGCGAAATCCCGCCAGCGGGGCCAATGAACCCCTCAGGGGCGTGAAATATTCAGGATAGCTGGGTCCATAGGGTTTGCTATATCAATAAAAGCCGTTAGATGCCAGGTATCTATGCGCCCACAAAAAACTGGGCCGTTTTAAGAAACGCGATAAGGACGATCTGCCACCTAAATTTTCATATGTTCAGCATCAACCTTTTTTAGTGCGGCGCCCTTACACTCGTGCGCTGGTCTTATTTCACGGGTATTGTCAGCAAGGGTGCCGCATTCAGGGTTTTCGCTGTTTCGGATAGCCGGGTGGCCATCAGCAAATGGAAGAGATTAAATGAAATTTTGCTCTTAGAATCGCCGCCGTCGATGTAGTACCACCGATCCCTGAACATGGTCGCCGATACAGCATTCGCAGGGCGCTTCGCGGAGCGCCGGATCTTGATGAAATCGCCGACCAGCCCAAGCGGCGGGTATTCCAACGAAAGACGGCTGGCACGATCCTCTTCGGGCACATCGACAGCCGCAGCAAAAATTTTTGATAGGCGGTGGACGGAGCGCGTCTGTATCGAAACAGAATTGGTGGACGGGTCTTAAAGCAGGCTTGAAAGCGGCAGGAAGATATCATTGCCGTCTGTCGCAACCCCCGAAATGTTCAAAAGGTCTAGCAGCCGACGTACCGGCACATTGTACGATGGGGCGTAATCGTGAATCCAAAACCGAAGGTCATCTTCTTTTTCGGCCGACTGCACGAAATCCAGTGCTTGTGCTTGCCGCAGGGTTCTCACCAGAGCGGTGAATCGTGCAAAGCGGTCGTCATTGGCCGCCTCCGGCATTGGTGGAAAGCTTCGGAATTTATTTTTGAAAAGCGGTATAAAATTTCTATCGAGCAACACGGCGCTTGCTCCACAGCGAATAGGGAATCGCGACGATCGTTCCCATATGCTATCGGCGTCCACCCTCCGCTCTTACGGGGCCGCCGCGCGGACGTCCATTTTCTTGCCGTTTTTCACTGTTATCTAACGCTTTAGATCTTACGTCATATCGCTTTAATTGTCTCCTGTAACCCACCCCATCTTCGTCATAATTTTCAGGCTCCACGTTTTCATTGGTTTCGGCCGGGGTCCTTTCATTTGTTTTTTCCGCGGTTTCGATTGTTTTCCGGACTTCATTTTGTATCTGGGACTTTTGGAGAACGTTCTGATCTTGTGGCGCGGTTTGTTGCCTGTAATCGAGTACGTTTTTTGATTTGGCATTGGGCGGGGGAGGATTCTTTGAGATGTGCGTTAGTCCCTTATTGTCCGTCCACATGTACAGTCGGTCTGCATAACCATCTAGCACCCATAGTCCCAATATAGGTAGTATGAATAAGATTATTTTGTAGAAGAACTTACTCATTCTTTTTAACTATCCTTTTCTATTACGGAAACAGGAACGTCCACTGGAAACGCAATGACCTGTCAGGCCCGAATGTCGGCGTCTCCACGTTGTAGAATGCCATCTGATTTTGCGTTAGCTGCCTCCTTGATCCTCGATCAATCTGACGACATTGTCGTTCTCGTCGAACTCGACCGTGTAGACCGGTAAATCGGGCCCGAAATTGTAGCGCCAGAATTTTCCCTCCTTCTTGTCAGGTTCGCCGCATTTATCCTGCACGGTTTGGAAAAAATCTCCTTTTTCAACCACGCCGTTGTCACACATCATCGAATCGGCATCTTGAGATGCAATGACAGGGGAACCACCCATGCTCAGTGTCAATACGAATATCGAAACGATTAAATAGATGCTTATTTTACTCATGTCATTTCTCCTTCAGAATGAATTGCAGAGTCGTGGACGCCTTGCAACAAAGTCCTTTAAACATATTCATTGTTGACTTTGCCGGCAAGATCGCTCCGTGCTATTTGGAATGTCGGGATACAATGATTTCTTTTAGAATACCAGCCTCGTCGATTTTCAGATTGACGTCCTGGCTTTCACCATAGAACCGCCACCATACGTAATTTGCGGCATCAACGTTTCCTTGACCTCCGAAAGTCATGCTTGTCTGGTTAGACGGGTTAAAATCCATCCCCTGAACGATTGAATCGGGTACGCCGACCAATTCTCTGACTTTCTCCGACGGCATCCCGACCGAAATTTGATGCCCTTTCAGTTCAATAGAATTGACGGTCTCTTCAGTCGTCTGCAAACCGGCACAGGCGACAAGCTCCAGAAGTATCGCAAACAAGATAGCGATTTTTATTTTACCCATGACTGACCTCCCTTGATATTGTCTCCCGCTCAAATGCTACGTAGAATGCTCTGAGGTACTTAATCAGAGGGTTAATTTCACCGCCCATTCGCTGCGCTCCTTAGAGGCGCAAAGTACGCAGAGTAACATGAAGAAAAAATACACTCTGTGTTCTTTGCGCCTTTACGGTGAATATTAACACCTACAATTAAGAAACTATGCTTACACCGCATCAGTAGTTTAAATAGGGTTCGATATCGCCACCGAAATCGACAGCTTCGAGAAATGTGCCAAATTCTGCCGCTTCACTAACCCTGGTTGTCGACCAGATGCCTTTCTCCTGTTTGGCTGTCAACTTTTCACTATACATCAGGCGCCGGAGGCTTTGGTATGCGGCTTCATCTCCCATGTAGACGCATTTGCAGGCAACAACATCGGCATAGAGATAGGTTACCTTGTCCTGACGCTCATGTCGCAACAGTTTGCGCTGCGGCAGGCTTTTCAACTTTTCGAGTTTTTCTGCGGTATCTGCGACTTTGTACGTGAAACCGGCGGAAACAAGAAGATTTTCCGCATCGAAGGCCTTTTCCTTCGGACTCGTCGTGGCACAACCCAGCAGGTAGAATAAAGTTAAAAATGCCATTCCGACCAGAATAAATCGACTATTTACCGTTTCCATTTACTTTTCCTTTTAATTTATTAATTGGTATCGCTCTATGTGGAATTTAAGATCGTCACTTCTCCGCAAGATGTAAAGATTTGCTGTTAATAGGTGTTAGGTTTCAGCAAACCCCAAAATCTGAAACCCGACACCTGAACACAAATCCGGGTGCTGCCGAAGGCCTGCACTGGGTTTAAATTACCAGTGCCGCCGAATCGGCTCCGAAGGCAGTGATTCAACATTTTATTTCCTTTGGGCTTTCCAGGTTCCTTTGACTGAATAGGCCGTATTCAGGGCGAAAGTGCCACTCATGTTGTTTTCGTCGTCGGTCAGAGTCCCCGAAATCGTACTCCCCGCAAAGACGCCTTCACCGAAAAACGTGCCCTCAAGATTGTTGCCTTTCATCTGTCCTTTAATCGTGAGGAAGACGTCTTCTTCGGTCCCCTGAAAATAGCCTTCAAATGTTCCGTTGCCGCTTGGGAGCCGGTAAAGGTCCACCTGGCAAGGCCCATAAAGCAAAGCACTCGTAAAGGTGCCCTCGTAGCGGCCGATTTTCTGAGCACCTTGAGGCAGGGATGCACCGCCGCAGCCGTATAGGGTCAACACAAAAAGCAATACCAAAATGATTAATTGTCTGTGAGTACTCATTTTACCTCCTACCTAAACTGAGCGTTTAAAATATATAAAGATGTGAAACAATTTTTATTTATACCGCTTTTCAAAAATAAATTCCGAATTACGGAAGGGCGGTATAAGTGGTTTTAGAATAAACGTTCGCATAACTAAAAGCTTTTTTGACAACCACTATATATTGTATGTATTTTTTTGCATATCTGTTGAAAAATTTTCATGAAATATGCGGATCTAGAGTAATAGATGAACAAACCCGAAAAGGCCGATCAGCAGCAGCAGGAGGGCCACGACTTCAGAAAGGGGCAAAGGTTCGCTGTAGACAAACACATCTTTCTTGATTAGACCCAGCCTGCGCCGATACTGAAAAACAGCCATCAATACGGCCAGGATACCGAGGGTGATAAACGCCCCGCCAAAGATGCGAGCACCGTGGATCGGATCGTATACCCGGTCCGGGTGTGTCTTTTCCATATAGTCTTGGACTTTGCCGATGCCGAACCCGAAGCCTATCAAAGCCAGGGCCGTGCGGATCCACGCCATCAGCGTCCGCTCGGTCGCATCACGACTTCGTTCCCGGGCGAGTTCGGTGGTTGTCTGCTTTGCCGTCGAATTATCCTTCGTCATCGAATGGCTATCCTGCCGGTAAGTGGGCTAATCAAGACCGTAGTTAAAATAGAAGCATCAATCAGAATACATTTCTGAAATTCCCTATAGCCTGCCGCCCCGGCTACTGCATTCCGCCCGGTGATCTTTCGATAGCCTGCATAACGGTCTCCATGGCCTTTTGCATGCTCAGAGACTCTGCGCGCTGTCGCGGCGGCCACTCCTGCAAGCTTTTGATGTGCTCGGCGATAATCCCCTGGGCCGGGATTAAGGTCCACAACTTCTCGGCGAAGAGCTTGCGACCCATGTAGCCCCATTCGGGCGAATGCGGATCGAAAAGTTCCATGGGGTCCATGCGCAGATTAAACAGGTAGGGCACCCGCGGGTAGACCAGTGGGTCCCACCAGAGGCCTTCTTCCTTGACCGCGAAGGACATCTTCCAGTCGCCGACCCGCACGCCGGTCAGATCCGACTCGTCATAGTAATAGTAGCTGTTGCGGGCCGACTTCTCGGTCTTGCCGGTCCAGAGATCCAGGTTGTTGTATCCGTCGAGGTGCACCTTGTAGGTCATCCCGCCGATCTTCTTGCCCTTGAGCAGCTCATCCTTGATGTCCCCTGCACCGGCGGCGGCAGCGAGCGTTACGTACAGATCCTCGTGACTCTGTATACCGTTTGCGGCACTTCCGGCCGGAATCTTGCCGGGCCAGCGCACAACGAGAGGAACGCGCACGCCGCCTTCCCAGGTGGTGCCCTTTTCGCCGCGGAAGGGTGAATACCCACCGTCCGGCCAGAACAGCAACTCATAACCGTTGTCGGTGGAATAGACCACGATGGTGTTGTCGGCAATCCCGAGGTCGTCCAGTTTCTTCAAAAGCTGACCGACCTGTTCATCGTGCTGGATCATGCCGGCCCGGTAGACATCAATTTCGGGGCGTCCTTCATCCACGGCCTTCTGGATGTATTCCTGGGGAACGTGCGTCCAGATGTGCATCCGGGTGGGGTTGAACCAGACGAAAAAGGGCTTGTCGTCCTTGACGCTGCGATCGATGAAATTCTCGGTGGCTTTCAGGAACTCGGCGTCCACGGTCTTCATGCGCTCGCGGGTGAGCGGCCCGGTATTCTCGCAGCGCTGCTTGCCCATCCGGCCGAATTTGGGATCTTCGGCCGGGTCGTCTTTGTCGGTCGCCCAGCAGTGCAGCACGCCGCGCGGCCCGAACTTTTCTTTGAAGGCCGGGTTCTTCACGCCGGGGTAGTCGAGCTGCTCGGGCTCTTCTTCGGCATTGAGGTGATAGAGGTTGCCGTAGAACTCGTCAAATCCGTGCACCGTCGGCAGAAACTCGTTGCGGTCGCCGAGATGGTTCTTGCCGAACTGACCGGCGGTGTACCCGAGGGGCTTCAACACTTCGGCCAGGGTGGGGTCCTCCTTCTGGAGCCCCAGGGTCGATCCGGGAATACCGATGGTCGTCATCCCCGTGCGGATCGGCATCTGCCCGGTGATAAACGCCGCGCGTCCGGCCGTGCAACTCGGCTGTGCGTAGTGGTCGGTAAAGAGCATGCCCTCCTTGGCGATCCGATCGATGTTGGGCGTGCGGCCCATCATGCCGTGGGTGTAAGCCCCGACGTTCCACATGCCGACGTCGTCGCCGAAGATGACCAGAATGTTGGGTTTATCGACGGCAAGGGCTGACGTCACGAAACCCGTCGTGCCCAAACCCATCATCAGCATCACCATGCCCGCATACAGGACAAACCTTGTTTGCCACCATCGCATTTTCATTATCCTCTCCTTTATAATTCTGTTAAACTTTGAAATTTCATCAATTGGAGGCTTTTATGGCAAATCGCACACCTTCAATCAAATGATCAGATGTGTGATCCCCCGCATTTCGAGGTGACGCTGTAGTCAGTCTACCGCGATCCTCGAATAATCACGCTATAGCGTGACCATGGGAGCCTCCGGTTGACCCGAAGGGTGAAAACTTTTCAGCTCTTTCATTAGATCTTGGGGAGGTACAAAGTGTCCATCGGTTATACGGTTCATGAGTTTGACCAATGTCCCGATATGGCTTCTTTTTGGCCGCCCAGTGAAAAGATGTCATGAAATATCCGGGTTTGTCTCATGCAGAAAATGCCTTCATGGACCTCACCAGATTATTCATCAAACGCAAAGATACGCGCCCAGTCTTTCTTCATACTGATAACGACCCAGCCCTGCTTTTTCGCCTCGTCGTAAAGCGCCTGGGTGAAGGCACCGACCTTGGTATCGGGCAGCCCCTGGGCCGGCCCGTACGCATACTCGCGCTCGGAATCGTCGTGAAGCACCAGCATCTCCAGGTGGGCACCTTTTCCGCTGTCGGTATATTGAAGCATCTCGATGTCGCCGTCCGAGTTGCCGAACGCGGCGACCGGGCGGCGGCCGATGTGCTGATTGATGCCGACCGGTTTACCGGCCTTGTCGTCAATGAAATTGATTTCCGGCAAACGCACAAGTACTGGTTTGCCGTCACGCAACTCGTATTTCGTCTTGATACTGCTGCCGATGACCTGCTCGGGCGGAACGCCATAGACCCTTTCGGTCCATGGGCGCATGAACTCGATGCCGCCGCCGGAGACGATGAAGGTCTTAAAGCCATTCCCACGCAGATAGGCCAGCAACTCAAGCATTGGTTGATAGACCATCTCTGTGTATAGCCGGCCGGTCTTGGGGTGCCTGGCGGTGGCCAGCCAGTCCAGTACGATTTGCGAGAACGCGTCGGTTGTCATACCGGCATGGGTGGCCATGATAATTTCGAGCAGCCCGTGCTCGCCGCCCGCCATGACCGTCTTGAGATCGCCTTTGAGTACAGTTTTAAAAGGCTGCTTGGTTTTCCATTCGGGATGCTGCGGTGCAAGCGCTTTCACGCGGTCGAGTGCGAACGCGAGCTGGACATATATGGGGTGTGAAGCCCACAGCGTGCCATCATTATCGAAGACCGCGATGCGCTCTGCCGGCGGCACGAACTTCGGACTCGACTTGTCGGTGGTGGCTTGCACGAACTCCATGATCGCCGACTTTGCCGGCCCGTCGCTCCAAGACGGGAGCGCATCGATATCGGCCGCTGCCGTTGAGGCCGCAACCATTAAGACACTTAAAAATACGAAAGTACGTTTTACATTTCGCACCGAGTCCCACTTCTTGTTGTCCTGTGGGTTGAAGTGGGCACCCCTTTTGCGGAGTACCCACTTCTTTGTCACATCATACTGCCTTCACTTAGTTACTGACCCGCGTGGCTGATGTGTGACGCATCCTGCATCGCCTTGATAATGTTTTCCAGGTTGTAGCTCGCCGGAGTCTGTAGCGACGGGAAGGTCCTGTACGTCTCGAGTTCCTTCAGCCACAGCAACTGTCCGATGGGCAGCAGGTTCCAGTCATAGATGAACGCGGTGCTCGGGGCGGCCAGTGCGCCGCCGTAGCCCAGCAGGGTACCTTCAGCCGACGCGACCGACCTCTCGAAGGGATCACGCTTGAGGTTGTTCACCTGGGTCCAGTGATAGGTGCTTGGGGAATTGAACGACTCCAGCGCATTGGAAGAAACCATCGTGTAGTAAAACTTCCAGTTCTTGTGCCGCACCGCCGAAGGCTGTGCACCGGTGTAGTAGAAGAACGTGTCGCGTGCCGAATCCGACTTGCCTTCGAGATAGTCCCGCTGGTCGAAGCCGTCGAGCGTGGTCTTGACGATGCCGGGGTACTTGCCGGCCTCGATCTGCTTCTTCAGGCCATCACCCGAAGGTCCGCCGGCGATGTTGACGAAGGTGGGCACCCAGTCCAGAGAGGAAAATATCTGGTCAGGATTGGTGCCAGCCTTGACGTGCCCCGGCCAGCGAATGAGCATCGGCGCGCGCATACCGCCTTCCCAGGTGGTGAGCTTGCCGCCCCTGAAGGGCGTTATGCCGCCATCAGGATAGGTGATCCCCTCGGCACCGTTGTCGGTGGTAAAGACGACGATGGTGTTGTCCATCTCGCCCATTTCCTCCAGCTTTTTGAACACGTAGCCGATGTTGTCGTCCATCTGCTTCATGCCGGCTTCGTTGATACCCCAGTCCTTGCCGCCCTTCTCGCCCAGCATGTCCAGGTACTTGTCCGAGAGCATGGTGGTGACGTGCATGCGCGCCGGGTTATACCAGACGAAGAACGGCTTGCCGGTTTTCTCGGGGTCGTTGCGGTCGAGGAAGTCGATGACCTTGGCGGAGATTTCCTCGTCCACGGTCTTGGAACGTTCCAGCGTCAGCGGCCCTTCGTCCGTGCAGCTCTGGTTCTTCTCGGTGCCGTCCGAAGAAGTACACGCAAGAACCGGCCGCGGTGGCGTCATGCAGAGTCCGTCTTGCGGATCGATGGCGCCGGGGACCTCTTTGAGACCCTTGACCGGGGTGTTCTTACAGGGCGGAACAACGGCCTGATCGGTCGGCGTCTTGTTGATGTCGGGGAAGCTCACCCCCTGCATCGCGTCGAGGTGATAGAGGTAGCCCCAGAACTCCTGGAAGCCGTGAGCGGTCGGCAGCGAAGCCGCCTTGTCACCCAGGTGGTTCTTGCCGAACTCGCCGGTGTTGTAGCCGAGATCCAGCAGGAATTTCGCCAGCGCGGGCGTGCCCGGCAACAGCGAACTTCTGGCGCCCGGAAGCTGCGGCATGACCATGCCAGCCCGCAACGGATGCATGCCGGTGAAGAAGGCGGTGCGCCCGGCCGTGCAGCTCTGCTCGGCATAATAGGTCATGAATCTCGCACCTTCCTTGCCGATGCGATCGATGTTCGGCGTTTCGCCTACCATCAGGCCCTGATGGTAAGCACCTACGTTCATGATGCCAATGTCGTCGCCCATGATGAACAGGATGTTGGGCTTCTTGTCGGCCGCGACTGTTGGAGCGACCGTCAAGGCCGACACCACTGCAAGCGCCACAAAGGCGAGTACAAAGGGTTTCATTGTTGATGCTTTCATTTTTGATTCCTTTCATTCGTTTGCGGTGTGTCAACACCCCCTATTAAAAAATGACCCAAATCGGTTTGACATTTTGAATTTTGGTCACTGTGATTTGTTTGCTCCTATTTTGAGCGGTTTTCCGCCCAGGCGGGATTCAACGTTCTGGGTTAAAAGCCATAAACAGCTTGTATCTAAATAACCCCGGCTTCATGGTGTTTATAAAACCGTATCACCCAATGGGTTTGTCGAATATTCCGGATCTTGATCAATAGTTTGTGCCGTATCAATCGGTTCTAACCTTTGAACCTTGAACCCTGAACCTGGAACCGATCAGTTTAGGTTCTTATATGCGATTTGGAATTTTTCACCGAAACGTAAACATTATTTCTTCGATCAAACTGGAGGCGGCGGCCAGAGGTATTGCTAAACTTTACGTTTTATGGCTCCCTGCCTCCAATCCCGACGAGTGGGAAACCGAGTGAATCATAATTTCCGGCGGTCGGCTTAAAAGACTCCTGGCTCCCATCAACACCGTGAATCCGGCCGACCGCAGGTGGTCATCCAACACTTGCCGGTTCTCCCACTCTTCAAACAAAAAGAAATCATTTTCATTTTCAGAATTCTGATAGAAGGTCGAATCCACACATCCGTTCTCCTTTCGCACCTCCTGAACGATCGAGCGGATGGTTTGACGAAGCTCTTTGCGTTTTTCAGGACGCACGTTCATTTTAATGAAGGTAAGAATCATTCGAATTCCCTATTCTGGAAACCATGTCATGGATTGAGCCCGCATGAAAAATTCGTGACATGGGTTAAAGAACGAAACGGCTTTTATGATAACCAGATTCCAAGATTCATACCAATAGCGAAAATAGCACCGCACTTTTTATATATAATTGATATTATTATTAGAATTAAATACGATAGAATTTTGGAGAGCGTTTGGCACGATGAGATTTTCCGTGGGATACCGAGGAACCGTGGGATATCGCGGAAATAACTATGTCAGGTTAGAGCTCAGAGATGGTTGATGGCGTTGTTGAATGTCCAATTATCAGAAGAAAGAAAGATCTTCATTTCGATTGCTCGTTCTATAAAATCCCCCTAACCGCCTTTGCCAAAGGGGGGACTTTAGATGACTTGATGCATCTATCGAAGGCGGAAACCAGCCATGCCGGCGTACTAACGTTCCCCCTATTTAAAAAGAGGGGCCAGGCGGATTTTGAACGGGACTCCTTCATTCAATACGGAATATGTTTAGAACCATTTCTGTAAAAGTCATTTCAAAGAATCACTTACCATTTTTCTTGACACGACTTTCGTGTTGCACTAATTTATTGTCATGAAAAACGTAACGATCACACTCGAGGAGGAAGTGGCCCGCTGGGCGCGGATCATGGCGGCTAAAGAAAACACGAGTGTCTCGCGCCTGGTCGGCGAATTGCTCCGCGAAAAAATGCTCGAAGAGCAAAACTATCAGATTGCGATGCAGCAATATCTGTCACAATCACCCAAAGTGTTGAAAAACCGGGGAGAAAAGTTACCCGGGCGCGAGGCACTGTATGACCGCAAAGGTCTTCGTTGACACTAATGTTCTCGTTTATAGCCGTGACGCTTCCGAACCGCATAAGCAGGCGAAAGCCATGGCCTGGATGGCTCATCTCTGGAGCACCAAGACGGGTATATTGAGCTATCAGGTTTTGCAGGAGTTTTACGTAACCGTAACCGCTAAACTGCAACCGGGTCTTGATCCGGAAAATGCTCGAAAGGATGTTCGCGCCTTGCTGGCCTGGCGCCCCATCGTGGTAAACGACCGTGTTTTGGAAAATGCATGGCTGATTCAGGACAGGTGTCAACTTTCCTGGTGGGATTCCCTGGTTGTTTCTGCTGCTCAGTTGGCTGATTGTCGCTATCTGCTTACGGAAGACCTGCAAGCAGATCAAGAGTTTGGAAGTCTGAGAGTAACCAATCCATTCCATGCCGACCCCGCGTCGCTGAAGCCATAGCTAGTTTCCATCCATTGATGAGATTGCTGAAATGGCCATGAGCGGGAAGGACATTTCCAGATATTTTACCAATAAAGGCGAAATGAGGCCTCCGATTAAAAGGGTAAACGTCGACTTTACGCTCGACATGTTAAAAGAATTGGATGCCATCGCAACGGAGTTAAACATCAGTCGTCAAGCCGTGATCAAAACATACCTGCGTCAGGCTTTAGACCAGCATTATATGGCTCGACAAAGTTCACGGTAAGCTTTTTTTGGGCAGCATGGGTGGATTGATCTATGGTTTCTTAATCCCCAGCTTGCGTATGCGGGAGCGGAGGGTGGAAGGATTGATGTCCAGGATCACGGCCGCGCCCTTGGGGCCTTCGATGCGCCAGTCGGTTTCCTCGAGCATCCGGGTGATGTGGTCCATTTCGATATCTTGAAGCGTTCTCAGATGGTTCGGCATCTCTTTATGCGCCGGCCCGGTAAGATCATCCGCCAAGCGCAGCCTGGGCCCCGAGCTGCTGATGACCGCGCGCTCGATCACGTTTTGCAGCTCGCGCACATTACCGGGCCAGGAGTAATCCTGCAGGGTTTTCATGACGCTCTGCGGGATTTGTTCAATGGATTTCCCCATCCTTTTGGACACTTTTTCGGTGAAAAATAGCGCGAGAAGGGGAATATCCTCCGTGCGATCTCTCAGCGCCGGCACCGTAATCGGAAAAACATTCAAGCGGTAGAAGAGATCTTCCCGGAAGCGGCCCTGGCGTACTTCCGCTTCCAGGTCGCGGTTGGTGGCGGCAATCACGCGGACATCGACCTTGATCGTCCGGGTGCTGCCCAAACGTGAGAACTCCCCGTCCTGAATCACCTGCAGCAGCTTGGTCTGCAGCTCCAACGGCAATTCACCGATCTCATCCAGAAATATGGTGCTGCCATCGGCGACTTCAAAGCGACCGATATGCCGGGTCTGGGCCCCCGTAAAGGCGCCGCGCTCATGGCCGAACAGCTCGCTTTCGATGAGGTTTGGCGGCAGGGCGGCACAGTTCACTTTCACCAGGGGGCGGGCCTTGCGGGGACTGTCGTTGTGAATCGCCCGGGCCATCAATTCCTTACCGGTGCCGGTTTCGCCAAGGATCAAAACAGTGGAATCAGTGCCGGCGACTTGCTCGACCTTGTAGAGAACGTATTTAAGCGCGGCACTGTTGCCGATGATGTTCTCGAAATTATGATCCAGCCTGATTTCCTCCTGCAGGTAGGCACTTTCGGCTTCCAGCTGGCTTTTCAGCCCCGCGATCTCCGTGTAGGCATTGCGCAGATCGATCTCTACCAGTTTACGGGCCGTGACATCGCGGTTGCTGGCGCGAAAACCCCCCAGACGGCCCTGGTCGTCAGTCACCGGCTGGCAGCTGTGTTCAATCCAGCGGATCTGTCCATCCCGTCTTCGAATACGAAATTGAATCTCGCGTGGTTTTAGCTCCTGTCGAGAATCACGATAATGACTGTCCCATAGATCACGGTCCTCCGGTACAATAATCTCTTTGAATAAAGACGGATTGTCATTGAATTCCTGGATCGTGTAGCCACTGATTCGTTCACAGGATGGGGAGACGTATTTCATCGTATCGTCAACGTTCGCCCAGTACTCCCAGTCATAGGTAAAATCGGCTACCGTTCGATATTTCACCTCCGCCTTCACCAGTTCTTCTTCGTGCTTCCTGCGTACCAGGGCATTGGCAAAAACTCTCAGCTATCAAGCTGCATTGCCGAATCAGAGCCTCCGGCCATTCTCTCCGGTTTCGCAGCATCGCCAGCGATCAATAGATCCCAGCGTCAACTCGACCCGCCTTGAGGGGAACCGCAACTGCTGATTGGATACCTTGAGAATGAAAGTAGTCTTTCTCCGCCCGTGCTTCTGCCGGCAGGTCGTTGGAATCGCCAAAGATAATCATCTCACCGTTGACTACTTTTTGTCTGGCCCATGGGAGCCGGTTGAATTCGATCTGCGACGGTGCCGGTGCGACACCAGAGCTGGTAAACGATTGGACAGCGCGCAGCCTTTGGTCGATTTCTGAAAGGTCAAACACCGTCGCCCGATCCACCTCGAGGAATTCTGCGAGCATTTTTAACTCGTGCGCTATCTGCGCGTCTACCTGGTCCGGTGGCAGGTTCACGAAACGAGCCGAAAACGCAGACAGCATCTGCTCAAAACGCAATCGGTCTGTAAGATCGGCCTGAGCCCGGCGGCGCTGCGCCCGTTGTCTCAACAAAAAAGATAACAGGCCGCTTTGAACCAGAACAATAAAAATGGCGGTTATGACGTACCAGCGGTAGCGGTCCCAGAATGAGTGGATTTTAAACCGCACGATGCTGCCTGGGGGGAGCCGGTCCTCCAAAATTCCCCAGCGTTTTAGCTGGCGCCAGTCGAACATTGCATGATTGATTGCGATAGAGGGATAGATATCCACCGGAAGCTCGCCTCTCAGGATGTGTGCGGCAACGTCGGCAATTCTCTTCCCCTGTACCTCAGCGTTGAGCAGGATGCCGCCCACGATTCCGTATCCGAGATAGGAATCAATAATACCGAATACGGGCGAATTGGCTTTTGCGGTAATATCGGACAGCATCTCGCGCGGAACGAAAGTGGCTCCCTTGGCATCGCGGGTAAAGGCGAGATAAAGAATGGCCGAGTTTTCAGGCAACCGGGCCACTTCTTCAAGCAGGACCTCTTTGCTGATATCGCTGATATAATTGATTTCGAACGGTCCTCCGTACTTGCGGAGCGTTGTGCGCGCTAGTTTTTCCGCTTCGCGGTCGGTCAATGCGGAACCCGAAACGATAAAGAGCCGGCGGATTTTGGGGAACAACTCTTCAATCAGGTTGACGTTGCTTAGAATATCAGCCCCCCACAAAAGAGATGTCATGTTAGATTTCAAGTAATCTCGTTGCAGGGTTTTTGGATTGGCAGAAACGATGATCATCGGGATATTTCCGATCACCCTGTCGCCGTATGCGATTAAAATATCCGCGGCTTCATCCCCTACGCCAATGACCAGGTCCATTGGGGGCTGGAAATATTTGTGGCGATACAGTTCGACCAGCTTTTTGAGGTAGGTATCATCGGGGTACCGTTCCCGATCGGCGTACTCGATATTCAGTTCGACAGAGGAAGGGGATTTTGACACCAGGTTCGTACGCAGGCTCTTTATAACAAGATCCGTCCATGGCACTCCTTGACGGTAAAACATGATGACCAAAACCCGCTTCGGCTGCGCATCTTCAACGTCTGCAGAAAACGCAAATGAACCAGCCGCCAGCCAGGTCAGTATTACCGAAAGAACCACTTTTTCAATTCGTCGCATGCGCAAGCACCTGTAAACCTAATAAAAATAATATCTATTGAGTGCACTCAATAGATATTATGGAAATCACTCTTTGTCGAATTCCATTAGATCCTTTATCGCCCTTTCGGGCGCCGTGATGATTTCTTCGGTGCCTTTGACCACACCTCTGGCGGGGTTGATTCGAACCTTGGGGTCATCTAACGAACCGTCGATGGTAAAATAGAGACTGCTCACAGCGTCCGCGGCTTTACCGACAATGGGGACGAGCTTCATGGCCTTGCCGACAGTGTCGAACACGGCCAATTTGCAACCCACCTTTAGATTATTTCCGGGCAGGTCGATTGAGCCGTCGGCATCGATGCTAAAAGCGTCACCATCGTATTCGAGGGCATTGATTTTGATCCGGCCGCCCTCGAGGGTGGCTGTCGCTTTGGCGCTATTGAATGACAATCCCTCACCTTCCAATCTGCCAATCAGATTGCCGCTCAAAAGGTTTTGGATGCTCATGAACCGCAACATGTCAACCAGCGTTTTTCCAAAAGAATCACGCACTCTTATTCGGCCACTCCCCATTTCAGTGCTCAGGTTGCCTTCGAGAGTGGCAAGCAGTTCCCGGGTGCTCCCTGTGCGGGCTTTCAATTGGCCCGATGCCGACAACGGACCGTCCACGGAGGTCTCGTCAAAACCCAAAAACGAAACGGATCGTTTTCAGCGGCACGGTTTTGATATCGGGGTCGACGGTAAACGCAACGTGATCCGGATCTCGCATATCGACCATACCCATGGCAGCCGCATGACCGCCGCCTGTGTTGAAATCAACCGCATAATTCTTGATGATGCCATTCTCATAACCTGCCGTGATGCGTAAATCCTCCACATCCTGCCCCCTGAAACGTCCTTTTTGCGCTTCGAGGCGAATGTTGGCCGATGATAGACGCATAAAACGCGGCTTTTCAGATTCAGCGGCCTTGTCTTCCTTTCGGCTTGGTTCTTCTGCGGTATCTCCCGCCGGTTTTTCTTGCGCGTCTTTGGGTGGCAGCAGTCGATCGATGTTCAGGTCGGGTGAGGTGATCACGAGATCGAGGGCCGGTTTTTCGGGCCGGCTCAATTGTCCGGTAACATTTACTATTTGATCATTGAGGCGCAGCGCCAGGCGCTTTATGGTGGCCGAACGACCGGCAAATTCGAGATCCGAATTGATGTCTTCGACCTTAACGGCGGCTTCTTTGTGATTCAGCTCCAGCTGATTGGTTTTCAACGTCCCGTTAAGGCGGTTTTGCAAGGGGGCGCCATGGGGTAGATGTATGTCCATGTCCAGGTCGATTTTTCCGCGCAGACCGAGGTCTTTCATAGCGGGGACCAACTCGCTCACGGCCGCAAGATCCAGCTGCCGGGTTTTGGCTTTCAGATCGACGGACAGGTCGGCGGCGCTCTTGCCTGAAATCTTTCCGTTCAGTCGGATGGGTGCCGCATTGATTTCAGCGGTCAGATTTTCAAAGACCCATTCGCGTGATTTTTGCTTCGAAAATGAAATCCGGCCCTGAAGGTCTTTCAAACGCACCTCCGCCGGGTAGGTGACCGCCTGAATCCCTTCCAGCGTGGCCGAGCCGTTTGCCGACCACTCGCCCGGGGTGGCGAGGTCGTAAAAGACGTCAAAATCGACGTCAGCAGCTCCTTTAAAACTCTTCAGGCCGTACTTCTCAAGAATTTTTTCGACGGCGACATCCTCGGTTCCGGCCACACGCATCGGTCCCTTGGCAGTCGCCTCAAATTTCGGTTGGCCCGCTAAATGGGTGACTCGAACGGTCATTGTCGGCGTTGTGAGTGGTCCGATTCGCGCCCTTATATCCGTGGCTGTGAGCACGCCCTTTTCCAGGTTTGGATGCCCGCTGATGCCTTCGATCGCGGGGAGTGACGGGACGGGCCTCACGGTAACACCGACCAGGCTCGCCGAACCCTTTGCGGCGGATAACAGTTTGTCGGGGTCTTTGAACGGTTCGGCCAAATCGACGGATGGCAGGGACAGGTGATTGATTTCAAGGGTACCACCACCCAGCAAGACGTCCTTGACGACTTTGGACGCGTTGCCAAACTGCTCCCACGGGATCGCCGCAACCAGGGCCGGTAGGGAAACCGGTGACGTTTTCAAGCTCTGCAGACTCAACATTGGTCGGTGTTTCCAATCTTTGAGGTTTCCCTGTAACGTCAGCTTGACCGGGTTCTCAGGAGAACGTTCACCAGCCGGCAACAGGACGGTCGTCGCAAGATTGGAAACGGTCGCCACATCGGGTGCCATGGTAATATCGGCGTTGAGACCCTGAAACACCGCCGGCGAATAAGTTGTTTTCACTACTCCCTCCCGCATACTTGCCGTACCTTCGATGCCAAGGTTTTCGGGTCGGGCGGTTTCCAGGCGCACATCCAGGTCGAGGTCACCCGTGAAGGCCAGTTTGTCGAAACCCAATTTACTTAGCTGTTTGCGCAGGGGTTCATCGATATTGTCGGCCACCTTTATCAGGCCTTTGAGTTTCGCGTCGACCACAGGCTGGTTTGGTAGTTGGGTTATCCGGGCCGATATCTCCGGCAGGCTGATAGCGGCGATATCGGCGGTTAGGTGATCGATGTCGATGACCCCGTTGGCCATCCGAATGGCGGCACCGATGTTGCCGACCTTTGGCAGGGTTTGGGTCGGCGGCACCGATATGGCGGTGATTTCTGCCGCCATTTCGACCTGTGTCCACAGGTTGGACAGATCCTCAGGTGGCTTGGCCGGATCGAGTTCAGCCAGGCTCGCTTTCACTATCCTTATCCCACCACCAGCTGCCAGGATGCTTTTCCATAAATCCGCACGGGTTTCCAACTGCTTCCAGGGAAACAGAGAGGGTAGCTCAGCCAGCGGAATTTCGCCCGATACTGCGATATCATTGAAGACAGGCGCAGTGGTCCAGCTTTTCAGCCGAGAACGACCATCAATCATGATCTTTCCGATTGTCAATATGAATTTATCCGTGACGAGTTCGTCCGGCGTGAAGGTTGCGGCGAAGATAAGTTTGGTCGCCGCACCGGGCAGCGGCGCGTCCCACATGGATGGGTCGGTATAGGTCAGATGGGTCAGGTCGATGGTCCCGGACGCTTGCCCAGTGCGGCTGCAATCCCCCTTGTAATCGAATTGGAGGGATACCGATCCGCCAAGGTGTGCGGCCAGTTGATCGTTTTTCAGGTATGGTTTGATGGCCGCGACATTGTTGTCTTTAATCGCCGCATTGATCGTCAATTGGGGATTTACGATCGTGAAATTTTCCGTCAGCCCGATAAACGTCCCTTTTGCAGCCAATGCCCCCAATCCGTTCTCGGTTGCGTCCCGAAGCGACAGGTCAAAGGTAACCGCCCGTTCGGCCTCGGTATAGCCGGCGGTTACGGTCACATCGGTGAATGTGCGCACAATGGTGCGAGAGGGCAACGTCAAAGCGTCGTTCAACGTCACGCGCCCCTGCTCGATGGTGAGCCCGGTAATCAGGATCTTGGGCGGCTTGCTCGCGCTGGAGTTGATTCTCCTTGATTGTGAAGGGGCCTTTTCTTCGGAGGCTTGTGTGGACGGTTGGCCCGGGGCAGCGGATGTTGTCTTTAGTTCACCTTTGAGAGCCGATGACACCGGATTTCCGGGATCATCGCTACCGTCCGCTTTGGCCGCGGTTAGATTAAGACTCACTTCGGGAGCTTCCAGGAGCAAATTTTTTATAACGATCTTCCCGGATAAGAGAGGGAGCAAAGATACGTCTGCATGCACGCGTTTGAGCGTACCATCACCGAGAAGGCCTGGAGCACCGTTGAGGGAGAATCCGTCGGCTTCGAGCCAGAGACCCGCGTGCAGGCCCCAGGTGATCCGGCCCAGTTGCGCCTTTCCTCCCAAAGCTTTTTCGATGGCGGAAACGATCGCCGCATTGTAGCGATTCAAATCGATCAGCCGGGGCACTGTAAAAACGCCAACCACCAGAATGACCAGCAGGATGACCAGGATAATTCCCAGTTTTTTCCGAGTCACGGGCTTCATATTGGATCTCTCACCGCCGAAAGAGTATTCTGGAGGGTTTGGGGGGAGTCAGGTTTGACGATACGCCGCGTTGCCCGGCAACCGGTCATACGGCACTGGAGATGTATCAACACACTTATGGGGCTTCGAGTACGATACTTTGGCGTCGGGATCGAAAAATCCATAAGCGTTGGGTTGCGAGTCAATCGAGCCGACACATCATCGTGGCCAGAGACCAACCGATGAAATAGCCCTCGGGTACCTTGTAGATGACCCTGAGCCAGTCTCCGCGCTGGATATCCACCTTGACAAGGGTTCCTTCCGGAATCGAGGTCGTGCGCGGCGCAAACACGTTCGGTTGCTCCCGCAACGGAACGCCGTCAAAGCAGGCCTTGTAATTGAACACTTCCATGTTGGTGAAGGCGGCCGCAGGAGATAAGTGCCCGATGCCAAACAGCAAAGCGGCGATCAAGAGCAGGAGCCGGATATTGTTTAGGCCGATCAATTTCAACGTGTCTCGATCACCACTGCCGGTTTGTATGGTTCCAAAGGTTCCATTTTGTGACGGACGTCCAATAAACGCTGATCTAATGCGTGACCCGCTCTGGGTTTTATAAAATTGGGACGGAATTAATGCTGACATACCGGAATAAATTTATTTTGCACCGGTTCTGGGCGGCCTTATGTTTCCGTCCCATATTACCATAAAGCCGACTATTTTTTGGCGGCCTTGGCCACGGCTTCGCGGAGTCCGGCTGCACCCGGATTGCTGACGGCACGCTTGACAAGGATGTCAACCGGCGTCACCGCTTTGCCGTAGTAATTCTTGTTCCATTCATCCCGTGTTTTCACCACCGAACCGTCGAGGGCCAGACCGGCAAAGGCACCCTTGGATCGGGAAAAGGAAAAAATGTCGGCCATGACATTCGATTTCGCCCCAGCCCCCACGGGCCCGACCGAAACGGAGGTGTCGCCACCCAGCTTGACCGAGGAAGTGAGCAAGCTATCCACGGCTTTCTGGGTTCTAAGATACATGACCACTTCGGCGGCTTCGCCACCGATCTGCAGCCCGAAACTGACCGAGCCGATGGTGTAGAAGGCCGGATCGCTCCACTTACCGGTTTTTGCATCCGGTACGATCAGAACCCCGCTGCCGCCGGAACCGCCAAAGATAAAACCGGCCTTCAGCAGGCTCGGAACGACCACGATTCCCTTGGCCGTGGGCATGTTTTCCTTCAACCATGACATGTTGGGATCGGTCATGAAACTCTCGAAGGTAATGCGCGCTTTTTCTACAATATCCTGCTCCTCGGCGGCGCTGGCCGGAAGGGCTACACCGATGACCAGGGCGCCGAATAACATAATAGACATTGTCTTAACCAAATTGTGCCGTAATTTTTTCATATTCTTCCTCCTTTGTTAGTTTCCATTAAAGGTTTTATGGAGAGCGCTGACCAGTTTCCGATCCAGAAATGTGCAAGTTTTAGGAAATCAAGGGATTGCACGGAGGCTTACGCCTGTCCGCCGCACAAGCAATTCCAGACCTGCCACGCCTTAGGCGTGATTGACACCGAAATTGCGAAAAAGGGCCATTTATGGACGGAAAGTAGTTATTCAAACAGTTTACCCCCGTAGTGTGCAACATAAGCATCGATTTCCTTGGCAACGTGTGCCAGAAACGTGTCCATTTTGTCGCCCTCGGTTTGCATCACCTTCGCAGTGATGTCGGATGCTTTGGCGTAGGTTTTTTCAAACTCATGGTCGTCGAGCCCACTAATCTCCTTAGCCTCCTCTTTTGAAATGTGACCGGCATGGGAAAAAACGGATGCAATGACACTGGTCAAGTGTTGGACTTTCTCTTTCGCCATTATTTTCTACCTCTCTGTTCACCGACGGATCGGTTACGATGGTACACTCATGTACGCTATTTTATTCTGGCAGCATTGGCGACGGCGTTGCGAAGTTCGGCCGATCCCGGGTTGCTGACCATATTCGATATGAGGATGTCCACCAGTGTCACCGGTTTGCCGTAATAAGCCGTATTCCATTTTTCACGGGCGGAAACGAAGGTGCCATCCAGGGCGATACCGGCGAAAAGACCCTGGGAGCGCGAAAAGGAGTAAATGTCGGTCTGGACATTCGATTGCACGCCCTGACCGAACGGCCCGGCGGTCAATGAGATATCGCCGCCGATTTTGAAAGAGGATGAGAGCAATTTGTCCACGGCTTTCTGGGTTCTGACCATCATAATGATTTCGGCCGCTTCACCGCCGATCTGCAAACCGATGCTTGCAGAGCCGAGTGTGTAAAAGGCCGGTTGACTCCACTGGCCGGTTTTGTCATCTTTGATCAGCAGAACACCCCGGCCGCCGGAGCCACCGAGAATTAATCCGCCTTTCAGTAGCCGCGGTATGATCAGAACCCCCTTGGCCTGATAGAGGTTGTCCCGCAACCATTTCATCCCGAAGTCCGATAGCATGCTTTGAAAGGTGACGCGCGCCCCATCAACGAGCAGCTGCTGTTCCGTTGGTTCGGATGCGTCTGCCGGTGCTGAATTACCGGCCACCATGATCCCGAAAAAAAAGGCACAAAGGAATAATAGAAAAACTCGACGTGTTCTTTTCATCTCATCGCTCCTGGTTTCGGGTCATTGACAAAGGAATTCGGTAATAGAGTTAACCCACAGTTCAAACCGGCCCGGGCTTCATTATTATTCGCATTCTGGATACAGATGCCCGGATTCGTTTATCTGCGGCAGTAAACTACGCTCGCGGATGATCAGTCAAGCAGGAAAGTAAACAAGTGAGCGCGGCTATAGATATTCAAGGCAATGGATTGTATCCCAAATACTACGAGATCGAGCCCCATACCAGTAACACAGCCCGGTCTCTGGGTTCCGGGTCCGGATCTCCCCTAAACTCGCATTTTAATATATAGCAGGCATCCGGCCGAATCAATGGCGGATGCCTGCTGCTTGAACAACCAACAGGCTGTTGAACAAATCTTGCGACTGGCAACACTGCTTTGATGGCTGAACCGGGGAGCCCCCGCTCCAACGAAAAAGCTCATTTATCACACATAAAATTCGCTTTTTCGTCGGATTTTGCCTTTTCTTGCCGGCGCTCAGGACGTTTTTCAACGCCCTCTTTCTATCATGAGTTGAGCGCTATGATTACATGCCGCCGATGGCTACTTCCACCCGCCGGTTCATGGCGCGTCCTTGCGGGGTGCTGTTGTCGGCAATCGGGTTGGTTTTTCCATACCAGAATGTTGCGATACGGTCAGATCCGATGTTGAAGTTTTGTTTCAGGTAGTTGGCCACACTTCCCGCGCGCTGTTGCGAGAGGTACAGGTTGTATTCTTCAGTTCCGATACTGTCGGTGAAGCCGGCCAGGGCCACCTTTGCCTTCGGATTGTCCTGCAGGAATTTCCCCAGCGTGTCGAGTTCGCCTGTGTATTGCGGCAGAACATCGGCCTTGGCGAACTCGAACCGGACGTTATCCGCCTTGACCCCGGCGATACGGGTCTCGGTGGTGGTGACGACTTCCTTGGAGGAATCGACCAGATAGAGTATGCCGGCACCGTACATGGGGTTATTGTACAGGTCGTCGAAAGGAATGACCCGCGAGCAAGCGTTGACGCCGGCCATGTCGTTCAACAGGTTCTGCGGCTTGCCGGGCTTGGCCGAGCTCACGAAATAAAAACAGGTGTCCGGATGCTTTTCGGCAACGGCTTTGATGGCGTCCATAGGGTAGAGTTTCTTGGGTTCGAGCCTCTGGTAGGTGCCGTCGGTGAATATAAACACGGCGGTTTTGCCCGACAGGCTGGAAAGCAACGGGTCAAGACGGTCGACGCCGTCGGCCAGCGGGGTCGGATTCTGCACCCATTCACCGGCGGTGCGGGTCGAGGGCAAGCTATCGATGGCACTTCCGTAGGCCGCCTTGTCATACGCGGCCAGATCGAAATAGGACTTCCAGGGCGTGTAGGTATAGAGGCCGGCGTTCCAGCCCAGGTCCGGAAGGACCGCGTTCTGCTGGCGTAGGATCTCCTTGGCCGCTTCGATCTTCTGTCCACCGCTGGCCGGATAGGTGTCGGCCATTGACCGTGAGGCGTCGAAAAGCACGATGAAATTGTCGACGACTTTGATAAAGTCCTCCTTGGCAATCACGTTTTGCTGAATGTCTTCCTGGGTTATGATTTCCAGAGCCGTAGACTCGGAGACAAACAGACCTGAAAACGCCAGGGCGGCGACCAGGAGCAAAGCAATCCAATTTCTATTCATTTCTACCTCCATTTCAATGTAAAAGATTGTTTAAACGATCTGTTTTAAACGTCTATAACCAACGGAAAATAAAAATAGTTGAGGAAGGAAAACAAGTAAAATTCTATTTAGGTGGCAGAACTTAATGCAGTAAGAGAAGATGTCAACAAAACGAAGTAAAAAAATAAAATGTCTCTTTTTATTAACGAAAACAAGTCATTCCCATAATTATCGTTTCAAATGTCAAACAGAGGTCGATTTTACATCTATTATTCGTTCAAAGTTTAAAAACCTTACGGATTCATCCGCACAAAGACGACCTCGAAGCTCTGTTCGACGCTGGGTTGATAATAGAGGCCTTTCAGGGCATCGTCTTGAGGATCATACGCCAAGGAATATCTGGCTCCCGGGTACCCGACATCGCGAAGCTCGATAAAAATCTTGGTCCTTTCCTCCTCAATGGTCCAAGATGCCTGTGCAACGTTGATTGGACGCGGATTGTAATAGGCGGCCGCAAGTGAGCCGTCCGAACCGACATTGGCGATGTCGATGACGTAGCCGCCGTCCGGCCGCAGCCAACGGCCGATTAGTTTGACGAGTTGGCTTTGTGCCGCTGGAGGGCTGTTCGCCGGCGGACTCGACGACGTTGCATCTTTTGCTGCCGATCGCCGGTCGGTTTCGTTGGCGGATTTCTCGAAAAGAAAAACACCGATCACAACGGCGCCAACGATGCCGGCGACAATCAAATACAAGACTACCGGCCGCTTTCCTCTCCTAATCGTTTTGGTCGGTTTACTTTTCTTTCCGGATTTCTTCGATCCCATTGAATTGCTCCTTCAACGAAGAGATGAATTTTTTCGGGGAAGCATGGCGGTAAACGTCGCACCCTGGTCGAGACGGCTTTCCACTCGGACCTTTCCGCCGTGGGCTTCAACGATGGCGCGTACCAGGCTCAACCCCAACCCCAGACCACGCTTGGAGCGGCTGCGGTCGCCGCGGTAAAGCCGATCCCAGATCTGGTTGATTTCCTCCGGGGCGATCCCGACCCCCTGGTCGGCTACCACGATCACGGCAAATGGACCGTCCTCGTGGGTTGAAATGTCGATTGAACCGCCCGGGCGGCTGTATTTGATGGCATTGTCGAGGAGGTTGGCAGTGACCTGCTGGATGCGGTTTCGATCGGCATGAATCAGCAGTTCCTCCGGCAGGCGGGTGCGGATGGTTATCTTCCTTTCTTCGGCGATGATCTCGTAGAGATCGACCACGGAGTGCACGATTTCCGGTACCGATACTTCGGTTTTGTTTAAATGCATCGCGCCGGTTTCGGCTTCGGCCACGTCCATCAGGGTGTTCAGCATGGTCAGGACCCGGTCGGATTCTTCCATGCAGTCGGCCAGGGCTTCCCGGCAAGGGCCCGAGTCCTGATTTTTCTGCAAGGCCAGTTCGGCGGTTCCCCGCAGGCGGGTCATGGGCGTGCGCAAATCGTGGGAGACATTGTCCAGGGATTCGCGCATGGCCTGGATCAGAGAATCATTTTTATCCAGCATCTGGTTGAAAAGGCTGACGAGCTCATCGAGTTCGCCACGTCCGGACCGCGCGGGCACTCGCCTGCTCGTGTCGCCGGTCTCGAGAATTCTTCGTACCGTCTGGATCAATTGCCGGACGGGGCGCATGGCGCGGAAGGTCAGAAAGCCACCGCCGATAAAGCCGAGCAGGAGAAGGGGAAGAACAATTTTGAGGAATACCGATCGAAAGTATGACAAAAACTCCTGGCTGCGGGTTGAATTTTTGCCGACCTGGAGGATAAGGCCACCGGGAAGGCGACTGTTGCCGATGGTCCAGGTGCCCTTTCCGTTGTCTTCGACGAAAAAAAGAGGGCCCTTCTGGCCCGGTTCAGGGGCTTTGAACCGGTGCGGATCAAAACCTTCGGCGCCCGGCGGGAAGCTGATGAACAGCACCTGGTCGAGCGGCCCGATGATGCGTATGAAGAGTATATCATCGGAACCCCGGGATTGCACCGCAAACCTTGAGCGAACAGCATCCACACCCCCCTCATAATACCAGGCCGTGTACTCCTGGATGCGGTCGCGGATGACTTCGCGTTCTTTCTCTCCGACCAATCCGTTAACCAGGTAATAGGCAACGAGGAAGAGCGCCAGGGAGCTGAAGACGAAAAAAACGGCGTACGATATGCTCAGCTTCAGGCTGAAGGTCAGGCCGATACTCTTATTGGTCTTTGAGGACATACCCCATTCCCCTGACCGTATGGAGCATCTTGCGGTCAAAATCTTTGTCGATCTTGTTGCGTAGGCGGCAAACCAGAACATCGACAACGTTTGTTTGCGGATCAAAGCTGTAGTCGTAAATATTCTCCAGGATGGAGGTCTTGGATATGATCCGGCCGGGATTGCGCATCAGGTATTCCAGCAGCGAAAATTCCCGCGCCGGAAGACTGATGACCGTGTCTTCGCGTTTGGCTTCGCGTGTCAAAAGATCGACACGAAGATCGCCGACGGTGAGCGTCGAAGGCTCTGCCACCCGAGTGTCTCTGCGGATCAGGGCCTGGATCCGGGCCAGCAGTTCCGAGAACGAAAAGGGCTTGGTCAGATAGTCGTCCCCCCCGGATTGCAACCCCTTCACGCGGTCGTCCACGGACCGTTTGGCGCTGAGGATGATCACCGGCGTATTGTTCTTCTTGGCCCGCAGCCTTTCGATCAGTGTCAAGCCGTCTATACCTGGGAGCATGATGTCGACAACGGCGGCGTCATAGAGCCCGCTGAGTCCGAGATCCATACCGTCCAAGCCGTCATGTGCGACATCAACCGCATAGCCGGCTTCCTTCAGGCCCTTGGCGACAAAGGAGGCGATCTTCTTGTCATCTTCAACGACCAGGATTCTCATCGGCGCACTTCTTTCTTCCTCAACTGATTGGTTCAGGGTTAGGATTTAGGGTTCCACGTTCAGAGGTTCAGGGTTCTGGGTTCAAAGGTTACAAACAACGGATACGGCATACCCGAATGATCAAGATCCGAAATACCCGACTTAAGCCTTCTGGTGAAACGGTTTTACAAACTCCATAGAGCCAGAGTTATTTAGAATTAAGCAGTTTAAGGACTTTTCGACCCAGAACGCCGAACCCTAAACCTCTCAACCTAATAATGTGCAATACCAAGCGGCGTCAAGGGCCGATACCCCAATAGCAATATTCAATCACCGTCTGTTTGCCTGAAAAAATGGTTTTACACCGCTTTTCAAAAATAAATTCCGAAATACGGAAGGGCGGTCTAATTGGTTGTAGAAAAAAACGTTCAAATAACGGAACGTTTTTTTGAAAACCACTATAAAAAACCGCTTTAAGCGGTTCACAGGCCATTCCCCTATCTTGCCGGAGGTCATTGAATCTACAAATTAGGTCTCAGGCCGGTTTGATGACGATCGTTGCCGCCTTGTCATTGTCCAGGTACGTTGCCGCCAGTTGTGACAATTCACGACTGGTTATGGCGGCATAATCGGAATTGGATTGTCCGGCTCCACTCGAGCTGCTGGGGAAATTGTTTCGACCCCGTGAGCACCGTATCGAGCCAATACGCGTTGGTGCGGATGCGGTCCTTTATTCCAGTGAGGCTCGGGCCGAGAGCCCTTTCCAACTCATCCGGGCGGATGCCGTTTTGCGACAGATCGGCTATGATCCGCCGGATCTCATCCACGACAACGCCCGACTGGGACGGGTCTACCAGTGCGACAGCCTGAAAAACGCCATACCCGGGGTAGGCCCGCAAGGACCTGTTGAACGCGTACGGGGAGTAGGTTGCCCCCAGACTCTCCCGCAACCGTTCCCGCAGCCGGTCCGAGAAGATTTCACCCAATACTGCCAGACGGCGCGTGCGTTTGATATCCCACATGTCTTCGGTGGGATAGGCAACCACGATCAAGGCTTTTGGGATTTCGGTGTCAACCTGTATATCCACCGATTGAGCGGCCGGAAAGCGGATCGTGGAAGATCTTTCAACGCCGCCCGGACCCGGCCGGGGAGGCAGACTGCCGACATACGTGCCGACGATATCGACCATCGCCTCGACGTCAAAATCACCGACCACGGATACCTCCAGGGGCGCGTTCTTAAGGGCGGTGTCAATCCAGGAACGAACGTCTTTGAGGGTCAATGCCGTGAAAGTTTCTAAAGGCGGAAAGCCGAAGCGCATATCGCCGCCGGCCAAAAACCGGTATCCGGAAAGTTGCATTTGCCCATCGATCGATCGGGAAAGCGCCGCGTACATCTGACCAAAGCGCTGCATCGAAAGGGCATAGGCCTCCTCGCTGTAAACCGGATCCGTCAAATGAGCGTACAACAGTTGAAACAGCAGCCGTACCTCTTCCGACACTGTTCGGCCTTCGAGCGCAAAATGGTCTTCTGCGACGCTAAAGTCAACCGTGGTATTACTCCCGGCCATGGCGCGTTCAATATCGTCGCGGCTCAGCGGACCGAGACCACTTCCATTGACAACCGCCTGGCCGAGTTCGGAGAGGCCCGGCAGGCTCTGGGGTTCACCAGCACGGCCAGTGCCGAAGGCGATATTGACCAAGACCTCATTTTTCTTGAAATCGGTCTGTTTGAGATTCAGGCGCACCCCGTTGGCGAAATCGATCTGGGTGATACCAAGATTCGGATGGGAGATCCTGCTGGCAATGCGACCCTTGGATGACGGGTCAGGCAGGTAAGGAAAGCGAACGGGTTGCGGCTCGGCGATAGGGGTAACCACGGCCAAACGGCTCTGGCCATAAGCGGCCAATACCTGTTGCTCGGGAGGGGTTTCGCCGGTGGCGAGGTCCACGTTTCCGGTGACCATTACGAGTCTGTGAGCGGGCGACCAGACGTCCCGGAAGGCCGCGTTTACCCGGTCGAGTGTTAGGGCCTCAACCAACGGGCCCATAAGTGCTTCTCTCTGCTGCGGTGATTGAAAAACCCGGTCGCGGTTCGAAGAAGAGAGAATTTCCATGGCCAGTCGGCGGCTGTCGCGGGTGTTGGATGTTTTGACCGCATCGGCATATTCGGCCAACATGCTTTTTTTGACGCGCTCGAGCTCGTTCTGGGTGAAACCGTACGCGAGGGTGCCTCTGAGGGTCTGTTCGATCAAATGGAGCATTTTATCCCAGTTTTCGGGGTTGCCCTCGGCGCTGATCATGGCCGTTTTCAAGTGACGCAGGTATGTTCCCGAACCATAGGACGCATCGGTAAACGGCGTATCGGGTTTCTTGACCAGAGCATCCAGACGATGTTGGAGCATTCGATCGGCGACCTCTTCCAAGAGCAGTTGCTCCTGAAGAGCGGCGGAATCCGGACGGTGAGGAACTTTTTCGACAACTTCCAGAGAAACCGTGGTGTTGCCCGCTTCCTTTTCGAAATGGTAGAAGGTTTTGATACCCGCATGGTTCACGGTGCCGAATTCCGGTTCTTCCCTTTGCGGCACCCGGGCGGAAAAGCCGTTGAATCGATCTTTTATGAGCCGCTCGGCCAGTTGGGCATCAAAATCACCGACCATCACAAGGAGCATGTTATCCGGCCTGTACCAGGCATCGTAGAAGTCTTTGAGAAGTTTGCGGTCTGCGTCCCGAATGACTTCCGCGCTTCCGATGGGAAGTCTTTGCGACAGCCGTGTTTCAGGAGCTTCGAAACCGAGGCCGGCCACGTAGGTACGATACGATGCCGAGTCCCGACTACGCATTTCCGCCAGGATGACCTTTCGCTCGCGGTCGATCTCGGACGGTAGCAAAGAGGCCCCATCGGCATAGTCTCGCATGACCAAGAGCCCCTCGGTAAGGTTTTTCTCGTCCCCCTCAGGTAGAAGAACGGTATAGACCGTTTCATCAAAGCCGGTGTAGGCGTTTGCATCGGCACCGAACTGCATGCCGATACTCTGGAAATACTTCACCAGCTCTCCGGGTTCAAAATGGGTCGATCCGTTAAAGAGCATGTGCTCCAGAAAGTGGGCTACACCCTTCTGATTGTCGTTTTCGTTCAAGCTGCCGCTCATGACGTTGAGGTGGATGCTGATCCTGTCCTTGGGCGTGCGGTTTTGCATGAGTGCATATCTGAAGCCATTGGGAAGTTCTCCGAACACGACCGCAGGATCCGCCGCGAGATCACTTTGTGCGTGTGGCCAAGGTGACGCCGGCTGGTTTTGGAAGGATCGAGCCGTTTCAGCGGCATCGGCCGAGGCGGGCGCGAGGTGGTCGCTACCGGCGTTGTGGGTGCGTCCGGCAAGATCCGCACCCGTGCATGAAACAATATTTGCGACAAAGATCCACATGAGAGTGACTCTCAAGAGCCTTTGTAAACCCTTCTGAAAAGCCTTCATGGTGAATTTCCTTCTCTAATTTTTCCTCTGCGCTGCTTGTCGGAGCGAAGTGCAGAACCCGCAAGTGGGACAGCGGCGGATAGTTTAGGTTGAGCGGTTTCCGGTTCACCGTTCCCAGTTAAACACTCATGGCCCTGGTGCATGAAAATTCTATTTTCGTACTAAAGAGCCATAACTGGTCTTTAATAATCGTATTACGCGTCGATTGAAACGAATTCCATGTTTTCACCCACTGGGGCATGTCGAGTATGCCGGATCTTGACCAATAGGGTGTTCCGTATCCATCGGTTATAACCTTTGAACCCTGAACATAGAACCCTTGAACCCTGGACTCCTTGAAACCTCGAACCCTTTTCTTCGACTCAATGGGTTGCAACTTTCGAACTATAATACCGGAATCTTTCCGCAGCCTTTCTCCCGGATTACAGGGTTGTAATGTTCGTGCAAGGCACATGAAAGGTTGGGGCATTACTGTTTCAGATATAAAAGTGGACCAAACAACACAACCAACCGTCGGCGGCAGGGATCCATTTGTCATCGGTTCGAATGAACTGCACGTCGACATCCAACCAAGCACAAGGAGGACAAGAACATGACACGAACACTCAAGTTAACACGGTCTATCATCATTGTCATGATGACAGGGTTACTATTGGTATCGGGATATTTGATCGCCAATGCGAGCCCGAATGCGCCGGTACGGATGGTGCCGGAAAATTTCAGCAGCCTGGCCGACGCTGTCGGCCCGGCCATCGTCCACATCAGGGTGGAAAAAACGGTCAAGACCAGCGGGCCGGCGCTGGGCCCTTTCGGTATGAATTTTCTGAAAACAATCCTTTTAAAGGCCATCCGGAAAGGTTTTTTGGACCGAACAACCAACCGGAATTCAAGCAGCCTGGTCAGGGATCCGGTTTCGTTATCGACAAAAACGGATACATCGTCACCAACAACCATGTGGTTGAGGGCGCCGATAAAATCAAAGTTGTCTTTAAAGATGAACGCGAATTCGACGCCGAGATCATCGGGCGGGATCCTGTCACCGATATAGCTTTGCTCAAGGTCGAAACGAAAGAAAGTTTGCCGACCGTGGCTTTGGGAGACTCCGACAGTCTCAAAGTCGGGGAGTGGGTCATGGCCATCGGGAGCCCGTTCGGGTTGGAACAAACCGTGACGGCCGGGATTGTCAGCGCCAAGGGACGCGTCATTGGTTCCGGGCCTTACGACGATTACATCCAGACGGACGCATCCATCAATCCGGGCAACAGCGGCGGCCCCCTGCTCAACCTGAAAGGTGAGGTCATCGGGATCAACACCATGATCATCGCTGGTGGTCAGGGAATCGGGTTCGCGATTCCGATCGATATGGCGGAGAAGGTTATCGATCAGTTGAAACAAAACGGTGAGGTCACCCGTGGGTGGTTTGGCGTCAGCATTCAGGACTTGAAAGGAAACCTGGCGGACTATTACGGCGCCAAGGGCCAAACCGGTGTTCTGGTTGCTGCCGTCACCCCCGGAGATCCTGCGGCCAAAGCCGGGATTCAAGGCCCAGGACATCATCACGGAAGTCAACGGCAAAAAGATGACATCCAGCCGGGATCTGACGACATTGGTGGCCGGCCTGGGTGTCGGCGACACGGCCGAAGTCAAGGTGCTGCGGGGTGGCGAAACCAAGACCATGGAAGTAAAAATCGGTAAGCGGCCACTGACTCTGGCGGCAGCCAGCGAGAGTCGACAGGAAAACGAAGGTGAGTATGGCTTTCAGGTATCCGAGCTAACGCCGGAGATGGCCGAGCAATACAATCTCGGTAATGTCAACGGTATCGTCGTGGTCGGCGTGCAAGCCGGCGGCAAGGCCGACAAGGCCGGTGTCAAAGCGGGCGATCTCATCCTCGAAGTGAATCATGGGAGTGTTAATTCGGTGAGCCAGTTCAAGCAATTGCTCGATCGGAATAAAAAAGGCGACGTGATCAAGCTGCTTGTCAAGCGCATGAATGCGGGCCTTTTGGTGATACATCTGGCCTGATGTCCATCCATAAATAGATTTATGAATTGGACATATAAGATGACTATCACGAATCGAGGATCGGAACTGCCCTGATATACAGGTGAGGGTTCCGCATCTAACCGGGGCGGCGATTTCCCCCCTGCCGCCCCGGTTCAACCATGAAGAACCGACGAATGACTTCCTTAATTTTGCATGAAAATTTAAAAGGACTCAATTACTCTGCGGAGCGCTTGTTTCCGGCTTATCAGGCGCAGAACTTTTTTCTTCCCCGACCGGTTTTTTAACGATGTCTTCAAAGGCCGGCATCAAGCGCTTGGCGTTCGCTTCGGTCAGATCAAACGCTTCGGTGACTTCCGATGATGTCGCCGGGTAGGACGTGTCGCTGTCGTTTTGTTTGGTGAAGATCGTCAGGGTATATGTCTTCTGTCCTTTGACCTCCAGGGTGTAAATCGGGTCGGAGAATTCAGCCTTGGTCCGGTCCGGGATGTATTTGTCACATGCCAATTGTGACAGTGTTGCCAACAGCTGGTCAATTTTGTCAGCGTCTGCAGGGCGACCGTCAGGCGTCAGCCAGGCCATCTTTCCCTTGAGCGGTTCAGTTGCAGCATTTTTGTCTTTTTTATCTTCACTCTGGCCGGTTTCCCCTGATTCTTCCAGCGGCACTTCCTTGCGCACCAGCAAGAGAGACTCTCCCCCATGCGACAGTTTTATTTCCTGGGCATCACTGGCGGCAAAGGAGAGAACCACCTTGTCCCGCAGGTCTTCTGCGCTGTGCTCGAACTTGCGTCTGAAATTGTCGTTGGCCTGATAGACGTTTGAATCCCCGGCGAGCCGGACAAAGGTGTGGCGGAAAGAGGGGGCTGATTTGCCGATATCGAATTCCCGCTCGACGGTCGAGCCGGCCCATGCTTTGACGGTTATCTTTTTATCGTCGGCCAGGTCGTAACGGGGATAATCCTTGGCTTCGGAAACCAGGGCTGTCAGGCTGAGGTCAGAGATGGTGTCGATCATGGGACTGACTTTGGCCCTGTCCCCCCGAAGACTTTTCGGCCCCACGCTCCAGGTGTCATCGGACTTGGTCAATTCGACCGTACCGTCGGGTCCCTTAATTTCGATACGGGTGATGGCGTTGCCGCTCAGCGGCGTCAGCTGCGGCAGTTCGTAGTGTGTCCGATCGGTTTGCCGCGTGAACAGGTATGCGGACAGGCCGACAATAAGGGCCGCCAGAATGACGAATTCTTTTTTCACCTTCACTTTGGTCGTCTCCCGTTGTTAAAACCCTCTTATATGTTCAGGGGTAACGATGTAAATTTTGCTGTCAAATTGTGAGTTTGTTCACCGCAGGGCGCAGAGTGAATTTTTTTTTATTTGCCGTTGACTCCGGTTCCATTATTAAGAGCTGCGGGGCAGGGACGTCCCGCCACGGCGAGATGTCCGATCGGATCTTATAAATAATGACCAGCCTCCGGCAAATGAGAACCAGCATGCCTTCGGCAAATTATATTCTCCGTTTGTCCACGATCATTTAGATAGAAACATTGCCTGGATGCGTTTTTTACGCGCACTCCTGCGGAACCAGACCATTACGCCGAACAGGCTCACCAGCACGGGCAGCCCGGCGATGTTGAACGTTTTTATGAGTGTTTTGGCGCCGGCGCCGATTTTCTGCAGGGGATTGAACTCCTGCTTCTTGCTTCGCAGACTCGCCAAATCTTCCCGGCCGTTCAGGGCGTCGATGGTATTCATAATAAAAACCGCATTGGCACCCCGGCCTTGGGCGTCGACAACATTGTCGGTCAGCATTTCAGAGGAGGCCATGATAAATATGGATCCCGGTTTGCCGCTCGGCAGGAATACGCCTGTGCTTTCGATTTGCGGTGGTGCGACTTCGGGTCGAGTTTCCTTATCCGCCTCCGGTGCTGGTTCCGATGCATTCCGGTCGGCGGTGTCTTCGTCTTTAGCGTCGTCAGGCGCCTTCTTTTCCGGGAGCGGTTTGCCTTTGAAGTAGCTCGTGAATTTGCCTTTCAACAGGTAGGCCAGGGGATAGCTCTGCATATCCGCCTCGTTCTGGGGCGGAAAAATAAAGTTAGGATTGAGGTTGATCTGTCCCCGCATCTCCCAGGATTGCGGGGATGAGGAAAACACCCGGAAGGCCTTGACGTCTTCGCCGAGACGGTCCTCAATCAGTTCCAGGGGGGATATGCGGACAGCCACCAGGCGGTTGATGTTTTTCATGAAGTCCAAGTCATGATTGATTCTTTCGGCCGCGATGAGTGGCGCGAAGTAGACCGGCCGCTCACCGCCGCCCATGCCCTGGGGCAGTTCCTGCATGAAACAGTTTTTGTCCATCACATAGGATCGGTTAACGCGGATCCCATAGTGCACGAGCAGCTTTTCCAAACCCGTGTCGATCGGCACGTAACTCGGGCCCTGGTTCATGCCGAGAGCCATCTGCTGTTGCGACGGTAAGACTTCCTCGAAGCTGTCGAGAACGACCATAAGGTTTTTGCCCTGCATCAGAAACTGATCGATAAGATAGAGCTCGTAATCACTGAAATTTTCCGTCGGGCGGGCGATCACCAGTGTCTTTAGGTCCGCTGGAATCGCGCCCTCGGTGAGGGACACATCTTTGAGGGTGTAATTTTGAGACACGAGCTGGCGGAAACTATTGAGGGCATCTGCATCGGTTGGATTCATCCGCGGCTGAGGCCTGACCGGCAAGGTTCCCTTGTCCGCCAGGTATCCAAGATCGGCGTTGATGTCGATGAGGGCTTCGATATTGTTGCTGATCAGGTTTTCCATATCATCCGGATTCACCATGTCGTAGCGGGTGCCGATAATCGGGATGCGCAGGATGTTGACCAGTTGCACCACGGCCGACTTGTCGCCGTTTTCAAGCACCAGGCCGATCGATCCTTCTCCAGCCGTGATGTTTTTTTCCGGTATATCCGGCCACTTGAGGCTGAGGAGGTCGTATTTTTTAGATTGCAGTTCTTGAAGGGCAGTGCTCTCGGCGCTGGGGTCGCGATAGACAAATTCGAGCTTGTTGAAAACGGCCGGATTCAGTTTCTCCACGACGGCTTTGGCGCGTGCCGGCAGGTCCGGCAGATCATCGAGACCGACGACCGCGGCCACATTGTTCAGGGACGAGGACTGGTACAGAGTGATACGAATTTTTTCCGGCAGCCGTTGCAGGGCGCTGATTTTGTTGTTCAGTTTCATGATGGCTGTCGTGAGCTGGTATTCCAGGCGGTCGACAGACGTGATGGTGGGTATGCGTTCAAGCAGATCTCCGTGGATGATGACCAGGCCCATGTAGGCTTTCTGGAATTTGACCTCATCCTCATCGATCACCTGTATCTGGATCGGACTGATGCCGTAGTTGCTCGCCAGGTCCTGATTGGCTCTTGAGTCGGGATTTAGATCGCCCTCGTCCGGGCTGACGTCGTAAAACCGGAAGTTGAAGTACTTGTTGGCATATATGGCATACTCCTCGAGCAAGTCGCGCAGGTAACGCTCATTGTTGTTGTATGGTGCCGGGAGATTTCTGGTAAAAAAGACATCGATGGTCAGCGGCTCCGAAAGGGTGGTGACGACCCGGCGACTGACTTCGGAAATGGAGTAAATCTTGTCGCCCGTCAGGTCGATGCGAAAGAAAAGAGTGATACCGGCCAGGTTGACGAGGACGACGGCGACCAGGTAGACGAAGAATTTGACGTATTTCCCGCCTTTGGCTTTTACCACCATACCCAAACTCCTTAGTTTTTCTCTTCCAGCGCCAGGTGCGCGCCGTAGAGGCTGATGAAGCAGATGCTGAGAAAATAGACAATATCGCGCGAATCGACAATGCCCCGGGAGATATTTTGAAAGTGTTGGTCAGCCCCCAGATAAGCCAGAAGGCCCAAAATGCTTTGGGGGAGAAAATGGAGCATTCGCTCGATCAGCGTCAGGGCGAAACAGATGGCCAGACCGATGATGAAAGCGATGATCTGATTGCGGGTCAAGGCCGAAGCGAAGAGACCGATGGCCGCAAAAGCCGCTCCCAGCAACACGGCCCCCATATACCCGCCGACCACCGGACCCCAATCGAGGTTTCCGAGGGCGGCCACGGTGATGGCATAGCAGAAGGTCGGCACGAGCATGGCGACGATGAAAGCCACCGCTGCGGAAAATTTACCTAAAATCACCTCCGTATACGAGACCGGCAGAGTGAGCAGGGTCTCGTAGGAACCGACGTTGAGTTCTTCTGAAAATAGTCGCATGGTAACGGCCGGCACGATAAACGAGAAGATGACCGGCAGCATGGTGAAAAAATTCCGGAGGCTGGCCTGGTCCAGAATAAAAAACGTCGCAAAAAAGAACCAGCCGGTCACCAGAAGAAAAATGGCAATCACGATATAAGCGATTGGTGAGACGAAATAGGTGCCGAACTCTTTTTTGAAGATGGGGACGGCCGCTCGCATGTCAGTTCTCCTTGGTCAGTTCGCGGAACACGGTTTCAAGGGTCTGGGATTCCTGGTAAAATTCGAGCAATACCCAGTCGGTCTTTTTGATGGTGCGGTAGATGTCGCCCCTTGTGTCCCTGGACGACGGGACGGACAGCGTGACCTTCAGCAAGCCGTCGGCGTCAGCCATCCGGACGACCTGATTGACTCCCTCGGTCGCCGACAGTTTGCTCCGAACGGTCTCGGCCTCCGCCTGCTTGAAAATGAGGTGAATCAGTGTGGTGTCGTCGGCCGAGCGTTTGAGGTCCTCGATGTCGCCATCGGCGACGATCTTCCCCTGGCTGATGATAACGATGCGGTCGCAGGTGGCCTCGGCTTCACTGAGTATGTGGGTCGACAGGATAATCGTTTTCTGCTTGCCGATACGTTTGATGATGTCCCGTATTTCGACGATTTGGTTGGGATCCAGGCCGGATGTCGGTTCGTCGAGAATCAGGATTTCGGGGTCGCTCAACATGGCGTGGGCCAAGCCGACCCTTTGCCTGTAACCCTTGGAAAGCTCGCCGATCGGCTTGTGCATGACGGCATCCAACCCGCACAAGTCTCCCAGTTCGCGGATGCGAGCCGATTTGCGGTCCAACGGAAGTTCGCGAATATCGGCGATGTAGTTCAAGTAATCGTAGGTCAGCATGTCGTGGTAGAGCGGCGCCGATTCGGGCAGATACCCCATGATTTTTTTGATTTCGATGGGCTGGTCCTCGATTTCGTAGTCCTTGACCCGGATCGTTCCGGCGCTGGGCTTCAAGAACCCGGTCAACATCCGCAGGGTGGTGGTTTTACCCGCGCCGTTGGGGCCCAGCAGGCCCAGGATTTCGCTCTTCTTGATGTCGATGTTGATATGATCCACAGCGCAGACATCACCATAGTGTTTGGTCAGATTTTCGACATGGATCATTTCCGGCTCCTTTTGGTTCGGTCTGATCGGTTCAACGTCGCAGGCGCGATGGCAAATGGCCAACTTTAGAGCCAAGTCTTATAAAAAAATACAGGCCGGTTGTCAAGAGAGGGGTGCGGCCATAGAGAGCCAGAACATGCTCAATTATTTGGTAAACATGAAATGTGCGCTTTATTTCTCTTGATCGAGAAGGGCAAGGATCTTCTTGGAAGTGTATTCGCCGACGTCTGCCAGGCCATCGATGGGCATAAATTCCACGGCGTTGTTCGAGTACAGGCAGGTCGCCGAGGCAGGGAATTCATCGTCGGCGTGATAGAAAATGTACATCAAGGCGATTTTGGGCAGCGGCTGTACCACAAAACTGAAATCGCCGGATGCCGGATGGGCGTCGGCCTTTCCATCGAGGAATTTGATGATGCGCTTCTGCGCGGCATCGATGCGATCCACCCGCGGCACCAGGGGCGATTCGGTATGGGTCGTGAAGGCACCGGCATAGGGCATGCTGTTGGGCAATTCCTTGAAAGACCTCAGCGGTTCGATAATTTGGGGCACCGGCCGGGCATGACGGGCGTACAGCGAGATGAGAATACCGAGGACTCCGGATTCATTGCGCCCATCGAGAGAAATTCCTTCTGGGGAAATCCGGCAGGTTTCGCCGAAGGCCTTAAACGTATACGAATTACCGTCCTGCTCGGCCGGCAGGATAGCGGCGAGGTCTTCCTTCCGGTGACTGTAGAGTTGGCGAAGGTTCTCGGCGATTATGCTGGCATAGTTGTCGGTCATCCTTTTCGCTTATCTCCGGTGCCATGGTGAGTTGTAAGTGTCCATATTTTCTCCCATTTTGTTTACTGCTGCGGGAGAGCCGATGGTGCCCATCTCCTGCATTATCAAAGGTTCGCAGAATACGATGCCGCACGAGCGATACCGCCGACTTGTCCACCTCAGGCGTGATTAACGCCGACCTGTCCCGAAGTAGGCGGGGAATTGCGGAAAAGGGCCATTTATGGATGCAAATTAGCGAACTTTCAGTGAAAAATCAATACATCGTCCAGGAAAATTCTCCTTGACAAGCATAATGGGAAAACATAAAGATAGTTCCCCCTTAATTCAATCTAATCCTTGGACAAAGGCGTCCAAAGTTTATTGCCTTGCATTGTTCGGACAAAGACGTCCCTATCTCCAGAGTGAGGGGGGGCGTCTTTTTTTTTGCTTGTCAATCTCTTCGGGTCTGTTTCCTCGAAGATTGATTCGATAATATGGACGTTATTATTATTGTAAGATACCTCTTGTCAGCTACCCCGCAGCGAGCTGCGTTGAGAGTTCATTAATTGTCAGGTTCAATAAACATTAGGGAAAGAAAAATGGGGCAAGGCTTCAAACCAAAAATCACGGTATTCCATTGCATCAACACGCTTGGCGAGGGTGATGCGTCTCCGCTGGCCGGAGGCGAGAATTTAGAGTCTAAATTTGTGAAAATGCCGTGCTCGAGTATGGTGAAAGACGTATTCCTTTTACGGGCGTTTGAGGCCGGTGCCGATGCCGTGGTCGTTTTGGTCTGTCCCGAAGGCGCCTGTCGGTACGTCGAAGGGAATCTGCGCGCCAAAAAGCGCGTAAGGTGGCTCCAGGCGCTGCTCGACGATATCGGGCTGAACGGCAAGCGGCTGTCTCTATTCAACCTGCATCCTGGTGACGCTGCGGCCGCAGACCGGATCGTTCAAGAGGTTTTGGGACAAGTGGCGGTTCTGGGTCGTAATCCGGCCGCACGGAATTGACCGGCCGTGAACGATCGCGCAGGTAGAGCCACCCATGGCGGTAAACAACAGGAAGCGCCGCTACCCTCACTATGAATTAAGGTGGGCGCCTGTGCCTGGATAAACGGTTTCGAGTTGCGGCTGAAACTCGCTGCCAACAGGGTCTAAGCCCGAACCAGTCCCATCTTCAAAAATAGAATTTTCATGCACCGTGGCGCCCTTTAGGACCTTGAGCGTTTTTACCGCTTTTCAAAAATAAATTCCGAAATACGAAAGGGCGGTATAAATGGTTGTAGAAAAAAACGTGCGAATAACGGAACGTTTTTTTACAACCACTATAACATGAGACCGAATAGGGTCTCGAATGGAGTCGAAAAATGATTGTAGCAGAACAGAAATCGATCGCAGAAATCAAGGAAATCGTGACCACATACAAGAAAGTCCTGCTCCTGGGATGCGGCACCTGTGTCAAAACCTGTTTTGCCGGTGGTGAAGACGAGGTCGCCGTGATGGCCTCGGCCTTGCGCCTGGCCTTTAAAATAGAGGGCCGGGACATCGAAATCGAGGAGTTGACTGTCGAACGGCAGTGTGAGGACGAGTTCATTCAGGAAAGCGCCGAAGCGATTGCCCGTAACGAATCCGTCCTGTCGTTGGCCTGTGGCGCCGGGGTTCAGGCACTGGCCCGACGGTTTAAAACGACACCCGTTCTGCCGGGAGTCAACACGACCTTTATGGGCGTTCTGGAAAAACCGGGTCTTTTCACCGAAGAGTGTGCCGGCTGCGGTGACTGCCAGCTGGCCCTGTTCGGTGGGGTCTGCCCGTTTACCCGCTGCGCCAAAAAACTGGTGAACGGGCCCTGCGGCGGCTCGCGCAAAGGCAAATGCGAGGTCAACCCGGATACCGACTGCGCCTGGCATCTGATCATCGAGCGACTGGCGGCCCTGGGACAGATGAACAACCTGAGGGTGTATCTGCCGCCCAAAAACTGGTGTGCCAGCCTTGCCTCCGGGCCCCGCAAACTCATCAGAGAGGATCATGACATATGAATACCGACAGCATCAGTCGATTGCAGAGCGTTTTGTCCGGCGGCGGCTTTGCCGTGACGGCTGAATGCGGCCCACCCCGCGGTGCCGATCCCGAAGTGGTTCGCAAGAAGGGGCAATTGTTGCAGGGATGTGCGGATGCCGTCAATGTGACCGACAATCAGACGGCGATTGTCCGCATGTCCAGCATCGCCGCCAGTGTCCATCTTTTGGGACAGGGGCTCGAGCCGGTCATGCAGATGGTGACCCGCGACCGCAATCGGATTGCGCTGCAGTCGGACATGTTGGGGGCTTATTCCCTGGGGATCAGAAACATCCTTTGCCTTTCCGGCGATCACCAGAGCTTCGGCAGCCAACCCGATGCCTTGAATGTATTCGATATCGACTCGATGAACCTGCTGCGGACGGTCAAGGACATGCGGGATGGCGGCAGCGACATGAGCGGTTTTGCGCTCAAGGAGCCGCCACGCATGTTCATCGGGGCCGCCGCCAATCCGTTTGCCGACCCTTTCGAGTATCGGGTCATACGGCTGGCAAAGAAAATCGATGCCGGTGCCGATTTCATCCAGACCCAATGCGTTTACAACATGGAGCGCTTCAAACAATGGATGAAGATGGCGCACGAAGAGGGTCTGACTGAAAAGGTTCACATCCTGGCCGGTGTGACCCCGCTGAAATCCGCCGGCATGGCCCGTTACATGTCCCAAAAGGTGGCGGGAATGGACATCCCCGATCATCTGATTCAACGGATGGGCGGCGTTTCCAAGGAGAAGGCGGCCGACGAAGGCCTAAAAATCTGCCTGGAGACGATTGCCGAACTCCGTCAGACCGATGGGGTTCACGGGATTCACATCATGGCCATCGAGTGGGAGGAAATCGTGCGCGAGATCGTCGAGTCCGCCGGTCTCCTACCGCGCCCGCAGCCGGATGCCCTAAAGGAGTGACCCGCGTCGGCGGTCGACTGGCCCCAGTGCATTTATTTGTCAATGCGATGGCCCTCAAAATCCCTCCCGGCCTCCCTTTGACAAAGGGAGGAGAATTTCAGGGAATGGGGGAATTTAAAATAGTCCGGTAGCCGATTGAAAACCGGCAATAAATAGACTGTATCGGAGACATCCATGCCCCAAAAGTTTCAGATTCATACGCAGACGGCGGCGCCACGATTTCACCCGATCGGCAAGTACGCGACGGTCGAGTTTCGGGAAAACTGCGCCGGCAGCTGTCGAAAATGCGTCAAGAAAAAATGCGTCTACAATATCTTCAATGAAAACGTCTTGCACATGAGTGCCATGGACGAGCCTGAGTACCTCTACACCTGCATGAGCTGTTTTCGCTGCATTCAGGAGTGCACCAAAGGCATATTTTCCCGCACGATCAACCCGGACTACCGCACCTTGGGCGACGACTACTGGCGAGCAGACATTCTGCACCGACTCTGGTACCAGGCCCACATGGGTAAAATACCGGTTTCCGGGGCGGGCTATCGCGGTCCGTTCGTGGGGCCCGGGTTTGACAGCATGTGGACCGACATGTCCGAGATCGTGCGGCCGACGCGCGACGGCATCCACGGTCGAGAGTACATCAACACCTGCATCGAACTCTCCCGCCGGATCACCCGGTTGGAATTCAACCCGGACCTTTCTCTGGCCTCGTCGGTACCGCCGATTTTCGAGATTCCGCTCCCGCTGTTGTTCCAACTGTCGACGGATCTGGTCATAAACGAGCATGTCCTGCTGTCGGCGGCCAGGGCTGCCCGGCGACTGGGGACCCTGATGTTCGTCAGGCCTCAGGATGTCACCGAGGCTTTGAGGCCTTATGCCGACAGCTTGATCCCCTGCCTAACCCGCGACGACCTCGAGGCGCACGGCGATATGATCCGGCGCGGCCGGGTCGTTGAACTGGCCGATGCCCCGGGAATTGAAACTGTCTTCGATACCGTCCGCCGTATTAATCCGAACGTGCTGATCATGGTCGGGATGCCGCTCGATGCGCGGGCGGCCGGCCGCGCGCGGGACTTGGCCAAAACCGGCGTCGATACCCTGCATTTCAACGCCGATGATCACGGCAACGAACGTGATGCACAGAACCCGCGGTTCTTGAAGGAAATGATCCGTGAGATCCACCTGGAACTGGTGGAAAACGCCGTCCGCCAGCAGATCAACCTGGTCTTTTCAGGCGGGATCGCCATGGCCGAGCACATGGCCAAAGCCCTCATCTGCGGTGCCGACGCCGTCACGGCCGATCTGGCCCTGTTGATTGCCATGGAGTGCCGGCTGTGCGGCCGGTGCCGCGACGGTCTCAGCTGTCCGGTCGAACTGGATCAACCGTTCGACACCCGCTGGGGCAGCCAGCGGATCGTCAACCTCATCGGCGCCTGGCACAGTCAGTTGATCGAAGTGATGGGAGCCATGGGCATCCGGGAGGCCAGGCGGTTGCGCGGCGAAGTGGGGCGGTCCATGTGGTTCGAAGACCTGGAGCGCGATCATTTCGGCCCTATTTTCGGAGAACGCAAAGTGTCAGGACTGGGATAAACGATGAAACATAAAGCAAACATTACACCACTGCCGGAAACAAAAGAAGCCCGGTCGCGGTTTCGCAACACGATCGGCAAATATACCATCAAACGCAGCTCGCGCTGCATTTCCTGCGGACTGTGCGCCGAGCTCTGCCCCTATGGGGTCCATCCGCGCTACGAAAAATTTTCGAAGTCGCTCAGGCCGGTCGAACACAAGTGCATCGGGTTCAAGTGCAAGGAAAATGACTACTACTGCATCGACCGCTGCCCGGAGAAGGCCTTGACCCTGCGGCTCAATCCGGTCCTGGAAACCTTGGGAGACTATCGCTGGACGGCCGAAATGCTGCTTGCGCACTGGGAAATGGCCGAAACCGGCAACCTTCCCACGGTTGGTCTGGAGTACAATCTGGGATGCTCCGGCGGTGGTTTCGACAAGATCCGGTTTAAGTTGCCGGATCCCGCAGACTATCTTGATGTCAGCGATGAGGAAATCGATTTGGGGCTCGATCTCAACAAGAGAAAAGACGGTCGTCCGGAGCGACGGCTTTCGCTGCCGTGCTACAGCGGCGGGATGTCCTATGGCTCCATGGCTCTCACGGCCCTCGTCGGCCGGGCCCGGGCCGCGGCCAGGTTGAACACCCTCACGTGTACCGGTGAGGGGGGATATCCCAAGGAGTTCCTCCCGTACGCCGATTACGTCATCACCCAGGTGGCTACCGGTTTGTTCGGGGTGCGAGAGGAGACGATCGAGTGCGCACCGGTGATCGAGTTCAAATACGCCCAGGGCGCCAAACCCGGTCTGGGCGGGCACCTGTTGGGCGACAAGGTGACGCCCGAGGTCGCCGCCATGCGGGAAACAGTGGTGGGCAGTTCACTTTTTTCGCCTTTTCCCTTCCACAGCGTCTATTCGGTCGAAGATCACAAGAAGCATGTCGACTGGGTCAAAGAAGTCAATCCCCGCGGCCTGGTTTCGGTGAAAGTGTCGACGCCCACGGACGTGGACATGGTGGCCGTCGGCAGCTACTATGCCGGCGCCCACATCGTCCATATCGACGGCAGCTACGGTGGGACCGGTGCGGCGCCCGATATCGCCAAGAAAAATATCGCCATGCCCATCGAGTACGCCATTCCGAAGGTGCATCAATTCCTGAAGGACGAGGGGATCCGGGACGAGGTCTGCCTGATTGCCAGCGGCGGGATCCGCAACGCGATGGATGTGGCCAAGGCGATAGCCCTGGGGGCCGACGGTGCGGTCATCGGGACCGCCGAACTGGTCGCAATGGAATGCGTGCGTTGCGGCAACTGCGAGAGCGGTCGCGGCTGTGCCCGCGGCATCGCCTCAACGGATCACGAACTGGGCCACATGATGTCAGAAGCCTATACCGAGCAGCGCATCGTCAACATGTACATGGCCTGGCGCAAACAGTGGTGTGAGATTCTGCGGCAGTTCGGCATGCAGAGTGTGCGGGAGCTCGTCGGACGCTCCGACCTGCTGGTCCATCTCGATTATCTCGATGAGGCGCAAAGAGCCAAGTATCAACCTGCCCCCCAACATCAGTTGATAATATAAGGGCATCTGAGGAGTAAAAATGAGAGATCGACGCGATTCGGTTAAAGATAGAATTCTGGCCTCCCGGGGCAACATTCCCCGTGGCGCTGCGCAAAACAAAAAAGCCGCCGAAGAGGGGGGCTGCGGTGTCACCGGCTTCATCTCCTCGATCCCGGTCCGGGGACACCATATCCACGAGCCATCCACCCAGATGCACAACCGGGGCAACGGCAAGGGCGGCGGTATTGCCGCGGTGGGACTCTCCGCCGAAAGCCTGGGGATCACTCAGGATATCCTGGACTCCCATTACATGCTTCAGGTGGCGCTGCTCGATCCGACGGCCCGGCCCGAAGTGGAAACCGCCAACATCGTCCCCTTCTTGGAGGTCCACAAGGCCGAACCGCTTGCGACTGTCGACGATTACCGTGACATCGAGGGTCTTGAGGTCAAGCCACCGGATGTCTGGCGCTATTTCGTGCGCGTCAAAAAAGGCGTGCTGGCACGGTTCATCGATGACAACCGTCTGCATGACATGGATCCCCGCAAAGCCGAAGACGAGTTCATCTACCAGAACTCCACCCGAATCAATCAGGCGTTTTATGCGTCATTGGGGGAACAGCGGGCCTTCGTGCTGTCCCACGCCCGCAACCTGATGATTCTGAAAATTGTCGGCTATGCCGAAAAAGTCGTCGAGTACTATATGCTCAACGATTTCAAGGCCCATGGATGGATCGCCCACCAGCGGTATCCGACCAAGGGACGCGTATGGCATCCCGGCGGCGCTCATCCTTTCAGCGGCATGGACGAGGCCCTGGTTCACAACGGCGATTTCGCCAATTACCATGCGGTCTGCGAATATCTGAAGCAGCACAACATCTACCCCCAGTTTCTCACGGACACCGAGGTGTCCGTGCAGTTGCTGGACCTGCTGAACCGCACTTTCGAGTACCCGATGGAATATATCATCGAGGCCATGGCACCGACCACGGAGCACGACTTCGACCGGTTGTCGCCCGAAAAGCAACACATATACCGCACCATCCAATCGGCCCACATTCATGCTTCACCGGACGGCCCCTGGTTTTTCATCATTGCCCGCAATGATCCCTATGCGAACTACTTCCAGCTCATCGGGATCACCGACACCTCCATGTTGCGTCCGCAGGTTTTTGCCCTGCAGGAGGGCGAGGTGCAGATCGGCCTGATCTGTTCGGAAAAGCAGGCCATCGATGCCACCTTGCAGAACCTGGCGGCCGAAGACGATCGCTTTTGTCCGGTGGCCGACAAGTATTGGAATGCCCGGGGCGGCAGTGCCGCCGACGGCGGGGCCTTTATCTTCACCGTCAAGGACGCCGGCAGGGGCGACGGCACAAAGGAGCTTGTCTGCACCAACAAATTCGGCACCCCTGTCCGCACGCCGGAAGGACAGGCGCACTTCCGTCCGTCGCTCGGCCTGAAGGCCGCCGACAATGGAAAGGACATTTCCGCCACGGTGGCCAGTGGCCTGGCGGCCGCCGACACGTCGGATCTCAAAGAATACGGCACCACCCACCTTCCCCGGTGGGACTATGCAGCGCTCGGTCATTTCTGCCGTGAACTGGCTGAACAGGGTGCAAAAAGCGATGCTGCCAAGATAAAGGCGATCGAGATCCTGACGTTTTTGAACGACCGCCGGCTGGCAACCGGTGCCAAAAAGCGCAGTTCGACGCTTCACATCGTCAGAGAAAACCTGACCGCACTCTTCAGAACCACGCCGAAGATCAACGCAAACGGCAGCAGCCTTTACCGCCGGATCGACTGGACGACGCGGGATGCGCTGCGGCCTCCCCAGGAACCGGAAAAAATACTGGTGGTGAATGCCAGGGAGTTTCCACCTGAAGGCGAGTCCTGCGACGCGCGTTTGATTTGCGCGGCCTACAAGATGGGATGGCGGCAGTTTCTCTGTTACGGGTACAAGGGGCAGCGATTCACCGGGTGCGGCCTGCTGAACAATACCGACGGCGTGCGCATCGATGTTTACGACAGCTCGGGTGACTACCTTGCTTCAGGCATCGACGGCCTCGAGATCCATGTCCACGGAAACGCACAGGATCAACTGGGGCAGATCATGAAACGCGGTAAGTTGGTCATTTACGGCGATGTCGGCCAGACTTTCATGTACGGCGCCAAAGGGGGTGACGTCTACGTCCTGGGTCATGCTGCCGGACGGCCGCTGATCAATGCCGTCGGGCGTCCCCGCGTGGTTATCAACGGCACATGCCTGGATTTTCTGGCCGAATCATTCATGGCCGGCGATCCCCTTAACGGTGGGGGCTTCGTTGTTCTGAACGGTTTCGAGTTCGATCCGGACGGCAAGATCATCGCCCGGGAGCGCCCCTACCCGGGTTCGAACCTCTTTTCCCTGGCTTCGGGCGGCGCCATCTACCTGAGGGACCCGCACAAGACGGCTGTCGAAGGGCAGCTGAACGGTGGCGAGTTCGTGGATCTGACGCCTGCGGACTGGGATCTTATTCTGCCCTACCTCGAAGAGAACGAAAGGTTGTTCGGCATCTCCGTCGATAACGATCTTCTGCGGGTCAACGGAGAAAAAAAGGACTACCGCTCGGTCTACCGCAAGGTGCAGGCCGCCAGGCTCGATGTCCTGGCAAAGGCTGCCGTTGCCTCCGAAGAATGGGGCGAGGACTGGCAGGAGGAGTGAAAGTGTAAAACACCGCCTTCTCGATATTTTTTAAGCCGGGTCGATTCGCTATGGTTCTTGACTTCGATTTCCGGCACGGACGTGGCGCAGGACAGACCCGCCCCGGCAGCGAAACTCGAGTCCAGATATGGGTTCCAGGGATAGGGCAGCCAGAGGATATAGCCGAGTAAAAAAAACATTTATGAATTGGACACGGATCAGTATTCCTTATAAAACCATGGATGAGAACGAATAATGTCCATAGTCGAATCCAAAAGGGGATAACGGCCGTGATTACTGTAGCAGAGGGCGTCAAAGGTCTCATTTTCGACTGTGACGGGACCCTGGCGGATACGATGCCCATCCACCTCGCTGCCTGGTCCGCCACCTTCGCGGCCCGGGGTATTTCCTGTCCGCCCGGGTTCATCGAACAGGTCACGGGGATGCCGGCCGAAAGAATCGTTGCCGAGTTCAATCGTCGCTACAACCACAGGATTGACGCCCGGGCATTTGCGGTTGAAAAAAACCGCCGGGCCCAACTGCGACTGGCGGAAGCCCTACCCATCCGACCGGTGGTTGACATCGTTCTGCAGCACCGGGACCTCTTGCCGATGGCGGTCGCATCCGGCGGCACCCGTGACAACGTTCTTTTGACCCTGGATGCCATCGGCCTGGCAGACGTTTTCCTAACCGTCATCACTGCGGATGACCCGGTGGCGCCCAAGCCCGATCCGCAGATATTCCTCGAAGCCGCCCGGCGCCTGGGGGTCAAACCGGCGTACTGCCAGGTCTTCGAAGACGGCGCCCCCGGCCTGGAGGCCGCCCGCAGAGCCGGTATGGTGGCCACAGACGTGCGCGCATTCATTCAATAAAATCCCTTGCCAAGGACTAGACATGACACTGAAGGTTATCAATCCGTTCAACCACAAGGTTTACACCGAATGCGCCTACGACACGGATTCCCGGATCGGGGATAAAATCGATGCGGCCCGCCGCGCCTTCGAAAAGTGGCGCTGGCTGCCTCTTGCTGAACGGATCGATGGCGTTAAAGAGGGGCTGGACTATTTCCGTAAGAACAAGGCGGTCATCGCCGAGGAAATCAGCTGCCAGATGGGAAAACCGATCACTCAGTCCCGCAACGAATTCGGCGGCTTTTTCGAACGGGCGCAGCACATGCTGGAAATCGCGTCAGACGCTCTGGCTCCCGGAATTTTGCCTGACAAGATTGGTTTTCACCGCAGGATAGAGCAAGAGCCTCTCGGGGTTGTTTTGGATATCGCCGCCTGGAATTATCCGCTGCTCATTGCCGTCAATGTGGTGATCCCGGCACTATTGGCCGGAAACAGCGTTCTGCTCAAACACAGCGCCAGAACGCCCCTTTGCGGGGTTCATTTCGAGAAGGCCTTTGGGCAGCAGACGGCCGGACTGGTGCAGAACCTTATCCTTACACATGATCAAGCCCTGGCCCTGGTCCGTAATGGTGGGGTGGATCACGTGGTATTCACCGGGTCGGTACCGGGAGGAAAGGCCATCCATCGCGCCGTGGCCGAGCGTTTCATCGACGTGGGTTTGGAATTGGGCGGTAAAGATCCCGCCTATATTGCGGAGGATGCGGACCTGGACTTCACCGTGCCCAACGTGGTGGACGGGGCCTGCTACAACGCCGGGCAATCCTGCTGCGCCGTCGAACGGGTCTACGTGCACCGGAACGTCTACCAGGCCTTTATCGAACGGGCTGAGGCTATTATGCGCCGCTACCGGATGGGGGATCCCCTGGATGAAGGGACGACCATGGGCCCCCTGGCCTCGTCCCATGCCCCCGATTTTCTCGACCGGCAGGTAGCGGACGCCGTGCAGCGGGGCGCACAGGTTATCCTGGGTGGCCGGCGATCGACGGATACGACGGGGAATTTTTATCCGCCCACCTTGTTGACCGCAGTGCCCAACGACGCGGAGATCATGCAGGAGGAGAGCTTCGGTCCCCTATTGCCCGTTCTGATGGTGGAAAGCGACCAGGAGGCCCTGGAGCGGATGAACGATTCGCGCTATGGCCTGACGGCTTCGATCTGGACTCTAGACCGGGAGCGGGCAGAATGGTTCGCCGGGCGGTTGAAGGTCGGAACCGTTTACCAGAATCGATGCGACTATCTCGATCCCGCCTTGCCATGGACCGGATGCGGCGACAGCGGAAAGGGGTCGAGCCTGTCCACGTACGGGTTCTTTCATTTGACCCGCCGCAAAAGCATCCATTTCAGGACCGAAATCTGATTATCCATAATAGATTCCGCAGTTCGGAAGGGCGGTATAAGTGGCTGTAGAAAAAAACATTCGAATGACGGAACGTTTTTTGACAACCACTCTATCCGCTCGGCAACATGGGGTCCGCGGAGCGGTACCATACCAAATTGGCGCGTTTTCTTTTATATCACAGAAATAATTTTACTTTTGGGTTTTGCCATACCAAAATGGCACGAAGGTTTGGGTTGTCAAACGCGCATCTCGAATGACCTCACCCTAATATAATACGATGTAATCTTCCCAAATTAATATCTTTTCTTCATTTAATCGTTGGTCTGACCCGGTTGGTATGTTTTTTGTATCTGTGAGGAGCCAAGCGGGGGTAAATTTCCAGGCAAGCATATCCGCATTGTGTCGGCGACACGCTCACTCTCTCAATTCGAACACTCCAGCAGTGACGCAATTCATTCTCCAGGGGTAACTCTTACACGTTTCCAACGCAGGACAGCTTTATTTCATGATCATGCGCGCCAATTTCAGGGAGGAATAAAATGACCAAGATTTTAAAGTACGGCACTCTGGCATTAATTTTTTTAGTGATATCTCAACCGGCACTGGCGGAAAACATACTCGAGCCGGAATTACTGGAAGTGACAGAGGACTGGTTGACGAGTGATCCTCAAACCGGGGTCGACTATCACATATTCAGGGCATGCCGGGATGTGGATATGACGTCGGATTGTACCCAGGGCATATATAAAGCGAAAGACAACGGTGCGGTGCGGATCCCCGCCAACAATCGCTGCATCTATCGGGTTCAAAATGACATTTATTACTCTCTATACTACCAAATCAAAGCGGCATCTGTTGACGGTGCCCAGAGTCAGTGGACTGTGCCGCGTAGATTGCTCATGTATCAGGAAGTTGTAAACCTCGGAACACAAAGTTACAGTTATATGATGGTAAACTACGAAACCAGTAATTCGCTTCATTAAAAGTGAAGATATAATAATCGTAAATATATCAATATCTTAGGTGAATATCTACGGTAATTACAGCAAGTGCTTGACATTTCTTCTGCAGGAATGTTATTGAAGGCGCCCGAAAATCATAAAACAGTCGTTGGCGGCCTTTAAAAAGGCCATATAGGGAAGCCGGTGACAATCCGGCACGGACCAGCCGCTGTATACGGGGACGAAACCCGCAAGAGCCACTGCATCGCATGCCGCTCGTGTTGACGAAGCGGTGTGGGAAGGCGCGGGAAGTAGAACGATCCGGAAGTCAGAAGACCTGCCGACGGTGTTAATCGAACAACTTGGTGGAGACGGTAAATCCCCAAGCTGCCTTATGACAGCTTGGGGATTTTTATCGCAATCATTGATCAGTAATCTGTACCTTTGAGATTCGAAAATATTATGATTATCAGATGAAATGTCTGGCTATGATGTAGGGGGAAAGCTCAGTACTCATAGAACGGTGTAACGTTCAAGATGTATCGATATTATCACAACTTTTTGCGAAAAAGGCCAACTACCAATGTTGTAGTCGGCCTTCTTGGTTTCGGAGTTACTAAAAGTTTCGCTTAATAGCGAGACTGTCGAAAAATCCAATCTGAGATTTCCCATTTTGGCCCAATGTTTGCAGCCGTTGGGCTATCCCTTTAACTGAGTTTCGTCTCGAAATTAATGATTATTCAGGCTCTGGTAGATTTCGAGTGCTATTCTTGTGTCCTTTGAACTGTGAGACCGTCGCATATCTCGCTATTTTACACATGTTGTGAATAATTGTTACGCTTGAATTTGGTCATTTCGCCTTTCCCTGAATACTGTAAATTGACCAATTTAATATTACTATTTCTATCATATAGCTGATTCATGATCCAGGAAAAGAATCGAATTTATGAGGATTTTACGAAATGGATACGAAGCAAAGTAGATAGAACAAATCAGATCAGTATCTCCTACAGATCTGCCTTTTTCGACAGTTTCAGCAGTAATCGCAAAATTTATATGCAGACCTCGGAGAGCTTATCAACTGCTCAAATTGAACATTCAATGTGGATTGATTTTGAGATGAGTCAAGAGCAGACTTGACCCCTTCATCGTCAATGTGGCCTTAAAAGCATTTAGAAGTCATGGCGTTTGCTGAAGGGGCTTCGGCAGCACTGCAATTTCTATCCGACGATTCTGACCGCGACCATCCTGCGTTTCATTGCTCGCCACCGGGTGATATTCCGACATGCCGACAGCCTGTAAACGAACCCCATTAATTTCGACATTATCCTGTAAAAATCTGACGACATTCGTTGCCCGGGTGGTAGAGAGCTCCCAATTGGTTGGAAATTTTTGTTGCAATCGCGGAGCAATCCTTACATTGTCAGTGTGTCCCTCGACACGTATAATCTTGCCCGGGGTGTTTTTTAGAATTTCGCCAATACGCGTCAGTACCGCCATACCCTCAGGGGTAATTTTCGCTTCACCCGAAGGAAATAATATTTTATCAACCATCGCGACCGACAGGCGATCTGACATTTTGGTGATTTTGATTTGCCCTTGCTCTATTTCTTGTTTCATTTCTTTAACCATTTTAGCATAAGTGGCTGTCAGCCGTTCAACTTCGTCCTTGCTTTCCCTGGAAATATTGGTGACTTTGGATTCTAATTCGCTTCTGATCACGTAGGAAGCTTGGAGTTCTCTCCCCTTTTTTTTGTTGGCATCATAGAGATAATAGCAGATACCAGCCAACACGAACACAAGAACGCCCAAAGCAATTGAAATCACTTTCATGGTATAGCCTCCTTGCGTGTTATCAATTCATTGCTACGAATATTGAAAGGGGTCTGTTCTCAACGGGATGTTGCCCAAATCCATTCTAATAAACTCAACTTATTAATTTCCCCTAATCTATGCTTTTTCTTTAGCATTTGAACTGGGAACTTATGTAGCCGTTGTGTGCCCTTGTAATTATCAGGGTTCAAACACAACATATCAGCATCTAAAAAAAAGCAGCGCCATTTCTGACTCTGCTCAATTTACTGCCTCCACATGTGTCGTTATTCAGAGAGAAGATGCACGCACACCCAAGAAGCTCGTTAAATGCCGCCCAATCATTCCTTTTTTAAAGTATAACCTTTGGGATGCCTTAAGCCATCGCATGGTTTATTATTGTTTATCGAAGTTGGGTTGCATTCACATACTTAATATACGCACGAATAATATAAATACAATAGCACACTGTGAATTTCCTAATAAAGGCAAAATGTCAGAACTTCGATTTAGCGGAATAGATATGATAATCTTCAAAATTTCAACGTCAGGAATACTATGGGAACATAGCCGTCGTGCAGTTTTCATATTAGCCAGGTCGATACAAATACATTGAGAGTAAGCTGTAATTTTGCTTCTAGAATATATTTGGGGTAATTTCAAACCTTTTTCTATAGCGAAAACCACTTCAATAAAGAAAGGCAAGTTCTTACCTCTTCTCTTATCGAGATATTTCAACTTTGGCAGTTAGCACCCCGGAATAGTTTTTATTCGAAAATTCACCGGTTGGCCCTAATCTTCCCGCCCCACCCTGTGGATTTTTATGAGGTTCGTCGTTCCGCTTCTTCGCGCCAGGCCCGCCACAATTATCACAAGATCATTTTCTTTCACAAATCCGTTTTCCACAATAATGCGTTCACCCTCATCGATAAGGCTTTTGGTATCATCCAGGGGAGATATCAACAATGGCGTAATCCCCCAAGCCAGGGCCAAACGGCGATACTGTTTCATGGACGGTGTAAACGCGTAAACCGGTTTCGAGGGCCGCTGTTTCGAGATCAATTTGGAAGTTTTTCCGGACATCGAAAAAGTAACAATCGCCTCCGCATCCACTTCATGAAGAATATTCACCGCAGATTGTGCCACTGCATGGGTGACAAGGTCATCGGGGTCCTTGTCGTACTGGATATTATACCGCATAAATGAAGAATGTTCCGCTTCTTCGGCGATGCAGTGCATCATTTCAACGGCTTGCATGGGATACTTGCCGGATGCGGTTTCTCCGGACAACATGATGGCGTCTGTGCAGTCATAGATGGCGTTGGCCACATCGGAAGCTTCTGCACGGGTGGGCCTGGGATTGTCACTCATGGATTCGAGCATCTGGGTTGCGGTAATCACCAACTTGTTTGCGCGCACCGCCTTGTCTATAATATATTTTTGCACCGTAGGCACCTGCTCCGGCCTGAGCTCGACACCCAGGTCCCCCCTGGCGACCATTATGCCATCGGTGAATTTGAGTATCTCATTGATATTCTCAACCGCTTCGGGCTTTTCTATCTTTGCAATCACCGGAATGTCCGCACTTAGTTGTTTGATGATGGATTTTATATGTTTAAGATCATTGGCTGATCTCACGAAAGAAAGCGCAAAATAATCCACTTCCGCTTCGATACCGAAAAATAAATCAGCCTTGTCCTTTGTTGTCAGTGAAGGTAGGGATACGGCGACACCCGGCAGGTTGATGCCCTTATGCTCTTTTAAAAACCCTCCGTTCATCACCGTGCACTCGACAGTATCCTCAGTGACGGAAACGGCTTTTAATTCTATCAGGCCGTCATCCAGAAGAATTCGGTCGCCGGGTTTTACTTCCTGAGAAAATTTTTTATAATCAGTTGAAATAATATCCCTTGTTCCTGCGATATCTCTCGATGTGATTTGCAGGACCCGGCCGCTTTCGAGCATGACCGGCTCCCCGCCGGCCAGTGTTCCCGTTCTTATCTTCGGCCCCTGCAGGTCGAGTAAAATTCCGACTGAAACATTTAATTCCTTAGATAATTCTTTGATAGTTTGAATAACATCCTCATACTCTTCATGGGTGCCATGAGAACAGTTTATACGCGCAACGCTCATTCCTGAGGTAATTAGCTGTTTGATCAGCTGCCGTGTATTAGATGCCGGTCCGATGGTTGCAACAATTTTGGTTTTGTTCACCATAACATCCCTTTCGTTTTCCTTATAATAGGAGCGAGATTATAGCAGGTACTATCAGCAACCATGCTTACCAACAAGTGCGGAAGCGTAGCACCTGTCCAAGTAAAGCTTGAGGTTAAAACTTTTCCTTTATAATTTGTGCTTTTTTACCCACTCATCTGTCCAAGTATATAACTTTATATGGTGGATCTGCTTACAACCTGCATTGGTTTCTTGTTCGAGCATCGTTTCGGTTAATTCATCGCCAGCCCAGGCCTCGGTGAAAAAGTGATCGTGATCGCAATCATTATTTTCAAGGTGTTTTCTAAGCCTATCAATGGATCTGGATAATCGGTCTAATCCCTTTCTATTCGTGTGAATATAGACAGTGTCACAATCTTTTTCAGCCACAACACTAAGAAGGTATTTTTCTTTTTTATTCATATTGTCAAGAGGCTGGGATGGTGATCGTTAGCAGTCGGGAGTTTCTCGGGTCGCTTGCCTTTCTCGTCTACATCTGGGCTATGGGTACATGTGACGCAGTTTAGTGCTTGATACAGATCTTTCCGAAATGCTTGCCGCTCGATAGGTAGTCAAGGGCAACGCGCAGCTCCTCGAACGCGAACACTCGATCAATCGCCGGGTGAAGCTTGTGCTGCGCAATTGCTGTGGCCATTTTGACAAAATCGTCCCTGTTACCGACAGTGATTGCCTGCAGCCGGACATGGCGGGTCACGATAGGCCCCAGCGGAATATTCATGTTTCCCCCCGCAAGCACTCCAATCATACTTATCGTGCCTCCGGCTCGGACAGCACGAAGCGATTGTGGAAGCGTACCTTGCCCACCGACCTCTACAACGTGGTCAACACCATCGCTACCCGCAATTTCGCGCGCACGTTTACCCCATTCTGGAACCTTTCGATAGTTGATGATTTCGTCAGCGCCCATCGTGCGTACGCGGGCCAGCTTGTCATCACTGGAGGATGTGACAATCACAAGCGCACCCAGCATCTTTGCGAACTGCAGGGCGAAGAGCGACACACCGCCCGTGCCTTGCACCAGTACCTTGTCACCCGGCCTGATGCCGCCTTCTGTAACCAAAGCCCGCCAGGCCGTGACTGCCGCGGTGCTAAGTGAAGCCGCTTCCATGTCGTCCAAATGCCGAGGTGCATGGGCCACGCCTTCCTCTGGGAGCACCATGAATTCTGCCATTGTTCCATCAAGCTCACACCCCAAGCTCAGAGACAGTCTTTTTTTATTTGGAGCTCCACTTATCCAACTTTCAAAGAAATGTGGGCAAACCCTATCGCCGATTTTAAGGTGCGTCACTCCCTCTCCCACTGATTCTATTATACCGAGACCGTCGCTGAGCATAATTAACGGCAACGCCTTCATTCGTGATCCATAGCCGCGCACAGGCACCAGAAGATCGCGGTAATTCAGGGCGGATGCCTTCATCTTGAGCCGCACTTGGCCAGCTCCGGGTTGCGGATCCGGTCGTGTGTTAATGCGCACATTTTCCATTGACCAGGCATCCTCAACTTGAAAGACTCTCACGTGCAACCCCTCCTATATAAGTTGATATATGACAACGTCAAAATTCAGCGGCCGCGCTTGTTGGCGTCCGCTGCGACGTATGGTTAGCCTTGATTTTGATTGGAAAGTAGACCCAGAGCCAGACAAAGATGAAACGGAGCTATAGCCCGCGACGGTATACAAAGGCCCTGCCAATGCGGCCGCCGTAAATATCAAAATGCCGATATGCGTGAGGTTCATGGCTGCCATCAGTTACTCGGGTGTCACGTAAGCAGCAGTAATGCCCCCGTCGACCGTGAAGGTCGCGCCGGTAATATAGGCGGACTCGTCCGAGGCCAGAAAGAGTGCCGACCGCGCCATTTCATCCGCTTCACCGAAACGACCCATGGGGATGTGTATCAGTCTCCGCTGACGCTTTTCTTCGGTGTCGAGAAATTTCATCAGAAGTTCGGTCCGCAGCGGGCCGGGGCAGAGCGCGTTTACGCGGATGTTCTCCCGGGCGTGAACCACGGCAAGCTCGCGGGTCATGGCCAGCACCCCACCTTTGCTGGCGGTATAGGCAATCTGCGGTGTGGCGGCGCCGAGAACGGCGACAAAGGAGGCCGTGTTGATCACGGCCCCGCCACCGGCTCTTTGAAGGGCGGGTATCCCGTATTTGCACCCCAAAAATACCCCTTTCAGGTTGATCGCCATGGTAAGGTCCCAGACCGCCTCATCGGTGGTCACGGCATTGTCATCCCTTCCATCCATGATACCGGCATTGTTGAATACGACGTGAACCCCCCCGAAATGCTTTTCGGCAACGGCAATCATGTTCTCGCAATCAGTGGCTTGGGATACGTCGGCACGCACACTGATCGCCTCACCGCCGGCATTTTGAATCATGGTGACGGTTTCCGCGGCGCCCTCATCATTGATGTCGCAGGCCGCCACGGCTGCGCCTTCACTGGCGAAGAGCAGCGCCGACGCTCTTCCGATGCCGCTGGCCGCACCGGTAATGACCGCCACTTTGTCTTTCAGTCTCATTTTTAAATCCTTTCAAAATAGCGTTGACGTTCCCAGTCCGTGACCGCCCTATCAAAGGCTTCCTGTTCAACCGTGAAGAACCGGGCATAATGGTCGACGACCGCATCGCCGAGTGTCTGCCGCACGAAGGGGCTGTTCTGGAAATTCAGCCGCGCTGCGGACAGATCCGGTGGGACAGGGGTGAGATCCGAAGCGGCATATATGTCTCCCACGAAATTCTCGGGCGGCTCGATACGGCTGGCGATGCCGTCCATGCCAGAGGCGATGGCGGCAGCTATCGCCAGATAGGGATTGCAGTCGGCACCCGGGATGCGGCATTCGATGCGCAGGCTGCTCCCCTGCCCGACAACCCTGAATCCGGCCGTGCGGTTGTCGTGGCTCCAGGCAATGCGCGTCGGTGCCCAGGAACCGCTCCGGTAGCGTTTGTAGGCATTCACCGTCGGTGCGTAAAAGACCATGAATTCGTGCACGTGGGCCAGCCAGCCCCCTAAAAACCAGCGGAATATCTCCGAGCTGTGCACCGGGCCGAATGCTTCGTTGCCGTGAAAGGCATTGCCTTCCGTGTTCCACAGGCTCAAATGGATATGCGAGCTGGAGCCGGCCTGGTCGGCAGCATACTTAGCCATGAAGGTCACGCTGCAATCGAGTTGATCGGCGACTTCCTTCATGCACTGCTTGTAGACGGTGTGGCGGTCGGCCATCTCGAGGGCTTCACAGTAGCGGACATTGATTTCATGCTGCCCGCGGCCCCATTCTCCTTTCGAGGATTCCACCGGGACTCCTGATCGGGATAAATGACGCCGCACCGCGCCGTTGAAATATTCTTCGCGCGCACCCTGCAGCATATGATAGTCTTCGAGGTACCACCCGGCCGGCTCAAGCGCCGTATATTTTTTTCGATTGGCATCCCGGTAAGAGTCCCTGAAAAGGAAATACTCCAGCTCCGATCCCACCATGACACGAAATCCCTGCCCGGAGGCCGATTGCAGCTGCTTTCTGAGGATCGTTCGTGGTGCCTGTGCGACCGGTGTGGGGTCCGACTTATTGTGCAGATCACAGAAGACCATGGCGGTTCGATCCTGCCAGCTGACCTGACGAAGAGTGTTTAAATCCGGCACCAGGTGAAAGTCACCATAGCCTTTTTCCCAGTTGGCAAAATCGTAACCGGGAACAGGTTCCATCTCCATGTCGACTGTCAGGAGGTAATTGCAGGCATGGGTGCCTTTTACGGCAACGTGGTCCACAAAGAATTTTCCATCGATCCGCTTGCCCATGAGGCGCCCGTATATATCCGGGAAAACCGCCGCCACAGTGTCGACCTGTTCGTCAGCCACCAGACGGGAGAGCGAATCCAAGGTGAGCATTCCGTTTTCACTGGCCATCTTTCACTCCTGTGGATGCAACGTTCTTAGGTGCTCAGCAGAACGCAGCTTGTATTATCGAGATGCATGTCGGGTCCGCGTGATATGTGAATTGCATACCACATCGGCCGGGACTCCAGCAAGTCATCCGAAACCCGCGTTTGCGGATCTTCTCAGGTCACTCTCATCGGAGAATTCCTGAGAGGCACCCGGTCGTACCTCACAGCTTTCATGTTGACACACCCCACCCCCTGACGTATTTATTTCCGGTAGGCCATCCGAACGTCTTCGACAACCGCCACCCGTTGCTCTTCGCAGAGGAAAAATTCCATGGTTCTCAACATCGCCCACCGCGGGGCGCGAAGCCTGGCACCGGAAAACACCCTGGAAGCGGCGCGAAAAGCGCTGACGTCCGGTGCCGATATGTGGGAGACCGATCTGGCTGTTAGCGCTGACGAGGCGCTCATCCTTTTCCACGATGACGCACTGACCCGCACCACCGATGTACGGACTGTTTTTTCGGACCGGGCGCCATGGACCGTAGCCGACTTTTCGCTGGCCGAGCTGCAGAAGCTGGATTGCGGTTCCTGGTTTATCGAAACCGACCCGTTCGGACAGATACGTGCCGGTTGCGTATCGCCGGAGGAACAAACAGCGTATCGGGACGCGAAAATTCCGACTTTGGAAGACGCCTTGATTTTCACCCGGGAGTCAAACTGGCGGATCAATGTCGAACTGAAACAATTGTCGTCTCCAATGGAGAGTTTTCCGGTTGTCGAACGGGTTCTGGCACTGGTGGAGCGGCTGAAACTCGACCGAAAACATCTGGTACTGTCTTCATTCAACCACGGCTGGTTGAGGAAAATTAAAGATTTGAGACCCGACATAGAAATCCAGGCGTTGATCGGTCGTTCCAAGATCACGCCTTTGGACTGGGGGCATCTTGAATTCAGGACGTACAATGCCCGCTATACACTGGTGGATCATCGCATCATCGGTAATCTGGCTGAAAAGGGCGTTGCCGTCAATGTCTGGCCGGTGAACGCGGAGAAAGACATACAGCGATTCATCGCTGCCGGTGCCGCCGGCATCATCACCGATTTTCCGCAACGTCTGGCCCGGATCACCGGTCGACCGGAGGCCGTGTCACCGGCTTTATCCGGACCCGGTGACCCCCGGACACGGCGACGCAGGAGGCCGTCATGGTGACCGAAACACCCCTTGCTTTCTGCATTCTCAACGGCTACCCGAAACCCAGTCGCGACAACTTCGATTTGGCCGGCGTCGGGCACCCGCACGATTTTTTCATCGACTTTCTTGGAAGATACGTTCCGGGGGCTGCGGTGGACGTTGTTTTCATTGCCGATGCGGATGTCGACCTGCCGTTCGGGACCGGGTTGAGCGCCTATGACGGCTTTATCTGGACCGGATCCGATCTGACCATATACCATGGGGAGGATCAACGGGTGGTGCGCCAGATAGAGTTGGCCAAGGCCATTTACGATGCCGGCGTTCCCAGTTACGGCAGTTGCTGGGGAATACAAATGGCGGCAGTGGCGGCCGGTGGAGAAGTTCAAAAAAATCCTAAGGGGCGTGAATGGGGCCTTGCCCGCGATATCCAAAAAACCGCCGACGGCCAAAGATCCCCGTTGCTCTCAGGCAAACCGGATCGATATGACGGCTTTATCATGCATCTGGACGAGGTCACCCGTCTGCCGGCCGGTGCGACCCTGCTGGCCACCAATGACCACACCCGGGTTCAGGCGCTCGAGGTCCGCCACCGCAAAGGGGTTTTCTGGGCGACCCAGTACCATCCCGAATACAACCTGTTTGAGATGGCCCGTTTAATTTTCGCCCGCGCCGAAGCCTTATTAAATGAAGGGTTCTTTGACAGCATCGAATCGGTCCAGAGCCATGCGGACGACATGTTTGCTTTATATCAGGAGCCGGGATCGGTCGCATTGCGGAGCAAACTGGAGATCCGGGAAGACATACTGTCGGCCGACATTCGCGAGTGCGAACTGAGAAATTGGATTGACCATTTGGTGTTGCCGTCAAAAAAATAAATCAAACAACCCTTACCGCAGAAAGGAGTACCGCCATGAAGAAGAATATGTGTTGTCTGTTGGGACTTATCATTGCTCTGCTGGTCGCTGGACCGGGAGTCGCTCCGGCTGCCGAAACCCTCGAACTGCTCACCTGGCAAGGCTATGCGCCCAAGGAACTGGTCGAGAAGTTTGAAAAAGAGACCGGTATAACCGTAAAGGTGACGTACTCCAACAATGAGGAGATGATCGCCAAATTGCGTGCAACCCGCGGGGCTGGATTCGACCTGGCTCAGCCCAGCCAGGACCGCATCTCTTCCGTTCAAGAACAGTTTAAACTCTATCAACCGATCGACTTATCCAAAGTGGATAGGCAGCAGATCATCCCCCCCATGCTCGAGGCGGTAGTGAAGAACACCACGGTGGACGGCAAAGCCCACGCGGTACCTTTCTGTTGGGGGACCTCCGGCCTGGTGGTCAACAAGGCTTACGCACCCAATGCGATGGACTATTCCGATCTGCTTAATGCTTTTTACAGCGGTCGGGTCAGCTACCGGTTGAAACGGCCGACCCTGATTGCCCTGGCCTTTGCCCTGGGAGAAAACCCGTTTGCCAAATACGCCGATGCCGAGGCCTATGAGGCGTTGATGGATAGAATCGGTCAGGCCATGATCGCCGGGAAACCTTTCGTGAAGAACTACTGGACCAACGGTGACGCCTTGCTTGAATCGATGCGTTCCGGGGAAGTCCAAGTGGCCATGGCCTGGGACAAAGGGGGCTGGAAACTGCACGCCGAGAATTCGACCATCGATTTTATTGCCCCCCGCAGTGGCGCCTTAGGGTGGATCGACACTTTTGCCATCCCGGCCAAAGCAAAAAATGTCGAGGGCGCCTACAAGTGGATCAACTTCATGCTGCGTCCCGAAAATGCGGCCATGTTTACCAATTTGGATACCACATTGAGCGCTTCCGCCGGTGCCGGTCAGTTTCTTGAGCCCAAAATCAGGGAGAATTTCGAACGATCATTCTCGCCGGCGAATATCGCCAATATAAAATGGTATCCGCCGGTGCCGGCCAAACTGGAAGGTATCGAAGGCAAGATCTTGGACAAGGTCAAGGCCTCTAAGTAGTGCCATTCATTTATCGCGGGCGGAAACTAAGCAGTCGTTATTATTGTCTTTCAAACGATATCTCGGGGCCCGGCAGCGGGCCGCGAGACCGATGTATTCCTGCGGACTGTTATGCAAATCGACCTTGCGGTTAACACGATTTCCAAAACTTTTGGCAGCTTTACGGCCGTAAACGACGTCAGTTTCAGCGTCGAGTGCGGCCATTTTTTTTCCATATTGGGTCCCTCGGGCTGCGGCAAGACGACCCTGCTGCGGATGATCGCCGGGCTGACGGTGCCCGACCGCGGAGCAATCGACATCCGCGGCCAAAACATGGCCGGGATTCCACCCAACAAGCGGCCGGTGAACCTGATCTTTCAGAATCTGGCACTGTTCCCCATGATGAATGTCGGCGAGAACATCGCCTTTGGTCTGCAGCGGCGGGGAGAAAATAAAAACTCCATCCAGCGCAAGGTTGTGGCCATATTGGAACGGGTCGACTTGTCAGGCTTCGAGAACAAAAAAATTGAGCAGCTCTCCGGTGGCCAGAAACAACGGGTCGCGATAGCCCGCTGCCTGGTGTTGGAACCGGCGGTCCTCCTGCTGGATGAACCCCTGGGTGCATTGGACCTGAAGCTGCGGGAGCAGATGAAAGTCGAACTCAAGAAACTTCAGGCCAAGGTCGGCACGACGTTTGTCTACATCACCCACGATCAGTCCGAGGCTCTGGTCATGTCGGACTACGTTGCCGTTATGAACAAGGGGCGTTTCGAACAGATCGACACCCCGCAGAATCTATACAACCACCCTCAGACACCGTTTGTCGCTCGGTTCGTGGGAGACAACAACTGCTGGTCCGGGGTTGTTCGATCCTGCTCCGGTGGCACGGCTGAAGTCGAGACAAGCAGTGGTATGCTTTTTCGCACCAGGATTGAGCCTGAGCTCGAACCCGCTGAGCAGATCGACCTGTTCTTGAGACCCGAGGCCATGTTGATTCGACCGGACCCCTCCATCGCCGGCCTGAACCGCTTCGAGGTTGTGGTCAGGTCGATTCTCTTTGACGGGGCCAACAGCCGTCTGTTGGCGTATCCAACTGACGCGGACAACGAACTCATCATTGCGCTGCCCCAGAACCGCCAGTTCGATGATATAGAAGAAGATGATAGGATTCTCATCGGCTGGGATCCGCGCTCCGGTATCTGCTTTCCTAAGGAAAACGGAGGCGGGCTATGAAAAGGCAATTCCGCTGGGGGCTTATATTTTTCCTGACACCGGTGGCCCTGTGGCTGATCCTGTTGATTGTTCTGCCCCACATCGATTTGTTTATCATGTCATTTCGGGCCGAGACCGATACAGGGAAGATGGGATGGAGCCTCGCCAACTATTTAGAGTTCTTTGAGGAGCCGATTTACTGGATGACATTTGCCCGCACGGCGGTTTATTCCATTCTGGTGACGGCGCTCACCTTCACCGTAGCCCTGCCCGTGGCATTCTACATCACTAAAGTGGTAAGTCCGCGCTTTAAAGGATTTCTGACAATTTTGCTTCTGCTGCCCTTCTGGGTGAGCGAACTGGTGCGGGTTTACGGCTGGATGATACTGCTGCGGGAGAGCGGCGTGATCAATCATTTCCTTGTTAAGCTCGGACTTCTAAGCCAGCCGGTTGAAATGCTCTACCGGGATGCCACCATGATCCTCGGCCTGGTGTACACGTCGATGCTGTTCATGGCGGTGCCGTTGATGTCCGTGCTCGAAAGCCTCGACAATAGTCTGATCGAAGCTGCCTACGACCTGGGCGCTGGTATCCGGACCATACTTTTCCGGGTCATCATTCCGCATGCGGCGCCCGGCATCGTTTCCGGTTCCATCGTCGTCTTCATGCTGACGCTCGGAAATTATCTCACTCCCAACCTGATGGGCGGCAAAAACTCCCTCTGGTTCACCGAGCAGATATACAATCAGTTTATCGCAAGTTTCAACTGGAACCAAGGCTCCGCCTTTGGCTTTCTACTGCTTTTTCTCTCCTCAATCGTTGTCTGGCTCGGTTTGAAAATTTCCAGGCAAAATTTAAGAAAAGTCGTTCGATGATCCGATCACTTCCGCAATCGAAGGGATACTCGCTCTGCTTCAGATTTTATGTGGGGCTGTATTTTGTTTTTCTCTTTGCCCCGTTGCTGGTTACCTGTGTGCTGGCTTTCAACGATTCTCAGTTCCCCGCCCTGCCGTGGAAAGGATTTACCCTTGATTGGTTTACGGGAGCAGGGCCGGAACGGGTCGGCATTTTTCACGACCGCATCAATCTGGACAGCATCTGGGTCAGCACGCAGGTGGCCTTCTATGTGACCCTTTTGTCCGTTGCCGTTGGAACCTGCGCAGCATTTTTGTTCGAGCAGGAGGATTTTCACTTCAAGCAACTGCTCTACTTCCTCATGATCGCACCCCTGGTCATACCCGGTGTGATTCTGGGGATCTCCATCCTCATGTTGAGCACAACCCTCGGAATTTATTTCGAAGATATTTGGAATCTCGACATCGGTCTCTTTCGGCCCGGGTTTTGGCTCGTGGTTCTGGGACAGTTCTCTTTTATTTCAACTCTGGTGACTCTGGTCATATCAGCGAGGCTGAAAAAGTTTGACCGTACGCTTGAGGAGGCGGCGCTCAACCTGGGTGCCAACCGGCTCGAGGTGATCTGGTTCATTACGCTGAAGTTTCTCCGGCCTGCAATCATCGGTGCCGGTGCGGTGGCCTTTCTGATGTCCTTCGAGAATTTTAACACCACCTTGTTCCTGGTCGGATCGGAAGCAACCTTGCCGATTAATCTTTACTTGCAAGTGCGGGACGGCAGCACGCCTGTCATCAATGCAATCTCTTTCCTGTTGATCATCGGAACATCGACGGCGGCATTGGCCAATCTGTATTTCAGCAAGAAGGAGACATAAAAAAACCGCGGCACCTCGGTGCCGCGGTTTGATCGACGGGATTCTCTCCATATTTTATTTCTTGTCTTCTTTGACCTCTTCGAAGTCGGCGTCGACTACGTCCTCTTCCGGTTCTGCAGCACCGCCGGCACCGCCGCCGGTCTGCTGATCGCCTTTCTTCGAGGCCTGCTGATACATGGCCTCGGCCAGCTTATGGGATACCTGGGTCAGTTCTTCGCTGAGACGCTTGATTTCCTGGGCGTCATTGCCTTCCATGGCTTTGCGTAAACCGGCAACGGCATCTTCGACTTTTTTCTTTGTGTCGTCGTCGACCTTGCTGCCAAGGTCTTTGATCGATTTCTCAGTGCTGTAGATCAACGTGTCGGCGGTATTGCGCGCTTCGACCAATTCTTTCTTCTTGTGGTCTTCTTCGACATTCAGTTCGGCGTCTTTGACTGCGGCCTTAATCTCTTCTTCACTGAGCCCGGAGGAGGCGGTGATCTGGATCGACTGCTCCTTGTTGGTCGCAAGGTCTTTGGCCGAAACATTGACGATGCCGTTGGCGTCAATGTCGAAAGTCACCTCAATCTGGGGCACGCCCCGTGGTGCCGGTGGAATGCCGACCAATTCAAAGCGCCCGAGCGTTTTGTTGTCGGGGGCCATTTCGCGCTCGCCCTGCAGAACGTGGATCGAAACAGCCGGCTGGCTATCAGCGGCGGTGGAGAAGATCTGACTCTTTTTGGTCGGGATGGTCGTGTTCTTTTCGATCAGTTTGGTCATGACGCCGCCCAGGGTCTCGATACCCAGTGAAAGCGGGGTCACATCCAGCAACAGGACATCTTTGACATCCCCTTTCAGGACACCACCCTGAATGGCCGCGCCCAGCGCCACGACTTCGTCGGGTTGACGCCCCGATGTGGTTCTTGCCCGAACAACTTTTTAACCCGCTCCTGAACGGCTGGCATACGGGTCATGCCACCCACCAGGATGACTTCGTTAATTTCAGATGGGGAAAGGCCGGCATCCTTCAAAGCCATCTGGCACGGTTGCTCCAGCTTGTCCAGCAAATCGCTGACCAGCGACTCGAGTTTAGAGCGATTGATCTTGACGTTCATATGCTTGGGACCGCTGGCGTCGGCGGTGATAAATGGCAGGTTTACGTCTGTTTCCATAGAGGACGACAGTTCCATCTTGGCTTTCTCAGCGGCTTCCTTCAACCGCTGCAGCGCCATTTTGTCGTTTCTCAAGTCGATGCCCTGGTCTTTTTTGAATTCATCCGCCAGGTAGTTGATCATACGCAGGTCAAAATCTTCTCCGCCCAAATGCGTGTCACCGTTGGTGGCTTTGACTTCAAAAACGCCCTCACCGATTTCCAGGATGGAGATGTCGAAGGTACCGCCGCCGAGATCGAAGACGGCGATCTTTTCCTCAGCCTTTTTGTCGAGCCCGTATGCCAGCGATGCTGCGGTCGGCTCATTGATGATGCGCAGAACGTTCAGACCGGCGATGCGTCCCGCATCTTTCGTGGCTTGCCGCTGACTGTCGTTGAAATAGGCCGGCACGGTTATGACAGCATCGGTGACTTTTTCACCGAGAAAATCTTCGGCATATTGTTTGATGAAGCCTAAGATGTATGACGAGACTTCCGCCGGACTGTATTGCTTGCCACGAATGTCGAGGCGGACGTCTCCGTTGGATGCCCGATCGATTTTATACGGCAGGATTTTTTTATCCTGCTGCACTTCTTTGGATTCGTACTTGCGACCAATTAACCGTTTTACGCCGAACACCGTGTTTTCAGGATTCGTAATGGCCTGCCGCTTTGCAATCTGTCCGACCAGTCTTTCTCCATTCTCGGAGATAGCGACTATCGAAGGGGTTGTGCGTCCTCCTTCAGGGTTGGTGATGACTTTGGCATCGCCTCCCTCCATGACCGCCACACAAGAGTTGGTGGTTCCGAGATCGATACCGATGATTTTACCCATTTCAATTCCTCCTTAGCATTGTTCAATATTCAATAGATTCGCGATGCTTCACGCATTCGGATCTCTGGATCCACCCTGTTCATTGTTTTTCGGCATAGCCACGATCACCATAGCCGGCCTGATCAACCTGTCGTGCATGAGGTAGCCTTTTTGCATTTCACTGATCACCGTGTTCTCGGGATATTCGTCGGATTCCTCTCGCATAACCGCTTCGTGAAAGTTGGGGTCGAACGGTTTTCCTATAGCCTCTATCTGGTCGATGTGATTGTTTTCGAATACTTTAAGGATTTCCTTACGCGTTAGTGCGACCCCGTCCAGCAGGCACCCATCGGCTTGATTGGTCGATTCGGCCGCTGACTTGAGGGCCAACTCGAGGCTGTCGAGGATGGGCAATAAATCTCTGACCAGTGACTGGTTGGCGTATTTCTGTGTATCCGCCAATTCCCTTGCAGACCTTTTTTTGTAGTTCTCGAATTCAGCCGACACCCGTAACAGCCTGTCGTAGTTTTCCTGACTCTCCTTGGTCACGGTTTCGAGCCTGTCCTCGAGTGACTTGATCGGATCCTGTTCATTGGCTTCCGTCGCCCTGATTGAATCCGCCTTGGCGGTTGAATTTTTAACATTCTCTGATGATCCCGACGGTTCGGCATCATCTGCGGCCCGGTTTCCCTGGATCTGGTCTCCAGTATCTATTTTTATTTTCTTTTCTCCAGGCATCGACCGTTAAAATCTCCTATAATTCCAAGTAATTGAATGTCGTTTTAGCGGGTCGGATAAACTTAGTACAGAAAGTAAGACGGTTTGCTATGTTGTCAAGACTTGTCGGATATGGATTTGAAAGGGTTTTTGATAAGACCCCACGGTTGGATATCGCCGTATTATCCCCGGGTTGCATTTGAATGATTGAATTTGTATTCAGACGTTCGAGAAGGCTTGGTGGGCCATAGAAAGTGATGATTGGTATGCGCTTAGCGGCAATGGATTGCTCTGAGTTTGTTAATGGTCTCGACTACGAATATCAGGTAGGCAGGAGGAGGTGAAATGGTTGTGCACCCACTTTTGAATTTCCTCCGGAAAAGGAAAGCCGTCGTAATGACCGGGATCGATCCACGACACAGGCTGCATCACTTATCGCTGCTTCCTTCCGGACCTGACGAGGTTCATGACCGCCTGTTGCGCGGCGGCCGGTCGGACGACCGACACCCGTTCGGATAAAACCCTGGAGTGGGGATTCAGCCCCGCATAAGCGGTTTTCGGGTACAGGGCACCGCTAACTCCCCGCCTAGCACAACCGGAGTTAGGATAAAGCAATCCCAAATTTTTTCAAGGAAAAAACACAGGGTGCCGCTGCCATGACCAATCCAACCGGTGGCGGCAGCTGCCGCTAGCGGGTGTTGACATCGTCGGCGTTCTTTCTTACAAGCCACGTATGGGAAATGGGAACGGTTTTTCGACAACACCTATTATCGTGCGGCCATGGGAATGTCAGCGACATGTCACCAACCGCAGGTAGACCTTCAAAAAAAGAAATCGGCCGGCGAGTCCTTGCTTCGGCAAGAAAGACGATCATTGAATTCGGTATGATACGTCCAGGCGACGCCGTGCTCATCGGAGTTTCAGGAGGCCCCGATTCGGTCGCCCTGCTGCACGTATTGAATGAACTGGTACCGGAGTTATCTTTGAAACTGGCTGTCGCGCACCTGAATCACGGCTTGCGCGAGGAGGCGGACGAAGAGGCCGCTTTCGTCGCTTCGATTTGCGACAATTTGGGCCTGGCGTGCCACATAAAAAAAGAGGATGTCAATCGCCATCGACGCCGCCACAAGTTGTCAATCGAGGAGGCCGGCCGGGGGCTGCGATACGCGTTTTACAATGCTGTTATCGCTGAACACGGCTACGACAAAATCGCTCTCGGACACCATGCCGATGACAATGCCGAACTGATATTGATGTTTCTGCTCAGAGGTTGTGGACCGGTCGGTTTTTCAGGCATCCCGCCGATCAGAGACGGAATAATCATACGACCATTAATTCGGCTGGCGCGTAAAGAAATTCTGAGCTATCTTGAAGCCGTCGATCTCCGGAGCATTTCAGACCGCAGCAATCAGGACAATCGATTCCTGCGAAACCGTATCCGCAACAAGCTGATACCTCTCTTGCAGCAGTCTTATAACCCCCAGATCATTCCGGCACTCAACCGCTTGTCCGATATTCTGCGGGATGAAAGCAACTGGATGGCAGAGGAAACAGCCTCGCATTACCTTGATGTCCGGCTGCCCGGCGGGAAGGGCCGGTGCCTCTTGTCCGTGGCCGTTTTGATGCGCCTGCCCGTGGCGGCGCGCCGTCGGGTGATTCGGATGGCCATTTCCGAAATCAAAGGCGATTTGCGGCGGATAACTTTTGCACACGTGGAAGCGGTTCTCCGGTTGGCTGAATCCAGCAGACAGAGACCAGTCGTCGCTTTGCCCGGGGGCTTGGCAGTCCGTCGAATCGACGGGGGCATAGGCATATTCGCAGACGATCGACAGCAGGGTCACCGGCCGGGGGCTTCCAAAAAGCGCCGCCTTCACTGCTTCCTCTATCGTGTCGAAAGGCCTCAACCGCCGCAAAATTTACCTGTTGTCGTTCATATCGAAGAAATCGGATGGCGGATTACCTTCTCCTTAGCGGAAGTTGCGGACCTGGCCTCGGTTCGAAAAACTGGACAGGCGGTCGCCTTTTTTGATATGAGTAGCCTGAATTTTCCACTCATTTTGCGAAACGCACAACCGGGTGACCGATTTACCCCTTACGGGCTTCAAGGGTCGCAGAAAGTAAAGAAATACTTCATCGACCACAAGGTGCCGCGAGAGCGGCGGTGGGAATGCCCGGTCCTTGTGAGCGGTGATCGGATCGCCTGGCTTGTGGGGCATCGGATCGCAGATGACTGCAAGGTGACAACCGACACCCGATGGGTCCTGCGGGCAGAGTTGGCTTGTTAACCCTGCGATAATGATTAAGTTTATTGCGGAATCAATGATTTCACCGGTATACGTAAGATCCGTGTGCATCCACCATGGGTTGACGTTCACCGTAAATTTTCTACCGGTAAAGTGCATGTAAACCTTGTGTCGCAGAAATGAGGGGTAGAGGACCGATAAGCGGTTGACAAATTCAGCCCAATGGACGATGACGGTATGCCGAACTGAAAACGCCAATGTCTTTCTCGCTGAGTTGCGTCCAGAGGCAGCGGAACGATCATAAATATTAAAGCAGGAGGTAGTGGCATTTGAATCCATTCTACAAAAACTTGGCGCTGTGGCTGGTCATCACGCTGATGATGATTATGCTCTACAATCTTTTCAACCAGCAGCAGATGGCAGAATCAACGATCAGCTACACCCAACTTTTGGCCATGGTCGATGAGGAGCGGGTCTCCGAGGTCGTAATTCAGGGTCAGGAACTCTACGTCACCGACACCAACCGCAACCGTTTCAAAGTTTACGCTCCCCAGGATCCGGACTTGATCAACATATTGCGGTCTAAGCGCGTGGCAATCCAGGCCAAACCGCCGGCGGAAAACCCCTGGTACATGTCTGTTCTCGTGTCGTGGTTTCCAATGCTGATTCTCATCGGCGTCTGGATTTTTTTCATGCGCCAGATGCAAAGCGGCGGTGGTAAGGCGCTCTCCTTCGGAAAAAGTCGTGCGCGGCTGATGTCGGACGGTTCGGCCAAGGTCACATTTGAGGATGTGGCCGGCATTGACGAAGCAAAAGAAGAGCTTTTTGAGATTGTCGAATTTTTAAAGGATCCCAAAAAATTCACCCGCCTCGGCGGGCGAATTCCCAAAGGGGTGCTTTTAATGGGCCCACCGGGAACTGGAAAAACCCTGCTGGCAAGGGCAATCGCTGGCGAGGCCGGTGTACCCTTCTTCAGCATTAGCGGATCCGATTTCGTTGAAATGTTTGTCGGTGTCGGGGCGTCACGTGTTCGCGATCTCTTCGTTCAAGGAAAAAAGAACGCGCCCTGCATCATATTCATCGATGAAATCGATGCCGTGGGTCGCCACCGCGGTGCTGGGCTGGGCGGTGGTCACGATGAACGGGAGCAGACCCTCAACCAGCTGTTGGTGGAAATGGATGGATTCGAGTCCAACGAGGGGGTGATCCTGATTTCAGCCACAAACCGACCGGATGTCCTCGATCCCGCGCTGCTGAGACCCGGCCGGTTCGACCGCCAGGTGGTGGTATCGCTGCCTGACATCAAAGGACGCGAAAAGATATTGAAAGTGCACATGCGCAAAACACCGATTGCCGACGACGTGAACGCGCTGGTTCTCGCAAAGGGAACACCGGGTTTTTCGGGGGCCGACCTGGAAAACCTCGTTAACGAAGCCGCCTTGCTGGCTGCAAAGCGCGACAAAGAAAAAATCGACATGCTCGATTTCGAAGATTCGAAAGACAAGGTATACATGGGGCTGGAGCACAAGTCGAAAGTCATCAAAGAGGAAGACCGACGGACCACCGCCTACCACGAAGGCGGCCATGCGCTGGTGGCGCGGTTTTTACCGGACACGGACGCGGTGAATAAAATTACCATCATTCCCAGGGGACGGGCGGCGGGTGTGACCTGGTTCCTGCCGGAGGAGCGCGACTTCAAGTACAAGGACCAGCTGGAAAGCGAGTTGGCCGTCGCCTTTGGTGGAAGAGTTGCCGAGCGGATTGTTTTCAAGCGCATCAGCACCGGCGCCGCCAATGACATCAAGCAGGCCACCATGCTGGCCGAACAGATGGTCCGAAACTGGGGTATGAGCGACCTGGGACCACTTTCATACGCCAAGGGTGAAGAGCCTGTTTTCCTGGGACGCGAAATTTCCCAGCATCGGGATTACTCGGAAACCACGGCTCAGAAGATCGACGAACAGATTCACTTGTTGATCGATTCAGCTTACAAGCGGGCCAAGGAGGTCCTGGAAGACAATTTGGACATTCTTCACAAACTCGCCGCCGTTCTTCTTGAGCAAGAAACCGTCCTCGGCAAGGAACTGGACGAGCTGATTCACTCCCTGAGACCCGGGATCAAACTGCCATCGAACAGCATCGATGAGGACCCGGAAAAGGGCGCACCGAAAGAGGATTCCACTAAGGCGGATACGGAAGCCAGTTCCGCGGGCCCGGAAGATTCCACCGAGGAGACCGATACCGAAAATCCATCATCCGACCAGCCGTCGGCTTGAGAATGGACATCGACACACTGGCTATATAGGGTGGCGCGGAGTGAAGGGAAGTGGTTTCAAATTCTAACATGTTTCGAACGGTTGGTACGATCCATATATGCCCGACAGGAAACATTATTCGCTAAACGGGGTATCAGGTTCCCTCGAACTGGGCCGGCGCACGTACATCATGGGAGTTCTCAACGTGACGCCGGACTCTTTTTCAGACGGCGGGAATTATTTTACCCCTGAGGCGGCCGTCACCCAAGCGGAACGCCTGGTTGAACAGGGCGCCGACATTATCGATATCGGCGGTGAGTCGACGCGGCCATACGCCGACCCGGTGCCGGCCGAAGAAGAATTACGCCGCGTGATTCCGGTGATCGAAGCACTGGCCGAACGCATCGCGGTTCCGATTTCCATCGATACTTCCAAGGCGGTCGTCGCCGGCCAAGCGCTGGCGGCCGGGGCAGCGATCATCAATGACATCAGCGCCCTGCGCCTCGATCCTGGGATGTGTGCACTGGCGGCGGAAAGCGGCGCCCCGGTGGTCCTCATGCACATGCGCGGCACGCCCAAAAACATGCAGGCTGAGCCGATCTACACCGACGTGGTGGCCGAGATTGGATACTTTCTTTCCGACACCGTGGCGGCGGCGGTCAATGGTGGAATATCAAGGGATCGACTAATTATCGATCCCGGCATCGGGTTCGGGAAAACGGTGGCGCACAACCTGCAGATTATCCAAAATCTTTCGAAGCTACAGGCGCTCGACCTGCCGATACTAATCGGTCCATCCCGAAAGGCCTTTATCCGAACCCTTCTTAAGAATGCTGACGACGATGACATCCGGCCCGATATGCCCGTAGTGGAGACGGGCACCCTGGCGGCGGTCTGTGCGGCGGTTCTGAATGGCGCCCACATTGTCCGGGTGCACGATGTCGAAGGCATACGAGCTGCGCTAAAGATCGTCGATGCCGTTTTGAATGCCTGAATCACAGCGGACACCCAATCGACGGTATTGACACCAGGTGGGTATCCCCCGGGGATGAAAAGGAAATTATGAAATGCTGCTTGTGATTGATATCGGGAACACCAATATTGTAATGGGCGTCTACGATGGGCAGGATCTCCTGCGTGACTGGCGCTTGAGAACAGAGCGGAACACGACCGAAGACGAATTTAATATCATTATCAGCAACCTTTTCGCGCAAAGCCATATCCGACCGGATCAGATCGACAGAACCATCATTTCCAGCGTCGTTCCACCCATGGTCACCATTTTCGACTCGTTCTGCCGCAAATATCTGGGTTACCCTCCCTTCTGGGTGAATCCGTCTTCCTATTCCGGTATGCCCAACCGCTACCGAAATCCTGCCGATGTGGGCGCCGATCGGATCGTCAATGCCGTGGCCGCATTTGCGAAATACAAATGCAGTCTGGTCGTCATCGACTTTGGAACCGCCACGACCTTCGACAGCATATCCGCAAAGGGTGAGTACCTTGGCGGCGCTATCAGCCCGGGTATCATGATTGCCGCCGAAGCGCTGTTTATGAAGGCGTCCAAACTGCCGCGGGTCGAAATCTTTAGGGCGCCGGACAAGGTCATCGGCCGAGATACGGCCGCCAGCATTCAGTCGGGAATTATTTATGGCTATGCGGGCCTTGTGGATGGCATGATCGAGCGAATCAAGTCAGAGATGGGCTCGGCACCGAAAGTCGTTGCCACCGGAGGACTGGCAGAGCTTATGCAAGATGTGTCGAAGTCGATCGATGCCGTGGAGCCCCTGCTGACATTGGACGGACTGCGAATTATTGCGGCCGAGATGGATACGGAGTTGCGATCGAAAGCCGGCTGATTCCTAAGCCATTCCGATCTCTTCTTCGAGACGGCGAATCTCGGCTAGTATATGTTGCTTTTCTTCTTCGGAGAGTTCTGGTGCATTCAGACGATTTCTGAGGCCGAGAAGAATCATTTCCTTCCGGTAGTCGTGGCAAGTGTATGGATGGTCGTTCGGCATTAGTATTTATCTGCAGGAGTGTGCGTTACTTCAAAGAAGTAGAAGTGGTTTTAAAACCTCAAATCACACCCAAATAAAAGGCGTGGCCGGACGAACAAACCCAGCATACACGGGCGGATGATTTCAGTACCCGGGGAGGACCCCGGCACAATGACTTGTCCGCCCGCCCGAGGCGGGTAAATCTTTGGCGGATTGGGTGTTCGGTGATGTTTTGGAGTTACTTCTGGCCAGAGCCATAAAGCGCCGCCCGGTCAGATCTTTCCAGCCTCTTTCAACGTTTCTTTATAAATTCGGTAGAAAAATTCATGGTCGGTGAGACCGCGCTGGATGATCTTACCGATATCGTCGATATTTTTGGCGTTGATGATGATGTTGACGCTGTGCCTGAAGGCCATCATCTGGTCCATGGTACGATATTTACTGCTGATCATGGCCACGTACATGCCGCGGCGTATGCTCATATTGAGCCGTTCCAGGTACAGCAGCACCATGTTCGAATCGGGATCGGCACAATGGAAGGCTTCGTTGATCACCACCAGATCGTATTGATGATATCGCATCTTTTTCAGAGCGTCCCGCCCGCTGTCAGATACCGTCACATGGTATTCCAGCAGATTCAGCGAGCCGACGATTCTTTTAAGCATATCGGTATCGGATTCGCACACCAGGGCCGTGTTGCCCTCTTCTTCAATGAAATCGAACGGTTTGTCGGAGGCATCGTAATTGTTTTCGTCGAGACCTTTGAATGCGTTTCCGACATTTTGAGCGGGCGGGGTGACCGTGATCCGCTTTTTACATTTCGGACAGGCTAAAGCGGCCGTCTTTCCAGCCGGCAATTTCTCATCCGGAATCTTGAATCTGCTTTGGCAGTTTTCGCAAACAATTTCCATGGTGAAAGTCTCGGCTCCCTCCGTGTCTATTAAGGAGTTGGCAGGTTCGCCCTCGACTCAAAACGACGGCAGGTATGCGGAATTAATGCAGCCGTTCGGCCGGGTATCAGTTGGTCCCGTAGTTGCGATCGATTTCCAGTTTGTCGATGTCCGATGTCGCTTCGCCTCTGGCGCTTTTCAACGCGTCTATACCGCGGCCGACAATGCCCCGGCGCGATGCATAGGCCAGTGCCGTTTCTTCAGTGGCCAGCCCCTGTTCGTAAAGTCTGATGATGTGGTCATCGAAGGTGGTCATGCCGAAAGCCGTGCCGGCTTGCATCATATCATAAAACGACTTGCCTTCGGACTCGCCGTTCATAATGGCATCTTTCACCCGCAGGTTGGTGCCAAGGATTTCGAAGGTCGCCACGCGACCGCCGCCGATTTTGGGCAGCAGCCGCTGGCAAACCACCCAACGCAGGGTATCGGCCAGCCGGATACGGATCTGGTGCTCTTCTTCAGTGTTGAACATACCCACAATTCGGTTGATGGTCGACCCGGCGTCGATCGTATGCAGGGTCGTCAGAACCAGGTGACCGGTCTCGGCCGCGCTCAACCCGATCTCGACGGTTTCGCGGTCGCGCATCTCACCCACCAGGATCACCTTGGGGGCCTGCCGCAGCGCCGCCCTGAGGCCACTAGCGTAACTATCGAAATCCATGCCGAGCTCACGCTGGTTGAAGGTGGAGTTCTTATGGGGGTGCTGGTATTCGACCGGGTCTTCGAGCGTGACGACATGTACCGACCGATCCTCGTTTATCACATTGAGGATGGCGGCCAATGAAGTGGTTTTACCCGAACCGGTGGCTCCGGTGACGAAAACGATGCCGTTTTTTTCCTTGGCGATCTTGGACATCGCCTCGGGAAGTTGCAGTTCTTCTATCGTCGGTATCTTAGATTCCAGTTTACGCAGGACAATGGAGTAATAACCGCTCTGGGAGAAAACATTCACCCGGAAGCGGGCCTTGCCCGGCAGTGTATATGACAGGTCGCAGGAGCCGGCATTGAGCACGGTCTGTGTCAGGCGTCGATTCTGGTTCATGAGATTCAGGGCGAAAATTTCGGTCTGAAAGGGAGTCAACTCCTTGAAGGGCGGTCGCATTTCGACATGGACCAATTCGCCGTCGCTTTCGACCTGCAGCGGTTTTCCGACCGTCAGGTTCAAGTCGGAAACGTTTTTGTGGGAATCCAGCATGCGGGTGAGGATGTGGTCGATTTCCTGCTTTTTCATGAATACGTCCCTCCAAGTAAAACAGGCCCCGAACGGATCAGACTTCGGTGAAATCCGTGGGCGGTGCCGTCAGCAGCGGTCTGAACTTCGCCTTCTCGTTGGCTTTCATGTAGGCCTCGTCGGCACTGATCCAGCCCCGGTTGTATAGATCCATTATGGCGTCATCCAGAAGCTGCATACCGTACTTTTTACCGGTTTGAATCATGGACGGAATCTGGTGGGTCTTGGCCTCCCGGATCAGATTCCTGACCGCCGAATTGGCAATCAATATTTCCAGTGCCACGCAGCGGCTTTTCCTGTCGATCCGCTTGAATAGAACCTGAGCGATAATCGCCCGGATACCATCGGCAAGGGTGGAACGGACTTGAGCCTGCTGATCGGCCGGAAAAACCTCGATGATTCGATCCACGGTTTTCACCGCGCTGGTGGTATGGAGGGTTGCAAAAACCAGATGTCCGGTGGAAGCCGCTTCAATGGCCAGGGAAATGGTCTCAAGATCACGCATTTCTCCGACGAGAATGATGTCGGGGTCTTCGCGCAGAGCGCCGCGCAGGGCGGCTGCGAAAGAGCGCGTGTGAATGCCGACCTCACGGTGATTGACAATGCATCCCTGGCTCTCGTGAACGAATTCGATGGGATCTTCAACGGTGATGATGTGGTCTTTGCGGGTCCGGTTGGTAACATCGAGAATCGAGGCGAGCGTCGTCGATTTACCGCTGCCTGTCGGCCCTGTCACCAGCACCAGTCCTCTGGGCAAAGACGCCAGCTTTGAGACCACCGGGGGCAGACCGAGATCATCGGCGGTCATGATGCTGCTGGGGATTTCCCTGAAAACGGCGCCGACGCCGTTTTTCTGCATAAAAAAATTTGCCCGGTAGCGGGCCAATCCGGGTATTTCATAACCGAAGTCGACATCTCCGGACTCCTCGAACACCTTGATCTTTTCTTCGGGTGTGATTTCGTATAACATGCCCCGCAGGTCATCGTTGTCCAGAACTTTGTATTTGATCCTCTCTATGTCCCCCCGAATTCGCAACGCCGGGGGTTGCCCGGCGGCAAGGTGAAGATCCGATGCCCCCTGTTCGTGCATCAACTTGAAAAAAGCGTCTATTTTGGCCATGTATTACTCCGCAACAAAACGAATTAATATTTCTGTTTCTGCTTCCGCTGTCGATTGATAACGGTTGTCGCTCCGATTAATATCAGCCCTTATTCTGCTGCAGTAGTTTAATCTTGGAATCCTCATCGTCCATCGCCTTCACCCCTTCTTTACTTATCTCCAGCAACTTACTATGGGATTCGATGATCGATCCGATCTGGACTTCGATCTGCACCCGTTGCCGTTTCAACTCGCCGATGTCTTCATGCATCTGTGCCAGCCGGTTGTGGGCCTTGTTGAGTATTTTCTCTGCCTTTACTTCCGCTTCGGCAATAATGAGTTCAGCCGATTTCTGTGCATTCTCCTTCATTTGCTCGATGACCCGTTGGGAGTTGAGCAGTGCACGTTTGAAGGCGTCCTCGCGGTTCTTGTAGCCCTTGATTTCCAAATGCAGCCGGTGAATGTCTTCTTTTAATTGTTCGTTTTGCTTCAGCAACGCTTCGAAGGCATCGGCCATATGGTCGAGAAATAACTCAACCTCCTGAATGTCGAACCCTCTGAATTTGGTCTTAAACCTTTGCTGCTGGATATCGAGGGGGGTCAGATTGATCATGCGTCTCCTCCTTAACTGCTGATTACAGCAGTGATTGAGAAAATCTGGCTAAACTGTTCACAACAAAAATCTGCAGGAAATAGATAATGAGGATCACCAGTACCGGTGAAAAGTCGATACCGCCGAAGCTTACGGGGATTTTGGACCGTACGCGATACATTACCGGCTCGGTCACGTTGTATATAAAGCGGACGATCGGATTGTAGGGGTCCGGATTGACCCAGGAGAGAACGGCACGAGCGATGATGATCCACATGTAAAAGAAAAGAACGTAGTCGAGCACCTTGGCTACGGCCATCAAAAAATAACCGATGAAGTACATGGAAACAGACCTTCTATCTTTTTCTTCCGCAGTCCGCAAAGATGCCCGGATTGATCCGGCTGTCGATCCAGCGATTTCAAACTCAATCGATAGTCATCCGCTTGAAGCGCTAGCAACCTAAAACCGTTGACATCCCCTGCGGCCGGAAGTAACTTTGTTGGCATAACGGTCAATTGTGACCAAATTTAAATATGTTATCATACCATAATCATGGTCTGTTGTCCAAAGATAATAGGAAGATCGACAGTCGCCTGGCAACGACAAAAGCAAAGGAAAAATCGTGGTCGAGTTCAAACGAACGGTCGGATTCATTGGGGCCGGTAACATGGGAGAGGCCATTATCGGGGCGATAATCACCTCCGACCTCCTGCCCGCTTCAATGGTCTATGTCGCCGATGTCGACGACGGCCGACGGACCTATTTGAAAAAAAAATACGGGGTTGTCGGTTTAAACAGCAATATCGAGCTTTTCGAAACATGCCGGATGGTGGTTCTGGCTGTCAAGCCTCAGCAGATGCCGGGCATCCTCGAAGAATTGTCCCGGAGTGACGGCTACAAAGTTCCAGAGCGTAAGCTCATCATCTCTATTGCTGCCGGATTTCCGATTCGTAAAATAGAAAGTTTTCTGTACCCGCCGTTGGACGATAAAGACATTCGCAACTTACCGATCATTCGGGTCATGCCGAATACTCCGGCTCTGGTGCTCTGCGGCATTTCAGGTATGAGTCCCAACCGCTTTGCCTCGAAGGAAGACATACGGGTGGCCCAAACGTTGCTGGAGGCCATTGGCGTGGTGATCGGGTTCGATGAGGAAGCGCTCGATGCAGTTACGGCCCTATCGGGATCCGGGCCGGCATATGTCTTTTACCTGGTTGAATCGCTGATCGAGGCCGGTATCCAGGTCGGAATCGATCCGGGCGATGCCGCCACCTTGGTGATACAGACCCTCAGGGGCGCCGTTAAATTATTGGAAGCTTCCGGCGAATCCCCCCGAGATCTGCGACGTAAGGTGACCTCTCCCGGAGGGACAACTGAAGCGGCCATTGAAATTTTCGAATCCAGGGACGTCAAAACAACGGTAATAGAGGCCATTGCCGCAGCCACGAAAAGGGCCCGGGACTTGAGCGGATAGCCTGGCCGGAACTTCACAGGCGGAGGTGTAAGCGGTCACATGAGAGATCGACAAAAAGACGACTCGCAGGGAAACAGCCAACGCCGGCTCGATGTTTTGCTCCGTTTGACACTGGGGGCCGTGTTTCTGTGGGCCGGCGTCATAAAAATCGCCGATCCGCACCAATTTGCAACCGCCATTTCCAACTATCAGCTCCTGCCCGACGTCATGGTGAACTCAATGGCGGTTTGGTTGCCCTGGATCGAGGTCGTCTGTGCCGTCCTGCTAATTTGCGGCGTGTGGATCGACGGCAGTCTCCTGGTTATCAACGCTCTTTTAGTTCTCTTCATGGCGGCGCTGGTTTCGAACTGGATTCGCGGGATCGAAGTCGACTGCGGTTGTTTTTCAGCGGCGGCAAGTGAGGGAGAATCCAGCTACCTTTTCGATATCGTTCGCGATGCCTTCTTTTTGGGTATCGGTCTGAGGGTTTTCTACTCGCGAGTCCGTTACCACCGCAATCGAAACACAGCGATCGGTTGGCGGGAGAATTGAAATGCGTTTCACTTAGTGCTATGCTCTAAGCCATAGGGTTTGCCCTCGGGCCGGATGGAGACGTCCATGGCCCCGCCTGTTGGTCGGAATCTATCGGTTTTTGTTGAGGCTTGCGGAAAATGGGCGACAGCTTCGCCTCGAAATACGGGGGATCACACATCTGATCATTTGATTGAAGGTGTGCGATTGGCCATGAAAACCTTACCTTTGGTGAAATGTCCAGGCTATCCGGCAGATACAGCCGCAAGAGATGCTGGCATCCCTTCCTTTGTACTCATCGATCGGACAACGACACAAGAAAAATCAGGTTGGCGGGTTTACCCACCAGCGAGGGGATCACATGCTCATGAAAAACAAAACCATCATTTCTATCGGCCTGGCCCTCATCATGGCGGCACTGGTGGTGACAACGGCTGCGGGCGAATCACAACCGCTGAAATGGTACCCGTTTAAGGAAGGTGTGGCTCTCGGGAAATCCCAGGGGAAAAAGGTGTTCGTTTACTTCTGGGCGGACTGGTGCACATATTGCCACACCATGGAGAAGGAGACGTTTCAGAATCCTTCGGTGGTGAGCATGTTGACCAAAGAGTTTATTGCCATAAAGGTCGACACGGATCGCGAGAAGGCGTTGTCTAACATGTTCAAGATTCGCGGGTTGCCCGACAACTGGTTCCTGGCGGAGAACGGTGATATCGTCGGCCATCGTACCGGTTACATTCCGGTCGATGTTTTCTTGAAGATACTGGAGAGCGTTGCCGTCAGCGAACCCGAATCGCGCGAGCAATGATTGGATGCCGGGCACTTGGGTGCGGCCGCACAGCAGCAGGGCGATGCCTCCCTTTAGTCGAGTGCCCGTCCACGGTTTTTATATTGGCACGCCTTAGTTTCCAATCCAGAAATGCGCTATTTTTGCAAGTTCAAGGACATCGGTGGAATTGCGCGGAGGCGCACTCGTGTGAGCCGCACAAACAATTCCGCCGACTTGTCCGCCTTCGGCGTGATTGACGCCGACCTGTCCCGAACCAGGCGGGGAATTGTTGAAAAGGGCCATTTATGGACGGAAACTAGCCTAAGTCCAGGTTATTGGTAAAATGATGTTTCCAGCGTTTAAACAACCTGATTGACGTCAGGATGATGACGCTTCCACTTAGAATCAACAGCAGGATCGGCAGCCAGATCATGTTGCGGAATGCCATGCTCTCGCCGGCAACCGAGATCCCCATCCCCGCGAACAGAAACACCAGTAGCATGAATACCAGAACGATCAGGCAGGCCGTCTGGGAATCATACCAGGGAATGATGAGCTTGCGATGCACTGGGTTTTGATCGTATAGCATGGCCAAATTTTACAGGCGCAAGGTGAAAAAATCAAGATATTCAGGTTGCGCTCCTGGTGGGAAGGCTCAAAATGAAAAGAATCATCCGAGAATCGTTTAAATGGACACTTATGGTCGGATTGGTCGTTGGCTGTGCCGCCGCACCTCAAAGAGCGTATCTCAAGGACAGCGAGCGTCACTTCGAGACCGGCCAGATCATCTCCGCCGCCACCGGAACAACGGTCGCTTTCGATGACATGATTGCAGACCTGACCGGCTGCCGGATTGTATATATTGGTGAAAACCACACCAATCCCGCCCATCACGACATCCAGCTAGAAATCCTGCAGTCCCTTTCGCGGAACCATGCCGACCTGGTGGTTGGAATGGAAATGTTCGATGTCACCTATCAGACCGTCCTCGATCAATGGTCAGATGGGCAACTGACGCAAGAGGCCTTCATCGAGAAAACCCATTGGTATGCCAACTGGCGCTACGGCTATGGTCTCTACCAGGCGCTGCTTACCTTCATCAAAGATAACCGCATCCCCTTGATCGGCCTGAATATTCCCTTCCACATCCCACCGAAAATCAGAATCGGCGGTATCGACAGTCTGTTGGGTTGCGATCGGCAGAACCTGCCGGACAACGTCGATACAACCAACGTTGCGCACCGGGCCCACCTGGAAAATATATTTAACCAACACCGGTTTCATGCGGATGCCAATTTCGATTTCTTTTACCAGGCCCAATGTGTTTGGGAGGACACTATGGCGTCATCAGTGGCCCGCGGCCTGGATGGCCGACTGATGGTGGTCCTGGTAGGAAACGGTCACATCATCCACCGATTCGGTATCCCGGAACGGGCCGAAAAAAGGACTGGGGCTCCCTACCGCTCCGTCTATTTGGCCTCGGCCGGTGAAACGGTCGAGCTGTCATTTGGTGATTACATCTGGATCACGACGGCGACCGGTAAGCGCGGTATGCGTTAACCCGCTCATCATTATCATTGGTAAACCTCCGACATTGCCGGAAGTATTGAATGACAGCGACGCGATGCGTTGAAATCGACTTTGACGGTCAATTCAAGAGATGAGGTATGTGGACAGCACCTGGAATCCGCGGGTTTCGTACTTTCCGAATACGGCGCCGTATTGCCCTTGGAATGCAATATATAGGTTTTTTTTATTGACAACATACTACATATTGCGATAGCGTTATTTCTATCGTTGATCCGGCTGCCTCTGTGCACCGACGATCGACCGCAGTCCTCTTGTTCTTTATTTTATACGCCAGAATCTATTCCGGCATCCATCATTCCCTGTTAGTTATACCCAAGTTGATCGTTTTATATTTTCGAAATGACAAAATTAAAAATAAATATGAGGAATTTTGCCAATTTGACTTTCGAAAATATAAAACCCCATGGGATTTCCAATTTCACCGCATCTTCCGCGTAAGCGGGACCCGCATAGCCGATCCGGCCACCGCGGAACGAACGTCCTGATTCTGCGGCAAACTTGAAAATCGCTCAATTTGGGTTACAGGAATATCATCATCCGCAGACTGTCGCATCCTGCCGCAGAAGGGGGTACCGTGTTTGAAAAAATAAAAAAAAGGGACCAAAGGATTGTCGGCTTCGATTCGTCCAAAATCACGGCTGCCATCGCCAAAGCCGGTAAAGCCACCGGAGAATTCGACGACCGCGAAGCTCGCAAACTGACGTTGCGCGCCCTGACGCTGGCTCATGAAATGAGGTTCGGTCCGGTTCCGGAAGTGGAAGAAGTCCAGGATATCGTCGAGCGCGTCTTACTCGACTCGCCATTTTACAAAACCGCCAAAGCCTATATTCTTTACCGTGAGCAGCATGCCCAGATCCGCAGCATCGCCACGCGGGCCCATATCGATCTGGTCGATCACTATATCCGTAAACTTGACTGGAAAGTTAAAGAAAACAGCAACATGTGCTACTCTCTGCAGGGGTTGAACAACTACATCTCTTCAGATATCACCACCGAATACTGGCTCAACAGCATCTATCCTCCCGAAATCAGAGACGCCCACAAGAGGGGCGACATGCATATCCATGACCTGAACCTGTTGTCGGTGTACTGTGTCGGTTGGGACCTGCAAGACCTGCTGGTTAACGGATTCAAAGGGGTGGAAGGGAAGGTCGAGAGTGGCCCGCCAAAACATCTTCGATCCGCCCTGGGTCAGATCGTCAACTTTTTTTACACCCTTCAGGGCGAAGCGGCCGGCGCGCAGGCGCTGTCGAATTTCGACACGCTGCTGGCACCCTTCGTTCGATATGACGGCCTGGGCTATCGCGACGTCAAGCAGGCCTTGCAGGAGTTCGTTTTCAATATCAATATCCCGACCAGGGTCGGTTTTCAGACACCGTTTACCAACATCACGCTCGACCTGTTTGTCCCCAACAACCTGAAGGACCATCCGGTGATCGTCGGCGGATCCTACCAGGAAGAGACATATGGTGATTTTCAGACCGAAATGGATCTTATCAACCGGGCGTTTGCCGAGGTGATGATGGAAGGTGACGCCAAGGGACGGGTGTTTACTTTTCCCATACCAACCTACAACATCACGGCCGATTTCGACTGGGACAACCCGAACCTGGAACCTATTTGGCGGATGACGGGCAAATACGGCATCCCGTATTTTTCAAATTTCGTCAACTCGGACATGTCCCCTGACGATGCGCGGTCGATGTGCTGCCGCCTGCGGCTCGACAACCGTGAACTTCTGAAAAGGGGCGGCGGACTTTTCGGCGCCAACCCCCTGACGGGATCCATTGGCGTGGTTACCATCAACCTGCCCCGGATCGGTTACGCGGCCGACAGTGAGCCGTCTTTTTACGCCGACTTGCAAAAGAAACTGCTGCTGGCTGTAGAAAGCCTCCGGATCAAGCGCAAAGTACTGGAGCGGTTCACGGAGAAGAATTTGTATCCCTACACAAAATTCTATCTGCGGGAAATCAAGAGCGCCGGGGATCTGTACTGGAAAAATCACTTTTCTACCATTGGCATTATCGGTATGAATGAAGCCTGTTTGAATTTCATCGGCCAGGATATCACGACGCCGGACGGCCAGGAATTTGCGCTCAAGGTGATGGATTTCATTCGCGACGAGATGGCCGCCGTGCAAGAGGAAACCGGGGATATTTTCAACCTGGAAGCCACACCGGCCGAAGGAACCACGTATCGCCTGGCCTTGCTGGACAAGAAAATGTTTCCGGCAATTCTTTGCGCCAATGAGACCGACTACCGTGACGGTGCGGCGCCCTATTACACCAATTCGACCCAACTGCCGGTCAACTATACGGACGACCTTTTTGAAACCCTCCGGCTGCAGGATGAACTTCAGACCCGTTACACCGGCGGCACCGTCTTGCACACCTATATCGGCGAGCAGATTACAGACACCCGGGTGCTGAAGAATCTGGTCCGCAAGATTGCCGCCAATTACCGGCTGCCATATTATACGCTGACCCCGACATTCAGCGTCTGCCCCTCGCACGGCTATCTCAACGGCCGGCAGGAAAACTGCCCTACCTGCAGTGCTGAGACGGAGGTTTACTCCCGGGTGGTTGGATATCTGAGGCCGATCAAGCAGTGGAACGACGGCAAACAGGCCGAGTTCCGGCGCCGAAAAATCTTCCGGACTGATCTGCCGGATCGGGCGGAAGTGGTGGAGAGCCGGAGGGTCGCGCTCAAACCGGAAGCGGCCGCATAGGGCGTTCCTCCAAAACTGGCAGCGGAGAAACTCCGGGACGTAACGGGTCTGGCACTGGCCAAGCCATCAGCGAAGGGTTGGACCTGAATGACCTCAACATGATTATCGGCGGTGTCCAAAAGAACTCCTTCATCGATTATCCCGGCAAAATAAGCTGCGTGCTGTTTCTAAGTGGCTGCAATTTTATCTGCCCTTACTGCCATAATCCGGAGCTAGCACGGGGACGACCCACGGGGGCCTTCTGCCCTTCGCTGGAAGAATTCCATGATTTTTTGGACAGCCGGCGATCTTTTCTAGAAGGCGTGGTCATCTCCGGCGGCGAGCCCACCCTGCAAGCCGACCTCCCTGAGATATGCACATCCATAAAAAAACGCGGTTACCGGGTCAAACTGGACACCAACGGCAGCCGTCCGCAAATGGTTCGTCGGCTCATTGACGAGAGGCTGGTCGACTTTGTGGCGATGGATATAAAGACAGACCCGAGTCACTATCCGCCGCTCATCCATGTTCGTGATCAGGAGCGTCGCATTCGAGAGAGCATCGGTATCGTCATGCGCTCCGCTGTGGCCTACGAGTTCAGAACCACCTGCGTCAAGCCGATCATCAACACGGCGATTATCGATACGATCAGCCGCCGGATCGAGGGGGCCATGCGTTACGTGCTGCAGTCTTTCCAGGATCAACGCCTTTTGAATCCGGCTTTTTTTCAGGATATCGATCCGGCCTTTACACCAGAGCAAATGGTGCAGCTCAAGGAAGTGGCGCAGCCATGGGTCGGTGAGTGCGTCATCCGTTAGCCTCTCTTTTCATTTTTCCAGGGGTGTGCTATCGGTCAAATGAAGATGCACTTTTCGTATACTGCCCGGACGCTCTGGAGTCACCGCCGTGACCGATATCCCTGTCTGGAAAATCGTACTTATCGATGACGAGGAAGATATTCGCGACGTCATGACCGTGGCGTTGGAGGATGCCGGCTACCGGGTGGTTGCCGCACCGGACGGTGCTTCCGGTCTCCAACGCTGCAAAGAGTTTTTACCGCAGATCGTTATTACCGATATACGGATGCCCGGCATGGACGGCATTCAGGTCCTTGAAAGCCTGAAAGAAAACAATCCGGATGTCGAGGTTATCGTGGCCACCGCTTTTGGGGAAATGGAGTTGGCCATTCGCGCCCTTCAGCTCGACGCTTCGGATTTCATCACCAAGCCGATCAACGACGACGCCCTTCACATGGCTCTCAAGCGCGCCCGCGAGCGCTATTCTTCCCGCAAGCAACTGACCGATTACACCGCTTTGCTGGAAAAAGAAAAGGCGCAAACCAGCCAACAGCTGCTCAAGAACATCCGTTTTCAGAGGAACCTGATCGAAAGCTCCATGGACGGTATCCTGGCCTGCGACCCCAACGGTCTGGTTTTGACCTTCAACCGGAGTATGGAAGAGATATCCGGGTATGACCGGACCGATGTCATTGGCTGCATGTTGCTGGGCGGATTTTTTCCGAACGATGCCGAGCAGCGGCTTCGAGAGGCTCTGACCGGATCCGCATTGGGTGGCAGGCACCGGCTCACCTTCCACGAAACATCGCTTATCGGAGCCGATGATCGCAGGATTCCGGTACAGATTTCCGCCGCGGTTCTGATGGATCAGGGCCGTGAAAACGGATTGGTGTGTTTCATTAAGGATCTTCGAGAAACCCGCCAACTCGAGCGGGAGATCGCCGATCAGGCCCGTATTCTGCACCAGGACAAGATGATGTCCCTGGGCCGGTTGGCTGCCAGTGTGGTGCATGAAATCAACAACCCGCTTTCCGGCATATTGAACTATGTCCGGTTGATGATCCGTTCGCTCAATCGCGGCCCTCTGGAAGCAGAGCAACATCAGAAGTTTCTGCGTTATCTCGAGCTGGTCGAACAAGAGACCAGCCGCTGCTCTCAGATTATATCCAATCTGCTGACCTTTTCGCGCAAGTCCCCGCCGGTGTTCGGTCAGGTCAGCCTGGAAGAGCTGATCCGGCGCAGCATCCTCTTGAGCCAACATAAGATCGAATTGAGCGACATCCGGCTGAAGCTATCGGTGCCAAACGGTCTGCCGCCGGTGTCGGGGGATTTTAATCAATTGCAGCAATGCGTCATCAACCTGATCTTCAATGCCATCGATGCCATGCCCGGCGGTGGTACCCTGGAAGTGTCGGCCGGCAGTGACAGCGCCAAACCGGATGTTTGGATTGCGGTCAAAGATACCGGCCAGGGGATTTCTCCGCAAGATCTGCCGCACATCTTTGACCCTTTTTTCACGTCCAAAAAAGAAGGTTACGGGGTTGGACTCGGGCTTTCGACGGTCTACGGGATTGTCGAGCATCACAAGGGCACAATAACCGTGGACAGTAAAATGGAAGACGGATCGGTATTTACTATCCGCTTGCCGGCAAGCGGTGAATAATTCTTCAGGCGGTTGAATCATGCCCATTCCCCTCATATCTGGCGATGCCACTATCCGTTGCGACCAGTGGCTCATGTTACTCGATGAATTGAACATCGGGGCCTTCACGGTCAATTTCGACCACCAGATTTCATCCATTAACTACAGCGCTCAGGCGCTGATGGGTTTGAAGGAAAACGAGGTCATCGGCCGGGACTGCCGGGAGGTATTTACCGGTGTGCCATGCATGGTCAACTGTGCGATAGCATACGGCGACGATCCGGTTACAGATGAACCCGACGTGGAATTCTTAAACGAATCGGAGACCAAGCACCTTCTTACCCGTTTAGCCACACCGATTTATGGCGCCCAGCGCAATGTGATCGGCTGTTTGACGATTCTTCAGGATCACTCACCGATTGCCGATCTGATCAACCGCATCCATTACGAAGAGCGCAGTTTGAAGCTGATACTGAACAACCTGGATGTCGGCGTTTTTACGGTCAATCGCGGCGGTTATCTGACCTTTTTCAATCGCGAGGCCGAGAAGATTTCCGGATTCGATCGTCGTCAAGTAATCGGCAAGCCCTGCTCGGCCATATTCGAAGGCGTGGCGGCCCACGATCTGTGTCTGCTGAAGGAGTCGATTGCCGACGGCGCCAGCCGCAACAGCCGCCAGGGGCTGATGGCAACCAAAAATGGTGAGACGATCCCCGTGCGGGCCAAATACATGGCGCTGAGAAACGAAAAGGGCACCATTGTCGGCGGGCTGGCGACTTTCCACGATCTGACCCTGGTGCGGCAGCTGGACCAGGTCATCAGAGAACGATATACATTTCAGGACATGATCGGCAGAGATCCAGCCATGCAGCGAATCTTCGAGACGGTTGGCGTTGTGGCGGCCACCGCTGCCACCATTCTAATCGAAGGCTCTACCGGCACCGGTAAAGATCTTCTGGCAAAGGTCATTCATTCCGTCAGTCCGCGCGCTCACAAACCATTTGTGAAAGTGAACTGCGCCGCCATCCCTGACAACCTGCTCGAGTCGGAAATGTTCGGGTATGTGAAAGGGGCTTTCACCGGTGCCGAGCGGGACAAACCCGGGCGATTCAATGAAGCCGACGGCGGGACGATTTTCCTGGACGAAATTGGCGATCTGCCAATTGCGCTTCAGGCCAAACTGCTGCGGGTGCTGGAGGACAGAGAATTTTACCCCCTCGGCAGCCGCCACACCCAGAAGGTCGATGTTCGGATCATCTCGGCCTCCAACAGAAATCTTGAGGTTCTGGTTGCCAATCGCCAGTTTCGCGAGGACCTTTTCTACCGGCTCAATGTTTTCCGTATCGTAGTGCCGGATCTTAAAGATCGCTTCAACGACCTGCCTTTGCTTGTCCACCATATCCTGCGAAAATTGGCCGCCATCCAGGACAACCGGCATGTGGGAATCTCCGAAGCCGCCATGCAGATTCTGCTCAACTACTCCTATCCGGGCAACGTGCGGGAACTGGAAAATATTCTCGAGCACGCCCTGATCATCTGTCGTGATGATACCATCGAGCCCGGACACCTGCCCGATTACCTCCTGCACCGTAGGTCCGACCGATTGAAAGGTCGGTGTTCGGATTTACCGGCTGACGAAAAGGCGGGCTTAAGCGAGCGGGAGCGCCTCCTGGCGGCGCTCAGGAAACACGGATGGAACCGCAGTAAAACCGCTGGTGAGCTGGGCATTGACCGCACGACCCTGTGGCGCAAGATCAAAAAGCTTGGTCTTCGTCCTGCCTGAGACCGCAAGCCATTCTTTTTTGTCGACGCTTTCAGAATTCGCATGCCACGTAATTGCAATACCGTGCTCGCAAATGAGCAATGAGCAATGAGCATTGACAAACATCGTTTCTCTTTTAATAGGACGAGACGCGATCCGCATCGGCACCATTGATCATGATAAATTTTATCACAGCGGGTGTCGCTATTGGCAACATTTTTTAACTGCTCGAAACCAAAACCTTTTTTCTTCTTTTTACTGTCAATCTTCTTCTTCGGTGTAGCCAAAATCATCGTAAAAAATTTCCAGGTTCGAGCCTGGTATTCTTCTCTTCGACTCCGTTATATTCTTTATTTGCAATAGTTCTATGCTGTTATGAAGTATGCGTTGCGTCTGGCATTCCGGTTGCAACAGCAGAGGTTGAACTAGTCGATTGACGATCCATGGCGGGTCGATTCAGTCCGGCGGCGTCGTTTGGCCGAACCGAAAGGAGGAGCAACCATGAAAAAGCGAACCATATTGAAATCCGCAAAGGCAACCCATTCGAGGCCGCGCCGGATCGAAGGGTTCGAGGTGCTGGAAAACGAGTGCATCTGGATGAAAGCCGGAGTGATCAACTACCGGCTCTGCGACCATGCTTACGACTGCAACAATTGCCCTTTCGACACGGGTATGCGCAAGGCGATGGGGATGACTAACAACGACGATTCAAAAAAAATCGCTCCCCGTTGGGTGCGCTATCTTCAGGAGAGATATCACGGCTCGTCACGCCCGTGTCGCCATGTATTGACCGGTCGCGTGGAGGCCCCGAAACTTTGCACACTGAACTACGAATGCTATCACTGCACCTTCGATCAACTGTTGGATGACATGGATGTGTCCGAAGTCCCCGGGGTGCCCGGTTACCATTTGGTTTCGGGTTTCCGGATGGCCAACGGCTATTACTACCACCTTGGACACAACTGGCTACGTTTCGAACACGGCGGACGAGTGCGCATCGGATTCGACGATTTTGCCATACGGCTGTTTGGCGTGCCCGAGGCAATTGACCTGCCGCCTCTCGGAGAAGTGCTTCAGCAGCATGAGGTTGGTTGGACCTTCGGACGATTCGGCCACCATGCCGCGGTCCTCGCGCCGGCTTCCGGGACCGTTCTGGCCGTCAACCATCGGGTGAAAGAGCATCCGGAGATAATTCGCCTGGATCCCTACCAGGCAGGATGGTTGATGATCCTTGAGCCCAAATCACCGAAACAAAGTCTCAAGGGACTCTATTTCGGAGAAGAGAGCGTGCACTGGATGGAAAGGGAAATTGGAATGCTGCTCGAGCTTCTGGGGACCGATTATGAAAAGCTGGCCGCCACCGGTAGTCACCCGGTCGATGATCTGTTCGGAAGTGGTGTGGACGTCAGTTGGAATCGATTGGTAAAGTGTTTTCTTCGGACAGAACGGACCGTCTGAAGGCATGAATACCCTGCCTCAAGACCGGCGGAGGATATCCCGATAGTAGGTCGCGCAATACCTGCAGAAGTAGAGAGGGGTGTCGTCCAGCTCCGCGAGATTGCCGGAGAAATGCATAAGGCATCTGGTGTCGTGACAATGTTCCAGATTAAAGAGGTGCCCCAGTTCATGCAGCGCCACCTTGGCCGTCCGCTCAAGGATCTTCGCCGGGCTGGGTGAAAAACCGTCATTTTTTTCCGACAATCTGAACGTGGAAACAAGCGCGATTTTTCCATTCTGCCGGGCTTCGCCATAGACGTGGGTGAAAATCGGAATGAAAAGATCGACATTCAGGACCGCGATGACTTTCCGGCAGTTTTCAAATCTTCTGTTTTCAAGGTCCCGCAGGACGGCACCGGCATCGTACTGCAACCGGTTTTCCGAAAAGGCATACGCCGGATGGTCAAGGGAGGGGAGTATTCTTGAGGTGAGCTTCAGGTAACCGGAAATATTCGCGGCGACGACTTTTACAGGAAGTTCAACGCCATTTCCGAGCGTGCATACTCCTATGGTGTGGTTCTTCAGAGGCATCAATTCACTCGTTTGTCGCAACCGCGGGCGCCGTGCGTTTCAGCCCCAACCGTTTCATTTTCTTATGCAGGGTAACCCGGTTGATCCCCAGTATACCGGAGGCTTTGGTAACATTCCAGTTGTATTCCTCAAGGACCTGGGCGATATAATTATTTTCGATTTCTTTCAGCGTCGGTTTCCTTTTGGAGATGCTGGGGTTGGATTGCAGGAAGGCAAAATCGCCCGTCCTGAGTGTGCGGGAATGGGAGAGAACCACTGCCCGTTCGACCGCATTTTCGAGCTCCCTGACGTTGCCGGGCCAAGTGTAGCCTTTTAAAAGATCCAGCGTATCGGCAGAAACGTGATCAACGCGTTTGGCGGTTTCCTGACTGTACTTCTTGAGGAAATGCTGCAGCAGCAACGGTATGTCCGATTTTCTTTCCCGCAACGGGGGGATATGAATGTGAATGACGTTGATGCGATAGAAGAAGTCTTCGCGAAAACGGCCGGCCCTGGCCTCCTCTTCAAGGTTCTGTCGGGTTGCGGATATCAGGCGAAAGTCAACCGCTGTGGGGTTCCGACTGCCGAGACGGGTAATGGTTTTGTCCTCCAAAACGCGCAGCAGGTCGATCTGCATTTTGGCACTGATATCACCAATCTCGTCGAGAAACAGCGTGCCGCCCGAAACGACTTCCAAAAATCCCTTGCGGGCGTGGCTGGCTCCGGTAAACACGCCCTTCTGATGGCCGAAGAGCTCGCTCTCCAACAAGGAATCGGGTATGGCACCGCAGTTGATGGCGACAAAGGGTCTCTGAGAGCGACGGCTTTTGGCATGGATGGCCTTGGCGACCAGCTCTTTGCCTGTTCCGGTTTCCCCGGTAAGTAAAATGGAGGCGTCACTTTGCGCTATTTCCGGAATCAGCTCGAACATCTTTTTCATCGCCTCGGACTGTCCGACAATATTATCGAACCGGGTCATCTTCTCCAGGCACCCCTTGAGGTAATTGTACTCTGCGGTCAACTTTTTTTGTTGACCAATTTTTTCCAATGCCAGCGAAAGCTGCTCCGGTTTGAAGGGCTTGAGAAGATAATCGCTTGCACCGGTCTTCATGGCCTTTACAGCCGATTCAATCGAACCGTACGCGGTAATGATGATCACCAAGGTTTCAGGATATTCCGCCTTGATTCTTTCAAGAAGCTCGAGTCCGTCCATGCCGGGCATCTTGATGTCGACGAATAAAAGATCAAAAGCAATCTCGTTCAGTCGCTCGAGAGCCTCGAGACCAGAGGCAGCGGTTTCCACTATATGCCCGGCCTTTGTAAACCAGTGATAAAAGGACTCCCGGACGATCATTTCGTCATCGACAATCATAATTTGTAATTTTTCTTTCATGGAAGCCCCCTTTCATCCGTCCTTGACGCGTGTAAAAGGTATATTGGATCGGCGGCATGTCGATCAACCCTGATATTGCCGTGTTATATATAGCTGTTGTCATAAATATGTTCCGATTAGACTGTGTGTGTGACAGTAAAAAATCCTCCCTGGCCCTCCTTTTTCGAAAGGAGGGAACGCTTACATACCAGCATCCCTTCTTGAAGCAAGAACTGGGTTTGTAACCACTTAAGATCGTTACAAGTTCCCCCTTTGACAAAAGGGGAACAGGGGGATTTTAAAAGAGCAATCGGAAAAGTTTTATGGCCTTCAGTATAGCCTGCGGGAAAGTCCAAAACTTGCCAGATTTGGTGTTTTCAGAGATCCACGGTCGTAAAAGGCGGCCTCAGCGCGGCTCTGAAGCCCGTCGAATGGTGCAACGCCAGTGGTGGCATGCCACGGGAGTTCAGGAGATTGGAAAATTCAGGGTAAAGGTCGTCCCTTCGCCCACCCCGCTCTTGACCGAAATCCTTCCTCTATGGTTTTTCACAACGCCGTAAACGATCGACAAACCCAAGCCGGTGCCTTCTCCTTCGGGTTTGTTCGTGAAGAAAGGATCGTAGATGTGTTCGAGATCCGTTTTGGGAATTCCGCATCCGGTGTCCCTGACGGTAATTTCACAGCTTTGCTGGTTCGGGTCCAACCGGGATCCTACATAAAGGTCGCCGCCTTCCGGCATGGCTTCGACGGCATTGAAAATCAGGTTGAGTAGACATTGTTGCAGGCGATTGGTGTCACCTGTGATGCGCAAGGGGCATTCGGACAACTCATTTTTAAGGCGGATATTATGAAGCTCGATCTTATGGCGGGTCAATGATATTACCGACTTGAGAATATCGTTGAGATCATTTTCTTTGTATTCCAGGGGAGATTCGCGGGAAAAGGATAGAAGGCCGGACACGATTTTTCCGCAGCGCTCCAGTTCAGTTGACATGATTTTCATAAAATCCCGGCCTTTATTAATGTCCTCGCGGTTCAATCGGGTTTGCGCCAACATCTCCTCCATGATGTGACTGAATGTCAAAAGCCCTTGCAGCGGATTGTTGATCTCGTGAACGCAACTAGCCACGAGTTTTCCGAGGGATATCATCCGATCTTCCTGCACCATTTTGTTGAGGTCGGCTTTCAGTTCCGCCACCCGTTTATTCCACCCATTGTTGATTTTTTCAGTGATATCACGCCATATTTCGATGATCCGCAAAATCTGGCCATCCTGATCCTTTAGGGGATAGGTCACTAAATTGCCGTAGGTCTGTCGATCGGTGGTCGTCGGAAATTCATGGATGACATGGGCGGACTTGCCGGTTCTGAGCGTTTCGAGCATGGGACACGGCAGTTCCGGCCTGGCGACGGAACAGGGGGCGTTCAATCCGTAATAGGTCTGATAGCAGGGAGTCCCGACAACCTCGGCCTTGGATTTGTTCACGATTTTCAAATACGCTTCGTTGGCTTCGGAAATGGTGTAATCCGTGTTCAGCACGACAATGGCGGCATCGCTTTGTTGGATCAGAAAATCGGACGACATTTTTTCGAGGGCGGCCTGTTTTTCCATCGATTTTAGCCGCTGACTCAGATTGAAAAGATTTCTGATCAATCTGCCGATATCATGTTCCAGCACGCCAACGCCCTTGGGCCGCAATTTTATAAGTTCTATAAAGACCTCATCGTCGTTCGTCAGCTCGATAATGCCTTCCAGGTCCTCTATTTTAAATAAATTCCGAAAGTCATCGGTCGTGTAAATGCCCATTTCCCTGGCCAGCATGAAGCCTTCCGCGTTGGGGTCGATATCGCAGACCCCCACCACTTGGATATCCAACAGTGGGAAAAAATCATTCTTTGCGGATTCGAGGAAAAACTTGCAGGCCCGTCCCCCACCGACGATAGCCAGTTTCAGGGGTAGCTTACGGGGGAGTTGATCAGCGTTCGCCGAATTCATACGATACTCTCCCAATATCCAAAATACTTAGATTGGAGCGGTCAATGGTTAAAAAACCGGTCGGGCAGAGGAGTGCGCAGTCGCGAATATAGCGTGTCGAAACCAGCAGCAGACGGGATCAAAAAAGCATTGCATCAAGCAGAGGCCAATGCGGAATGCGAAAGACAGAGTTCGGTGTAGTCTAAATCATGGATCCTTATATCATGAACATAAAAAACAAACAGCGGAACGTCAAGCCAATCAAAAAAGAGGGTCTTCGGGGTCCGATTTCTACCCAAATGCGACTGTCGGTGAACCGCATACTTTCTGCAACAAATGTTGCGCAACAGTGTTGCAAGGCGTTTCGGTTGATTTCATAAGTATTTCGAGGTTTTGATATAATTTTTGTGTTGCATTCAGTGCAACATTTACGGACGAGTTGCGCGCCTTCGATCGAATGTTTACGGTCGCAAAATTCTGGAATGATTAAAAAAATTAGTATTTAGACCGGTGTGGCACAGAATCTGCCTAAGCTATCGATACAGTCGAGACTACCGGCTGCCTGGATTTTGCATCCATATTGATGACGCAGAGGTGTCGCTTGTCCCTGGAGACCGAGAAAAAAAAGATTCTTGTTGTCGATGACGAGCCGGAGATGCAGATTTTTTTATCCAACCTGCTGAATACCTCCGGATTTGACCCCGTCATTGCTGAAAGTGGAACGGCGCAGTTGGACGAGATCATCGCTGACGTTCCGGACCTTATCATCCTGAATATGATGCGGTTCAGGGGCCGTCAATCCGTTCTGTATCGCACGCTCAAAATGGATGAAAAATTGAGGGCTATCCCGGTCATCATGCTTTCCTCCCTCGATCGGAAGACCTTCTTTTATTATCAGCGCTTTAAAAATCCTGCTGTTGGCGGTGCCTTGCCCGAACCGGAAGCCTTTATCCTGAAACCTCCCGAAGCTGAAGAATTGCTTCAGGTGGTCCAGATGCTGACGGGGTCTCTTAAATCGCAAACCGTAGAGGAGGAAGTTTAGTGCGACGGCGCTTGCACACTGACAGCTATCGGAGGAAGGCGTATGCAGGCGTCTGGTCCCTGCCGACAGCCGCTGCTGCACAAAAAGGAGCGGCTCGATTCAACCGGGGGGGAGCGGAATCGGGACAAGGAAGGGGTTTTCTATGCCTGTAAAAATAGGGTTCTACATCTGCCACTGCGGGATCAACATCGCCTACAAGGTGAGGGTCGAGGAAGTGGCCGCATTCGCGCGGGATATGCAAAATGTCGTCGTGGCGCGCGATTACAAATTCATGTGCTCCGATCCGGGGCAGGCCATGATCGAAAAAGACATCCACGACTTCGGTCTCAACCGGGTGGTGGTGGCTTCCTGTTCTCCGCGATTGCACGGCAAAACTTTCATGGCGGCCTGCCAGCGGGCCGGCTTGAACCCCTATTACTTCCAGATGGCCTCCGTTCGGGAGCAGGTTTCCTGGGTCACCGAAAATGAAGACGACGCCACCGCCAAGGCCAAGAGTTTGACAGCCGCGGCCATCAACCGGGTCAACTATCACGAAAGCCTCGAAACCCGTGAGGCCGACGTGTACCCCGACATGCTGGTCGTCGGCGGGGGGATTGCCGGCATGCAGGCCGCGATCGATATCGGCAATTCCGGGCACAAGGTGTATCTGGTGGAAAAAGGGACCACCATCGGTGGTCACATGCTCCAGTTCGACAAGACCTTCCCCACCCTTGACTGCGCCGCTTGCATCGGTACCCCCAAGATGGTCGAAGTGGCCCAGAATGCCAACATCGAGCTGCTGACCTACAGTGAGGTCAAAGAGGTTTCCGGATACATCGGCAACTACACCGTCACCATTCGCAGAAAACCGCGCTACATCAAGGAGGGTATCTGCACCGGTTGCGGTGAGTGCGTCGACGTCTGCCCGGTCTCTCTGCCCAGTGAATGGGATGTGGGCTTAGGAGAACGCAAAGCCATCGGAAGGGCTTTTCCTCAAGCCATTCCGATCACCTTCAATATCGAAAAAAAAGACCGCGCGCCCTGCGTGACGACGTGTCCGGCCGGTATCAACGTTCAGGGGTATGTCCAGTTGATCGGCCAGGGCAAATACAGACAAGCCGTGCAACTGATCATGGAGCGGTTGCCGTTGCCCGGTGTTCTCGGGCGGGTGTGTCCGCATCCCTGTGAGAGCCAATGCCGTCGTGCAGAAATCGATGCCCCGATCGCCATCCGCAATCTGAAGCGCTTTGCCGCCGACCAGGTCGATTTGTCCGACCTGCCACTGGCGGACATCACCGAGCGCAAGGAAAAGGTCGCGGTGGTCGGTTCCGGACCGGCTGGATTGACGGTGGCCTACTACTTGAGGCTGAAAGGGTACCAAATTACTATTTTCGAGGAACTCGAGGTTTTGGGCGGCATGCTCCGGGTCGGTATACCGGACTACCGCTTGCCCCCCGATATTCTGGACCGTGAGATTGGACACCTCCTGCGCCACGGAATAACGGTTCACACCGGAAAACGGTTGGGACGTGATTTCACCTTGACGGATCTCGAGCAACAGGGGTTCGATGCCGTCTTTTTGGCCATCGGTGCCCATCTCGGCTTCAGTACCGGTATCGTGGGAGAAGACAAATTCGACGGGGTGATCAATGCCGTTGATTTCCTGCGGGAGGTCAACTTGGGATCCCGCAGGCGTCCCGGTGACACGGTCGTGGTTGTCGGCGGCGGCAACGTGGCGGTCGATGCGGCCCGGGTCGCCAAACGCCTGGGCAGTGAGTCGGTGTCGATCGTTTATCGGCGCAGCCGTGAGGAGATGCCGGCCTACCCTGAGGAGATCCAGGACGCCTTGGCCGAAGGCGTCGATATTCAATACCTGACCGCTCCGGCGCGGATTGTCGGAAAGGACGGCCGTGTGACCGGGTTCGAGTGCATCCGGACGGCGCTCGGCCCGCCGGATGCCAGCGGACGCCGCCGCCCCGTGCCGGTCAAGGACTCCGAATTCCTGATGGCTTGTGATGCGGTCCTGCCGGCCATAGGCCAGCGCATCGATCTCAATTGGGCGGCGGAAGGGTCCGGACTCGACGCCACCCGGCGCAGCACGATCCGGGTTCATCCGCACACCATGCAAACCTCGCTTCCGCATGTCTTTGCGGGCGGCGACGCGGTATCAGGTCCGGCCTCGGTGATCGAGGCGGTGGCGGCCGGCCACAAAGCGGTGGCGGCGATCGAGCGGTTCATCGGCGGGAAAGACCTGGACGCCTATGCCGCCGAGATGGAGATGCAGCCATCGCCCGGCACCGATTGGGCGGATATTCCCCAAAACATTGGTCCGGAAATGCGCGTGCAATCCCGTCATTTGGCAGCCGCCGAAAGGGTTGACTCTTTTGCCGAGGTCGATTGCAGCTTCACGGAAGCCGACGCCCAGCGGGAATCCCGGCGCTGCCTGAACTGCGGAATCTGCAGCGAGTGTATGGTGTGTGTGGGTGCCTGCGAGGCGGTTGCCATCGATCACGGAATGTCGGAGCAGGAGGTTCAGGTCAAAGTGGGTAGTATTATCCTGGCCACCGGCTATGACACGATGGATCCAACGCCGATGAAACCCTTTGGTTACGGCGTCTATCCCAACGTCTTTACGGCCTTGGAGTTCGAGCGCCTGAGCAACGCCACCGGTCCCACCGGAGGGAAAATCCGGATTCGCGACGAAAACGGGGCGTTGACGCGGTCACCCCGGAGTGTGGCGCTGTTGCATTGCATCGGTAGCCGGGACGTGAACTACCACGAATACTGTTCACGGGTGTGCTGCATGTATGCGTTGAAATACACGCATTTGATTAAAGAAAAAGTCGGCCATGACACCAAAGTTTACGATTTCTACATCGACATGCGTTGTTTTGGCAAAGGCTACGAAGAGTTCTATCGCCGCTGCCAGGAGGAGGGCACGATTTTCATCCGGGGCAAAGTGGCGGAAATCACCGACCAGGCTGTGCGGCCCGAAGAGCACGGCAAATTGATCGCCATCGCTGAAGACACTTTATTGAGTCGCCGGGTGCGGGTGGCGGTGGACATGGTGGTTCTGTGCACCGCCATAGAGGCGCGCCATGACGCCGGCGACGTCGGACGTCTTTTCGGGGTCAACCAGGGTGCCGATGGATTTTTCCTGGAAGAGCACCCCAAGCTGGGGCCTCTCAACACGGCCACCGACGGGGTTTTCCTGGCCGGATGCTGTTCAAAACCGATGGACATTCCGGATACGGTTTCCCAGGCTTCGGGCGCGGCCGCCAAAGCCCTGTCCCTGGCAACACTCGGCAAGGTCGAAGTGCCGCCCACCATTTCGTGGATCGATCCGGATATCTGTGTCGGCTGCCAGGTCTGCATCGGCCTCTGCCCGTATGGTGCGATCGAATTCAACGAGCGCATGGGGGTGTCCGAAGTGAATCCGGCGGTGTGCAAGGGGTGCGGGAGTTGCTCCGGATTTTGTCCCAGCGATGCCGCCCTCAGCCGACACTTCAAAAGCCGGCAGATCTTTGCGGAGATCGACGGCATAATCGATGCCATCGCGAAGGTTGGGTCATGAGCGGACCCGTTAGCCCGTTAGTCCCGCCGCGGCGGGATTAAGCCCGTTTGCCCGTGGCCAATTGGCCGCAAGAATAAAAGGAGTTTTCCATGACAGATTTCGAGCCAACCATCATCGCTTTTGTGTGCAACTGGTGCACGTACACGGCTGCAGATCTGGCCGGCACGTCCCGGCAGGCCTATCCCCGCAACGTCAGGATGATCCGGGTGATGTGCACCGGCATGGTCGACCCGCAGTACATCATCAAGGCGCTGCTGGAAGGGGCTGACGGCGTGCTGGTGAGCGGGTGCCATCCCGGGGATTGCCATTACATCAACGGCAATTTCAAAGCCCGGCGCCGGATCAAACTGCTGAAGGAGATTCTGCCCCGGTTTGGCTTCGAACCCGAACGGCTCAGGCTGACCTGGATCGGAGCCAGCGACGGCATTCAGTTTGCCGAAACCATGCGCGAGCTGGTGGCCCAGGTGAAGTCGCTCGGGCCGTCCCAGACCAAACTGAAGATGGTGATTTAATTTTTAACCAAGCTTGGCAGCAAGGTAAAAAATTAAATCAAAGAAAAGCAAAAGGATTAATAGCATGACGGCTTCAGCAAGAATCGATGTGAAAGATCAGGACCTTCTGGCGGCTTTAAGGCAATTTCTTGGATCGATTTTGCGGCTCGACGACATTAACGCGCTGCTTGTTGCCAGCCGGTTGCCCATGAAACAGATGGTGATGCCGACATTGATTACCGATCCGAACCGCCTGGACGCCATCGATCCGCTGGCGCCGGCGTTTCCGATGAACACCGCCAAGGTGGCGTCGAAACTCACGCGCAAACCGGTCGGTGCAACCATGGCAGTGGTCATGCGACCTTGCGAAATCCGCGCTTTCATCGAGCTGGTCAAATTAAAGCAGGGACGCCTTGAGGAGCTGGTCATTCTGGGTATCGACTGCCTGGGGGCTTACCGCAATGCGGATTATCTCAAGCTTGACGGGGGCGACGGCTCGCTATCGAGCATGGATTTCTGCCGAAGTGCGCTGGCTGGCAAAACCGGGACAGAAGAAGGGATCGATATCGCCCCGGCCTGCCGGGCGTGCGAATATCCGGTGGCCGAGGGTGCCGATATCGTTATCGGACTTCTGGGCGTTGATGTCGACGACCACATCTTGCTGCAGTCCCAAACTGAAAAGGGGAGCCACCTGTTGAGCCGGTTGGAATTGCCGGCGGCCCCAGCCGAGGAAAACCGCGCAGAGGTCATTGCCGCGCTTGTGGCCCGGCGCAGCGCCTATCGCGACGAGATGTTCAGCGCGACCGGTCAAGCCGTGCAAGACCTGGAGGGGCTCACTGCTTATCTGGCCGGCTGCGTCAATTGCTACAATTGCCGGGTGGCCTGCCCCGTGTGCTACTGCAAGGAATGCGTCTTCGTCACCGATGTGTTCAACCACGAACCGATTCAGTACCTGCAGTGGGCCCAGCGCAAAGGGGTGATAAAGATGCCGACCGACACGGTTTTTTATCACCTTACTCGCCTGGCGCATATGAGCACGGCCTGTGTGGGTTGCGGCCAGTGCACCAATGCCTGTCCCAACGACATTCCGGTGATGGAACTCTTCCGAACAGTTGCGCATGGCACCCAACAGGCATTCGATTACCTTGCGGGCCGCAGTGTCGACGAGAAACCGCCGCTGTCCGAGTTCAGGGAGAACGAATTTAACGAGGTGGTTGGGATGGGATAATCCGGTTAGCCGGTTGAGCCCGTTAGCCGGTGAGCCCGTTGAGTCCCGCCGCGGCGGGACTAGGGTCTTACAAACATCAAATTTCGTGCAGGCTATCCGGTTAGCCGGTAACAGATCAAGCGGACGCAACAGAAATATCGGGCATACGGGCTCAACCGGCCAAACGGGCAAAACCGGCCAACGGGCCAACTGGCTCAACCGGCAAACGGGCTCAACCGGCAAACCGACTAACGGGCCCAACTTGGAGAATAACATGCCAAGAAAAATCGGAAGCGCTTTGGTTGTCGGTGCCGGTATCAGCGGCATTCGTGCGGCCCTCGATCTGGCCGAAACCGGATACGGGGTCATCTTGGCCGACCGCGCACCGCACCTGGGCGGGGTTCTCAGTCAACTGGACTATCAATTCCCTTCGGATCGCTGCGGCATGTGCAAAATGCTGCCGCTGGTCGACCGCGACGCGTCCTCCCAGTACTGCCTCCGCAAGGGATTGTTCCACGAGAACATCGAGATTCTGCTGTCCACCGAACTGACAGCCGTCGCGGGCGAAGCCGGCAATTTCGAGGTGACGCTGCGCCAGAAACCGAGTTGGGTGGATCCGGCACTGTGCATCGGGTGCGGCGCCTGCGCATCGGAGTGTCCGGTGACGGTCCCGGATGCTTTCAACTCCGGGATGGTGGGCCGTAAAGCCATCTACCTGCCGGTGCCGCACGCCATACCGAACCCGTTTGTGATCGATTTCAGCGTTTGCAACCGCTGCGGTGCCTGCGTAGACGTGTGCCCCACCGGTGCCATCCGGATCTCCGAGCAGGAACGCAAAACATTCCGCATTCTGGTGGTGGACGACGAACTGATCGTACGTGACTCCTTGAAGGCGTGGCTCGAAGACGAGGGTTTTTTCGTCGATATGGCCGAATCCGGCCCCGAGGCGCTGAAACGACTGGCCGATGGTTCCTATCACCTCATGCTGACCGACATCAAGATGCCCGGCATGGACGGGGTTGAGGTTCTGCAAAAAGCCAAGGCGGACCACCCCGATTTAAGTGTCGTGATGATGACGGCCTATGCGACCGTGGAGACCGCCGTCGAGGCCATGAAAATAGGTGCCCTCGACTACTTGGTCAAGCCATTCGATCCGGACAAGCTGATACCCATGGTCCTCGGCATCTATGAAGATGTGGAGGCTGCCAGAGGACGCCGCCTGAACGTCGGGGCCCTGGTGCTGTGCGGTGGGACGTCTTATTACGATCCGTCGCAAGGCAAAAACACCTTCGGCTACGGGGTCCTGCCGGGAGTCGTCACCAGCCTTGAATTCGAAAGAATCTTCAGCGGCACCGGCCCCAGCGGCGGACGCCTGGTGAGACCCGGGGATGAGCGGCCGGTTCGCAAGGTGGCCTGGGTGCAATGTGTCGGTTCGCGCGATCTGCAGTCCGATGCCGATTTCTGTTCCAATGTCTGCTGCATGACCACCATCAAGGAAGCCGTGGTGGCCCTGGAGAAAAGCGGCGGCGTGCTCGAGACCACTATTTTTTACATGGATATGCGCACCTTCGGGAAACCATTCCAGCGTTACCGCGATCGGGCGGAGGCCCAGTGTGGCGTCCGTTTCGAAAGGGGACGGGTTCATTCGGTGATGCATGACGACAGCAGCGGCGATCTGGTCATTCGATATGCCGACACCGGAGGCCGTGTACATGAATCCCGTCAGGACATGGTGGTCCTGGCTGTCGGGCAGCGACCGGCGGCCGGCTCGGCGGCACTGGCCGAATTGCTCGAGATCCCTTTAAATAGCTGGGGTTTTGGACAGACGGTGCCCTTTTCCCTCACGCGGACGCCGCGCGACGGGGTCCTGCTGGGGGGATCTTATTCAGGGTTGAAGGACATCGGAGAATCGATCACCCAGGCGTCCGCCGCCGCACTTGCGGCCTCACGGATCATTCACGGCGCCGGCGGCGGGCTGACCCCCGAGCCGGAAGCCGAAAACACGGTGGGAGACGTTTCGCGGGAAGTGCCAAGAATCCTGGTGGCCATCTGTGCCTGCCACGGGACCCTGGCGCCAGCCCCTGTGGTGGATGACCTGAGACGGCAGGTGGCCGCCGACCCCCTGGTCGTGGGGGTGGAGATCATCGACAGAACCTGTACGGCCGCGGGATGGGATGATCTGGTCGATCGGGTGGAGAGCTACCGGCCGAACCGGGTGCTGATCGGTGCCTGTCTGCCGTATGTGTATGCCCGTAAGATCCGTCAGTTGGCGCGCAAGGTGGGTCTTGATCCGTCTTTGATGGACGTGGTCGATATCCGCTCGCTGAACGCGCCGCCGGCCGCCGGTGGGCAGTCGTCCCAGCCGCAAGGCGGCCCCTCTGTCAACCGTCTGCGGTCCGTGCTGGAAATGGGGCTGGCCTGCGTGAAACGCGTCGATCCGTCACCAACGCTGTCGCTGCCGATTCAGCAGCGGGCCCTGGTGGTGGGCGGCGGTATCGCCGGCATGACGGCGGCCCTGGCGATTGCCGATCACGGGTTCCCGGTGGAGATCGTCGAGCAGGCCGCTCGGCTCGGCGGCAACATGATCTGGCTCAAACAGACAATAGAGGGGCAGTCGATCCCGGACCTTCTGGCCGAAACCGAACAAAAGGTGGAAAAACATCCCCTGGTGTCGGTGCGCACCGGCAGCCGGGTTTTGGCCGCCTATGGGCAAGTGGGACAATTTTACACGACGATTGAAAACCCGGAGGGCGGGGCAGAGACACTTGAGCATGGTGTCACTATTCTGGCCACCGGCGGTGACGAGGCCCGCACGACATCATACGGTTTCGGCACCAGTCCGGCCATCATCACCCAGAAGGTACTGGAGCAGAAGTTGGCCGACTGCTCCATCGACCCGCAGGTCCTCGACAGCGTGGTCATGATCCAGTGCGTCGACTCGCGCGAAGAACCGCGCAATTACTGCAGCCGGGTATGTTGCGCGGCCGCTCTCAAGCACGCCCTGCAGATGAAAGCGCAGAATCCGGACATCGCCGTGTATGTCCTGTATCGCGACATGATGACCTATGGTTTTGCGGAGACGTATTACACCCGGGCGCGTAAAAGTGGCATCGACTTCATCCAGTACAGCCTGGAAAACAAACCGCAGGTCGCGGTCAACCAGGGTGCGGTAACGGTGAGCGTCTTCGAGCCGATCATCGGCCGGAGGATCGAGATCAGCACCGATCTGCTGGTTCTGGCCACCGGCGTGATTCCGAATCTTCCGGCGGATCTTACCGCGGCTTACGGAATTGACCGCGACATGGACGGGTTCTTTCAGGAAGCCGAGTCGAAGTGGCGGCCGGTTGATGCGCTCAAGGAGGGCGTCTTCGCCTGCGGTCTGGCGCACTCGCCGCGTTCGATCGCCGAGTCGATCGCCACGGCCGAGGCCGCGGCCCAGCGCTCCCTGCGACTTCTGAACCGCAAGAACCTGCCGGCCGGCAAAGTTGTGGCCCGAGTGCGCCACAGTCTCTGCAGCCTTTGCGAGCAGTGTATCGAGGCCTGTCCCTACGGCGCCCGGGTGCTGGATGCCGATCAGCAGAAGGTGATCGTGAACCCGCTCATGTGCCAGGGGTGCGGAAGCTGCGCGACCGCGTGCCCGAACAAAGCCGCGGTTTTGGAAGATTTGCGGCAAGAGCAGATGTTGGATGTCATCGACGCGGCGCTTCTTTGACGGTGAGAGGATGGGCTCCGGTGCATTGTTATCATAAATCGCGGTTGCCTAAGGACCATGACCGTTTTGTGAATAGAATCGATGATACGCATTAACTGACAAAACTGACCAAACCGGCTTAACTGGCACAACTGGCCTTTGAACGTAAATTCTCATGCATCGTAGCGGCCCAAAGAGCCAAGAGCGTTTACAAGGTGATTCGATATGACGACGAAAGTCAAAGAGGAAATCGATTTTTCAGATGCGGCGGGCAGCGACGATTTGGCACCGGTGCGCGAGATGGTGCAGGCCTGCATCCAGTGCGGCACCTGCACGGGGTCTTGTCCCAATGAATTCGCGATGGATGTCACCCCCCGCCGGCTGTGGCGGCTGGTTCTGACCGGGCAGAGAGAAGAGATTTTTCAGAGCCAGACCTTCACCCTTTGCTCCGCTTGTTATTACTGCACGCTGCGGTGCCCCCGCGGGTTGCCGCTGACAGAGGCCATGGGGGCGCTCAAACAACTGGCCGCACGCGAAGGTCTCACCAGACACCGGCAAAGCATCCTCTTTTACAAGAGCTTTCTGGAAAGCGTGCGGCGCCATGGCCGCGTCAGGGAGATGGAATTCATGACTCTCTACTTCAACGCCATGAAGAATCCCCTATTGCCGCTGCGCTTCGCGGCGCTGGGCGTAAAGCTGATGTTGAAGGGAAAAGTCCCCTTGCATATACCCTCAAAAGGCGGCGGCGCATTGGCCGCGCTGTTCCGGCAGGCCGCGGAACTGGAGGAGGCTCCATGAAATATTTGTACTACCCCGGTTGTTCCCTCGAAGGTTCGGCCCGTGAATACGATCGGTCCACCCGCGTCTTCCTGACCGCTGCCGGGGCCGAACTGACAGAGATCGAGGGCTGGACCTGCTGCGGTGCCAGTGCTGCCGAAGCCACCAGCCGGAACCTGGCGTTGGCTCTGCCGGCCCGCAACCTGGCGTTGGCGGAAAAAATGAGCGGTACAAAAGAGATTCTGGTGCCCTGCAGCGCTTGTTATCTCAACCTAAAGGCTGTCGAAGAAAAGGTCAAACACGATGCTGCACTTTTAGATCGGATCAATGCCATCCTCGCCGTGGAAGGGCTGCATTTCGCGGGACGGGTTCGCGTTCGGCATCTGCTGGAGGTGATTGTGCGCGACATCGGCCCGGATCTGATCTCCAAGAAAACCACAAGGTCCCTGGCGGGGCTATCGATTGCACCTTACTACGGCTGCCAGTGCCTCAGGCCGTATGCGATTTTCGATGATCCGGAAGCACCGCAGTCGATGGCTCCCATCATAGAGGCCAGCGGCGCGGCGGTCCACCACTGGGACATGGGGGGCAAGTGCTGCGGGGCCGCGCACATGAACACCAAAATGGCGGTTGGTATGGAGTTGGTTCGGTCGATCCTCTCACGCGCCAGGGGGGCCGATGCCGTCGTGACGGTTTGCCCCATGTGCCAGATGAACCTGGAAGCGTATCAGGACAAGATTTCAAAATTAAGCGGTGAGAACCTTACGGTAACCGTTCTCTACCTGCCCCAGTTGCTGGGACTGGCCCTGGGCCTCTCCGAGCAGGAGGTGGGGCTGGATTTGAATCTGGCCGTCACCGCCGGGTTCAAAGAAAAGCTTCGAGAATCGATGGATACCGCGGCCTGACGCCGATCGAATCGGCGTGATAATAATCATCGGTAACCTCCAGCTTTGCTGGGGAGACTCCCAAAGTTTGGCAGTTCCAGGAGTTATAGCGAATGTCAGAATCTAATTCCGATGAGTGTTTTATAAAATCCCCCTGTCCCCCTTTGTCAAAGTGGGGACTGGGATAGGCACATAGTGGTTTCAACACAACATTTGCGACAAGAAAAGATGCCGGAATGTACGCGTTCCCCCCTTTTTTGAAAGGGGGGCCAGGGGGGATTTTCTACTGTCGAACACACCCTCCAATCGGAACAGATTTATGACAACAGCTATAACTAATATCGGGGACGATGATTGTTCTATAAAGGTAAATATTGAATGACCGACTGATTGCCAAGAAATACTGGTTTTAAAAGTCGGCTTTGATCGGTTCATATAAAATTCCTTCGGCTTTGGCGGAGCTCATTGAATACCGGGAATGTTGTAAACCACAGAGGGATGGCTGCCGATGTTTAAAATCATCAAATATTTACGCCAACGATTGGTCACCAAACTCATCGTCATGGTGGGACTGACCCTGCTGTTGTCGATTTCGACCTGGGCCTATTTCAACATCAACTACCAGAAGGATAAATTGATGGACGATGTTGTGTTGGGTACCGACCGGCTGTCCAACACGATCAAGCTCGGCACCCACTATGCCATGATGCACAACTCACGCGACGACATCAACCAGATCATCAACAACATCGCCAGGCAGCAGGAAATCAGCAATATTCGGATTTACAACAAAGAGGGTGAAATTAAGTATACGAACCAGCCGACAGAGGTCGACAGTAAAACCAACATCAAGGCCGAGGCGTGTTTCATCTGCCATCGCACCGATCCGCCGGTGATCGACGTCAACGTGAAAGAAAGAATTCGCATCTTCGATTCCGGCAAGGGCAACCGCCTGCTCGGCATCATCAGTCCGATCTGTAATGAGCCCGGCTGCTCAACCGACGCCTGCCACATCCATCCGCAAGACAAGAAGATTCTCGGGGCGCTCGACGTGGTCGTATCTCTAAAGCAAACCGATGATGAAATCCTGCTGGCCGAAAAGGGTGTCACGGGCCTGGCAATGGTTCTTTTTCTGCTGACCTCGACCATCATCTTTATCCTCGTTATGAAATTCGTCAGCCAGCCGGTGAAAAAACTGATTGAAGGAACCCGATCCATCGCCCGGGGCGACCTTTGCACCAAAGTTGTTGTCGACCAGGAAGACGAGATGGGGCAACTGGCCACGGCCGTCAACCACATGGCCGAAGAAATCGGCAAACAACAGACCGAGCTCAACCGGCAGAAGAACGAATACCAGGACCTGTTCGAGATGGTCCCGTGCATCATCACGGTTCAGGACCGGGACTATAAGCTGGTACAGTATAATCGGGAATTCGCGCAAAAATTTGCACCCCAGAGCGGCGACTACTGCTACCGGGCGTACAAAGGACGTCTGGAAAAATGCACTGTATGTCCGGTGGAGAGAACCTTTGCGGACGGCCGATCACACACCAGCGAAGAAACCGGTTTATCCAAGGATGGCAAGCCAACCCACTGGCTGGCCAAGACCTCACCGATAAAGAATACCGACGGTGACATCATTGCCGCCTTGGAAATGAACCTGGACATCACCGAACGAAAGCAGCTTGAAGAAGAACTGGCGAAGTCCGAGCAGAAATACCACGAAATCTTCAACAACATCCCCAACCCGGTTTTCGTTCTCGACCAGGACACTTTGGAAATCCTCGACTGCAACGACAGTGTTTTCATCGATTACGGTTACGAAAAACGCGATATTCTCCATACCCCGTTTATGGCGCTTTTTGCCGCAAAAAGTAATGCCCATTATGCCGAAGATCTGAGGCATGTGTCGTTTCTCAATCAGGTCAAACATAAAAGTAAAGACGGCAAAGCGTTGTTCGTCAATATCCGGGTATCGCCGTCTGAATACAGCGGAAAAAAAGTGTTGTTGATTACTACCAGCGATATTACCAAACGCCTCGAGGCGGAACAGCAGTTGATCCAGGCCAGCCGGATGGCCACTCTGGGCGAAATGGCCACCGGCATCGCCCATGAGTTGAACCAACCGCTTTCCGTCATCAAGACTGCCAGCAGTTTTTTTATCAAAAAGATCGAGAGGGCTGAAAATATCGAGGGCCGGATTCTCAATTCAATGCTGGCGAAAATCGACAAAAACGTCGACCGTGCCGCCAACATCATCAGCCACATGCGACAGTTCGCCCGCAAGTCGGATCTGTCCCTGGAAAAAATTCAGATCAACGACGTTTTGAAAAGCGCCTTCGACATCTTCAGTCAGCAGTTGAGGGTCAGAGGCATCGACGTGCAATGGGAAATTGACACTGACCTGCCCAAGATCGTGGCGGATCCCGGGCGGTTGGAGCAGGTCTTCATCAACCTGCTGCTGAATGCCCGCGATGCGATCGAGGAGAAAACCGCATCCGGAGCCGGTGGGGAAGACGAGAAGCAGATCACGCTGAAAACCCACTCCGACGGTGTTCACGTCATCGCCGAAATCAGGGACACCGGCAGCGGCATCCCCGAGACCATCCAGGACAAGCTCTTCGAACCTTTCTTTACGACCAAAGAAGTGGGGAAGGGCACCGGCCTGGGTTTGTCCATCAGCTACGGCATCGTCAAGGACTGCGGCGGCGACATCGAGGCCGTATCCCGCAGTGGGGAAGGGGCGACATTTACTGTGACCTTCCCGATTTCCAAACCAAAACCGGTACGCCATCACCGGTAAACCCAGGGGGTTCCATGCTGCCGGCAGAGTGGGTGTATAGAAGTGGTTAGGAAAATACTTATAGGAAGTGCCTATCCACGAGTGTTACGAGTATTAAAGGCACTATAGTGTGTCCTATTTATAAATAGGTATTTTTTTCACTGAGCAAGGCCGCACAAATGTTTGTGGCGAGGCGTACTTATTGTACGCCGCAGCCGGAAACCTGCGGAGAACGCCGCACAGTGGGAAAAAGGCCATTTATGGATGGACACTGCGGGAAGAGAGGCCACATATTGACACACGCACCAAACAACTGGCCGATTTTGCTGGTCGATGACGAAGAGGACATCCGTGATGTGCTCGGCGTGTCGATTGCCGACATGGGCTACGCGGTCCACACCGCCGAAAACGGCGACCAGGCGCTTGATATTTTCAGGAAAATCGATCCGCCGATCGTTATGACCGACATTAAGATGCCGGGCATGGACGGACTCGGGTTGCTACAAATGATCAAACGCGAGAACCCTGAAACCGAGGTGATCATGATCACCGGCCACGGGGATATGAACCTGGCGATCAAAAGCCTCAAGTTCGAGGCCACCGATTTCATCACCAAACCGATCAATGTCGATGCTCTGGAAATCGCATTGAAGCGGGTGCAGGACAAAATCGTGATGAAGCGGCAGCTCAAGGAGTATACCGAAAACCTGGAAGCCCTAGTGCGGGAAAAGATCGAGTTGCAGGACCATTTGTCATCCCTCGGTCTGATGATCGGCTCGATTTCGCACGGGATAAAGGGCCTGCTGACCGGTCTGGACGGTGGCATGTACCTTGTCGATTCGGGCTTTTCCAAGCAGAACCGTGAGCAAATCAAGGAAGGCTGGGAAACGGTCAAGCTGATGGTGGAGCGGATCCGCAAGATGGTGCTGGATATTCTCTTTTATGCCAAAAAAAGGGGCCTTATGTGGGAACGGGTCGATCCCCTGAGTTTCGCGGAGGACCTTGCCGCCATCTTTGCGCCCAAGATCGAGAAGCAGAATATCGCGTTTATGAAGGAATTCGACGAGGCGGTCGGCGAGTTCGAGATCGATATCGGCTATATTCATTCGGCTTTGACGAATATCCTTGAAAATGCCGTGGATGCCTGCACCAAGGATGCCGCCAAGACCGACCACAAGATCGTTTTCGGCGTCCGTCAGGACGCGAACCATGTGATTTTTGACGTATGCGACAACGGGATGGGCATGGACCCCAACACCGTTGCCAAGCTCTTTACGCCTTTTTTCTCTTCAAAGGGGCGCCGCGGGACCGGACTGGGACTGTTTATTTCCCATAAAATCGTTCGGCAGCACGGTGGTGAGATCCTAGTCAAATCGACGACCGGCCAGGGGACGCTCTTCACGATCAAGATTCCGAAAATCGTTGCCGGAGGCGTGCAAGAATCCGGCGGTCACCAGTTAGTGTCCGTCCAGTAACGGCATCTTTCGGCCAGGGCCTGTGTTCTCGCTCCTTGTAATCCTCGATCACGCCAAGGCGTGACCGCTACGCCTGCGGTGACAAAATCGCTGAGGCCCCCGCTAAAAAGCAGCGGAATTTCGTGTCTATCTTAAAGCATAAATGGACTCAACTTGCCGAGCGAATATAATTCTCATTGTTTATACCGCTTTTCAAAAGTACAGTCCGACATACGGAAGGATGGTATAAGTGGTTGTAGAAAATAACGATCCTATAACGTAACGTTTTTTTGATAACCACTATAGCGGAAGATTAACCATTTGCGGAGGTAAGGTCCAAATCATCCAGGGGACTTGGAACGCCTTGTCCTCCCTGCTGGAGAACGTGGGTATAAATCATCGTTGTGGAAACGTCGGAGTGGCCCAATAATGCTTGAATGGTCCGAATATCGCTGCCCCGCTGCAACAGATGGGTTGCAAAACTGTGGCGAAATGTATGAGAGCTGATTCTTTTAGTGATCCCGGCCCGACGCCCCGCCTTTTTAATCGCTTTATTGATTACACTGGGGTCGATATGGTGGCGGCGGGTGATACCGCTTCGAGGATCTACAGAGAGCCTTGACGCTGGGAAAACATATTGCCAACCCCAATCTCGTGCTGCATGGGGATATTTTCGAGCCAGCGCGTAGGGCAGGTAAACTTCACCAAAATCTTGATCCAAATCTTTAGAGTGGATGATTTTAACCTGGGTTAAATGATTCCGGAAAAACGGGATCAGGGTGGCCGGAAAGGTCGTCACCCGATCTTTGGCGCCCTTTCCCGAACGAACGGTGATGGTTTTAAGCGTGTAATCAATATCTTGTACCCGCAATCGGATCGCTTCCGAAATCCGCAAACCGCTGCCATACAAGAGTTTCGCTACCAGTTGAGGCGTACCCTGCATCAGCGAAAGGACTCGAGCGGTTTCTTCCCGTGTCATAACTACCGGCATATTTATTTTTTTTGAAGCCCTGACGGCATTGATTTCATCATCCAACGGAAGTTTCAGTATTTTTTTGTACAAAAACACCAAAGCATTCATTGCCTGGTTCTGAGTCGCGGGGGCCACATTTTTCCGGACAGCCAGATAGGTTAGAAATGCCTCGATCTTTTTCTCCCCCTCTTCGAGATCCTCCCGGGACTTCATATGATGGAAATGAACGTATTTCTTAATCCAGTCGCAATAGGTCCGTTCGGTATGGATCGAATAGTGATGAAGTCGCATGAAATCCCGAACCTCATCAAGCAGTTTTCCCTCTTTTTGTTTTGACATTTGTCATAAAATAAGGTAGTTATAGGTATAATTTTAAATTACCGAAAATTAATATCAGGGTGATTGTTGAAAATCAAGGACAATCTATTATCAGGGCAAATTTGCCCGAATGTCTGAGTATCAAGGCAAATTGACCTGATAATCAATGGTTGATCAGGCTCCGCTACGCTCCACCTGATCAACGGCTGGGGTGCCCGGTTCCCGAATCGACTCCATGGCCATCGGGCTGCGCCCGATAACCACGGAGTCGACCCGGCAAGTTTACCCCACTAATCAGACGTTTCACGCCCATTAGAAGGGCAAACTTGCCGGTCACCCCGGCCGTTATGCCTAAAAATTGAAAACCAATGACCTTTAGAACCATTATAGAACAAGGATACTTCTTAAATTTCAATCAAGAAATTGATTCAGAGTCTAAATTCAGGCATGAATTTTGTGGTCAGCATTCCATTTCAGGTGCTTATTGTCCAAATTGCAAGAAACCACTTATGAGATTTCTGGATATTGATTTCAATGATGAACGGCTTACGTTTTTATCAAATCAGAAACACATAAACCTTCTTTATTGTTGGACCTGTAATGTGGCACAAGATCAATTTTATTATCAAATATTGAATCCTCAAACCATTAAGATTTTATTCTATGGTGAGGGGGATGCTGTAACCGATTTCCCGTATGAGGATTATCCTTTATTTTTTCAATCACGATTTCCAAATTTAGAAATAATCTCAAAGGAAGAGCAGACATTACTGTCAAAAATGAATCAAGGGTGGCCAGGCATTTCTGAAATAAGGAAGATAAATAATAAACTCATAAGACCTCAACACCAGATCGGTGGAGAGCCTCAATTACCTCAGGGTGAATTAGATGAATTGATATGCCCAATGTGCAAAAAATTTATGCCGTTTTTGGCAATGATTGGCAATGATTGCGATCACCCGCAAGGATTATGTGGGAATGATTATGTTGCTGTGATTTATTACTATTGTAATAAATGTTCCGTCGTTGGAGTAATGCAACAATGTGATTAAAGGTTTGCATAACAAGGGGCTGGACAAGGATTAGAGCCACTTCGTGGCCCTCACCTGTCAGCCCTGGCGTTGATCAGGCTCCGCTGCGCTCCACCTGATCAACGGCCGGGGTGCCCGGTGCCCGTGTCAACCCCATGGTCATCGGGCTGCGCTGCGCTACGCCCGATAACCACGGAGTCGACGCGGCAAGTTTACCCCACTAACCAGACGTTTCACGCCCATTAGAAGGGCAAACTTGCCGGTCACCCCGGCCGTTGGAAGCATATAATGAAAATATACGATCCAGAATCGAAGCGAATCTTAAAAAGAGTCACGCTTTTCCTTACCCCGGATGAAGCTGCCGACCTGGGGTATTCAGCTACAGATTTGTCAGAGCATCCAGAAAAACACCATCACCATATTAACGATTCTGAATATAAGGCAGAAATTACAGTATCCGTTTATACAAATGATACCATCAGTTCATTTGATGAAGATTCGAGAAGAGTGATAAGAGAAAACGATTAATCGAAGTTTCCAACATTTATATGGCCTTCGGTTGTCAAGAGAAAAACTACTCCTATAGATCGGAAAAGGCAAAATAAGTAAAATATCTTCCGTCTTTAAATCAGATTTCTTGGCAAACGACTCGTTAGTTCCGACTTTGGTCTTCAATCGTGAGCGTCAGAGCGTTCAGGGAACGCGTCTGCACCAAACATTTATCGAGATTAACCGATTGTCCAAATAGCTCTTTGACAATCAGCGTGCTACCATCGAGCAGCATCAGAATATATTTCGGTACCCTTATCCCGGCGTAGTCAAAGCGAGCGGCTTGGGCTTTGATATCCCATCCAGTTAGCGTATCACTCGGGCAAGGGGCAGAACACGATAATCGTTTTACAATGCATCTGTATTTGGGTTGGAACCGGAAGGTGCCGCCAATCAAATCGCACAAGCTTCGGGTATAATGTCCATTCTTTGTTGGCAGTCGGGCTGCATTCAGTCAATCAAGAGATTTAGTTCAACCCATGTGATCTCAGTTAGACTTCGAGCTAGCACCTTCCAGGCCCCAAACTATTGTGCAAAGAATCGGTTCATGTTGAACGCCTCTTTATTTTTGAGCATATAGTATATGGCCCGGCCCAGCTTATGGGTAAAAATGCCAAGCGCTTTTCCTTTGTTGTATTTGTTGGTGAGCTTGCTCACATAATATTTTGCCTCACCCGATGCTCTTAACATCAGAATCGCCGCCTCCTTGATGGCCCATTTTAGGTGGTGATTGCCGATTTTCTTATTGGAATGCCCCGCCCATTTACCGTCAGACTCTTTAACGGGCTTTATCAAGCGGGCATATGATGCAAAGTTCTGTACGGCATGGAATCGGTTGATATCATGAACTTCATACAAAATAACCTTGGCCAAGATCGGACCGACTCCAGGGATAGATCTCAGCAGATAAAGTGTGTGGTAATCGTGCTGCCTTGCGGTCTTTTCAATATGCCACTCGAGCTTTTTTAGAATTAGGTCTAATGACTCGATTACTTCCAAATCGACCTGAACGCTTTTTCTGGCCTGCGGGTCCTCAAATCGCTCAGCGACACCGTCATGGTTGTACTTGCGAGAGAGTTTTTTTCTAAAGGCTGGCAGGTTGTACTGGGTATTGGTGTTCTGGATGTGAGCCACCAGCTCATTACAACGCCTTGAGATATACATGCGCCTGCGCAGCAGGTCACGGGTAGCACGCCATTTAGCTGGATATGGGTAGGCGATAGGGAAGTTACCGCCCTTTAGCAACAAGGCAATCTTATAAGAGTCGATTTTATCATTTTTTGTTTTGCCGCCATGGATGGCTTTCATGTATAATGCATGACCAAGCACAAAAGGTATTTTGTGCTCAGCGCAGAAATCTGAGACCCAGTACCAGCAAAATACGCATTCAACACCGACAACAACGTCTTCAAGGTAAGGAAAAATCAGCTCAAAGAATAGTTCCGGATCTGTATTGATGTTCTGATGCACTTTGGTTTTACCTTTTTGATCCAGAATACAGACGTACATTTTACGAGCATGCAGGTCGATACCGCAGTAATACTTGTGCTGTTGTTTGTAGAAGTTCATCAGTTGGCCTCCTTTGGGTGAAGGATTAATAGAAGCTCTCACTTCCATTATACCCTTCATCTGGAGGAAGGCCATAACTAGTATCAAAAGCGTGGAGCAGACGGCGTGAAGTCCGCGGTTTTTCGCAAAGGCCACGCCAACTCGAAAAGTATATGGGCCGCTGCTCACGCTCAACGTTATAGCTTATGATACAAATGAAACCGATTTATGTAGCAGTCTGTTTGATCGTGTTGATGGTTTTCACTTATAAAATCGCTACTTCCGGAGAGAGTGAAACATCCCAATTAACATGGTTGCTTAAGGCCGATCCTATTCAAGATGCAAGAATGGCTTTCAATGACGGGGATTACAGATTAAGAGCTATTTACGGCTATGCCCTTATTGTTCCAGGAATCACTGAGAGTGAAGTTTCAGACTATGAAAACCTGTATGGTTTAAATCCAATAGTAGGTACAAGTGATTCCTTGTTTAATGAAGAAAATGGTAAATTGAATAAGCTGGCTTTCGAATATGCACGAAAATATAATCGAATCATGATCTCTTTAGTAAGTCCCAAATAAGCTATAACAATACGCTGGAGCAGACAGGGACAACTTAAGGATCTGGAGTTAGCGTCATTCGGATCGTTTGCTGCTCAGCTCAAACGTTGGCTGTAATGAAATGACACGAAAAGATTTTTTAATCGAGTTTCTCGGTGCATTGGGTGCCAAAAAGTTGATATTTTTGAAATTTGAGGAAGATCGCGTTAGCGGAACAGTGGTGTTTGATATAGATGATCCAGATGAACATCAAGATTTCTGTTGGCATTCAAGTGAGGCCAGCCTTCCTTCTAAAAGAGCATTCAATCTTGCCCGCCTCGTTCATGAACAAAACTTGCTGGAAATAGACAAGATCAAAATCGAAAGAGAGGAATTGAGAAAGCGGTATAATATAAGATGGAAAACAAAGCTTTCAACAGATGACTTCGCAAATATACTTGATGAGTTAGAGTCTGTCGAGGTTAGTATGGTTGACGGCAAAGAGGAATACGACGCATTTTTAATCCACGAATAAAATGCAACAGCGACAGCCAACAAGCCAGTTGAGCAGACGGCGAGAAAATAGCGGTTTTTCGTAGAGGCCGTTCAAGATTGGCATATATTTAGGCCGCTGCTCACAGGCGGCCGTTGATCAGGCTCCGCTGCGCTCCACCTGATCAACGGCCGGGGTGCCCGGTGCCCGTGTCAACCCCATGGTCATCGGGCTGCGCTGCGCTACGCCCGATAACCACGGAGTCGACGCGGCAAGTTTACCCCACTAACCAGACGTTTCACGCCCATTAGAAGGGCAAACTTGCCGGTCACCCCGGCCGTTAGATGCTACACAATATATGATTGAGTTGATTACAAATATTGTCTTAATGACTTGTGCAATAATGTGGGTTTCCTGCATTCTTGTTAACATCTCTATCCAACATCATTATTCTGTAAGGAAAGATGGCTTTCTCATGAGAATGTTAATTGGTGCATTCAAATTTGATTACACATCTATTGCTGATGAAATGACACCAAGAGATAAAAAAATATATTTGTTAACATTTATTGGTATCTTCATTTTCTTTTTGCCTGGTGGGTATTTTGTTGGTTCTATTTTGCATAATTATTTAAAATAGCATCTAACCTTTATATGGCCTTCGGTTGTCAAGAGAAAAACTACTCCTATAGATCGGAAAAGGCAAAATAAGTAAAATATCTTCCGTCTTTAAATCAGATTTCTTGGCAAACGACTCGTTAGTTCCGACTTTGGTCTTCAATCGTGAGCGTCAGAGCGTTCAGGGAACGCGTCTGCACCAAACATTTATCGAGATTAACCGATTGTCCAAATAGCTCTTTGACAATCAGCGTGCTACCATCGAGCAGCATCAGAATATATTTCGGTACCCTTATCCCGGCGTAGTCAAAGCGAGCGGCTTGGGCTTTGATATCCCATCCAGTTAGCGTATCACTCGGGCAAGGGGCAGAACACGATAATCGTTTTACAATGCATCTGTATTTGGGTTGGAACCGGAAGGTGCCGCCAATCAAATCGCACAAGCTTCGGGTATAATGTCCATTCTTTGTTGGCAGTCGGGCTGCATTCAGTCAATCAAGAGATTTAGTTCAACCCATGTGATCTCAGTTAGACTTCGAGCTAGCACCTTCCAGGCCCCAAACTATTGTGCAAAGAATCGGTTCATGTTGAACGCCTCTTTATTTTTGAGCATATAGTATATGGCCCGGCCCAGCTTATGGGTAAAAATGCCAAGCGCTTTTCCTTTGTTGTATTTGTTGGTGAGCTTGCTCACATAATATTTTGCCTCACCCGATGCTCTTAACATCAGAATCGCCGCCTCCTTGATGGCCCATTTTAGGTGGTGATTGCCGATTTTCTTATTGGAATGCCCCGCCCATTTACCGTCAGACTCTTTAACGGGCTTTATCAAGCGGGCATATGATGCAAAGTTCTGTACGGCATGGAATCGGTTGATATCATGAACTTCATACAAAATAACCTTGGCCAAGATCGGACCGACTCCAGGGATAGATCTCAGCAGATAAAGTGTGTGGTAATCGTGCTGCCTTGCGGTCTTTTCAATATGCCACTCGAGCTTTTTTAGAATTAGGTCTAATGACTCGATTACTTCCAAATCGACCTGAACGCTTTTTCTGGCCTGCGGGTCCTCAAATCGCTCAGCGACACCGTCATGGTTGTACTTGCGAGAGAGTTTTTTTCTAAAGGCTGGCAGGTTGTACTGGGTATTGGTGTTCTGGATGTGAGCCACCAGCTCATTACAACGCCTTGAGATATACATGCGCCTGCGCAGCAGGTCACGGGTAGCACGCCATTTAGCTGGATATGGGTAGGCGATAGGGAAGTTACCGCCCTTTAGCAACAAGGCAATCTTATAAGAGTCGATTTTATCATTTTTTGTTTTGCCGCCATGGATGGCTTTCATGTATAATGCATGACCAAGCACAAAAGGTATTTTGTGCTCAGCGCAGAAATCTGAGACCCAGTACCAGCAAAATACGCATTCAACACCGACAACAACGTCTTCAAGGTAAGGAAAAATCAGCTCAAAGAATAGTTCCGGATCTGTATTGATGTTCTGATGCACTTTGGTTTTACCTTTTTGATCCAGAATACAGACGTACATTTTACGAGCATGCAGGTCGATACCGCAGTAATACTTGTGCTGTTGTTTGTAGAAGTTCATCAGTTGGCCTCCTTTGGGTGAAGGATTAATAGAAGCTCTCACTTCCATTATACCCTTCATCTGGAGGAAGGCCATAACTAGTATCAAATCACTGGTGCCGACCCATAAAGCCGGGCGGCACAGTTCAACCGTTGATCAGGCTCCGCTGCGCTCCACCTGATCAACGGCCGGGGTGCCCGGTGCCCGTGCCAACTCCATGGTCATCAAGCTGCGCTGCGCTACGCCCGATAACCACGGAGTCGACGCGGCAAGTTTACCCCACTAACCAGACGTTTTTCACGCCCATTAGAAGGGCAAACTTGCCGGTCACCCCGGCCGTTAGATGAATTATCGAAGGACGGCTTTATGTCTCAAGAAATAGCAGGTAAGTACTACGGTACTGAAATTAATGAAAAGTGGTGGAAACGCTATACAAAAGATAAAATGTTAGCGAGAGGAAATGGCACATTCTCATACAGTCAAGACACAATAACATTTTTACGAAAGTTAACCGATGCCCCAATCGAGATTAGTTTCAAAGAAATCTTGGGTTTCAAGACTGGAAAATGGCATTCAGGGCAATGGGGGGCAGGACGTAAAATTATTAAAGTGATATGGAAAAAGGATAGCCAATTGTTTAGTTCAGGATTCTCTATTGCACTAAGCAACAATGAAATTGAGAGAATTATCTCTGAATTGAACGACATTTTAAAAGAAACAAAAGACAATGCCATCTAAGCTATCCACTGCTGCGGACTCGGTTCCCTCGCCGCAGAGCGACAACGTTGATCAGGCTCCGCTGCGCTCCACCTGATCAACGGCCGGGGTGCCCGGTGCCCGTGTCAACCCCATGGTCATCGGGCTGCGCTGCGCTACGCCCGATAACCACGGAGTCGACGCGGCAAGTTTACCCCACTAACCAGACGTTTCACGCCCATTAGAAGGGCAAACTTGCCGGTCACTCCGGCCGTTATGTGGCACGTATTCAGAAAAATCCAACAACTTTAAACTGGCCTAAAGCAGACCCTCAGAATCTGACTACTAGCGGCGGACAACGACCCAACCGGGACTCTGAGAATCAGCTAATCTGTGTTACCTGTCACAATTAGTTTTTTTTTTGGATACGATCTTGTGTAACAAAGCCAAAGACAAATTACTTGCCCAATCAGTAAAGAAAAAGAGTGGGATCAAAACCGAGAGCTTGTGGCAAGCTGGAATAAATGCGATGCTTCAGATGAAACAATCGGGAATCGACCACTATTGTTCTGTAGTCATTTGATTAAAATACTGATATTTACTAATTTTATTTATGAAACTTTTCCACATTCTTGCCATTTTAATTTCTCTCTCTGCTGTTTTCAGTTTTATCAATTATCGCTTTCTTAAATTACCCGCTGCTATTGGTTTGATGCTGATCGCTATGCTCGCATCTTTGGCCTTGTTACTACTTGGCCCGTTGTCGTTGGGTTTAAAAGAGGATGTGGCCGTGTTACTCGCGTCGATAGATTTTGATGAGACTTTGTTACACGGCATGTTGAGTTTATTGCTATTTGCAGGTGCGCTGCATGTCAACCTGGCCGACCTTGCCAGGCAGCGTTGGGTGATAACTATTCTGGCGACGGTTGGTGTGCTGGGCGCTACTTTTATAATTGGATTCATGGCTTATGGGGTTTTTGGTTTATTCGGCCTTGAGGTTCCGCTCATCTATTGTCTATTATTTGGTGCCCTGGTTTCGCCGACTGATCCTATCGCTGTGCTGGGTATTCTTAAACAGGCGGGTGCAGCTAAAACATTAGAAACCAAGATTGTGGGTGAATCATTATTTAACGATGGTGTTGCTGTTGTTGTGTTTGTGGTTCTGTTGAGTATTGCAACCGGTGAGCATGATGTCACGGTATTATCGATTGCTGGATTATTTGCTCAGGAAGTTGTCGGCGGCGTGGTTTTTGGGTTTGGCATAGGTAGCCTTGCTTACTGGATGCTGAAGCAGGTGGACGATTATACAGTGGAAGTGCTCATGACGCTGGCCCTAACGATGGGTGGTTATACCCTGGCTGAGTGGTTGCATATTTCGGCACCGATTGCGATTGTAGTTGCAGGCTTACTGATCGGCAATCACGGGCGTAAATTTGCGATGTCTGATAAAACCCGTGAACATCTGGACAATTTTTGGGTGCTGGTGGATGAAGTTTTAAACGCGGTTTTGTTTGTGTTGATTGGCATGGAGGTTTTGGTGCTCAGCTATCAGCAGGCTTATCTGTGGGCTGGTGTTCTAATGATACCGTTAATTCTTCTTGCCAGGTTGGTTTCTGTGGGGGTGGCTGTCGGTATTATGCGTCGATACCGCGAGTTTAGCCCGATGGTAGTAACGATACTGACATGGGGAGGTTTGCGTGGCGGTATTTCGGTGGCATTAGCTTTGTCGCTACCACCCGGTGAGGTGCGGAATGTTTTGCTTACGGTGACTTATATTGTGGTGGCGTTTTCGATTATTGTACAAGGGCTTACAATTGGCCCATTAGTGAAATTTGCCAGTAATAAAGAACGGTTGGGGACAGGGTAATCGTTTCTAGTATCAGGCTGTGTGTTCGGTAGTCTTCGTATTCATAGCTGCGCTTTTATGCAGAATACTTATATAGCACCTGTATATCTGGGTGTCCTTTCATGGCCGTTGTTCGCGGCTCAAGCAATAAATTTGTGGGTCCGCTTTTAGCTACTAGCGGTTATACTCGATCGATGTTCACTTGCCACATAACAAGCAAATGCAGTCGGACGCGGCCAAGGTCGCGCCGCTGATTTGTGCGTTGATCAGGCTCCGCTACGCTCCACCTGATCAACGGCTGGGGTGCCCGGTTCCCGAATCGACTCCATGGCCATCGGGCTGCGCCCGATAACCACGGAGTCGACCCGGCAAGTTTACCCCACTAATCAGACGTTTCACGCCCATTAGAAGGGCAAACTTGCCGGTCACCCCGGCCGTTCTGTTTCAATCCATACCATCTGAGGCGTAAATTGACAAAAGGCAGACAATAGCATATATTATCCATATGAAATATTTGAATTGGGATCCTCAAAAAAATGAAATTTTAAAACAAGAGCGCGGGATTTCCTTCGAGGAAATAGCTTATTTGATTGAATCTGGACAGATAATCGGAATTGAGGAAAATCCAAGTCGACCTAATCAGAAATTATATATTTTAGAAATTGATAACTACGCCATTATCGTACCTTACGTGGAAAATGATAATGAAATATTTCTAAAAACAGCCTTCCCAAGCCGGAAATACGCCAAACGATACGGCTTAAAGGAGGAAAAATGAAAAAAATAAGTGAAAAGGCATTTAAGCCAATTGATCAGGAAGAAAAAGATTTGATGGAATCAATTGAGCGTGATGATTGGCAGCCAGTTAAAAATTTTGACAAGGAAAAAGAAAAGGCAATAACTGCCGCTCGAAATACATTAAAAAAAGATAAACGTATAAATCTCCGTCTTACTCAAAAGGATTACCACCAAATTCAGATTAAGGCCATTGAAGAAGGTATACCATATCAAACACTTATTTCTAGCATTGTTCATAAATATCTAAATGGTTCTTTAACCCCAAGATCATAGAACAGAAACAGAACCAGGCGCTTAACTCAGGCGGCTAATACCGTGGCATTTTTCCCAACTTAGCAGTCCACTTCATTCTGAGCTTTCAAGAAGTTTTTTCTCTTTAAGCCGCCGCTGGTTAGCACACCATTGATCAGGCTCCGCTGTGCTGCGCCTGATCAACGGCCGGGGTGCCCGGTTCCCGGGTCAACTCCATGGCCATCGGTCTGCGCCCGATAACCACGGAGTCGACCCGGCAAGTTTACCCCACTAATCAGACGTTTCACGCCCATTAGAAGGGCAAACTTAATGGTCACCCAGGCCGTTATGTGGTCTGATTAAATTGAGGGAACAATGGCTGAAAGTATTCTTTGCATTCATTGTCAAACTAAAACTGTAAAACTAATGAGCGACCCAAATGACAAAGTAAAAGCATGGCAATGTCATAATTGCGGTGAACTCAGGTACTGGTGTCCTGCTTGTGATCAGGGTTGGATACTTCACGTAGTAGTTAAAAAGGATGGAACCTCTATACGTTTATGTGAAGAATGTGAAACTTTATGGTTTTCAACTTCACAAATTGGTACAGAGGAATGTAAGAATTTTAGCATTTTCATGGAATCAAAAGGCCTAAATGGCCTCTGGGAAGAAATAGAAATTTTAAGAGATATACATTAATTTATTAATTGCTTTGGAATGGAAAGGCCACATGCCGGACGTTATCCGTCTAATTCATATCAAATAGATGTATCTGGTTGCTTCGACTGGATTGCATTCTGAGCAGCGTGAACCAGAAATGACGATCTTGACATACCACGTTTTTTGGCTGCAGCATCAATTTGCTTGAGGGTTATTTCGGGAACTGAAATATTGACCCTGATCGTTCTGGGTTTGGCGTCCGGCACTTCAACTACCAAATAGGCCGCCGCATCAGCGAAATCGGGATCAGCCATGATTTCTTCGAGCTTTGAAGGAGTCGGCAACTCCTCTCCGTCTTCAAGCATTCCCTGAATATGGAGAGTTAGAGCTTCTTGAGCCATATCCTTGGCATCGTCAATGTTGTTGCCGGCTGAGATGCAGCCCGGAAAGTCAGGAAACGATACGCCGAAGTCACTGGCGTGATCTTTGTGTACGATTGCGATATAATTAGCCATATTGTGCCTCATTTGAATCTGACTCCCGATTGGCGTTCGATACTTTTCAAAGTGCCGATCGGTATGTCCTTTTTAGGATGTGGAACCGTAACACGTCCTTTTATATCAGAATGCCGAAATTGGCTATGCGAGCCGACCTTTACAACTTCATACCAGCCGTTTTGTTTTAGGATTTTTATAATTGTTCGGCTATCCATTGTGTGTATTTATACACATTCATTTGGTTTCTGTCAAGATCAATAAACAGACGGATAACAAGCGGCTGGAGTAGGACGCTCCATATGTCGCGCCTCTCAGCCGCAGCGTTATCTGCACAATTAATTTACCGCACCGCTTGACACCTGTAACGTAACTGGTTACAATTCAAAGCAGATGATTCAGAAATTCCAACATAAAGGCCTCAAGCTGCTATTTGAGAAGGGTGTGAGTTCGGGGGTGAGCTCTCAGCATGTTAAGCGGTTGAAATGGATCCTTGCTCTTATTGAAACTGCTGAAACTGTTGAGGATATGGATTTACCAGGTCTGAATCTTCATGAATTGAAAGGCAATCGAAAGGGTACTTGGGCTATAAAAATCAGCGGAAATTGGCGTGTCACCTTCAGAATGAAGCAAGGTGATGCTTTTGATGTAAACTTACGAAGATTATCATTAGAGGTGTGTCATGAGAATGCATAACCCACCACATCCCGGTGAGATTATAAGAGAACTTTGTGTTGAGCCTCTTGGGCTGACCGTAACTGAGGCTGCCAAAGCCCTGAAAGTTACTCGGAAGACCCTGTCAACCTTGTTGAATGGCAGAGCCGGCATTAGCCCGGAAATGGCATTGAGATTATACAGAGTGTTCGGTCGTACACCGGAAGGTTGGATGCGCTTGCAATTACAATTCGACTTGTGGAAAGCGGAAAAGTCTCTCGACGTCAGCGGTCTAAAGCGTATCAAGGCAGCGTAATTTCACCAAACCCCAGATAACATATCGCTGGAAAACGACCCAAAAATCGCGCGCCTCAGCTCTAACGTTAGGCGTCACACAACACACGTCTTTCTGCCCACCATGAATAGCGAAGCCATCAAGGCGCGATCCGTTTACCCAAAGGAGACATGACTATGACCACAGGAACTGTCCGGCTTCACCGCGTGCTCCGAGCCAAGCCGGAGAAGGTCTACCGCGCTTTCTTGGATGACGCCGCAATGGCCAAGTGGCTCCCGCCTTACGGCTTCATCTGCAGGGTCCAACACATGGACGCCAGAGTCGGGGGCACCTTCAAGATGTCGTTTGAGAACTTCTCGACAGGACAAGGGCACTCATTCGGTGGAGAATATCGAGAACTGGTTCCAGGCGAGCTTATTCGATACTCGGACAAGTTCGATGATCCGAACCTGCCTGGTGAGATTCAGGTCACCGTGTCGTTGAAGCCCGTGTCCTGCGGCACGGAACTCAACGTTGTCCAAGAGGGAATACCAGCAGTGATTCCGCTCGAGATGTGCTATCTCGGCTGGCAGGAGTCGCTTGCGCAGCTCGCAACCCTTGTCGAACCCGAAATTCCGGGTTAGCGCGGTGACGCCTGACCCTTCGTTCAACCGGGCACGCAACGGCATGCCGGTTCACTCAAACCTAATTTTAATGTAAGGAGCGTATGGCAACCAAGGCAGAGATCGTTGAATTTCTGGCCACTGAGTATCCCCATACCAATTGCACCGTTGAGGCAGTTGGAGGCAGATCGGCAACAGTCAAACTTCAGGTCGGCGACCACGAACTACGCCCGGGAGGAACCGTGTCCGGCCCCGTGCTCATGACCGTCGCTGACGTCGCGCTTTATGTGGCTATTCTCGGCGAAATCGGCATCGTTCCCCTTGCTGTCACAACAAACCTGAGCATCAACTTCATGCGGAAACCGGCGGCGGACAGAGCCATCATCGGTGTTTGCAATCTCATGAAAATGGGCAAATCATTGGCAGTCGGAGAGGTGTCTCTGTACTCGGAAGGTATCGAAGAGCCTGTGGCCCATGTCGTCGGCACGTACTCGATTCCACGGTAGGGTTCGAAACCGCCAATGCGTTCTTAGAGGTCGTCTGAAATCTAACCCTTCAATCGAGCGGACCTCCTCCGACAGGCAGCCCCCGTCGGCCGCTCATTTCAAACGTTGGGCAGTCCTGCACCATAGAAGGATACAATTATTTTGAAAGATAGATTTAACTAAAGTCATATTTAGACATTATAAGACGCTGAAGCGTTTTTCTGTTACTTTGAATGAATTCAATGTCCTTACGGCCGTGTTTGTCTATCATGCTGACCGGTTGGTCGGCTTCGGCCGAGCGATTTCCGATGGCGTCTACCAAGCTGCTATCTATGATTGCGCAGTTCTTCCTGAATTCCAACGGATGGGGATCGGAACGACAATCATGAAGAACATTTTGTTACGGATATCGCATTGCAACGTCATCCTATACGCATCACCAGGAAAAGAAGGGTTCTACCAAACACACGGTTTCCGAAAGATGAAAACGGGTATGGCACACTTCAAGAAAGGCGTAGCAATGAGAGAACGTGGATTCACGGAATGAACGGCAGAATATCACTTTTTAGGATATAGAAAGCCGAGCCATGCGCAGCAGCGGACGTTCGCCTCGCTCCCGCCAATGCGTGCCGGTGTTAGGCAAAATATAGCTGTGTTTTCATAATTTAGATACATCGGTAATAAATAATATGCAAACAGACATCCTCGTTATTGGTGGTGGGCTTAGTGGACTTACCGCGACATGGCAATTGGTATCTGCAGGTGAAAACGCAACGATAATGGAAGCCCGGACGCGGTTCGGGGGTCGCATTCTTACGGTGGAGGGAGACGATGGTACTCCTTGCGATCTTGGACCTTCTTGGTTTTGGCCTGGTCAACCACTAGTGACCAGTCTATTGAATCATTTTAATATACCATATTTCGAGCAATATGTTGATGGCGCTGTATTGTTTCAACAGATGGACGGTCGCATTGAGAGAATCACAGACGCATCGCCAATGACAGGATCGCTGCGCATTCAGGGGGGTGTCAATCACCTCACGAATGTGATTGCTAATGAAATTGACGCGTCCCATCAATTTTTGGCACATATGGTTACGGGACTCTCAATCGACAATGACGTTATTACAGTCGATGCAATGGGACCATCAGGGAAGGTACAGGTAGAAGCGAAGCAGGTTGCACTGGCGATACCGCCTCGCTTGGCTGCTGAACTGGCATTTGTACCTGAACTACCGAAAAAAACGATGCAAGCACTGGCCGAAACACCTACCTGGATGGCAGGGCATGCGAAGTTTTTTGCGACCTATGATGAGCCATTTTGGCGGATGAAGGGTCTGTGTGGTACCGTCATCAGTCAATGTGGACCATTGGCGGAGGTTCACGACGCTTCGCCAAATTCTGGGAATTCTTTCAGTTTATTTGGGTTTTCTGGGCTGGATGCAGAGAGTCGGGCGAGTATGGGGCGAATTGAATTTATTAAACAAGCTGTGGCTCAACTCGCGGCGTTGTTTGGGAATGAAGCAAATCTGACAAAAGCGGTTCATTTCCAAGATTGGAGTACCGAAAAATTTACCGCCAATATCGCTGATCGCAAACCGCTAACACGCCATCCACACTATGGCCTGAATCTTCTTTTGGGTAGTGCCTGGGGCAGGAAGCTCGACTTTATTTCAACGGAAACATCTTTCAGTAATGGTGGTCTGATTGAGGGAGCATTGGAAGCAGGTCTGAGGTTTTCTAATCGTGTTACTGGCGTGAAAATGCCGCTCATCGATGACGCACACACCACATACCGATAGAATGAGAAGGGTTACCAGGGACGGTCTTGCATAACCGCCATATTTATTTGATAAATCATGATCCGGTCTGGAACAAGCCACGAAAAGACAGAATAGATGCACCGGATGCCTTGCATCACCATCATCGGTCGCGGTGTCGAAAGGCGGAAGATTTTCCGGAACAATACCGATAAGGGGCATTCTTAACGGATAAAATTGACAAGATTCTGATATGAGTAAGAAGAGTGATAAAATCAGGCCGTCAGTTGACAAAAGCGTACTTATATTTCTGTCTTTTTTCGTGTGGGTTGTCGTTGGGACGGTGCTATTGTTGTTAGCATATTCCTGGTTGAAAGCATCTCAAGTGAACGGTTCTTTCCTGTTTGTCGGAGTAGGAGTTGGTGCGGCCTTAGTGATACACCATTTTGGGTTCTTGAAAATTGTTGACAAAAATTTGGGTCGAATACTACCGATGGAGGGGAAAAAATGCGTTTTTTCTTTCATGACATGGAAGAGTTATATAATCGTTGCAGTGATGATAACAATGGGAACAGTGCTAAGACATTCCGAGATTCCTAAAAAATATTTGTCAATATTATATATTGGGATAGGGCTGTCGCTCGTACTCTCTAGTATTCGTTACCTAAGAGTTCTCTTGAGGCAATTAAGAAAAGACAAATAAAATACCTATCATTCACGTCGGGAAAACCGCTTAAGGAGTTCGGGGACCTATAGAAAGTCCCTTAGAATATGCCATGAAAAATTTAATGAAACCTGAGAACGAAGCAGAAGCAAATGTAATCAAATCGGTTCTAAAGGAACATGGAATATATTCAGAAATAAAATCATTTCATGATACTGCCTATGATGGTCTTTTCCAAACTCAATATGGTTGGGGCTTAATTCGGGTTTCTGAGGCAGACTTTCCGGAAGCACAAAGAATAATTAGAGAATGGGAAAGTGCATCTCCTGAAGAGCTCCCATGGAAAAACAAGCGATCCGATGCCTGAATGTAAAGTGTAAAAGCGGTTAAATTGTGATAAATTGTATTCAGGCAAAAATTACAATAAAAATGGGCCTAAAACATTGTGGCCCATGTAAAGCCCGGGGAAACAAATTCATTGAGCAGACGGAAAACGCTGTGTCGATATACGCGAGCGCCGTGATCCGCTGCTCATGAAGATCTCGAAGGATTTGGGCAATGAGAAATGTCATTCGTCAATCTGTCGTATTACCGGCTTCAGCCGAAAAGCTATTTGAAATGTACATTAATCCCTCGACACACCAGGCAATCACGGGTGCACCGGTCGATATTGGAGAGAAGAGAGGTTCTAAATTCAAGGCCTTTGATGGGGCCTTGACAGGAACGATCCTCGAGGTGATAGAGCCGAGACTGATAGTTAAATCGTGGCGTTCGGTTAACTTTATGGACGAGGACCCTGACTCAACCCTGATCTTGTCCTTCACCTCGGAGGGAGATGAGGGACGAATCGACCTCGTTCACTTAGATGTGCCCGACCAAGACTACGACGGCGTAAGCCAAGGTTGGGAAAAATACTATTGGACCCCCTGGCGCACGTATTTGTCAATATGAGCGATATGGGTGCGATACGGGTTTTTTCGATAACAGAATGAACAGAAGAACATTTCTTAAATTTGCGCTTTATGGTGGAGTTACCGCTCTCGCGGGGAGCTATCCGGTATTAATCGAAAGAAATATCGTCCAAATAAATCGATATAAAATTCCGATCGCTGATTTACCGCCATCCTTCCACGGATTCACTATTGCACAACTTACGGACTTGCATTTAGGTTTTCTTGTTTCGGAATCCTTTGTCGAAGAAATCGTTCATCGAACGAATCGATTGCGAGCGGACCTTATCGTCTGCACCGGCGATTATGTCCATGAGATGAATGCCACCCAGCAAGTTGATAAAGTATGGACTATTTTGTCAAAACTAGAAGCAAAACACGGGGTCTATTCTGTATTAGGCAATCATGATCACTGGGCGGATTTCGATAGATCTCTTTACTGGATGGAAAGAACAGGTCAAAATATTAGGCACGAATGTAAACCTATTTATAAGGGCAGTGACAGGATTTTCATTGGTGGAGCCGGCGATTACTGGGAAGACGACTTAAATATCGATAAGACGTTTTCTTGTTCCGATGAAAATGAATGCAGAGTGCTTTTGGCACACAATCCGGATACTGTTGATACGGCATTTAATACCTCATTGTCACTGGTACTCAGTGGTCACACCCACGGCGGACAAGTTGTCATTCCTTTTTACGGCCCCCCGGTGCTCCCTGTAAAAAACAAAGACTATTCCAGTGGTCTTATATCCACACCGAGAACGCAACTTTTTATCAGTCGGGGAATTGGTTGGGCCATTTATCCCGTCAGATTTAATTGCTATCCTGAGATCGCCGTATTGGAACTCGAACACACATGAAAAATGAATTTATAGAATATGTACCGATTTTAGAAACGCATAACGCGGGAGATCGCGTTTTTCTAAAATCTATTTTGGATGCCGAAGGAATAACTTATTTCATCCAAGGTGAATATGTTGCCCCTTATTTATTCAATGCGTTACCAATGAGGCTTATGGTTAAAAAGGATCAGGCCAATATAGCGAGAGAGATTCTAAAAGACATTGAATTGTCCTATTCATATGGCGGCAATAAAAGTCGGGAAGATCTTAATGATGAGGAAGAAAGCTGAGAGTATACCTACCCGCTGAACGCGGATGACAAATTAGTGTCCATCCATAAATGGCCTTTTCTGCACTGGGAAGCGTTCTCTACAGGTTACCGGTTGCGGCAGACATGCCGTACGCCTGGCTGCAAGCCTTTATGCGGCTCCAGCTTAATTACAGCTGCATCCTCCACGTTTATTGTTTGCTTCTCTTCTTTCACCGGTTTTTGGGGATATGCCTTTATGGAGGTAATCAACTGGTTGTCGATCCTGCCCGCCGCCGTCGCCTTTTTTGCCGGATGCAGGGCGGGAACAAGTAGCATGAGCACCAAATTGGAGGGAAGGCGTCTTCAGGTCATCTTCAGTATCATTTTGTTTGATTTGTGCGCCAAGCCACTTCGTCAATTCTATTGTTGGACCATAGGATGTATCGGTCGCAATTCTAAACGAAAAATTCAAATACGTATCGAAAAGCCACAAATAAAACACATGCGCAGAGTATGCTTTTGATGACCCTGGCAGGAACAAATCTCTGGGCACGAGCCCCTAAATACATTCCAAAAATTCCACCAAAACCAAATAGGACCCCTAACGCCCAATCCGGTGCTACGGCCATATCCGTATAAATCCAAGATAGATATTGAAAGAAAACGACACCCGCAACAGATGTTATGAAGGTGCCCATCAATGCAGCTCCGGCAACCGTGTAGACAGGCAGTCCGATGATAGCCACAAAAAACGGCGCTACAATTGATCCACCACCGATACCGTATACGCCACCAACGATACCCACTAGAAAACAGATAGCGTAAACAATCGGGGGTGAAAATTTATGTGTTTCGCCATCGTAATCGAATATTACTTGTCGCACGGTAGATTCACGCAGCCTTACGCTATGTCGATCTTCTGCGGTTTGATTTGTATTGGAAACCTTTTTCCGCCCTTTGTTTTTGATTACGTCCATAAGCAGCCGGAAACCGATATAACAAAGCACCATACCAACAAAGAATTTGAAGTTCTTGGGATCCGGAAGGTACCTGATGCGCACCCATGCACCGATGAAAACCCCGGGCAAGGTGCCGATGATCACTGCCCAGGTTAAAGGCCACAGCATACGACCTTCTCGTATATACCGATAAACGCCACTTGGTATCGCTATAACATTGAAAACTTGATTCGTGCCGCTGACAGAAGGTGACGTGTATCCCAAAACACTCACCTGAAAAGGGAGCAGGAGAAATGCACCGGATACCCCACCCATTGAAGTAAAAAAGGAAACCACGAATGCAACCATGAAAGGTATTATTGGATTAACTTCGATCCCCGAAACTGGAAAAAGCATGTTTCTTACCCCGTCCTTGCCAAGTTTGTCTTAGAAGTGGTTTAAAAACCCCATCTAACCCGCAAATTTCATCAATTTGAAGCTTTTGTCAATCCATTTGACCTTCCAGTATTTGAAGTTGTATGTCATAGGTAAGGGAAACAGAGCAAGGGATGTTCACATAGCCGTTCCATATCAACATGATCGCTTGGTCAGACTCGCTGGGTACCAGAATTTGAAAAATGCTATTTATTTGTTGTTAGATTTCAGTGTAGAACTGGCAAAAAAAACGGTCAAGAATGTTTGGCAAGGAATGGGAGTCTAACCAGACTCCCCAGACCGACACCCCAACCAACGCTTATGGAAAAGAAAGAAGGACGATTATGCTAAAAAGGTGGTGGATGGTGGTCGCCATGGTCATGCTGACGAACCTGTTGATGATTCCCGCGGTTGCTGCTGCGGAATCGACCCAGGCTTTCAGGCAAGAGAATGGGCTGATAACCTATGTCCCTCCTGCTTGGTTTTTAGGAGGTTTCTTCATTGCCCGCGAAAAACAACCGGATTATGTTTTCGGGTCGGTTCAGGATTTCGTCAGCGCTATTGGCGGCACGACCGCATGGCTGATAGAGGATTTGGAACTCAAGCGCGTGGAGCAGGCCGCCGCAGACGGGCAGATCTTCGAGTATTCTTTGTATCTCGAGTCTGTTTCGCCTGAAAGCACGGAATATTGGGTTTTTGTGGTACTGCCGTATGAAAGCGCTCAGGCATGGTTCGACGCAAGGCGCGCTTATCATGGAAGAAAGGCCGAGGGCTATTACGGTGATACCCAGAAGGAGCTTGAAAGCGCCTACAACCAGGGTCTTAAAGTTAAAGCGGAACTGCGCTTTTTGATAGAAAAAGGAATGACCAGCGTCGAAGTTCCCGAGGACGTGATTATGAATAAATACAAATTCCAACCGGTTTTCGACCTCCGTGCCGGGCGCCGACTGGACCCGGCTGCCACGACCCAATAACGCCATCCAATCTAAAGAGGAATCAATCATGTTAAACCATAGCAATAAGAGTGGAGAACCTGATCGCCGCAACTTTCTGAAAAAAGCTGCGGCCATTGGACTGGGGGCCATAGCGGGCGGATCAACTTTGTGTCGGCCTCGCCAGGGTTTTGCCCAAAACACCCTTCCCAAGGACTCGATTCCTCGCAGGCCCTTCGGCCGGTCGGGCAAAATGGTCTCCACGCTTTCACTGGGGGGAATGTTTGATATTCTGAACAATCGATTGATGCTTGCTAAAGCGCTCGAGTGGGGGCTCGACTATTGGGACACAGCGGAGGGGTACGGCGGAGGTCGCAGCGAGGAGGGTATCGGGCGCTGGTTTGCCCGCTATCCCGATACCCGCAAGCAGGTATTCTTAGTAACCAAGCTTTCCTTGAGAAGAGGCGCCGATTTTACGCCACGTCTCGAGGAAAGCCTTAAAAGGCTGCACACCGACCACGTGGACCTGCTCTTCGTTCATGGAATCCGCGGCATAAATGAGATGGGGGCCAGCCTCGAAAATTGGTCACAAGCCATGAAAAAGGCCGGCAAGTTGAGGTTGTTCGGTTTTAGCACCCATACCAATATGGAAGAGTGTCTTGAGGGGGCAGCCAAACTGTCATGGATAGACGGCATCATGTTTACCTACAATTACCGCCTGATGCACGAACCCCGTATGAAAGAGGCGGTTGAGGCCTGCCACCGGGCCGGTATCGGTCTGACGGCCATGAAGACCCAGGGCGGCGGTCCGGTGAAGAGTGAGAGCGAGACAGAGTTAAAAATGGCGGGCCGGTTTATGCAGAAAGGATTTACAGACCATCAGGCCAAGCTCATGGCCGTTTGGGAAGATAAACGCATCGCCAGTATTTGCTCTCAAATGCCAAACTTCACAATTATGGCTGCAAACGCAGCGGCGGCTGTAGATCAAAACCGCCTTTCGCAATCGGATCGCGCCTTGCTATCCCAATACGCCGATGAGACCTGCGGCGACTATTGCGCCGGATGCGACCGTCTCTGTTCAGAGGTGGTTGCAACAAAAGTACCGATCAATGATGTCATGCGTTGCCTCATGTACTTTCACTCTTACCAGGATTACGGGCTAGCACGAAACAGCTTCGAAACCTTGCCGACTGAGACGAGAGCCCTTTTGACCCAATTGGATTTCAGCGAAGCAGAAAAGTCTTGTCCCCGCAAATTGCCGATCGGGCGATTGGTGCGGGAGGCCGTGACGCTGTTTGCCTGACCAGGAATGCGGGATCTTTGTCATAGCGGATGCTGTTGATTGCTGGAATATGAGAGCAGACCGCCGAATCACGGTTGGATCAGCATTGTAAATATTTTTCTTGACAAGCACGAACGATCGTACTATTTTTAATTTACGACAAAGGCGCTAACGCATAACAACCATTTCTTGAAACCAATTCGGATTGGAGGCGGCTCCAAAAAGGGGGGAATAATGTCCGAACACAATATAAGTTGGCATATAAATAGCACGAACGTTCGATCTAAAAATATCATGCTCAAAGCGGTCGAAGGTCTCATCACAATGTCATGGCGCTTGGCGCCGACCTTCACTCTGCACCGGGTTGCCGATTTGTTTTTTGCGCCTACCCGGCCGAGACTCAGCCCAGATCAAAGCCGGATGATCGCCCATGGGCGACCGCTCCAAGTGACCGTGCACGGCAAAACAATCCGCGGATGGCTTTGGGGGCAGGGCCCCGGCATTCTTTTAGCGCACGGATGGAATGGCTGCGGCATTCAGCTGGACGGCTTAATTACACCCCTTGTCCGCGCCGGCTACACGGCCATTGCCTTTGATGCATTAGGTCACGGTCGATCCGGGGGCCGCACCAGCAGCTACTTCGAGTACACCGATATGCTTCGGTCTATAGTCGATCCTGACAAGGGTTTTCGCATCCAGGGGCTTGTCGGCCACTCTTTTGGTGCCGCGGCATTGGTCAACACCATCGACAAGGAGCATTTAACCTTGCCGGCCGTTTTGATCGCACCGCCCCTAAAGCTCCGGGACTTGCTGCACGACACCCTGGGCCAATGGGGTATCCCGGCACCTGTTTACGAAACATTGATTGCTCAATATGAACAGCGTTTCGGATATGATCTGAACCGCGACGACCCCCTGCGTTTGCTTGGCTCCCTCAACGCCCCCATTCTGATCGTCCACGACCGGGACGATGGCATCATTCCGGTCAAAGATTCATGGGCTGCCGCCGAAAATAACCCTCACGTTCGACTGCATCTTACCGAAGGGCTGGGGCACAAAGGCGTCCTCACCGATCCGGGTGTCGCTGCGGCCGTGCTCGACCATTTGTGCCAGGCGCTGGATAAGCCCAGCAGCCTGGTACGAAACACATTTTTCGGCCGCCGGGTGCCGACTTGCAGCCAGGCTGCCAAGGGAGGAGGAAACGATGGATACTATTATTGATTGCTATCGGGAAGCTGACGAGGAAAAGCGGCTCGACCTGTTTTTATCATTTCGGGATTTGCGAAATGACTTCATCGCCATCCAACTGCAGGAATACCAGGTAAAAAAGCGGGAAGCGGCACACCGGCGATACCGTCCCATTGACACGTGCGCCGGCCTGGTGGACCGGTTAAAGCGGAGATTCGTGGCGGTATCAGGGTGTTGAAAGCGCCATAAGCACCGGCAAGACAGGATCAAATCCGACGATCGTGTCGCGATGAGATCCGGCCGCGGCGGTTGTGCACATACCCGTTCACGAATGCCGACATGCATCATACAGCGGTTGGCGCTTTCAACAGCGGGCGCGGTCGAGAAAATTCTTGTCTCGAAAAATATTCCATGCTAAAAACACACCCGTCTCATACCGGATTGAGGTAAACCAACCGGACCCTACCGTTTCGCGAATATTGTTAGAAGTGATCTCAAAAACGCAGATCATGCCCAGGTGCAAGGCGTGGGCCAACGAAAAAACGCAGCATACATGGGCGTATGTATAAGTGTCAGGGGCAGGGCCCCCTGGCACTGACCGAGTAAGATCCCAACACAGCAACTTGTTCGCCCGCCTGAGGCGGGTAAACCTTTGGCGGGAGGGGTATGGGGTTTAGAGACCACCTCTACGTATTCAGTGTGATGGCCCGAGGAGTTTCCAGCATAGAAAAAGGTTAAAGGAGGAGGCGCACATGCAGCAGGGCGACAGGTTCATGACGATCATATCGGTGGTGGTCATCGGCGTCTTTTTACAAATTTTGCTCGGATTTGCCGATCATCAGGATACGCCGGCAAAGACGACGGTCGCTTTCGCCGAAGCCTATTTCAACCTTGACCCGTCAATGTCGGACTATCTCTGCAGTGACTACGCGGGCAACGAAGAGTCCGATATCGTGAGCGAATACCTGACCCGGGTGGCAGATGACGCCAAAATGAGCGGATTTGATTTCAACTATATGCGCAGTCGCCTGTATTCGGTTCATACCGAAATTATCAGCCAAGACGACTCGGAAGCCGAGGTGCATATCACCGCTCAAAGAAAGCGGAACATCAATCCGATTTTTACGCTTGTCGGCAAGTTCTTCTTTCTCGGCGAAACCTACTCGGTTGACGAAACCTTGAAGCTCGTCAAAGAAGACGGTAAGTGGAAGGTTTGCGGCAGGGCTTTTTCCCTGAATGTTTAATTCCCACAGATATCTTTTATTGTCTATTTACTGCCTTTCGTAACGTGAACACAGGGCACCTGCTGGCCCATGTTCATTGCCATCATGTTGACGAGCCTTTTGATCACCTGATCATTGGCCGATATTATGGTATCTGTTTATACCCGGCTGCGCGACCGCGCCCGGCATATTATATCCCATTATCCGCCGCCCGACTTCTACACGGATTTATCACGCGCTTTTTCTTTATCTCGCCATATCTTCGATAACCACCCAACCCTATCGGATCTGCGTTTCTATGTGACCGGCCGCCTGGAGGAGGATTTCGGACATGGGCTCCAGCACGCCACCAAGGTGGCTTTGGATGCCGGGACGTTGATTATCGCCGAGGGCGAGCGGACCGGGTTGAACACGAAAGTTGTGCACCGGTGCGTGGTGACGGTCCAATCTGCCAGCCTGTTGCACGACCTCAAACGCAAAGAACCGTGATGGGGACGACTTCGACCTCGCTCCCGCCGCCCAGCGCTTTGTAGAGGACGACGTAATCTTTCGCGATCTGGCCTTTGGAAACCGCCTCCTCGTCTTCGGTGGTGAACTTGGTGCGCTCGGCGTCGAGGACGCGCTGGAAATCGACAAGGCCGTCCTCGTAGTTCGAAAGCACGAGGGTGACGGTCTCGGAGGAAGAGGCGACGGCGCGGCCGAGGATGGCGACGCGGTCCCTGCTATTGGCGACGGCGGCCATGCCGGACTCGACCTCTTCGACGGCGCGGAGGATCGTCCCCTCGTAATTCGAAAGCGCCTGTTCGGTGCGCGCCTCCTCGGCATTGACTGTCGCTCCGGATGCGGCCGGCGCTGAAGATTTGCCAACTGAACGACGGGCCGAACGAGTAGACGCGGCTCTGCGCGTCGAAGAAGTCCGAGGAGTTGACGGACTGGAGGGCAAAGTTCCCAAAGAGGGAAAAGCGCGGGTAGAGATCGGATTCGGCAACGCCGATCTGGGCGGTCTGGGCGGCGAGATCGCGCTCGGCCTTGCGGACATCGGGGCGGGCGCGGATGCAGGTCGGCCGGGAGCCCGGCGGAGAAGCCCTTGCGTCGGGACGGGGATCGGACGGGAGCGGGCGAGCAATTTGTCGAGGGAGCCGGGGTAGTCTCCGGTGAGCGAGGCGAGCCGGTTTTTGGCGATGGCGAGCTGGGTCTTGAGGAGGGGGATCAGCGAGCGCGAAGTTTCGAGGTTGGTGGTCGCCTGGGTGACATCGATTTTCGGGACGAGGCCGAGATCGAGGCGATCCTGGGTCAGCTTCACGCGTCTTCGTCTGGGCGTCGATGTTCGCCTCGGCGACGTTGATGCGGTCTTGGAGCGTCCGGTATTCGATGTAGTTCAGGGCGGTTTCCGCGAACAGGGTCACGAGGATATCCCGGTAGGATTCGACGGAGGACTCGATGAGGGCGTCGGCGGATTCGACGTTGCGCCGGATGCCGCCGAACGACATCGATTTCCCAACCGGCGTCGAATCCGGCGGTGTAGAGATTCGACGGGTTGGTCGGCGGCGGGACGAAGATGCTTTCGCTGGCGCGGTTCCGGGCGTATTCGCCACCGGCGTTCGCGGAGGGGAAGAGCTGGCTGCGGGCGATCCCGCGCAAGGCGCGGGCTTCGGCGATCCGCTGGGAGGCGATTTTGAGATCCGGATTCGCGTCCCGGGTGCGGTCGATCAGCTCGTTCAGGGTGGAGTCATTGAAACCTTTCCACCAGCTCTCAAGGGAGGAGCTGCCCTTTTTGAGATCCCCCGAAATGGACTGCGCCCAAGCGTCGGGAACGCCGACCTCGGGCGATTGTGTAATTTACTCCGACGCGTGCAGCTTTGAAGAAAAATGGCTCCGGCAACCGGAAGGAGGAGGAGAGATCTCGATTTCATCGCGCGTTCGGAGCGCCCTCTTTATGCAGGATTCGGTTCAAAGATAAAGGACAAACTCGGAACGCATCCCAAGAGTGTATGCCACCTATAATTATCGTGAATTACGAGAGCGGATAGAACTTTCGGGTCTCAGCAGTTGCCAAGCGCGGCAGTTTTGGCGTATGTCCCTCGCAGAGGTTTCCCCGAGGCGGGATCATCGATGAAAGTTATCCAAAAATACCGCGGGCTTTTTCTGCTGGTCACGGTCGTGTTGATGGTCGTGTTGTCTCCCCTTTGGGAGAACATCGGAGGCAGGTCGAGGATCCTCCTTCTGTTCGGATTCATCGCGGCGGTCGGATTTGGGGGATACTTGATGGCCGGCAAAAGGCGTTGGCTGCGTACCTTTCCTCATCTTGGTTTTCATCTCCGGGGTGATATCGATCATCGAATTCAGCTACGGAAGTTCGCCGGCGTGTATCGCGGCCAACGAGATCACGTCCTTTTTGATCTACGGGGCGACCTTCGTGGTGACCCTCCGGTTTGCCCTATTCGGGGACGATGTCCACCCGCTCGATCGCGTGCTCAGCGGGATCACCGGGTACTTTTTGATCGGCCTCGCCTGGGTGCATGTCTTTGGTCTGATCTTGGCGTTTGATCCCGCTGCCATCCAGATGTCAGGCGGCGGCGCTATGGTGGGGAGAGATGGAGCTTCTCTATTACAGCTTTATTACCCTGACGACCCAAGGGTATGGGGAGATCGTGCCCGTCAATCCGTTCGCTCGGATGTCGGCGGCGATGGAGGGGGTGGTCGGGACGCTTTACATCGCGATACTTATCGCCTCGCTGGTGTCTGATCTGCGGGGTGGATTTGGCTCCCAGAAGCGGGTTTGAATCGGCTTGCCGCGAGTCTGGCTCCGTTTCATTATGAGGATATGAGAACTACGTGGCTCTGGCTTTTGGCATTCGCATTGCTTTCGGGGTCGCTGGGGCCGACGAAGAAAGCCGAGCGGAAGACGAGGCGGCGATCCGGAAGAATCTCGCCAACTACATCGCGGCGTATCAAAAAAGGATGCCGCTGCCTTGGCGGCGATGTGGTCGGAGGACGGTCGGTTTCTCGATCCGCAGACCGGTGAGGCGCTCAGCGGGAGAAAGGGGATCGAAGCTGCGCTCGGCGCGATGTT
>CAWGUE010000001.1:0-148815 GCA_963825595.1 uncultured delta proteobacterium | reverse complement strand
TGAAAAAGCCCTCAATCGAATCGCTACGTGCGCTTACCTTCCAGTAATACGTGCCTTCAACCAGGTTGCCGTGCTTAAATTTGTTCCCTTCGAAGGTGTCTTCCGTGACGATTTCCTGAAAATCAGGATCCCGTGCCAGCAGGAAATGATAACCGGTGGCCGCCGCCTGGTCTTTCCAGTGGAACCGGATGTGCGGCGGCAGATCCCGGTAGGGGTAGGTACGGCCCTTGGAAGGTACACGGAGTGTGACAACCGTCGGAATCACCCGCGGTATTAACGGGGCCTGGCCCATGGCCACAATCGTAGCCTGGTTTTCTTTCACGATCACTTTTTTGCCATTCGCCGCCACTTCGGCAGAACCGCTGTACACCGCTATGGTAGATGATTTGTCCGGATTGACGGATATCTTGAAATCCAATTCTTTTTTCGTGGCTGCACCACCTTTGGTGTTGATGGTGGCGGCCGGTGTTCCGATTTCAAGATGAACCGAATTGGGGTTCGATCCATTGATCCTGCCCCTCAAATCCCCGTCCACCAGAACCATGAAGGATCTCTTTTCCCGGAAGAGCGGATCCTGGATTTGTTTCTTTATTATCAGGAGGGAGTTTTCCCCCATGTTGAGAATCGAGTGTTCATCAAAGGTAATGTCAGCCGCCGATCGGTCGAGCGTTTGAACGGCGTCCCGGTCAAAAAGGTGTTTCCCTACGTCGGCGGACATCCAAACGATGGCCTCAGCGCGTTTACTTTTTACGCTGTTGCGCGTTCGGGTGACGATGGCGGCCAGTTCTTGCCAGGATGAGGTCACCACTTCACCGTGTTCGATCGCGTGGCTGCCTGGTATCGGTCTTGCAGAGTACCGTTGTGCGTCTCTCTGGTCCATCAAGGATTTCAGACTGACCCCGGTGGGAAACAACGCGTTAAGCAGATAGAGGAAGATCGAAAAAAAGCTCAGCACCAGAAGAATCGTCATGACAGATTCCACCAGAAGCGATCCAAGGGCTTTCAATCGCTTGTAAAATGTTGGCTTCGGGTTGGGCTGATTTTCTTTCAAGTGTGCACGTATTCGTCGTTAGTAAGTTACTTGGAAGCGGAAGAACGGCCCACCGTAAGAGTGGTCGTTGTCCGCAAACTCGTTGTCCGAAAAGTCGGTGAAGTTAAAGCCGGCACCAATCCGGAAGTGATCGATCGGTTCCCACATCAGTTCTGTCAGCCAACCCTGACTGGTGTTCTTGGGTTGGATTTGTGAGAGGATGCGATATTCCAGTCCCAGGCTGAACTTGCGCCAGAAGTTCCAATTCAGGCGGTTGATCGACAGCCAAGTTTGGGTTTCCTGCTCGGGGAGGCTGCCGACCGTCTCCGTTTGCATTTTGTAAGCCAATTTTTCGACCCACTGCAGGCCGCGGGTGATATCGAAAATCCACTCGATGGAGGCCACCTGGGAATGGGTATCCGAGAGCACCAGCTCGCCGGGGCGTAATGGGCCGATATCGGAAAGCAGGGTGTACTTCGCCAGCGCATTCAGTCGATCGAAGGCCACCGGGCGGTAGGCCAGCCCGAGGCTGTATTCCCTGAACCCGGCGGTTGTATCATCGCTGTCGGTATTGCGGGTGTCGCTGTACCGCACCTTTCCGAGCAGCGTGAAGTCCGGGTTGAGTTTGAGTTCCAGGTTGTTGTTCGACAGGAATTGGACGGTGCTCTCTCGACCGTTTTCTCCCCGGAATTGCTGCTGTGAAGATGCCAGGAGCCCGGCCGGATGGTTATAGGCAACGCCTCCGGTGATCGCGTAGCGGTCGATGTCGCCGGCATCCGCATTGGTCGATCCATACTCTCCGGAGAGCAGCAGCTTGAGTCCTCTGGTCAATTCCCACTGGCGCTCGGCTCCGATTACCGATACATTACGGTCGTCGCCGTTGTTTTTCTCCCATTGGTATTCCGTATACAATTTTGTGGATGAGTCGACCAATGCACGTGCACCAACCACTGTCGCTGTGCTTCGGCCGGGCCGGTGATCCGCCAAGCGTTGGTTAATGTAAAGTTCCTGGTCGCCCAGTTTCACGACGGCGCCACCGAGGGCTGAGCTTCCTTCATTACCGACGGTGCCGGCGGCCTCAAGAGCCACTTTCGGGTGAATCTGGTAACGGGCCCCCAGTCTGGCCTGGTTGTTGGACGGCCCGGTTATGGTCTGCTGGTAGTCGAGATTGAGCGTCAAATCGTCAGTGGCGTCCACCCGCAGTCCGGCGGCGGCATAACTGTTGTCTCCGGCATCCGATAACACTTGCTCGCTGTCGCGCTGTCGATTCTGATATTCGAGGGTAACGCCCCACCAGCTGTGGTCGTGGATATACTGCAGGGTCCCGATGGTTTCCGAAGTGCTGTCAAAGGTCTCTGTCGCGTCGATGCTCGTTTGCTCAAGCTTGCCCCGTAGCAGATCGGCTTCACTCAGTTTGAACGACAGGTTCATACCGATGTTTTCGCTCCCGGACTGCAGGAGGTTGCCGGCTGTGAAAAACCCCGGATTCTGTCTCTTGTAATAAGCACCTGCGAGATAATTGTCCGGGCGCTCAAACCATTCACCTATATCCACTTCGGCAGCCAATTTGTAGGCATCCCCATCTTGGTTCCCGCTTGGGGTGGTTTCTCTGAACTGGAGACCGCCATCGACACTGAGGAACACCTCGTTGCCGGTCCCCTCGCTTTGGGCATACTCGCCGATCAGACGCGTGTTTTTACCCAGGCGGACTTCCGTATCAACCCCTTGAAGTGTGTAGGACTCCGTCCCCAGATCGTCCTTGATGTAGGTGCCGCCAACGGCCACGTGATCGCCGATCTGCTGCCGGACGCGGCCGCCGTAAGCCTTCTTTTCCAGGCTATCGGCCAGGGCTTCGTACTCCACCTCGACGATGACCGGGTTGCCGGGAAGGATATCCTGATTGATGATCGAACCGTCAGCGGCTTTGCTGGTGACGGGGCGGTGAAAGAGTATATACCCCGTATCGTATTTTATGGTGTAATCCACGTTTTGCTGCTGCGGGGTACGTGAGAGCACCAGGCCGGTGTTCTTGTCCCTGACGACCAGGCTGACCTGTTCGCTGCCCTCGATGATGTCGCGATGGCTCAGGTAGTAAAGGGAACCGCCGGTGGCCTCGAGCTGGTCGTTGACGTGCAGCTGCTGCACTTCGGCACCGAATACCATCGCCTTTGTGTTCGGTTGGCCGTACTTGGTTTCCGACAGCGATTTATAGGCCACATTTGCACCGAAAAAGGTTCTTTGATAACGGGCCAGTTCGGTGTCGGACAAACTGATCTGATAGTTTCCCACCAGGGCATGGAATTCGTCGCTGTCCAGGGCCAGGTAGAACTTGCCTCTCGAATCGGTATCGTAAACCACGGTGCTCGAATCTCCGTAAACCGGGTAAATCTTGTCGGGATCCAGATTCGTCAACAACCGTTCGTTTTGTTTTCTGTCCAGGTCCTTGAATAAGTCGCCGAATTCGCCGACCCCGGTGTCCATGGCGGCGGTGATCAGGTACTTGCCCTTTACGACCCCCTTCAGGTAAAAGGCGATCCGTCCCTCGGTGTAAAACCCGTCTTCCTTGTCGGTGCCCTCGAGGTAGCCTTTGCTCTTGAGCCACCCGATTTTGCCATCGCCGAAAGCAAGGAAAAACAGTTGCGTATCTTTAAACTCGACCGGTCGACTGATTTCTCCGATGCGGCCTTTCGGATCGATCGCCTGGATCAAGAGTTCACTTTCACCGGGCGGCAGGGTCACCGATGATGAGAACGTGCCATCGTCGGCGACTGCTACCGTTTCGCCGTTGATTTCAACGCGGTTGCCCGGATCGGTGGCACCGGAGACCGCCAGTATCGGTTGGGTCAGTGGAACCCCCCGGGGCGGCAACTGAACGGTTAAATTCGGTATCGGGTCGGTGGCCAGAATCAATTCGCCGTTCTGGTCGCGATCGTTGACTGTCACCATCAGGTTGACAAGCCGGGTTGTGCCGGAGGAATTGCGGACGAGCAGACCATAGGCGTTACTGCCGCGCCGCAACTCGAGGGGTATCGTGAATCCGCCGTCGGGTTTGACCGGAATCGGGATGCCGTCGACCTCAATCGAGTTTCCGGGCGTGGTTCGTCCCTGCACCTCATAGGTCGCCATGGTGTCCTGCCCAGCTGTTTCCGCGCTGCCGGCCTCTTCAACGTGGTAGCCGTCTCCGGCACTGCCGAAGGGCAGCAGGACGGTTTTTTCGGTTTGTAAAATCTCGACATCGGGAACGCTGAATGTGGTCTGGAGAGATTGCCCCCGCCGGTTGACTACCTCGACGGTAAATCGCTTCATCTGTTCACCGGCAACCTGGGTTGAAAACCGGCTGCCGTCGAGCGGCAGGTCTTTGCCGTTGATTTTTACTGCGGCTTCGGTGCGAAATTGATCATAAAGTTTCGACCGTTCCGTTTTGTTTATCTGGCCCTTGATTTCGATGCGGCGGTTCAGGGCCCGGGTTTCGGCAAATTCATTGCTGACAATCGGGCGGGATTCGCCATACCAGCGCACGATAAAGCGCTTCTCGGGGAGCTTCTCTTCTTTGACCAGGTAGTTCAGGGCCGACTGCGCTCTTTTTTTGGAAAGTTCCAGATTGTATGAGTCGGTCCCTGAAGAATCGGTGTGGCCTTCGATGACGACTTTCTCATCCGGAAATTTCCTGAGAATCTTGGCCGTTTCTTTCAAGACGTCACGGGCTTTTTGGCTGAGTTCGGCTGAGTCCGAAACAAAGGCTTCACCCGTCAAGTTGACGGAGATGATCTTGGATTGATTGATGCCAAAGATCCTGCGGTCACTGGTGGTCCGGCTGCCGTCGGTATGGTTGACCTCGAGCTGGTATTGATAGATGTCGCCGCCGGTAACCATCTGATTGGCACCGTAGCGTCCATTCCAGTCGATCGTCTCCGGCGGTTGACCTTTTCCATTCAGTCGATGTACCACGTCACCCTTGGGGTTCAAAATCTTCAATTCCCAATTCTCTACGGGCACATCGAAATTGCGATCGATCTGAAACTGAACCGGTTTATCCAGCCGACTTCCTTTGAGCTCAACGACTTCGTTCAGGTTTTCCACAAGGAGGCGGACATTGTTGTTGGGCACAGCCACCACCTCTCCGTTGATCATCAACGTCAGGCTGTCGACATTGCCGAGGACCTGGATCGGTTGTTCGATTGCTTCGGATTGGATGGTGATCCCTGGTTCGGCCGGCCGGCCGGTTTTTATGGTTTCCGGTTCGTAAAGCACACCGAAATTGGCCTTGGCCATGAGACCGGGGGTGATGTCCAGGACCGCGGTTTCACTGGTGGTTGCTTCAGCCCCGTCGGCAAGGCTTTTCAGGTTGATCTTGACCATCCGGTGCCCCGGTTCGACCGCCGGGAAGTGATAGCGGCCGTGGGGATCGGTCAAGGCGTAAACACCGCTGTCCAGGGCCACCATGACACCACCGGCCCCGTCTTCACCGGGATCCTGCCAGCCGTTGCGGTTATGGTCGTAGAACACCTTGCCGATGATCGTGCCCAGGTCGAATATCGGATCGAAGGTGACCGTGACCCGCGCTTCGGCCGGGTTGGAGATAAAACAGCTCGGGCATACATCGCGGGCCACCGCGTGGGTGTCGTAATCGCCGGGGCCGGCACCGGAGCCGACGGCCAGTTGGAACAAGACCGGCACATAACCCGCCTCGTCCGGGTCCACCTGGCCGTTGCCGTTGGCATCATTGTGGGCCGGTACAGTGCCGATATCGAAGCATCGAGGGGCGTCCGCCGGTCGGATCGGCGAGTGGCACACCATTGAGCCGGGCGCTGTTTTTCAGATAGACAAACCCCGGCGGTGGGGTGATATCGAGGTTCACCTGGACCACATCCGCCGCGGTGGTATTCTTTAGTACGGCGAGATATGTGACGATATCGCCCACGACCACTTCATTTTTGTTGGCCGTCAGGTCCAGTTCGAGGACCTGCCCCTGGGTAAACAAAACCGTTGGATGCTGGCTCAGGGTGATACCGTCAGTCAGATCGACGGCAGTGATTACAGCCTCACCCGGCGTGGTGGAACTAATGGTACCGATGGCCGTTCCGTTGGCAGTCCGTCGGCGTCGGCGGAGAAGTGACGACATCCCCTGGACGGTTGCTCGTCAGCTGAATTGCTTTGCCCGGGACCGGATTGCCAAAGTCATCACGCAGTGTCACCGTGATCGTGCTGGTGACGACGCCGTCGGACGGTATGATATTCGGGGAAGCGGAGACCAAGCTGTGCATCAGGCTTACCGCCGAGAGGTCGTCGTTTGTGATGGTATAGGTATGCAGAGCCTGGATAACCGAATCTCCGTTGGCGTCGCCAATGATCAGTCCCGCGCCCGGATTCGCCAGCTGGAGAAAAATGGTCTCGTCGGCTTCGTAAAGGGCATCGTCGAGGATCGTCAGACCGACCGGGATGGCCGTGACGGCGGTGCCGTCATAGACGCCGGCCGGGATGGGTACTACGACCGTGTTGTTATAATCGGTTCCGAGGGTTGCCGTGCCGCCGGAGACGCTGGCCTCGATGGTCTGGTCGGACAACAAATTACCGTTGACCAGGAGAATCGGCAAATTGCCGCCGTTGGCTTCAGCATCGGATGCAGCCGCCAGATTGAACTCTACTGCCGCCGCATCGTCATTAGTGATGGTGCCCAGGCCCTGGCCATCATTGAGCGTCGCTCCGACCACGTTTGACAGGTTTATCCAAAAGGTCTCCACTGGTTCAACCACCGTATCGCCGGTGACAACGACGGTAACCGGGGTGGAAGCGTTCCCGGCGGCGATCGTCTGGGCTCCGGCTACCATGGCCGTGTAGTCGGCGCCGGCGGTGGCCGTGACGTCGGCCGTATCGCACTGAAAGGTAATGTCGCTGGTACTGGTCACACCGCCGTCAATGCTGACCGTGAATGTAAAGGCGGTCGTCCCACCATCGCCTTCGGCTTGTGTGACATCGTTAATGCTCAGGGTGGCCGCATCGTTGTCGGTGATGGTGCCGGTAGCGGTATCGGTGGCGGTGACCAGCGGGTCCGAGGCGGTCAAAGAGACCGTGAAGGTCTCATTGCCTTCCAAGATGGCATCGTCTGTGGTGGTGACCGTGAACTGCTGAGTCTCGCCGCTATTGCCGGCGAAATTGAGGACCTGGGCCGTGTGATCAAAGTCGGCCCCGTCGGTGGTCACATCGCTGTAGCCGGTGGTCACGGTAAAGGCGCCGGCCACCGCATTGTCCAGGCTGACCGTGAAGAGCAGGCCGGTGCCTTCGGCGGCGGTCACGTCGTTGATGATGATACCGGCGCTGTCGTCATCAGAAATAGTGTAGGTGTGATTGCTTTGTGTGCTTGCGTCACCGTTGGCATCACCAATACTTATACCGGTCGATGGATTTGCTAATTCAATGCTGATCGTTTCATCGAGTTCAACTATTGAATCATCAGTGATTGTCAAAGGAACATTTACCGCTGTTGCATTTGTTCCATCATAGATACCGGAGGGAATAGTCACAGTGGTAGTCACGTTAAAATCGACACCATTGGTCGCCGTACCTCCGGTGACTGTTACGTCGACAGTGCGCACCGATGCCAAATTACCGTTGATAAGCAATTGTGGAACATTGCCGCCTGTTGCTTCTAAGTCTGAAGCAGTGGATGCATTAAATTCGACAAATATTGCATTTACCGAGATTGATTCGCTGGGATCATCGAGGGTGGTGTTGCTGTCGGTCTGATCCAGGGTCACGTTAGTGACCGTATTGGTGATGGTGGATCCGGAAGTTCCTGTATCGACGGTGGCCTGGATGGTCAGTGTGGCACTGGTGCCATCATTGAGTGTTCCTATCGTCCAGGTCGGTGCACTGTAAGATCCGATACTCGGTGCTGCTGAACCAATCGTCAAACCGGCAGGCAGGGTGTCGTCGATGCTGATGTTAGTGGCCTGAGCCGGACCGCTGTTAGTCACCGTGACGGTGAAGGTAACGGTGTCACCCTCATTCGGGGTTCCATTATCGACGATTTTTGCAATGACCAGATCTGTGGAGCTACCGACGGTGATCGACTCACTTGGGTCATCAACGGTGGTGTTGTTGTCGACCTGATCCAGGGTCACGTTCGTGACCGTGTTAGTGATCGTGCTGCCTGAGGTTCCGGCGTTGACCGTGGCTTGGATGGTCAAGGTAGCGCTGTTGCCACTGTCGATGGTACCGATGGTCCACGTGGGCGCGGTGAAGCTGCCCTGGCTGGGAGTTATGGTTCCGGCCGTTAATCCGGCCGGCAGGGCGTCATCGATGTTGACGTTAGTGGCCTGGGCCGGACCGCTGTTTGTTACCGTGACGGTGAAGGTGACGGTGTCGCCCTCATCCGGTGTTCCGTTATCAACAATCTTAGTGATGACAAGATCCGTCGCGTTACCGACCGTGACCGACTCACTGGGATCATCGGCGGTGGTGTTGCTATCGGTCTGGTCTAAGGTCACGTTAGTCACCGTGTTGGTGATGGTGGAACCGGCCGTGCCGGCATCAACATCAGCTACGATGGTTAACGTTGCACTGGCACCACTATTGAGTGTTCCTATCGTCCATGTCGGTGCAGTCCATGTCCCGGTGCTCGGTGTCACAGAACCAATCGTCAAGCCGGCTGGCAGTACATCATCGATACTGACGTTAGTAGCCTGGGCCGGGCCGTTGTTTGTGACCGTGACGGTGAAGGTGACGGTGTCGCCTTCGTCCGGAGTAGCGTTGTCGACGGTTTTACCAATAACCAAATCGGTACTATTGCCGACGGTGATCGACTCACTGAGATCATCGGCGGTGGTGTTGCTGTCGGTCTGATCCAGACTGACATTTGTGACCGAGTTAGTTATGGTCTGACCGGACGTACCAGTATCGACGGTGGCTTGGATGGTCAGAGTGGCACTGGCGCCATTGTTGATAGTGCCTATCGTCCAAGTGGGTGCTGCCCATGTCCCGGTGCTCGGTGTCACAGAACCAATCGTCAAGCCGGCTGGCAGTACATCATCGATACTGACGTTAGTGGCCTGGGCCGGGCCGCTGTTTGTTACCGTGACGGTGAAGGTGACGGTGTCGCCTTCGTCCGGAGTAGCGTTGTCGACGGTTTTACCAATTACCAAATCGGTGCTGTTACCGACGGTGACCGATTCACTAAGATCATCAGCGGTGGTGTTGCTGTCACTCTGATCCAGACCGACATTAGTGACCGTATTAGTGATGGTCGACCCGGCGGTTCCGGCATCAACATCAGCTACGATGGTTAACGTGGCACTGGCACCGTCAGCCAGGGTCCCGATGGTCCATGTGGGCGCCGCATAGGATCCGACACTCGGTGTCACCGAGCCAACGCTCAAGCCGGCGGGAATGGCATCATCGAGCGTGAGGTTAGTGGCCTGGGCCGGACCGTTGTTTGTGACCGTGACGGTGAAGGTGACCGTGTCGCCCTCATTCGGGTTGGAAATATCGACGATCTTTGCCACGACCAGATCGGTGCTGTTGCCGACCGTGATCGCCTCACTGGGATCATCGGCGATGATGTTGTTGTCGACCTGATCCAGGGTCACGTTCGTGACCGTGTTAGTGATCGTGCTGCCTGAGGTTCCGGCGTTGACCGTGGCTTGGATGGTCAAGGTAGCGCTGTTGCCACTGTCGATGGTCCCGATGGTCCACGTGGGCGCGGTGAAGCTGCCCTGGCTGGGCGTTATGGTTCCGGCCGTTAATCCGGCCGGCAGGGCGTCATCGATGTCGACGTTAGTGGCCTGAGCCGGTCCGTTGTTAGTCACCGTGACGGTGAAGGTGACGGTGTCGCCTTCATCTGGCGTACCGTTGTCGACCGTTTTAGCAATAATCAGATCCGTGGCGTTACCCACCGTGACCGACTCACTCAGATCATCGGCGGTTGTGTTGCTGTCGATCTGGTCTAAGGTAACGTTATTAACCGTGTTGGTGATGGTCTGACCGGACGTACCAGTGTCGACGTCAGCAGTGATGGTCAGTGTCGCGCTTGCATCGTCAGCCAGGGTACCGATGGTCCATGTCGGTGCGGTCCATGTTCCGGTGCTTGGCGTTACCGAACCGACCGACAATCCGGCGGGCAGGGCATCATCGATACTGACATTTGTAGCCTGCGCCGGTCCGCTGTTTGTGACCGTGACGGTGAAGGTGACGGTGTCGCCCTCATTCGGCGTTCCGTTGTCGACGGTTTTACCGATCACAAGGTCGGTGCTGTTTCCGACTGTGATCGACTCAGTCAGATCATCAGCGGTGGTGTTGCTGTCGATCTGATCCAGGGTCACGTTTGTGACCGTGTTAGTGATCGTGCTGCCTGAGGTTCCGGCGTTGACCGTGGCTTGGATGGTCAAGGTAGCGCTGTTGCCACTGTCGATGGTACCGATGGTCCACGTGGGCGCGGTGAAGCTGCCCTGGCTGGGAGTTATGGTTCCGGCCGTTAATCCGGCGGGCAGGGCGTCATCGATGCTGACGTTAGTGGCCTGGGCGGGTCCGTTGTTTGTAACAGTCACCGTGAAGGTAACGGTGTCGCCCTCATTCGGGGTTCCATTATCAACCGTCTTACCAATAACCAGATCCGTTGCGTTACCGACGGTAACCGACTCACTGAGATCATCAGCGGTGGTGTTGCTGTCGATCTGATCCAGAGTGACCCCGGTGACCGTGTTTGTGATGGTGGAACCGGCGGTGCCGGCATCGACGTCAGCAATGATGGTCAGAGTGGCACTGGCACCGTCAGCCAGGGTCCCGATGGTCCATGTGGGTGCGGTCCAGCTGCCCTGGCTGGGGGTAATTGTACCGGCTGTCAAACCGGCGGGCAGGGCGTCATCGATACTGACATTAGTAGCCTGGGCCGGTCCACTGTTTGTGACCGTGACGGTGAAAGTGACCGTGTCGCCTTCGTCGGGGGATCCATTGTCGACTGTTTTCCCAATAAAAAGATCGGTACTGTTGCCCACCGTGATCGATTCGCTGGGATCATCGGCGGTGGCGTTGCTGTCGACCTGATCAAGGGTCACGTTAGTGACCGTGTTTGTGATGGTGGACCCGGCGGTGCCGGCGTCGACGTCAGCAGTGATGGTCAGTGTCGCGCTTGTTCCGTCAGCCAGGGTGCCGATGGTCCAAGTGGGTGCTGCCCATGTTCCGGTGCTTGGCGTTACTGAACCAATCGTCAAACCGGCCGGCAGTACATCATCGATACTGACGTTAGTAGCCTGGGCCGGACCGCTGTTTGTTACCGTGACGGTGAAGGTGACGGTGTCGCCTTCGTCCGGAGTAGCGTTGTCGACGGATTTACCAATTACCAAATCGGTGCTGTTACCGACCGTGACCGATTCACTAAGATCATCAGCGGTGGTGTTGCTGTCGCTCTGATCCAGACTGACATTGGTCACAGTGTTAGTGATGGTCGATCCGGCGGTACCGGCATCAACATCAGCTACGATGGTTAACGTTGCACTGGCACCACTATTGAGTGTTCCTATCGTCCAGGTCGGTGCAGTCCATGTTCCGGTGCTCGGTGTCGCTGAACCGATTGTGAGACCTGCGGGCAGGGCGTCATCGATGCTGATGTTAGTGGCCTGGGCCGGACCGCTGTTAGTCACCGTGACGGTGAAGGTAACCGTATCGCCTTCATCCGGGGTGGCGTTGTCGACCGTTTTACCAATAACCAAATCGGTATTGTTCCCGACGGTGATCGACTCGCTGGGATCATCAGCGGTGTTATTGTTGTCGGTCTGATCCAGACTGACATTAGTGACCGTATTAGTGATGGTCGACCCGGCGGTTCCGGCATCAACATCAGCTACGATGGTTAACGTGGCACTGGCACCGTCAGCCAGGGTCCCGATGGTCCATGTGGGCGCCGCATAGGATCCGACACTCGGTGTCACCGAGCCAACGCTCAAGCCGGCGGGAATGGCATCATCGAGCGTGATGTTAGTGGCCTGGGCCGGACCGTTGTTTGTGACCGTGACGGTGAAGGTGACGGAGTCGCCTTCGTCCGGAGTAGCGTTGTCGACGGATTTACCAATTACCAAATCGGTGCTGTTACCGACCGTGACCGATTCACTGGGATCATCGGCGGTGGTGTTGCTGTCGGTCTGATCCAGGGTGACATTGGTCACAGTGTTAGTGATGGTCGATCCGGCGGTGCCGGCATTGACATCAGCAATGATGGTCAGTGTCGCGCTTGCTCCGCCAGCCAGAGTTCCGATGGTCCACGTGGGCGCGGTGTATGATCCGACACTCGGTGTCACCGAACCGATTGTGAGACCCGCCGGAATCACATCATCGATACTGACGTTTGAAGCTTGAGCAGGACCGTTGTTAGTCACCGTGACGGTAAAGGTAACCGTATCGCCTTCGTCCGGGGTGCCGTTATCGACGGTTTTACCAATAACAAGATCCGTGCTGTTACCGACGGTGACAGACTCACTGAGGTCATCAGCGGTAGTGTCGCTATCCACCTGATCCAGGGTCACGTTTGTGACCGTGTTTGTGATGGTCGATCCGGCCGTGCCGGCATCGACGGAGGTCTGGATGGTCAGTGTGGCACTGGCGCCGTCAGCCAGGGTGCCGATGGTCCATGTGGGTGCGGTGTAGCTGCCCTGGCTGGGGGTGATGGTCCCGGCCGTCAAACCCGCAGGAATCACATCATCGATACTGACGTTTGAGGCTTGAGCCGGTCCGTTGTTAGTCACCGTGACGGTGAAGGTAACCGTGTCGTCTTCATCGGGTGTTCCATTATCAACAATCTTTGTGATGATCAGATCCGTCGCATTGCCGACCGTGACCGACTCACTCAGATCATCAGGGGTGGTATTGTCATCCACCTGATCTAAGGTAACGTTTGTGACCGTGTTGGTGATGGTCGATCCGGCGGTGCCGGCATTGACGGAGGCCTGGATCGTTAACGTGGCGTTCGATCCACTGTCGATGGTTCCTATGGTCCAGGTCGGTGCGGTGTAGCTGCCCTGACTGGGGGTAATTGTTCCAGACGTCAAACCAGCGGGCAGAGCATCATCGATGCTGACATTAGTGGCCTGGGCCGGACCGTTGTTTGTGACCGTGACGGTAAAAGTGACCGTGTCGCCCTCATCGGGGGTGGCGTTATCGACCGTTTTACCAATAACCAAATCCGTAGCGTTGCCCACTGTGACCGACTCACTAAGATCATCAGCGGTGGTATTGCTATCCACCTGATCCAGGACAACGTTAGTGACCGTGTTAGTGATCGTGCTGCCTGAGGTTCCGGCGTTGACCGTGGCCTGTATAGTCAAGGTGGCGCTGTTGCCACTGTCGATGGTTCCGATGCTCCATGTCGGATCGGCCCATGTTCCAGCGCTCGGTGTAACTGAACCGATGGTCAGGCCGGCGGGCACCACGTCGTCGATGCTGATGTTAGTGGCCTGGGCTGGTCCGCTGTTTGTAACCGTGACGGTGAAGGTGACCGTGTCGCCCTCATCCGGGGTTCCGTTGTCGACGGTTTTACCAATAACAAGATCCGTCGCGTTGCCAACGGTGATTGACTCACTGGGATCATCAGCGGTGGTGTCGCTGTCGACTTGATCCAAGGTGACGTTGGTGACCGTGTTGGTGATGATTGATCCGGCGGTACCGGCATCGACGGTGGCTTGAATCGTTAACGTGGCGTTTGAACCACTGTCTATGGTTCCGATGGTCCATGTGGGTGCGGTGAAGCTGCCCTGGCTGGGAGTTATGGTTCCGGCCGTCAAACCTGCGGGCAGGGCGTCATCGATGCTAACGTTTGAGGCTTGAGCCGGTCCGTTGTTAGTCACTGTGACGGTGTAGGTGACCGTGTCGCCCTCATCCGGGGTTCCGTTGTCGACAGTTTTACCAATCACCAAATCCGTGGCGTTGCCGACCGTGATCGATTCACTGAGATCATCAGCGGTGGTGTCGCTGTCCACCTGATCCAGGCTGACGTTGGTGACCATGTTGGTGATGGTGGAACCGGCGGTGCCGGCATCGACGTCAGCAGTGATGGTCAGTGTCGCGCTTGCTCCGTCAGCCAGGGTACCGATGGTCCATGTGGGAGCGCTCCATGTTCCGGTGCTCGGAGTTACCGAACCAATCGTCAGGCCAGCCGGCAGCACGTCATCGATGCTGACGTTGGTGGCCTGGGCCGGCCCGTTATTTGTGATCGTGACAGTGAAGGTGACCGTGTCGCCCTCATCCGGGGTTCCGTTGTCGACGGTTTTACCAATAAAAAGATCGGTACTGTTGCCGACGGTGATTGACTCACTGGGATCATCAGCGGTGGTGTCGCTGTCGACTTGATCCAGGGTGACGTTGGTGACCGTGTTGGTGATGATTGATCCGGCGGTACCGGCATCGACGGTGGCTTGAATCGTTAACGTGGCGTTTGAACCACTGTCTATGGTTCCGATGGTCCATGTGGGTGCGGTGAAGCTGCCCTGGCTGGAGGTGATGGTTCCAGCAGTCAAACCTGCGGGCAGGGTGTCATCGATGCTGACGTTAGTGGCCTGAGCAGGACCGCTGTTTGTGACCGTGACAGTAAAGGTGACGGTGTCGCCTTCATTCGGGGTTCCATTATCAACCGTCTTACCAATAACCAGATCCGTTGCATTACCGACCGTGAGCGACTCACTGAGATCATCAGCGGTGGTGTCGCTGTCCACCTGATCCAGGCTGACGTTGGTGACCATGTTGGTGATGGTGGAACCGGCGGTGCCGGCATCGACGTCAGCAGTGATGGTCAGTGTCGCGCTTGCTCCGTCAGCCAGGGTACCGATGGTCCATGTGGGAGCGCTCCATGTTCCGGTGCTCGGAGTTACCGAACCAATCGTCAGGCCAGCCGGCAGCACGTCATCGATGCTGACGTTGGTGGCCTGGGCCGGCCCGTTATTTGTGATCGTGACAGTGAAGGTGACCGTGTCGCCCTCATCCGGGGTTCCGTTGTCGACGGTTTTACCAATAAAAAGATCGGTACTGTTGCCAACGGTGATTGACTCACTGGGATCATCAGCGGTGGTGTCGCTGTCGACTTGATCCAGGGTGACGTTGGTGACCGTGTTGGTGATGATTGATCCGGCGGTACCGGCATCGACGGTGGCTTGAATCGTTAACGTGGCGTTTGAACCACTGTCTATGGTTCCGATGGTCCATGTGGGTGCGGTGAAGCTGCCCTGGCTGGAGGTGATGGTTCCAGCAGTCAAACCTGCGGGCAGGGTGTCATCGATGCTGACGTTAGTGGCCTGAGCAGGACCGCTGTTTGTGACCGTGACAGTAAAGGTGACGGTGTCGCCTTCATTCGGGGTTCCATTATCAACCGTCTTACCAATAACCAGATCCGTTGCATTACCGACCGTGAGCGACTCACTGGGATCATCGGCGGTGGTGTTGCTGTCGGTCTGATCCAGACTGACGTTAGTGACCGTATTAGTGATGGTCGACCCGGCGGTTCCGGCATCAACATCAGCTACGATGGTCAGAGTGGCACTGACGCCACTATTGAGTGTTCCTATCGTCCAGGTCGGCGCAGTCCATGTTCCGGTGCTCGGTGTCGCTGAACCGATCATGAGACCTGCGGGCAGGGCGTCATCGATGCTGATGTTAGTGGCCTGGGCCGGTCCGCTGTTTGTGACCGTGACGGTGAAAGTGACCGTGTCGCCTTCGTCGGGGGATCCATTGTCGACTGTTTTACCAATAAAAAGATCGGTACTGTTGCCGACCGTGATCGATTCGCTGGGATCATCGGCGGTGGTGTTGCTGTCGACCTGATCCAGGGTGACGTTTGTGACCGTGTTGGTGATCGTGGACCCGGCGGTGCCGGCGTCGACGTCAGCAGTGATGGTCAGTGTCGCGCTTGCTCCGTCAGCCAGGGTGCCGACTGTCCATGTCGGTGCGGTGTAGCTGCCCTGGCTGGGAGTGATGATTCCGGCCGTCAAACCCGCGGGCAGGGCGTCATCGATACTGACGTTTGAAGCCTGGGCCGGACCGTTGTTTGTGACTGTGACGGTGAAGGTGACCGTGTCGCCTTCATCGGGAGTTCCGTTATCAACGATCTTTGTAATGGCAAGATCGGTACTGTTACCGACCGTGACCGATTCACTGAGATCATCAGCGGTGGTGTTGTCATCCACCTGATCCAGGGTCACGTTGGTGACCGTGTTGGTGATGGTCTGACCGGCGGTGCCGGCATCGACCGTGGCCTGAATCGTTAACGTGGCGTTTGAACCACTGTCGATGGTTCCGATGGTCCATGTGGGTGCGGTGAAGCTGCCCTGGCTGGGGGTGATGGTTCCAGCCGTCAAACCCGCGGGCAGGGCATCATCGATACTGACGTTTGAAGCCTGGGCCGGTCCGTTATTTGTGACCGTGACGGTGAAGGTGACCGTGTCGCCTTCATCGGGTGTTCCGTTATCAACAATCTTAGTGATGACAAGATCGGTGCTGTTGCCGACGGTGACCGACTCACTGAGATCATCAGCGGTGGTGTTGTCATCCACCTGATCCAGGGTCACGTTGGTGACCGTGTTGGTGATGGTCGATCCGGCGGTTCCGGCATCGACGTAGCCTGAATCGTTAAGGTAGCGTTTGATCCACTGTCGATGGTGCCGATGGTCCATGTCGGTGCGGTGTAGCTGCCCTGGCTGGGAGTAATCGTTCCGGCCGTCAAACCTGCGGGCAGGGCGTCATCGATGCTGACGTTTGAGGCCTGAGCCGGCCCGTTGTTTGTGACCGTGACGGTGAAGGTAACCGTGTCGCCTTCATCCGGGGTGCCGTTATCGACCGTTTTACCAATAACAAGATCCGTGCTGTTGCCGACCGTGACCGACTCACTGAGATCATCAGCGGTGGTGTCGCTGTCGATCTGATCCAGGGTCACGTTGGTGACCGTGTTGGTGATGGTTGATCCAGCGGTACCGGCGTCGGCGGAGGCCTGGATCGTTAACGTGGCGTTCGATCCAGCATCGATGGTTCCGACGGTCCATGTCGGTGCGGTCCAACTACCCTGGCTGGGAGTGATCGTACCGGCTGTTAAACCCGCGGGCAGGGCGTCATCGATGCTGACGTTTGAAGCCTGAGCCGGACCGTTGTTTGTAACCGTGACGGTGAAGGTGACCGTGTCGCCTTCGTCCGGAGTAGCGTTATCGACGATCTTGGTGATGACCAGATCCGTCGCGTTACCGACGGTGATCGACTCGCTGAGGTCATCAGCGGTGGTGTTGCTGTCGACCTGATCCAGGGTGACGTTGGTGACCGTGTTGGTGATGGTTTGACCGGCGGTTCCGGCATCGACTGTGGCCTGAATGGTTAATGTGGCGTTTGATCCACTGTCGATTGTTCCGACCGTCCATGTCGGTGCGGTCCAGCTGCCTTGGCTGGGAGTGATCGTTCCCGCAGTCAAACCCGCGGGCAGGGCGTCATCGATGCTGACGTTAGTGGCCTGGGCCGGTCCGTTGTTTGTAACCGTCACCGTGAAGGTAACGGTGTCGCCCTCATTCGGGGTTCCGTTATCAACCGTTTTACCAATAACCAGATCCGTCCTGTTACCGACGGTGACCGACTCACTGAGATCATCAGCGGTGGTGTTGCTGTCGGTCTGATCCAGACTGACGTTGGTGACCGTATTTGTAATGGTCGACCCGGCGGTTCCGGCATCAACATCAGCTACGATGGTTAACGTTGCACTGACACCATTATTGAGAGTGCCTATCGTCCAAGTTGGTGCAGTGTAGGATCCGATACTCGGTGTTACTGAACCAATCGTCAACCCAGCCGGCAGCACATCATCGATACTGACATTGGTGGCCTGAGCCGGGCCGCTGTTTGTGACCGTGACGGTGAAGGTGACGGTGTCGCCCTCATTCGGCGTTCCGTTGTCGACGGTTTTACCGATCACAAGGTCGGTGCTGTTTCCGACTGTGATCGACTCACTGGGATCATCGGCGGTGGTGTTGCTGTCGACCTGATCCAGGGAGACATTGGCAACCGTATTTGTGATAGTGGAACCGGCCGTTCCGGCATCAACATCAGCTACGATGGTTAACGTTGCACTGGCACCGCTATTGAGTGTTCCTATCGTCCATGTGGGAGCGGTGTAGGTGCCCTGGCTGGGGGTGACCGTGCCGAGGGTCAAACCAGGGGGCAGGTCATCGTCGAGCGTGACGTTCGTGGCCTGAGCGGGGCCGCTGTTAGTCACCGTGACGGTGAAGGTAACGGTGTCACCCTCATTCGGGGTTCCATTATCGACCGTTTTACCGATAACCAGATCCGTCGCATTGCCGACGGTTATCGATTCACTGGGATCATCAACGGTGGTGTTGCTGTCGGTCTGGTCCAGGGTCACGTTTGTGACCGTGTTAGTGATCGTGCTGCCTGAGGTTCCGGCATCGACATCAGCCGTGATGGTCAGTGTCGCGCTTGCTCCGTCAGCCAGGGTACCGATGGTCCATGTGGGTGCTGCTCCATGTTCCGGTGCTCGGAGTTACTGAACCAATCGTCAAACCGGCCGGCAGTACATCATCGATACTGACGTTAGTGGCCTGGGCCGGTCCGTTGTTTGTAACCGTGACGGTGAAGGTGACCGTGTCGCCCTCATCCGGGGTTCCGTTGTCGACGGTTTTACCAATAACAAGATCCGTCGCGTTGCCAACGGTGATTGACTCACTGGGATCATCAGCGGTGGTGTCGCTGTCGACTTGATCCAAGGTGACGTTTGTGACCGTGTTGGTGATGATTGATCCGGCGGTACCGGCATCGACGGTGGCTTGAATCGTTAACGTGGCGTTTGAACCACTGTCTATGGTTCCGATGGTCCATGTGGGTGCGGTGAAGCTGCCCTGGCTAAAGGTGATGGTTCCAGCAGTCAAACCCGCGGGCAGGGCGTCATCGATGCTGACGTTTGAAGCCTGGGCCGGTCCGTTGTTTGTGACCGTGACGGTGAAGGTGACCGTGTCGCCTTCATCCGGGGTTCCGTTATCAACAATCTTAGCGATGACCAGATCCGTTGCTGTTGCCGACCGTGACGACTCACTGAGATCATCGGCGGTGGTGTTGCTGTCCACCTGATCCAGGGTGACGTTAGTGACCGTGTTAGTGATGGTCGACCCGGCGGTTCCGGCATCGACATCAGCTACGATGGTCAGAGTGGCACTGACACCACTATCGAGGTTCCTATGGTCCAGGTCGGTGCGGTGTAGTGTCCGGTGACTGGGTGTAATTGATCCAGATCGTCAAACCTGCGGGCAGAGCATCATCGATGCTGACATTAGTGGCCTGGGCCGGTCCGTTGTTTGTGACCGTGACGGTGAAAGTGACCGTGTCGCCCTCATCGGGGGTGGCGTTATCGACCGTTTTACCAATAACCAAATCCGTAGCGTTGCCCACTGTGACCGACTCACTAAGATCATCAGCGGTGGTATTGCTATCCACCTGATCCAGGACAACGTTAGTGACCGTGTTAGTGATCGTGCTGCCTGAGGTTCCGGCGTTGACCGTGGCCTGTATAGTCAAGGTGGCGCTGTTGCCACTGTCGATGGTTCCGATGCTCCATGTCGGATCGGCCCATGTTCCAGCGCTCGGTGTAACTGAACCGATGGTCAGGCCGGCGGGCACCACGTCGTCGATGCTGATGTTAGTGGCCTGGGCTGGTCCGCTGTTTGTAACCGTGACGGTGAAGGTGACCGTGTCGCCCTCATCCGGGGTTCCGTTGTCGACGGTTTTACCAATAACAAGATCCGTCGCGTTGCCAACGGTGATTGACTCACTGGGATCATCAGCGGTGGTGTTGCTGTCGACCTGATCCAAGGTGACGTTAGTGACCGTGTTGGTGATGGTCGATCCGGCGGTACCGGCATCGACGTCGGCTACGAATCGTTAACGTGGCGCTTGACACCATTGTCTGAGGTGCCGATGGTCCATGTCGGTGCGGTGTAGGATCCGATGCTCGGTGTTACTGAACCAATCGTCAAGCCAGCCGGCAGCACGTCATCGATGCTGACGTTTGTGGCCTGGGCCGGTCCGTTGTTTGTGACCGTGACGGTGAAGGTGACCGTGTCGCCCTCATCCGGCGTTCCATTGTCAACCGTTTTACCAATAACCAGATCCGTCGCGTTACCGACCGTGACCGACTCACTGAGATCATCAGCGGTGGTGTTGCTGTCCACCTGATCCAGAGTGACGTTGGTGACCGTGTTGGTGATGGTGGAACCGGCGGTGCCGGCATCGACGGTGGCCTGAATTGTTAATGTAGCGTTTGCGCCACTGTCGATGGTCCCGATGGTCCATGTGGGTGCGGTGAAACTGCCCTGGCTGGGGGTGATCGTACCGGCCGTCAAACCTGCGGGCAGGGCGTCATCGATACTGACGTTTGAAGCTTGAGCAGGACCGTTGTTTGTCACCGTGACGGTGAAGGTGACGGTATCGCCTTCATCCGGGGTTCCGTTATCGACGGTTTTACCAATCACAAGATCCGTGCTGTTACCGACGGTGACGACTCACTGGGTCATCGGCGGTAGTGTTGCTATCGACCTGATCCAGGGTCACGTTTGTGACCGTGTTTGTGATGGTCGGACCGGCGGTACCGGCGTTGACGGTCAGCCGTGATCGTTAATGTCGCGCTTGCTCCGTCAGCCAGGGTACCGATGGTCCATGTGGGTGCGGTCCATGTTCCGGTGCTCGGAGTTACCGAACCAATCGTCAAGCCGGCCGGCAGGGCGTCATCGATGCTGACGTTTGTGGCCTGGGCCGGACCGTTGTTTGTGACCGTGACGGTGAAGGTGACCGTGTCGCCTTCATCGGGAGTTCCGTTATCAACAATCTTTGTGATGACCAGATCCGTTGCATTGCCGACCGTGATCGACTCACTGAGATCATCGGCGGTGGTGTCGCTGTCCACCTGATCCAGGCTGACGTTGGTGACCGTGTTGGTGATGGTCGATCCGGCGGTACCGGCATTGACGGTGGCCTGGATGGTTAAAGTGGCACTGGCGCCATCAGCCAGGGTCCCGATGGTCCATGTGGGTGCGGTCCATGCCCTGGCTCGGAGTGATCGAACCGACCGTCAAGCCAGCCGGCAGCAGCGTCATCGATGCTGACGTTGGTGGCCTGGGCCGGCCCGCTGTTTGTGACCGTGACGGTGAAGGTGACCGTATCGCCTTCATCGGGAGTTCCGTTGTCAACCGTCTTAGCAATAACCAGATCGGTTGCGTTACCGACCGTGAGCGACTCACTGGGATCATCGGCGGTGGTGTTGCTGTCGGTCTGATCCAGGGTGACGTTGGTGACCGTGTTAGTGATGGTCGACCCGGCGGTTCCGGCATCAACATCAGCTACGATGGTTAACGTTGCACTGACACCATTATTGAGAGTGCCTATCGTCCAAGTCGGTGCAGTGTAGGTTCCGATACTCGGTGTTACTGAACCAATCGTCAGGCCAGCCGGCAGCACGTCATCGATGCTGACGTTTGTGGCCTGGGCCGGCCCGTTATTTGTGACCGTGACGGTGAAGGTGATCGTGTCGCCCTCATCGGGCGTTCCATTGTCAACCGTTTTACCAATAACCAAATCCGTCTGTTACCGACCGTAATCGACTCACTGAGATCATCAGCGGTGGTGTTGCTGTCGATCTGATCCAGAGTGACCCCGGTGACCGTGTTTGTGATGGTGGAACCGGCGGTGCCGGCATCGACGTCAGCAATGATGGTCAGAGTGGCACTGGCACCGTCAGCCAGGGTCCCGATGGTCCATGTGGGCGCCGCATAGGATCCGACACTCGGTGTCACCGAGCCGATGGTCAAGCCGGCGGGAATGGCATCATCGAGCGTGAGGTTCGTGGCCTGGGCCGGACCGTTGTTTGTGACCGTGACGGTGAAAGTGACCGTGTCGCCCTCATCCGGGGTTCCGTTGTCGACAGTTTTACCAATCACCAAATCCGTGGCGTTGCCGACCGTGATCGATTCACTGAGATCATCAGCGGTGGTGTCGCTGTCCACCTGATCCAGGCTGACGTTGGTGACCGTGTTGGTGATGGTGGAACCGGCGGTGCCGGCATCGACGGTGGCCTGAATTGTTAATGTAGCGTTTGCGCCACTGTCGATGGTCCCGATGGTCCATGTGGGTGCGGTGAAACTGCCCTGGCTGGGGGTGATCGTACCGGCCGTCAAACCTGCGGGCAGGGCGTCATCGATACTGACGTTTGAAGCCTGAGCCGGACCGTTGTTAGTCACCGTGACGGTGAAGGTAACCGTATCGCCTTCGTCCGGGGTGCCGTTATCGACGGTTTTACCAATAACAAGATCCGTGCTGTTACCGACGGTGACCGACTCACTGAGGTCATCAGCGGTAGTGTCGCTATCCACCTGATCCAGGGTCACGTTTGTGACCGTGTTTGTGATGGTTGATCCAGCAGTACCGGCGTCGACGGAGGCCTGGATCGTTAACGTGGCGTTCGATCCAGCATCGATGGTTCCGACGGTCCATGTCGGTGCGGTCCAACTACCCTGGCTGGGAGTGATCGTACCGGCTGTTAAACCCGCCGGCAGGGCGTCATCGATGCTGACGTTTGAAGCCTGAGCGGGACCGTTGTTTGTAACCGTGACGGTGAAGGTGACGGTGTCGCCTTCATTCGGCGTTCCGTTGTCGACGGTTTTACCGATCACAAGGTCGGTGCTGTTTCCGACTGTGATCGACTCACTGGGATCATCGGCGGTGGCGTTGCTGTCGACCTGATCCAGGGTAACGTTTGTGGCCGTGTTTGTGATGGTGGAACCGGCGGTACCGGCGTTGACGGTGGCCTGGATCGTTAACGTGGCGCTTGCGCCGTCTGCCATGGTCCCGATGGTCCATGTGGGTGCGGTCCACTGTCCCTGGCTCGGAGTTACCGTACCGGTCGTCAAACCGGCCGGCAGCACATCATCGATACTGACATTGGTGGCCTGGGCCGGACCGTTGTTTGTGACCGTGACGGTGAAGGTGACCGTGTCGCCCTCATCCGGCGTTCCGTTATCGACGGTCTTTACCGATCACAAGATCCGTGCTGTTGCCGACGGTGACCGACTCACTGGGATCATCGGCGGTGGTGTTGCTGTCCACCTGATCCAGGGTAACGTTGGTGACCGTGTTTGTGATAGTGGAACCGGCGGTACCGGCGTTGACCGTGGCCTGGATCGTCAACGTGGCACTGGCGCCGTCAGCCAGGGTCCCGATGGTCCATGTGGGTGCGGTCCATGTTCCGGTGCTCGGAGTTACCGAACCAATCGTCAGGCCAGCCGGCAGCGCGTCATCGATGCTGACGTTTGAAGCCTGGGCCGGACCGTTGTTTGTGACCGTGACGGTGAAGGTGACCGTGTCGCCTTCATCAGGAGTTCCGTTATCTACAATCTTCGTGATGACAAGATCGGTTGCATTGCCGACCGTGATCGACTCACTCAGATCATCAGCGGTGGTGTCGCTGTCCACCTGATCCAGGCTGACGTTGGTGACCATGTTGGTGATGGTGGAACCGGCGGTGCCGGCATCGACGGTGGCCTGAATTGTTAATGTAGCGTTTGCGCCACTGTCGATGGTCCCGATGGTCCATGTGGGTGCGGTGAAACTGCCCTGGCTGGGGGTGATCGTACCGGCCGTCAAACCGGCGGGCAGCACATCATCGATGCTGACGTTAGTCACCTGAACCGAGCCGCTGTTGGTTACAGTCACGGTGAAGGTGACCGTGTCGCCCTCATCCGGGGTGCCATTGTCAACCGTCTTCGTGACCACCAAATCGGTGTCATTTTCGGTGATCGTGCCCACAGCGGTATCACTGGCATCCACATTGGCATTGGAGGCAGCCAGGATGACGGTAAACGTCTCATTTCCCTCTACGAGGACATCATCGAGCGTGGCCACGGTAAAGGATTGGGTTTCGTCCGCCGTGCCGGCAAAATTTAATGTTACGGCATCATTGGCGAAATCTTCCGGGGTTGCCAGCGGCGCAGCACCGCCGGAGGCCGTTCCATCGGTGAAGCCGACCGTCACATCAAAGCCGCCCGACACGGCATAGTCCAGGGTCACTGTGAAGAGCAGACCCGTGCCTTCGATCTCGGTGATATCCTCGACCGTTACGGCCGGCGCGACGACAATCCGATGTGTTCCAAATTCGGATGTATTGTTGCTTCCGTCGGTGGCGGTTCCGGTGATATTTTCACCTGCGGCGAGGCCTTTCCCGCTCACATCGATGGTGCCGCTGAAATTGCCGCTGCCGTCCGCCGTGAGAACGCCGAGGAAAGTCTGTCCCTCACCGTGGCCGCTGGCATCGTTGTCGGACTCGAAAATCTCCACCCGGGCGTTGGCAAAGGTCGCCTGGCCGGCCGTCGAGCCGACATAGCCGGTTACGAAAAGGTTCGTGCCCAACAGCGTAGCGGTGGTGAAGACCGGAAAGTCCATAAGAAGGTTGGGCTGTCCGGACGTTTTGGCGTCGTCGTTGGTCGTCACACCGTCAATAGGGCCGAGATCGATTCCGATGCTGCCATTGCTATAGATGGCATTGCCTGAGATGATATTGCCTGCACCTACAGCGACATACACCCCGGCGTTCGCGTTGTTGACGATGATGTTCGGCTCGCCGATACCGGTTCCACCGATGGTGTTGTTGGAACCGTCACTGATCCATATGCCGTGGGTGCTGTCGCTGCTGCCGTTGCCCAGGGCAATACTGCTGGTTGCATCCGTACCAATGAAGTTGCCCTGGATGACATTTCCCGTGGCGCCACTGCTTAGAATAAAGCCGTTGGAAGTGTTGCCGCTGATCACATTGGCGGCCCCGGAAGCGGTCCCGCCGACGATCGTGTTGTGGGCATTACTGAGGCAGACCCCTAAGCGGTTGCCCAGAGCTACGCCACCTGTAGCATCCGTGCCGATATAATTCCCCTGCAGTTCATTTCCAGTAGAGCCTGCACTTGTAAGCAGGATACCGCAGTTGGGATTACCGGAAATGACATTGCGTTCCGCTATACTTGTGCCGCCGACCCTGTTATTGGGGGCATTCCAGATGACGATGCCGTGGATTGCACCGATGGCAGCCGTGCCATTCTTATCTGTGCCCACATAGTTGCCTACAATGACATTGTTTGTGGAACTCGCACCCTCCAGAGTGATATCCCATGTGCTACTCGACACCACATTTCTGGCCGCATCCGTGGTGCCGCCAATGGTGTTACCACCCGAGTTCAACACATAGATTCCACCCCGGCCGTTGGCACGAGCCAGAGTGCCCGTGCTGTCAATGCCGACATAGTTGCCTTCAACGGTATTGTTGCCGCCGGTGGCCAGGTAAATTCCGCTGCTGCCTGCGGTAGCAAAACGGTTGATGACGAATCCCCGCACCGTGCTGCCCCCGGCCGTGAGGTGGAGGCCGTGGGTATTGTCGGTGGCGATCAGAGATCCATCCAGCTCGATGATGGGGGCACTGGTCCAGCCCGGTTGGGTGGTACCGTCCAGGACGACGGGGTCGGTCACGGTGGGAAGTGCTGTCGCCGGTTGAATGCTAAAAGGTCCGGCGCCGGGGATTTGGAAAATGCTGGTTTCGATCCCGGCGGTCATCCCGGCTTGGGCCAAATTGGTGTTAGACAGGGCATTGGCGTTTTCGATGAATTCGCGCAAACTGCCCTGGCCCGAATCATTGGTGTTGACGATGGTATCGAAATTGAACCCGAAATTAACGTCGATAACGCTTAAGTAGCCGCCGATGGCCACCGGTGCCACCGATTGGGCCGTGATTGAAAACAGGTTGGCGCTGGTGGTGTTGGCCGGGTCGTCCTGAACCGTGGGGTCGGCTCCGCCCACCTCGTTCGTCACGGCCACGGGTGTGCCGGTGGTGGCATTGGTGCGGAAGGTCTGCACCGGCCATTCGTTGCCGGTGGCACCGCTTCTGGCCGGGGTGACCGTATTGTTGACCACACGCACGAAATAATTGCCGTTGGGGATACCGGCAAAACCGTAGCGGCCATCTGAATCGGTGGTGGTCGCGCGCAGAAAGTTGCCTGCGGCATCGTAGAGTTCGGCCCGCGCATTGGGCCGCCCCACGGAAAAACCGGGGGCCGCCGCGGCGGCGGTGGCAAGATCCCGTCCGGCCCCGCCGCCGAAGTTGACATCGTCGAATACATGGCCGACGATGATGTCGGTCTTGGCCTCCAGCACAACCGCATTGAGGATGACCAGGTCCGGCCCCACCGACACCCTGTTGCTGGCCGAGGTGTCACCGTCGCTGACCAGGGCCGACACGTCGAAGGTGTCGAGGTCAAGCCCATATGTGGTGGTCGACGCCGAGAGAATTGATTGTACTGTTATAGACATTGTTGACGGGGTTCAGTGCATCCGACAGGTTGGTGCCGTTGAACTCGAGTTCCTCCGCTGATCCACCTAAATTTGAATCGCCTTCCCACAGGAGGAAAGAGCTTTTGGCCTCCGGGGGATCGACAGCGTATATACCGGTGAGCAAATAATTGGTGGCATTGTTGCGCTCGAGGTCAAACCCGTCGTAGACGACGAGAGTCTTGCCCGATACGCTCGAATCTTCGTAGATCACGATCAGCGACCAGCCGGCGATGACTGCCTGGGAAGAGCAGTATTGGCCGGAGGTGGTGACGGTCAGGTCGCTGAAGGTGTAATCTCCGTTGCGTTTGGACTGCACTTGGGTGGTAACATCCTTGAAGCCGCCGAAGAAGTCGTAATCGGTGGAACCCAGAACGAAACGGCTCGTGAAAGTGCGGTCGGCCGTCAGAGATGAGGCGTCGAGATAGACTTGATCGTCGACCGTCGAGCCGGAGCCGGCCCAGTAGAGATAGGCTGCCAGCACGGTGCCCCCGACCGGGATTCCGGATAAGGTGGCAGTCGAACTGCCGACTACCGAACAGGCGTTTTGGTTATTGGGCCGGTTACGCAGCGAACCACCGGTGGTGGTATAATCGATGAAGCCGTGCAGCCGCGTATACTGGGTCAGCGGTACGTCGAACATCGATGAAACGACAATATCCGTGTCGACGCTGACACCGTTGTTGCCGGGAAAAGGATCGGTTTCGTCGGCGGATACGCTGGCCGTGTTGGTGATCGTACCGGCCCCGGAAGTGACCACCAGAATTTCAACACTGGCGGTGCCGCCGTTGAAGGTAGCGCCGAGATCGCAGGTAATGGTGGTAGTGCCGGAACAGCTTCCCTGACTGGGAGTGGCTGACTGAAAGGTGACGCCGGCCGGCAATGTGTCGACCAGGGTGACGTTGTTGGCCGTATTCGGCCCGTTATTGCTGACGACTAGGGTATAGACCAGCGGGCCCCCGGCCGGTGCTGGGTCCGGATTGTCCATCTTGGTCAAGGCCAGATCGGCAGTCACGACAACGAGGGCATTGGGCCCGAATTCGGAGGTGTTGCCGCTTCCGTCGGTCGCGGTTCCGGTGATTAGGTCGCCTGCCACCAGTCCGCTCACCGTGACATTGTCGCTGAAATTGCCGTTGGCATCGGTGGTTACGAAGCCGAGGTAAGTTCTCCCTTCGCCGTGGGGCACACTCAGGCTGTCACCGGCGACGATCTCCCCATTCTGGTCAGCGGGGGAATTATCCGCCTTGAAGATCTCGACCCGGGCGTTGGCGAAGGTGCTCTGGCCGAGCGCGCTTCCCACGTATCCCGACACGGTCAGCGTCGTGCCGGTGAGGGCGGCATTGTCGAAGACGGGGTAATCCATCTCGTAATTTGGCAGGCCGCCGTTCTTCGTGCCATTGTTTGGGGTCACGCCGTTGTTTCCCAGGTCGATCCCGAGCCCCGTGTTGCCGTAAATGGAGTTCCCGAGGATGGGCCTGGATGCCGAGCCTGTAACCCGGACACCCACTTCGGTGTTAAAGGCGATGATGTTCCCCTCTCCGGCCGCTGTTCCGCCCACTCGAGTATCATCGGCACCGCTGCCGAGATCGATGCCGATCCGGTTGCCCTGGGCAACCGTACCGTTGACGTCGGTTCCGATGTAGTTGCCGACGATCGTGTCGGGGCCCGAACCGGAAAGAGAGATCCCGGCGCCGTCGAAGTTGCGGATGGTGAAGCCGCGGAAGTAGCTTCCACCGCCGTCGGACTCAAACCCGTGGGCGCCCGCTCCGGCCATGCTGCCATCGAGGTCAATGATCGGCGTGCCGTCGTAGCCGGCCTGTGTGGCAGCGTCGAGGCGCACACCCCCATTGATAAAGGGCAAAGGAGTGGCGGGACGGACCAGGAAGCTGTTCGTCCCCGCATTGTAGTTCGCGTCAGTAGTAGCGATGGCAAACCTGCACGTTCTCGTGCCCACATTGCCATTGGCGTTCTGCAGGAATTGCCGCAGCGAGCCCTGGATCGTGCGGCCGTTCAACGGATCGTCATCCCCGTCCCGGGTGTTGGCAACCACGTCGAAGCTGAAGCCGAAGTCGAGGCCGGTGACGTCGGCACCGGAGACGATCACTCGGATGACATGCTCTGCGCTTACGAGCGTCGACGTGTCGTCGGAAACCTCGCTGCGTTTGCCGCCGTAGAGCGGCTCCGGCGGCGGGACTGAAACTATACAGCGCGCCGATCTGGGTGACACTGCCGACCGAGCCGTACGTTTGTTCGGCCCACGTGTTAGTAGTTGCTCCGCCGGGTCTGAAGGTTTTCGAATCGACGACGATCCAGTAGGTACCGTTCAAACGGTCACCGAACTGAAACTGTCCACCAGCATCCGTACCTTCCGTCGTCACGAAAATATCGTCTGCCCCGTCCGGCACTCCATCGCCGCCGTCCCGATACAGATGCACGACGACGGATCCGGTGGCGACTCCGTCATCGAGAATGTCCCCGTCGCCGTCGACGTCCTCGTAAACGAAGCCCTCAAGGTTGTATGTGGCGGACAACGGTCACATTCTGGCCCGAACTCGGAGGTGTTATTGCTCGTATCGGTGGCCGTAGCCGTAACCACATCACCAATGCTCAAACCGCCTGAAAGCAGGACAGCCTGAACGGAGCCAGCGGCCGCGTCGGCGTCGGCCACGGCGCTGATGTGGGGGCCGATGCAGGCCCCGTTGTCGACGCAGCTTCCCAGATAGAGATACCCTTCACCCGAACCGCTGGGGTCGGCCGTCACGGCCGGTGCGGCCGGCGTTGTTGACCCGGAAGAACTCGACGGTGTCGCTGTTTCCGGCAGTGGCGATGATTGTGAAATCGGATCCGCTGGGGGTGATGGAGGTGATGCTGGGGGCTGCTTTGTCATTGTTGGCGCCGCTGCCGGTGCCCACGCCGTCGGGATCGAGGTCGATGCCGAGGCCGCCGTTTTCGAAGATGGCGTTACCGGAGACTTGGTTGCCATCAGTTCCGGAACTGTTCATGCTGATTCCGTCGCCGCTGTTGAAGGCGATGGTATTCGCTTCTCTTGTCGCGGTGCCGCCGATCGTATTGTTAAGGGCGCCTTGGTTGATGTTGATGCCTGAGGCGCCATTGCCGAGATCGTCGGTACCCGCCGCGTCCGTGCCGATTAAGTTGCCCTGGACGACGTTGCTGTCGGAGCCGCTGTTGGCAATGATCAGGCCATTCCAGGTGCTGCCGGAGATGACGTTGCCTTCGCCGACCGCGGTGCCGCCGATCGTATTGTTGGCGGCGCCGGCCCAGATGATAACCCCCGTTCCGTTGGCGACGGCATTAGTGCCCAGGCGATCGGTGCCGATGTAGTTGCCCTTAACAACGTTCAGGTCGGTGCCGCTGTCCTTTATCTCGGCGCCGTAGGTTGAGTTGCCGGAGATGACGTTGCGTTCGGCGGCGGAGGTCCCGCCGACGGTGTTCGATTGAGCTCCAGACCCGATGGCTACGCCGATGTAGTTGGTGACCGCGGCGGTGCTCGAATAGTCGGTGCCCAGGTAGTTGCCGGTTACCGTGTTTCCGGTCGCCGAGGCGCCGGTAATCATGATGCCCGCCGATAGCGTACCGCTGAAGCCGTTGATGATCAGTCCCTTGACAGTATTGTTGGCACTGTTTAGTTCCAGACCATAGGTAAAGGAGGTGGTAAAACCGCGGATCTCTACCTCCGGCCCCAGGCTGTTGGTGTCGCCCTGGTTGGTGGTTTGGGTGGAACCGTCGATGATGGTTCCGGCGGCCGTCACCGTCGGCAACGCACTGGTCGGAGAGATGCGCCACCAGGAATCCGCACCGGCGCTTTGATTCCCAGGGCCGGGGATGTTGAAGCTGATGGTTGTCCCGGGATTGCTGTTGGCTAAATTGATACACTCGCGCAGGGAGGCAAAACCCGCATCGGCCGTTGTGGTGACCACGCCTCCGGGGCAGGTGGACGTATAAGCGTTAGCTGCAAATTCGGATGTGTTGTTGCTCGCATCGGTGGCTGTGGCCGTAACCACATCAATGCTGCTCAAGCCGCTTGAGAGCAGGACGGCCTGAACGGAGCCGGCGGCCGCGTCGGCATCGACCACTGGGCTGATGTGGGGCCCGCTACAGGCGCCGTTGTCCACGCAGCTTCCGAGGTAGAGATACCCTTCACCGGCGGTGGGGTCAGGAGTCACGGCCGGTGCGGCCGCGTTATTGGCCCGGAAAAACTCGATGGTGTCGCCACTGCCGGCAGTGGTGATGATGGTGAAATCGACCCCGGCGGGTGTAATGGAGGAGATGACGGGCACAGCCTTGTCGTTGTTGCCACCGCTGGTCAGATCGATCCCCAGGCTGCCGTTGCTGAAAATCGAATTGCCTGTGATCAGATTATTGACACCGGATGTAATATACACCCCTTGATTCGAATGATACGCAACCGTATTTGCCTCACCGGCAGCGGTGCCGCCGATGATGTTGCCGTCGGCTGTGACATAGAGTCCGTAGGAACCGCCGATGCTGCCGGTGCCGGCGGCGTCGGTCCCGATAAGGTTACCCTGAACCGTGTTGAGAGGTCCGGCAAGATAGATGCCGCCCCCGTTGTTGCCCGAGATAAGATTGCCCGCACCGGCTGCCGAGCCGCCGATGATGTTGACCTTGGAATCGGTAAAGACCCTGATACCAAAAGAGCCGTTGCCGAGGTCGGCCGTTCCTGCGGCGTCGGTGCCGATGAAGTTGCCGAAGATTCGGATGTCCCCACCACCCTGTATGTTGATGCCGTCGGAGGTGTTGCCGGAGATCAGGTTACCTGCGCCGGCCGTTGCACCGCCGATAACAGAGCTTTCGGACCCGGCGCTCACTATTACGCCATGGCGCGAATTGCCCAGGTCAGCCGTACCGGTGACGTCGGTGCCGATATAATTGCTTTCGATCTTTGAGCCGGTGGACGACGCCAGCAGGTAGATACCGTCGAAAAAGCGGTTGATTACCAGGCCGCGCACGGTGCAGCCAGGGGCATTGACGGCGAAGCCCCGCGAGGTGGCTCCGATCCCGGTGCCGTCGAGCTCGATCTCCGGCCCCTGGCCGTTGGTGTCGCCAATGTTGGTGGTCTGGGTGGTGGCGTCGATTGCCATTCGGTCCGATAGCGTCGGCATGGCTATGGTCGGGCGAATAGTAAACGCCCCGTTGCCGCCGCCGTTGTAGTTCGGATCGGTAACGGGAATCCTGAACTGGCTGAGTTTGGCCGTCGAAGAAGCGGCCATGCCAATGGCGTTGGCATTTTTGATGAACTGGCGCAGGGAGCCCTGTTTGCTGAGGATGTTGTTGGCGTTGGTGTCGTCACCGGTGTTGACGATCAGGTTGTAGGCGAAGCCGAAGTTGACGCTACCCACATCGCTGCCGCTCACTGTGATCGTGACGTAGGTGTCCCCGGGGCCGGCATTGTCGGCGGTGGTGGTGTCGTCCACGGTCGGGTTCTGGCCGCCGTAAAGGGCTGCGGCGTTGGCCCAGGCCAGCTCGGCCAGGGGGTAGGGCCACGTGGCCGGCACGGTGGCGTTCAACCCGCCTTTGGGGGTGGTATCGGCGTCGCCGATGGTGGCCGAGCGCACGCGCACCTTGTAGGTGCCGTCGGCCAGCCCGGTAAAGCTGTAGCCGCCGCTGGCATCGGTGGTGACAGAGGTGATGTAGGTGTCGCTGTTATCGTAGAGCTCCACGTCCACGTTGGCCAGGGCCAGGTCGTTTGTGCCACCGTCATAATCGGCCGCCGTGCCGGCGAAGTTGGCGTCCTCGAAGACGGTGCCCTTGATGGTTGCCCCCAGCGGCCCGGCCTCGTAGGCACCGATGTCGAAAAGAGCCGAACCGTTGCCGTCGCCGTCAATGGGCCTTGAAACGCCGCGCTGGTCGACGGCCGGCGCCCCAGTGCCTGTTCCTTTGTCGATGGCTGGGCTTCCCGCCACTAGGGCATGGGTTTGGGTGTACCCGCCGTTGTTCGCCAGCGCCCCGAAGGTCGGATTCTGGTTCTGGATATCCCCCGTCTGCGTGAACAGGCAGGTCGCTCCGTCATCCAGGTTGTACCCGGAAGAGTAGGACGAGGACATCCCGGAACAGTTGCCCGCCGCGTTCCCGGCGACGATCGTGTTTCGAAGCGCCAGGGTTCCGCCTCTCCTGCGAATCCCGCTGCCGGTGGGGCCGGTATTATTGTAGACGGTGACGTTCGTCAGGTTGGACGTGTTGCCGTCCACACAGATCCCTCCGCCCTCCGAGGACGCCGAGTTCCCGCTCACCGTGACGTTGGTCAGGGTCATGATCCCGGAACCCTTGGAGTAGATCCCGCCTCCCCTGCTATTGTTCGCCTGGTTCCCGCTGATCGTGACGGCGGTAAACATCCCGCTGCCTTTGTCCGAAAAGATCCCCCCTCCGTTGTTCGCCGCCGTGTTCCCGGTCACCGCCACGTCCGTGTACTGGTATCCGCCCAGGGTGTAGACACCTCCTCCATCGGAGGTCGACGTGTTCCCGTTCACCGTGACGCGGTTGAGGGTCAGGGAAGAAGGATCCAGGCTCGCGATCCCCCCCCCGATCTTGCCGTTACAGCCGGTAACAGCGCCGTCGGTGAAGGAAAGCGTTCCGTTTTGGTCGATCAGGATTCCGCCGCCGCCCGTGCCGGTTTCCCTGCCGAATCGGATCGTCATATTCGACATGCTGACCGTGAATCCACCCGCCCTGGCTGGGTCCACATGAAACACCCGGTCGATGCCGTTGGTAGAGTTTGTGCCGGCCTGAATGATGGTGCTGCCAGCTCCCGCGCCGTTGATGGTCATGCCCGCGGTGATGTCGAGGTCGCCCGTGACCGCGGCGTCTTCATCATCCCCGGCGATCGCGAGCGTGTAAGTGCCGGCGGGCACGGTGAGGGTGATCCCGGAATATTTGTTCGCCTCCTTGACGCATTCCCGCAGCGTCCCGGGAACCCCCGTGTCGGCCGTGGTGGACACCGTCCACCCCGGGCACGGGTGGGCTTGAACGACAACGTTCGCCCCGAACTCCGAGGTGTTCCCGATCTCGTCGGTCGCGGTCCCGGTGATGCTGTTCCCCACCGCCAAACCGCTCACCGTGAGGGAACCGCTGAAATTGCCGCTGGCGTCCGCGGTCAGGTATCCCAGGTAGGCCTGCCCCTCCCCGTTCCCGCTCGGGTCGTTGTCGGAGAGGAAGATTTCCACCCGCGCGTTCGCAAAGTCCGCGTCGTTCGGCGTGCTGCCGATGTACCCGGAAACGGAAAGGTTCAAGCCGTCGAGGATCACGTTGGTGAAGACCGGGAAATCCATCTCGTAGTTCGGGCGCCCGGTGTTGATCGACCCGTTGTTGTTTGTCACGCCGTCGTTGCGCAGGTCGATCCCCAGCTGCCCGTTCCCGTAGATCGCGTTCCCCAGGATGGCGTTCCTTATATTGGCGCCGTCGAGGATGGCGACGCCGTCCTGGGCATTACCGGCGATGACGTTGTTCTCGATGGTGTTGTTGCTGGAGGCTGTGCCGTAGATCTCGATCCCGTTGCCCGAATTGCCGAGGCCGGTCGCCCCGGTGGCTCTGAGGCCGATGTAGTTCCCCCGGACCGCGTTGTTCGCTGCGGTGGTGTAGAGACTGACGCCCCAGCCGGTGTTTCCGGAGATCACGTTCCGCTGGGAGGCGGTCGTCCCGCCGATCACGTTGTTGTTCGACTTCACCGAGATCCCGTAGCCGTTCGGGCGAGCAGCCGTGCCGGCCACGTCCGTTCCGAAATAGTTCCCCTCCACAACGTTCGTCCCGCCGATCTCGATCTCGATCCCGTCGCTCAGGAACCGGTTGATGACGAACCCGCGGACCACCGAGCCTCCGGCCTGTAGCGTGAGGCCGTTCTGGTCGCCTGCCGCCACCGACGCCCCGTCGATCTCGATGATGGGGCTGCCGGCAAAGCCGGGCTGGGTGGTGCCGTCGAGGATCACCGGGTCGGTTACATCGTCCAGGACTGCGGTCGGCCGGATCGTGTAAGCGAGGGGAGCGGCCGAATATCCCGAGTCGGTGGTGGGGATCATGAAGATGGAGGTTTCCCGTCCGGGGGTCCTTCCGGCCTGGCTCAGGGTCGCATCGTCGGTGAGCAGGTTGGCATTGCGGATGAACTGGCGCAACGACCCCTGACCGGCGTTGTTCGTGTTGACGATGGTGTCGAAATTGAAGCCGAAGTCCACACCGGTGATGTTTGCGGCCGCAATCGACACGGGGGCGATCGACTGGGTGTACTGCCCGGTCAGGGCCTGCAGGGCCGCCAGCGTCTGGGAGCCGCTGTTGGTGGGGGCATCGACCTGCTGTGGCTGCTCGCCGCCGACCTTGTCGGTGACCGGCGCGGCGGCGCCGGAGGAGGCGTCCGTTCTGAAAGTCTGAACGCTCAGCTCGGTGCCGTCGGACCCGGTTCGGGAGGATCGCACCGTGGCGTTGACCACGCGGACGGTGTAGTTTCCTGAAGATGAAATCCCTAAGGTGTAATCCCCCTGGGCGTTTGTCGTGCTGGAGTCGACGAAGGCGCCCGAGGCGTCGTAGAGCTCGACCCGTGCGCCAGGACGACCCACCCCGGAGGAAGCGGCCAGTGAACGACCCGCACCGCCGCCGTAGTTCTTGTCCTCGAAGACCCTCCCCCCTATCCACAAGGAGGGCGGGTCCTGCTGCGGTTCCAGGTTCTGGTAGGTGTCGGGGGTGTTCTGGTTGCGGAATGAAGCCGCGATCCATTCGGGGGTTCGGGCGACTTTGGAGATGCGCACCTCGTCGATGGTGCCTTTGAACAGTTCCGTGGACAAACTTCTTCCGATATCCAACGGGGACGCCGTAGCGGTCGGCAGGCTGGCGCCGGGAACGGTCGTGTCCAGCCCCCCATTTAAATACGTATACGCCGTGGTGGTTCCTGCATCTAGAACGCCGACAACATAATACCAAGTGTCCGCCGAGACGGTGGCAGCAAAGTTGGTTCGGCGGACGCTGCCGATGCTCCAGCGGTAATGGAACTGATTGTTGGCGCCATCGTAAGACAGTTGGTACCAGTTGGCGTTGGCGCTGTCGCCATGGTTGATAATGCCGTGGAAACCGCTCGAGGGCAAAGGAGCCGGGATTTTGACCCAGGCCTCGAGTGTCATCGCCACCACCCGCAGATTCGTGCTATCGGGAACGGCGACATAGTCGTCGACCATGTCGAACGCGTCGGCACCGTCGATCTTGCCGGTGGCCGTCTGCACCACACCATTCTGAGGAGTGCCGTCGTTATTCTGGGAGGTCGAATCGAAGTGAGTACCCGACGTCTCCTGCAGGTGCTGGACCATGACGAAGTCATTGTCCCAGGTGGCCGCCACACTCTGTTGGTTGGTCGTGGAGCCGTTGCCGTAGTACATGTAGATGTCGGTGTTGACGGCTCCTGAGATGGCGGGAACCTGCACCCAGATGTACAATTCGTTGGTTGCCGGATTGTACAACTCGATTTCGTGATTGAGTTTTGTTGTTTCGTCGGCGGCCGTAAACAGGATGTCGTCGCCGTCGGTCTGCGGAATGGAAAAAATTGGATTGGCAGGGTCGGTTATTTTTACCAGATAGGGGAAATTGGTCAGATCGGTGTCGGCAAGGGTCGGCAGAATCGTGATTTTCTGCCGGTTCGACCAGCTCGCATCATACCAGGCGGCTTGAGCCTGCAAAGGAATAATTAAAAGAGCGACAGTGATCAGGAGAAGAAGTCGAACGAATACAAATAGACTGCGACTGGAAGAATAGGCGCTGATCGCCTTTCCTCGCCGTTTATCATTCGATCGGTTTAAAGTAAAATTTTTATGTTTATTTACTTCCACTAAAGTGCATTCTTTTCTTTGGTATCTTTATGCCTTCACTTATTTTCCGCGCCGAGCGAATCAATAGAATGATTTTTTGAGAATCGCCCGACTATCGGCAGCACTGCTTTCCGTGCGCCTAACCGCACGCCGTTTGGGTCCCGGGGTGCTTCATTGAATTTTGGTCGAGCATTTTGCCCAGCACGGCTTTGGTATCCTCGACACACCCATCGACGTAGTTTATAAAGCGCGGATTCATGGAGAGTGCTTTGCCCACCGTAACGAGACGCCGGTCGGGCAGAATGAGAACCAGCCGGGTGTTGGCGAAGAGGTCGCCCTGCGAGATGAAGGCGTTCAACTCTTCGGTGTCGGAAGCGCAGAGAATAGCGATATCGGGACTATGGCCAGGCTGTTGGAACCGTCGGACCAGCTCTTCACAAGACCCGCAGATTTCCGATTCCTCCTCCGTCGAGAGTGAACAGACGAATTCCTGAAGATCTTCGACGGCGGCGGCCTTTTTCGAGGAGTAGAATAGAACACTCATTTGGGGCTTCTCCCTTCATGCTCCCTTGAGAAAGATTGTTAAAAATCCTTCCTTATAAGGGCAAAAAGAGTGCCAAGTGAGGTATAAGTTTATTATGTTGAATTTTTATAGGTAGTTAAGTTGAAAAGAGGCGGTTCGGCATTGAAGAAATGACTCCTTTTGGGAGGGTAAAATTGTCCGGAAAAGCGGACGCGTCCGGGAAACCGGACATAAAAACACAGATAAAATCACGGTGTGATTTTATATAATAATCCCGCAGCCGCAGGTGCAGGATAAAAGAAAAGAAGATAAAATAATTGCTTCTGATGAGGCGAAAATATTCTCCACATTTGAAGTAACCGACGGGTGCTGACCAAGAGACTTCAGGGCAGGCAGGTTTTACAGGATCTACAGGAAATTTTGGTCTCTCCTGTTGAGAGGCCAAAAGGTGCTATCCCTCTGAAGCGGACCTGAGTTTTCACCATTCCATCCCGAAGTCAATACTTACCCCAATTTGCAAAAACCGAAGGATTTCAGATCCGTAGGCCGCAGGTTTGAATCTTGCCGGGCATACCAAAAACAGACGCAGGTGATGGTCATGCTTAAATCGCCACCTGCATTTTTTGTTGCTTCGGACAGAATTAAGGCATAAAAAGTATATTATGTTTGATTCAGTTACGAAAATGATACCTGGGTTTTGCAAGAGTCGGAGGGTTTCATCTGCAAGGCATTTAAGGGCGTAGCCATAGTGTGAACTATTGCAAGTCCTTAATAACGCGGCAGATGGAAGCCTCAGGCGCGCCCGAAGGGTGAAAATTGGAAAGATAAAATGACTTTCATTATTTTTACCTACTTGGTATTTTATACGATTCTTACAACCGCATGAAATACCGTTTTTATTATGTTTCAAACATACCTTTTAATTTTCATGCAAGATTCAGGTGATAACCGCAGGAGATCGTACACATGGAAAGTTTAAAACAAGAAGCGCTTAACGTTATATCAAAAATGCCTGATACGGCAGAAATCGATGACATTATGTACAGGCTGTACGTGATCGATAAAGTGCGAAAGGGCCGGGAAGCCATACAGAGGGGCGAGGCTGTATCTGTTGAAGAGCTCAAGGAAGAAATAAAATCATGGAAAAATGGTCTGTTCCAGCAAAAAATGATTTAAAGCAGATTCATGATTTCATTGCCAAAGATTCAAAATATTATGCACGAAAGGTTATCCAAGATATCGTTGCAAAAACTGAAACGTTAAATGATTTTCTGGAATCCGGCCGTGTTGTTCTCGAAATAAGTGATCAAAACATCCGTGAGTTGCTCGTTTATTCATACCGGCTTGTTTATGAAATCTCAGTCGGAGACATCGAAATCCTTACCATCATTCACGGCAGAAGAGATTTCAATTCAGCTTTGAATGAAAGATTAGAGTAAACAAGCTCCAAACTTTGCCCCAATTGTGCCCGCCAAGGTCAAACATTTCCACACAGTTCCAAACGAAACCAAACCTCTTTATAACAACAGCTATAATCTTGTTGATCCTGTCAGAGAACCTAAAGAATGGTGTTATTATACCTCCTTTTAGGGACTTTACTCATAATTCGCCCTATAGGCGAATTTATTGATCTATCGCGTCTGCGTGTGTCCGCGGCTGCGGGGAAGAAATCGAAAGATCGTGCTTGGCGAGAAGTTCGTAGAGGCGGGAGCGGGAAATGCCGGAGGCCTGGCAGGCTTTTTTGACATCGTTGCGGCTCTGCAGGATGAGATCCTCCAGGTATCTCTTTTCGAAAGACTGACGGAATTCCTTGAATTTGGGGATGCTGCCGTTGAGGGGTTTGAATTCCTTGACAAGGCTCTTGCGGCCATTTCCCTTGTCCACCGCATTACGCGCCATATGAACGCGGATGTTGGTCGGCAAATGAGTGGGGTAGAGTTTGGGCTCATTGCCGCTGACTGCGAGCGCGCTGTCAACGGCGTTGACCAGCTCACGGATGTTACCGGGCCAGGAATAGGCCTCCAGAGCCTGGAAAAATTCAGGCGCAAATCCTTTGGTGTCCAGGGCGTATCGGTCGCACAACCGGACCACGTGGTAGCGGGCTAATTCTCCGATGTCTTGGCAGCGCTCTCTCAACGGCGGTATCTCAATAGTCATAGACCGCAGCCGGTAGAGCAGGTCCCTGCGGAACAGCCCGTCTTCAACCATTTTTTCGAGATCACGGTTGGTCGCTGCCACGAGCCTGAAATGGCTCTTTGTTTCTGCTTTGGCACCGATTCTTCGAAAACGGCGTTCCTGCAGAACCCGCAAAAAGGCTTTCTGGGTCGCCAGGGGCAGTTCTCCGATTTCATCGAGAAATAGGGTGCCGCCGTTGGCCTGCTCGATCAGACCGGATTGCGCCTTGTCCGCGCCGGTGAATGCGCCTTTTTCATGCCCGAAAAGGACGCTTTCGATCAGTTTTTCAGGAAGAACCGTGCAGTCGACAATGACAAAATTGCTTTCAGCGCGTTGGCTGTTGAGGTGTATGGCCCGGGCCATGAGTTCCTTGCCGGTACCGGTTTCTCCGGTGACGAGAACATTGATGTCGCAGGTCGCAGCCAGGGCCAGAAGGTTCAGACAGTCTCCCATGGCCCGGCTTTTACCCACAATTCCGTCGTACTTCAAGACGACGGGCACTTTGTTTGATGTTTTTTCCTCACGGTAGGCCAGGGCCCGTTTGAGAGGCAGCAGCATGGCCTTTTCTCTGGGCGATTTTTCGATGTAATCCCAGGCGCCGCTTTTGATGGCGATCTCGGCCGCATCCGGATCCCCGTTGGCCGTAACGATGATCACCTCGGGCCTGGAAGGCATTTCTCTGACCTTGGCTACGGCATCGATGCCATACCCGTCGGGCAGGTAGACATCGAGCAGAACGATGTCGAAATTGTCTGCGACGGCTTTTTTGAGACCCAGCTCGAGTGTGTGCGCGCACTCGGCCGCGTGACCGAGGCTGTCGATGAGAATGCAAAAACGTTCGCACATCATCTCATCGTCGTCGATTATCAATATTTTGGCCATAATTAAAGCTGCCTATTGCTATTAACGTTCTGAAAATGACGACAAGGGTAAATTTGTTCCCTTACAGTGTAACAGATAATATATGAGCATGTGCGCATAACACCGACCCATAAGGCAATTATCGGTATTTTATATATTATCTTAAGCAGATACATGAAAAAAATCATACGATATTGTGGGCACTACAGCTGTTGTCATAAACATGTTGCGATTGGAGGGTGTGTGCGACAGCTGGAAATCCCCCCTGGCCCCCCTTTCAAAAAAAGGGGGGAACGCTTAAACAAGGCGCCTTTTCTGGCCGCAAGAGCTGTGTACAAACCACTTCAAGCCTTACCAGTTCCCCCTTTGACAAAGGGGGACAGGGGGATTTTATAAAGCACCATTTGGAATAAAATTCTGACATTCTCACTAATTTACCAGTAAAGGGATCGTAAACCGAAAGGCGGCGCCTTTTCCCACACCGTCGCTTTCAGCCCAAATTCTACCGCCGTGCAGTTCGACCAGCTTTTTGGTCAAAGACAAACCCAGGCCGGTGCCTTGAAAGCGGCGGCTGATCGATCCTTCGACCTGCTCGAAAGGATCGAATATGCGCTTCAGGTCAGCCGCAGAGATACCGATACCGGTGTCGGTCACCGAAACTTCGATATTTCCGTTCGATCCCGAATGGATAGCGATGCAATTCACGCTTCCACCATCCGGTGTGAATTTGACGGCATTGGCCAGTAGATTATAGAGAATTTGCTTCAGTTTGCGTTCATCGGCCATGATTGACTTTGGAATGCCGTCGGTATCCAGAGATAACCGGATGCCGTGTTTGAGGGCTTTCTCTTTGACCATGATCAAGCTGTTTTGCATAATGTGTTTTAAATCGGCAGGCGCTGGTTGCATCTCGAGTTTTCCGGATTCAACCTTTGAAATATCGAGGATATCATTTACGAGAGACAACAGGTGCTGACCGCTCTGCATTACATTGGTCAGGTATTTCTCCTGTTTCGCATTTAATTCTCCAAAACGATTATCGACAATCAATTCGGTAAACCCGATGATGTGATTCAACGGGGTGCGAAGCTCATGGCTCATATTGGCCAGAAAATCGCTCTTGGCGCGATTGGCAGCCTCGGCCTTTTCCATGGCTTCCCTGATTTCAATCTCCGCATGTTTGCGCTCGGTGATATCCGTGTTGGCAAATACGCAGTGATCGACACCACCATGTTGATCGAACACCGGGTATACGCGGGAGACCATGAAGCGCCGCTCGCCATCCTCACATTTGTAGCAGAGCTCGACATCTGCGAGTTTCTTACCCTGAAAGACAGCGCCGAGCAGGCTATCAGCCAGCGCCTGGTTTTCGCCATCCCCAAATAAGAAAGTGAAGGGCCTGCTTATGACATCCTGCGGATATCTGAAAGCGATCTCACAGGATTTGTTCCAGGATCTGATCCGTCCTTCCTCATCAACAGTAAAAACAGGATTGGGTGAATTTTCGACCGCCTGGCGAAATCTCTCCTGGCTCTGGCGCAATTCTCGTTCGGTTTTTTCGTGCTCCTCTACTTCGGTGGACAACAGCGCGTTCTTTCTTTCCAGTTCGATTGTCCTCTCGGCAACCCGTTTCTCGAGCTCTTCATTGACTTCTCGCACCGCCTGTTCCGCTTTTTTTCTCTCTGTCACATCAATGGAAACTTGCAAACGCGCCATCCGGTCGTCCACCCAATTGATGGCGCGATCGTTGTTTAGATACCATCTCTGGGTTATCTCATTGAAATTTTCCCAGATGAAGCCTGTTGTGGGTGTTCCATCCGCATCGACGAGGATTGGATTCGGGCAATAACTGCAGCGTTTATCAAGATTCTTGAGTGCTATAAAACACTTTTGTCCGACAAAGTTTCCGCCGAATTCGTCCTGCATGTGCTTGTTCATGAACAAAATTTGATCGGTATCCATATTGGCGACATAAATATTGGCCGAGATACTGTCGAGAACGGTCGTAAACCGTTTGTGGGATGATTGAAGTTCGGCGTTGATTCTGGATAGTTCTTCAGTGCGATTCTGCACCTTGCCCTCGAGGGTCTCGTGGGCCTTCGCCAGGGCATTTTCTTTTTCTTTGAGAGATGCGACCACCTGCTCGAGCTCGGTATTCTTCGATATCAATTTGCTGTTGGCACCCTCTCGTAATTTCTCGAAAGTATAGGCATAGGCGAAGACGACCAGGAATGAAGGAAAAAATCGAATAACGAACTCTTTATCGTAAGTTGTGAATAATTGGGGATTCTGGGGGCTGATTACGATAAAAGCGATCGCAATGGCGAATAATATGCCGGTGGCAATCGCCCCGCCCTTGAAGCCCAGCAGAAAGGCCGCAAAAAGGGGAAACGTGTAATACCAGAGGTGGCCGGTATTGTTGACGCCGCCGGTCATGAACAGATAAACAAACAGTGCCCCGGAGATCGAAATACCGATGATGATCGGTATTTGGAGCTTTCCTGTTTTAACGATGTAAAATAGGTTGATTACCAATATTAGCGCAACAAGGTGATCGAAGAGGCCGAGCGTCGTGTTGTGCTGAAAATGGGCCAGAATTCCCAAAGGCACCAGGGTGGCGACAGCAACCACAGAGATGATATACAGCATGATCAGTTTGTTCTTGTAATCGAAATCCGCGCTGATTTCATCGCCGATAGGAAATTTACGCGCTAAAAAGTTAATAATTATATTTCGGGTATTGCCCATGGTCGTGCGTATCGTTCAGCCATAAGGTGAGGATTAAATGCAATAAATGTAATACAAAGTTATGTAATTATATTACAATGGCCTGGAATTTTCAATTTTTATTTGAAATTTTGGTAGGTTGTCGATACGAAGTGCCAATCCATCCAGAGCCGCGGGTGATCTCACCGGCAGGGTAAGGGTGAACCAGCTCCGGTCATTTTGCACGTTGCTTTCGGCCCAGAATCGCCCCCTGTGCAGTTCCTCTAATTGTTTGGTTATTTCGCTGAGATTCGAAGGCTGCCGCCATCCGTTGTGAATTTTAAGGCGTTGGCCAGGAGGTTACAAATAACCTGTTTGGTCTTGTGGCTATCGGCCGTAATCGTATCGGATATGGCGGCTGAGATTTGTCCCCGATCCCGATAACCGAGATAGTGTCCATCCATAAATTCCGTTTTATCCTCTGTGCGGTGTTCTCCTCATGATTCTGGCTGCGGTGCACCATAAGTATCCTCGCCGTAAATCCCGCCTATGGCGGGATGCGGCCTTGCCCAGTGAAAAAAATTCTCATTTTTGAATCGGACACTGACACATGTGTCCATCGATTTTTTCAACAATCCTGGATGGGCACTAGTTAGCGAGGACAGGAATACTGAAAATGAACCGGCTGCCTTGGTCTTTACCGTCGCTTTCGACCCAAATCCGACCGCCGTGCAACTCAACCAATTTTTTTGATAAAGACAATCCCAATCCGGTGCCCTGGTATTTGCGGCCGTGTGATCCTTCGGCTTGTTCAAAGGGTTTAAAGACGCGGGCGATTTCATCTGATTTCAGACCGATACCGGTGTCGGTTACAGAGACTTCGATGCAATCCGTTTAACTCAGACAAATTCGCCGCCAACACGAACACTTCCACCGTCGTGGGTGAATTTAACGGCATTGGACAGAAGGTTATAGAGGACTTGCTTTAGCTTGCGCTCATCGGCTGTTATCGTATCCGGTACGCCGTCTATATCAAGCGCCAACTGAATGTTGTGTTTCATGGCTTTTTCTTTCACCATGACCAGGCTATTTTGCAGGACATTTTTGAGATTAAACGGTGATGGTTCGAACTCGAGCTTGCCGGCTTCGACCTTGGAAAGATCTAATATGTCGTTCACGAGCGAGAGCAGGTGCCGGCCGCTTTCAATGACATTTTTTACGTAGCCCTCCTGGGTCTGGTTCAAGTCTCCGAAGTGTTTGTCATATATCATCTCGGAAAATCCGATGATATGGTTCAACGGGGTGCGAAGCTCGTGACTCATATTGGCCAGGAATTGTGACTTGGCCTGATTGGCCGCCTCGGCCAATTGCTTGGCGTTCAGCAGCGCATCCTGTGTTTGCTGTCTTGAGATAGCGGCGCCGAGAATATCCGCAGCCGCTCGCAGGCTGTCCTGTTCTGCATCCGTCCACTCGCGCTCGTGTAAACATTCATCAAGACCAAGGAACCCCCACCAACTGTTATCCACCACGATGGGTGCCAAGATGATCGATTTGATGCCTTGTTGTTCGAAAAACTCTCGCTGCGGTGCGTCCAATTCGCGGACACAGGCATGAAATGATCTCTTCCCGCTTTAGAACCTCCGCCCAATCATCGAAACCGGTGCCGTACCATCGAAAACTCTGAAGATTGGGATTGTTGAGCTGCGAATGAGTGTTTTCTGAAGCCCATTCGTACCGCTGCGAAGTCAGCAGGTTCGCATCCTCGTCCATATGATTTTCGAAAACATAGACGCGATCGACAGCCGCTGCCCGGCCGATTTTTTCCAGATACTTCTGCGATGATTTCCTTCCAGTTCGAAGTGCTCAGGAACTGCTGGGCGGAAAAACGGACACTCTCCAGGATATTGTCTTTCTTCAGAAGAGCTTCTGTCATTGTGTTGACAGAGCCGGCCAGATTGCCCAACTCGTCGCCGCTATTGATATTGACCCGCGTTGACAGGTCGCCGCCGGCGATTTTCTGGACAACGGTCCGAAGAACCAGGATGGGCTGCACGAGTCGCTTGGCGTATACAACGGAGGCGATGAAGCTGATCACGATGCAGATGACCGCCAGCATAATGGTACGCCAATAAACCGTCGCCACGCTGCGATCATAGCTGTCAAGGGTCAGGCCCACGTGAATCCATCCCCACTCAATGCCGGAATAGTCGAACGGCTGCGAGTAGTTGAAGACACGCCGATTGAACGATGAAATGAAATCGATGCCGCTTTTAACCGAGCGTTGCGCGGGATGCCAGTCTGGTGACAACTTTTCTTCCTGACGCCATCCCGAACGATCGTGAAGAAGCGAGAAGCCGTCATTGCGTGTGACCACAAGGTAGTCGATCGAGGTGTCACCGGCCAGGATTTGCATGCAGTGGTCGACAACGGTGCTGAAATCCGCATTGACGACGGACCCGGCCGCCACATCCCGCAAAGCTACAGCGACACCGTGGGCCTTGGAGTCCAAGTTCTCAAGGAATGTATGCTTTTGCTCCGGAATGATCACACTGACGAAGATCAATAGCGTGACGATTGTCACCAGCCAGGACAAGAGGGCCGTCCGCAACTTGATGCCCATGCGCTTTTTCTTGACAGCGTTTGTTTTCACGGTTTGTGCTCTGTCCGCAACGTGTTGTAGGTCGTCCGCAATGTCCTCACGGTCTCTAAATGCGATTCCTTGAACGGAACGAGTTGACTGGTCTTGAACAGGGTGAGGAGTTGCTGCCCCGCGGGTTCGAGGTGCAGTTCGCCCAGTGCCTGAATCAAATCCCGTTTGAACTCTTCGGAGGACCAACCCAAATTGCTAACGCAGATGAAGGCATCTACAAAAGATTCTGAATACGACCACACGTTGAAGTTCTTTGCCCACCTGCGGATTCAGCTCTTTCATAACGTCAAAACTCGCAGTGTCCACCACACAGGCGTCCTTTTTGCCGAAAAACACCGGCAGAACGGCCGCGGAAGGCTTCCCGACACTTTCGGCCTGATTGAAAAATGTCGCACAGGTTCCCAGGCGGTTTCGTCCGCAGGTGGGTGTCGAGCCAGGCAAGCCCGAGTGTCGTGTTGGCGGTTTCCAGTGCCGCAATGTTTTTGCCGCGCAGATTAACCAGAGTGTTCAAACCGCTTCCGCGATGGGTTAAGACGACATATTGTTTCCCCACTTTTCCCTGTTCCGAACTGACGTAAAACGGTGTTACCCGCCGTCCGATGTTCATCGACAGATAGGTCCAGGCGTCAAAGATGGGCAGGTTGACGGCCCCGTTTTTAATCGCTGTTTCGAAATCCGTGGTGTCATCGAAGATCCGCGTCGTTGAAGTGACATGGTAGCCGCGTTTACGACCGACCGTCTGGGCCAAGACTGCGAAAGCGGCCTCCACGTCGGTGGGGTTCATGTTCAGAAACGCGGCCCGGGTGAATCCCACTGATAATAGACGCCGGCTTCAATCCGCTGTTCAGTTCTTCCGCCCCCGACGGGACGACCCACAGCAGGGCCAGCAGCAGTCCGATTCCTGCAGCCACGCACCCCAAGGATCCGGCTGAGAGGATTCTCACGGCTGGACCTTTCTTTGTATGTTTTCGTGTGTTGCCCATAGTTTCTTCACCGTGTCCAACTGTGCCTCCTGGAAGGGAACCAGTTTAGCGGTTTTGAATATGGTAAGGATTTGCTGCCCTGCCGGTTCAAGATGCAAATCTGCCAACGATTGTATGACGTCCTGTTTGTGTTTTTCAGAAGTCCACCCTTTTTTAGAAAGACAGATTACGTCGTCTATGTATGGCTCTGATCTGGCGATGACCTGGAGTTTGAGCCCGAGTTGGGGATTCAGTTCTTTCATGACATCGAAACCCAGCATGTCCACCAGACAGGCGTGCTTGTTGCCGAAGAAGACCGGCAGCACGGCTAAAGATGGTTTCGTGACAATATCAATTTTGCCGAAAAAACGCTCCTGCGTTCCGAAACCATTTACCAGCAGAAGTGTTTTGAGCCATGGTTGCCCCATGGTGGCTGCACCTATTTCCAGTCGTACAAAATCCTTACCCCGGAGATCGCCCAACGTGTGAAACTCGCTCCCACTGCGTGTCAGTATCGCATAGCTTCTGCCCACATCGTCCTTTGGTACGGGGGTGAAATAGGGGGGCATTACTTTGCGTATATCCATCGACAGATATTGCCAAGGATCGATAACCGCCAGTTGGATTTTCCCATCATTGATTGCCGTTACAAAGGTCGGTAGAGCATCGAAGATCTCGACAATAGGCTCGAGCTCATATCCGCGCTGGAGCCCGACTGTCGCCAGAAAGGTCTTGAACGAAGCCTCCGCATCGTTCTTGTTTACGCCTTGAAAGCAGGTCTTAGTGAATCCGACCCGCAAAACGCGAGGTTTCAGCTCTGCGGCCTGCCCCGGGTGCCAGGCCGAAGCAACCAACAGCAGTACCAGCACAAACAGGTATTGACAGGCCTTTCCGACATCGATGACGGGGTTCTTGTCAGTTCTTGGCATTGTCGTTCACCTTTGAGAGATGTGGCTTTTCCCCGGTGCTGCTGCGCCGCCTCAAGCGGTCGGCTTTTTCCAGCAACTGTTGGCTGCTTTCAAGGCATGCAATGGGGTGCTTCTCCATTCGTTCGCCCTGGAAAATCATCAGCACCTGCTGGCCTGCCGGTGTCTCGTGTAGAGCAACGAGGGCGTCTTCCAACTTGCCTTTGACTTCCGCGGTATAATCGGGGCGGAAAAAAAACAAGGTGGGGATCACTTCCGGGGACCTGGCGATTACCCGCAAATCCTTGCGCACCTGTGGATTCAGTTCGCTGACGATATCGAAGACATTGGCGGTGACAATGCAGGCATCGACCTGGCGAAAGAACACCCGTAGGACGGCCTTTGAGGCATTTTCAATCCGGGTCATGCTCTCAAACACCTCCTCCGGAAAACCCAATGCATGACTGGCCAGGAGGGTGTCGAGCCACGCTGATGCCAGACTGGTCTTCGGATTGTGGTGCAGCACGAGTTGGTGACCCAGCAGTTTGTCGACGGCGTCGATGCCGCTATGGCGATGCACGAGGAGGACATATCGTTCAGTGAACGAATTATTCCTTGAGGAAAGAAAAACCGCATCGGGTTTTGCCTCCATTCGAATGAATTCCTCGGCGAGCATGGCCGCGGCATCCGCCTGTCGGTTTTTGAGCGCCTCGACCAACGCCTCTGTTTTCTGAAAAACCATGGTTTCCACTTCCGTGACAATGCCGCGCTGCTTCAGGATGGTTTGGCCCCACGCCTTCACGGCCGCTTGGGCATCATTGGGGTTGACCTCCACAAAAGTACCGCCAGATAGGGCGATATGGACCGAAGCGGGCTCATGCCAATTGTCGCTGTCGTGGGCCGCGGCGAGTGCGGCAGTGAAAAGAACGCTCAGCCAGATGACGATTCCCGTCCTGACACAAGTCGATATCCGCTTGCCCGGTGGAAAAGGCCGTTTCGAATTTTTATGGTTGCCGTGCGTCATTTTCCACCATTCTTTTTCGCGGTTCGCATGGCGATCATTTCGCTTGCAATTGTTTGAGAACTTCGGTTCCCACCACCAGATTGAGCTGGGACTGTAGGGCAATGTGGTCGTAGCGTGTTTTATAGTGCTGGGCAGACATCAACGCCTCGATGAGTTGGGCGCGGATGACCTTGTCGGTTTCCACCAGTTCGTTCTGGTAGGCGCGGGTGTTCAGATCCCGGTTTTCGCGGGCGGCCAACATGGCGTCGAGCGTCGCCTGGTCAGACTTGCGTGCGGCATCGAGGCCAAGAAAAATATCCTTGATCTGCAGACCGATACCTTCCTTGAGGAGAAATTGCTCTTCGGTAATCTTGGCCAGCCGAGCCCGGGTTGCGCTCACTTTGTTGCGAGTCAGGAATCCGTCGAAGATCGGGATTTCGATACCGACACCGACCGACCAGCCTTCCTTGTTCTGGTCCGTGGCCATTCCGGCATCATAGTCGTTCCACCACTTGTGAAGATCGCCGGTCAATGCGAGCTTGGGGAAATGGCCGCTCCGGGCGGTCTTAACGGCGCCTTCCGCCGCCCGAATCCCGGCTTTCACCTGAGCCCAGTCCGGGCTGAACCGATACGCGGTGCCGACGATATTTTCAAGATTCACCGGTATAGGGAACGAAGGGGACGTCCCGGTCCGCGGGGATCACGTTCGAGTTCCACGACAAGCCCCATGGTATTGGCCAGCGCCGCCTGGGCCATTTCCTCATTTTTCTCCAGCAAGGCCACAGCGGATCGCAGCGTTTCGACCATCACCTTGTTATCGAGGTAGTCGGTTTTCTTTACCCTGCCGGAACCCTCTTTGTACATCATTTCGGTCAGGCTCAGGGTGGCTTCCATGCGCGCCAGCGTGTCCTTGCCGACCTGATGAAGCTGCCGTGCCAGTACGGCACCAAAATAAAACCGTTTGACACTGTCGGCGATCTCGAGGTCCGTACGCCGGGCTTCCTGGTTGACCACCTCCAGCCAGCCCTTGGTCTGTTCGCGCAGCCCTTTGCGCATACCGCCGTCGTAAAGCAGCCACGTGGCATTCAGGGATGCGAGGAACGAGTCTGGATCCGCCAGCTTGATATCCTGCTCTGGGGTATCAATTGATTGAGGGGGTATGCTCACCGGAAGCTGCACGGCTCCGGCCCGAGAACACCAGGGGGTACGGTAATGATCGCCGTCCCGCCCGGCACAGGGATGGAAGTGGATGGAAACAGGAAATTAGGCGCTTCGTCCATGTGATGATATGCACCCTTCAGATTTACCTGCGGCCAATACCCGGCCAGTGCCTGGCGGTGCTGGGCCTCCGCCATGGCTACGGCAAACCGGGAAGCCGGTCGGCGGCGGTTATGCTCCATTGCCTTGCTGAGGCAATCGTCCAGTGTCAGTCTCTTGCGGCCATTTTTGAGCCGTGGCCCTGATCGGTCATTATTACTGGTGCAGAAGCCATATCCGCACCGGTCACCTCCACCGGTAAAACCAGGTTCGCTATAACCGAAAAAACCGTCACCACCATAGCGACGCCGGTTGCTCTGCGAATAGTTGCCATAGGCAGGCGCATAATCATTAACCTTTCATGCGGGAATTTTATTGTTGTTTGATAGACTGAATACGATCCCTAACGATTGAGTATCATAAGTATTTATCGGTATCGTTTGAAAAAGCTTTAACTTCTAATTTGTTAGAATATGGATGTATCCCCTCACTGAAAAATTGAGGCAAAAACCACCCTACATGAAAAAGGATAATTATGGATGGACACGCGGTCGGCGGAAGAACTGCTGAGACGGTTGCGTGGATGCGACATTGCCTTCAGCAAGGCAATGGCTGGAATTTCCGGTTCGGAAGGCGATATGGTCATTCGGTGCGCTCAACTTTTGAAATAAACTGCCGATATGGTTTTCGTAACAACCAATTCGGGACAATACATAGGATGGAGGATAACGGATGGATAAAATAGAAATCCTGGTTGTCGATGATGAGATGTCGATACGCAGTGTTCTTGCTCAGGTACTCGAGAAAGACGGCTATGCCGTCACAGCGGCGGCCAGCGGTGAAGAGGCCTTGGAATTCATGGAACAGAAGTCGTTTGCTCTCGTGGTTTCCGATATTAAAATGCCGGGAATCAACGGCTTGGAACTTCTGAAAATAACCAAGGAACGCTATCCGGATATGCAGGTGATTATCATAACCAGTTTTGCGTCCCTCGAGACCGCCTTGGAGGCCCTTCGCAATGGGGCATACGATTACCTCTTGAAGCCGTTCGAGGACCTCAGCATCATATCCGCGGCGGTGAAGCGGGCCATAGAGAAGGTTTGTTTAATCAAGGAAAACCGTAAATTGCTCAATTCACTGCAGAAAAAAAATGCCGAACTCAAAAGCGCCAACAAAATTCTGAACCGGATGGCTTGTCGCGATGCGCTGACCGGACTTTACAACCATCAGTACTTCCAGGATTTCCTGAAGGCGGAAATAAAACGCTGTCAGCGCACGAATCGGTTATTTTCGTTGATCTTTTTCGATCTGGATCATTTCAAGTGTTACAACGACACCCACGGCCACCAAAAAGGTGATCGCCTCCTGAACCAACTCGCCGGTATCCTGCACGGTTTTGTCAGGGAATCGGATATTGTGGCCCGTTATGGTGGAGAGGAGTTCGTCATCATTCTTCCGGATACATCAAAAGAGGGGGCCAAGATCGTCGCTGAAAAGTTGCGCATCCAGATTGAAAATTATCCATTCAGCGGTTGCGAATCGCAACCCCAGGGGAAAGTTACCACGAGCATCGGCATCGCTTCCTACCCAGAAGATGGCATCGATCGGTCCGCGATCATTCGAAATGCTGATGTCGCCATGTACCGCGCTAAAAACAGCGGCCGCAACCGGACGTGTTCAACCGCAGTGAAAAAAGCGGGATAGAGAGATAAAATCGGATGATTTCGCAAAAGCCGACAACGAATCACCCTGCAGAATCGATCGCAGAGGCCAAATCAATTATCGATACGCTGCAGTTCGTATGCAAAATCATGACCCTGTACTCTGAAGACCATAATAAATGTCAGTCGGCTGTCACGCGTTTGAAGACTTGTTTTGATTCATACTTCAGCCAACATAACGAGCTCTGCATCAAGGTTAAAAAAGACCGGTTTTTGATCGAAGATGAGGTGGTTTACGAGGGCACGGCCAAAGATGGAGACATTGCCTTCGCCCTTTTTCGGGATGGCATGCTCAAGTTGGTTTTTCAGGCTGGGATAGATTTACCTGAAACGAAAACGTTCGTCAAAATTTTACATAAATACAAGGTCATTCCGGCCGAGGCCGAGGGCGATATCGTTACCGCCCTATGGGAAGCACAGCTACCCCATGTCCTCTATGAGGCTGTTGACAGTATCATCGAAACCGATTCAGACAGCGCAGATTCGATTGAAAAAGGAGAAAAACAAGCACCGGGCGGGGCTGCTCAGCAAAATGGCACCTCTCTTTTCAAGTCCTTGGAGACACTGAATAGCGGCGTTGCAGCACGCGAGCTGGTCGACAGGGCCAAGCAGCTGCGCCTGGTGGATATGGACTTACTGGAATTGAAGCCGATCGAGATAGAGACCCTAAAAGAGATGGTTAAAAAGGGTGAACGGCGCGATGCATCAGGAGAGATCCTGAACATGATGGCCGACATCCTCAAGGAGCAGGAGGGCCATGAGTTTTTCGAGGTCGTGCTGGAGTATCTGAAGGAAGGACTGCAAAAAGCACTGTCCAAAAGAGATTTTAACAGTGGCTACCAAATACTCAAAAGGTTGCACCAGGTCCGCATGCTTTCCAAAGAAACATCGCCAGCGATTCATCCGGGTATAAAGGATTTTTTTACGGAGATATCCGGCAAGGAGTATCTGGCGGTCCTTCAGGATCCATGGCCCGAACTCGATGAATCAGAACTGGTAAAAGCCAAACAGACGTTAAGCCTGCTGCCGTCCAAGGCGATTTATGCCCTCGGCTCATTACTGTCTGAAACGCAGAGTCCCGCGGTGGGAAAATTGATCGCGGACGTGATTGTTGCGTTGGCTGAAAGAGATATGAGCCCGTTCGAACACCTGTTGAACATCGCCGGTGAAGGCCTTTTGTATCGCCTGGTTCCGTTGCTCGGCCGGATAAATGGGAAAGGCTCCGACCGAATCCTTGCCAAACTGCTCAATCATCCGGCGGAGCGGGTTCGGATGGAAGTTATCAACGTCGTTGCCTGGCGGAACCTGTGGATACCCGAAAAACTCATCGCACTGCTCGACGATGAGAACGGCCCCATCCGTCAAAAGTGCCTGGATTATCTTGGGTCGCGCCGCTGCGAAGTGACCGAAAGGCTTCTTTTGGATTATCTGAAAAAACGAAAATTCCGGGGCAAGGAGTACGAACATCAATCCGCCTGCTACAGAGCGCTCGGCAAATGCGGCTCAGCCGATTTGGTCGTGTATCTACAGGATATACTTCTAAAAGGCGGCCTGTTTTCCCGGTTCCTTGCCAGCGCCCGTCGAAAGGGCGCCGCCATTGCCCTTATGGAGCTGAAGACGGAAAAGGCCAAGCAGGTTTTGGTGACCGCCTCCCGAAGCGGCTTTCCCGGTATACGCCGGGTGGCTCTCAAAGTGCTTTGAGGCAGTCTTTTTCGTGAAAAATCATCATCATCATCTTTAAACCCCCGGCTTTTCCGGAGGTCATTTAATTTCAGTCGAATAGAAAATGAATCATCTTGAAAAAAGTCAAAATACATTGCCGTGGGAGGAAAATTTTGTTCTCAGCCTGTATCGGCTGATTCAGGCGATTAAAATTCACAACGACAACAACGAATTGGTGAAGGAAGCGCTTCGCAAATTCAAGCAAAATATTTTTCAGGTAGAATCCGAAGATGACCTCAAAGTTCTCATATCGGAGGGAAGATTCTACATCCGTGGAGAAAAACTGCAATATCGCAAAGACCTTGTTCGCGTTATTCACGCGCTGCTCGTTTTTTTCAATCGCCGGTCCCTGCACGGACTGCATTTTCAACCGGCCTTCAAAGAGGCTTCCTACGATGAGATCATCACTTTCATGCGGTATCTCATCCTTTCAACACAGCAGGAACTTCCTGCTCAGTGGCTGAAACAGAAATTGACCGAGACGGGTATCCGTTGGGTGAGTATTGTCAATAGAGAAGACTTGAAGTTAAACAAGAGCGACCCCAATCTAAAAGAGAAGGCCCGGGATACCTATTTTAATGCCGTCGCGGCTGTGAAACAGGTGTCTAAAAAAATAAACACGCAAGGCTTTGCGGGTGTTCGCAAAGCCAAGCGGATGATCCAGAGCATGGTCGATGTGGCCCTCCAAGACGAAGCCGTTCTGATTGGGCTGGGCACGATCAAGGACTATGATGACTATACCTACACGCATTCGGTGAATGTTGCGGTACTCTCACTTTGCTTGGGAAACCGCATCGGGCTGTCGCGGACGACTTTAGAGCGCCTCGGCATTTGCGGACTTTTCCACGATTTGGGTAAAGTGGAGGTGCCGCGTGAAATTGTGAATAAACCGGGTGCATTGAATGCCGTGGAGTGGAAAGAAATACAGAAACATCCCCTGTCAAGCGTTCGGCAGATATTAAAGCTGCAGGCGTCACACGACCTGAAATCAGAAATATTGCTCGCCCCGTTCGAGCATCATATACGGTATGACCTGTCTGGATATCCAAAGGTTCACTTCATAAAGGCGGTCAGCCTGCTTGGAAGGATCCTTCATATTACCGATGTCTACGATGCCCTCACATCCCCCCGGGTTTACAGGCCCGCGACGTTTAGCCCCGATCAGGCGCTCAGCCACATGCTGGAAGGGGCCGGGACGGATTTTGATCCTATTCTATTGAAAGTGTTTGCTATGATGATGGGCACGTATCCGCCGGGGACGCTGCTGCAGTTCGACAACGGTGAAATCGGCCTGGTGACCGATTACCCGTTCGAATCCGGCGGGCGGCTTCCCCGCGTGGTTCTGCTCGAAAGAGACACAAAGGACGGCGTCAAGCGCGGACGCCTGGTGGACCTGGCCGAAAAAGACCCCGTTACGGGAGCCTACATCAGAAAAGCGTTACGATCCCTCAATCCGACATCATACGGTATCCAGCCGGCTGATTATATACTTTAAAGGAGGCGTGTTGACGTGAAAAATATATTGGTCGTTGAAGATGAAGAGACTTTGCTGCTGGTTATGGCGGGTTTGTTTAAGCCGTACAGAGATCGCTTTAAGGTTTTCACCGCTATCAACGGTAAAGAGGCGGTCAAAATCCTCGAGTCCCAAAGTATCGATTTGGTGATCACAGACCTGAAAATGCCGGAGATGGATGGCATCGAATTGCTGGTTTACATGCACAATAATTTTCCGACTATCCCTGCGATTGTCGTCAGCGCATTTTGCACGCCCCGTGTGCAGAAAAAACTTGAAAAATTAGGCCGGTTGCGGATCATGGAAAAACCAGTGGATATCGACATTATGGCCGAGGCGGTGATCAAAGAACTTGAAAATCCTCCTGACGGCTCAATTAGAGGCATTTCAGTCAGCAGTTTTTTACAGATGATCGAAATGGAGCAGAAAACCTGCACGCTTGAAGTGCACGCCGCCGCTGGACAAAAGGGTTTTCTTTACATTACAGATGGTGATCTGATCGACGCCTCCACCGGCGATATCATCGGTGAAGAGGCCGCTTATGACATCGTCGCCTGGGATGACGTACAACTTTTCTTAAAGGAGTTGCAGGCAGATAAAAAGCAGAAGCGCATAGACAAGAGTACGATGGCCATCGTCATGGAAGGGTTGAACAGAAAAGACGAAGCCGATGATGAAGCAGAAACGGCTACGCCAACGCAGGCCGAACCCGCCCCTCAGGAAAAAAGCGTGCGAATGCCGACACCATCGTCAAACAGTCTTTCGACTGTTATGACTTCTGATAATGATCCTGAAGTATCTAAACCAGAAAATACGGATGATACGTTTGTCGGTGATTTGGAAGACATCCTGAAGCCTTTTGAGGATGAAAAACACATTCAAAAGAATGGCCGATCGACCGATACCATCAAACCGGATGTTATCACAGATGATCGCACGGCGGTGAACTGCGTTGACGTATTCGAAACCGTCTATTTTCAGACAAACGAAAAAGTGTTATTAAAAAAGGCCGTCGGAATAATAAACCGAACGATCGCGGTCAACTTCGCCGTGGTATTGACTTGCTCGAGCAGCAATCCTGACTTTGTGCAGGTTGATGAGGTCATCATCGACAGCGGCGACCTGTTTGCGAGAGAAAAAATAACGCAGTTTAAGAACGCCACTCTGGCAAAAATGATGCAGAACAACCTGCCGGCCGTCGCCAGCATGGACAATTTAGGTGGTGTCGGTATAGAGGAAGGCGTTCTCAGCAAGGCCAAGATTACGTCATGTCTGCTGGTCCCTTTATGCCAAAACAATATGTCAGCGTCTTTTTTGGGTCTTGCCTTTAACGCTAAAGGGCTTTCTAATGCGCAGTTAGACACGTTGATTTGGATAATAAGCACAGTCGCACTGGCATACGATCGCGTGTGTCTTCGAAATGAGTCTGAAAGGTTGAAGACGACATTAAAGGACTCTGTGCAGAATATTGAAAGGGAACTCGGACAGATGTCCGCGGTAGTGAAAAACCGTTTAGACCCTAAATGAGCATAGAGGTGGTGTCAAAATCTCATCTAACACCCAACCCGCCAAAGGTTCACCCGCCTCAGGCGGGCGGGCAAGTTGTGGTGTTGTGGTCCTCTTCGGTGTATGCTACGTTTTTTCGTCGTCCCACGCCTTGGTCTTGGGCGTGATCTGAAGTTCAGAAACCACTTCTAAACAAAACCGAGAACGATCATAATATATTTATTTGTGAGGTGACCGCTTGGCCGGGATAGACATTATATATAGGCAGGCTGGAAAATTAATACGGCTCCAGCGCGATCTCGGCATGGCTCTCAGTGCGACCAGCGATCAAAGAGAGGCATGCCAATTGATCCTGGATGCGACCTGCCGGATCGAGGGGATCGATTGCGGCGGCATCTATCTTTTCGATGAATCCACCGGGAGTCTGGATTTGATCGTCCACAGAGGGTTGCCGGCCGGTTTTATCGAGCAGGCCGCCCATTACCGGGCCGATTCGCCGCAAGTCCAACTGATCATGTCCGCAAAACCGATCTACGGACTTTTTCCTGAGATTTCATGCCACAGAGACTCCGTATGCACGGACGAAGGTTTACGCGCCCTGGCCGTCATTCCCGTAATGGACAAGCTGAAAGTTATCGGTACGCTAAACCTTGCCTCTCACACCCACGATGACATTCCGCAAGATGCTCGCGATGCCGTTGAATCGATTGCCACCCAGATCGGCGGGGTTTTCAGTCGTTTGGCGGCTGAAGCGTCATTGCATGAAAGCCAAAAAGATTTGCAGGCCCTTTTTGACTCCATAGAGGATTTCGTCTTCATCCTCGATTCCGGCGGCAATATTTTGAGCGTCAATCCGACAGTGGAAAACCGATTGGGGTATACGGCTGAAGCGCTTTCAGCGATGCATGTCCTTGAAGTGCATCCGCAGGAACAACGCGACGAAGCCGCGTCGATCATCAAAGAAATGCTGGACGGCAACCGAACGGAATGCCCGATTCCTCTGCGTACCCGGAGCGGTGCGATAATTCCGGTCGAGACCAAAGTGACGAAGGGTCGCTGGCGCGGACGTGACGTATTGATCGGCATTTCGAGAGACATCACCCGGCGCCAGAAAGTTGAAGATCAGCTGAAACGAGCCCACGACGGGCTCGAGCGAAGAGTCGCGCAGCGCACGGCAGAACTCGCTAAGGTCAACGAAGACTTGAGGAATGAAATCCTTGAACATAAGCATACAGAGGCCAAATTACGGGAGACTGAGGCAAACTACCGGGACCTGTTCAACGCCGAGCCGGATGCGATCATCATCACGGAAGTTGAAAATAAGACAATCATCGATGCCAATCCATCGGCTTTGAATTTATACGGGTATCGATATGAAGAAATGTGCGGTTTGTCTGCCTTGTCTCTTTCCGCTGAACCGCATGAATCGGAGCGGCACATAAACGCCGTTGCCAAGGAATTGGTGGGAGGACCTATCAGCAGCCTGACCTACCGTCTCCACAAAAGAGCAAACGGCACGGTATTCCCGGTGGAGATTGCGACTGGATTTTACAGTCACAAAGGTTGCAAGCTCGTCTGCGCCATGATCAGGGACATCACGGCACGGGAGAAAGCGGAAGAATCCCTGAAGAACGCCTATCGCATCATAGAAAGAAGTACCTCGGTGGCGTTTTTGTGGCAAAACAGGCCGGGATGGCCGGTTCAGTTTGTGACCGAGAACGTAGCGACGGTTTTCGGGTACAGCGCCGCCGATTTTATGTCCGGAAAAATTTCCTACCGGGCGGTTGTCCACCCGGATGATCTGGTTCGCGTCGAAAATGAAGTCAAAGACTACAGCTCCGAGAAGGATCGCGAAGAATTCACCCATAAACCGTACCGTATCATCAAGAATGATGGGGAGGTTATATGGATTGAAGACAAGACGTTTATCCGCAGAGATAATAATGGAACGATTACACATTATCAGGGAATCGTCAGCGACATAACCGAAAAGTACGAGGCCGAAGAACTGCTCAAGGAAAGTGAAGCCCGTTACCGCTCCTTTGTCCACAACTTTCACGGCATCGTTTTCAGGGGCCATCTGGACTTCACCCCCATTTTCATGCACGGTGCGATCGAAGAAATCACCGGCTACAGCGAAGACGAGCTGGTAAACGGATCGATCCGCTGGGATCAGCTGATTCACCCGGATGACTTGCCGTCTAAGATCGAGCGCACCGCAAAGATCAATACGGAGCCTGCATACCGTTGTGAGACGGAGTATCGCATCCTGAGAAAAGACGGCTCGGTTCGCTGGGTGCACGAATATATCCAGAATGTTTGCGATGCGTCCGGTAAACCAGCCCACGTGCAGGGGGCGCTTTATGATGTCACCGAGAAACGTCAATTGCAGCAGGAACGTCTCAAAGTTCAAAAACTCGAGTCGCTGGGTGTCCTGGCGGGTGGCATTGCGCACGATTTCAATAATTTTTTAACCGGAATTCTCGGCAATCTCTCTTTGGTAAAGTTCGACATCGATCCAACGTCGAAAGCCTACGACAGTATCAAAGGAATGGAGAGTGCGGCCATGCGGGCCAAGGATCTCACCCAGCAACTGATCACATTTTCAAAGGGGGGGGAGCCGGTGAAGTCGGTCCTGCATTTACCCGATCTGTTGAAAGACACGGCGGCGTTTTCACTTCGGGGATCCAACCTGAAATGCGCTTACGGAATTCAACCCGATCTGAAACCGGTCGAGGCCGATGCCGGGCAGATCAGCCAGGTCGTGAACAATCTGGTGATAAATGCCGTGCAGGCGACCCCGCAAGGCGGCCTGCTCAAGATAAAAGCCGAGAATGTGGTCTTGGGTGTCGACAATGCCGGAAGTTTGACGCCCGGCGAGTATGTGAAGATAGCGATAATCGATCAAGGTGTCGGCATACCGGTGACCCATTTTGATAGAATATTCGATCCGTACTTTACCACGAAACAAAAAGGCAGCGGCCTGGGACTTACGGTGGCGTTTTCAATTATCGATAAACACGATGGTCGTCTCACGGTGAACTCAAATTTGGGGGTTGGGACGATGTTCACAATTCTTCTACCCGCATCCCAAAAGGCCGTCGAGCAGGCAGATAAGAGCGAAAACATGATCTTCAAAGGGAAGGGGCGGATTCTGGTCATGGACGACGAGATATTAATTCGTGATGTGGCCGCCAGATTTTTAAAAATAATGGGTTTTGAAGCCGCACTGGCCGAGGATGGCAGCGCGGCGCTTGATATGTACCGGAAAGCCAAGGAATCCGGCCAGGCTTTCGATGTCGTTATAATGGATCTGACGATTCCCGGCGGCATGGGAGGCAAGGAAGCCGTGCAAAAGCTTCTGGCGTACGATCCAAAGGCCGTTGCCATCGTTTCCAGCGGTTATTCCAATGACCCGATCATGTCCGACTGTGAAGCCTATGGATTTAAGGGCGTCGTTAAAAAGCCATTCCGAATAGAGGAACTGAGCGAAGCGCTGCGCGTCCTCTTGACAGGAGAAATCAACCCGGAAATTCCATGAGAACTTTTCAGAAATTGGATAAAAACGTTCCGTTATTCGAAGGTTTTTTCCTACAACCATTTATACCGCCCTTCCGTATTTCGGAATGTATTATCGAAAAGCGGTATGAATTCCGGATGTTTTAAGGCCTTGATCGCCGGCGCAACCCCAACCGTTTGGCCAAATTGTGGAGGTTGCTGCGGTGCATGCCGAGTTGCCGGGCGGCGGCGGCCCAGTTGCCTTGATTACCGGCGACAGCGTGACGGATCAGGTTTCGTTGTAAATTTTCAACAGCCTGCCGCATGGACACCGTTGCGTCCATCGGCGGTGCCTTCGACTCTGCTTGGGGATATCGAATTTGCGGCGCGGAAATATCGGTATCGATATGCCGGGTGTCCACAGCAAAAGGTGTTCCACGCGGATTCTCGGACGCAGCCTTGAGTATGGACCGGGACAGAACATTTTCCAACTCCCTGACATTGCCGGGCCAATGATACGTTTCAAGGGCCTCCAGAGCCTCGGTGTTCACCCTGAAGGGACCCAGCCCCAGGCGCCGTTGACTCAGCTCACAAAAATAACCCGCCAGCAAGGGAATGTCACCGCGCCTTTGCCGCAACGGCGGTACCGTAATCGGATAGACATTGAGCCGGTGGTACAGGTCTACCCTAAAACGCTCTGAGCGCACTTCTTCCTCCAGCCTGCGGTTGGTGGCTGCCAATAGGCGCACGTCGACCCGCAGCGTATCGTTACTCCCCACCCGCTGGATTTCACCTTCCTGTATGGCACGCAGCAGCTTAGGCTGGACATCCAGCGGTAGTTCGCCGATTTCATCCAGGAAGAGTGTCGCCCCGTCAGCCACTTCGAACTTGCCGGCCCTGTCGTTGTTGGCACCGGTAAAAGCGCCTCGAATGTGCCCGAAAAGCTCGCTATCGGCCAGTGTTTCGGGCAGTGCCGCGCAGTTCAGATAGAACAATGGGGCATTTCGGCGCGACGATGCCCTGTGGATGGCGCGGACCACAAGTTCTTTTCCCACCCCAGTTTCGCCCAGGACCATGACGGTGAAATCCGATCGGGCAACCAGATCGATTTCTCGGCGTAAATGCACCATGACCGGACTGCTCCCGATAAGCTTTACACCCTGCCGCATCTGGATGTCGCGCATGAGATCGCTGGCGATCATGTCCTGCCGCTCGGCGGATTGCTCCAACGTTGCCAGAAGATGGGCGGTCCGCATTTGCGCGCCGGCCAACGCACTGGCCGCAACGATGAATTCCTGATCCAAATCTGCAAAGGCATCCGGTTTGAAGGCATCGGCCGTCAATGCGCCGATCAATGTGCCGTCCACCCTGAGCGGGCACCCCAGGCAGGCGTGGATGCGGCCGGCAGGGCCGGGTCGGCCGGATACAAGACCATCGAACGGATCCGGCAGTTGGGTGCCTTCCGAAAAGTGAATCGGATCTTCCGAATGACAGATAATGTTCAGGCGGGGGTGGGCGCTCAGCAGAAAACGACGACCCATGGTGTCGGGGGAAAGGCCGCGCGTCGCCACCGGTATCATCGCATCCCCGTCCAACCGCAGTAAAGCAGCGGCATCGTAGGGGATGACGTTGCCCAAGGCTTCCAGCAAACGGCGGTACCTGTCGCCGGCAGTCAGGGCGGCGGTCGAGTCGATCGCCATCGATATGAGGGTTTCAAATGGATCCATTGTCACTCAATTTACAACAAAGTTGTTAAAACAGCAACATTGAATAGTTATAATTAAAACAACGACGATAATTAACTCATTGAAATAATGTATTTAAATATTGGCATCCGGCTTGCAGTCTTTTGCTGATATACAGTGTCAAACGGTAATTTTTATTCATTTGTGGGGTACTTGATGAGATGGTTATGGTTGCTGAAAAAGGAGATCGGCCATGGGGCCCATCGATGAATTGAAACAAGAGCATCAGGCCGTTCTGACGGCTTTGCGTATTCTCGAAGAGGCGACTGCGAAGTCCGGAGGGGCGGAGGCCGCCGACCGGGTGCTGGACATCGAGCAGTTGCTCGGCTTTTTCAAAGTTTTTGTGGATCTGTGCCATCACGGGAAGGAAGAAAAGCTGCTCTTCCCGGCTCTGGAGCAAATCGGTGTCAGCCGGGAAGGCGGTCCCATCGGGGTAATGCTGGCCGAACATGATCTGGGTCGCATCAATATGAGTGGCATGCAGAGCGCTCTTGGAAAAATCCGATCCGGGGACAATCGCGCCGCAGGCGCCTTGCAGAAATCGGCGGTTGCGTATATCGATCTTTTGCGCCGACATATCGACAAAGAAGACAACGTGTTGTTCCAGATCGCCGCCGCTCAGCTTTCTGATGAGAAACTCACCCGTCTGGAAATCGACTTTGAACGGCTTGAAAAGGAAGAAATCGGCCCGGGCCGCCATGAAGAGTATCATGCCATGCTGGATAGATTACAAGAAAAATATCTGAAGCAATAGCTACTGTCCATCCATAAATGGCCTTTTTTCCGCTGGGCGGCGTTCTCCGCGGGTTTCCGGCTGCGGCGTACGATAAGTACGCCTCGCCGCAAACCCTTGTGCGGCCTTGCCCAGCGAAAAAAATTCTCATTTATGAATTGGACACTCTACAATGCCATCCACTTGTCGCGGATGGACAATAGCTAAGCGATGTTCGGTGGGTAACAGATCCAGCATCGTGCACCTTCACGGCTCACTCTTTTGTACATTGGACCGCTCAAACCGGAGGTATGCCATGTCCGAAAAAAGCTTCCTGAATTCCCTGAGATTTTTCCGACCGCGCGGTGATGCGCACGGCTGCAGAGAAGAAAAAACCGCCGACAATTGGGCGGAAACCCGCTGCGGCCAGCGGGAATGGGAGGAATTCTACCGCAAGAGATGGCAGTATGACAAAAAAGTTCGCTCGACCCACGGGGTCAACTGCACCGGGTCCTGTTCGTGGGACGTGTACGTCAAAAACGGGATCATCGTTTGGGAGACCCAGCGCACCGACTATCCGACCTGCGGTGCCGGATTCCCGAACCATGAACCCCGTGGCTGTCCCCGCGGTGCGACTTTTTCCTGGTACACTTATAGTCCCGTGCGGTTGAAATACCCCCTTATCCGCTCGTCGCTGCTGCGCTTGTGGCGATCGGCCATTGCTTCCGGCAGTGATCCGGTCGCGGCTTGGCGTTCTATCGTCACCGACCAGGAGAAGAGAAAATCTTACCAACAAGAGAGAGGCAAGGGCGGTTTTGTAAGGGTTTCCTGGGATGAGGCGGCCACATTGATTGCCGCATCCCTTATCCATACCATTCAAAAGTATGGGCCGGACCGGATCTTCGGCTTCACGCCCATCCCGGCCATGTCAATGGTCTGCTACGCATCCGGGGCCCGGTTTCTGTCACTGATCGGCGGCTCGCTGATCAGCTTTTACGACTGGTATTGCGATCTGCCGCCGGCTTCCCCCCAGATCTGGGGCGAACAGACGGACGTGCCCGAAAGCGCCGACTGGTACGAGTCGACCTACATGATCGTCTGGGGATCGAACCTGCCCATGACCCGTTCGCCGGACGCCCACTTTTTCACAGAGGCCCGCTACCGGGGCGCCAGGGTGGCGGCGGTTGCTCCCGACTACGCCGAATACGTGAAATTTGCCGACACTTGGCTTCCGGCCAAAGCGGGGACCGATGCCGCTCTGGCCATGGCCATGACCCACGTCATACTGAAAGAATTCTACGTCGACCGCAGATCTGAGTACTTCGAATCCTATGCCAAGAGCTACACGGACCTGCCCTTTGCGGTGGTCCTTAAGCCGGTCGGTGAAACATACACAGCCGGCCGTTTTTTGAGGGCGACCGACCTGGGAAAAGACATTCCCAATGCCGAGTGGAAAACGGCCATTTTTGATGCGTCTCGGGAAAATTTTGTCATACCCAACGGCAGCATCGGTTTTCGTTGGAGTGAAGAGGGGCTCTGGAACCTTCATCTGCAGGACGCTGAGAATGGAAGCGATGTGGACCCAGTCCTCAGTTTTTCGGAAGATAACGATGGATGGCTCCCAGTCGATCTGCCCCTGTTCGATGTCAAAGGCAAGGGAACTCGGACCGGCAGTGTCCCGGTGAAAAAGCTGCAGACAGCCGCCGGAGAGATTGCGGTGACCACTGTTTTTGATTTGATGGCCGCGCAACTTGGTGTGATCCTGCCGGGGTTAGAGTCGGGAGCCGATGATTACCCGACCGATTACAATGATCCGAAACCCTACACACCGGCATGGCAGGAAGCGATAACCGGTGTTCCCCGGGCGGATGCGATTCGCGTGGCGCGGGAGTTTGCCCGCAATGCCGAGCAAACCAGAGGAAAGTCATTGATATTCCTTGGGGCCGGGACCAATCACTGGTTCCATAGCGACATGATTTACCGCGCCATCATCAACCTGACGACCCTGTGCGGCTGCCAGGGGGTCAACGGCGGCGGGTGGGCCCATTATGTCGGCCAGGAAAAAGTCAGGCCCCAGGCGGCCTGGTCCCAGGTGGCCTTCGGACTCGATTGGCGACGGCCACCCCGGCAGCAGAACGGGACGTCGTTCTACTACTTTGCCACAGATCAGTGGCGGTATGACAACTTCGATGTGCATTCGATCCTGTCACCCGGTGCCGACAGTGGGAAAAGCCGCCATTCGGCCGATTACAACGTGACAGCGGCCCGTTTGGGATGGCTGCCTTCTTACCCCCAGTTCAACCGCAACCCCATTGACCTGTGCCGTGAGGCGGCCGAAGCAGGCGCGACAACCGATCAAGAGATCATCGCTCATGCGGTGGACCAGTTGAAAAAAGGTCGGATGCGTTTCGCCGTGGAAGACCCCGATCATCCGGACAATTTCCCACGCGTATTTTTTCTTTGGCGGGCCAACCTGCTGGGCGCGAGCGGTAAGGGCCACGAATACTTCCTCAAACACCTGCTCGGCGTCGAGAGCGCGGTCCTGAACACCGACAGTTCCCAACGGCCTGAGGAGATCGAATGGAGGGATCCGGCTCCCGAAGGCAAACTCGATTTGCTGGTGACATTGGAGCTGCGCATGTCAACCAGCGCCATGTACGCGGATGTGGCTCTGCCGGCGGCCAGTTGGTACGAAATGCACGACTTGAGTACCACCGACATGCATCCTTTCATCCATCCGTTCAACCCGGCCATCGACCCGCCGTGGGAAACCCGTACCAACTGGGATCAGTTCAAAGCGATCGCCGAGAAGTTTTCGGAGCTGGCGGCTGTGCACCTTGCCCCGGCAAAGGATCTGGTCGCCACGCCCCTGCTTCACGACAGTCCCGGCGAGATTGCCCAGCCGGACGTGAAGGACTGGCGCAAGGGCGAAATCGAAGCCATCCCTGGCAAAACCATGCCGGCCCTGACCGTTGTCACGCGTGATTTTTCCAACACATACAAAATGATGACCGCCCTGGGGCCGTTGGTGGAAAGCCCTGGTGTGGGTTCCAAAGGAATACTGTGGAAGGCCGCTGAAGAGTATGCCGAACTCAAGCAGAAATTGGGTGTCGTCACCGCGCCTGGCGTCAGCCAGGGGATGCCGCAACTTGAGACAGGCAAACAGGTGGCCGAGGTGATCCTTAACCTGGCGCCGGAAACCAACGGAGCCACGGCGGTGAAGTCGTGGGAACCCCTCGAAAAGAAGACCGGCCTGGCGCTGAAGCATCTGAGCATAGACAGAAAGGGCGACAAATACGATTTCGCCGACTTGTCGGCCCAGCCCAGAAAGATCATCACCTCACCGGTCTGGAGCGGTATCGAATCGGAGCAGCGCCGCTATTCGCCTTTTGTGATCAACATCGAGGAAAAAGTTCCCTTTCGAACCCTTACCGGTCGGGCCCAGTTCTACCAGGACCATCCCTGGATGAGGGATTTCGGGGAAGGCCTGCCGTTGTATCGGCCGCCGCTGGACATGATCGCTATGGGTTCCACCCGGCTCGATCGCGAGGAAAATAAAGAGCTGATCCTCAACTATTTGACCCCGCATTCCAAATGGTCGATCCACAGCACGTATTCGGACACCCTGATCATGCTGACACTGTTCAGAGGCGGTGAGGCGATCTGGATCAACAACGACGATGCCGCCAAGCTGGGGGTTAAAGACAGCGAGTGGCTGGAATGCTTCAACGTCAACGGCGTCGTCATGGCCAAGGCCGTGGTCAGTCACCGCATACCGCCCGGAAAAGCATTCATGTATCATGCCCAAGAGAGGCTGATCAACACGCCGGGTTCGAAACTGTCCGGCCAGCGGGGTGGGACCCACAACAGCGTCACGCGCATCATGGTGAAGCCGACCCACATGATTGGCGGCTATGCCCAGCTGAGTTACGGATTCAACTACTACGGTCCCGTCGGTTCTCAAAGGGACGAGGTGATCGTGGTACGTAAAGCGGGGGAGGTTGAGTGGTATGAAGATTAAGGCGCAAATGGCAATGGTGTTGAACCTAGACAAATGTATCGGTTGCCACACCTGCAGCATACCCTGCAAGAACGTGTGGACCAATCGCAAGGGCGCCGAATACATGTGGTTTAACAACGTGGAAAGCAAACCCGGTATCGGTTATCCCCGCAAGTGGGAGAACCAGGACATCTACAAGGGCGGATGGCAGTTGAAAAACGGGAAGTTGGCGCTCAAAGCCGGTGGCCGACCCCATAAGCTGCTCAACATATTTCACAACCCCGATATGCCGACCATCGATGACTATTACGAACCCTGGACCTACGACTACGACAAACTCATCTCCAGCCCGCGCAAGAAGCACCAGCCGTCGACACGGCCCAAATCCCAGATTACCGGTGACAACATCCGGATCAAGTGGGGGCCGAACTGGGAAGACGACCTGGCCGGCGTCTGCGAAACCGGATCCGGCGATGTCAACTTCAAGACCCTGGACTATAAAATCTACCTGGAATTCAAAAATGTCTTCATGCTCTATCTCCCCCGGCTATGCGAACACTGCCTCAATCCGGCCTGTGTCGCCTCCTGCCCCTCCGGTGCCCTGTACAAGCGCGAGGAGGACGGCATTGTTTTGGTGGACCAGGAGAGATGCCGGGGGTGGCGTTATTGCGTGTCGGGCTGCCCGTACAAAAAGGTCTACTTCAACTGGCACACCGGCCGTTCGGAAAAGTGCCTCTTCTGTTACCCGCGGACAGAAGCCGGAATGCCGACCCTGTGCGCCCAGACCTGTGTGGGACGCATCCGCTATATCGGTGTCGTCCTCTACGATGCCGACCGTATATCTGCGGCGGCGGCGGATTCCGAAAGGGACGTCTACCCGGCCCATTTGGGGCTCATGCTCGATCCTCACGATGGCAAGGTCTGTCAAGCCGCCGCGTCCCAAGGCATTTCCCCCAACATTCTCGAAGCGGCCCGGCGGTCACCGGTTTACAAACTGGCCAAGGATTGGCAGTTGGCGCTGCCGCTGCACCCGGAATTCAGGACCCTGCCGATGGTGTGGTACATTCCGCCGCTGAGCCCGATCAGCGAACACGTGGCGGCGTCGGACCAGCTGGGTGCCATCGATTCCCTGCGCATCCCCATGACCTACCTGGCCAATCTGCTGACTGCCGGCGACGAAGCGCCGGTGCGGTTGGCGTTGAAGCGCCTCGCGGCCATGCGGGCATACATGCGTTCGGATCGCATCGGAGAAAATCCGGATGACACTGTACTGGAGAGCGTCGGGTTGACCGCAGCGAAGGCTCGCGCCATGTACGAACTACTGGCCCTTGCCAGATATGAGGATCGCTTTGTCTTGCCGACCAAAAACCGCACAGACCAAAAACAGCTGTTCGTCGACCAGGGTGGATGCGGTTATCCGGAAGGCATTTAACATTTAAGTTCGGGCATTTTAGAGCACATGCCGGGAAGGATGCGAAATGATGGTGACGCACGGAAATGATCGGTCACTGACCCTGTTGAAACTGCTCTCCGCATTGATCCAGTACCCGGATGACGGGTTCATCGGTTCGCTGACGGCCCTGAAGGAAACCGTGGAGAATACGGTTGGCTCTCCAGCCAAGAGAAAACTGCTGGGCTTCCTCGACGATGTCGAGGCGATGCCACCCATCAGCCTGCAGGAGCACTTCACCCAGATTTTCGATATTAGTCCGGCCACCTGCCTGAATTTGACCTACCATAGTTTGGGGGATTCCGAGGACAGAGGCCGGACACTGGCGGAATTGGACCAGGTTTACTGCCGGGCCGGCTTTGAGAGGACAACCGCCGAACTGCCCGACTACCTGCCGCTGGTGCTCGAGTTCCTGTCCCAGTGTCCGCGGGCGGACGGTGCCGATCTGCTCTGGCACCATCTTGGTGCGGCCGACAGTATTGCCGATAAACTGTTGAAAATGGATAGCCCCTATCGGGTACCGTTAGAACTGCTGGCAGAATACGTACAAACCGTCACTCCGTCTGCCCATGACTGCAGGAAGAACCCGCAGGTTGCCGAACCGCCGGCGGGATAGGTAAACATCACCCCTAATGACACCCAACCAAGGAGCACCTGATGGACCTGTCAAATACACTGGCTTTCCTCGTTTTTCCGTATCTTAGCCTGGCCGTATTTGTGGTCGGCCATGCGTACCGGTACGTCGTCGATCCGTTTGACTGGAATGCCAGATCGAGTGAGTTTCTGGAAAAAAAGAGCGCTTATTTCGGCATTACGATTTTTCATTGGGGCATCCTGCTGACATTTGTCGGACATGCCGGCGGACTGCTGGTTCCTCAGGCATGGTTCGACGCTGTCGGTATCGACGGCCAGGCGCACACCGCTCTTGCCTATTGGTCGGGCCTGGTGGTCGGGGTGGCCGCATTTACCGGATCGATCCTTTTGCTGAAGCGGCGCCTGACGCTTCGTCGTATTCAGGTAACCACGACCGTCAGTGATTTTATCATCCTGGGAGGTCTTATCTTTGTCACCGGGGCGGGCCTCTTCAATGTCATGTTCGGTCATTATTATCTTCTGGATTCCATAGCGCCCTGGATACGGGGTATCGTTACGTTTACACCGGACCCCCGGTTGATGGCCGGCGTGCCTCTAAGCTACAAGGTTCACATTCTCAGTGCATTCGCCCTGCTGGGTTTTTCACCGTTCAGCCGTCTGGTCCACATCTGGAGTGCACCGTTTTTTTACATATTCAGAAGCCCGGTCGTTTTCCGTCGCCGGGTTCAGGACGTGTGAAATGAATGTTCGACACATGTCAGTGCTCCGGTTAGTGACACCGGACACGGAGGAAGATCCCCATGACTGAAAATGATAACGTCTGTTATGCCAAGTCGAGCCCGACGGCGGCGCTGGTCTGGATCACCCTGGCCTTTTTTGCCGGATTTGCCGGCGTATCGGCCTACGGGCCGATCATCGCCAAACTGAAACAGACCATGGCGATGAGTCCGCTTATGATGGGGCTGCTGGCCGCCTGCCCGGCCCTGACCGGTTCGTTGCTGCGCATTCCCTTCGGCGCCATGGTCGACCGGATGGGTGGTAAAAAGCCGATCCTTATTCTACTCACCCTGGCCGCCGCCGGCGTTGCCGGTATCACCCTGATGTTTAGTATCGCTCCGGTGCCTACCACCGCTCATTACCCCTTTTTCCTGCTCTTCGGTATTCTGTGCGGTTGTGGTATCGCCGTATTTTCGGTCGGCATCCCCTCGGTCTCCTACTGGTTTCCCCAGAAGAAACAGGGCCGCGCGCTGGCGATTTATGCCGGTATGGGAAACCTGGCTCCGGGTCTTTTTGCTATTGTTCTCCCCTGGATGGTCGTCACCCTCGGCTTCACCACCTCTTATATCTTTTGGCTGGCACTGCTGGTCCTTCTGGTTGTTCTGGTCGTGATTTACATGCAGGATGCCCCATACTTTCAGTATCAACAAATGGGTTTCGATATCGATCCGGAAGCTTTGCTGATTGCCTGCGGCGAAGAACTCATTCCTTCGGGGAAAGCCCTCGAATCGATAAAGAAGGCCGGTGCGGACTGGCGCACCTGGATCCTGACTTTTTTTTACTTTGTCAGTTTCGGGGGATTCATCGCTCTGACCGTCTGGCTGCCAACATACTGGTCTGAACTGTTTTCAACCAGCCTGGTAACGGCCGGATTACTGACGGCACTCTACTCCCTCTCCTGCAGCCTGCTGCGGGTCGTGGGAGGATTCGCCTCGGACGGACTGGGCGGTGAAGTTATCGTGCTGGGTTCCTATGTGGCCGTGGTCATCGGCGCTGTGCTGATGGTACTGGCTTCCGAGTCGATGAGCCTGGCGGTCACCGGGCAGATGATCCTGGCCTTGGGCATGGGGTTCGCCAACGCTGCTGTCTTCAAACTGGTGCCTAAATACAGTCCCAAGGCCGTCGGTGGCGCCGCCGGTATCGTCGGCGGACTGGGCGCCTTCGGCGGTTTCGTTATTCCGCCCTTGATGGGCCTTTTTATCAAGATTAGCGGCACGGCCGGGTACGGCCAGGGTTTTATGGTGTTTCTCGTTCTGGGCGTTCTGTCCCTGGTTCTTTTTGGCGTTTTACACCGCTATGCGCCGATCAAAGAGATCGCAACCGCCACCTAAAACTTAAAGGTGAATCCAATGCATAACAAGATCGTCATCAGTCACGGTAGTGGGCCGGGCGACACAAACGTCTGTGGCCGGCCACTGGTGGAGTGCTTGCAGATCATCGAGAGATTTCACGGCTGGAAAGCGCCGGGCCTGGTGTTGGGACTCTTTATGGTGGACTGGGCCCGGGAGCTTATCGGTGAAGAGGTCGAGGCCGACGCAATTGTCGAGACCCGGCATTGCCTGCCGGATGCCATACAGCTGTTTACCCCCTGCACGGTCGGCAACGGCTGGCTCAAGATCCTGGATTGGGACAAGTTTGCACTGAGCCTTTACGACCGGCACGAGCGCTCCGGTTACCGCATCTGGCTCGACCTGGAAAAAGCGCGGCCGTTTGAAAATCTTTACAACTGGTACATGCGTCTGGTAAGCAAAAAGGATCTTCCACTGGACGTACTAAACGCAACGATTCTCGAAGCCGGCCGGACCGTGCTGTCGGCTGAGAAAATCTGTATGACCCGGTTTTATCGGCGGATCAAAAAGGACGCTACCGCCGTTTGTGCCCGGTGCGGCGAGGCGTATGCAGCGGCCCAGGGACCTGTTTGCAAGGCCTGCCAGGGGGAGGGCTATTGTCAGATTGTCACGCGACGAAATCTGCGTGTGATCGGCCGCTCGCGCGATAATCATCATCGGTAAACCCCCGGCTTTGTCGGGGAGACTCCCAAAGTATGACAGTTCCATGAGTTAACAATGAACTGAGACGATGATTATAAGAACCCAATTTGAGCGTTTTATATTTTCGAAATGATAAAATTAATAATAATTATATGGAATTCTGCATATTTGACTTTCGAAAATATAAAACCCTGCGGGATTTCCAATTCTTATCCGCCTCTGGCGAATCACCGCATCTTCCCGTAAGCGGAACCCGCATAGCAGACTATAGCGGAACGACAGGATCTGCGGCAACATCGCCAAAGGCGAGCAAGCCTTGAAAATCGCTCAATTTGGGAAGAAATAATTCAATTCGGTAGAATAATCGTGTCAGTTTGTCGGTGGTTACCATGTTCCGAACCGTAGATTTAAAAGATGCCGTCGGTCTGGTTTTGGCGCACGATGTGACCGAGGTCCGCAAGGGTGAATTCAAGGGGCGCGCCTTCAAGAAGGGCCACGTGGTGCAGTCTACGGATTTGTGCCACCTTCAACGCCTGGGCAAACAGAATCTATTTGTTCTCGACATCGACGACGGGCACATGCACGAAAATGATGCGGCTGTTATTCTGGCCGACGCCCTGTGCGGGGACGGTGTTGTGCCGGAGGCCGAGCCCCGTGAAGGAAAACTCAACCTTCTGGCCGGCAGGGACGGCTTGCTGAAGGTTGCCGTAAACACGCTGACCCGTTTCAACCTGCTGGGAGAAGTGATGTGTGCGTCACGGCACACAAACAGCCTGGTGAAAAAAGGTGACATCGTGGCCGGTACCCGCGCCATTCCGATCGTCGTTAAAACCGACCTGGTGCGCCAAGCCGCTGCTCTCGCTCAGGCCCGGAACGGCATCTTTCGGGTCGTCTCACTGCCCAGGGCCAGGACCGGCCTGGTCATCACCGGCAGTGAAGTCTTCACGCGCCTGATCGATGACCAGTTCGAACCGGTGTTGAGGGAAAAGATCAGCCTCATCGGCTCGGAGGTCATTGGCGTTTCATTTGCACCGGACAGCGCTAAGGCCATTTCGATCGAAATCCGGCGGTGGCTCACTGCCGGCGCCGACCTGGTTCTCACCACCGGTGGGATGTCCGTGGATCCGGATGATGTGACCCGGGAAGGCATCCGTTTGGCTGGTGGCCAGGCCGAATGTTACGGCGCGCCGGTTCTGCCCGGCGCCATGCTGATGCTGGCCGATGTGGACGGCGTCCCGGTTATCGGAATTCCGGCTTGCGGCCTCTACCACAAGACCACCATCCTCGATCTGATACTGCCGAGAATCCTCGCCGGTGAGAACCTGACCAGAGAAAACATAGCAGAAATGGGCCACGGCGGGCTTTGCCTGAACTGCCCCGATTGTCTTTTTCCCAAATGTCCGTTCGGTAAATAGATCCTGATTGGAGTGTTGCAAATTTTTGGAAATGGGAATTGTTTTATTTGTAGGGAATACTAAATTGAAGGGGGGAGAGGGTGTCCATGGAGATCAACAAGATACTTTGGCCGACCGATTTTTCGGAGAACGCCGCAGGAGCCCTGCCATATGTGACGTCGCTGACTGAAAAATACGGAGCGGAAATCCACATTCTCTATGTTCTGAAAGACTACCCCGAATTCGGTGTTCATTACGGGGAATACGATCCGAAAGAATTCGAAAAGATGCGGGCCTGGGAAAAGAAAACAGCCGAAACCCGGCTGGACAAGTTGTGCGAACAGTTTTTAAACGCCTGCCCGCTCTACATCCGCCACGTCAGTGTCGGCGAACCGGCCAACGAAATTCTGAAACTGATCGAATCGGAAAAAATCGATCTTATCGTCATGGCCAACCGGGGCAGTGAGGGTCATTTTGATTTTGGCAGTGTGGCCGAAAGGGTTCTCAAATGCAGTACTGCGCCGGTGGTGATGGTTCCGGTATAGTGAGCGGATCCAAAGGGGAAGCCATGAATACGTGAAGACTACCATCGTGTGCGAACCTGCGTGAGGAAGTACAAACAGCCGAAACCCTTATTCAGAGTGTATAAACAGAGCGTTCTGGCCGTTTTCCGAAGCATCGTGTGCCGGGGAATCTGAGAATATGATTTCTTCGGCACGCCTGTTTTTCGGGATGACGCTACGAACTTGCGCATTGGCCGATCCGCATCATATAAGGGTCAAAAGCAACAGCGGAACTGCGAGCGCGAGGGCGTAAAAGAGTAGAACCTATCTCAAAATAATCTTTTGGCCCCATCCGCCCTATGCGGACAAGTCCTCCAGAGGCGGATAAATCTCGGTGTTGGAGCCTTCTTTTAAGTCCTCGACATACTTGAGTATGCCTGCGGGTTACGACCCACAATGAAGAATCGATCGGGCGGGAAGTCCCGCAAAGCGGGGAAATGCGGCTCCGCCTTAATCTTGAACCAAAATCTTTATTTTGAGATAGGTTCTAAACTGTTTTCGTATGTGCTTATGGCCGATGATTTTTTTTCGGGCACGGTTAACTCCTTATTGAACCCCTAATCGGGTGATTTCAACTTACACTTCAGCAGTGCCGAAATGTAAGTTGAAATCTTCGGTTTAGCGGCGCTTGTGACTTCAAAACCAGTGCCTGTTCGGATGTGATGGTTCCATCTTCGACACCCTTTTCAATCAGACGGTTCATGAGTTCACGCCGCTGCAATTGTCGATCCATTTTTTCGGCGATGCTTCTTTCCTGTGCCGGTGTAATATAGCCTCCTTCGACAAGATTACTGATCAACGCATTGGTTTTCGACCGCATGGCGGTTTGAAAGACTTCGCGGTCAATCTTGTAATCATCCAACACTGCCCGCAGTCGTTTTCCCTCGACTTGTTCCCGAATCGTGTCGACAGGTTGGCCCGTAATTTCGGAAAGCACCTGAGCCGCCATATTTTGGTGGATGGTGCGCGATAGGATTTTCAGCCCGCCGTCGCGGTGGTGACGGTGTTTGGCTCCGGCAAACGGCCGCTCCGTTTGTTCGGCGGCAATACCCACGCCGATGAGTGTAATGGCCAAAAGTACGGTCAGAATGACAACGCTGATTGGCTTTCTTTTCATGATACCCTCCTCTGGTTGGAAATTGGTTTAAGATGTGACGAGCGGTTTTCGCATCGTCTTGCCTGTAATTTAACGCTTGAATATGGAGAAAGTATGAAGGAAAAATGTGATAAACGTGGAAATTGAAATTATGGAGGAAATGTGGAGAAAGGATGTGGATGTTGCGAATATGGCTGAAATGATTGATCCATCTGATGGAATTGATTATTATTTATTTCGCTTTTTATACCGCTTTTCAAAATTATATTCCGACATACGGAAGGATGGTATAAGTGGTTGGTGAATAAAACGATCCTATAATGGCGCGTTTTATTGACTACCACTATAAAGTTCCGAAATACGGAAGGCCGATATAAGTGGTTATCATGATAGAAAGGTGTCGACAACCGTGGTGAAAATGAAGTTGGCTTACAAAATATTTGCCGTGTTTTTGTTGACGTCTTGCCTGGTTGTGGCGCTGATGGTCGGAATCATGCGCTTCTATATGGCCCGCGGATTCGCAGATTATGTCAACAAGGCAGCGCTGGATAATCTCGACGGGCTTATTTCCGAGTTGGCGGCGGTCTATGAGGTCAATAATGGCTGGCATGCCTTAATAGATAATTCGAGTGGTTGGCGGGATATCTTACGATCCGCATTGGCAAAAGGCGATATCGAGCGATACCGGTCGCCGGCAAGGCGTGAGGATACGGTTCTTACCCATACGCCCGCCAAGACTGTTGGAATAAAGCCGGACGCAAACGATACCCCCGAACGTCCGCCGCCGGGTGCCAGACGCCCCAAGCCATTTATCAGACTGGCCCGAGGACTTGCCCTTTTCGATGCTGACCGCAATCATGTTGTCGGAGGATCAGCCAGGGGGCCTTCAGGTCACTACACTTTGCGGGCAATACCCGTGGACGGCCGGGTCGTGGGATGGCTCGGTCTCCATAAGCGCGAACAACTAACCCATCCGTTGGCCATTTCTTTCCTTAAAGAGCAGACCCATGGGTTCTATTTGATCGGTAGTGGTATTCTCGTGCTTGCCGCAATCGTTTCGTTCCTGCTTTCAAAGCACCTGCTGGCTCCTGTTCGCCAACTGGCCAATGGAACCCGGCGCCTTGCCGAGTTCAAGTTCGATACCAAGATCGATGTCGGTACGCAAGACGAACTGGGACAGTTGGCGTTGGACTTTAACCGAATGGCCGCAACGCTCAAGAAATACGAAACTTTGCGCAGGCAGTGGCTTACGGATATTTCCCACGAATTGCGGACCCCCTTGGCGATTCTAAAAGGAGAGATTGAAGCCATGCAGGATGGTTTGAGAAAACCGGACCAAGCCGGCCTTGATTCACTGCACTCAGAGGTGGTCCGCCTCAGCAAACTGGTGGGGGATCTCCATTTTCTGTCTTTGGCCGACTCAAAAAGCCTGTTGACCAAGAGCGATCCGGTCAAGCTGTTTGAGATTCTCGATAAAATGGTCAACCATTTTCGACCGCGTTTAGCTAAAAAGGGAATTGAAGTTGATATGATGACCGGTGAAGGGGAGGGGCTCATCATTCATGGCGATGCCGACCAACTGGCTCAGCTATTTACCAACCTGCTGGACAACTCATTAAAATACACCGATTCACCGGGGGTTTTAAGAATTTTCGAACAACATACTGCGCAGAAGCTGACACTTTCGTTCGAGGATTCCGCACCCGGTGTGCCCGAAGATGCGCTCGAAAGGTTGTTCGACAGACTTTACCGCGTCGATCAATCACGGAGTCGGACGACGGGCGGCAGCGGGTTGGGACTGGCCATCTGCAAACAAATTGTTGCGTCTCACAAAGGACGCATCCGGGGTGTTCATTCGCCATCAGGCGGTCTTTTGATCCAGATTGAATTTCCATTATTCTGAATGTCAGAATAATATTCCGATTGGCTCTATTATAAAAATCCCCCTGTCCCCCTTTGCCAAAGGGGGAACTGGTAAAGGCCTGAAGTGGTTCCAACCCAGCTCTTGCGTCAAAAAGGGATGCTGGTGTTTAAGCGTTCCCCCCTTTCGTAAAAGGGGGGCAGGAGGCTGTCCGACAACCTCCAAAAAACCGGCACAGCCTACTATATATAGTTTAATTTTACTGAAACAATATATGGTAGTAGTATCATGCATTTGAGGGGTTGTCGGACAGCCTCGTTGGGGGGATTTTTTGCTGTCGCACACACCCTCTAATCGGAACAGATTTAGGACAACAGCTATAGAAGACAAAAACACCATCAAGGGGCAGTCATAGACATGAGCCAGGAGGCCATTTTAGTCGTCGAAGACGAATCAAAAATTGCGGATCTACTGCGCGATTATTTGATGGAGTCCGGTTTCAGGGTTACTTGCTTATACCAAGGTGACCAAGTGGTGCCGTCAATTAAGAGCGATCCGCCCGCTTTGATATTACTTGACATCATGCTCCCTGGAATGAATGGGACCGAAGTGTGCAAAGAGATCCGAAAATTTTCCAATATTCCTATCATTATGCTCACCGCCCGCGTGGAAGAATTGGACCGCATTCTCGGTTTGGAGTTGGGAGCCGACGACTATATCTGCAAGCCCTTCAGCCCGCGAGAGGTGGTCGCCCGGGTCAAGGCCGTTTTACGCCGGTCCCATGCCGATCCGACCTCGGCCATAATAAGTGTTGGCCCCATCACACTGAATGAGTCGACCCATCAGGTGCATGTGGAGGGCCAGGAGCTGCATTTGACGCCCAGTGAGTTCGGGCTGTTAAGAGTCATGATAGCACACCCGAAGAGAGTCTTTTCCCGCAGTCAGTTGCTCGATAAAGTCCAGGGATATCAGTTTGATGGGTATGACCGGACAATCGATTCGCATATCAAAAACCTGCGCAAGAAAATCGCCCAAAAGCTTCCCGGGATAGAAATAATCCACACGGTGTATGGTGTGGGATACAAATTTGATTAGAACCCAAGTTGAGCGTTTCATATTTTCGAAATGAATAAATTAAAAGTAATTATAAGGAATTCTACCAGTTTGATTTTCGAAAATATGAAACCCCACGGGATTATCAATTTCACCGCATCTATGGCGTCAAATGCCGTCCCGCATAGTTCACTATAGCGGAACGACATTTTCCTTGTATCTGCGGCAAACTTGAAAATCGCTCAATTTGGGTAGAAGCCGAACACCAGGCGTCAAAATCCTCGAAAGTTGTCCTTCTGCTATGCAATCTAATCTTTTGAAAAGACCCCGGATATCGTTGTCGTTAGCGAACCATTGTTACTCGTAGCCCATCTCTAAATCTACATCAAAACCGCGTCAACCCGCATATTGCATGAGTATTTTTCCACTCCGATATGTGATGTGGGTTAAACAACAGATGTTGATTGACAACGTCAAGGCCGACGATGTAGGACAATACAGCAAAAACCGCACCCATAATTTGCGCGGCCGATCGTTGATTCCTGCATCTCTTCTGCACGGTTCGACATTGATGCTATCAGGACATACCACGATCGGCGGGCGCCATGACTTTTTCGATACACATTTATAATCCACTTGCCAAAGGAGGAGGACGTGAGCACCAAGGAAGAATTGGAAGAAAAAGCAGAAGGCTGTCAAACCTCAGAAGACTATGTGAATGTTGCCAGGGAAATCGCCCAGGAGCTTTCCGACACGCAGTGGGCCGGCGAATTGCTGGACGAAGGCGCCGAGTGGGCCCAGACCGTGGACGAATTGATATTGTTCGCCAAGGGTGCCGCTGAAGCGCTGGGGGATAAGGAAAAGGCCAAACAGTACCTGGTTCAGGCCAAGGATTTCGGAGCTACGACTCAGGACTTTATCAACCTGGCGCACGTGGCATCGGATATAGGTGATGCCGACACCGCATCTGAACTCATGGGTGCCGCTCAGGGAAAATGCACCCGCATCACCGATTTTTTCGCGTTGAGCAAGAACATCCAAGACATTCTGGGCGACGAGGCGTTAGCGAAAAAGACTATCGATGCGGCTATGGAAAAATGCTCTTCGATGGCCGATCACGTTGAATGTGCCAAGGGCATCCTGGACGTTCTCGGAGACCGGGAACAGGCCAAGGCGGTTTTCAATCAGGCGGCTGAAAGCTGCAAAACCGGCGATGATTATGCTCAGCTGGCCAAAGGCGTTATCGAGAGCATCGAAGACGTCGAACTGGCCCGCACTCTGTTTGCGAAAGGTGAGACCAAGCTCGAAACCGGCAAAGATTTGATTGCACTGGCAGGATCCGCTGTTACCGATTTAAAGGATCCGGAATACGCCAAGGCCATTTATCGTAAAGCTTCCGATCGCATGACAAAAGGCGAGGAGCTGATGACCCTGGCGAAGTCAATCGTCCAATCACTCGAAGACAAAGAACTGGCTCTCGATATATACAAAAAGGCTGAGCCCCTATCGACGACGTTTGATCAATTGTCGAAATTGGCCAAGGCGATTATATCTGATACCGGTAACACCGGGGTTGCCGCTGAGGTCTATCAAAAGACCTTGGGCGCCCAACCGAATTCGAAACAACTCCTCGAAGTGACCAAGGCTCTGGCCGAAGAGATTCAGGATAAGCCTGCCGCCCTGAAGGTGTTGAAGCAGGCAGAGATAGCGGTGAAAAGCAATGACGAGTTCAAGAAAACCGCTGAAGCGATTCTGCTATACGCCGATGATCCAAAATGGGTTGATGCAATCAAGGACCAGCAGGAGAGAAGAGACGCCCATGCGGCGCTCTACACCGAATTTATCGGTCGCGAAACCGAAGCCCAAACCGCCGGCGCCACAATTACGCTGGCCAGGGACGTAGTGAGACTGACCGGCGACAAACATTACGCCCGGAAACTTTACAAGAATGCCGCACGGCAGAGTCATTATTTCCCCGAATACCTGACACTGGCCGATGCCATCCATGCCGATCTGCAGGATTCAGAGTGGGTTCGCGAAATCTACACCATGCAGTTGGAAAAGTGTGATGAAGAGGTCAAGACCAACAATGTGATCGACGGCATACTGGCCAATCTTAACGATAAAGAATGGGCCAAAACGATTTACTCCGGCTTGGAACAACGCTGCAGCAATTCAAGCGATTTTGTCCGGCTCTCCCGGGGTGTGCTGGGTAAGCTGGGGGATGAACAGTGGGCCGGTCAGTTGTTCGAAAAGGCCACCGAGGCCTGTGCCGACGTGGTCAGCTGCACTTCTGCCGCCGGTGCCGTTCTGGCCGGCCTCGGGGATACCGATCGGGCCCATGCCCTGTATGCCAAGGCGGAAACCTTCTGCGAGAATGCCGGTGATTACGAAGTCCTGGTCCGGTCGGCCGATCGACAAGCCGCAGATCCGGGCATTGTACAGGGGCTGATTCAATCGGCTGAAAAAAAGATGTCCGGGGCCCGCGATCTGGGTTTTCTGGCGGAATGTGTTTTGACCTACCTGAAAGACAAGCAGTGGGCCCGGCGTATCTACCAGCGGGCCCTGCAAGCACCGGACGCAGATCGACACATGTCCGAATTGACACTCAGCATAAAAAACAGGCTGGGTGATGTTGCCTGGGCCCAGAAGTTGTAACGGCCGCTTCAATTCGACGCCGGGTTACTTTACCACCTGAATCAATCGACGTGCAGGATGTCTCACCGCCTGAACCGGGAGCGATGACAAGGCGAATGTCAGAATGTTATTCCGATGGGTGCTTTTATTTAAATCCCCCTGTTTGGTTGTCCAACAGAAGAAAACTGGAGATTTGCGATGCGATGGAAAAGTGGTCGCAGGAGCAGCAACGTTGAGGATCGACGCGGGTTCAGAGTTTCGCGCCGTGCGGCCGGCGGTGGTATCGGCACGCTGCTGCTGGTACTCGTTGCCTTGTATTTCGGGGTTGACCCTTCTGTTATCATCAATCAGAGCGTTCAGCCGGGCGGCACCACAACCCCCCACACAGAATCGCAGACCGGTTCACCGGCCCAAGACAGTCTGGCGGATTTCATCGCGGTCGTTCTGGCCGATACCGAAGATACGTGGCAGACCCTGTTCCGGCAAATGGGAAAGACCTATCAGGAGCCGAACCTGGTGCTTTATTCGGACGCGGTTGAGTCGGCCTGTGGGTATGCCCAGGCAGCTGTCGGTCCCTTCTACTGCCCCGGGGACCAGAAGGTCTACATCGATCTGAGTTTTTATCAGGATCTGAAAAACAGGTTCAACGCGCCGGGTGACTTTGCCCAAGCATACGTTGTTGCGCATGAGATCGGACACCACGTTCAGAACCTGTTGGGAATTGCCGGCAAGGTGCACGACCTGCGAGGCCGTGTCGATGAGGCCCAGGGTAACCGACTTTCGGTCATGATGGAACTGCAGGCCGACTGCCTGGCCGGTGTCTGGGCGCACCATGCTGACCGGACCCGTCAAATTCTGGAAGAAGGTGATATCGAGGAGGCGCTCAATGCCGCCAGCGCCATCGGGGATGACCGGCTGCAGCGCCAGTCCCGCGGATATGTTACGCCGGATTCTTTCACCCACGGCAGCTCGGCGCAGCGGGTGCAGTGGTTCCGACAGGGCATCCAGACCGGAGATATCAACCGGTGCAACACCTTTAAGGCCGACCGTCTTCAATAGCGCTTTTATTTGATCCCTTGAAGTGGTTTCAAAACCCCGTCAAACACCCGCAACCCACCAAAGGCGGACAAGGTACGGCGTTGAGGCTCTCCTCGGTCGGTGTCAGGGGGCCTGGCCCGGACACTGAATACATCCGTCCATCCATGCTGGGTTTTCGTCGGCCCACGCCCTTTACATGGTCGTTAAGGTTTTACAATCACTTCTATTCAGGCTGGAATAGGATCCGGCGCGATTTGCGAATTTATTCTACCGGGTAAGGCGGGTGAATTTGAGGGGTTTGTCCTGGTCGATGCTGTCGATCAGGAGGGTCGACCCCTCGATACGGAAGCGTTGGGCATTCCCGAGGGACTTGAAAAAGGCGGCCTCCTGGTCATTGACGGCAGGTGGGCACATCATCTTGGTGGATCCGATGGGGCCGACGTTGAACCCGGTATTTTCAATCCGGACCGCCGCGAAATACCGGTTACAGCCGCCGTTGCCGGAAATGCGGTCAGCCGCATCGAATTTCAGCGTTGTCTGCACGCGGGCGACGATACCCGTGCCATTTAGATCTTCGAGTAGCCACTCCGTCCCAATCAACTGGTCCGCGGGCGTCAGTGCGACCCCGTGGTGACTGCAGGCCCAAGTCATTATCATTGCAGAAAAAAGTAAGGTGGCCAGTGGTGTCTGCGACCATGACGTCATGGTTGATCAGTCTCCCAGCGTTGCCACCATTACGGCCTTGATGGTGTGAACCCGATTTTCGGCCTCGTCGAAAACTACCGATGCCCCGGATTCGAAGACCTCCTCGGTCACCTCCATGGCTTGCAATCCGAATTTCTGAAAAATTTCCTCTCCCACTTTGGTTTCGCGGTTGTGGAATGCCGGCAGGCAGTGCAGGAATTTAACATCGGGGTTACCGGTTTTTTTCAACACGGCTGCATTGACCTGGTAGGGTAGCAGCAGACGGATGCGATCTTCCCAGACGCCTTGGGGTTCGCCCATGGAAACCCAGACGTCGGTGCAGATGAAATCACAGCCTTTGACACTGTCCAGATTGTCGCTGATCGTTATTCGGGCACCTGTTTGCTCGGCAATCTTGCGGGCTTCGGCGACCAGAACCTGATCGGGCTGAACGTCGGCCGGAGCCACCGCCCGGAAGTCCATACCCATTTTGGCGGCGCCCACCAGCAGGGAGTTGCCCATATTATTGCGGGCGTCCCCCAGGTAGGCAAACGAGATCTCCTTCAACGCCCTGCCGCTGTGCTCTATCATGGTCAAAAAGTCGGCCAGAACCTGGGTGGGATGGAAGGTGTCCGTCAAGCCGTTCCACACCGGTACACCGGCATATCGGGCCAGTATCTCAATGTTTTCCTGCGCAAAGCCGCGGTACTCGATGCCGTCATACATGCGGCCCAGCACGCGGGCTGTGTCTTTGATCGATTCTTTGACCCCCATCTGGGATCCGGTCGGACCGAGGTAGGTGACTCGTGCCCCCTGGTCGAAGGCGGCGACATCAAAGGCGCAGCGGGTGCGGGTGGATGTTTTTTCGAAAATCAGGGCGATGTTTTTACTCTTCAACCGCGGTTGTTCCGTTCCGGCGTATTTGGCCCTTTTCAAGTCGGCGGAAAGATCGAGCAGGTATTGAATTTCATAGGGTGAAAAATCGAGCAGTTTGAGGAAATGGTGGTTGCGCAGGTTGAATCCCATTGTGTTACTCCCGTTAAGAAAACTCGTCCAGAATGACCTGGTCGACCCTGAAGATATAAGTGATCAGTGCCGCTCGGATCCACATCCCGCAACGCTCCTGTCGCCAGTAGGCGGCGCGCGGGTCCTTATCGACGGCAACTTCGATTTCGTGCCGTCGCGGCAGGGGGTGCAGAATCGCACAGTGGGGTTGAATCATCGGCAGATGCTTGGCCTTGAAATGAAACGCCGGGTAGGTTTCCGCTTCATTCTGAGGGTGTTCGGCGTACTCATTCTGGATCCGGGTCATGTATATGGCATCCACCATGGGCATAACGCTTTCGAAGTCTTCTGTCTCTTCATAATGGATGCCGTGTTTATTCAGAAATTGTTTGATATCTTCACGCATCCGGAAAACCGCCGGGGCCACAAAATAGAGCGTGACATCCTGGTAGTTTTTCATCAGGTAGCTCAGCGAGCGCACCGTGCGGCCACGCTTGAGGTCGCCGACCATGGCGATCTTTTTGCCGTCCAATCCACCGAGGTTTCGAAATTCGCGCTCCAGGGTGTAAATGTCGAGCAGAGCCTGGGTGGGGTGTTGGTCCGGGCCCGATCCGCCGTTGATGACCGGAACCGGACGGGCGGTTTGGTTCAGGACCCAGGCCGTCTTCTCGGCGAAACCGGCTTCCGCATGCCTGGCGATGATCAGATCGACATAACTGGCGAAGGTGCGGATCGTGTCTTCTTGAGACTCGCCTTTGACTTCGGAACTGGTGAATGTGCTCCGGATTTCGGAGACGCTCAATCCCAGTGTGTAACAGGCATTTTGGAACGAGAGAAATGTCCGGGTGGATGGTTGTACGAAATAGAGCATTGCCCGTTTATGCCGCACGAGTCGCCTTAGTCTTCCCAGGCCCATCTTGGTTTTGGCCAGCAGCCTTATTTTGTCCGCCAGGCTGCCCAGGTAATCCAGGAATTCCCGGTCGAACTGTTGGGCAAAAATGACATCGAAGATGCGGCCGTTTTGCCGAAATGATTCGATTTTTTCGTCACTCGACCGGTTATAAAATTCTTCCCAACCTTCGTATACCTGTCGTGTCGGTTCCGCATAATGGTCCATTTTTCTCTCCCCGGCATATGGTGATTGAGTTCGCGGAAAACGTGCAAGTTACCTTACCTTATCCCGCACCGGGAATCAATCGGCAAGATATTATATGTCTCAGACAGGGCACACCGTTTATAGGGCGGGTAAACTTTCTGGTAACCCGGTCGTCTAATCCAAATAATTCATGAGGCTATCTGAGGGAGTGAATAAATTCATATCCTAACATCATTATAATATTTTGATTTATGATGACATTGAGTCCGGCTGGCGGTGGAAAGGGTTCTTCCATGCGGCATTTCAAGCGGTCCATCGCCGCGAACGAGAAATCCGGTTGCCGGAAGGTTCATTCATTCCATTTGATTTTGTGCGCGATTTTTACTAAAATAGGCGCTTGCCTAAATAAAATTTTCGGACCCGGGGACCGTGTACAATTCATGATTGGATAGAAAGGCCGGAGGGAACGTGACTGTCTGCAAGGGCTGTTTGTTCTAAGCAGCGGGCATCGTTCTATTTTTACGAAAGTTGTGAATTATTTTATTAAAAGGAGTTCAAGCATGAAAAAATCGCTTTGCGTTGTTATCTCTTCGGTATTCATTTTTGCCTGTGCATCGCAGGGGCCTTACACCAAACAACAGAAAGGGACCGCCATCGGCGCGGCCACGGGGGCGGCCGTTGGTGCGGCCGTCGGCGCTGCGTCCACGGGCAGAAAAGACCGGACCAAGGGCATGATTATCGGAGGTTTGGCCGGCGCTGTTGCCGGTGGTCTGGTGGGCAACCAGGTCGGTGCCTACATGGACCGGCAGGAAGAGGCGCTGCGTGGGGCAATGGCAGCGGCCACAGCGGCTGATCAGGCATCGATTCAGCGTTCGCAGGACGTATTGACGGCAACTTTCAAGAGTGACATGTTCTTTGGCTTTGACTCGGCAACGCTCAAACCCGGTGCGTATGCTGAACTTGACCGGGTTGCCAAGGTTCTTGCCGATTATCCCCAAACGATGGTGGAGATTCAGGGTCATACCGACAGCTCCGGACCGGAGGCCTATAACCAGGCCCTTTCCGAACGTCGCGCCGAAGCTGTCCGCAACGCCCTCATGCAGCGGGGGGTAGCTACCGAGCGTATGACCGCCATCGGCTTCGGTGAATCCCAACCCATTTCAAGCAATGCGGCCGCAAATCGCCGGGTTACCATGGTGTTGACCCCCATAAGAGCGTGAGAGCGGGATTATCTGCTTTGTACACAACATATCTTGTTCCTTCACCGGAGCCGGTGCGGATTGACGCACCGGCTCCGGTGGTTCCTGCCCATGAAACCGAATCTATCCATACCGATGACACGAGCCTTTGTCGGGATGCTGTGGAATAAAAGTATCGTGATTGCCGGAAATTCGCGCCGATAGCGCGATGGCTGCCAGGACAGCAGTCGTCAAGGCGTGAAACCATTGCGAAGCCTGTCGATGATGGAAAGACCGACGGTAATCGGGAAGCCGTCCTCGGAATATTCCGGCTGGGTCGTCAAACCATCGACAGATCCGTTGGCAACCAAATAATCGAGAATCGATTCGGCATCGAAGAGGTTGAAGAGATCTCGGTGCAGAATGCGGCTCATGGCGGCAATGACGCCGTAAACCCCCCAGTTCGAAACGGTGGAGATGACCAATTCGTCGCAGGTGGTTACAGAAGGAATGATCGGCAGGTGCGCCAGCGCTTCAATCAAATTGCCCATCCCGATTTCATTGCCACCGTCGCCAAAAGCCAGGGTCGGGCAAGTGCTGAGGCGAAAAAAAATATCGAATTTAGCAACCCGATCAGTGATGTCCTGGCGTCGCATGTTATAGTATCGTCCATCACGGCTGACTCCCGGCCGTTCTACCGAAACGATAACGCTGGGTTCAGTTTCGTCCAGCGTTGACTCGGCCACACTGAAACTGGCTTTCCAGTCCAGAATGGGTATTTCATAGGTGGCAAAAGTGAGCGTGAGGATGCGGGAAATCGGCGGTGCACAGACGAACAGCGGGTGATAATCGAGTTGTTCCAATACACGATAAAGGCCTATGGCACCGATGGGTCCGTCGGTTTCGAAACTATCGCCTACAGGAAAACCGGTTCCGATCAAAACGGTCCCCGGATTGGCGATGATCATTTCGGCTGCACGCCGGCAGTATCCCTCCGGCAGAGCATGCTTAACGGTGTCTATTCCCCGCAGGCTGTGAGACAGGATGATGTCTTCGATATCATTCATACGCGGAATTGATTGGAAGAAAAGCGGCGAACTACTGTAATGCCCGAGAAACGTCTGCTTCCCGGATTGTCGATTTCTGATATGGTTCCGTACAGTAAGCACCGCTGCAATGGGAAGCAAGATATATTCGTTCTTGTTCAGTGCCATTGCTTGCAAGGTTCGAGCGGTGTATTGGCGGTCCGTCAGGATATCCGGTCGCTTCCGGTCGGGGTACCTGTCGATGGCTGGAACGAAACCGTTTCTGCCGGATGAATTCCTATTTCCGGCAGCGCCGGAAAATATCCGTAAAATGTTGATCGGAGTATATGCGATGAAGTTTTGTGACTTGAAATGCGAGTATGCCAATTGGCCCAAGGAGCTGTCCGACGGATCTAAATCGTGTCGCACATTCATCGGCCTATGGTGCCAACTAAAAGAAAAAATCGTCCATAAAAATGCGCCCTGTGCGGAAAAGAAAGAGCGCTGATCCTTGGTTATCGGTCGTCACAAGAGAGCCAACCACATGGATCCTCAGATTAGCGCCTGTTGAACCGGGGGGCACTCGCGTGGACCAAGTTATGTAAATTCCTTCCTGATTATTATTACATTTACCTCCCAATTTCCCAATTGCGGTCCGTTTCCCCGTCGATGTCTTTATCGAAATAAGATAATTAATACAATTGGTTGTGTTATTTTGTAATACCTTGCACACTTTTTGCATATCAAATGCAATTCGGGACACCGAGAGACAACTGACCCGTCAAGTTTGTGGTTTAAGGTATCAGATGTCTCTGAATGGCCGGTACGGCCGCTGGTGCGCGATTGACTATCAACAGGAAGGGCAAATATGAAAAACATCACTTTAGTCTGCCCCAAGTGCCGACAGTCTGCTGACCTTCTGCGGGATTCAGCGACCGGTCTCTGGGAGTTGCCGAACGGATATTCTTCGGTCAGCAATCTGTCGTGGAAATACCTGGAAGAGATGTGGCTTAAATTACACGCTCAAACCTGTATGAAAAAGCTAAAGACCAAATTCAGACTATTCAACTTCAGTCGCAAAACTGCCTGATCGGGTCGGGTCGCTTCCATACCCGTCTCAGACATCCGCTCTTGCCGGCAGTATTTTGGGGGAAGGAAGAGATTTGATCGTTCGTCTCAGGGTTCTCCCCCGATACCAACCGTTCCGTTTCTAATCCCCCTGTTCTCCTGCCATGCATTGACTTTGCCGGTTATAAAATCAACGATCATCTTGTGCTCATCTTTCCCCGATCCTTTGACGTGCAGCGGATCGCCGAAGTAGACGTGAACCCGTTTGGACGGTTCTATCTTACCAAAATCCTTGTACTTGCGGCCAAGTCCCCAGGCATCGGTTTTCAATGCGACCGGCACCACGGGTACGTTTCCCCGCAAGGCAAGTTTCACGCCCAAAGTGTTGAACGCTTTGGGATCGAAAAATTCACTGCGTGTCGTTTGGGGGAAAATGATGACGGAGATGTTGTTTTTCAACCGCCTTTGCCCCTCTTCGAGAACAGTTCTAAGGTCTTGACGGGGATTTTCACGCCTGACCACGATCGGGTCGCGGCTGCGCATGACGTATTTGAACAGCGGGTAGTCGATCAGGCTTTCCTTAACCACGAACGTAACGTCGCGGTAAGGTTGTATCAGGCAGGGCAGGACAAAGGTCTCCAAAATACTCATGTGGTTGCTGACAAATACGCAGGCGGTTTTTAATTTCTGAAAAACATGCGCATTTTCGATTTTAAAACCTCCCCCCACGGATTCGAGCGATTTTACGGTATTGTAGCTGCTTCTGATCCAATGAAAATCTTTGTAGGCGCCTCTTTTGGCCAGGCGGGAGGCCGTGTAAACGATCATCGCCACTTTGGCATAAAACACCGGAGTGGGGTATCGGCGTGCGAACCAGGACACCGGCAAAGCCGGGGAGAGGTAGGCGTTTTGTGACGCTAACAGGTCATATTTCATTTGAATCGAGGTGATGAAGGCTTTTTGGGATTGCGACCGGGGTATTTTTTCCGGAAATCGACGTGTTGTATTCTACTTCTATACACAGGTTATCCGGCATTTTCAATCACAAACCCGTAATAAAATCGACAGTCTTCAAATCAAAGGCCCCGGGGTGAAAAACTTTACCGGCTGCATGCACGCCCTCTCGCATTCACTGCTTGACATGCCGAGCCGTGTCAAATAAACATCTCCTCTGTTGGCAAAGGTGTTGTTTTATGCAAAGGAATTTGGACTATACAAAAGGGAGGGATGCACATGGCAGACTATTTTATTAATATTTTTTTGAATGATGAAAAACATGGAAAGATTGAAGCCGCAGGTTTGCAAGGATACGTTGCCGAAATTGGCGGGAAAAAGGCCGTTCAGGTGCCGATGAGCCAGAAAGAACAGAAAAAATTGGTAAAAGGCTTTCCCGGCCTGACATTCGACGCGGACAAGGCCTGTGTTCTTCCTACTGAGGCGGAAGACACGCTTCTAAATATCGTTTCGGATATGAAGACTCTCGACGTGATGAAATTTGCCATCATGAAGCTTTACAATCCCCTGGCGGGGAAGGCTCCGCGCTCGGCCCAGCGCTGACATCGACCTTGTCGGAGAGGCAATTATTTTCGTGTTGCTGCAAAGAATTGATGAGGGAGGGGATCTGAGGATTCGGTCCCCTCTTTTTTTAGGTACACTCAACCCATGTCGAGGATTGGCACATGCCCTTGATGGGCAATAGATGGGTGCAGCGCGAGTCAAAAATCGCTCAATTTAGGTGCAACTTTCTGAGGTCTTTTCGATCCGGCCATTGTGCCTTTTAGGACCGTTTTACAAGTGCTAAGCGGCCTGAAAAGCCTTCACCCGTTGCGTGTGATATATCCGAACTCAGAGTATGCGGCGCTTCCCGTTTGGGCCTAATTGCTCAAAAATTTTGGGTCATTTCACTCACCTGCCGACATACTTCCGATCGCCTTCCTGCTGAAATCTGTTTAATAGTCTATAATTATTATAATAAAATATATTTTTTTACCTGGCACGATATATGCTTGCTTCCTATGGTGAGATCGTTTGAACCATTGGCAGAACCGAACAGGTACCCGAAATGATTAACCTTCGCAATCTCGCCGGACTCAAAGTACTGTTGATAGAAAGCGATGCGACCATTCGCGCTGCGTTGAGAAAAGCGTTATTGGATGAAGGATGTGCGCTCGACAGCGCGTATTCCAGTGCCGGGGGGATGGTCCTTTTGAAGGAAAGTGCCTTCGACATCATCATCTGCGATTTCAACCTTCCCGGTATCGATGGGTTTGAATTCCTGAAAATAGCGAACAGCTATAGCCCCGATTCGATTAAGATAATGGTGGCCGCGATTGGAGATGTCGATCCGATGTCGCGCGTATTCAAATACGGAATTCACGATGTCATAGAGAAACCGTTTCCATTCGAATCGCTTCTCTACACAATTTCGAAGCATTTGGGAAACGCTGCCGCAGCCGGATAACATCGACGGATATATTGAGTTTCGATGCGGTTCGTTTGCAACGCGATAGAAGAATTGCTGGAGGTGGGCTAAAATGACAACGCTATTGACTGTTTTGGGAATGCTGTTGCTGGTTGTGTGCCTGATCGCTGCATATGCCTATCTGATCATCGTTAGCCGGGAAAACGAAATGCCCGGTATCGAGGATGTCGACACGGTACACGAGAAAAATTAGGTGGCCGGTTGCGATAAGGGCAGCTTGCGGCCGCGCACCTATCCCCGTTGTGCGATCTGGTCCGTCACCTTTGAATTCCGCATCGTCCGATAACCGATCTATTTTGAGGGACCGTCTCGTAGAAATGGTTTGTCGGGTATGACCCCAACAGTTTTTTGATCCGCGTTCACGTTAATGGCTGCGTGATTGATGCTCGAGTACCAGATTCCGACCCTGTCTCCTCCAGGCCCCAGAATGTACGCCCCGTAAGGAGCGTAATTGTGATCCGTCCAGATCCACTTCACCATGTTTTTAAACCGATCGTCCTGAAGATCCACCGCCTGCCACAATTCCGACTGAAGCCTGTATTCGGAACCGACACCCATGACGGCGTAGGGCATATTTTCGCGCCCGTAGTAATAGTAGGTGTACTCTCGAGGCAGGGTGAGGTTTTCAAAAGCTTTGGTCAGTTCGCGGTCACGCTGCAGTTTGCCGTAATTCTCACAGCCTGTGCCTGCCAGTGCAAGAGCCGCCATTGCCAGCACGACCCATAACTTTCTCCTGACAGCATGTGTCTCCTGACACGATTCAATGCGCATGTTCATCCTTCCGGGAGCCATCGGTTTGTATTGCCGAGCAGTGTCATAAACTTTCGTACCACGCGAAAGACTGTGGTCAACATCATTACCCAGTCAACAGGGCGCTTTCCTCGAACAGGAAACGGTATGGAGTAGATACGTCCGTGTATACGGCGCTTTTTCGTCTCTCCACGCCGTACACTCGGGCGCGATCTGAAGTATTGAAACCGCTTCTATATATTATTTCGGGGGCAGGTCCGGCAACGAAGCGATTTTCGCCGGGCGAGGTCATAAGCGACACCCGGACACGGCTGCCGGGTGTTCTACGGTTGTCTGGATGGTAGAAACCAGCCCGAGTCCACCGCGACATACCGGGGCAACCTTTTTCAGGCCCCGGCCTTTTGCCTCAGCGCATCATACAGGCGTGAGGTGATCGAACCGACGCGACCGTTGCCGATGTGTTTACGGTCGACGGCGACGATCGGTAGGACTTCAGTGACGGTGCCGGTGAAAAACGCTTCCTCGGCGCTGAGAAGGTCATCGACGTTAAAGAATCGTTCTTCCACCGGCAGGTCGATGCTCCGGCCGAGTTCGATCACCACCGCGCGGGTGATGCCGGGTAAGATCTGGGGTGTCAGGGGGTGGGTCATAAGCCGGCCGCCGGCAACTACAAAAACGTTTGAACTGGTGCCTTCCCGGACCACACCTTCCGGTGAGACGAAAATGGCATCGAACGCTTCCGCCTCCTGAGCCTTCTGCTTGGCCAATACGTTCGGCAGCAACTGCACCGTTTTCAGATCGCAGCGGCCCCAGCGATAATCCTCCACAGTAATTGCCGTTGATCCCGTTTGTCTCAACTCCGGTGGTTTTTCTTCTACCGGGCGGATGGTCATGACGAATTGGGGTTTGGCCGACTCCGGGAAAGGATGGTTTCGGGGCGACACGCCGCGGGAAATTTGCATGTATATGCCGGCCCTTGCAATGCCGGCTTTTTCAAATAACGTCATTACCGCCGCCCGAATATCTTCACGCGGGATCTTCGGCAGGGAAAGTCCCTGCATGGAGCGTTCGAGGCGGTCCAGGTGTTGCTCGAGACAGAAGAGTTTTCCGTTGTAGCTGGCGATGAATTCGTAGACGGCATCGCCGAATTGGTAGCCCCGGTCTTCGATTGGAATACAGGCCTTTTCTATGGGCAGAATCTCGCCATTCAGATACGCCAGTTCAGGCATCGTGGGTTCTCCTTTGTACTTTAACCTAAATTGAGCGATTTTTGACTCGCACTGCACCCATCTATCGCCCATCAAGGGCCTGTGCCAATCCTCGACATAGCCATGGGTATGCCTGCGGTTGGCGCAGGCCCTTGATGAACAAGATCTCAGTACATCGCTTCCTCAAAAATTGCTCAACTTAGGTTTAAATGTCGATGGTGCAATTAATACTTAACGTTTAATCCTGTGCGCAGCAAAAGCCATCGTGAAATCGGCATCCGCTCCACGTCGATGGAAATGAGTGTCCCCGGGTCCAGGCGGAATAGCGCAAAGATGCGGCCGTCAACGATCAGCCGGGTACGATTGACCGGGGAAATAAAGAAGCGTAATTCCTCGTTGACCTTCAGGTCCTCGTCGACTATGAACCATCCGTTTTCCCGGCGGGTTTTATCCGGCCGCGAATTCGGCAGGCCGGAGCCGACGGAAGTATAGCGTGTCTCCTTGATCAGGAGCACGGGCCCTGGTCCGACACGGAAGCGGCCCTCCACCTCTGTCAATTCCACCGAATGACGGTAGTTGAGACGGATTTCACTTCCCGGGGTAACACGAACAACGATAACCGCTTTGAATTCCCGGCGCGGCAGCCGGACAGTCAAAACGTCGACCGTCGCAACCATTACTGCCGTTAGAAGAATGACACTTATCAGAACTGCCCAGATCCGCCTGTTCCGAAATGTTTTCTCGATTTTTATACCGCAATTCCTTTGGCGACAAGTTTGTATTTTCGAGATCGTTGCCAGAAGTAGATGGCGACCACACCGGCAATGGCGACAAAGTTTACCAGGTGTTTGTTGAAATGGACATCGCCGATGGCAAGGTGACCCGGGTTGACCAGCATAAAGGCCAGCCCCAAAAAGAGAAACCGCTCCCAGATGTACGTCTTGACGAGCCAGTGCCCTTGAATGAAAGCCGACCAGCAGAACATCCCCAGGATTGACAGCGGAATGATATAGGCCAGTTCCGCAAAGTTGGTGTTGATCATCAGCAATTTGGGGTTGTAGATAAACATAAACGGCAGGGTGAAGGCGGCAAGGTCCAATCGAAAACTCTTCCAGCCGGTTTTAATCGGGTCGGATCCGGCGATGCCGGCAGCGGCATAGGCACACAGACCGACCGGCGGCGTGTCGTCGGCGACGATGCCGTAATAAAAGACAAAAAGATGAACGGCAACGATCGGCAGCCCCAGGTTCAAATCGGCACTGATGGTCATGATGGCCGGAGCGGTCATGGCGGCCATGATGATGTAAGTGGCGGTGGTCGGGAGTCCCATCCCAAGGATGATGCAGGCGAAAACCGAAAAAATAAGGGTCAGAAGAAGACTGCCCCCGGCGGCTTCGGTGATGAGGACGGCCATTTTCAGGCCCAGTCCGGTGAGCGTCACCACGCCGATAATGATGCCGCAGCAGGCGCATGCCGCCGCGATGCCGGCCATATTCCTGGCACCGGTTTCGAGAGAATCCAGGATTTCTTTGACCGTCCGACGAGGGAAATAATTTCGGGAATTCTGCTGGTAAGCCTGATAGGCTTGATTCTCGCTGACCTGATTCTGGGCTTGCATGCGCGGAAAAGCAACACTGGCGCGATAGAGATTGTTACCGGCCGCAACCAGGGCTGCCACAAGGATAGACCACGAGGCCGATGTCGTGGGGGTCCACATGACGACCAGCAGCAGATAGATGAGCAGTACCAGCGGGATCAGGTAGTGGGCTCCGGAAAGAAGTGTTTTCAGCATCGCTGGCGTTTCTTCTTTGGTCAACCCGCGGATATTGTCTTTGACGGCTTCCAGATGCACGATGCAGAAAATAGCGGTATACGATAAGATCGCGGGTATAAAAGCCGCCTTGACGATTTGAACATAGGGAATACCGATCATTTCGGCCATGATGAAGGCTGCCGCCCCCATGATTGGCGGCATGAGTTGACCGTTGGTGGAGGCAGCGACTTCAACGGCCGCGGCCGTGTGGGGTTTGAAGCCGACTTTTTTCATGAGCGGAATCGTCATGGCGCCGGTTGTGACCGTGTTGGCAATCGAAGATCCCGAAATCGATCCCATGGCAGCGGAGGCCACGACCGCTGCTTTGGCCGGCCCCCCCCTGAAGCGTCCCATCAAGGAAAACGACAGGTTGATGAGATATTCTCCCGCGCCGATTTTATCCAGAAAGGCCCCGAAGAGAACAAAGAGGAAGACAAAGGTGGCTGAAACGCGCAGGGGTACCCCCCAGAGTCCCTCGCCGCTCATAAAGATATGGTCGATAATGCGCTGGATCCTGAAACCCCGATGGGCAAATTCTCCCGGCAGGTAGGGACCGAAATAAGCATACAAAAGGAATATGATTGTGATGATGGGGAGCATCGGGGAGACGCTGCGCCGGGTGGCCTCAAGGATGAAAACGATCAGAACGCCGCCGATGACAAGGTCGTATGGGGCGGGATTGCCCACCGATGTCACCACATGTTTGTAATTGAGAAACAGATACAGTGCGCAGAATCCGGCAACAACCGCCATAGACAGGTCCGGGATGGAGATCCTGTCCCGGGGCGACTTTTTTCGAAGCGGGTAGCACAAGTAGCACAAAACCATGGCAAAACTCAAGTGCACAGACAGCTGTTTGGAGCCGGGAAGTTCTCCGGTCAATCCCGTATAGAGCTGAAAAAGAGACATTGAAATGGCAATGCCGGCCACAACCAAGCGAGCCTTTCCGGCAAGGACACGGGATCCGGTTTCAGCCTCTTTCATCAACTTTTTGCTTGATTCAGCGTCAGGGATATTTTCGTCTGGCACTTCGTCTCCTCCAGGTTGGGAAAATTCGAGTCGATAGCCGGGCAGGCGTCGATCGGAGCAGACCGGCCGCGGTGATGAGAAATCTACGGGGGACTTTGAGGAAACGTTCATCAAAGTCCCCCGCAGCTTGAATCTATGATCGATGGGGGGCAGTTACTTGAGGATGCCCTTTTCGCTGAAGTACTTCTTGGCGCCGGGGTGCAGCGGCACGCTCATGCCGACAAGACCTGTTTCAGGTGCAATGTCCTTGAACTTGTCCTGGGCCTTGCGCAGTTGATCGATATCCGCATACATGGCGTCGATGATCGAATAGACGATGTCTTCTTCGAGATCGGCCCTGGCGGCCAGCATCGCCATCACCGATACGGTGGGGACGTCCTGGTCGTTGCCTTTATAAGTGCCGCCCGGGACGGTTTGCTGGGCATAGAACGGGTACTTCTTGACCAGTTTGTCGACATTCGCACCGGTGATCGGAACGATGGTGGTATCGACAACGATGGACGTATCGACGATGACTGCCGCACCGACGGCCACCGTAAAGAAGACGGCATCCAGACGGCCGTCCTTGAGGTAATCCGCGGATTGTTCGGCGGTCAACTGTTCGGCTTTGCCGAGGTCCTCAACCTTGAGCCCGTAGGCTTCGAGGATCTGCATGGCGTTTTCCGTCGTGCCCGATCCCACCGGTCCGATGGCCACGTTCTTGCCCTTCAGATCGGCCGGAGACTTGATGTTGGAATCCTTGCGGGCCACCAGCTGGACATGCTCCGGAAAAAGGGTACAAACGCCGAGCAAGTTGGTGATCTTCTCGTCGAACATTGGTTTTTTGCCCTCATAGGCGTAGGAAGCAATGTCGTTCTGCAGGATGGCCAGATCCGTGTCACCCGCACCGATCAGTTTGGCGTTTGCCACCGAAGCTCCGGATGATTCCGCGGTCACTTTGATGCCCTTATCCTGCAAATTTTTGTACGCAACCCGGGAGATAGCACCGGCCATCGGGAAGTATGCACCCGTGACCCAACCGGAAGCGATCGATACGAAGCGGCGTTTAGCGGCATCCACCGAACCGGCCGGAAGCATCAGGCAAACAGCCAGCAACAAGACCAGCGGTAACAGTAATTTCTTGTGTCTCATTATCTTTCCCCTTTCACTTTTCTGAACGATTAAGTTGACTGGCACAGAACCCTTCACTCTGTTATCACATCAGACCTTACAGCTTACGACGTATCACCTCCTTTTTGCGATTCAAGACCTTCTTCGTTGCCCGGTAAGCGCCTGTGACAAGTTTCAATGACCTCCGGCAAAGCCGGAGAAATGGATTGTGATCGGCTCAAAACGGTCTTTATAACCATTATTTCGGGCAAACGGCCGGTCATTTTTACATATAACGGTCATCGTCCCAGGTCGTTGTTAACTGCTGGAACCGTAAAATTTCGAGAGTCTCCCCACAAGCCCGGGGGTACCGATGATTCTTAACAATTCGACCTTCGGTTAGGGCAGGGTGTTGGAGAAAAGATCTCCGATTGCCGATACGACCCTAAATTTGTCTCAAGCTGCGTAGTTATAGCCTGTAAATGACCTTTAGCGACGAATATGGCATTGGTCGACGTTCATGATTTTTGCAACACCCTGCAGATCCGTCGCAGAGCCTAACAGTTTTTAAACACAGGCATTTTTCAAAAGCAAGCCCAATCTGCGCCGTCTCTGCCTGCGGTGGAGGCGGATGAACGGGATGTGGGGAGTACCGTATCAATCGCCCAAAAAAACAGTGCCAACGTGTAAAAAATACTTGATTTCAGTGCTGTTCGCGATATTATGTAATCATCTGTAACCCTTAAGTGGGTGGTGGCGGGCCGATTTCGCACTGAAGGAATGAACCACTTGTCAATGTGGTACCTGCAGTCTCAGAACATCGGAACAAGTTAAATCTTCAAGAAAAAGAGGGGGTGCCGCAATGGCAAGTGGGACAGTGAAGTGGTTCAACGAGAAAAAAGGCTATGGGTTCATTGAGCAGGAAGGTGGGCCGGATGTTTTCGTTCACCACTCCGGCATTACGGGATCCGGGTTCAAAACCCTGCACGAAGGGGACCGGGTGAGCTTCGAGATCGAACAAGGGCCAAAGGGACCTGCGGCGGTGAACGTCACCGTGATATAGTTCGGCCGGTCGCTGTTGCAATCAAAGGGCGATTCATCACTTGATGATGGATGGCCCTTTTTTTGTGGATTGCCGTCCTGGAACAATGTGACGGTCGCGGTCTATCGCGGGGCAAGGGTCAACACGCCAATTTCGGTGTTGATATTCATCCTGAAAAGGCTGAGGTAATTCATACCCAGCAGGCCGACATTCGGTTGGTTCGGCAGATCGAGCACGAGGGCTCTGACATTTTCAACCCGCGAGCCTCCCAGTTGAACGGAGGGGATCACCACTTCGTAAGCATCAACCATTCCGCCGGCCGTTTGAATCTGGCGCCGGAGTGAGGAATGCTCATCGGACACCCCCAGTTTTTCTGCCGTAGACCGGGGGATGGTGACCATGGTCGCCCCGGTGTCGATGACAAAATTCTGTTTGAATCCGTCACCCAGATCCGCTGTGACGGGAATCTGGCGGGAGCCGGGATTGAATCGAATAATGGTTTTTCCTTCTTCGCCTCTTGCGGCGGCAATTTGACTTTTTAGAAGCGCGACCCTATCGGCAAGTTCAGCGGGATAAACCTGCATGGCGAGTAACCGCTGGGCCGACGGCCAATCGCCCGCTGCCAAAGCCAGTTCAACCCCCAGCAGGCGGATCTTCGGATCTTGCGGGAAAGCGGCCTCGGCGCGGTCGTAGATCTGCCGAGCCGATGGGATATCGCCGCTTTGGATCAGATACATCAACCACTGACCGTAAAGCTGCCTGTGTGCCGTCTGCAGTTCTTCGGGCGGATCTCCGGTAAAACCGATGGGGTCCGACAGCACGGCTTCGATGAGACCAACCGCCGCATCGAAACCGTAGCTGTCCAGTGTGGCACCGGCAGCGTCGATAACCAGCGCCGTGTCCCCCGCGGCAGCCAATCTGCGGCCGTCAAAAGCATCGGCGGCCTCGGCGGGTTGTCCATTCTGAATGAGACGAGCGATCAGAGCGCGCATTTGCGGAATAATGTTTTCACGCCGAAGGTGCCGGGGCGTTGCCGTAACCGTGAGTTTCGGATCCAGCAGAAAGGCATCGGCAAAGGCGGCAAGCTGCAGTGCGGGCGCCGCATCCGTTTGGGCCAGGGACAGAATGAGCTGCTCTTCACGGCCGTTTTCGAACGTTGCGCGATAGTAATCGTAAACACTGATATCGTAAACAAGATCCGCTCCATCGAGCCCTTTCCAAAGGAACCCGATTTCTGCCGTTCCGCCGAATGTCCACCCCACCACATGGTCATCCTGAATAAAAACACCCGATTCATCCGGGACCGAAGGTGCAGCGATTTTAACCACGTACCTTTGATCTGCGACCATTGACACCGAGACTTCGTTAACCGAACTTTCCGAGACAATCGAGACCCACCGGAGGGTCTTGCCGGGAATCCATGACGAGAGCCGCGGGCCCAGAACATTATTGTCATAGGGCAACTGCCAGATTCCCATCTCGTCCTGCTCGCCGATGATGCCGCCGGCGATTTCGAGAACATCGCCATTGCTGCGGGTAAACTGCCACAAATATCCTCCCAGACAGATGTCCGCCGGAAGGGCCAGCCATCCGTTGGCCACCACAGCGGCCGGAAATTTTTTTATGAGATTCCCGGCGATGTCATAGATAGATGTTATCCCGGACGTTAGCTGCATGCGGGCCGCATCGGTCACGACCGGGATGCGAGCAGTAGTTTGCGGCGCGGCGGCGTTTTCAGGTAATGCTGCGGCAGGCGTACGAACGGTGCGATCTGTAAAATATCGGGGGACAAGAGCCTTTTCGGATGGGGCGAAAAAGAACACGGCGGCGAATAACAGTACGCAGGCCGCGACAGCGGTGATCCATCCGCGGTATGATCGGCGCTCGCGTAGATCAACGCCGCAATACGGACAAAAGTTGGATGGCTCCTGGATAGCTGCGTGGCATTTCGGGCAGGTCATAGACAATGATAATGCAATGAGAGGTACCGTTCAATTGTTTTGGCAGGGATCTTGCCAGCAAATTCTGGACCGGGGCCTTCTTGATGTCGGCTGCAGTCAGTCCGGCAGTGTGAAATCCTATCAGATCGTTTATACCGTATTCCAAAAGTAATTTCCGAAATACGGAATGGATGATATTTTCGGGTCAGATCGACAGAGCGCCTTCGTGACTGAGCAACCACTCCTTGCGCCATAGACCGCTTCCATAACCGACCAGGCGGCCGTTTTTGCCGATGATGCGGTGGCAGGGTACGATAATGGCCACCGGGTTTCGTCCGTTGGCTGCCCCCACGGCCCTGACGGCCGCGGGACTGCCAATACCCCGGGCAATGTCCTGATAGGAGGCCGTGCGGCCGTAGGGGACCGTTTGCAGGCGTTGCCAGACCTGCTGCTGGAAATCGGTTCCGCTCAGGGCCAGACGGATGTCGAATTTACGGCGCTTTCCTTCGAAATATTCGGCCACTTGCTGCTTGGCTTTGCGAACGTTCGGGTGGGAAGCGGCATCCGGGCGCCGATCTTCCACAAAATTCAACTCCGTTATCGCCGTTGGCGTTCCGACGATTTCAATCAGTCCGATAGGCGACGTGTAATAGCTAAAATAAGTTCGATTCATAATACGAGTTTGCACGACGATAGGCTTTTATGCAATAAAAAAAGTGCGCTGTTTCCTGGTTCATTATTGACTAAAGGCTGCTGTAAACTTATGGATTGAAGAGCCATCTAAAAAATTATCACGTTCAATGACAGTGGCGGAACATTCGGGACTATTACATGGCGAACGATCGATTTGAATATCTGGCAAATGACTACCGCCAGGGGTTTCCAGCCCATTGCGGATTCGAAGTGGATCGGGTGGACAGCGGGATTTTTGAAACCCGGCTGGCTGTTAAAGCGATGCATCGGCAGCAGGACGGCTTCGTGCACGCCGGTGTGATGGCGACCATGGCGGACCACACGGCCGGCTACGCTGCTTTCACCCTGGTGTCGGAAGATGAACGGATACTGACCATCGAGTTCAAGATCAACTATTTCAAACCGGCATTGGGAGACACCCTCGTTTGCCGGTCCCGGGTGGTGCACCCCGGTAAAAAGATCATCGTCTCTGAGTCGGAAGTATTTTCCATTCACAAGTCGTCGGAGAAGCTGGTCGCCAAAGCGATGGTGACTTTGATGGCCGTCGTTCTGAAGTCATCCGAATAAATCAAACGCCCCTTTTATTTAAATTTCAAAAATTCACCTCAGGTTCCGTTCTTGTGTAAGTTGCCGTTTTTTGTCCCCACCAGATGGCTTGACTTGCCGCAGAGGTGTTTCATATTTGAAGGCATTGATTTGCATTTTGAATATCGGCTCGTAAAAGGGTGTCCTATGCCAACAAAAAAAGAGAATACCGGTCCCGCACGATCACTCCGGCGTAATCTTCTTATAAAAGGGTTGATCATCGCGGCAGGCCTGGCGCTTGTCTACGTGCTCGCCGGCTTCCTCCTCACCCCTTATTTGGTCAAACGGTATGTACCGCAGCTGATACAGAAACAGCTTCAACGCGACGTGCGCATCGGCGAAGTCCGTACGAATCCTTTTTTATTTACGTTAGCGGTCGATGATTTTCTTCTCACCGAGAAAGACGGTCGACCGCTGGCTGGGTTCGATGTGTTGTCGGTCGATTTTGAATTGAGCAGCCTGTTCCGATGGGCGTGGACATTTCGTCATATCGAGCTTGTGAAACCGGTGGTGAATCTCGTCATCTCACCGGATGGTGCGCTTAATCTTGCACAGCTGGTTTCCCGCTCGGAAGAGCCGGCCTCGGATGCGGATTCGAAGCCGCTGCGTGTGGTGGTGAACGACATCGCGATCACGGAAGGGGAAATCGATATTGCCGATCAACGGCAGTCTACCCCGGCCACCGTGAACATCAGACCGCTCACCCTCGAACTTAAAAATATTTCCACTCTTCCCGAGCAGAAAGGGCCGTATACGCTGACTGCGGTAACCGATGACGGCACGGAACTGAATTGGACCGGAGAAGTATTCCTGAATCCATTCAGATCGACGGGCAGCCTCGCATTTAAAAACGTTCAGGCCAAAACGCTGTCTGAATTTGTCAGTGACGCGATCAACATCGCGCCGCCTGAGGGGTATTTGCATGTGCGTACCGATTACCAGGTGGATCTCAGCCGTTCAGAGCCGCAGCTGACACTCGGCGGTCTCGATGTCCGTCTTTCTGACCTGTCGCTGAAGCTTGACGGTGCCGCCGCCCCATTTTTGGATATCAGGGAGGCCATACTCGAAGCGGGCCGTTTTGACCTGGCGGCGCGGCAGTTGGACGTTGAACGCGTGGCTCTGAGCGGCGGGGCGGTTCGATTGGCGGTCGACGATCAGGGGAACCTGGACCTGCAGCGGATACTAAAGTCAACATCCACGCGTGATCGATCGGAAGGAAAACCACGCGAAACACAAAAAGTAGCGGTTGCTGCAGATAGCACGGCGCCATGGCGGTTAAAGGTCGCCAATGTCGAGATCGGTGACATGGCTCTTGCCTACCGCGATGCGAGTGTCGACCCGGAATCGGCCGCAGGAATTGATGCCATCAAGGTCAAATTCCGTGTCGAGGCCGAAGCCGGCACGGATAAGACAAACCTGCTGGCGCAGAACATCTCCGTCATCTCTCGATAAGGTCCATGCCGGTCTGGCAGAGGTCCCGGAGCCGTTGATCCGTATCGATAAACTCGTTTTCGAGGATGGTGCCTTCGATCTTCTTCAGCGTGCTTTCTCAGTCGCGCGGATCGGTTTCGAAGGCGGGCGCATCATTTTGGAACGTGATCGCAATGGTGATGTCAACCTGCTTCGCCTGGTCGCCCCTCCAGAGAGTCGCACCATTCAACGCCGGTCCGATGAAGCCGCTGAAAAGGGTGAACCGTGGCGGTTTATGGCAAAATCAATCGAGTTTGCGGGTCTTACCTCCAGCGTCAGCGACCGCGGCCTTAAGCCGGACGGACAAATTCTCAACATCGAGCCCATGAACATCAAACTCAGCGATGTCGACGGGAAATCCCCCATGGGATTCAGTCTGGACCTCAAGATTCGAGAGGGGGGCAATGTGACTGCAGGCGGCACTTTCGACCCTGCCGGTCCGTCGGTTGAATCTGATGTCAATGTTGCCGAGGTGGCCTTGACACCCTTCCAACCCTTCATCGATGCCGTGGCGAATCTTGTGCTCCATTCCGGCACGTTTTCGTCCCGGGGAAAGCTGATATATGGCCAGAAGTCTGCCGGAGCCGATCTCTCCTACGATGGGGGTTTCAAGCTGGCCCAGTTGAGAATCACCGAACCAGAGTCAAAAAATACGTTGATCGGTTGGAAAGCGCTCAGCACCGACCAACTCAAACTTAACCTCCAGCCGAATCGACTCGACATTAGAGAAGTCAAGCTGACACAGCCGGTCGCTAAATTGATTATCCATGAAGATGGATCTATCAATCTGGCCAATGTGATGAAAGACAGGGATCGTGCCCGGGTGCCGGCGGGTCGAGATGTCGCCACGGACGAAAAGAACGAAAGCTTTCCGGTGAGTGTAAAAAGGGTGCGCGTCGACAATGCGAGCCTCGACTTTGCTGACCTGACCCTGACGCCCCAGTTCGGTACCAAAATAGAAGCCCTCAGCGGGGTGATCGTCGGGCTGTCTTCTGTCCGGGATGCCCGGGCCCAGGTGGAACTCGAAGGCAGGGTCGATCAATACGGCCAAGCCAAAATCGGCGGAGAGGTCAATGTTTTCGATCCGCTGGGGTTCACGGACATGACCATGATATTTCGCAACATCGAGATGAGCAGCCTGACGCCGTATTCGGGAAAATTTGCCGGCCGCAAGATCGAGGCGGGCAAACTCTCTCTCGATCTGGAATACAAAATCGACAACGGCAAACTCCTGGGAGATCACCAAATTGTCGTGGATCGCATTAAACTGGGCGGGAACGTGGATAGCCCCGGAGCAACCAGCTTGCCCCTCGATCTGGCCATTGCCCTGATGGAGGATAAGAACGGCGTCATCGATATCGGTCTGCCGATACGCGGCGACCTGAAAGATCCGGAGTTCAGTTTCGGCCATCTGATCGGTCAGGCCCTTGCCAAACTGATCACCAATATCGTGACGGCGCCGTTCCGCGTCCTGGGTGCGATGTTTCCCGGCGGATCGGATAGCCTCGATACCGTAGCCTTCGCGCCTGGAAAATACATTTTACCGCCACCCGAAAAAGAGAAAATCAAGAAGTTGGCCGAGGCGTTGCGGCAGCGGCCACAGTTGACCCTCGAAGTCCAGGGCCGCTATAGCGCCGCGGATGATGGAACAGCCCTGAAGGATTTAAACGTGCGCCGCCAGCTGGCCGCAAAGCTCGGAACGTCTACCGCGCCGAATGACGATCCCGATCCGGTCGATTTCGGCAACGCCGAAGCCCAGCAGGCTCTGGAAGCCATGTTTAGAGAGCGCTTTGGCGCGGCGGAACTCAGCAAGCTGAAAGAAGCCCTGGAAAATCGACCGAATGAAAGGTCCGGCAGTGATCCCCAGACGACCCAAGCGGAGAAAACTGATGATCCGGGTGGGTTGTCAAAGGCGGTATATGCCCGGTTGGTGGAGAGCGAACCCCTCGAGGCGCTTGCATTGAATGCGCTGGCCGCCACCCGGGGGCAGGTAATCGTTGAAGAACTGACCACTGAAGGTGCCGTAACGCCGGAACGCGTGACGGCCAAGGACCCCGCCGCGGTTCCGAAAGGGGAACCCGTTTCGGCCAAGCTTTCGCTGAATGTGACGGGCAAATCTTAAAAGGCGACTCAAATACGATTGCACTTGGCCATCCGGTTTAATTGGCTGAACCGGTCGTTCCAACCCCCTCTACATCGAAAGCGTTCAAATATCATATCTACACTCCGCGTTATCATCGAAAACCCGATCTTATACAGGCAGCACCCGTATCGATTTCGAATTTAAATGCAAATTACTGAAATGCGCCAGCTTCCGTTGGCGACCCCGTCTTTCAAGCAGGAACCCGTAGTTCTGCAAATCCTTTTTTCAGAACAGCTGGGTCTGAAATAAACAACTCGAATATTTTCAATGTACTATCCCTTAACCACACAGTTAGTCACTCCTTTTCACCCGATAAAGCCTTCCTCCCGGATTCTATATTTCTAACAATTAGTGGGCAGAATTTAAATATATCAATATTTACAGTATGTTATATTTTGGTACAATATCTGCATCATTGTTTGCCAAGGTAGGTTTGTTTAAACACAAAAAAGTCTGATGTGAATGCCATCAAAGGAGGTCACGATGAAAAGCTGGAAAATACTCGTGTGTCTGTTATCGCTGGTGTTTTTTGCCCTGGCAGGAACGGCCTGTCAGGAGTCCGGTGCAACGAAGACTGCCACCTTTCGCGGTGCTCTTTACAAAAATAGTGACGGCAGCGGCCTGTTTATGAGGGCCGGAGGCAAACGCTATGAAATCGAAAGCCAGCAGGATCTCGAGGCGATGGTCGGCAAAATGATAACGCTGACTGGAGCCGTCAGTGAAGATGCCGGCAAGTACTCTATCGTCGTGGACTCGGTGAAGGCAGACTAAAATTACTCACAAAAATTTTTTTGAACCCTGGTCATATAGTGGTTGTCAAAAAAACGTTCCGTTATAGGATCGTTTTTTTCTACAACCACTTATACCATCCGTATGTCGGAATTTATTTTTGAAAAAAGTATAATTTCGTCGGATAAAGTGGTGTGCAAACAAAACAGTTTCAAATGGGCATCGGGATTGGCCCAAAACTTCTACATCAGCCATTATCGCTGGTAGTACTGAGTTCCTCGTCTGGTTTATCTGCATTTTACTCTCCTCGGTCCCGAGGGAAGGCCAGCCGCCACACAACCCAAAGCAAAAATCATTATAAACAGGTTTCGGTTGATTGTGCGAAACCGAATTCTCGTTTGATCACCACAGGAGGGGTTATGTTACTGGTATATGGAACTGCAGGTATGGCCCTTGCGATGCTGGTATTCGGGATTGTTTTAATCGGCTCTCGAAATCCGCAAGAACCGGTATGGGCCAAGGAATTCCTGGTTGCAAACATCTACGTGCCTGCAATCCTTGCAATCGCGCTGCTGAGTGTGACGTGTTTCGTTCAATTCATTCTTTCCATCGGCAGCCAGTTGGTGGGGGTGAAAGAGATCGCACTTGCAGTCGGCAATCGCGGCGATCGAGCATAGGCTGTTGAAGCTCGCTTCGGATCAAACAGCACTTACCGCATTCGGTAATCATGGAGAAATCCGCCGAGATCATTAAACCGGCTGTTTTCTTCAAAACAGATGTGGAAAGTAATAAGCCCGAGCCCCCGGCCAAACCGACATCCACTGAAAAGGCCGCTTGAAACATGGGCCTGCGGTAATGGAGGAGCGCAAAATCTCTGGAAGGTGAAATTTGTGATGCGCCCTTCCTTAATATGATCACTCACAAGAAAAAACCTAAATGGAAACCCGTTAATGAGCGCACGTCGGTATTCGCCGGCAGTGGTATGTTGCTACCCTCATTATAATACCGGATTTGGTACAATTTCTTGGTGTGAATCGTCAGGACATTTTACAGTGTGTAAAATGTCCTGACAGCGAAAATGGTATTGCTCGCAGGAGCCAGGGTTCCGATTGTCTATTTTAGGCCACTCAACGGAACGGGCCACGAGTCAACTGGTGGCACGAAGTTTGCCTAAACTGTTACAGGTGTCATTCAATAAGTCTTGTTCTACGCCCAATCAACTGCGAATAGAGGAGGCACCAATGAAGCTATTGATGACAGCTGTCATGGAGCAATTGCGGCGGATTGGATTCAATCCGTTCGAAAGAACCGCTTTGTTAAAGGATTTATTGCAAATTTTCCTGCTTAGTGATCATCGTTCCCGCGACGCAATAAACAGAGAACTCGAAAGTCTCGGCTGGGGGATTCAGCTGATGGACAGTCGCATGCATCGGGAGTTTATGCTGCTGGTGAACAATATCGATGAAACGGCTGTCGATCAATATTTCCGCCACCATCGTCTCAGTCGGCGTTAGTGATTCCGGCTTCTATCCCCAAATTTTATTCCGGCCGTCGTTATCCGTGCCGAGTCATCGAATCTTACTGGTTTTCGGTCTTCTGTATTGCGGCAGGAAGGTATTTACCGACCGTCGTCCCATGGTTTGGAGTGCTCTGGATCGATAGCCACCGTCCCTGGGTTTTGACCATTCCGTATACCGCTGCCATGCCGATGCCGCGGCTGTGCAGCTTTGGTCGTAAAAAACGGTTCGAAACCCGCCGTCGAACCTGTTCATCCATGCCTTTGCCTTTGTTTTCTATCGAAAGACACACACAATAATCATCGATAAATCCCGAGCGTTGCTGGGGTGACCCTCTAAGTTTGACGGTTACAGGAGTTCACAACTCCCTGCGACGATGATAATTATTTTAGAAGCCCATCTCAAAAAAAGGCTCTTCACCCAATCGACCGGAGGCGGATAAACCCTCCGGAGGTTTACCCGCCTCAGGCGGGCAGATAAATCTCAGCGTTGAGCCCTTGTCTTTGGCAGGGGCGCAGGTCCCTTCCCGCGCCTGGTTTGTTGTAGTCAAGAACTAATATTAATTTTTTTTTAGTGAGGTCACCATTTCCAACCCTGGTCTTTGAGAGTCCGCGAACGGCTCTGATCTTGCTTCATTGGGAATTGGTGACGGCGGGAAGTTTTAGACGCTCTGCGAGAAGGTCGATAATATCGCCTTAATGGCGCGGATGAAAATCTCCCCACCTTCACCTTAAGCTGCCAATTGATAACGATGAGTATTATAGTCTTCGATAAATATCGAGCCGTCACGAGCCAATGCAAACATCACCGCCAACAGTTTGCGCGATATCGCCACCAGGGCTTTTATTTTGGGCATCCCCCGTTCCAGCATCCGGCTGTAAGGAGCATGCATAATCCCATTGGTCTTAACCGTATTGATGGCGGCAAAATACAGCAGTTTGCGCATCAATGGCCGTCCGCGTTTGGATATATGGTGCCGTCCGCGGTGCTTTCCGGAGCTGATCTCGAACAAATCCAGACCCGCCAGCTTGGTGATCTCAGAGAGCGTGGAAAATTGACGAAAGTCTCCCACCTCGCCAACCAACCCGGCAACGGTGATCAGGCCAATACCGCGCATCGAAAGAAGATACGGACTGTATGGGATTTGCTCCAAATGGCTTCTCATGCGGCTTTGCAGCTGATCGACAAACGTATTGATCCTTTCGATCTGGTCCACCAGGTAGCCAATCTCTTCGACCATACTCTGGCGGCCTTCGGTGACACCGACCGAGGATTTTGCCGCCTGAAACAGCTGCATGGCCCGTTGATGGTCCAGCCTGCCGCGGCTCACACGCCTCATGTCCCGGCTCAATGCATCCAAACCCAGGGCCAAAACGGCGTCTGGCGCAGGGCAATGCCTGACCAGATACAAACCGGTTTTACAAGAAACGGTCTTGATTACTTTCAAAAACTCGGGAAAAATTACAAACACAAGGTGCTGCAGCTGATTGAGTATGGCCGTGCGTTCCTTGATGGCGCGCTCTCTGGCCTGGCTCAGACGCCGCAGTTCGGCCGCCGCCCCCTCCGGCACCACCACCGTCAAAGAATGACCGAGCATCATCACGTCGGCAATCACCCGCGGGTCTTTGCGGTCGGTCTTGTTCGGAGAATTGCCAGTAAGCTCTTTCAAACGCTTGCTGTGCATCGGGTTGATTTGCACCAGCTGCACCGGCTTCTGCCTCAAAAAGTGCAGCAGCGGCTCGGCGTAGGGCCCTGTGGACTCAAAGCCGACCAACACCTGGCACAATCGATGTGCTTTTTTAAACCGGCACAGCTTCTTCCAAAATTGGTTAAAACCATCCCGGCAATTGGTGAACCCGAAAGGGCTCGCATCTTTCCCGTCTGGAGCGCGGAAATATCCAAAATGAGACCCCTTACCGATATCCAGACTGACGACCATTGTTTGCCTATTGACCCGACTAACTTTTTGCGATTTAGTTCTCATGGCTATACTCCTCTTTTGATCCCAGATTACCAACCAACTTGCATGTAACTGGCATCAATACGAGTATAGCCTTTTTTGTTCGTACTCAAGGCTTACTGTAATATAGCAAGCTCTGCGGACATACTGGCGCACGCCTGCGGGTTGCGACCCACAAAGAGGAATCGATCAGGCGCGTAATCCCGCACAGCGGGTATCCCTGGTCTCGCCTCGATCTCAATGGAAAACCCTCATTTTGGGATAGCTTCTCATAAAGTTGTTATGCACTGAAATACATCAATTATCGTTGTTTTAAGAACCGTCGAAGCCTATGAACTCAGAATATTTTCCATTTCGAAGAAAAGGTCCTGCTCCCGGATCACGCCGACGACTTTACCCGACGATAGTACCACGAGTCGACGCGCCTTTTCAGAGTTCATGCGATAGGCAGCCTCCATTAGGCTGGCAGAGGCTTCAATGGTCGGCGGTGCCGGTGACATAACGTCTTTTACTTTTACGTCGGCCATTTTGGCGATCACCGAACTGAACATGTTTTTCCAGAACATGGGCGAGTATTGGATGCTGTCCGCCGTGGGTGGTTTGGGTGCCGACAGGTATGCCGGCATGATCATTTCGATCAGATCCGTGATGGCCACGACACCGACGACGCTCTGATCCTTTTCCATGACCAGCACCGATCGATGACCGGTTTCCATGATGCGGCTGGTTGAAATTTTACAGACAAAGGAGGCTTTTAATTCGGCGATGGCCGTAGCGATACTCTGATCGCCGGACAGGGTGGTGTATTCTTCTATTGGGACCATGGCCTCACCGACCTGTTTTTCCGGACGCTCGATGGGCGTTTTACCATGCAGATAGGCCTCCTTGACTTTGGCTGCGAGCAGTTCGATGTCACAGGGCTTGGAGAGGTAGTCATAGGCGCCTTCCTCCAGGGCCGTTTCGGCCGACGGCAAGGCCCCATGGCCGGTGAGCATGATCACCGGCAGGCCCGGTTTGCGTTTTTTTATTTCCTGCAAGGCCTGGTGCCCATCGATGCCGGGCATCTTGATGTCGAGAATGATGACATCGGGATTGGCGTCGAGCTTGCCAAGGGCTTCTTCACCGCTCGCGGCGATGATGGTATCGAAACCCTTCCGGTTCAGTATTTTTTGGGTGGTGGCCCGGAACTGCGCCTCGTCGTCGACCATGAGAACCTTTATTTTTTTTTCCATTGGTACGTCTCCTTTTGCGTCCGGATTCTTCGCTCCGGGTACAGCAATGGTCATTTAGTACAATTGCGAATAATTTTTCATAAAATTGGAGGATAACCCCACACATCCAACATCAAGCGACACAAGCTGATTCTTCGGTAGCGGGCCCTTTTTCAACAGATCGACCGGTGTCATAGTCGCGTCTCCGGAGCGAGCAGCCAATGAAAGAGCAGGATCGTTGTCACTATTGAAAATCCGACAATGGCAAGGGCCCGATACCACTTGAATCCGAGACCATAGGTCATTCCCGTTCCGATCAGCCACCATTTCCAGATCTCAGTATAGACCAGAACTGCCGGCACCCACGAGATCAGCAGGGTCACTCCGGTAGAAAGGGCATAGATGCGAAACAATCTACCGAAGCGCACCTTGCTTTTGCTGGTGACGCTCACTACCGTAAAGCCCAACCCCGTCAGCAGGAACACCATGCCGGTGGCGTTAGCCAAAAGTGTTCCTCCCATCACAAGGTAATTGGATGGCGCCGTGTGTATGAGTGCTGCGGTGCAGTGGACGATAGCGGATACGGTGAGAAAGCCTGCGGCCTGAATCATGCCGACCGATTCAGGCAAGTCGCCGAAAAATTTCCGGGGATGCCCCAGAATGCCCATTACCGTTGCAGAATAAAATTTCAGCGCAGACACGTCTGACCTGCTTGATATGGTGGTGATCATTGCAGAATGCCCAGCTTATAAAACAGTCCGGCCAGGAAGACAATCAGGGACAAGGCAAAATAGAATTTTCGCTCCGCATCCCGGCTGAAGTAAATTTTGCCCTTTTCAACCCGCAGGCTCCTGTTTTTTCCTTGGGTCAGTTGATTTTCGATACGATCCATGAATGTGTCTCCCTTTACGTTGTTCGCTTAGAAGTTCGGCAGTACACCGAATCCAAGCAGTTGCCAGTAGACGACCGAGATGACGAGCAGCAGGATTTGTGAGAAGAACCAGAGGATCACCCCTACCCGCAGAAAATCCTTCGGCCCGAGGTAACCGCTGGCGTAGACGATGGCATTGGGCGGCGTGCCGATAATCAGGCAGTAGGCGAAGGAAGAAGAGACGGCCGTCACCATCGCCATGAACGGGATGAAGGTTGTTCCCGGGTGGGCCAGGCCGGCGATGTTCAACGTGACGGGTCCGACAGCGGCTGCAGCGGGGCCGTCCGCCATCAGGTTCGTCATGGTGGCGGTGATACCGCTGGCGGTGGCCAGCAGCGGCAGACCGGAGTTCATGCCGAGCGGCGCCAACACATCGAGGATGCTGCGGGCCATCCAGTAGGCTGCACCCGTGCTGTCCAGGGTTCTGCCGAAGATGATGGCCCCGGCGTAGAGCCAGACGACGCCCCAGTCGACCTTGCTCTGGTAATCGCGCCAGTTGGTCACCCCGGCAAACAGGTAGGCCACCGCCCCGGCCATGGCGATGACGCCGATGCCGAGCCGGACGGGCAGCACGCCCGTATCGTAGAATGTCTTTTCGGTCAGCCAGCCGAAAATCATGACCACGAAGATGATCAGTGCATAGACCTGCTTGCGATTCCAGCCCCCCATCCGGTCGATTTCATCTTTGGAGCTGGATCATGGCCGGTGCCAGGGAGGTGATCTGGGGCTTGAACCGCCAGTTCGTTATCAACCAGGTGACCGGGATCATGATGACAACGAACGGCATGCAGTAGATAATCCACTGCAGATAGCCGATGTCCATTCCGAACATGTCGTTCAGGTACGTGATCATGATGACATTGCGGGCACCGCCCGAAGGCGCGCCAGGCCCGCCGATGTTGCAGGCCATGGCGATGGTGATCATCAGGAGTTTGGCGAGTTCGGGGTCATCCGGAACTTCTCGGGTCAGGCTGTTCTGGTAGAGCAGGATGCCGATGGGCAGGAACATCGCCGCCAGGGCATGGTCGGATATGAAGGCCGCCATCGGGCTGATGACGATGAAAAAGATGAGGGTGATCCATTTCACGTTGGGCACGGCCAGCTTGCGGAACATGATAAGACACATGCGCTTGTCCACACCGGTTTTAACCAGGGCCACGGCAAACATGAGGCTGCCCATGATAAACCAGACCGCGTCGTCCCAGTAGAGCATGGGTACATCTTTTCTCGAAGCCACGCCGGTGAAGACCAGCAGCAGACCCACGCAAAAGGAGACGCCCGGCAGCGGGATGCATTCGGTCAGAAAACAGAGCACCACGAACACCACCATGGCCATGGCGACCTTGATGTGCCAGGCACCCGTATCGGCCGACTTGCGGTCTTTTTCGGCAAGATCCTCGTACTTCAGTCCGTCCCTGCGTAGCGACAGGCCTTGCCGCATGATGTCCTCGTACTTCTCGGCGCTGACCTTTTCCTTGATGTATTCCATGGCCCGGTCGAAATTTTTTTGATCGGCCGGAATTTTTTGGCTCTGGGTCCATTTGAAATCACGTTTTTCATAGGCACTTTTGCCCAAGGATCCCATCAACATATTTTCGTGCATGATTCGGGCCGCGAGCAGTTCCCATTGTTCGGTATCCGCCGTTTGTTTGTTGAAGAGCGACTGGGTGAAGAAATTTACAACCGCTTTGGGGGCGACTTTGTATTCCAGGCCGACATCTTTCATTCCATAAGGGGTCGGCATGAAAAGGATGACGAACATCAAGACCACGGGTATGCTGAATATCTTCCAATCGACGTACTTGTCATATCCGGTTGCTTTTTTTGAGGTCGTGCTTTCCATAGGTGAATCCTCGCTTTGATCAATTCCTCTAATTGATTTCGTCAGACAATCTCCAAGATCCCTTCTATCCGGTATGCTTTTACAGTCTATTTCTTCTTCTTCTCTTCTTCGAGGATTTTCCTTGGCGATCCCATGTGTTTCCGCAACTGGATCAACCTGATTTTTTCATCGAGCTGCTGCCTGCGGGCATATGCTTCCTCCGCTCTTTCGATCAAGTCATCTATCTCGGCCGGTTTCATCAGGTAATCGGAAGCACCGGCCTTCAACCCTTGCACGGCGGAATCAACCGTCGCATGACCGGTCAGCATGATCACTTCGACCAGGGGATACTGGATCTTTATGGCCTTGAGGGTCTCAATGCCGTCCATTCCCGGCATCTTGACGTCCAGTATGACCACATGGACCTGTTTCTGGCCCAGCAGATCCAGCGCCATGCTGCCGCTGGAGGCGGTGATGGCGTCATAGCCTTTTTTGTTCAGAAGTTTTTGGGTGGTCGATAGAAATCGCTCTTCGTCATCGACTAACATGATTTTTACATTCTTCATTTTTGGGTCTCCCATCCTGCAAAAAGTATATTGCTTGATTACGTTTGTCTTCGGAGAAGTCCTAAAGACGGCCTCAATTTTTCTATGTCAGTTGTTTATCAGCCGCTGGGGTTTTTGGGGTGGACCGCTGATATCAAACGGCTGATCGCAGCTTTACCGTAAACGTCGTCCCCTGGCCTTCATGACTGGTCACTTCCATGCGTCCCGCCATGCTCTCCACAATCCCGTAACACACAGAAAGCCCGAGACCGGTGCCTTCCCCCACCGGTTTGGTGGTAAAAAAAGGAGCGAACACCTTTTCCAGGTTGGCGGGGCTGATACCGCAACCGTTATCCGTTATTTGAATTTCGATGAATGCGTTATCGGTCGGGATCGCTTTCACAGTCAGCTCACCGCCCGAAACTCCGTGACGAGTCAGGATCGCGTCGATGGCGTTATTTAAGAGATTCAGAATCACCTGCTGGAGTTGGGCGGGATCGCCGCGGACGATCATGGATTTCGGATTGATACGCTGGTCAAAAGAAATGCCATGGATACTGGCCTTCTGTTGGATCATCTTTGTCACTTCGGGTATAAAATGATGCAGGTCGATATTGGTGGTTTCGGGTTCGCTTTGGCGACCGAACTTGAGAATGGCCTGGGTGATCTTCGAACAGCGGGAGATTTGCAGTTTTATCTGATCGAGGGAATCCATTAATTCCGAGAGAGTTTCCGACGCCTCCAATTTCCCGGCATCCTTCATTTCAGCGAGCAGGGTTTCGATCAGCGTCTGTTCTCCCCTGATGATTTGCAAAGGGTTGTTGATTTCATGAGCGAAACCGGCCGCCATCTCACCGAGTTCCGCCAGGCGGCTGGTGCCGATGAGCTGCCGGCCCAGGCTTGCTTTATCGGCGTCCATTTTTTCCATCCGGCGGACGATATTGCCGGTAATGTAGAAGGCGAAAGTGATAATGGCCGCACCACCAAGCACAAATATGACGACGGCCAGATAGACCGTCGAGTACAGTGCAGCAAAAGCTTCAGATGCTTTCTGCCGTGCGACGAGAGTCCAAGCGCCGCCTTTGAGGCGCGCGATGGCATACAGGTATTTGTCACCCTTGTCATCCCGATGAATAAAGCTGTCGATTTGCTTGTCGTTCATCAATGGCCGGAGGGTGTCCGTTGTTTTTGACAACGGGTTGCCGCCCGACCGCCGTGAGGTTTGCAATATCCCGGAAGCGTTAATTATGTATGTTTCTCCCGTTTCGCCGATACGTATTCCGCTGACGAGCGATTCGAAGGTCTGGGTATCGATGGTCGCACGGATGACCCAGCGCCGGTTACCGGTTCCGCTGGCAATAGCAATGACAAAGTGGGGTTCCTGGCGGTATCCCATGAAGACGTCACTGATGTACACGCCGCTTTGCATCACCTCCTGGAACCACTCGGCATCCCAATAGAAGCGGCCCACCAGCTGATAGGGCCCTTGGTAAGAAACATGCATTCCTTCGGCGTTGAAAATGCCCAAGTCTTTAAATGCCGCAGAAACCTTCTTCAGGCGTTCGAACACGACTCCCAGGTTTTCGGGCTCGCTGAGTTCCGTGAAAGTATAGGAGTTGATGATGAACTCAATATTTCGGCTCCTTTCTTCCAGGAAGTTCTCAATCAGCTGACGGTGGTCGTCCACAATTCGATTCATACGGGCGATGGTCCCACTTTCCAAAGATGTTTTATGAGAGTAGAAGCTGAGACCCATAATCAGAATGAAAGGGACAAACGGCACTAAAATCATGGCGGCCAGCAGGGTGCTGCGGATACTGCTGTAGCTAAAGTTTTTTTTCTGCATCCAATCCTCTATGATAGTATGAAAATCGCGGTGTCGGTAAAGTCGGTCCGCAATCGAACCGATGTTTTTGGTACACATTCAGATTGGCAATTTCCGTGCCAAACCGCTAAGCGCGGACGTCATATAACTTATTGATATATAATGGGTATTTACAAAGTATATTTCGGGATATGATTGTTAAGCGGACACGATGTCAGTTTCTTTTACAGCGTGTAAAAGGATTATTTGCTTGGATCGTCGGGATGGTTTCGCAGATTTTAACACGGCAGGGGAGACCGGTGATTGCACCCCCGTAAACAAATGCATGAGGACACCTATAATAGACAGAAGCCAAGATAGGTTTCAAGCAGTCGTACACAAGCAGGAATTGCGTGTGGCCTTGTTCCTTAAAAGGAATCTATCGGCCCTGGTTCGTGTAATTTTAAATCCGCCCATATTTTTGCCGACCGGCATAAATATAGGCGGATTTAGCCTCGACAATCATTCAAATGAGATAGCCATTGGTATTACCTAAATCGAGCGATTTTTGACTCGCGCTGCACCCATCTATTGCCGATCAAGGGCCTGCGCCAATCCTCGACATAGCCACGGGTATGCCTGCGGTTGGCGCAGATCCCTGATGAACAAGATCTCAGCACATCGCTTTCTCAAAAATCGCTCAACTTAGGTGTTAATCATTCGTGAACTTCGTCCTGAAAGCCGCATGAACGATATCAACGATCCAGCCGGGATTTTTTATAAAATCCATATTGAGCACCATGTCGAATTCGTAGGGAGATGCGTCACGGCGTTTGAAAACCTTTTTGAAAAAGTCCCGTTGTTCCCTGTCGACTTCGTCCAGCTTTTTTTCCGCTTCAGGATTCGTTATTTTCAACATTTTTGCGAGTCGATTCACGCGGTGGCTTTTAGAGCATATGAGGCGCACCGCCAGGACGCGTTCACGCGGCAGGACCAGGTGGGCACCGCGCCCGACGAAGATCGTGGGTTCTCCATCGGCCAGAGCGTATATGGACCCAAAAAGTGCCCGGACATAGTTGCTCATAACAAATGACTTTTCTCCGAACAGGAACGCGCCCAACTCGGTGATTCTACCCGGGTAGCGCTCATCGAAGAAGCGAATCGTTTTTTCGCTCAACTCTCTATTGGTCGCGATATCTTCGACAATCAACCGGTCGGCCACACGGATTCCCAGCTCAGAGGCAAGAGCATCTGCTATTTCCAGCGCCCCCACGCCGATTTTGCGCGAAAAACAGATGGTGGGAGGTATGCCGGTGGGTTTTTCTTTTTTAGCGGCGAATTCTTGAAATCGTTTTTCCGCTGATCTGACATACTGATCGGAAACACCGCTGACATCCGGCCGCTTCTTTTTATAGTTTCCAGGTCGATATGCCGTATTTTTTAACGAAGCCGTCATGACTACCTCCTTTTGATTCCCGCCTTGTTTGAAGTCGTTTAAATCGATATCAAGAATAAACCACAAGGCTCAGATAACGTCCAATTTCTTCAGGTCGACCGTAAGTTCAAAAGTGTTTGTTTCCGGACCTCTCTTCATGCTGAATCCGAGTTTTTTGCCCAGGGCCAGCATCTGCGTGTTTTCCGCAAGCACTTGCCCCCAAATTAAATACAAAAAGTAAACCATAGGGTTCAGGCAACGTCCAATTTTTTAAGGTCGACCTGCAGTTCAAAGGTGTCTGTTTCCGGGCCCCTTTTCATGCTGAATCCGATCTTCTCTTTCATCGCAAGATCCATGACCGCTCCGCAGACGACACCGCTTTGAGAAATAAAGGCCATGCGGCCCGGCAATGGCATCTGGCCGCGAAACTGGCGTTCAGATTCTCCCGGTTGTTTATCACGCCGAGGCAGTTGGGACCGATGATGCGCACACCGCTGTCTTTGGATGCAGCGGCGATGTCCCTTTCAATCTCACGGCCCCGAGTTCCGGTCTCTTTACCGCCGCTGGAGATAATAACCGCGCCACCGACGCCGGCTATGGCGCAATCGGCGATGATTGCCGGCACGGTTTGGATGGGGGTGGCTACCACTGCCATATCAACGGTTTCAGAAATGTCGGTGATTCGGGGAAATGCCGTTCGTCCTCCAATTTCCCGATGGCGAGGATTTACCGGGTAAATAGGACCCTGGAATCCACCTTCGATCAGATTCTGCAAAATGGCTGCGCCAACCGTGCCTTTCCTTGCGCTGGCACCGATCAAGGCGATTGACTTGGGTCGGAACATCCTCGCGAGATTTAGAATACTCATGGTGAATTACCCTTCTTTGGTCATTACACCTGATTCAACGACTGTGAATTTTTAAACGCCCTCGTCGTTTCTTCATTCCAATATACGACCCAGTTCAGGACGATCCTTGACGTAGATTAATTCAGCCACATCCGCCAGCTTTTCGTTCAGGCTCAGCAACTTGAAACGATCAATTCCGTACATGCGGATGTAAGCTTTGCGGTACTTCGACCTGTTATCTTCCGAGGAGGCGAGAAAGCTGATCATGCGGCCGCCGTAAGATCGGACCAGATCGGTAACATCCTGAATGGATTGCAGTCGGTTCTTCAACCGAACGGCAAATAGAATCCCCTGGCGCCTCGCGCCGGTCAAATTGATTAACACGTTTAAAACATCTTCCCGGGTGAGTATTCCGATCAGATAACCGCGGTGATCAACTATCGGGACACTGCAAATTTTGTTTTTAAGCATCATCTCTGCTGTTTCTTCCATGGTATTATAGATAGTGACCTTCGGGAAATCTCTCCGCATGACCTTATCAACCACTGTATTGTCTCCTTTTGGATGAAACGGCGGGCTGCCGTTCGAATTGGTGAATTGGAAATTGAAGTCATCCTCGAAGACCATACCGATAAGACGATTTTCCGAGACAACCGGAAGCATGTGCGTTTCGTGCTGTTTCATCAACGCCAGTGCCGATTTGAGATTTCGGCCAGACGCAATGGTGACGGCTGGCGGATTCATCCAGTGCTTGACAAGCATGTCTCATCACTATGAAAGATTCGGTGCTGTTAAGTCCTGCCGGTTTCTATGCCTGTTCTGCGGCGGACGAGTTGATAATCCATATCGATTTCTCCCGTGCAAGGAAGACAACTTTTTGTGTTACCCTACCAATGGAAAAGTCAGGGGTGCGGCTCAACCCCTTGCGCCCCATGATGATCGTGCCGACATCCGCCTTTTTGCCTTCATCGACAATGGCCCCTGCCCGGCTGCGGACACCTGTGACAATCTGGCTGGTGACTGTTGTCGGGATCGAATCCCTTCGCAACCAGCCGGTTTTTAGTTTCTAAGAAAGCTTTGGCGATGGTTTTCCGAGAGTCATCGACAAAGATATCAGACGTGGATAGAATCGAACCGGAATTCTCACCGCCCCGGATGACATGCAGAAGACAAAACTCAACATCATTTCCTGCCAGAATTGCGCCGGCAAAGTCGGCGGCCTTCATGGCCCCTTCCGAACCGTCCATCGCGATCATAAATCTTCTTCCCGGTTGTTTACGACCCGCCAAAATCAGGGGCGTGAAAGACAACTTTTCCAGCAGTTTCATCGAAACGCTTCCGAGTATTAGGCCCGGTAGGCGCCCCATGCCCCGGCGCCGACTGACCACCGCTTCATATCCTTGGTGGGCATGCTGTAAAATATCCCGTGCAATACCCTTTTTTCGATGCTGTATTTTGATTTCGACTTGATCGCTGGAAAACCCAGATCGGACAAGAGCTTGCCGGGCTTTGTCCATGAATTCCTGGGTGTCTTTCAGTTGTTGAATTTCCCAGGCTCTGACATACTTGACCGATTTCACGCTTTTGGGTTCACGTTCCAGGTCCCAGTAACTTTCAGGGACACCGCTGAAAACGTTAAACAGCACAACTCCCATGTCTTCAAACGGTTTGACTTTTGTGAGGTATTCGACAGTCTGCTTACTCCGTTCCGAGCCGTCCAAAGCCACCAGTATTTTTTTTTGTCTGCTATCGCTCATTGTTTGTCCCTTCAGTCGCTTAGATCGATGCCAAAGTCCTTGCATCCATCGTTTTCGATTGGTCACCCTTCATATATCTCACGTTGGTTGGTGCGATGATCCACCATGTAGAGTACCGTGAACCTTTCTCGCAGCACGTCTTTGAGTTGGCCGAGTTTTTGTCGGTCGATGCTGTGCATGCGGATGTAAACCTTGCGAAACCCGGTTTCGACCTTCTCATAGGAGGTGAGGATGCTGACCATCCGGCCGCCGAACTCGCGGATCACATCGGCAACCTCCTTGATGGAGCCGGGGCGGTCCTCCAGCCTGAACGCAAACTGGATCCCCTTGCTGCTGATCCCGGTGAGAGATATGAGCACTCTGAACAGGTCCGACTGGGTGATGACGCCAACCACTTTGCCGACCTGATCGAGAACCGGTGCGCCTGATATTTTATTCGTCAGGAGAACTTCGGCGGTTTCCTCTACCGTATAGTCATCCGGCACAGTAACCGGTTTTTTAGTCATGATGCTCTTCAGCTTTATATTGGAGAGCAGATAAAGAAGTTCATGAATATCGAGGGTGGTGGCGTCGGATGCCGAAGCCCGTTTCAAATCTCTGTCCGAAACAATTCCAACCAGTTTGCCTTTTTTCATCACCGGCAACAGGCGGACATTGTGTTTTTTCATCAATCGGATCGCATTCTGCATGGAGTCATCGATGTCGACAGTAATGACCTCTTTGCTCATCCAGTTTTTAACCAGCATTTCAGACCTCCTTTTTCAGATAGAGTTAAGTATTTAAAATTGAGGAAACTCATTAATTATTTACCTACGGTCCGGATGCTGAGCAGCGGCACCGGGCAGCGGCGAAAGACTTTTTCAGCGGTGGAGCCGAAAAGAGCGCCGGCGATATTGCCGCGTCCCCTTGTGCCCATCACCAGCATGTCGACTTTCTCATCTTCGCTGACCTGGATCAGTTCTTTGAAGGGGACGCCCACCCTGATTATTTTTTCGACGTCGAGATTGTTACCGCCTAGCTCCAAGATCATGTCATCCATCATTTTTAGGCGGTCTTCCTTCTGCTTTTCGATGAACTTATCGACTGAATAGGAGGGAAATTCCGAGGCAATTTTCCTGACTATGTAAACGTCCCGTTCGTTGATAATATTTACAACGAACAATTTGGAATTCAGTCTTTTGGTTAAATTGGCAGCATAGGAGACGACCTGGGGCGCATACTCTGAAAAATCACACGCGGCCATTATTGACTTTACCTTGCCCATTTCTCCTCCTCCTTTTCTTGGAAGTTGCGGGGTACCTTCATGAGTTGCCCTCCAAGCGCCAAAGTCACAGGCAGCCGTGTGTCTCTTGAACTTAAGGTCCCAACCTTCCAGTCCTATGGTTTAACGGTTGCTTTCTATGCTGATATGGCAAAGTTTGTGCCAGGTTCCAGCTACCGTGACTATTGCCGAACTATTCGTATACATTGGTAAAAACGTTAAAGGCGGATTGTCACGAGTGTGACCGCCGCCATTGGGTGTCAGGTTTTTTTTCAGGGTGTAAAGGAAAGAATCAACCGGACAGTGGCAGGGGAGGGCGCCGTACCGGTTTCCGGTCCTCTGTGGTGAATAATGATCCGGGCGTGATTTATTCGGACAGCGGCGACGATTTCTTGGAGACTGTTGTTTCGAATCGGAGATGGTGCTTTTCGATCTTTGCGTGGAGGGTAGGGCGGGACAAACCCAGCAATATAGCGGCCCGTGAGCGGTTGCCGCCGGTCATTCGTAGGGCCTCGCTGATCAACACCCCGGAGACATGGCCCATGCAGTTTTCGAAGAGATTCTTCTTTTTACTGCTATTGAGGATATTCCGTGCCCATTGGCGAATGGCATCATCGGTGTCTTCATGGGAAGGATCGATCAGGGGTGATTCCGTCCCAATGGTCTGACGGATGTCTTTTTCACAGATCGGGGCGCCGCGGTTGAAGATCAAGGCTTTCTGAATCGTATTGGCGAGTTCACGAATGTTACCTGACCAAGGATAAGTGGAGAGGATTTCCAGGGCGGCGGGGGTGATCCCGGGATTGTCAATTTCGAGTTCAGCGCAATATCGGCCCATAAAATAATCGGTCAGAATGGTGATGTCTTCCGTCCGCTCTCTCAGGGGGGGCAGTGATATGGTGACGACCTTGAGACGATAGTAGAGGTCTTCCCGAAAACGACCATCGGCGATGGCTTGCTCCAGGTTTCGATTGGTGGCGGCGATAATGCGGACATCCACCGAAATGGTTTCCCGGCCGCCGAGGCGTTCGATACTTCTTTCCTGGAGTAGCCGCAAGATCTTGGCCTGGATAGCAAAAGGCATATCTCCGATTTCATCAAGGAACACGGTGCCACCGTTAGCCTGCTCGATTTTACCGATGCGGCGGTGAGTTGCGCCGGTAAAGGAACCTTTTTCATAGCCGAACAGTTCACTCTCGAGCAGATTTTCGGGGATGGCTACGCAGTTGATTATTAGAAACGGTTTGTCGGATCTGAGGCTGTGCTGATAAATCGCCCGGGCCACGAGTTCTTTGCCGGTTCCGGACTCACCCCGTATGAGAACGGTGGCGTCGGAGGCGGAAACGCGGCCGATGGCCTTGTAGACGTCCTGCATCGGTTTGCTGCGGCCGATGATGGCCTCTTTGCTTTCGGCCGACGGCACGCCGTCCATGGCGACCGGCGTGCGCATGAAGCGGCCGGCCTCCAAAGCCTGTCGGATGATGGAGAGCATGTCCGGAATTTCAAACGGTTTTAGAATGTAGTCAAAGGCGCCCAATTTGGTTGCTTCGATGGCTGTCTCCGTTGTCCCAAAGGCGGTCATGATAATCACAGGTAGTTTGGGTTCGATTTGATGTATGGCACCAAAAGTTTCAATGCCGTTTATTCCCGGAAGACGCAGGTCCAATATCACCAGATCGGGCGTTTTCTCTTCCAGGAGGGTGATGGCATTCTCGCCGGAAGCGGCACTGATCACTGTGTAACCTTCTTCAAGCAGCAGTTTGTGAAAACTTTTCCGCAGCTGATCATCATCGTCGACGATTAAAATCGTGCTCAAGGTGCCTCTCCTATAGCCGGCAGGGTGATGGTAAAAACCGTTCCCTGATATTCAATCGAAGAAACCTCCATGCGTCCGCCATGCTCTTCGATGATTCTGGAAGCAATGCTCAATCCGAGTCCGGTGCCTTCTTCTTTCGTGGTGAAGAACGGTTCCAGTACTTTCGCGATGATCGTGCTCGGGATACCCGGGCCATCGTCCGATATTCGAATGCGGGCGACCTTCCCGAGGGTATGGTCTCGATGTACATCTTCGTGGACAGCAATGGTGCCGCCGTTTCCCATGGCCTCGCAGGCATTGATGAAAAGATTGACAAAGACCTCCTTCAGTTGTTCAGGATCGGCCAATACATTCGGCAGTTTTTTGGTGCGAACGATCTGGACGCTGACCTTGTATGATTTCAATCGATGTGTCAGCAATTTGAGCGTGTTATCAACCACCGAAGACGGATTGACCGATTGCATCACCAATTTGGGAGGTCGGGAAAATTCTAAAAAATTCTGGACTATCGTGTCAATGTGACGAATTTCACCGGAAATAACATTAAAGTCTTCTTTCTGGGCTGAATTGAGATTCAACGTGCGGCTCAAGGAAAACAACCGCATCTTGACGGACGTGAAAGGGTTGCGAATACTGTGCGCCATGCCGGCGGCCAGTTTTCCTACTATGGCCATTTTTTCAACCTGCTGGAGGTGCTCCCGACTTCTGGCCAGTTCGGACTGGGTCTGGTCCACATTCTGCATAAGACCTTCGACCCTCAGTCCCAAAGCGTCCACAACGTTGTCGGGCTTTTCGGTGAGTTTGTCGTGGGATGATGTCTGCAGCAAACGCGTAATGGGGTTCAAAACCTTAACAATCATTATAAACGCCAGGATGAAGGCCAGGACGATATTGACCGCTATGGCACCCCCGGCAAAAATGCGAAGCTCAGACGCTCTATCATTCATCAGATGCTGTGACGAACGGACACTTTGAATGTGCATCTCTTTATACTTCTCACACAGATCCAAGATGGCGAAAAACTGGTTGCGGACGTTGCGGTGTAGATCCGTGCCGGTGTTGCGCTCTCCGCTTTGGTAGAGGGCGATGACTTGGTCTTTGAGCGTGACATATTGATTGTAAAGAAATTCGATACGTTTTATTGTTTCGGCTTGCTGCTGGTCCAGCGCCGACTGGCGGACTTCATCCAACCGGGTACTGAATATCTGTCGGTATTCATCCAATTTCTTGAGCCAATTTGGATCGCCGTCCATATAGTAGTAGGAAACAAACCCTTTCTGGTTGACGATGGCGTTTTCCAGGTTTTCGGCCAGTTGCAATGCAGTGAAGTTTTTATCGATGATATCCACGATGACCGCTTCTACGCGATACGTGTACCAAACCATCACCACACCGCCGAAAAGGGTGATGCCCACCAATCCTGCCAAGGTGGCATAAATCCGCTGTCTCAGATTCAATTGGTTCCACATATCTCTACAAAATTGTCAGATCTTGGTATCCCTAAATCAGGGATATCGTAAGGCGTTACCGCGGAGAATAAATCGCGCCGACATTCGGTGCGGGGCTGCCTGCCTCAGATATCGGAAAAAAATACGTTGTTGGCCAGAAAAAATCAAATCAATTTGGTGCTTGAAAGATTGATGCATTGACCGCCTTCTTCAAAATCCTCTCAAGAAACCTTCATCATAATCGTTTTCACATCCGAGGGTGCGACAGAAAAAAACTTTCCCGCCGCCCCATTTACTCCCGGGGCCGGAATTCAATTGATGCCCGTTTGGCGTCAACGAGCAATACAGCAAGGAGCATGCCAGCTATCGCACGGTCTTTATCTGAAATTCGACATACGGCTCGATGGGACTGTACCTCGACGATACATTGTTTTTCTTAATGAGTGTCCATCCCTAAATGGCCTTTTTTCCTCTGTGTCCCGCCATATGCGGGATGCGGCCTTGCACATTGAAAAAAAATCTCATTTATGAATTGGCCACGCAGTAAAGCCAAAAAGCGAATGTGGATCGGCACTAACTACCATGTTAACGCATTTATCACTATGCAAAAAAAACTGACACAACATCAATCAAACGATGACCCCTAATTTACTGTAACCATTTAAATAAATTATAATAAATGTTTTTCTTTCGGTTGGCATATTGATTGCTAACATATTTTTCAACAGGATCCTTTGCATGGCAAAATAAGAAAATTCGTCGTGTCCGATCTCTGGTTCGACACGACTTCATTGTAACCACTGCAATGCATGGAAAAGAATGCGGACTTTTCGACAAAATTTCGGCGGGCCGGGTGGCGGTATGGTTGCCTCAAGCGGGAATAGAGGTTGATGCCGATACATGCGGTGCCGCTTTAAGCCGATGATTGATGATCACTTCCGCCTGTCAAACAAACGATGAAAAAAAAGTGTCCATCCTCATCCTGGATGATCAGCGCCATGTCAGTCATCGGGTGGCGATGGCCGTTCGTGAAAAGGGGCATCAAGCCGATATAGCCGATAGTGTTGAAAAGACCTGGAAGTATCTCGAGATGTATCAACCGGCTGCGCTGCTTCTGAATTCCTTGTCCGAGGGGTTCGATAGTTTGGATCTGCTCAACGCTGTCAAAGAAAAGTTACCCGACATTCCGGCCATCGTTTATGCCATCCAAAGTGCGGATGGCATCGACAGGCTCAAAGAGTCAATCAAGGAGGTTCTGGGACAAAAATGAACAGCCAAACCGGAAACCTCATGGAGCAGCGGGCAGCGTGCGACCTGGATGCCGAATGCATCAATGTTGCCGGTCGAAGCAATGCTTTCAAAGTCAGGCTGATCGATATCACGCAAAATGAAATGCTCCTCATTTCGAGAAAACCGGTGAGGCCGGGAACGTATCTTATCCTTCGCCTCGCTGATCTGCCATCGGTGGAAATCCGCGATGACAGCGAATACCTACGCATGAATGGGCTGATAGAGGTTTCTTGGGCGGATGAAGTCATCGAAGAAGACGGTCTGGTATATGCGTTGGGAGTGAAATATGTGGCCATGTACTGACCGGAGACTATGCCCTAACGGCTTGTCGACGATTCGATAAGGTGAATCGTCGACAAGGATCACCAGCTCTCTATAGCATGCTCTCGCTCATGAGAGAGTGACCCGGTGATGCACAATGTTACATGCTTTTGATTAGAGTCATCACACAAAAAAAGGAGGACACACCATGTTTGACTTAATGCCATGGGGAAAACGGGACCTTAAGGATTTAGCCGGATTGAAGAGGGAATTCGATAGTTTGTTCAATCGCTTTTTTGATGTCGATTTTCCTAACGCTCGTGAGCTTTTTTCAAAAGAGCACTGGACGCCGAGGGTCGATGTGAGCGAAGGGGAAAAGGAAATTACCGTAAAAGCGGAAATCCCCGGATGTGATGCCAAAGATATTCACGTTAGTATCGAAGGCCGCACCCTCACGATCAAAGGCGAAAAAAAGAAGGAAAAGGAAGAAAAGGACAAAAATATTCATCGGGTTGAACGGTCTTATGGCTATTTTAGCAGATCAATGGAGCTGCCCGCGGAGGTCGATCAGGAAAATGTGGATGCCGCATACAAAAAGGGCGTATTGAAGCTGGTTTTTACCAAAACCAAAGAGACTGAAGGCAAAAAAATTGACCATTAAAACCGGATAGCTGTTCGCATAAAGGTGTGGCCGCCGCAAATTGAACGGTATTATCTTACACCCCGTTCCTTCGCGACCAACAAACATATGCGGCGGACACATCGAAAATCAAGAGAATTTGGGCGACATGACCCTCCGACCACGTTTCAGGCGGCCCTAGCGCCTCTGCCGCTCAGCCACGTGAAAATTTTGGCAATAAACGTGTTATTGATGGTCTTAAGGCCGCCAGCGACCCTTTCCGGCACTGGGTGTCATTTCGCAACTGGATCGATCGCTTTGTAGTATGACCGTGCATATGCTGCAATTTGCTTATCGGTCATTTTGTCGGTTGTTTGGATATCGACCACCTTCGGACTCAGCACTTTGGATTTTTCTATTTCCTTCATCAACGCCAGCTTGGCTTCACCCGGTCCGAACAGGATGAGTTTATCGACGGTTGCGACGGTGCGGATGATTTCCCTGAAATACTTTCTGAGATTCTGCTGATGGCGAGCGTCACGTTTGCTGTCATGCACGACATCCTGCGGGCCGAAGGGGGTTTTGCGGGTCCGCGAACCTCCGGACAGTCGTCACGCGACCTTCGACCCCGGAGTCTATCTGTTGAAGGCTTCGCCCTGCCGTATCAACGAAGACAATAATCGCCTTGCGATTGTCCAACCACACTCCGGCGTTTCTTTTCATAAAAGTCTCCTGTTGTTCAGCATTTTATCCCGGTTGTGTCCGCTGTCTTTCCAGGCCTGCCGATTAAGTAATTTGAAAGGATCCGTGCCGACGGATTCCAGTTCCACCGGTGGTTTTCGGCGAGTTCTCCGAGACCGATCCGGTTTTTAGGGAAATTTGGAAATCCATGCTCAATCGAATTCATGGCAGTCAGGGTAAGCTCAATCGCATTTGTTTTCAGACGATACAGGGCGGCCCGAGCGCCTATGGGCGTGCTTCAACTTCGATGGTGCTGTTCTCGGAGCCGAAGCAATTGGGACAACGTTTCAAATTGCGCGGATCGCAACACCACTTGTCGTCCACCAGAAAGCGGTACTCGTATCGGCCCGGATAAAGATAGGTGATCTTCTGCCAGAGCCCATCGGCGTCCTTTTTCATTGGCTGGGCCGTGGCATCCCAGTTATTGAAGTCAGCCAACAGCAGAACTTCTTCGGCCCGCGGTGCATAGAACGTGAAGAGCACCCTGCGACGGGACACTTTTTGGGCTGCGTTCGATCTGTTCATGGCGATACTCCTTTTTTGTCTGTCACAAGGAATCTGTGAGTGGGTTAAAATTCCGTGTCCATGTCAATTTTTTTTACACAATGTAAAGATTTAAATTGACACCGGAACGCCACCGAATGTTTCTGGCACAGTCCCTGACACCCTTTAGTGTCTGCCAAAGCGACCGTCAGTAGGTACTCGACTCGGAGGCCTTACCAACGTAAAGGCGACGGTCGACTCGAATCCAGACAGTGATGCCAGGCTCAGCCCAACGTTGGGCGCCACGCAGGCGCAGTTGCTGAAATCCAGTATGCGCCCAGCATCTGCAGAAGGCCGACCGGTGCAAGACCATGAGGACGCCGCCACCCGGCGATGATGCGGCGAGAACTTTTTGCTCATACGCTCATTGAGCGCATCATCCGGTTCATTCTAAGAATGTGGCTTCGAAGGTTTCAATCTGACGCAATCCTATCGCCGGCGGCGTATGCATCTAAATCAAAGATCTGCAAATTAAATGCCAGCAGCCGGCAACTCGAAAAGAGTGGAAATAATTGGGATGCCTTAAATTTTTCAGGGAATGAATAAAAACGCAAAAGAACGTCGAAAACTATAAAGGTTCAAAGAAAGGTGCGGCATTGCCGTTGCTGTCGTCGAATTTGAAGCCGTCACTGGCAAACAGCTCTTGGCAGGCCGTGACCGCGTCGACATCGTACTGCTTCCCTTTTTTCCGGGCGATTTTTGCCAGTGCCGATTCAATTCCGCGGGCAGGACGATAGGGTCGGAAAGAGCTGTTGGCTTCCGTCACATCTGCAACAGCCAATATTCTGGCCTCCAGCAGGATCTCGTCACCCGAAAGGCCTTGGGGGTAACCCGAACCGTCCAGGCGCTCATGATGCTGGTGAACCATCTGGGCGACGGGCCAGGGGAAGGGAATATTTTTCAGGATGTCATAACTCACCTGGGGATGAATTTTGATCATTTCAAATTCAGCCGCCAATAGCCTGCCTGCCCGGCTGAGGATGGAAACGGGTATGCGGATCTTTCCCACATCGTGCAGGATTCCAGCAATACGAATACCGTCGATCAACGCCGGAGCAAGCCCCATTTTTCCTGCGATGGCGCAGGCCAGCTGTGCAACACGATGCTGATGCCCGGCAGTATAGGGATCCCTGATCTCAACCATAAGTGCCATGCTGCGAATGCTGGCATTGAGCATTTCGCGTATTTCGGCTGTTTTCTGATCAACTTTTTGCTCCAGAAGCACGTTTTGGGACTTCAACTCCAGTCTCATCTCCTCGAGTGATAAATGCGTTCGAATCCTCGCTTTGACTTCCGCTGCGTGAAACGGTTTGGTGATATAGTCTACCGCGCCCAATTCAAAGCCCCGGGTTTTGCTTACAGTTTCACTCATGGCCGTGATAAAAATAATCGGAGTGGATGCTGTTATAGGATTTGCTTTTAACTGGGCGCACACCTCGTAGCCATTCATCTCCGGCATCATTATATCCAGAAGCACAAGGTCCGGTTTATGTTTAAAAGCGTATTCCAGTGCCTTGGGACCGTTTTTGGCAATGCCCAAACGGTACCCGTCTTTGAGTGTGTTGACCAGCAGGTCGATGTTTGTTGCGTTGTCATCCACAATCAGAACTAAAGGTCGAGTCGAATTCATGGGTCTCCCTGTCTAATTCTGCAAATCTTCCGGATAGTTTCCAAAGCCTGGTCATAGTCATAGCGATTGACCTGATCTTCAAGCGTTTTAAGACTGGAAGGGTCGATATTCTTACATAGGGCAGCCTGTTGCCTGACGGCAGGCATGTATGTCATAATTTGTTCCGGATCGGCCCGGTCGATGGCCCCGGCCAGTTGCGTCAGAAGCGTGTCGAACTGCAGGCCGGATTCGATGGATACTTTGGTGGCTGCATCACTGGACTCTGGATCCCCCAGCGATTGAATCGATTCGAGAACCTGGTTCAAGGTGGACGCCACATTTGCGATCAAGTCTTCCATTTCAGACGGTTCGACATCCATGGATAAATCCTCGCGGCAGGCGGCTTCAAGATCGTGCGCAGCCATATATAATTCTCCGGCACCGATATTGGCGGCACTTCCCTTGAGGCTGTGCGCCAATTGGAGCATCAGTTTCGGGTCGTTGCCGCTAAGTGACTTTTTTATTTTTCTCGCGGTATCCCGGTTATCAGAAAGAAATCCGAACATGATGCGTTTTAAAGTGGGGCCGTCTATATTCAGTGTTTCCAGGGTCTTTTCAATGTCGATTCCCGGAAGTTTGGCCGGGAGGATTCGGCCATTTTCAATCGATTTTCCAGGTGGTCTAAGATGTTCGCCTTGCGGAATCTCTTCACCATCGGGTCCCGGGTCGATTGCAGCCTCATCTTCTTCCGTCGCCATAAAATCCGAAGGACTCTTGTGGTTCCGAACCAACCGCCAGAGCGTGTGAAACAGGCGATCCTGATTGACCGGTTTGGATATGTATCCATCCATTCCCGCTTCCAGGCACTTCTCCTCGTCACCTTTCATGGCATGGGCCGTCATGGCAACGATAGGAATTGAAGCGCCTTGCGGCAGTTCACGAATCAACCGGGTGGCTTCGTAACCGTTCATCTTAGGCATTTGGATATCCATCAGAACGGCGTCGAATTGCGTGGTTCGGACGGCCTGTAAAGCCTCCTCACCATTGTTGACAATGGTGACGGCGATTCCAGCCTTTTCTAATATCGCTTGGGCCACCTGCTGGTTGGTTGGATTGTCTTCAGCCACCAATATTCGGTTTCCTTTCAGGGGCTTTCGGTAAATGGAGGCTCTGGTAGTGAAATGTTTTTTCAGGCCTGCTTCTTTTAAACTCTCTTTGCCGAACCCGTCCATGATGGCGTCAAACAGCGTCGACGGATAGATGGGCTTGGTCAGAAATCCGTTGATCCCTGCTTTTTCAGCCTTGATACGTTGTTCTTCTTTGCCGAAAGCCGTCATCATGATGATCGGCATGGTCAATTTTAATTCCTGGCGAACCTTTTTTGATACCTCGATACCGTCCATCGCCGGCATTTTCCAGTCCATCATGATCAGTTCGATCGGATTATTGCGTAGCATATTGTCTTTCAGCCGTTTCAAGGCCTCCGGCCCGGAAACAAGGGTTTCGACCTTAAATCCTAAAGACTCCAACATCTTGCGCATGGTGATCCTGCTATCGGCCAGGTCGTCGACTACGAGGACATTCAGGCCTTGAATATCGGGGGGAACCACCAATCGGGAGACCGGTTTGGCTGACGGCCGGCGCAGACGCACCGTGAAGAAAAAAGTGCTGCCTTTTCCCAATTCGCTTTCGACGCTGATGTCGCCGCTCATCATCGTCACCAGCTGTTTGCAGATGCTCAACCCCAAGCCGGTGCCCTCGTACTTGCGTGTCGAAGAGGTATCGGCCTGACTGAAGGGCTCGAAAAGCAGATCGATGTACTCCGGCGCGATGCCGGTGCCCGTGTCTTTTACCGAAAAAGCCAACATCACCTCATCGGCGGTAGAATCGACCGCCGCTTCCGTCTGCAGCCAGGCGCTCAAAAGGACCACGCCGCCCGAATCGGTAAATTTAACGGCATTGCTGATCAGATTGGTCAGGATCTGTTGCAGGCGCAAGGGGTCGCCCAGAAGGACCTTGGGAGTATTAATGTCGAAGTCGACCAGCAGTTCGATACCTTTTTCGGCCGCCTTGTTGACAAAAAGGTCCATGACCCTGTCGAGGACGTCATTTAATCTGAACATCCGTTCTTTCAGTTCAAACTTGCCGGCTTCAATTTTGGAAAAATCCAGAATATCGTTGATGATGCCCAGTAGAGAGTAGGCCGAGCTATGAATGATTTTCAGGTAGTGTTCAATTTTAGGAGGAACGTTTTCGCCGAGAGCCAGATCCGCCGCAGCAATAACACCGTTCATGGGAGTACGGATTTCATGGCTCATATTGGCCAGGAACTCACTTTTGGTCCGGGTGGCGGCTTCGGCCAGTTCTTTGGCCTGCTTCAACTCCCGGTCCTTTTGGCGGCGGAGGTCCATTTCCACCTTCAGGTGCTCGTTTGACTTTCTAATTTCGCTGTTGAGTTTGAGGACCACAGCGAAGAAGGTCGCCAGGATGATGAAGGCCGCAAAGGCAAAAAATATCCAATGTCCATAGCTTCGAAGCACATCCGATGGGCTGATTTTGCCCAGATCTTTATACGGGCCGACCTTCAAGATCTTCAGACAATCGTGAACCGGCTGGTAATTCAGGGGGATGGTCCAGCCCGCACAACCGGCGGCCCTGGCCGCGGGTGAATCCGGCGGCATTTGCAGCAGGGCCACGGCAACTTTTTCGGCTAAATCGTCAGGGGTATGCATGACCTTGGCCATAGGCCAGTTCGGGTATTCCCGCGTCGTGCAGAAATACGGTTTATCGCCCTCGGCAGCATGAGGCTGCGGAAACACGTAATAATCGTTCAGGTCGATTTTACCCTCAGCACGGAGATCTTCCAAAGTATTGGTTCTGACCGTGCCCGCATCGACCAGGCCGTCCCGGACCGAATACACAACCTGGTCGTGGGTGTTGCCGAAGCGAAGCTCTTTGAAGTCGCGGTAAGGATCGATCCCGATCTCGTGGAGTTCGCGCCAGGCCATGAGCCATCCGCCCAGCGAAGATTCCGAGACCGCCATGAAGGTTTTGTTCTTGAGATCGCCCAGGGCCCGGATGTCTTTTCGATCGCTGCGGCAGAATATGACCCCGCCGTATTGGGTGGATACGCCGTCAATGCGCTGTTCCTTCAGGGTGACGATACGATTGGCTCGATACCAGTATTCCAGCCCCACATAATAGGCGGAATTGGCCAGGATGAAATCAACCTCTGCCTTTTGCACGCTGGAATAGATCTGGTCATGGCTCAGCGGTACGATGATAAAGTGTCGACCGGCAACCTTGCGGGAAAGATATTCAGCTGTGGGCGACCAGCTATTTAAACACTGCTGCGAGCCTCTAATGGCAAGAACGCCGATTTTAAGTGGCGCGCTTTCAGCCCATAAATTGCACGCATTTGGATCACTGAAATGCAGGGCCATGTAAAGTACAACAGAAAACAAGCAGAGCCCGAGTTTTTTATTTTCGAATCTCTTCATCGAAACTGGTTTCCGGTGTTAGGTGTTTAACACCGTCTGTCTGATATTGTTTTTACCATTGCGCTTGACGTGATACATCAATTCATCTGCGGCCTTGATGGTTTCGTCGACACTGTCTGGAGCAGAGTGGTAAGTTGCCAGACCGATGCTGAATGTCACTCGCCACCGGTTATTTTTCATTATGCTCGAGAGTTGCTTTTGAAGTTTTTGGGCAACCAAGGCAGCGGACTGCTCCCCTGATTTAACCAGCAGCACAACAAATTCGTCTCCACCGAAACGCGCGACGATATCGATGGCACGCACATGGTGTTTGATGGTTTCAACCACCGCAATCAACAGTCGATCGCCCGTGTGATGTCCAAAATGATCGTTTATCTGTTTGAAATCGTCGATGTCGATGTACATCACCGAAAAAGGGTGGTTGTATCTACGAGATCGATCGATTTCCGTCCGGGCCAATTGGAGAAACGCCCGCCGGTTGGCCACTCCCGTCAAAGGATCCAGCATGGCTATTTCCTTCTGGGTTTCCAGGATCTTTTTATGTCTGGTGATCATGAAGACAATAAACAGAAAGACCAAGAGCCTGAGGGATTCGTTGACCAGGGGGATGTAAGATTCCGAAAAACGATCAATCATGGACAGATCAGCCAGAAGCCAGGAGAAGGCGCTCAATATCGATATCAGTATCCCCCAGTGTATACCGACCAGCCAGGTAACGGTGATAATCGGCAGCAGGTATAAAAGCGAAAAGGCAAATTCAGGGCCCGTCAAAAAGCGAATCCACCCTATTAAAAGAACAAGAACAAAAGCCAGAACCTGCAATAGAGGTTTATAACAGCGTCCGATTTTCTCGTAGTGCCCTGTCATTGGCCCGATCTCTGATATACTGGCTTTGGTTGCAAATCCCAGTAATGAAATTATGCAGAATATATGCCACGCTTATATATGGAACGGTTAATAACCGACCCCAGAGAGGCCGGATATTAATACACCATCGGATACGGCTGAAAAAGTGACAAAAATATCGGCAGAGAACGCACAAAATTCTCGAGAATAACTGATCTGTTTAAGCAGTGAACGATTTTTAGGGCATGACCTCAATGACCTCCGTCAAAGTCGGAGCAATGGTTTGTGAACCGCCCAAAGCGGTCTTTTAAAATCATTTTTTCGGGCAACCAGCCGGTCATTAAAAGAGTGAGATAATCATCATTGCCCCAGGTATGTGTTCACTCCTGGAACGGCCAAACGTTGCGAGTCTCCCCTGCAAGGCGGGAGGATTACAGATGACGAGTATCGTGGCTGAGAATCCGATTCAGATTCTGCTGAAGGGGTTCTTCGGTGTCGACGCGGAGGTGCAGCTCCTGCCGGATATCTGCCAACGGCTCAAATCGTTGCCTCAGCTGCTGGAAGTGCTGCACCCGGGCATCGGAAACCGAGGGACCGTTTTCGCGCCGTCGCAGCCGCTCGATCAGGATATCCGGGCCGGCGGAACACTCAATAAAGAGAATATTGGCATCCGAATCCCGGGCCAATTGCAGAACCTCCTTCCGTTGTCGGTAACTGCCGTATGTGGCATCCAGGATGACGGACCGGCCGGCTGCAATGTGGTCCTGAGCCCGAAGAAGGAGCTTTGCGTAAACCAGGGCGGTGACTTCGCGGGAGTATATTCCTTCTTCAAAGGGTTGGATCACCGCCGTTTCCAGTGGAAGCTCGAACAGCTGCTTGCGCAACGCGTCCGATCGCAGGACCTCGAGGCCGAGAGACTTTCCCAAAGCGGCGGCGATGGTACTTTTCCCGGATGCCGGCAGTCCGCAGACCACCCAGATCACGGGTCTTGTGAATTGCAGCGCATAGCGGGAGGCGAGTTCCAGATACTGCCGCGCCTCTCGGCGGGTTTTGTGGTGGGCGTATTCGCTCGCACCCGATTCGGATAGGCGCAGGCACGCTATCTTGGATCTCACCATGGCCCTGTAGCATTTGTAAAAATCGAGCAGGGCGAAGGCATCCGGATCGGCGGCGTGGTGCACATACGCGTCGACCAACTCCCGGGCGGCTTCCGGAAATCCTTCGAAGTCGAGGTCCATGGCCAAAAAGGCCAGATCGGAAGCAATATCGCCGTATCGGAAACGGTCGTTGAACTCGATGCAGTCGACAATCTGGATCCCATTGTCAAAATAGATGTGCCCGGAACGCAGATCGCCGTGGCAATCCCTAATCCGGCCGGTTGCGACACGCTTTTCGAACAGCCCTTTTTTTCGTTTTAGAAAAGACCGGGTGGCCGCCCGTATAATTTTGAACAGCCTTTCCTCCAGGACATTTTCCAAAAAGCCGGCGATCTGAGAGAAATTCTCTTCGCAGTTGCACCGGACCGTTTCCAACGAACCGTACTCATCAATCTCCGGGCTGCCGGCTGTTGCTGCATAAAAATCGACCAATCGCTGAGTGAGGGCTTTGATTTCAGTCTTTCCGATCTTGCGGGCCCTTAACATCCGCACCATCGTGCCCGTCCCCGGAAGCTGCCGCATCTTTACGGCATACTCAACCGGCACCCCCGTGCCCTGCAGCGCATATCGGTCATGATCGCGTGTGATCGGCACGACCCCCAGATAGATCCCGCTGGAGAGACGCCGATTCAGATCGGTTTCCTGGCGGCAGAAGTAAAGCCGCTTCTCGAGGCTGCTGTAATCGACAAACCCCAGGTTAACCTCTTTTTTGATCTTGTAGACGAATTCCCCGGTCAAAAAAACTCTTGAAATATGAGTTTCCCGTTGTCGCACCGCCTTCACCGGATGCGGGTAAAAATCCGGATCCGCCATGGACTGAAATATTTCGTCTTGCACCAAAGCCATCATCAAACCAATACCCAGATTGAGCGTTTCAAATTTTCAAAAAGCGTTATTTTGTATTTATCAAGAGGATTTAGACTGGTTTTTATTTTAAAACTTGAAACCCTTTGGGATTGTCGATCTTACCACATCTACTGCGTCAGAAGTCGCTCCGCATAGTCCACTATAGCGGAACGACCTCTTCCTTGTACCTGTGGCAACCTCGGCAATCGCTCAAATTAGGCAATAAAAATTGTTTCATTGACGATAAATGGCGCTTCGAGCGCCTATCCGCGTGCTTCGACTTCGATGGCACTGTTCTCGGAACCGAAGCAGTTGGGGCAGCGCTTCGAATTGCTCGGATCGCAATACCACTTGTCGTCCGCCAGAAAGCGGTACTCGTATCGGCCCGGATAAAGATACGTGATTTTCTGCCAGAGCCCATCGGCGTTTTTTTTCATTGGGTGGGCCGTTGCATCCCAGTTATTGAAGTCTCCCAACAGTAGAACTTCTTTGGCTTGCGGTGCAAGAACGTGAAGAACACCCTGCGACGGGACGCTTTTTGGGCTACATTCGATTTTTTCATGGTCATACTCCTTTTTTGGGTTGGCACAAAGATATTTTGAATATGTTCAAATCACTTCAAGGTCCCGCGTGCGCCAGTTCAGGACCGCGGTATAAGGGACCATCTTTTGGTGGAGATCAGGATAGGCCTTGCAGATAACATCGGCTGCAAATTGGGACAAAAATCGGGCCTTGAGCGTGGCGCGGGCACGGTCGACGCCGATCTCCTGGTATGGCGAGGAGGTCAGCAAAAGAAATCCGTCGTCAGGTATGCGGCCATCACTCATGTTGTTGCGGATGATCGTCGCTGCTTTGCTGACGGGATCACTGAGATCGGGGCTGTAGGGGCCGATGATGAGGGCGACATTGGGGACGTGGAAAAAGTCGAAGCCACGCCCGATGCAGATGGCCCATTCGCGATGCACGATGTCAAGCTCTCGGTCAGACTGACGCATTTCGGCGATATGGGCGATATTGCCCTGAATCAGTGGCAGGAGGTCCAGGATCACCTGACGAGGCATGTCCGGATACAATGCCATTAACCGGGGCATTAAGGCGTCGACCTGGGTATCCGTCACCGTAGAAAGATCCAGTATGCCGTGTTCGCCATGAAGGATCAGTGCATCCTCGTCAGTCTCGAACGCACACACAACCGGGTAGACGGTCTGATGATCCTTTCCAAAGATTTCTTCGACCTGTCGCTTGATGCGGTAGGTGTGTTCGATGGCTGCATCGCGGTTGTAGTTGAAGCCGGCACAGCCGCGAAGGGGTGTATCCTTCGAGTAATGATAGGTGATCAACAACAGTACGCGATGACCGTTATTCACTGCGTTTTGAAAAGTTGTATTGAGCACCTCGCCAAGATACGGCCAGCCAAGGTCAAAGATGCCGCCCAGGTTGCGGAACGGCTGAATGATGCCCAGCGGCGTTTGGGTGGCCCAGGGAATGTGGATACGCCCGTCCATGCACTTCATCACGGCGACCAATGTCGGGTGTTCGGCCAGGTAACGCTGCCGGGCAAGGAAAACCTCCGGAGTGCAAAACTCACGAGCGTGTTCGCGACCTAAGTTAAGCAGCCACTGGATCCGTTCGCGAATACCTTGGCGGTGAACTGACATAAGTGTTTTCCTCTCATCGCAGTGCCAGACAGGCAATTCAATTGTCAGTTATATTAATGGATTGATTCTGAGAATTTTTATATCTCAGTTGAGCGATTTTTGGGGAAGCGATGGGCAATAGATGGGTGCAGTGTGAGTCAAAATTCGCTCAATTGAGATTATACTATCATCAAAAAAGTCGTTAAGGTCAACCACTTCTAAACTTATCCGTATGAATCTTCCTGCAGCCTGCTTCAGGAAGATTCATCGTTTGAAATCATCATAATTACAATGACAACCTCAAGCGGCGGAAAAATGCCCTTGCATGCTCAATGTCTGTCTGATCTTTCGATCCGTTTTCAGGAATTTGATGATATCCAAGTTCTCAACCGTCTTAAATGAGAACTCGCCGTTCCGAGTGGCAGTTTAACACTGAATTTCAGAAGGTTATCTTAGGTTCTGTCGTTGCTCGATGTTCGAAAACCCAGAAATGTATCGGCCGGATTGGGCGGCGCCATTTCGTGTTCAGATACAAAGTGGCTGAATCTCTAATAGCGACAAGACTGGAATGGTTCTTGCACAAATATTGCATAGAATTTCGGCTGGTTGTGCCGAAGCGAAACATAAGTGACACCATCCATGGGAGATGGTTATGTTACACGAATTTGGAACAGCAGTTTTGCTGTTGCGGTGCTGATTTTCGGCTGATACCGCTTTTCAAAAATAAATTCCGAATCACGGAAGGGCGGTATAAATGGTTGTAGAAAAAAACATTCTAATAACGGAACGTTTTTTTATACAACCACTATAACATTGATCGGTTCTCGATCTTTTGGGGAGAGGGTATGCTTTTAAAGAACAAACTGGTACAGCTATGTATCGCACTGGGTCTTGGATTGCTCGTTATGCTCCTCCCACGTCCGGAAGGAACGAAATTTGAAATCATCGGCGATCCGGAGAAAAGATTACTCACCCAGGTCGGAGCCGATTTTTCCATCGACGACAACGGCGGCCAAAAAACCAAAGGGTATGTCCTCAGGGCTCTCAATCCAGGCCAACTTGGAGCGGCGGCCAAACGACTCGAGGAAGAGACGTCTCGTTTAGGTTTGACCGATGCCCGGGTCGATTACGTCGACGGTTTGTCACCCACGGCCAAACGGTTTCTGGCCATCCTGGCCATCGTTATCTTTCTGTTCATTTTCGAGCCGATTCCTTTGGAACTCACCGCCATGTGCATCGGTGTGCTGTTGATTCTGACCGGTGTGACCGATGTCAAGGGGGCCTGGGCGCCTTACATGCACCCTGTGGTGGTTTTCATCATGTGCTGCCTCGTCTACGCCATCGCGCTGGAAAAGGCAGGGCTGACCCAGCGTCTCGGCCAGGCTATTGCGCGCAAAGCGGGCGACAGCGTCATCCGGTTTACCTTTCTTCTGTCCGTGGGGCTCGGTTACGCTTCGGGCCTGATGCACGATGCGGCGGCTGCGGCCATCGGCATTGCCACCATGCTACCCCTGATGCGGGCGGCGGGGATCCAGCCCCACACAAACACGGCCAAATTTATGATGCTCTCGGTGCCTTTCGCCGCCTCGGCCGGCGGTATGATCACCCTCGTGGGCGGCGGCCGCAACATGGTTTCGGCGGCGTTTCTAAAAGAGTTCACCGGCATGGAACTCACTTTTTTCGACTGGACGAAGTTTGCGGCACCGGCCGGGCTGATCGCTGTTCCGCTGGCCGTGTCCATCATCTACTTCGTCTACCGGCCCGACCCTAAGTTCAAGTTGCCCCGGTTCGAAGATAAAAAGGGACCGTGGACGGCGCTGGAGAAAAAGACCACCGCCATCCTGCTTTGCGCTCTCGGGTTCTGGCTCACCAAGGGCATTCACGGCCTTGATTATTCCATCACCGGCATTCTGGCCATTGCCGTTCTGATCCTCACCGGCGTGCTCGAATGGGAGGACATCCACAAGCACCTGGAATGGGGAACGGTATTGTTTATCTTCGGCGGCGGCATTTCTCTCGGCTTGGGCATGGATAACTCCGGCGCGGCGCGCTATTTCGCCAACCTGTTTTTTCCCTGTTCAAGGGGAGCGGCTGGCTGATCATGTTTATCGGGGTGGCCGTATTCGGGGCGCTTGTCACCAACGCCATGGCCAACGTGGCCGCAGCGGCACTTATTCTACCGATTGTTATTCCACTGGCCCAACTGGAGGGAGTGGACCCGCGGGTGCTGGCGCTGTGCCTGGGCATGGCCACGTCCTTTGCCATGCTGCTGGTTATCGGCTGCCCGCCCAACGCCATCGCCTATTCCTATCGCCAGTTCAAATCCTGGGATTTGACCAAGGCCGGGTTGGTGGCGACCCCCGTTCTTTTGACCGCCCTGATTCTGGTGTGTGCCCTCTGGTGGAAACTCCTGGGCTTGGTCTAACAGGATATGTGATGAAATTTTTTTCAGGGTATCGCTGAAAATAAACCAAATTATCCAGAGAGCGTTTCCAGGTTCTAATTGCGATAAGGAAAGATGCTATGGTCAAATTGCCGATAAACATCCTTCTCGTCGATGACGAGCGTGATTTCGTCGAGATTCTCTCCTTGCGACTGGCTGACGCCGGCCACCGGGTCCGGGCGGTATACAGCGGGCAAGAGGCGCTGTCGGTCTTGGCTGAAACCGAACCGGATGCTCTGCCGGATATCGATGTGGTCGTTCTCGACATCAAAATGCCGGGTATGGATGGCATCGAGACTCTCAAACAGATAAAGGCCAAATACCCCGTGGTCGAGATCATACTGCTCACGGGTCACGGTGCGGTCGATACGGCGGTCAAGGGATTGAAATCCGGAGCTTTCGACTACCTGTTGAAGCCGGCCGATTTTGACGAACTGACGGCCAAGCTGGAAGCCGCTCGCAAGCAGCGGGATGCGCAGGTGGAGCGCATTCGCGAGGTTGAAGCCCGGGCTCTCATGCGGCGCAGCGGGGGGATTTAATTCACGATTAGCTCACCGGCCGTGTCGAATGGAAACGATTGAACCGTTCATGTGGATGAGAATTAGATGATGATTCCGCAGACAGTGACGATCCCAGCTATTGTCCACCCGCGAAAAGTAAAAGCAGATGCTACGGTTAAGTGTCCCATACTCATTTATGGATGGGCACTACCGAAGCGTGGCTCTTGAAGATTGAACAAGGAACACTCCAAAACATCAGGACAATCACACCAGTGGTATAGATGGTGAACCTGAGCGTCAAGCCGCATCAGGCCGGGGGTTGAGATGGCATTTCTGGATGGACTTGTCGACCACATCGAAGATATCGCTCAACCTCAGGATACCCACCACCTGGCCTTTCTCAGTCACAAGCAGGGCATGGTGCCGTCCCATTCCCAATTGATGGATGGCCACATCCAGAGAGACTTCGGCATCTAAATATTCGCCCCGGGTCGGGGTGTACATGATGTCCCGGACTTTGATTCCGATAGCCTTGCGACAGATTTCATCCAGCGGCTTTTCCCACATTCTGTTTTTTTCGATCATGGCCTTGATAAAATTCGGATCGTAGCCGGAATGGGCCACCCTTTTCAGATCGCCAATCTTACGATAGCCTTCTTCAAGCCCCAAGATCAAATCCAGCTGGCTCAACTTGCCGACGACCTTGCCATTATTATCCAGAACTACGAGGCTGCGGTGGATGTTGTGATCATGCACCGAATTCTGCTTGAGATCTTTCAGGCAGATGACGGCCTCCCCAAGGGTCGAATTCTGATTGATGGTGGTGTATTCGGATAACGGCACCATCGTATCCTTTACTTTGTAAGTTTTCATCGTGTGTGAATCCCGCTTGATCGCCTTTGAAGGTCTCACTCCGGTCTGACGCACTTTTAGGGTTTGTATGGCAACCCATTCCGGCGCTCCAATAGCTTAAGCATTCTTCACACCCATTCAAGTCGTATGTCTGTAGAATAGGAACAGGCGCGATGAGGTTTTTTGCGGCAATGGCGTATGGTCATCATCAAGAGCGCCTGAATCGGGTCGTTGGAAATTGCTTAGAAGTGGATTCAATATCTTCTCTAACACCCGACCCGCCGAAGGCGGACAAATTGCGGTGTTGGGATCCTCCTCAAAATACTGATCTACGCCAATGTTGCTGCGTTTATTCGTCAGCCCACGCCTTGTACTTAAGGGTGATCTAAGGTTTTGAAACACTTCTATGTTCGACAATACTATCGATCTTTTTATAGAGAACCTGCACAGGATGCCCTTTGCCGCGTCTCAAACTCCGTCGAGCGTTGCGGCATCATCAAAATCGCTGTTGACTCAAAATCGATTTTAAAATATATATATCGTCTTGTAGTATACAAATTGGCTCTTTTACGTCGGCACATCTGCTGAGACCTAATTTACATATCTACCGGACGCGAGGATCTGCTTTCCAGCCTTTACCTGCTGTCGGAATGTTGTCTTGCCGGACCCAAAAGGGGCATGATGAATCACTTTTTCTTTGCGGTGGCATTGATACTTTACGGAGGCCTTGTGCCTCTTTTTTTTAGGCGGAAATTTGCCTTCATGAAAGCGGCTGGTGCCATGGGCATAGGGTTTGGGTGCCTGTTGGGGCTAATCAATGCGATCGTTAAACTGTTCCACCCCCAAATCTATTCCGCTTCTTTCAGCTACCAGAGCGCTTTCTCCCTGACGTTTCAAATTGACGCACTGTCATCTTTTTTCCTTATCGCCATATTCGCTATCTCACTGCTCGCAGCCCTTTACAGTTTTCATTACATGGATAACCCTGCCAAGGCATTGCGAACGGCTGTCCATTACTTCTTTTTCAGCCTGCTCGTCGCCGCTATGGCGCTGGTTGTTACCGCCAACAACCTGATCAGTTTTATGCTGTCCTGGGAAATCATGTCCCTTTCGTCGTTCTTTCTAGTGGTTTACAACTATGAAACCGCAGAAAACAGGCGCGCGGGCTATCTTTATTTTGTGTTTTCCCAAGTGGGGGCCCTGTTCATATTTGCGGCCTTCGCTGTCATATATGCCCATACCGGCAGCATCGGTTTCGATGCGGCGGCCGACTTGCCGGATGCCGCCAAAATCCTCGTATTCGTTCTGGCTTTCATCGGTTTCGGCTCCAAGGCCGGTGTCTTCCCCTTTCACGTCTGGCTGCCCCATGCCCACCCGGCGGCCTCCAGTCATATCTCCGCCGTGATGTCGGGTGTAATGATCAAGACCGGCATATACGGGATTATCCGCATCTACGCGGTACTGGACTGGCACACGGTGCTTTTTGGCGATATCGTATTGGTCGCCGGCATCGTTTCCGGAGTATTGGGCGTGGTTTACGCTCTCGGTCAGCACGATCTCAAACGCTTGCTGGCCTACCATAGTGTTGAAAATATCGGGATCATCCTCATCGGCATCGGTATCGGTATGATCGGGGTTTCCGCCGACCAACCGGTCATGGCCGTGCTCGGATTTGCCGGCGGACTGCTGCATGTCCTGAACCACTCGATCTTCAAATCCCTTCTGTTTATGGGGGCCGGCATGGTGTTGCGTAAAACCGGCACACGTTCCATTGATCTTCTGGGTGGTCTGACCAAGAAGATGAAGATTACCGGGACGACTTTCCTGATCGGTTCTCTGGCCATATCCGGTCTCCCACCGCTAAACGGTTTTGTGAGCGAGTTTTTGATCTATCTCGGCGGTTTCCGCGGCATTGCACTGGGTAGAACGGATTTTGCGTTCAGCCTGCTGGCGATTGTCAGCCTGGCGGTGATCGGGGGGTTGGCCCTGGCCTGTTTCACCAAGGTGGTGGGGATTGTCTTTCAAGGCGAGCCACGCAGCCGGGCAGCGGAAAACGTTAATGAAAACGGGCCCATGATGCTGATTCCCATGCTGGCGCTGGCAGCTGCCTGCATCGTCATCGGTGTGTTCCCGACGTTGTTTATGACCATGGCAGTCAAAGCCGTTGCGTCCCTGCAATTGGGTTACGGCGCGATTCCACTGGCACCCTTCGAGCAACTGACTGCAAACATTACCCGTACCGCCGCCCTCATCTTCGCCGTTTTTTTCATCATTTTGGCGCTGCGCACCGCTTTATACAGGGGCAAAACCGTCACCCGATCCGGCACCTGGGGCTGCGGATTCACCCGGCCCACGGTTAAAATGCAGTATACGGGATCTTCCTTTGCCGCTTCAATCCTCGAGTTTTTCAGACCGGTTGCTCCCTTGACCGAAGATTGCCAGAAGATACGGGGGAATTTCCCCCAGAAAACCCATTATCACAGCCACGTCAATGATATTGCCGAATTGCACACGGGCCGGGTTGTCGTGCGACCGATATTGTCGCTTTTCGACAAATTGCGCTGGCTTCAGCATGGGGATATACACCTATACATCGGATACATCCTGTTGGCTATTGTTGTGCTGCTGTTCTTTGTTTAGACTGCTGAGAAGGCTGCCCTTTCGACCCATATCAAGAATGGGGAGATTATGATGACATCCATTATTATTCTGGCTTTGGCGATATTTCTGGCACCGCTCTATTCAGCGCTTATCCTCAAAGTCAAAGCGTTTTTCGGCGGCAAAAAAGGGCCGCCGTTGCTGATCAACTATTTTACACTGAGCAAACTGTTCAAAAAGGGATCGGTCTACAGCACCAGTACGACCTTTATCTTCAAACTGGGACCGATGGTTTCTCTGTCTACTGCTGTCACGGTTCTGATGTTTTTACCCATTGCCGGCCAACCGCCAATGTTTTCCTTCAACGGAGATATCATCCTGCTACTTTACCTGTTTGGTCTGGGACGGTTTTTCACGATTGCCGCCGCTATGGACACGGCCTCGCCCTTCGAAGGTATGGGTGCCGCTCGTGAGGCATATTTTCCGATTATCTGTGAAGCCACACTATTCATGATTTTAATCCTGTTTACCATTCTGACCGGGCAATTGAATCTGGCGGCCTATTTTTCGAGCGGTCAGCCCCTTATGCTTTGGCAAACGGCCGGGTCGCCGCTGTTCTTTGTGGTTATTGCCTTTTTTATTGTCCTATTGACGGAAAATTCGCGGGTACCGGTGGATGACCCGGCAACCCATCTGGAGTTGACCATGATCCATGAAGTCATGGTGTTGGATCACAGCGGTCCCGATTTTGCCTTGATCGAGTTGGGATCCTTTTTAAAGCTATTCTTCTACGCGACACTGGTCAGCCTGCTGATCTGCCCGATTTCACTCGGCAACACGCTGGCCGATATCGGCCTGTTTTTTTGCATTCTCGCTTTGGTTTACGCAGCCGTCGGTGTGACCGAGTCTGTCATGGCCCGCTACCGGATGGACAAGGTTCCCCAGTTTGTATTGACGTCTTTTGCCCTGGCCTTTTTTGCAACCGTCATCACCCTGGAGTTCATGAAATGATCGATATCGTCGATACCATTTTAGCCCTGGTTCTGTTGTCGGTTTTATTCTCGTTTGGCACCAGTCGGTTACCGGCACTCATCAAAATTATCGCTTTCCAGGGCGTGGCTGTATCCATCGTGCCCTTGTTTACCGGCCACGGCCTCACCACCGGTGGAACCGTGTTTACTCTGGTTACCCTTCTGATCCGGGGAATCGTCATCCCTCTTTGCATTTATCTGGCCATCAAGAAAGTTGCCATCCGCCGGGAGGTCGAGCCCATTGTCGGCTATCATGCGTCTCTTCTGGTTGGATTGATCCTCATCGTGGCCGCCACTTTCGTCAGCCCAAAATTCAATTTGCCCCAGACCAGCGGCAACGCCCTGTTGCTTCCGACCGCCATTACACTCCTGGCAGCAGGCATGTTTCTGCTCATGGCCCGGCGCAATGCGATTGCCATGGTTCTCGGTTATATCGTGATGGAAAACGGCATTTATCTGGTAGGCACCAGCTTTTCTGTTCGCGCCCGCCATATCGTGGAATTCGGCATCCTTCTGGACGTATTGGCCGGGGTCATGATAATGGCCGTCATTTTGCAGAATATCAAACAGGCCTTCGATGATGTGGACACGGCTCTTCTTAGAACCTTAAAGGAATAGGTGCGTTTCTCATGGTTGAACTTGTATTTATGACCCCGTTTTTAACCGGTGTCATTGCCTTTTTCATCCCGCGAACATCCGGACGGCTACTGCTGGTGATCACCGGGTCCATCCACCTGTTGTTGTCCATTTTGCTATGGATCCGCCGATCGACAGCGCTGTTTTCAGATTATTTTGCCGTGACACCCGAGGGGCTCTTGTCGCTGTTGGTCATTTCACTGCTGTTTTTCCTGATTTCCATCTATACGATTGCTTATCTCAAGGAAGCCGATATCCGGTCGGAAAATATTTTCATCGGCTCGATGCTGCTCTTTTTATCCACCATGACAATGGTCACTCTCTCGGACCATATCATGGTCATGTGGATTGCCATCGAGGCCACCACATTGGCCAGTGCTCCCCTGATTTACACCCACCGATCGGCCGCATCCCTTGAAGCCACCTGGAAGTATGTCTTGATCTGCTCGGTGGGAATCGCCCTGGCTCTTTTAGGTTCGGTGCTGATTGACTTTTCCATGGAAGTGGGCGGGGTGGATGTTCCGGTGACCTTCTCTTCGCTGACTGAAGTGGCCCCGCGCCTCGATCCGTTGTGGCTGAAAACCGGTTTTGTATTTATTCTGGTGGGCTACGGCACCAAGATGGGACTGGCCCCGATGCACACCTGGCTGCCCGACGCGCACAGTGAAGCCCCCAGTCCGGCATCGGCCCTATTGTCAGGCGTGCTGCTCAACTGTGCTTACCTGGGGATATTCAAAACCAATAAAATCATGCAGGCCGCGGGATTGGAAAATTTCTCTGGTAGCATTCTGATCGTCTTCGGCCTGGCATCCATGCTGGCCGCGGCCACATTTATCATCCGGCAGAACGAGTACAAACGCCTGTTGGCCTATTCGAGCATCGAAAACATGGGGATCATTGCCTTCGGGACCGGGATCGGCGGGATTGGGGCTTACGGCGCCGTGCTGTGTCTGATTCATCACAGCCTGATCAAATCGGCCCTGTTTCTCTCTTCCGGGAATATCCTCCTCGGATACGGCAGTCGTCTGATAGAAAGCACCGGAAATCTTGCCAAACGAATGCCCAAGACGTTTGTAGCGTTTTTCAGCGGATTTGTCGGCATCGCCGGCTTGCCGCCGTTCGGGATTTTTCTGGGCGAACTGTTCATTATTCTCGGCGCCTTTCGATCCGGACACTATTGGGGGGTGGGACTGTTTATTTTGAGCATCTGCGTGATTTTTGCCGGTTTTGCCAACCATGTCATGCAGATCGCCTTCAGCGACTCCGGGGTCGAGATACAAACGGAAGAAATACCCCCTATGGTCTGGCCCCAGTTCGCACTGCTCTTTACCTCTGTCGTGCTCTTTTTCTGGATGCCGGGCACGCTGTACCAAACGATACTCAACGCATTGAATGCTATCGGTCCATGATTGTTGATGGCTCACGCAAACAAAACATTTTCAGCGGGGCTGATTATCAGCCTGCAGTCAACATATTGATAGAATCGTGTTAGGTGACACCAATGTATAAGGGTTTGTTACAGATCGGTAATGGGGAAGCAGTGGAGAGAGACCGCATCCCGCATCTGGATTTCGATAACTTTCGCAGCCAGGCGCTGGAGGTGGTCGAAGGCGGGGGCAACGTCGTCCACTATTTTGCCTACCAGGACGGCTCCGCGGTCAAACTGTTGGCGGTGCTCAGGACCGATCAGCTGCTGGTTGCCGGATGCGATGCGCCGGATGCCTATCCGGCCATGACGTTGCAGTGCGAACCGTTCCATATGTTTGAACGCGAAATTGCTGAACAGTTCGGCATTCGGCCCGAGGGGCATCCCTGGTTGAAGATGGTGCGCTATCACGCCAATGACACAGGCAGACCGGATGTTTTCGGTAACGATTACAGCCAAGACATCCCCGGCCGGTACGATTACTATGCCGTGAAAGGCGATGAAATCCATGAAGTGGCGGTGGGACCGGTGCATGCCGGCGTTATCGAGCCCGGTCAATTCCGGTTCAATTGCATTGGAGAGCGTGTGCTGCACCTGGAAATTCAGCTGGGATACCAGCACCGTGGGGTCGAAAAACTATTGCTAAACGCCGACGCCAAGCGACGGCCCATTTTGGCCGAGGGCATCGCCGGTGATACCGCCATCGCAAACAGCGTGTGCATGGCCCAGGCGGTTGAGGCGTTGACCGCGGTCCAACCCGATACCGGAGCGGACATCATCCGGTTGATTGCATTGGAGCTGGAACGGATTGCCAACCACGTCGGCGACCTGGGCGCTCTGAGTGGAGATGTCGCCTTTCTGCCGCCGGCCAACTACTTCGGCCGGATGCGCGGTGATTTCCTCAACATGACGCTGTGGATGTGCGGCAACCGATTCGGCAAAGGGCTGGTGCGGCCCGGTGGGGTCCGCTTCCCCCTGACCGACGAAGATCGCAGCACGCTGATGGCGCGCCTGAGCGAACTCAAACCCCAGGTCGCGCATGTGATCGACCTTCTGTTTTCCACTTCCAGTGTTCGATCGCGGTTCGAGGACTGTGGAACGGTCAGCACGGCGGCGGAGAAATTGGGACTGGTGGGGCCGGCCGGCAGGGCGTGCGGAATTCCGTATGATGTCCGACGCTGTTTCCCCACCGGGCACTATGGGCAGCAGTATATCCCCGAGAATGCCAAATCCACCGGCGACGTGTATGCCCGGGCCATGATCCGGGCTGACGAGGTGATTCAATCGATCGAGATGATTCAGTCCTGGTTGAGCGAACCGATCGAAACGGTGTGTGTCGAAGCCTTCGACGCGGCTTTGGCGCCGTCTTCTTTTGTGGTGGCGATCAACGAAGCGTGGCGCGGCGAACTGTCGCACTGCGTGTTGACCGATACGGCGGGCGGGGTCCTGCGATACAAGGTCAAGGATCCTTCCTTTCATAACTGGAACGGACTGGCCATGTCCCTGCGCGATACCGGAATTTCCGATTTTCCGCTCAATAACAAGAGCTACAATCTGTCATATTGTGGATTCGATCTCTAATTATCGGTTAGCGTTCACAAGGCGCCCCATCGGTTGTGTTGTCGGACGCCTGAAGGATAAAGGTACGTCTGCGCGCCCGACGCCTTGCATCTACGGTACCCAGTATAAACGCTACTGTTAGTTGGGTTTCAACACATCGGACGTTGCAACCCTTTCAACGGTTAAAATTAGAGTATGTGGGATCCGATGAAACCGAACAGCCATCAATCCGACGAACGGCAAAAGTGAAACGACCATGCTCAAAGCACTGAAAAACAGGTTTGAACAGGGATACAGAACCAGCGCGTATCCCAAAAAGAAAATCGAATTACCGGCCCGCTATCGCGGGTTGCCGCAGGTTTACAAGGAGGTGCCCGGAGAGCTGGCCGCCAAATGCGCGGCGGCTTGTCCCCAGGACGCCATCGATGCCGAGCGCAAACGGATCGATCTGGGACGCTGCGTATTCTGCGGCACGTGCGAGCGCCTTTCCGAAGGCCGGTTCGTTTCCTTTACCCAAAATTTTGAAATCGCGGTTGCCGAAAAAGAGCATTTGATGACCGACGGCGCACTGCCCTCATTGGCCGATCATTCCCGCCAGCACTTCAAAAAGCTATTTGGCCGCTCTCTGCAGCTGCGCCAGGTATCGGCTGCCGGCTGCAACGCCTGTGAAGCCGATTTGAACGTTCTGGCTACCCCGTTCTTCGATCTGGCCCGTTTCGGAATCAATTTCGTGGCCTCACCGCGCCATGCCGACGCTATCGTCGTTACCGGTCCCGTTTCCGTCAATATGAAAACGGCACTGCTTCAAACCTACGAAGCCGTGCCGTCCCCCAAAGCGGTCATTGCCGTGGGTAGCTGCCCACTCAGCGGTGGTCCTTTCAGAGGCAGCCCGGAAATCGCCTCCGGTTTGGACAGCCTACTGCCGGTTGATTTGTATATTCCCGGCTGCCCCCCGCACCCGCTGACCAATCTGCATGCGCTGCTGACTTTTTTCAAATAAACAAAAATCCGCACCGATCCAACGCCCAAAATTGCCAGCTAATTTTTTTGCGAACCCTTACGGCCGGATGTCGATGGTCGGGTAGACCCCCTTTTTCAGGCCGAGTGGATGGGGTTGTATGATATTGTAGGCGATGTGTTGGATTTTCTGGGCATGACCCCTGTTCTTCTTGCCGTCGAAGTAGGCGCCGTTGGCTTCGAGGATGTGGTCGATACGGTGTTGAAAAGCCTCGACGAATGCTTTGCCGCTGCCTTCAAAGACCATGGCGCCCAGTTTGAGTTTGTCTTTCACCTTGTTAAGGTCTTCGAGGGCGATGCTGTGCTCTTTCAGATCCTCAGGCCTTCTGATTAATCCCCAGACCAGATGGCCCGAAGGAATCGTCAGGGACGCTTGCATATCGATAATGGTGTGCGGCATGACGATAACACCTTCGCCGACTTTCAACGGAAACTCGAAAGTGCCCCGCAGGAATGAATTAAAACCGACAAAAACATTTTTTTCCAGCACAACATCGATCAATTTGGCTCCGTGGGCGGTCACGTTGTTGCCCATCAGCTTTGAATCGATAATGTAGCAGTGCTCCTGGGCATTCGCCCCTTTACCGAGGACGGAACTTTCGATATAGGCGTGCTGGGCGATAAGAACGTTTTCAGCGATGCGAGTCTTGGGTTTGACAACGGCGTAACGGCTCAGGGAAGTGCTCTTAGGAACAGGTAAGGGGTTTGTAAGGTGAACCACGTTGAAGACGTCCTGAAAATCCTCCTTACGGCTTTCGAGAAAATCGATGAAAATTCCGGTAGGGCGGCGATCGGGATGGAAGTCGATGTATTTTTTCAGCTCCTTTTCGGGAAAGTTGTATTTGAAATCAAATTGATCCTCGGCCTTGATCCAGATCTGACCGGAGGCGATCTGTTCATGCCAGAGTTCACCGACCTGAAGGTAAGCGAACGTCCCCACAGAGCAGCCGTGAAGGCTGGTCAGGTCGATCGTGCTGAAGGGATTGAGGAAACAGCCCTCGATCCAGGACCCATGGATGTTCACATACGCCGCCGAGGCCGAGTTCTTGATCAGAAACAGCTCCGGGTTTTCGGGGTTGTGCGAGCAGTTGTGAACCAGGGTCTTGATCAGAAAGCTGTCCTTGATCAGGATCATTTCGTCGTGATCGAGAGGGATATCGGTACCCTCGAAATGCAACGAGTCACCGCGAGATTTGAGCTCGTCACCGCGGATGTCGCATTTGTACAGAATCGAGTTTTCGATCTTACACTGTCCCAGCATGTTGCTTCCGGCAAGGTTCGAGTAATTGAATTGATAGTGCAGGGGGTGGTGATGCGTGATGCCGTAAAGGGCATAATACTTGATCATCTTGTTCAACGGAACATAGTACTTCAGGAATCCCGGGACATCGAAATCGAAATGTCTTAAATTGACGTCCACCCTTTGAATAATTCGATCGCGCAGTTTTTCGAGTTGTTTCATCCTTCCTCCCTATCAAGAGCCGAACAGTTTCTGATATGTGGAGCTGACCAATACACGAACCGCTCCTCAAACCGAGCGGGGCTGGTTTGAGGAGCGGTTTTATATTTTTGCCGCTTTGGCGTCATTTTGTTTAAAGTGACAAAATCTATTTAATGCGTGATACGCGTCCAACTTTTTAACCGCTCAAGGTCGTGGGCATCCCCATCAGCGGCCACAGAATGAACACGGCGAATCCCACCACGATCATCAGTATAATGCTCGCCGGAATGCCGTACAGAAAAAATTCGCCGGTGGTGAACTGTCTCGAATCATAAGCGATCGCGTTTGGCGCCGCACCCACGAGGAGCAGAAACGGCATACCGGCGGTGACCAGGGAAGCGAACAGGATCACTTCAGCGGCTACACCGAGATAAGGGGCGATGACGAGCGCCACGGGGAGCGAAATCGCAATGGCTGCCACGTTCATGATGAAGTTGGTCATCATCATGACAAAGAAGGCGATGCTCATTACAAACACGAACCAGTTGGACTCTTTGAACATCGTCAGCCAGTTGACGGCCATCCATTTGGCGGCCCCGGTTTCCCACAGGCAGAATCCGATGCTCATGGCCCCGGCGAACAGCAGGATGATGTTCCAGGGAATTTCTTCAAGGTCCTCCAGGTCCATGATGCCGGTAATGAAAAACAGGATCGTGGAAATCAGGATGATGGCGGTCTTGTCGATCGGCT